>NZ_JBVJEH010000003.1:0-596847 GCF_055581845.1 Streptomyces sp. NPDC042346 | reverse complement strand
GGCGCACGACGTTCTCCCCGACGCCGCACTCCTTGGCGATCTGGGCACGCGAGGGAAGCCGATCCCCCGGTGTCCACTCCTGCTCCGCGATCTTCTGCCGGAGTACGTCAGCGATGCGGAGATAAGGCGGCTGCTCAGGCATATGGAAAATCTAGTCCACTAGCCCTAATCTAGTTAACTAGCTTCACGCAACGTGATCGTCGGTGACGGAGGCTTCCCTGTGCCTGCTTCGGACGCAACCGCGGAGGACATCGCCGCCCGGTTGTCCGCAATCGGACTCATCACGCGCGTGGAGGAACACGCCGCACACACGTCGATCGAAGCGGAGGTACCGGAATCCCTCCCGGCCGAGTCATGGCGGGATGCCCTGGAAGTGGTGGCGGAGGCCGATCGATTCGGGCTCGTCGCCACCAGCCTGAACGGCCGCACCTTATGGGCCGCCGTACATAAAGCGGTCCCCGCGACAGGCGACGTCCGGGGACCTGGCCGTCAGCGATAGGAGCTGATCAGCGTGCTCAACCGTATCCGCCGCGCCATCACGCGCACCAGAGAGCGGTACCTCCCGAAGGGCCGACACTGCCGCGCCTTAACGCCCGTGCACCCGACGGTCATCCACCTCGGACTCTCCGCCCGACCGACGCTGCCCACGAGCCAGCGCCGAGACCGCACGGAAGTCCTCCCGGGCGAGGACACCGCACTCGTCCGCCCGTACGTACTGGCCGGCGAGAAACGAGCACGACGGCACTCGGCAGCCGTACCTCACGACCTCCTCACGCACACCTGGTTCGCTCCGACGGAGGCCCTCTGATGCCTCGCCGTCACCTGCCACGCGTGACACACCCCGCCACCCCCTACCGATCGAGCGCATGCCGGATCGGCACACACCACAAGTGCGCCCACTCCTCCCCCGCCGCGGCGCCGATCGGCATCCCCGTGATCTACGAGGCATGCAACTGCCCCTGCCACTCGGCGAGCACCCGGCACACCCCGACGGAGGCACCCCAGTGAGGGGATGGGCGCCCAGCGGCGCGCTGGCCTCCAACGTCGAGATCACGTCGGCCAACGTGCAACGGGGAGACGTCATCCAGATCGGCGGCAAGCCGTGCCGCGTGGCCGACCTCTTCCAACTCCCCGGCGGCGCCAAGCGCCTCCTCTTCGAATCGGGCGAACTGCTGACGATGCACTCCCGAACCCGGCTCATCGCCCTGCGGATGAAGAGAGGCGGTGACTCGTTCCGTGCCTTCCCGCCGCCACGCCATCGCTGATGACCTGCGAACCCAAATCTCGACGGCCCGCCTCAAGGCCGGCGAACGCCTCCCCTCGGAAACCCAGCTCGCCACCCACTACAGGGTCAGCACGCCGACCCTGCGAAACGCTCTCGCGCTCCTCCAGGCCGAGGGACTCATCGAAAAGGTCCACGGCAAAGGGAACTTCATCCGTCTCCCACTCCGCCGCATCACGTACAGCGGCGGTGGCCGCACGCTCTTCGACCCCACACTCCAGGTCACCATCCGCACGACCAAGCTCCGGGCGAGGGGGCACCTCAGAGCCCTACTGAGGGTCTCGTCCAACAGCCCCTTGACCGAGTTCCTCTGCGTCACCCACGAAGGAAAGTCGCCCCACAGCCTGGCCCGCATCTACGTCCCCCGCGACCTGGCGCCGACCACCCAACTCAGCTTGCCGGGCGGGCCCCAGGGAGCGGAGGCGGCATCAACCAGGATCCGAGAGACGGTGACCGCCCGCCTCCCCACCCCGGAAGAAGCGACCACCCTCAGAATCAGCTCCGCCCTGGCTGTCCTCGCGATCACCAGCGTGGCAACCGACGCCACCGACCGCGTAGTCGAGGCCGCGCTCCTGGTCCTCCCCGGCGACCGCGCAGACGCAGTCTTCACCACCACCCACCCCACAACCGAAGAAAGGCGGACGGAAGCATGACGCCCCACAACGAACTGCGACTCCTCCCCTGGTCGGGCCCCGACAGCAAACCGTGCTTCCTGAGCACCGCCGACAGCAACAGCCGCCTGTCTCGCCTGGCCGACAACACCGAAGCGATCCAGCTCGGCCTGGCTGCCGAACTCCTGGACCACGCATCCGAGGTGCTCGGCGACGCGGAGGCTGCGCCGGAAGAGCTGCGTGACCTGGCGCAGGACCTCGCCGAATCCTTGCGGGACACGGTGCGCGTCGCGGAGAGCCGCGGTCACCGCCTGCCGCTTCCCGGCCTGAGCCCCCATGACAACGACACCGAAGGCCCGATGCTGCCGGCGGCAGCCTTCGGCTAGCGAGCAACGCACTCACAGCGACGAAGAAGCCCCGGACTCAGCCCGGGGCTTCTCTGCACACGGATCTGGACAACCCGGTGAGTCCCACCGAGTCTCCGCCAGTCAGCGTCCTGCGCGTGGCCTGCCTAAGTTGCTCAGTCCACGAGCGAGCCACACCTCGCTGGGGCGCTTCTGGACATCAGCTGGAACAGGCAGGCATCAGCCAACTACACCGAAGCCCTGCTCAATGTGACGGAGCCAAGGATCAGGCAAAGGCCGTCTCCATGCCCGTCAAAACCCCATCCGGGGGCCCAGTTCGATCATCATTCGAGGTCGAGGCCCTAGAATTCGAGCATAGGCGGATCAGCTCTTGAGCTTCTTCGAAAGAACCAACGTCAGTTGCTGAGAGCGAACACGACGTGATCCCAGATCGGATGAGTTCCGGATTCCCGACGTATACTCTTCGACGATCTTCTCAACTTCCTCGGAGGTCATGTCGACCATAGCTGCAAGAGATTCCAAGAGGCTGACAGTTTCCCCGTTCTCACCATTGCGCTTCTTGGCTGATACTGCACGCTGAAACAGATCAAGAAGATCCCGAATCTGCGTTCTCTGCTGCAGGTTAGTGTTGAATAGATCCTCGCGCAGCCCCCATGAGACATGCAGCAGCGTGAACATATCAACGATATTCGACCATCTAGTTCGACCAACCCACTTGCCGGTACCACTGAGGAGCGACAGCAGTTCGAGAAATTCCACCGACCGGTCTCGATAGTCTTCGAAATCTGCGGAGATCTCGTCATAGCGTTCGTTGAGTTCGGTCTTTTTATTGGACAGCCCGAAGATGCAGGTACCGAAGACCTCGGCGTAGAACTCCAGGTCACCGCCTCGTTTACGTCGTTCACCGCTGAATACGCCGGATACCGCGCTTAGCTCATGAGCCGCGCAGTCTTTGAGGAAGTCGTTGAACGGGCCAGGCAGCAAAGCATTTCGGAGCTCTTGTTCCGTCAGCACCATATTGACCCTGTTGACGCGAGCGAAAACTGCGCGCACAAACTCATCAGCGAGGTTGGAAAGGCGACGAATCGGGAAGCGATACTGGAAGAACTCTTGACGCACCTCGTCGGGCAGCTCCTTGAAGAACTTCCCCTCGAACTTCTCGCTTAGCTCTTCGTCCTCCAGCCCGTCCAGCGGAAACTCGTTGGTCAGAAACCCAAGCAAGGAGGTGAGGCGCTGCTGGCCGTCGACAACGGACGCAGTCTGCTCTCCTTCCGGCGTCGTCTCATACGAGAGGTAAATCTCCGGGATCGGATACCCGAGGAGGATGGTCTCCATCAAGGACACCTTGGCACGATCGGGCCAAACGGCCTTGCGCTGGTACTCAGGCTGGAGGATCAGCTCGCCTGACTTGTCCAGCGACCGGAACTCCGCCACGGTCTTCGACTCGATCTCGAACTTGAGTCCGTGATCAGCCATGGTGCACGCCCTCCTCAATCGCGCGATCGCGCGCGATGTTCACGCTTTTCACCTGATAGTTTCTAAGCGACCTGTGGCTACGATATAGACGGTAATTGATATCGCGGTCCCTGAAGGCGCCACCGATATCCTGGATAAAGAGGTCCCTGGACCGTGACCAATGCTCACCGAAAGACAGATGCGGCAGCACGATGTCGAGGGCGATGCACTCCTCGAAAACCAGCTTACGCAGGTAGTTCTTCTTCTGAGAGAAGCGATCGTGCTCAATTATCTCTCGGAGCTCACCCCATGCTTTTTCGAACAGCTCGGGCGAGATCACCGCGATGTCCAAGTCCGAGCCTTCGTGGAATTTCTTGTAGCCCTTACTGGGGTTCATGGAGTAGCCCAGACGAGCGCTTCCGACCAGTTGGACAGCCATCGGGTCCACGCCCAGCTCGGTTGCAACCAGATGCCGCCATTTAACGTAGTTGAGTTCCTGAGGCCACACTGCGGGTGTTCCGTCGAACAGCCGGGCAGTCACAAAGAAATCAACTTCCTGCCCCAGAGAACTGAACTCCTTCCAGAATTCAGGAAGCCCTGAAACATTGTCCATCATGCCCCCTCAGCGAGCGTCGAGCTGAGCATGCACGCGCTGCAGCCGTTACATCTACGCCGCACTGGCTTGAAAGTGATGGATCCGGAACCACCACCTTGGCCGCGCGGTCACCGAGCGATCTCCTAGGAAATCGTGCGAGGATCTTAGCGCGTTTCATCACGCCGCAGGTCTGATCGGTTCGGACCGTTCCCGTCGCCCACCACCCCGCAAGTGGAGACCTGTCCGAGCTACTTCCAGACGCTGTTGGACACCGTCGCCGACCCGGGTGGAACCGTCGTCACCATGCACACCCAGTGCGAGCCCGCCCACGACCTCGCCGGTCGGGCCGCCCACTACATCGGGATCGCCCAAGCCAACCAGATGCGCTGCGCCGCGTTCCCGCGCTCGCTCGGTCTACAGACATGTACGGAGACGGCTCGATTCCGATCGGTCGGCTACCGGCCGATCAGGACCTCGAAGACAACTTCGCAGAGCCCTGCGGGCACGATGATGCCCGCTGTCTCCACGGACCTGCCCCCCGATCGCTACAGCACGCCCACTGAATGCGCGTCACAAGCGCGCTGCTAAGGCCCCAAACCAAGGTCGACTGGGGCCTTAGCGCTGGTGGGCGGTTAACGACGTCCCACCGCCCACACGTCACGTGGTGGCCGTCTTCCGTTGAGGTGAAGGCGGGCCACGCGACTGAAGGCGCCCATGGCTTCGATAAACCGTGTATCCGCTTCCCTGCTCTCCGGCAAGTCAATGCTCATCTGCGCCAGTTCGTCGGGGCTGCTGGTACCCAACATGGCGGCGTCGTCATGGATGGCGTGAGCTCGACGGATGAGTTCGCCGGCCACGTTAGCCACGTGGTCTGGCCCTTCGAGAGTGATCACGATGGAAGCGAGGGTCAGAGGACCCGCGCTCACACCAACGCAGAGCTCGGCAGCGCGGATGCAGATCCGTCCAGTGTCCGGGGACTCTCCCGCTTCGCGTGCCTCCTGATTGGCGCGGGCTAGACACGTGGACCAGAGAGACGAGGTACTGAAGGCGTACGCAGCATCGAGGAGTTGGACGTACGCGTCGCGTTGGTGCTGGCGGCGGACGGCATCTACGCTGCCGCGGCCTTGCGCACGTCCGGCAGCGTAAGCAGCTGTTGCAGCGACGAGGACTGACGGTAAACCGATGATTGCTGCGATAACTTCGGGGGCCATAGACCTGAGCTTGCCTCCTCGAACCAATCCAGATCAACAGCACCGCTATTGGAATGCGCCTGCCGCTAAGCGAAGGCCGCTGCAGCGGATTTGGCCTGCAGCTGTCACGGGTTCTCCGGCCTCGCTGACCACTCGTCGGCTCCCATCCCGTCTGCCGTCGCCCCACACACCGTGGAGCGGGCGCGGGTCCTGGCGTCCAGGTGGAGCGCGCCACTGTACGAACGACCTGGACGCCAGGACCCGTGTCTGCTCGGCTCTGCCTGGGTCGATGGCAGGCGGGATGGGAGCCCCCCACCTTCCCCACGACGCTGCCGGCAGACGCCCACGGGCCCCTCCATCCCGGAGCCTGAGCGCCCCCGCCGGAGGCATTGTCCTGGCCGGCACTTCACGGACTCGCCCCGGCCGCGCCATGGTTCTTCCCGCCCATCAACCCGAGCCGTCAGGCGTGCGGACGGCGGTCGGGCTGGAGCGGGGCGGAGACAGGAGCGCAGGCCCGGGCGACGGGCCGCGCGCGCCGCGCCGCGCGCGGCGGGTGCCTTGATGAAGTAGAGAAAGTCTTATCGCGCTGTGGCGTCTGGGCCCTTAGAGGGCGATCGGCTTGTAGGCCATGGCCCTGTCGACGATCTTCTCCGCCGTCGGCTCCGGATCGGGGTCCCAGTATATGTAGTCGCCGATGTGCGGGCACGCCAAGCCTCGTTGCAGTACTTCCAGGATCTCCGAAGACTTCTCGTCGGGTGTCTCCGGGTTCATCAGGCGTTGGACGAGGGGGATCGCTTCTTCGCGGCTCATCCTTGATCCGGGATTCGGGCTCACTGCTGGCTGATCAGGCGGCGGCCGTCGTGGCTGCGGACGTGGGGGCCGTTTCCGTCGACTGCGTCCAGGAGGCGGACCGCGTAGACCTCGGACATTCGGTCCTCGATCTCTGCTGGTGTTAGCCAGTCGACCGCGGTCGACTCGTCCGACGTTCGCTCAGTGCCGCCCGACGGCTTGCAGCGGAAGACCAGGGCGACGATGCCTCGCGTCGTGTTCTTGTAGACGCCTGTCAGCTCGTCCACCTCTACGTGGATTCCCGTCTCCTCCAGGACCTCGCGGGCGACGCCGGCCTCGGGGGCCTCGGTAAGTTCGAGGACTCCGCCCGGGAGTTCCCAGGTTCCGTTGTCCGCTCGGCGGATCGCGAGGAGGCGCCCGTCATCGCGGACCACTGCTCCCGCCACAGACACGGAGTGCAGTGGCGTTGACTGGGCTTCGCGGGCGCTGTTACTCATGTACAGGAGCATAGGAGAGTGAGTAGGACCGTGGGAACTTCAGTGGGCGGTGATCGGGCCGTACCGCGGTACGTGCAGATCGCCAACGAGATCGTTCAGCAGATCCGGGCCGGCGTCCTCAAGCCCGGCGACATGGTGCCTAGCGAGTCGGAGCTCGTCGAACGCTATGGGGTCGCCGGGGGGACCATTCGTAAGGCCATGGTCGAGGTGCGGGCTAGTGGTCTCGTGGACACTCGGCACGGGAAGGGTTCGATCGTCAAGGACCGGCCTCCTGTGCGGCTCCGCTCCTCGGATCGGTTCCGTGCTTCGCACCGGCGAGGCGGCAAGGCCGCGTACCTCGCTGAGTCCGCGCAGTCCGGCGCCACCGCCAAGGTGAGCGTTCTCTACATCGGACCTATGGAAGCGCCGGCGGACATCGCCGAGCGGCTCGGCATCGACGCGGGTACGCAGGTGCTTGCGCGGCGGCGTCTGTACTTCCGGAACGGGACCCCTGTCGAGACAGCCTCGTCGTACCTGCCGTGGGATGTCGTCAAGGACATCCCTGAGCTGTTCGCCGAGAACCCTGGTCCTGGCGGCATCTATGCCCGGCTCGAAGACCACGGGCACACCTTCACCGAGTTCGTCGAGACGCTCCAGGCGCGGCCAGCCGCGAAGGCAGAGGCTTCGGAGCTGGCTCTGAGTCCCGGAGCTCCCGTGGTTCACCTGCTGCGGGACGCGGTGACCAAGAAGGGGCGCGTCGTCGAGGTCTGCGACACCCTCATGGCCGCTGACCAGTTCGTCTTCCAGTATCGGATCCCCGCCACCGACTGACGCTCGCTCAACTCCCCACAGCCCGCTGCGGTTTCTTCTTCGCAGCGGGTTGACTCATGTACAGGAGTCGGGCACTCTTCTTCATGTCACTCCTATACATGAGTGACGGAGTTCATCATCTATAGAGGAGTGATCCACTGTGCGTCAGATCCCCGTCGACACGTCCACTGCGATGGTGATGGTGGCCCAGCCCCCGGCCCCGAAGATCGCGAACCGGCAGACCGGCGAGGTCGCCACCGACCGCGAGACCGGCGCGACGTTGATGACCGTTGACGTCATGTTCGTCATGGACGGCAGCGCCGAGATCCTGAACCTGGTCGTGCCCTCGACCGGGGTCTCCGGCGAGCTGACGATGGGTACCCCGGTCGCCCTGACTGGCGTCGTCGCCCGACCCTGGGAGAACGAGTTCAACGGCCAGAAGCGCCACGGCATCAGCTTCCGCGCCGTCGCCGTCACCTCCCTCGCCGCCGCGAAGGCGGCCTGATCATGACCGGCTTATCGGTCGCCCTCGCTCTGGTCGCCTCCATCGCGCTGCTGCTGCGGTGGCAGCGTCCGGCCTGGTACTGGATGACCTTCGGCATCCTCTTCGCGCTCGTGCGGGTCCTCGGCCGGTACTCCTCCGTGATGGACGCGTGCGGGTTGACCGTCCCGCCCCCTCGCTGGCGCCTCGCACTGGCCCGGATGGCCGGCAGGCCCGTCCCAGAGGCTCGGGCGCCTCGGATCCTGCGACTGCGGCCCACCCGGACAGGGCTGGTGCTGCGGGTGAAGCTCCGGCCTGGTCAGGACGCGTTCGACTTCTCTGCCGCGTCAGATCGGCTGCGTCACTCGTTCGTCATGCGGAACGTCACCGCCCGGGAGATTCGATCCGGTGTTGTCGAGCTGCGGATGACCGGTTACGACGTCCTCAAGCGAGTCCAGATGCCCGCCCTGCCGGGTGGTGGGGTGATGCGGGTTCCGGTCGCCATGAGGGAGGACGGAGAGGTCTACTACCGCGATTACCGACAGATCCCGCACGCGTTGAACGTCGGTGCCACTCAATCAGGTAAGTCCGTCTATCAGCGCAACCTTGTTGCCGCTCTCGCCGCGCTCGATGTTGCCCTGGTCGGGGTTGACTGCAAGCAAGGTGTCGAACTCGCGCCGCTCGCCCGTCGGTTCACCGCACTCGCCGACAATCCCGACACCGCGGCCGACCTCCTCGACGCGCTCGTCGGACACATGGAAGGCGTCTATCAGCTCATCCGACGCGAACAGCGGCTGAGTGCGGATCTCCCTGATGCGGATATCACCGCGGACATCTGGGACCTGCCCGATCACCTCCGCCCGACCCCGATTGTCCTGATGGTCGACGAGGTCGCCGAACTCGCCCTGTTCGCCACGAAGGACGAGGAGAAGCGTCGGGATCGGATCATTACCTCCTTGGTCCGTCTCTCCCAGCTTGGGCGTGCAGCCGGCATCTACCTGGAGATCTGCGGGCAGCGCTTCGGCTCCGAACTCGGCAAGGGCATCACCATGCTCCGTGCCCAGCTCACCGGCCGTACCGCCCACCGCGTCAACGACGAGACCAGCGCCAACATGGCCTTCGGGGACATCGCCCCTGACGCCGTGCTCGCCACCGTCCAGATCCCCACCGACCGGCCCGGTACCGCCGTGGTCGGCGACTCCTCCGGCGGCTGGGTCCGCATCCGTACCCCGCATCTCACCCTGCGGCGGGCCGTGAACACCTGCAACGCGCACGCCGGCCGCACTCCGGAGATCCCCGCGCTGGACGCCTTCCGGCCCCTCCTGCCGCCCCTGGCCAAGACCTCGGAGCCTTCCGCCGCCGCAGCTCCTGCGATCGCCTGACACCCCCCGCTCCACGGTCGGCGTGACCGCCTCACGCCATGTCCCTACCCCTCCCTTGCCCAAAACCGGAAGGAGGCCCCCGCGATGCGTTCGACACTGCGACCCGACGCCGTTCTTGTACAGGCCGTGATCGCAGGTGCCCTGTCCTTCGCCCACCTTCACGATCTCGCCGAAGCAGCCGGCCAGACCGGGTGGAAAGCGTGGGCCTACCCCGTCTCCGTCGACCTCCTGCTCGTCGCCGCCTGGCGCCGTCTCCGAAGCCTCCGGGCCGCTGGTGACTCGGCCCGCTCCGCGTGGACCTGGTTCACCGTCGCCCTGGTCGCGTCGCTCGGCGCGAACGTCGCCACCGCCGGACTCCTCGACCTCACCGACGTGCCGGACTGGCTGCGCATCCTCGTTGCCGGATGGCCCGCCCTCGCCTTCCTCGGCGGCACCCTCCTCGTCCACACACCAACCATGCCCACGCCGGCAGCTCATCCCGTGGAACCCGTCGCCGTCGACGCGGTCATCGAGCGACGCGACTCGTACGAGCCAGATGCCGGTCCCGCATCGCCATCAGGGCTACCAGTCGTCGAGCCGGAGCCCGCACCCACCGCCCTCGCTGTCCCTCCGGCTCTGGTCGCTCACGCCCGGAAGGTCGCTGACGACCACCGCGCCCGCACCGGCTACCCGATCGACGCCGACACCCTGCGTACCCGCCTCGGCGTCCCGTCCCAGATGGCCGACGCCATCGCCGCCCAACTCGCCTGAGAGGGAGATCCATTCATGCGCGACTCGACCCGGCATGCCTTGGAGCTTGCCGCCGAACTGACCCGGAACAACCGCCTCGTGGACGCCATGGCCATCGCCGAACCGGTGATCATCGCCGCCGACGAGTTCGAGTCGGCCGAGATCCGCCAGTGGCTCCGCGAGCACGCCGACGACTTCTCGAAGGAGGTCTGAGCGATGGCCCCTCGCGATCACTTCCACTCCGTGATGCGGATCGGCCCCGTGCAGATCGGAACTCACCGCGACCGGCACGGCCGCACCAAGTACGCCGCCGTCTGCACCGCCGACCGCTGCGGCTGGTCCTCCGACTACTCCAGCTCCTCCGCCGCCCAGCTCGCTGCCCGCACCCACCGCTGCCGCATCGCCAACTGAACGGATACCGCTCGTGGACGTCCCGCTCTGGCTCGCCCTGGTCGTCGTGGGCGCTCTCGGCATCAAGCTCATCCGCCCGCCCTGGTGGCTCGTCGTCGTGATCCTCCTCGGCGGCTACCTCCTCGCCGACAGCGTCCTTACGCCGCTCATCGACCCGATCACCAAGTAGGGAGACCCGCCATGTTCCGACCGCGCATCCCGGTCAACCCGCTCCCGACCGGCATCGTCACCCCGCTCATCCAGCCGACCGCCGCCACGACTACCGACATCGAGCCGGCCACCTGCCACCACGACCACACCCCGGCCCCGGCTTCTCCGCGGGCTCAGGTCCCGGCCGTCCGCCTCACCCCGACCGGCCTCGTCACGGTCGTCGCCAGCGGCGTCGGACTCGTCCTCATCGTCGGCACGGTCCTCGTCTCGATGCTCCTCGCCGTTGCCATCAGCGCCGCCTCGGTCGCCGTCTGCGCCGTCGTCATGCGCTCGCTCCTCAACAGCCAGCACAAGCACCGCTAGTCGGGCTCCCGGGCGGCTCAACCGCCAAGTCTCCGCCGCCCGGGAGCCCCGCCCCTACCCAGTCCAGAGAACAGGAAGGCGCCCGCCCATAATGGCCGACCACCACCACGCCCCCTTCACCCTCCGCCTGGCCACCCCGGCGGTGGCCGCCTGATCGAGACCCCGCCCCTCAAGGGGCTGGACTCGGCCACCCTGAGCGACATGCTCCGGCTGGCCGCGTCCCCCGGGTACGACCGCTGGAAGGAGCAGATCCACCGCACCGGCGGCTGCTCCAGCCCCATCCACCTCACCGGATGGACCCTCTCCCAGGACAAGACCACCGGCGAGACCCTCCACCGCTACTCCACCGGATCCGAGCCGGACGGGCGCCTCCGCATCGCCTGTGGCAACCGCCGTGCCTCCCGCTGCCCCACCTGCGCCTGGACCTACGCGGGCGACACGTACCACCTCATCCGCGCCGGCCTCGCCGGAGACGACCGCCGTGACATCCCCGCCGCCGTTCGCGACCACCCCCGCGTCTTCCTCACCCTCACCGCGCCGTCGTTCGGACCGGTCCACAACCGTCCCGGCACTCGGCCCTGCCGCTGCGGTATCCGGCATCCCGAGGACGCGACCGAGCTGGGGACTCCTCTTGACCCCACGTCGTACGACTACGAGGGCGCCGTCCTCTTCAACAACCACGCCGGGCAGCTCTGGCAGCGGTTCACGACGCGACTCCGCCGAGAGCTTGCCGCCTCCGTGGGACTGTCCCAGCGAGCGCTGAAAGACGTCCTCCGGCTCTCGTACGGGAAGGTGGCCGAGTTCCAGAAGCGGGGCGCCGTCCACTTCCACGCCGTGGTCCGGCTCGACGGACCCGACGGACCGGACACCCCGCCCCCGTCCTGGGCCACGACCGAGCTCCTCGCCCGAGCCATCCACACCGCCGCCGCCCACGCGTACACGACGATCACCGTCCCCGCCGTCGGCGATCAGCCCTCACACCGACTGCGCTGGGGCACCCAGCTCGACATCCGGCCCGTCAAAGCCTTCGGCGACGGCTCCGCCATCACCGAACAGGCCGTCGCCTCCTACATCGCCAAGTACGCCACCAAAGCCGCCGAGACCACCGGCAGCCTCGACCGCCGCGTCGGTAACCGCGAAGCCCTGCTCCTCCTCGGCGTCCCCGACCACACCCGCCGCCTCGTCGAAGCCTGCTTCGACCTCGACCCGCTCTACCCCGACCTCCGGCTCCTCGCCTGGGCCCACATGCTCGGCTTCCGCGGCCACTTCTCCACCAAGTCCCGCCAGTACTCCACCACCCTGAGCGAGCTCCGCCAGACCCGCGCCGACTACCGCGCCGCCCAGGAACGCACCGCCCGCGGCCTGGACGACATCGAGCCGGACACCGTCCTCGTCCTCACCTCCTGGCAGTACGCCGGCCAGGGCCACTCCCCCGGTGAAGCCGCCCTCGCCGCCTCCATCGCCCGGGACATCGCACTCAACCGCGAGACCGCCCGCGAAGCCCTGCGCGACCAACTGGCCCTGGAAGGAGCCCCAGCATGACCACCGCCACTGCCCCCGCCGAACTACTGACCGTGCCCCAGGTCATGGCGCTCCTCAAGCTCGGACGCTCCACGGTCTACGACCTCATCCGCTCGCGCCGCCTGACCTCCATCACCATCGGGCGGGCGCGGCGCGTCCCCGCCGATTCGGTACGGGACTTCATCAATCACGAGATCGAGGAGGCAGCCTGATGGCCACCCCGCGCAAGCGCAACCCCAACGGCTCCGGCACCATCACCAAGCGCCAGGACGGCCGCTACCAGGCCGCCGTCTACGTCCTCCAGCCGGACGGCACCCGCGCCCGCAAGTACGTGTACGGCAAGACCTGGGCCGACTGCGACGCCAAGCGCCGCGCACTGCTGGACAAGGTCGACAACGGCATCCCGGTCCCCACCAGGTCCATGAAGCTGGCCGAGTGGCTGCCGTACTGGCTCGATAACATCGTCAAGCCGCGTCGCAAGCGGACCACGGCCGCCAAGTACGAGGTGCACGTCCGGCTCTACCTCGTCCCGATGATCGGCTCCAAGCGGCTTGAGTCCCTCAGCGTCGCCGACGTACGGAAGTTCGTCGTCGCGTTGGAGAACAAGACCAGCGCCGCCACCGCGAAGGAGTCGCATCGCGTCCTGCGGACGGCTCTCACCGCGGCCTGCCGCGAGGAGCTCGTCACGCGGAACGTCGCCACGCTCGTCGAGCCGCCGACAGTGGCGGATCGAGACCTGGACCCCTGGTCGCTGGACGAGACGCTCGACTTCCTCACCGCTGCCCGGAAGGACCCGCTGTACGCCGCGTTCGTGCTCGCCATCGCGCTCGGCTTCCGCCGCGGTGAGATCGTCGGTCTTCGTTGGGAGAACGTCGACCTCGACAAGCGGGAGATCCGGGTCAGGACTCAGCGTCAGCGGGTCGGGGGTGAGGTGTACGAGGACGACCCCAAGGGGCGGCGCCGCAAGCAGACGCTTCCCCTGCCCGGGATCTGCGTCGCTCCCCTGCGCTGGCAGCGCATGAGGCAGGCAGCCATGCGGGAGCAGGCCGGAGAGAAGTGGGAGGAGACCGGCTACGTGTTCACCACTCGCACCGGCAAGCCGATCGAGCCGCGCAACCTCTACCGCTCGTTCACCCGCGTCGCGAAGAACGCCGGCCTCCGCGTCATCCGCCTGCACGATGCCCGCCACGGGACAGCGACGCTCCTCACCGCCGCCGGCGTCGCTCCCCGCGTCGTCATGGAGATCCTCGGACACAGCCAGATCGCTGTCACGATGAACGTCTACGCCCACGTCGTCCAGGACACGCAACGCGAGGCCGTCAGCCACATGGACCGGCTGCTCAGGAGGCGTCCCCGGTCGTAGGACCTTCGAGTTCAGTTCGCCGGCTCGCCTGATCGGCTGCCCAACGGAGGACAGCGTCACGGACCTCCGTCGGGGAAGCCGATCGCGTCCGGTAGCGCTCACCGGTCGTACTCGCTTGGTGTTCCAGCTCGTAGGTGGCGTCCTCGACAAACAGGACCAGGATGTAGCAGTCACCTTCATCATGGTCGGTCAGCCGCTGGAGAAGCAGGTGTTGCCTCTCTTGCAGTACGGCGAGCAGCGCCTCGATGGCAGGGGCGTCGGGGTCGTGCACCATCCGCCCGTCATCGGCCAGCGCAATAAGACTGACCGGCCCGAGACCTCTCCTCTGCTGCCCCTCCTGGGTCCACTGCTTCTCCTGGGCGGTCAGGAGAAGGGGCGGAACCGGGGGGCCGTCAGGGTTGTAGACGGCTATGGGGTCGTCCGGATCGGACCACGACCCCACCGTCCGCAGGCGGTACATGTGGACACCGCCCTCCGCCAGCGGCACCGCGAGAGTTGCCGGCGCCGGAGGGCCGGGAATGCAGCGCCCCACGTCCTCCCCGTACGGGCCACCATGGAAGATCGCGTGCATCCAGCCCTTCGGCGGTCTCCCGGTCGTGTCGAAAACGTCCTCCACCGTTCCCCCTTCGACGGAATCGCAGCCCTGAAGCTCACCACGATCGACCGGACGAGCCTCAGGCCGCAGTGACCATGGACGTTGATGTCAAAAGTAGATGTCAAAGGCCCCCAGCCATGATCGGCTGGGGGCCTTTGCACTGGTGGGCGCGGACGGTTTCGAACCGCCGACATCTGCTTTGTAAGAGCAGCGCTCTACCCCTGAGCTACGCACCCGTGGAAGAGGCAACAGCCTACATGGCCTACGGGTGGGGGCCGAATCCGTTGTTCGTGGCGGGGTGGCGGGGCGGGGGGGTAGCCCCACCCTGTGGACGGTGGGTCGCCTGATCGTGACGGGGGGTGGTGGGCTCGTACCGTCGGGGGACCGACGTTTTCTTCTGGGGGTTCGATCGTCATGGCCGCAGTACGTCAGCCGTTTCTCGCCGTCGGTGGGGTCCTCCTCGCCGTGTTCGCGCTCAGTGCCTGCGGGGCCGATGCCGGGGAGGCGCCGGTCGAGAAGAGGACGTTCGCGTTCGACGGGGACGCACTCGTCGTCGACTCCGACGACTCCCGGCTCGTCGTCACGGCCGCCGACGTCGACGACGTGCTCGTCGAGCGGCAGGTCGACGGGTGGGTGTTCATGGGGTCGGGGCCCGACGCGAGCTGGAAGCTGGAGGGCGGGCGGCTCACGCTGCGGGTGGACTGCGACGCCGTCACCGCCAGCTGCGACGCCGTCCACCGCATCCAGGTACCGCGCGGCACCGCCGTCACCGTCGAGGACGACAACGGAGACGTCACGGCGGAGGGGTTCGCCACGCCGCTGAAGGTGCGGTCCGACAACGGCGACGTGCGGGTGACCGGGAGCACCGGGACGCTCGACCTCGGGAGCGACAACGGCGACCTGACCGTCGAGGGCGGGACCCGCGCGCCCAAGGTGCTCGCGCACTCCGACAACGGCGACGTGCGGATCGTCCTCGGAGCCGTACCCCGGCAGGTCGACGTCAGCACCGACAACGGTGACGTCGACGTCACGCTGCCCCGCGCCGAGTACGCGGCCACCGGCGACAGCGGCAACGGCGACGTCCGCCTCGACGTGCCGCGCCGCGACGACAGTGAGCACTCCGTGAGCGTCCGCAGCGACAACGGTGACATCGTGGTCCGTACGGCGAACTGACCGGCCCGTGTGTTCGTCCTTACCGGGTGGGAGAATGAACCCGGACCGGGGACGGCGGACACAGCACGGGGAGAGGTACGTGGCGGCGAGCGACGGCAGGACACCCCCTGGGGGCAGTGCGACGCCCAGGATTCCGTCCACCTTCCGGCTGGCCCTCGCGCTGCCGCTGCTGGTCGGGGCGCTGCTGCCGCAGTCCTTCGCCGGGGGCGGTACGCGGCGCTGGTTCGGCGGGCGCGGCGAGGGCCAGCGGGCCGAGGCCCAGGCCGCCAAGGACGCCGCCGCGGCCGCCTTCTACGAGCTCGACACCGCCCAGCGCGGGCTGCGGATCTCCATCGAGACGATCACCGCTGTCGACAGTTCGTCCGAGGCGCGACGCGTCGTCGAGGGGTTCGAGGCCCTCGGACGCCGGATCGACGAGGTCAGCCACACCTACATCGGCGCCGTCGACGCCCATGACCTCGACCGCGACGAGCTCGACGCGGCGACCGCCGGCCGGGCCCGCGCCGAACTGACCGCCGCCAAGGACGAGCTCGACCGGGTCAAGGGCGAGCTCGACCGCTTCGAGGAGGGGCTCGGGCCGCTCCTCGACCGCGCCGAGACCCAGCTCGCCCGGCTCGCCCCCGCCGTCGAGCGGGCCCGCCAGGCGCTGCGCGGCGCCAGCGGCGCACTCGACGCCGTACGGGACGGGGGGCTGCGCGCCGACGACCTCGCGCTGCGGCTCGCCCAGCTCGGGCCCGAGCTGACCCGCCTCAACGAAGGCGCGGGGCGGCACGGCGTCCCCGAGACCCTCCAGCGCGCCGACCGCGTCCTGCGGGACGCCGAGGCCGTACGCGCCGAGGCCGAGCGCCTGCCGCAGCGCGCCGCCGAGATCGACCGGCGCCTCGTCTCCCTCCGCACCCGCACCGAGGCGCTGACCACCCGCACCGGGGGCGTCGAGCCGGTCCTCTCCGAGCTGCGCCGGCGGTTCTCGGCCGCGTGCTGGCAGGACCTCCAGCACGTGCCCGAGCAGGCCGCCGGCACGCTCCGGCAGGCCGAGGAGCGGCTCGCCGAGGCCGTGAAGGCCCGCGAGGAGCAGCGCTGGCCCGACGCGACGTCCCTGCTCTCCACCGTCCGCGCCCTCCTCGACTCGACCGACGAGGCCGTGTCGGCTGCCGGAGAGCGGCTGCGCCGCCTCGACGCCGTCGCGAAGGACCCGAAGGCGGAAACCGACCGCGCCCGGTTCGCGGTACGGGACGCCCAGCGGCTGGCGATGGCGGGACGGAACACGCCCGACCCGCGCCACGCCCGGCCCCTCGACGAGGCCGTGGCCCGGCTCGACCGGGCGGTCGGCACGCTGGAGGGCCGCCACCCCGACTACTGGCACTTCCTCACCGAACTGGAGGGCGTCCGCGCCACCGCCGCGCGCGTCGTCGAACAGATCCGGGAGGACCGGGGCACCGCCGCCGGTCACTGACCGGGCCGGGGCCTTGGGCGGCACTGCCCTCCGCCGGACCGGGCCGGGCGCCCCTGGGCGGCACTGCCCTCCGCGGGCGTCCGCCGTTAGCCTGTCCCCATGCCTCGTTACGAATTC
The DNA here is from genome assembly GCF_055581845.1 of Streptomyces sp. NPDC042346. Lineage (NCBI taxonomy): Bacteria > Bacillati > Actinomycetota > Actinomycetes > Kitasatosporales > Streptomycetaceae > Streptomyces > Streptomyces sp. NPDC042346. Next base: position 579,536 of record NZ_JBVJEH010000003.1, on the reverse strand, counting down.
CGCTGCCGCACCTGCGGCGACACCTTCGAGATCAGCCGGCCCATGGCCGAGTCCTCCGACCCGGCCGCCTGCCCCGCCGGGCACGACGACACCGTGAAGCTGCTCTCGGCCGTGGCCGTCGGCGGCAGCAGCACCGCCGCCCCCGCGCAGAGCGCGGGCGGCGGCGGGGGTGGCGGTGGCTGCTGTGGTGGAGGGTGCTGCGGCTAGGCCCTGATCCGCCGTACAGGCGCTAACCCGCCACGGCCGCCCGGAAGCGGCGGAGGATCTCCTCCCCCGCCGCGACCCCGCGTTCCGCGAGGACGTCGAGGTGGGGGGCGGTCCACTCGCTCTCCGCGAGTTCGCCGTGGCCGGGGCGCCACGCCCGGTCGGCGGCCATCAGCAGGTCGGCGTCGAGGAGCGAGTCCCCCGCCGCCAGGGTGAGCGTCGCGCCGATGCGCCGGGCGACCTCGCGGACGGCCGCGCTCTTCGTGAGCGGCTTCGGCACCGCGTACACCTTGCGGCCCTGGAGCGAGACGGTCCAGCCGCGCTCGCCCGCCCACTCGCCGAAGCGCCGCAGCCACTCCTCGGGGAGCCGCTCGCGCTCGACTACGAGGTAGGCGAAGAGGTCCTCGGCCACCCGGTGCTTGCGGACCCACGACAGGTCCGTGGTGGCCGTGAGGTAGGCGCGGATCTCGGAGAGCGGCGCGCACTCCTCGGCCAGCCGGTGCACCACGCTCGTGTGCCAGTCGCGGTCGGAGACGCCGTCGACCAGGATGTGCCCGCCGTTCGCGCAGATCGCGTACTTCGGTGTGGTGCCCGGGAGTTGGATGCGCTGGTACTGCTTGCGCGTCCGGGTCGTCGTGGGGACGAAGACGGTCTCCTCGGCCAGCCGCGCGAGCAGGCCGGCCGCGTCCTCGGTCATGTAGGAGAGCGGCTTCGACTCGTGGACCTCGACGCAGAGGAGCCGGGGCGCCTGGGCATCGGGCATGCCGAGGGCGAGGGCCGCGCTGGAGTAGATGAGGGTGCGGTCGAGGTCGCTCGCGACCAGCGTCGTGCTCGTCGCGTTCATCGCGTTCATCGTGCTCGTCGTGCTCGTCGTGCTCGGCTGCTTGCTCACTGGGACACCACCGTCTTCCCGTCGGCGCCCGTCGCGCCCCTCGTGTACTGAGGGTGGATCAGGCCCACGCAGCTGTACGGGAGTTCGTCGACCTCCTCGACCGGCACACCGCGCTGCTCGGCGAGCAGGCGGACGTGCGCGAGGTCGGCGTCGGCGCCCCGCTTGGCCAGGATCTTCCAGGGGACGCGGCGCAGCAGGACGCGGGTGGTCTCGCCGACGCCGGGCTTGACCAGGTTGACGTCGTGGATGCCGTACTCCTCGCTGATCCGCTCGACGGCGGCCCAGCCCTCCCAGGTGGGGGTGCGGTCGGCGGCGAGGAGTTCCTTGACGTCCAGGTCGACGCTCTCGACGACCTCGTCGAAGCGGGCGGCGACGGCGTCGAGGAAGGCGACCGAGACGTCGGCACCGGCCAGTTCGCGGTAGAACTTGGCGCCGTGGAAGTCGTGCGGCCCGACGAGGTCGGAGCGGAGCACGGTGCGGGATATCAGGCCGGAGACCGTGGAGTTGAGGCAGGCGGAGGGGATGAGGAAGTCCTCGCGGGTGCCGTACGTGCGGACGCAGGAGCCGGGGTCGGCGAGGACCGCGATCTCCGGGTCGAAGCCCGAGATCCCCTCGGTGGCCTCGAACTCCTTGACGGCCTCGGCGAGTTCGCGGGTGATGGCGCCCTTGCCGGTCCAGCCGTCGACGAAGACGACGTCGGCGGGGTCGTGGTGGGCGGCGAGCCAGCGCAGCGCGTTGGCGTCGATGCCGCGGCCGCGCACGATCGAGACGGCGTAGTGCGGGAGGTCGAGGCCGTGGCGGGCCTTCGCCCAGCGGCGCATGAGGACGCCGACGGGGGTGCCGGCCCGGGCGAGCGACACGAGCACGGGGCCACGGCCGGGGCCGGAGCCGGGGCCGGGGCGTTCGGCGAGGACGGTCTCGGTGACGGTGCCGACCGCGCGGGCTATTCGGGCGGCCGAGCCCTCCAGGGCGGAGTGGAACAGGTCCTGGTAGCGGGCGCTCGGCTGGTACTCGACGGGGAGCGACTCGGCGTAGTGCGCGCCGCCGCTCTGGATGGCTTCCTCGCGTTCCTCGGTGGGCGCCTCCAGCTCGACGCCCGAGAGGTCCTGGAGCAGCCAGCCGACCTCCTCGGGTGCGTACGAGGAGAAGGCGGGGCCGCGGAGGGGCTCGGGCAGCATGGAGCTCCTTTCGGGAGCTTCGGGGGCTTCGAGAGCTTCGGAGACTGTGGGCTTCGTGGACGACGGGACGGCCGTCGGCTCGTACGACGGAAGGGACGTCGGTGCGTACGGCAGGGCGGCCGTCGGCTCGTACGACGGGACGACCGCGAGCACGACGTGCGGGACGTGTGCGGCGAGCTGGGCGAGCAGGCCGTCCGGGGCGTGCAGTTCCGGGGTGTCGGCGGCGGAGTCGACGACGAGGACGACGGCGTCGAAGCCCCCGCCCGCCACGTTGTAGGCGTAGCGCTCGCCGGGGCCGTCCGCCGGGTCGTCGTGGGCGGGGAAGACGAGCCGGGTGCGGATCGCGTAGCCGGGGTCGTCGACGGCGAGGACGGGCGAGCGGGTGGTGGTGGAGTAGTGGACGTCGTGCCCGGTCTCCTCCAGGGCCGTGGCGAGGCGCAGCGGCGCGTACATCAGCTCCTCGAAGCCGAGGACGAGGACCCGGCAGCCACGGTCGGTGACGACCGCCTCCGCCCCCGGGACCGCGCCCGGCACCGCCCCCAGCGCCCGGCCGAGTCCCGTCGCCAGGCCGGGCAGGGCCTCCTCCAGGAGCTCGCGGTGCTCGGGCGTGAAGCCGTGCCGCCCGCCGTCGGGCAGCCCCTCGGGCCAGTCGAGCGTCACCCGTACGGGCTCCCGCGCGCCGCCGGCCGCGCCGGCGGCCGGTGCCCCCGTCCCGTACGCCTTCTCGTGCTCCGCCACCAGGGCCTGGCCCTTCTCCAGGATCCCCTCGGGGAGGCGCACGGTCCCGGCGGCGGCGGATATCAGGTCGACGCGGGCGCCGATCTCCTCCGCGAAGGCGTCCAGGCGGCCGAGGTCGGCGGTGGAGCGCATGTCGACGAGGGCCACGACGACGTACCGCTCGCGCGGGTAGCGGGCGTGCAGGTCCCTGATCGTGTTGAGGACGGTGTTGCCGGTGGAGAACTCGTCGTCGACGAGGACCAGCGGCCCGCCGCCGGCGAGGAGCTTCGGGTCCTCGGGGAGGAGCAGGTGCGAGGTCGCGTGCGAGTGGGACTCCTCGAAGCCGCCCGCGCGGGCGACCCCGGCCACCGGCCGCCGGGTGGAGTGGAGGTACGGGGCGAGGCCGAGGCCGTCGGCGACGGCGTGGCCCAGCGCGGTGGCGGTCTCCGCGTAGCCGAGGACGACCGAGCGGGCCGCCTCCTCGTCGCCGAGGAGCGCGCGGACGCGTACGCCGAGGCCGAGGCCGGAGCCGTACACGACGGAGGGCCGCTGCGGCACGTGCTTGCCGAGCACGCTGGAGACGAGCAGGTGCGCCCGCTTGGGGTTACGACGCAGTGCGAGGCCCAACAGGGCCGGTAGCTCCTCGCCGCCGATCAGTTCGACGCCCAGTCGCTCCGCGACCCACGTTCCGGTCCACACCACGTCGTCGACGTCCCTTCGTCAGCCGGCAAGTCCGGCGGTGAGCAGATCCACGAAGCCGACGTCTTCCTTCGCGACGCCGAAGACCTCGGCGCGCTGGAGGATGCGTTCGGCCCACGCGCGATGCGGCTTCACTTCGTTCATCTTGTTCGTATACGCGGAGCGCAGCACTCCGCCACCGCCCTGTTCCGGCCGCAGGATGTCCTGGGCGTCGCTCCACTCCTCGTGGCTGACCACGGAGAGCGCGTGCACCGGCACCACGTGGGTGGGGTGGATGCAGGTCTTGCCGAGGAGGCCGTTCGCGCGGTCGAGCTCGATCTCGCGCAGCAGGCCGTCGAGGTCGTGCTCGATGAGGGCGGTGCGCAGGTCCTCGGCCCGGCCCTCCAGGAAGGGGCTGCGGCGCAGCTGCGGCTTGAACATGCGCTCGCCGGGTCGGAAGTACTCCCAGACGGGACCGGTGACGGTGAAGCCGGTGCCGTCGGAGCGGCCGAGGACGTTGACGACGTCGGCGATGACGTTCGCGACGATCTTGACGTCGTAGGCGGTCATGTCGGGCGAGCGGCGCAGGCCGTAGGCGGAGCAGAAGTCGGTGACGCCGAGGCGCAGGGCGAGGACGCGGTCGCGGTACTTGTCGGTGATCGAGGCGATCCCGGCGAGGGTCTCGGCCCGGGTCTCCAGGTGGAGGAGCTCGGGGGACTCGAGGACGGGCATGGCGAAGAGACGCCTGCCGGTCGTCCGCTCGGCCTGGGCGAGTGCTTCGAGGAAGGCGCGGCCGCGGCTCTCGGTGAATTTGGGTAGTACGAATCCGGACAGCAGCCGGACCGTCTCGCCGAGCCGGGTGGCGAGGTCGGTGATCTGGCGCGGATCGCGGACGCGAATGAAGAGCAGGGGCACGTCGGTGGCGGTGTCGGCGTCCGCCCCGGTCGTGCCGGCGTCCGTCCCGGTTCCGCCGGCGAGGTCGGCGAACTGGCGGACGAGGTTGGCCTCGCCCTCCTGGACGTCGCCGTCGCTGATGGAGTCCTCCAGGCAGAGCACCATGGAGACCACGCCGCGCGCCGCCTGTTTGCGGATGTCGTCGGCCAGCCGCGGCCGGGTGGCCGGGCTGTAGAGCGTGGCACCGAGGGCCACGGCGAGCGTGCGTGCGGGCGAGTCGGCCGTGAACTCGGCAGGCTCGCTGTGGAACAACCCGGTCCGCGTTGCGGACGGGATGTGCCCGAAATGACGCATGTAAGTCCCCCGTCTGCCTCTCTGGGCTCTGACGACATGTGGCCGGTAATAGTACGTAGGTGCGGGTGTCCGTAGTTCCCTTCGAGTATGAAATTCAGGTAACTCGTCAGCATCTGGCATCTCGTACCGGTATCGGTGACGCCCCCGCGTTGTCCGCGGGTCGGGCGGGAGGGCAGGATTGCGGTCATGACGCACGCGATGCTGAAGGGCTCCAACGTCCCTCTCGACACCGCGGCCGTACGGGCCGTGCTCTGTTGGACCCCGGGCCCCGGGGTCCCCGACGTGGATGCCTCGGCCCTGCTCCTCGGCGCCGACGGCCGTGTGCGGTCCGACGAGGACTTCGTCTTCTACAACCAGCCGCGCCACCCCTCGGGTGCCGTGCGGCGGCTGCCGAAGAAGCGGGTGTCCCAGGGCCTGACGGACACCGTGGAGGCCGACCTGGGCGGCCTTGAGGCCTCGGTCGACCGGGTGGTCGTCGCGGCCTCCTCCGACGGCGGCACCTTCCGGTCCGTCTCCGACCTGCGGATCCTGCTGTACGACGCGGTGGCCGGGCCCGACCGCGAGCCGCTGGCGCGGTTCGACGTGACGGCGGAGACCGGCGAGGAGACGGCGGTCATCTGCGGCGAGCTGTACCGGCGCGGGGACGCCTGGAAGTTCCGCGCGGTGGGCCAGGGCTATCCGACGGGCCTTGTCGGCCTCGCCACGGACTTCGGCATCTCGGTCGACGAGGACGCCCAGGAAGCGGCGCAGGAGGCCGCCCAGGGGGCGGCTCAGGGGCCCCAGGACCTCCCGGAGGCCCAGGGTGGCACGTCGTCCGGCGTCCCCGCCCCGGATTTCCCCGTACCCGCCCCGGATTTCCCCGTCGCCGGCGCCCCTGATCTCGACGCGACCGTGGTCCACGCGCCCGTGCCGCCGCAGCCGACGGTGCCGCCCGTGCCGGACCGGGCGCCCGCCTACGGGTACCCGCAGCCGCCGGTGAACGCCCCGGCCCCCGCGTACGGCTACCCGCAGCCCGTGGCCCAGCCGAACCCGCACGCGGCACCGGAGTTCCGGATGCCGCCCATGGGACCGCAGTTCGTCAGGTCCTGAGACCCGGGGCACGGCTCGGGCCCCGGACACGGCCTACGCCTTGGTCTTGTAGCCGCGCCCCCACTGGAGGCCCCAGCCGTACAGCCGGTCCAGCTCGGCCTGGAAGCCGTAGACGAACCGCACCTCGCGGCGGACCGTCAGGTCTCCCTTGACGTTCTCCACGGAGAAGACCGCGCAGGAGCGGGCCTGCGGGGCGCGCTCGTCGAGTTCGATCTCGATCCGGGGGCCGTTGCTCGGGTAGAGCGTGATCTTGGCGTGCGTACGGTCGAAGGCCGGCGTCTGGTCGTAGATGTACGCGAAGAACAGCAGCCGCTTGATCTCGTCCTTGTGGTCCAGATTGACGAAGATCGTCTCTCCGGACGGGGCGCCGAAGCGGTCGTCCCCGCTCAGCTTCACGTACGGCGCGGCGTTGAGGTCCCCGAAGAAGCCGCCGAGGGGCTGCACCACGCCCTTGCTGCCGTCGGCGAGCTCGTACAGGCACCCGAGGTCCAGGTCGACGTTGACGACGCCCTGGGTGTGCGCCTGGACGACCTCGGGCTTGAAGAGCTGCGAGGGGTTCCGCAGCAGCCGGCCGCTCTGCCGGGACCGCCCTTCGAGGTCGGAGGTCCGCATCCGCCAGGAGAGGTTGACCCGGAGGTTTCCGGTCGCGGCGCCCTGTTTGGTGAGCGAGACCGACGGGCGCCTCTTCGTCAGGTCGATCGTGTTCGACGCGGCACCGCCCATGTCGAACGACTGCGCCGCCCTCGCCGGAAACAGGTTGTCCCAGAAGGCCATGACGCCCCCACCCCCCACTGCTCTCTCACTCGTCACCGCGCACATGCCTGCGGGGCGGCCGGGTGCACCGACCGCCCCGCAGTGAAGCGTTCCTCGTTACCGGGGGTGTCACACCCCGGAGGCGACCTCGGTCTTGTCCTCCGAGCCGCCCGATCCGCCCTCGGCCTCCGCGAGCCGCTTGTTGCGGCGGACGGAGGACCAGAAGGACAGGCCGATCAGCGCGACACCGATGCCACCGGTGACGATCTCGGGGATCTCGTAGCGGATGGTGACCATGAGGATCGCGGCCAGGGCGCCGATCGCGTAGTGCGCGCCGTGCTCCAGGTAGACGTAGTCGTCGAGGGTGCCCTGGCGGACCAGGTAGACCGTCAGCGAACGGACGTACATGGCACCGACGCCGAGGCCGAGCGCCATCAGGACGATGTCGTTGGTGATGGCGAAGGCGCCGATGACACCGTCGAAGGAGAAGGAGGCGTCGAGGACCTCCAGGTAGAGGAACATGAAGAAGGCGGCCTTGCCGGCCAGCTGGACCGCGGAGACCTTCTTGCCGCTGCGCTTGGCCTCTTCCTCGGCCTCGTGCTCGCGCTCCTCTTCCTCCTCCAGCTTGTTCTCGAAGTAGCCGGAGAGACCGCCGACGATGAGGTAGGTGATGAGACCGAAGACGCCCGAGAGCAGGACGGTCGACGCCGCGTCGATGTGCGTCCCGCCGTGCTGGTGGGCCTGGGTCGCGAAGGTCATGGCGCTGATCGCCAGGACGATGAGGGCGATGCAGACCGACAGCATGTCGATCTTGCCGAGCTTGGCCAGCGGGCGCTCCAGCCAGCCGAGCCACTTGATGTCACGGTCCTCGAAGATGAAGTCGAGGAAGATCATCAGGAGGAACATGCCGCCGAAGGCCGCGATCGACGGGTGGGCGTCGGTCACGAGCTGCTCGTAGCGCTCGGCGTCGTTGAGAGCGAGATCGACGGCCTCGATGGGGCCGATCTTGGCGCTGATCGCGACGATCACGACGGGGAAGACCAGTCGCATGCCGAAGACGGCGATGAGCACACCGACGGTGAGGAAGATCTTCTGCCAGAAGGCATTCATCTTCTTCAGGATTCCGGCGTTGACCACCGCGTTGTCGAAGGACAGCGAGATCTCGAGGACGCAGAGGATCGCGACGATCCCGAACGCTTCCCACCCCCCGTAGAGCACCGCTGCGATCAGACCGAGCGCAGTGATCGCGAACGACCAGCCGAAGGTTTTCAGAACCACTGTCTACCCCATCGTGAAATTACATGGCTTTACGAAACGTTGACCCCGAAGTCTAGAGCGATGCCCCGCAGCCCGGACGCGTACCCCTGGCCCACCGCACGGAACTTCCATTCGCCGTTGTAGCGATAGAGCTCGCCGAAGATCATCGCGGTTTCGGTGGAGGCGTCCTCGGAGAGGTCGTAGCGGGCGAGTTCCTGACCGTCCAGCTGGTTCACGACGCGGATGAAGGCGTTGGCGACCTGGCCGAAGCTCTGACCTCGGTTGTCGGCGTCGTGGATCGACACCGGGAAGACGATCTTGTCGCAATGGGCCGGGACCTGGGTGAGGTCCACGATGAGGGACTCGTCGTCCCCGTCACCCTCGCCCGTGAGGTTGTCGCCGGTGTGCTCGACGGAGCCCTCCGGGCTGCGGAGCTGGTTGTAGAAGACGAAGTACTCGTCCCCCAGCACGCGGCCGGCCTGGCACAGCAGGGCGCTGGCGTCGAGGTCGAAGGGGGCTCCGGTGGTGGAGCGCGCGTCCCAGCCGAGCCCGACGAGGACCTTGGTGAGGTTGGGAGCGGCCTTGGAGAGGGAGACATTGCCTCCCTTGGCGAGTGTGACGCCCATGTGATCTTTCCTCCCCGGTGGTGATGAGGCACGTCCGGCGCCGCACGGAGGGTGCGGCGCCGGACGGTTGGAACGGTTCGGCTCAGACGTTGACGCCGAAGTCCTGCGCGATACCGCGCAGACCAGAGGCATACCCCTGACCGACCGCGCGGAACTTCCACTCCGCGCCGTGGCGGTACAGCTCGCCGAAGACCATGGCGGTCTCGGTCGAGGCGTCCTCGGAGAGGTCGTAGCGGGCGATCTCGGCGCCGCCGGCCTGGTTGACGACGCGGATGAACGCGTTGCGCACCTGGCCGAAGGACTGCTGGCGGTTCTCGGCGTCGTAGATCGAGACCGGGAAGACGATCTTGGCCACATCGGCCGGCACGGTCGCCAGGCTGACCTTGACCTGCTCGTCGTCGCCCTCGCCCTCACCGGTGAGGTTGTCACCGGTGTGCTCGACCGAGCCGTCGGCGCTCTTCAGGTTGTTGAAGAAGACGAAGTCCTGGTCGTTGCGGACCTTGCCCTCTTCGCTCACCAGAATGGCGCTGGCGTCGAGGTCGAAGTCCGTACCGGTGGTGGTGCGGACGTCCCAGCCCAGACCGACGGTCACGGCGGTGAGGCCAGGGGCCTCCTTTGTCAGCGAGACGTTGCCGCCCTTGCTGAGGCTGACTCCCACGAGTCCCTCCATACGTTTTCAGGGGCAGCGCCCCAGTCGTGCGTTGGCATCGGATCAACGAGTGGATCCTAGTGACGGGTTCCCGGTCGAAACAGTCGATTCGCCCCGCGAATCGGAGATGTCGGTCCCGGACCGGCTCAGAGGGCGTCGAGGGCCTTGACGTAGTCGCCGAGGTCACGGGCGTCCGACAGGGCGTTCACGACGGTCCAGCGGACGACGCCCTCCTTGTCGATGACGAAGGTGCCGCGCACCGCGCAGCCCTTCTCCTCGTCGAAGACGCCGTAGGCGCGGGAGGCCTCGCCGTGCTTCCAGAAGTCGGAGAGCAGCGGGAAGTCCAGGTCCTCCTGGTCGCCGAAGACGCGCAGGGTGTGGATCGAGTCGTTGGAGACGGCGAGGAGCTGGGTGTCGTCGTTGACGAACGCCGGGAGGTTGTCGCGCAGCTCGCGCAGCTCTCCGGTGCAGACGCCGGTGAAGGCGAAGGGGTAGAAGAGCAGCACCACGTTCTTCTCGCCGCGGAACTCCGAGAGCTTCACGGTGCGTCCGTGGTTGTCCTTCAGCTCGAAGTCCGGGGCCTCGGTGCCGACCTCGATCGCCATCGCCACGCCACGCATCCCTTCGCCGGAACCCGGCCCAGATCTTGGGCCGAATCGGTGAGGCCAGCCTACGGCCTGCGCACGAAAACCCCCGCCGGAGGACCGGCGGGGGCTGTTCGTCACACGGTGATCAGCGCTTGGGGGCCACCAGACGGGCGCCCGCCCAGTCCTTGGCGACGCTGATGCTCTTGGTCTGGGAGAGACCAGCAGTCTGCGCGGCATCGTTGATATCGCTCGGCTCGATGTAGCCGTCACGGCCCGTCTTCGGCGTCAGCAGCCAGATCACGCCGCCGTCCTCCAGAAGACCGATGGCGTCCACCAGTGCGTCGGTGAGATCGCCGTCCTCGTCGCGGAACCAGAGCACAACGCCGTCGGCGACGTCGTCGTACTCCTCGTCCACGAGCTCGGCGCCGATGATGGACTCGATGCCTTCACGGAGATCCTGGTCGACGTCGTCGTCGTAACCGATCTCCTGGACCACCTGGCCAGGCTCGAACCCCAGCCTCGCTGCCGGGTTGGTCCGCTCCTCCGCGTGGTCCGCGGTCGCGCTCACGGCTTGCCTCCTGCTCATTCGGAAAATGCTGTGGGCCACGCGTATGCGCGCGGCGCTGGCCGTAGTCCACACGTGCCGGGGCTCATCGCGCAAGTACTGGGCCGCTGAGACCGCCGAAACGGTGACGTTTGGGGCCGTCTCGCCCCAACTTCCGGCACGCTCGGACCGCCCTTCGTGATCAGTCCCACATGATTCATCCCGGTTTACGGACTTCTGAGGTTTCAGTCTGCCGAACGCCCGGACGAAACGCATGCGCGAGTTGGGCGTAAGGTTGCGATTTGAACACATCCGAACACGTGGAGGACACCGCAGACACCGCTGGGCGCCTCCTAGGGGTTACCCCTCGGTAAATGTGACGTCTGGCGTCGACGGGGTACACGATGGACATCCCGACCACTTCGTGGCCCCGTGGGCACCACCGAACAGCGAAGGAAGAGCGTGGCTCCCGGATCCGATCGCAACCCGATCATCATTGGCGGCCTTCCCAGCCAGGTCCCGGATTTCGACCCGGAAGAGACCCAGGAATGGCTCGACTCCCTCGACGCGGCCGTCGACGAGCGGGGCCGTGAGCGCGCCCGCTACCTCATGCTCCGCCTGATCGAGCGGGCGCGCGAGAAGCGCGTGGCCGTGCCCGAGATGCGCAGCACGGATTACGTCAACACCATCGCCACCAAGGACGAGCCCTTCTTCCCCGGCAACGAGGAGATCGAGCGCAAGGTCCTCAACGCCACGCGGTGGAACGCGGCCGTGATGGTCTCGCGCGCCCAGCGCCCGGGCATCGGCGTCGGCGGTCACATCGCCACGTTCGCCTCCTCCGCCTCGCTCTACGACGTCGGCTTCAACCACTTCTTCCGCGGCAAGGACGAGGGCGACGGCGGCGACCAGATCTTCTTCCAGGGGCACGCCTCCCCCGGCATCTACGCCCGCGCCTACCTCCTGGACCGGCTGAACGACACCCAGCTCGACGGGTTCCGCCAGGAGAAGTCCAAGTACCCGAACGGCCTTTCGTCGTACCCGCACCCGCGACTGATGCCGGACTTCTGGGAGTTCCCGACGGTGTCGATGGGCCTCGGCCCGCTCGGCGCGATCTACCAGGCCCGGATGAACCGGTACATGGAGGCGCGCGGCATCGCCGACACCTCCAAGTCGCACGTCTGGGCGTTCCTCGGCGACGGCGAGATGGACGAGGTCGAGTCGCTCGGCCAGCTCTCCATCGCCGCCCGCGAGGGCCTGGACAACCTCACGTTCGTCGTCAACTGCAACCTCCAGCGGCTCGACGGCCCGGTCCGTGGCAACGGCAAGATCATCCAGGAGCTGGAGTCGATCTTCCGGGGCAACGGCTGGAACGTCATCAAGCTGATCTGGGACCGCTCCTGGGACCCGCTGCTCGCCCAGGACCGCGACGGCATCCTGGTGAACAAGCTGAACACCACCCCGGACGGCCAGTTCCAGACGTACGCGACGGAGACCGGCGGCTACATCCGCGACCACTTCTTCGGCGGCGACCACCGGCTGCGCGCGATGGTCGAGTCCATGTCGGACCAGCAGGTCCTGCACCTGGGCCGCGGCGGTCACGACCACAAGAAGATCTACGCGGCCTACGCGGCGGCGAAGGCGCACGCGGGCCAGCCGACCGTGATCCTCGCCCAGACCGTCAAGGGCTGGACGCTGGGCCCGAACTTCGAGGGCCGCAACGCGACCCACCAGATGAAGAAGCTGACGGTCGACGACCTCAAGCGCTTCCGCGACCGGCTGCACATCCCGGTGACGGACCGGCAGTTGGAGGACGGCCTGCCGCCGTACTACCACCCGGGACGGAACTCCGAGGAGATCCAGTACATGCACGACCGGCGCAGCTCGCTCGGCGGGTACGTGCCGACCCGTGTCGTGCGGGCGAAGCCGCTGGTCCTCCCCGACGACAAGACCTACGCGGCGGCCAAGAAGGGCTCGGGGCAGCAGTCGATCGCCACCACGATGGCCTTCGTCCGCATCCTGAAGGACCTCATGCGGGACAAGGAGATCGGCAAGCGCTTCGTGCTGATCGCCCCCGACGAGTACCGCACCTTCGGCATGGACGCCTTCTTCCCGAGCGCCAAGATCTACAACCCGCTGGGCCAGCAGTACGAGGCGGTGGACCGCGAACTCCTCCTCGCCTACAAGGAGTCGCCGACCGGCCAGATGCTGCACGACGGCATCTCCGAGGCCGGCTGCACGGCCTCGCTGATCGCCGCGGGCTCGGCGTACGCCACGCACGGCGAACCGCTGATCCCGGTGTACGTCTTCTACTCGATGTTCGGTTTCCAGCGGACCGGCGACCAGTTCTGGCAGATGGCCGACCAGCTGGCGCGCGGCTTCGTGCTCGGCGCCACCGCCGGCCGCACGACGCTGACCGGTGAGGGCCTCCAGCACGCGGACGGCCACTCGCACCTGCTGGCCTCGACCAACCCGGCCTGCATCGCCTACGACCCGGCGTACGGCTTCGAGATCGCGCACATCGTCAAGGACGGTCTGCGGCGGATGTACGGCCCGGCCGCCGAGGACGTCTTCTACTACCTGACCGTCTACAACGAGCCGATCCAGCACCCGGCCGAGCCGGAGAACGTGGACGTCGAGGGCATCCTCGCCGGTATCCACCGCTTCAAGCCGGCCGAGGCGGGGACGATCCCGGCGCAGATCATGGCCTCCGGTGTCGCCGTGCCGTGGGCGATCGAGGCGCAGCGGATCCTCGCCGAGGAGTGGAACGTCCGGGCCGACGTCTGGTCCGCGACCTCGTGGACCGAGCTGCGCCGCGAGGCCGTGGCCGTCGAGGAGCACAATCTGCTCCACCCCGACGAGGAGCAGCGCGTCCCGTACGTGACGCGCAAGCTCCAGGGCGCCGAGGGCCCGTTCGTGGCGGTCTCGGACTGGATGCGTGCGGTCCCGGACCAGATCTCCCGCTGGGTGCCGGGCACGTACACCTCGCTGGGCGCGGACGGCTTCGGCTTCGCGGACACGCGGGGTGCGGCCCGCCGCTACTTCCACATCGACGCCCAGTCGGTCGTGCTCTCGGTGCTGACCGAGCTCGCCCGCGCGGGCAAGGTCGACCGGTCGGCCCTGAAGCAGGCCGTGGACCGCTACCAGCTGCTCGACGTGGCGGCCGCCGACCCGGGCGCCGCGGGCGGCGACGCCTGAGTCCGTAGCGCGTAGCACCTGGTGAGGGGCGGTGGGGCCGACGGTCTCGCCGCCCTTCGGCGTTCTCTACGATGCCCGGCATGAGGGATCGCTGGGAAGAGCGCACACAGGTGCCGCTGCTGGTGCTGGCCGTGGGGTTCGGCATCGCGTACGCCGTGCCGATCGTCGCCCCCGGCGCCGACCCGTGGGTGCACCGGCTGTGCACCCACGTCGAGTGGACCGTGTGGGCCGCCTTCGCCCTGGACTACCTGGTCCGTCTCGCGCTCGCCCCGGCCCGCTGGGCCTTCGTCCGCTCCCACCCCCTGGATCTGCTCGCGGTCCTGCTGCCGATGGTGCAGCCGCTGCGGCTGCTGCGGGTCGTGTCCACGCTCCTCCTCGTGGGCCGGCGGGCCCGGATGGCCCCGCAGATAACGCTCACCACCTATGTGGCGGGCGCGGTGGTCGGGCTGATGATGTTCGGCTCGCTGGCCGTGCTGCACGTCGAGCGGGACGCCCCGGACGGCAACATCAAGACGCTCGGGGACGCGGTCTGGTGGTCCTTCACCACGATGACGACGGTCGGCTACGGCGACCACGCCCCGACCACGGGTCTCGGCCGGGTCCTCGCGGTCGGTCTGATGCTCTCGGGCATCGCCCTGCTGGGTGTGGTCACCGCCAACATCGCGGCCTGGTTCATCGCCCGCTTCGACCGGGACGACGCGGTGGAGCGCCGGCACACCGAGCTCCTGGAGGCACTGACCCGTGAGGTGCGGGAGCTGCGCGCGGAGGTCGCCCGGCTGTCGCCCCCGGTGGAGGCGCCCGCGCCGGACGGGGCGCCGGACGTCCCCGTGCCTACCGCTCCCAGATCTTGAACGCTCTGACCTCGTAGGGCGTCTGCGGCACCCAGGTCCCCCGCCCCGGGTAGGTCTCGAACTCCCCCGCCTCCGCGCACTCCGCCGACTGGTACGTGGTGACCGGCCGGCCCGTGCGGTTCGCGAGGGACTGGGCCGAGGTGCCGGGCGGCAGGGCGACACAGCTCTCGATGTCGGTCGTGGCCAGCTCGTGGCTCTGGGCCCGCCCCTTGAAGTCGGGCTTGGGCCAGAGGCAGAGCCGGCCGGGACCGCAGGCCCCGAGGGCGGTCCCGGACGGCGCGGCGGCCGCCGGGGCCGGGGCCGTCAGGAGCCCGGTGAGGAGTGCGGTCAGGGCGGCTGCGGCCGCCGTGGCGAGCACGGTCTTCGTCTTCGTATACGCGTACATGGCGATACAACCCCCGTTTGATTACTCTCCGTAATCAAAAGCATGGCGGAGGTCACTCACCGACGGAAGAGGGGCCGCCCCCGTTCACGCGAACGGGTGACGGCCCCCTACGGGAACCCTGAGCAGGGACCCGGCTACGGGCATCCGGCGGACGTCAGATGTGACCGCCCATGCCGCCCGCCTCCGCGTTCTCGCCGCGCTTGGTGAGCGTGGCGACGAGGGCCGCCACGACCGCGACGCCGCCGGCGACGGTGAAGGCCAGGCCCATGCCGTCCAGGAAGGTGTCGTGGATGACCCCGGAGATCTTGTCGAAGAGGTCGGGGGTCATCCCCGGCGCCTGCGCGAGCTCCGGCGGGGCCATGCCGAACTCGGCGGCCTCCTCCAGCTGCGGGTTTACCGGGGCCGGGATGCCGGCCTCCTTCCAGTTGTCCGCGAAGGAACCGGCCACCTTGGAGGACATGACGGCGCCGAGCACCGCCGTACCGAGCGCGCCGCCGACCTGCATGGCGGCCTGCTGCAGACCGCCGGCGACACCGGACAGCTCCAGCGGGGCGTTGCCGACGATGACCTCGGTGGCGCCGACCATGACCGGGGCGAGGCCCAGGCCGAGCAGCGCGAACCAGAGGGACATCACGAGCGTGCTCGTACCGTCCGAGAGCGTGATCATGCCGAACATCGCGACGGCCGTGCAGACCATGCCGCCGACCAGCGGGACCCGCGGGCCGAACTTGGTGATCAGGGCGCCCGCCAGCGGCGAGGAGACGATCATCATCGCGGTCAGCGGCAGCAGGCGCAGACCGGCGTCGATCGGGCCGAGCCCCTTCACGCCCTGGAGGTAGAACGTCACGAAGAACAGGCCGCCCATGAAGGCGAAGGCCATCAGGACCATCAGCACCACGCCGGCCGAGAGCGGCACGGAACGGAACATGCCGAGCGGGACGAGCGGCTCCTTGACCTTGGTCTCCCAGAAGGCGAAGACCAGGAAGAGCAGCAGCGCGCCGATCAGACAGCCCCACGTCTTGCCGTCGGTCCAGCCCCAGTCCGCGCCCGCCTGGATGATTCCCCAGATGAGCGAGCCCATGGCGCCGGAGAGCAGCAGGATGCCGAGGACGTCGAAGGAGCGCGGCGCGTTCTCGGCGCGGTGGTCCGTGAGGATCACCAGACCGAGCACGAGCGCGATCACACCGACCGGCACGTTGATGAAGAAGACGGACTGCCAGCTGACGTGCTCGACGAGGAAGCCGCCGAGGATCGGGCCGCCGGCCGTCGAGGCGCCGATGACCATGCCCCAGATGCCGATGGCCATGTTCAGCTTCTCGGCGGGGAAGGTGGCGCGCAGCAGGCCGAGCGCCGCCGGCATGAGCAGGGCGCCGAAGACGCCCTGGAGGACACGGAAGGTGATCACGGCCCCGATCGAGTCGGAGAGGCCGATCGCACCGGAGGCGGCGGCGAAGCCCGCGATGCCGATGAGGAAGGTCTGGCGGTGGCCGAAGCGGTCACCGAGCTTGCCTGCGGTGATCAGGGCGACGGCGAGCGCGAGCAGGTAGCCGTTGGTGATCCACTGGAGCTGGCCCAGTGTGGCGCCCAGGTCGGCCTGGATGGCGGGGTTGGCGATGGCGACGATCGTGCCGTCGAGCGCCACCATCATCACGCCCACGGCGACGGCGAACAGGGTCAGCCACGGGTGACCGCGCAGTCCCTTCGTCGGGGCCGGTACGGGTTCCCGGACGCCCCCATGACCCTGCGGGGCCTTTTCCACGGTGGTCTGACTAGTCATGGGAACGAGGCTAATGACAGTCACTGACAATTGACAAAGCGATTCACACGCCGGTAACTGTCACGTAGCTCACAGGTACCCTGCACTCGGACGAACCATCCGAAAACACGCCAGAGAAGAGGATTCGCGTTGACCGTGCCTGCCCCCGGCCTCCGTGAGCGGAAGAAGCAGCGCACGCACGACGCGCTGATCCGGGTCGCCCTGGAGCTCTTCACGGCCCAGGGGTACGAGCGGACCACCGTCGACGAGATCGTCGAGGCCGTCGAGGTCTCCCAGCGGACCTTCTTCCGCTACTTCGCCTCCAAGGAGGAGGTCGCCTTCGCCGTCCAGCACATGGTGGAGGAGCTGTTCGTGACCGCCCTCGCCCAGCGGCCGCCCGGCGAGGGCCCCTTCGACGCCCTGCGCCACGCCGTCCTGAGCGCCTGGGACCACGCGGGCGAGGCGATCGCCGAGGTCGTCCCGATCGAGCAGTACCTGCGGACCTTCCAGATGATCGAGTCGACGCCCGCGCTCCTCGCCGTCCATCTGCGCCGCTCGGCGGAGACGGAGGAGACGATCGCCCGGATCATCGCCGAACGGGAGGGCCTCGACGTGGACGAGGACCCGCGCCCCCGGATCGCGGTGGCGGCGTTCAGCGGCGTCATGCGGGTGACCGGCCAGATGTGGGTCCGGGGCACGGACCAGAGCCTGGAGGCCATCCGTGCCCTCACCGAGCGGTACCTCGACCACCTCGGCCCGGCGCTCGCCCCGCACTGGCGACCGCGGCCGGCCGGCGACGCCCCGTAGCGGCCCCGGTCCTGCGCGTCACACGGTTCGGCGACGCCGCGTAGGCGGTCCGTACCGCTCCGAAGTGCACGGCGGCAGGCTTTGGGCCGTTCGTGTCGGCCCCCGTAGGGTGGCGGCCCGTGACCTCCGCCGACGCCTCGCCCGCCCTCGCCGTGACGCGCACGCTCCTCGCGCTCGCCGTCGTGTTCGTGCTGCTCGCGACCACCGGGTGGACCACGATCCGGCACCGCCCCGAGCCCGGGCCGTCCCGCGCGACCGCGCTCGCCGCGTGGGCGCGCGACCGGGTCGGCCACCGCCCGCTGCCCGACCCGGCCACCACCCCGGCCCGTTCGGTCGCCGCGTTCTTCGCCCGGCTCGGGCCGGCCGGCGGTCTCCGGCTCGCCGAGCGGCACCCGCTCGTCGTCGGCAATCTCAACGGCGCCCCCGTCGCCCTCCGCTACCGCGCCAACCGGCACACGCTCGGTCTCGCCCTCGCCGCCGAGCGGGGCCGGGTCGACGACTCCCGGCTGTCCGCCGAGGGCCGCCACGAGGCGCGGCGCCGGTACGACCGCTTCGCCTCCCTGATGCGGCCCGGCCGCCAGGTCCTCGCCTTCGACCCGACGGGCAAGGGCCGCGCGGCCGAGGTGCTCGGCGACCTGGAGCGGGCCCGGCGGGTCTCGGTGATCGTGCCCGGCGTCGACACGACCCTGCTCACCTTCCAGAAGACCCACGGCCGGTACGCGGCTCCCGCCGGCATGGCCGAGGCACTGTTCGCCGCCGAGCGGCGGGCCTCCCCCGACGCGCGGGTCGCCGTCATCGCCTGGGCCGACTACACCGCGCCGGCCGGGGTCGGCGTCGACGCGATGACCGGCCGGCTCGCCGCGAACGGAGCCGTACGCCTCGTGGAGCTGACCTCGGCGCTGCCCGGGACCGCCCGGGTGGCGCTCTTCTGCCACAGCTACGGCTCCGTCCTGTGCGGGCTCGCCGCGCCCCGGCTGCCCGCCCGGGTGACGGATCTCGCCGTGGCCGGGAGCCCGGGCATGCGGGTCGAGCGCGCGGCGGACCTCTCCACCCGGGCCCGGGTGTGGGCCATGCGGGACGCGGACGACTGGATCGCGGACGTGCCGCACGTCGAGGTGGGCGGGGTGGGGCACGGCGCCGACCCGGTGGAACCGGAATTCGGCGCGCGGCTGCTCTCCGCGGGCGGAGCGATCGGCCACGGCGGCTATTTCGAGCCGGGTACGGAGAGCCTCGGCAACTTCGCGGCCATAGGGGTCGGGGAGTACCGGGAGCTGATCTGCGCACGTGCCGACAGCGCTTGCCACCACGGAATATCCGGGGCGGAAGGGTCCTGACGCGCGTAGATCACAGAATTTCCCGACCTTTCGCAGGGGCGACGCACGGGCACGCGCCGCTTACGATGAGGCGTATGGGTGATGTGCTGGCCGGAATTCATGCCACCTGGGAGTTCGAGAGCGATGCCCTCGTCATCCGCTTCGAACGGGGGAACCGCAACACGCCGAAGCTCTTCAGCGCGCTGCGCGAACGACGAGTACCGCACGAGGCGTTGGCGTCGGTGACGCTCACGCCCGGCAAGCGGGGCACCGTCGTGCTGCACGCCGTGCCCAGGCCCGGCGCGGATCCGCTGATGGAGGCGGCCGCGGGCCAGCTCAAGGAGGCCTGCGATCCGTACCGCCTGGTGCTGCCGGCGGACCGGGAGACGCTCGCCGAGTACTACCGGGACGAGCTGCGGGCGCTGCTTCCGCGGGACGCGGTGCATCCCGGGGATCCCCGGGATCCTGGGGACGCCGGTGACGGCGGTGACGGCGGTGACGGCGACGCCGAGCGGGACGCCGTGGTCGTGACGCCCACCGACGGCTTCCTGGTGGCCGCGCCCACGGGGCCGCAGTCCTTCAAGACGTACGACGGGCGGGCGAGCTTCGACGGGACGTCGGAGATCGCGTTCCGCTGGTCCTGGACGGGCGCGTCCTCGGAGAAGTGGAAGGCGGGCGACCAGACCTTCTCTGTACGGGAGCTCAGCGGCGTCGAGTGGCGCTCGCCGGAGATCCTCGACGGGTACCTGCGCCTGGTGCCCCGGGACGGCGCGCCCCGGCCCGCGCAGCCCGACCGGGACCCGGCCTCGGTCGTCTTCGGTCTCGGTCTCGGGCCGGTGCACGAGTCCCTCCCCTTCGCGGCGGCGGTCCTCGCGGCGATCCGGGGCAAGGACCGCGCGCCCGTCGCCGTACCGGCCGGCGCGGCGCGCCGCGACCCCGGGGTGGTCGCGGAAAGGATCCGGCACCTGGGCGACCTGCACCGGGCGGGGCTCGTGACGGACGAGGAGTTCTCGGCGAAGAAGGCGGAACTCCTCGCGGAGCTCTGAGCCGAGGGAGTCGTCACGGCCGAGGGAGTCGTCAGGGCCGCGCGAGCCCTCCGAGCGACGGGAGTCCTCCGAGCGACGGCAGTCCTCCGAGCGACGGCAGTCCTCCGAGCGACGGCAGTCGTCCGAGCCGAGGGAGTCGTCCGGGCCCCGACGTCATACCCCGGTATCGGGTCGCGGCCCCCTCCTTGGTATGACGCCTGCCGCCACACGTGCTGCCTACCCTGGGCGGGTCATGGCTACCGAACAGCGGCACGAGCCGCCCATCCGCCGCTTCAGCGCCCGGTCACGCGAGTTGTTCCAGGGCCTCGGGGTCGCGCTCTCCACCCCGACCACCCCCGGCGCTCCCCTGCTCGGCGAGGCCTCCTCGCGGTGGGTGCGGCTGCTGCCGTACGTCGTCGCCGTGGCCTTCGTGTCCTCGCTGCTGCCCTCCACGGTCACCGTCCTCGTCAACGACTACGGCGTCAACGGCGCCCTGGCCGGGGCCCTCGCCACCGCCCAGACCGCGCCGCTGCTGCTCGCCGTCTCGCGGCCCCTCCAGGCCTGGTGGGTGATCTTCACCGCCGACGTACTCGGCGCGCTCCCCCTCATCTCCTCCGACGGCCCCCACGCGGACCTGTGGCCCTGGACCGCGCCGGTCGTCGTCGGCTACTGCGCGCTGATGGTCGCGCTCGGCCTGCGCGAGTCCCGCCGGGCCCTGTTCGGCGTCTGGCTGGCGACCGGTGCGGCCGGGTACGTCCTGGAGGTCTTCCGCCCCGACGGCGACACCAGCCTCCACACGCTGCTGCTCGTCCTGAGCGGCGTGCTGCTGCTCCTCACCTCGGCCGTCCGCGCCCGGGGCGACGCGCAGCGGCGGCTCGTCGAGCAGGAGACCATCAGCGAGGCCGAACGGTCCCGCCGCACGCTCCTGGAGGAGCGGGCGCGGATCGCGCGCGAGCTGCACGACGTCGTCGCCCACCACATGTCCGTGATCACCGTGCAGGCGGACTCGGCGCCGTACCGCATCCCCGACCTCCCGGACGCGGCCCGCGAGGAGTTCACCTCCATCGCGACGAGCGCGCGCGAGTCGCTGGCCGAGATGCGGCGGCTGCTCACCGTGCTGCGCAGCGACGGCAGCGAGGGCGAGCGGGCCCCGCAGCCGGGTCTCGACCGGGTCCAGCAGCTGGTGGAGGCGACGGTACGGGCCGGGGTGCCGGCCGAGCTGTCGCTCGCCGCCGACCTCGGGGACGTACCGCAGGCGGTGGACCTGTCCGCGTACCGGATCGTGCAGGAGGCCCTCGCCAACGTCGTCCGGCACGCGCCGGGCGCGGCGACCCGGGTGTCGGTCCGGCCGTCGGACGACGGGTGGCTGACGGTCCTCGTCGTCAACGGGCCGGGCGCGGAGGCGGGTTCCGGGGTGGAGCGCGGTGCCGCCGGCACCGGGCACGGCCTCGTCGGCATGCGGGAGCGCGTACGGTTGACGGGCGGCTCGCTGGACACCGGGCCGCTGCCGGACGGCGGCTTCCGGGTGGCCGCACGGCTCCCGCTGACGGCGGACCCGGCGCCCGCGTGACCGGCCAGGCGACGGCCCCGACCCCCAAGGACCCCGAGTGACCATCCGCGTGATCATCGTCGACGACCAGGCCATGGTGCGGGCCGGTTTCGCCGCGCTGCTCGCCGCGCAGCCCGACATCGACGTGGTGGGCGAGGCGCCGGACGGGCGGCAGGGCGTGGACGTGGCCCGTTCGACGCATCCGGACGTCGTATTGATGGACGTGCGGATGCCGGAGCTGGACGGGCTCGCGGCGGCCCGGGAGATCCTCCACCCGCCGACCGGCGTCACGCACCGGCCGAAGGTGCTCATGCTGACCACCTTCGACGTGGACGACTACGTGTACGAGGCGCTGCGCGCGGGCGCGTCCGGCTTCCTCCTGAAGGACGCGCCGCCCGCCGACCTCATCGCGGCGGTACGGATCGTGGCGGCGGGCGAGGCGCTGCTCGCGCCGTCCGTGACCCGCCGGCTCATCGCCGACTTCGCCGCCTCCCGGCCCGCCCCGCGCCGGGACTCCACGGCGCTGCGCCTGAACGGTCTCACCCCGCGCGAGACGGAGGTCCTGGAGCTGATCGCCCGGGGGCTGTCCAACCAGGAGATCGCGGAGCATCTGGTCCTCGCGGAGCAGACGGTGAAGACCCACATCGGGCGGGTCCTCGCCAAGCTGGACCTGCGCGACCGGGCGCAGGCCGTGGTCTTCGCGTACGAGTCGGGCCTGGTGACCCCCGGCACGACCTGAGCCGCCCCGCAGAGGCTCCTCCCGGGGTTCCGCGTCCGCGACCCGGGGGAAAACCCCACCCCCGCCGGGGGGTTGGCTGCTCATCCACCCCCTACCCCGGTATCAACCCGTGGTTGGCCCCCCGGTGTGACGTGCCGTCACCCGTCGTCTTCCTACCTTCCTCTCGCCGACGAAAGGGCGAGAACCGGAGAGGGAGGGCGACCCCATGCGCCGCTTTGCGAGGACCCTGACCACCGTGGCCCTGGTGGCCACCGTGATCGCCGGGACGGCCGGCTGGGCGTCCGGGAACGCCCAGGAGCCCGTCACCGGCGCCCCGGTCGGGACGGGGGCGTGGCGGGATGCGGGGCTGCCGGACCCCGAGGGGATGAGCCCGGCCGGGACCGCGCGGTTCTTCGCGGGACTCGCTCCCGTACGACAGCAGGAGCTGGCCCGGACGCACCCGACGGTCGTCGGGAACCTCGACGGCGCTCCCCTGGCCCTGCGGTACGAGGCCAACGACCGTGCCGCGCAAGGCCGGTTCGCCGGGGCGCGGGTCCTGGCCCACGATCCGCGCGGCCGGGGGCAGCTCGCCCTCGTGTACGGGGACCTGGCGCGGGCCGAGCACGTCGCCGTGATCGTGCCCGGCTCCGACGTCGACACCGACCACGTCACGCCGCTCGCCGACATGGCGCGGGCCCTGCACCGGGCGACCGGCGGCCGTACGGCGGTCGTCGCCTGGGCCGGGTACACCACCCCCGTCGGCGTCGGCCTGGACGCGGCCACCGGCCGGCTCGCCGAGGCCGGGGCGGACCGTCTCACCCGCTTCGTGGACGGTCTCGCGGCCGTCAGGCCCGCCGGGGCCGCCGAGCCGTCCGTGTTCTGCCACAGCTACGGCTCCGTCGTCTGCGGCCTCGCCGCACACGAGCTGAAGGCGAAGGACCTCGTGGTCTTCGGCTCCCCCGGGATGCGCGCCGCGAACGTCGCCGAGCTCGGCACCTCCGCCCGTGTCTGGGCGGCGAAGGATCCCACCGACTGGATCGACCGGATCCCGAACGTCGAGGTCGCGGGGCTCGGCCACGGCGCCGACCCCACCGACCCGGACTTCGGGGCCCGCCGGGTCCCGGCCGAGGACGCCACCGGCCACGGCGGCTACTTCGCGCCCGGCACCAGCTCCCTGCGCACGTTCGCCGCGATCGCCGAGGGAGACGTCCGATGAGCACGCTGACGACGATGGCCCGGAAGACGGCATCGACGATCGAGTCCGGCACCCCCGCCCACCGCGACCGGGCGATCGACGGGCTCCGCGCCCTCGCCCTGCTCGCCGTGCCGACCGGGCACTGGCTGCTCGGCGGCTTCACCCTCTCCTCCGACGGGGCCCTCCACAACGCCAGCCCGCTGGGCACCTTCGCCGGGCTCGCCCCGGTCAGCTGGGTCCTCCAGATGCTGGGGATCTTCTTCCTCGTCGGCGGCTACGCCTCCGTCCTCTCCTACCGGCGCCGCAAGGGCTCGACGGGCGAGTGGCTGAAGGGCCGGCTGGCCCGGCTCGGCCGCCCGGTGCTCGGGGTCACCGCCGTGTGGGCGGCGCTGCTGCCGCTGCTCCACTTCGGCCTCGGCGTGCCCGTGGACACCCTGCGGACGGCGTCCACGCTGGTGATCCAGCCGCTCTGGTTCGTCGGGGTCTACACGGTGGTCACCGCGCTCACCCCGTACTGCGTCCGGGTCGCCCGCCGCCTCGGCGTCTGGGCCGCGGCGCCGCTGCTCGCCTCGGTCGCCGTCGTCGACTTCCTGCGGTACGGGCCGTACGCCGACGCCGTACCGTCCTGGCTGAGCCTCCTGAACATCCTGCCCGGCTGGCTCTTCGCCTATCAGCTCGGCGTCTCCTGGGGCGAGGGCCGGGTCACCCGGCGCCACGCCTGGGCGCTGCTCGCCGGCGGCGCCGCGCTCTTCGCCGCCCTGCTCGTCTGGTTCGGCTACCCGGCGTCCATGGTCGGCGTCCCCGGCGAGGCCCGCACCAACTCGCACCCGCCGTCGCTGCTCGTCCTCGCCCTCGCCGCCGCGCAGAGCGGTGCGGCGATCCTGCTCCGCGACCGGCTCGGCAGGCTCCTGAAGCGGCCCGCGCTGTGGGCGCCGGTCGTGGTGGTCAACCTGTCCGCGATGACGATCCTGTGCTGGCACCAGACGGCGATGCTCGCGGCGGCGATCCCCGGCTCGTACCTCGGAGAGATCCCCGGCCTGGTCGGCGCGCCGGACTCGGTCGGCTGGATCCTGGCCCGGCTGGCCTGGATGCCGGTCTTCGCCGGACTGCTCCTCCTCATCGGGCGGTTCGCGCGGGGCTTCGAGTCCCCGTGGACGAAGACCGGTCCGGCCCGCCGCACGGTGGCGGGGCTCCTCGCGGCGGGCTTCGCGGTCTTCGCCCTGGGGCTGGCGTGAGCGTGGTCGCCGACCTCGCGGGACGGCGGTGTCGGATCTCGCGGGACGGGGGCCTCAGCCCTCGCCGGACCGCGGTGTCAGACCTCGCGGGACCGCGGTGTCAGACCTCGCGGGACAGGGACGTGAACCGCATGTCGGGGTACCGGTCGCCCGCCACCAGGCCGGCGATCGGCTCCAGTTCGGCCAGTTCGGCCGTGGTGAGGGTGATCCGGGTGGCGGCAGCGTTCTCCTCCAGGCGGGAGCGCTTGCGGGTGCCGGGGATGGGGACGACCGTCAGGCCGTGCACGGCGGACCGCTGCTGCACCCAGGCGAGGGCGATCTGCGCCGGGGTGGCGCCGTGCGCGGCGGCGATCTTCCGGACCGGGTCGAGCAGGGCGGCGTTCCGCTCCGCGTTCTCGCCGGTGAACCGGGGCTGGTGCCGGCGGAAGTCGTCGTCCGTCAGGTCCTTGCCGGCGTCCGCGAACGCCCCGGTCAGGAAGCCCCGGCCGAGCGGCGAGTACGGCACGAGGGTCACCCCGAGCTCGGCGGCGACGCCGACGGCGCTGCGCTCCACGTCCCGGGAGAAGAGCGACCACTCCGACTGGAGGGCGGCGATCGGGTGCACCGCGTGGGCCTCGCGCAGTTCGGGACCGGTCACCTCGCTCAGCCCCAGGAAGCGGACCTTGCCCTCCTGGACGAGCTCGGCCATCGCGCCGACGGACTCGGCGAACGGGACGTCGGGGTCGCGGCGGTGCATGTAGTAGAGGTCGATCGTGTCGACGCCGAGCCGGCGCAGGCTGTCCTCCGCGGCCCGCTTGACGTACGCGGGGTCGTTGCGGATGCCCCGGTACGCCGGGTCGTCGGCGCGCCGCTCGATGGCGAACTTGGTGGCGAGGGTGATCTCGTCGCGGTGGGCGGCGACGAAGGGCGCGAGGAACTCCTCGTTGGCGCCGCTCCCGTAGACGTCGGCCGTGTCGATCAGGGTGACGCCGGCCTCCAGGGCCGCGTCGAGGGTGTCGCGGGCCGCGGTCTCGTCGGTGTCTCCGTAGAACTCGCTGATGCCCATGGCTCCGAAGCCCTGGACGCCGATCTCCGGGCCGTCCTGGCCGCCGAGACGTACGGTGTCGATCCTGGTCATGTGGGGGTGCCTCCGCTTGCGGTTCCGTAGTGGCCGATCTTGACGTCGAGCACGGCGAGCGTGTCCTGGAGCTCGGTGATCCGGGCGAGGACGTCCCGCCGGGTGGTCTCCAGGAGCTCCCGTCGTTCGTCCCTGGTGTGATCGCCCTCGCGGACGAGTTCGGCGTACCGGACCATGTCGGCGACGGGCATGCCGGTCAGCCGCAGCTTGCCGACGAAGGCCAGCCAGCCGAGGTCGCGCTCGCCGAAGCGGCGCTGCCCGGTGTGCGAGCGGTCGACGTGCGGCATCAGGCCGATCCGCTCGTACCAGCGCAGGGTGTGCGCCGAGAGGCCGGTCAGGGCGGCGACCTCGCTGATGGTGTAGTGCGCCCGGGTCCCGCTCGTGCCGGTGGCCGTGCTCGTCGCCGCACTCGTCGCCGTACTCGCCGCCGCACTCGTCGCTGTACTCATCGCCGTCATCGCCGCCGTCGTCGTCGCCGTGCTCGTGCTCGCGATCGCGCTCATGCCCCCACGCTAAAACGTTGGAGTGCACTCGAAGCAAGTAGGCTCGGCCCCATGCAGAGCAGCAGCGTGCCGAGCCTGGCGTCGATCGAGAACTGGCCCGTCCCCACCGCGGCCGCCGCCGTCGTCCGTGCGGACGGCACCCTGGCCGGGACCCACGGCCCCACCGGGCGGCGTTTCCCGCTCGCCTCGGTCACCAAGCCGCTCGCGGCGTACGCCGTCCTCGTCGCGTACGAGGAGGGGGCGATCGACCTCGACGAGCCCGCCGGGCCCGAGGGCGCGACCGTCCGCCACCTGCTGGCCCACACCTCGGGGCTCGCCTTCGACGAGAACCGGGTCATGGCGGCCCCCGGCACCCGCCGGATCTACTCCAACACCGGCTTCGAGGCGCTCGGCGACCACGTCGCCAAGGCGACCGACATCCCCTTCGCCGAGTATCTGCACCAGGCGGTCCTGGAGCCGCTCGGCATGGTCTCGACGACGCTGGAGGGCTCGCCCGCCAAGGACGGCGTGTCGACCGTCGACGACCTGGTGCGGTTCGCCGCCGAGGTGCAGGCGCCCCGGCTGCTCGACGCCCGGACCGTCCTCGACGCGATGACCGTCACGTACCCCGGTCTGACCGGCATCCTGCCCGGTTACGGGCACCAGCGGCCGAACGACTGGGGGCTCGGCTTCGAGATCCGCGACGGCAAGTCCCCGCACTGGACGGGCGCCACCTCCTCGCCGCGCACCTTCGGGCACTTCGGGCAGTCCGGGACGTTCCTGTGGATCGATCCGGACGCGCGGGCCGCGTGCGTGGCCCTCACCGACCGGCCCTTCGGGCCGTGGGCGGTCGAGGCCTGGCCGCCGTTCACGGACGCGGTCCTCGCGGAGCTGCGCGCGGCCTGAGCACGTCCTGAGCACGTCCTGAGCGCGTCCTGAGCGCGTCCTGAGCGCGTCCTGAGCGCGTCCTGAGCGCGTCCTGAGCGCGTCCTGAGCGCGGCCAGGCGCGGCCTGACCGGGCGCTATTCGCCGGACGCCCCCGACGCCCCGGCCGCCCCCAGCGTCTCCGCGCAGGTGGCCGGCGCCAGGAAGCCGTCGAGGCCGGCGACGGCCACCTCCGTCCGGCCTTCCGGATCGTCCGCGTAGCCGGCCGTGCACACCAGCTGGCGGACGGCCGCCGGCGGCAGGTCCGTGACCTTGAACGGGGCCCGCAGCCGCAGCAGTCGGCCGGCCTGCGAGCCGGCGGGCCTCTCCACCTGGACCTGCGGAGCGCCGACGCCGCGCGGCAGGGCGGTGGTCAGGCCCGCGGCGGCCTCGGCCCCGCTCGGCCCGGCGAGGAGCGCGGAGAGCACCTTGGTGCCGGGCATGTGCGCGCCCGGGATCTTCTGGTCGGCGCCCGTGCCGGATCCGTCGGCGTGGCCCCGGGCGTTCCCCGAGAGGTCGACCTCGCCGGTGGAGTCCGGGCTCCCGAACCCGACGTCACGGGCCACCGGCATGGAGCGGCCGTCCGGGCCGACGAAGTACAGCACCATCCGGGACCCGGGATTCGGCGCGACGAGGACGGTCGCGGCGGCGCCCGCCTCGACGACGTCGGTCCCCTGGATGCCGCAGCCGGCCAGCGGCAGGAGCCCGGCCAGGGCCGCGAGGGCCGCGAGGCCCGGCCGGCGGCGGGTCACCGGGGCATCCTCACGGTGAAGACGGCGCCGCCGCCGGGATGGTTGGCGGCCTCCACGGTGCCTCCGTGCAGTCGGACGTTCTCCAGGGTGATCGCGAGGCCGAGGCCACTGCCCGCCGAGCGCGTCCGGGCCGGGTCCGCCTTGTAGAAGCGGTCGAAGACGTGCGGCAGGACGTCCGGGTGGATGCCAGGACCCCGGTCGGCGACCTCCGTCACGAAGTGGTCCCCCTCCTCGTACACCCGGACGGTCACGGGCGCGCCGCCGTGCCGCAGGGCGTTGCCGACGAGGTTGGCGACGACGACGTCGAAGCGGCGCGGGTCGAGGCGGGCCCTGATGCCCGGGGCGAGGTCCGGGACGACGGACGCGGGGTCGGTCCAGTGCCGGTTCCGGAGGGTCATGCGGACGCAGTCGGCGGCGTCGACCTCGTCGGTGTGGAGCTCGGCGGCGCGCGCGTCGAAGCGGGAGATCTCCATCAGGTCCTCCACGAGGACGGCGAGCCGGCCGGTCTCGGCGCTGATCAGCCGGACGGCGCGGGCGGTGTCGCTGTCCAGGGTCCCGGAGTCGGCGTCCTCGTCGAGGACCTCGGTGACGGCGAGCATGCCGGCGAGCGGGGTGCGCAGCTCGTGCGAGACGTCGGAGGCGAAGCGGCGGGCGCGGGTCTCGGCGCGGCGGAGTTCGGCGACGGACCGTTCGAGCTCGGCGGCGGACTCGTTGAACGTGCGGGCGAGGTCGGAGAGTTCGTCGCTGCCCTTGGCCTGGATCCGGGTGTCGAGCCGGCCGCGGCCCATGTTGTGGGCGGCGAGCCGCAGCTCGCGTACGGGGCGGAGGACGCCGCGCGCGGCGAGGAGAGCGGGGATCAGGGCGACGGCGAGGGCGGGGAGGGCTCCGTCGCGGGCGGCGGTGACCATGGCCTCGATGTTGGCCTCCTCCTCGTCGAGCTCCATGACGGCGTAGAAGACGAGGCCGGTGGGCTGCGTGGCGTCGTCGTTCGGGGAGAGGGCGTAGAAGACGGTGGGGACGGCCATCGTCAGGTACGGGATGCCGTTCTTGACGACGCGCTGGAAGCTGCCGTGCGGGGCGGCGGACGCGTTGGCCCGGGCCCGCAGCTCGGGGGTGATGACGGAGGAGGTGGGGCGGTCGGCGGAGGAGACGCGGAGAGCGCCGTACTCGGCGTAGACGCGCCAGGGGCGGGGCTTCCCTTGGCGGGCGATCAGGAGGACCTGGCTCTTCACGGTGTCGGCCTCGACGGGCAGGGAGGTGCCGAGGCCCTGGACCTGCTCGCGGAAGGCGGACATGGCGGTGTCCTGGACCTGCTCCAGGATGGCGTTGCGGGCGGCCCGGTAGGTGAGGGCGGCGGTGGTGCCGCAGCCGACGGCCGCGACGAGCAGGAACGCGAGGACGAGCCGGGTGCGCAGGCCGAAGGGGCGCGTGCGGGGGCCGCGGGCCCTCCGGCGGCGGGGGGCCGGTTCGGGTCCGGAGCCGGCGTCCGGTTCGCGCCCGGCCTCCGGATCCGGACCCACGCGGGTCTTCACGCGGGTCTTCACGCCGGTCTCCACGCCGGTCTCCACGCCGGTCTCCACACGGGTCTTCACGCCGCCGGTCTTCACGCGGGTCTTCACAGGGGTCCGAAGCGGTAGCCGAAGCCGCGCAGCGTCTGGATGTAGCGGGGTTCGCCGGGGGTGTCCTCGATCTTGTTGCGCAGCCGGCGGACGCAGGCGTCGACCAGCCGGGCGTCGCCGTGGTAGCTGTGCTCCCAGACGTGTTCGAGGAGCTGCTGTCTGCTGAAGACCTGCTCGGGGGCGGCCGTGAGGTGGAGCAGCAGCTTCAGCTCGGAGGGGGCGAGGGCGAGCCGCTCCCCCGCCTTGGCGACGGTGAGTCCGGCCCGGTCGACGGCGAGCTCGCCGTGGAACTCGACGGCCGGGCGGCCCGCGCCGGGCTCCTCGATCCGCCGCAGCACGGCCCGTATCCGCGCCTCGATGACCTCGGTACGGGCGGGCTTGACGATGTAGTCGTCGGCGCCGGCCTCCAGGCCGATGACGACGTCGAAGTCGTCGCCGCGGGCGGTGAGCATGATGATCGGCAGCTGGCTGCTCTCCCGGACCCGGTGGCAGACCTGGACGCCGTTCAGGCCGGGCAGCATCAGGTCGAGGAGGAGCAGGTCCGGCCGGAACTCCCCGAGGGCGGCGAGCCCGGCCTCCCCGGTGGCCGCGGTCAGCACCTCGTGCCCGCGGCGGCGCAGCCCGAGTTCGACGCCCTCGCGGACGGAGGGGTCGTCTTCTATGAGGAGCACGCGGGGCATCTGTGGAGTATCCCAGGGTCGTTCGGGGCCTCCCCGGAGAGGGGGTGCCGGGTGGGTCAGGCCCGCCGCGCGAGGCCGCGGAGGCGGGTGGTGCCGGTGGTGAGGAGGGCCTGCACCTCGACGAGGCGGAGGGGGCGGGCGAGCAGGGCGAAGACGGCGAGGACGGTCAGGCCTCCGGCGAGCCCGGCGACGACGGCACCGGCCGCCGCGCCCGTCAGGTCGGCGACGAGCAGGGCGTACCCGGCGGCGGGGACGGCGGCGACGAGGAGCCGTGCGAGCGCGGAGCCCGCGCCGCCGCTCTCCCCGGAGGTGCCCGCGCCGGAGGCCCCCCGCAGCCGGCGCCCGAGGACGTACGCGGTGAGGGCCCAGCCCGCCCACAGGGCGATCGAGTAGCCGGCGGCCATGCCCGCGACGGCCCAGCGGGTCGGGAGGTAGTGGTACGCGGCCAGGGAGAGCCCTGCGTTGAGGCCGGCGATCACCAGGTTGAGGAGGAACGGCGTACGGGTGTCGCGCAGGGCGTAGAAGGCGCGGGTGCACACGTACTGGCCGGAGAGGGCGACGAGGCCGGGCGCGAAGGCGATGAGGATCCAGGACATCGCGCGGATGTCGTCGCCGTCGGTCGCCCCGTACTGGAAGACCACCGTCATCAGCGGGACGGCGAGGGCGAGGAGCGCGCAGGCCGCCGGGACGACCGCCGCCGCGCTGGTCCGCTGCGCGTAGTCGACGTCCCGGCGGACGCCCGCGAGGTCGCCGTCGGCGGCGGCGCCGCTCATCCGGGGCAGCAGCGCGGTGACGAGGGAGACGGTGATGATGCCGTGCGGGACGCTCCACAGCAGATAGGCGTTGTTGTACGCGGCGAGGCCGCCGCCGCCCGAGGTGTCGGAGCCCGAGGAGGTGGCGAGCCAGGTGGTCACCCAGTACGCGCCCTGGTTGGTGAGGACGAGCAGCACGAGCCAGCCCGCCGCGCGGAGCGGCGCGGCGAGGCCGCTGCCGCGGAAGTCGAAGCGGGGGCGCCAGCGGAAGCCGGCGGCGCGCAGCGAGGGCAGGAGGGCGAGGGCCTGGGCGGCGATGCCGGCGGTGGTGCCCCAGCCGAGGAGGGCGGTCTCGCCGGAGGTGAGCTCGCCGCCGTCGCTCACGACGAGGAAGAGGCCGAAGACGGCGACGACGACCACGTTGTTGAGGACGGGGGTCCACATCATGGCGCCGAACCGGCCCCGGGCGTTGAGGACCTGGCCGAGGAGGGTGAAGAGGCCGAGGAAGAGGATCTGCGGCAGGCAGGCCCGGGCGAAGGCGACCGTCATCTCGCGCTGCGCGCCGGTGTAGTCGGTGTACGTGTCGACGATCAGCGGCGCGGCGAACACGGCGGCGGCCGTGAGGACGGTGAGGGCGAGCGCGCAGAGGGTGAGGAGCCGGTCGGTGTAGGCGACGCCGCCGTCCTCGTGTTCCTTCGCCGCCTTGACCAGCTCGGGGACGAAGACGGCGTTGAGGGCGCCGCCGAGGAGCAGCATGTAGACGATGGTGGGGACGGAGTTGCCCACCGCGTAGCCGTCGGCGACGGCGGCCGCGCCGAGCGCGGCGGCGACGACGGAGGCCCGGACGAAGCCGGTGGCGCGGGAGACCAGCGACCCCGCGGCCATGAGGGCGCCGGAGCGGAGCGCGGAGGGGGCCTTCGCCCTCCGGCGCGTGGCGGTGAGCGTGGCTGCCGGGCTCGTCACCGGCGGGCCAGATATGCCTGGAAGGCGCGGAACAGCGCCTGGTTGGTCGTGCCCTGCATCGGAATCTCCCACTCCCCCAGCGTCTCGACGACCTGTCCGCCCGTGCCGAGCTTCCAGCGCAGGAGCCCGTGGGCGCGGTCGTCCGGATCGAGGGTGGAGGGTACCCCGCGGAGGTCGTACACCGCGGCGCCGAGGGCGTGGGCGTCGAGCATCATGCGCCACTGGAGGGCGTTGGAGGGGCGGACCTCGCGGCGGTGGTCGGCGGAGGCGCCGGTCTGGTACCAGACGCGGGCGCCGACGGTGACCATGGTGTGGGCCGCGAGTATCTCGCCCTCGTGGCGGGCGAGGTAGAGCCGCATGCGGCCGGGCTGTTCGGCGTTGAGGACGGCGTACTGGCGCTCGTAGTAGGCGAGGGAGCGGCCGAGGCGGAAGCCGTCGCGCTCCTCGGTGATGCGGAGCAGCCGGTAGAACTCGGGCAGGTCGGCGGCGGAGCCGATGGTGATCTCGACGCCGGACTTGCCGGCCTTGCGGACGTTGCGCCGCCACTCCTGGTTGAGGCCGGACCAGAGGTCGTCGGTGGAGCGGCCGGCGAGCGGGACCTGGAAGACGTGCCGGGGCTGGGCGTCGGCGCCGTCCTCGGAGTCGCCGCCGCACTTGCGCCAGCCGCGGGCCCTGAGGCGTTCGGCGACGACGGTGCCGAGCGGGTCGACCTCGTCGGCGAGGACGTCGGCGAGGCGGCGGCCGGGTCCGGTGGCGGCCTTGGCGGTGGCGGCGCTCCAGCGGCGGTAGGCGGGGCCGGGGCCCATGCGGACGGCGAAGACGCCGGAGGCGCGCAGGTGGCCGAGGAGCGGGGACAGCCAGCCGTCCAGGTCGGGGTCGGACCAGTCGGCGACGGGCCCTTCGGGGAGATAGGCGAAGTACTTGCGGGTGCCGGGGAACTGGCGGAGCAGGACGAGGGCGACGCCGGTGAGGTCACCGGACTCGGGCCCCCAGCCGACGAGTTGATGGCGCCAGCCGTCCTTGACCTCCGCCCAGGAGGGGAGTTGCAGGAAGCTGGGGCCGTCCGCGCCGGTGGAGCGGGAGGCGAGGAAGGCCCGGTACGTCTCGGGGGTCACGGGGCCGAGCCTGACCGGGCCCGCGGGGGTGCGGCGGTCGGTGGGTGCGGCCGTCACGAGCAGCGCTGACACAACGGGAGCCTCCTGGTTCCGCCCCTCGGTGGTGGGGCGCACAGCAGGCTCACAGCCGAATTCGACGGGTGCGCGCGGTGATTGTGACCGGACGATGACGGTTGCGCCGCAGCCCTTGTCACACGGGCTCCGGGCGGCCCGCGGGCGGCGTACGCGGCCTACAGTCCGGAACATCCCCCCTTCTTCCTTCCCTTCTCCTCTCGCGGAGGTCTTCCGTGCTGCCGATACGCACATCCCGTTCCGCCCGTTCCGTCCTCGCCGCCGTCGCGCTGGGCGTCTCGCTCACCGCCTGTTCCGCCCAGGCGGCGAGCGGCCCCGGCCCGTCGGGGACGCGGGACCCTGCGTCGGCGGCGTCCCCGGCGAAGGTGACGGTCGTGGATCCGGCGGCCGGCCGGCCGGTCTCGGTGACCGCGGCGGGCGGCACGCTCGCGGCGGTGAAGGTCGCCGACGCGGAGGGCGGGGTCCTCACCGGCCGTACGGGGGCGGGCGGGACGACCTGGACGTCGGACCGCAAGGCGGCGCCGGGCACCTCGTACACGGTGGAGGTGACGTCCCGTACCGCCGACGGCAAGGAGGCGACGACCCGGTCCTCCTTCTCGACGCCGGAAGCGAAGAAGGTCAACAAGCTGACCCTGGCGCCCGGCAAGAACACGACGGTGGGCATCGGGCACCCCCTGTCGATCGTCTTCGACCTGCCGGTGACGCGGAAGGCGGACGTGGAGCGGCAGTTGAAGGTCACCACGTCGAACGCCACCGAGGGCTCCTGGGGCTGGGTGAAGGACTACTCGGGCCGCGACAGGGCGGACTGGCGGCCGCGGGAGTACT
This sequence comes from Streptomyces sp. NPDC042346, assembly GCF_055581845.1. NCBI lineage: Bacteria > Bacillati > Actinomycetota > Actinomycetes > Kitasatosporales > Streptomycetaceae > Streptomyces > Streptomyces sp. NPDC042346. Next base: position 545,784 of record NZ_JBVJEH010000003.1, on the reverse strand, counting down.
GGAAGCCCGGCACGAAGGTCACCCTCGAAGCGGACCTGAACGGCACGGACTCGGGCGGCGGCTGGTTCGTCCGGGACTACCGCACGGGCTTCACCGTCGGCGCCGCGCAGGTCGTCAAGGTCGACCTGGACCGGCAGAAGCTGACCGTGGTGCGGGACGGGCGCGCGGTGCGCACGATCCCGGTGTCCGGCGGCACCCCGGGCGGCGACAAGCGGTCCTGGCGGGGCACGGCGGTCCTGATGGCGAAGGAGGGCACCATCAACATGAACTCGGAGACGGTGGGCCTCGGCGACGCCTACGACAAGATGGTCGACTACTCGATGCGGCTGACCTGGTCGGGCATGTACGCGCACGCTGCGCCGTGGAACGCGGCGTACTTCGGCAAGGCCAACAAGAGCTCCGGCTGCATCGGCATGAGCGACGAGAACGCCGCGTCGTTCTACGGCCAGGTGAACGTCGGCGACCCCTTCGAGATCATCGGCCGCGACACCAAGGGCACGGTCGCGGAGGGCAACGGCTACGGGGCGTGGAACCTGAGCTGGGCGCAGTGGAAGGCGAAGAGCGCGCTCGCCTGAAGGGTCAGCCCAGGGCCTTGCGCCAGTCCGACATCTCCCAGATCAGGACCTCCGCATCGGTCGTGGCGGCGAGTGTGCGGCCCTCGGCGTCGGTGATCCGGGCGGCGTCGCCGGGGCGGAGCTCGTCGCCGGAGCCGAGTGCGTCGCCGTCGAGCACGACCGTGCCGCGTACGACATGGACGTACGCGAAGTCGGCGTCCGGTACGGCGGTGCGCTCGCCCGCCGCCGGTCGCAGGACGTGCAGCCGCGCGTCCGCCGCCGGCAGGTCGTACGCCCCGTCGAGCGCGCGCACCACCTCGTACGAGGGGTCCCCGCCCGGCGTCAGCGGGGCGAGCCACATCTGCACGAAGACCAGGGGCACGTCGGCGTCGTTGCGTTCGACGTGCCGGACGCCCCCGGCGGAGCCGAGCCGCTGGAGGTCGCCGGGGCGGACGACGGTGGTGTGACCGGCCGTGTCGTGGTGGGTGAGCTCGCCCTCGACGACCCAGGTGACGATCTCGGTGTGGCTGTGCGGATGCTCGTCGAAGCCCGCACCCGGCGCGAGCCGCTCCTCGTTGCAGGCGAGGAGCGCGCCGAAGCGGAGGTTGTCGGGGTCGTAGTACGGCCCGAAGGAGAGGGCGTGGCGGGTCTCGATCCCGGCCGCCGGTTCGCCCCCGGGGTACCGCTCCGCCGCCCGCTGGATGCGTGTCACGGTACGTACGGTAGTGCGGGCGGCCCGGGTGAATCCGCCCCGCCCCCGCATGTCGGCGCCCTGATAAGGCAGTCTTGTCCCCGTGCCAGAACCCACGAACGCCGCTCATCCGCACGCCGCGACCCTGAAGCGCCTCGAACAGTCCTCCGGGAGACTCGCCGCCGGCGCCATCGCCCGCATGGACGAGACGCTGCCGTGGTACCGGGCGATGCCGCCCGAGAACCGTTCGTGGATCGGTCTGGTCGCCCAGGCCGGTATCGCCGCGTTCACCGAGTGGTTCCGGCACCCCGAGACGCCGCAGGCGATCTCGACGGACGTCTTCGGCACCGCGCCCCGCGAGCTGACCCGGGCGATCACCCTGCGCCAGACCGTGGAGATGGTCCGCACGACCATCGAGGTCATGGAGTCGGCGATCGAGGAGGTCGCCGCCCCCGGCGACGAGTCCGTGCTCCGCGAGGCGCTGCTCGTCTACGCCCGGGAGATCGCCTTCGCCACCGCCCAGGTGTACGCGCAGGCCGCCGAGGCCCGGGGCGCGTGGGACGCGCGCCTGGAGTCGCTCGTGGTGAACGCGGTGCTCTCCGGCGAGGCCGACGAGGGCGCCGTCTCCCGGGCCGCCGCCCTCGGCTGGAACTCGCCGGACCACGTCTGCGTGATCCTCGGCACGGCCCCCGACGGGGACAGCGAGCTGACCGTGGAGGCGATCCGGCGGGCCGCCCGGCACGCCAAGCTCCAGGTCCTCACCGGCGTCCTCGGCGACCGGCTCGTCGTCATCGCCGGCGGCAGCGACAACCCCCTCGCCGTGGCGAAGTCGCTGATCGGCCCGTACGCGCCGGGTGCGGTCGTGGCCGGTCCCGTCGTCCCCGACCTGCTGGCCGCGACCCGCTCCGCGCAGGCCGCGGCGGCCGGCCTCAAGGCCTGCACCGCCTGGCAGGACGCGCCCCGCCCGGTCCTGGCGGACGATCTCCTCCCGGAGCGCGCCATCGCCTCCGACCCTTCGGCACGCGACCAGCTGGTGGAGGAGATCTACAGACCGCTGGAGGAGGCGGGCTCGGCGCTCCTGGAGACGCTGAGCGTCTACCTGGAGCAGGCGAGCAGTCTCGAAGGCGCGGCGCGGATGCTGTTCGTGCACCCCAACACCGTGCGCTACCGGCTTCGACGTGTGACCGACGTCACCGGTTGGTCACCCTCCGATGTCCGCTCCGCGTTCACGCTGCGGATCGCGCTCATTCTCGGACGCTTGGCCGACGGAGATCCCCAGTCCTAGACTTTTGTCGAAGACCAACAATTCCCCCGACGGTTCTTCGTCCTTGTCCTCACGGGCGCTGGGAGCCGTCCCCAAGAGAGAGTGTGAGGGTGCTCGTACTCGTCGCTCCCGGCCAAGGCGCTCAGACGCCCGGCTTCCTGACTCCCTGGCTCGAACTCCCCGGTGCCGCCGACCGCATCGCGGCGTGGTCCGAGGCCATCGGGCTCGACCTCGTCCACTACGGCACGAAGGCCGACGCGGACGAGATCCGTGACACCGCCGTGGCGCAGCCGCTGCTGGTCGCCGCCGGCCTGCTCTCGGCCGCGGCCCTCGGTGACGTGTCGCCCGGCGCCGTCGCCGGTCACAGCGTCGGCGAGTTCACCGCCGCCGCGTTCGCGGGTGTCCTCGACGACACCGCCGCGCTGCGCCTCGTCCGTACCCGCGGTCTCGCGATGGCCGAGGCCGCCGCGGTCACCGCGACCGGCATGTCGGCGCTGCTCGGCGGCGACCCCGAGGTGACCGTCCCGCACCTGGAGAAGCTCGGCCTGACCGCGGCCAACGTGAACGGCGCCGGCCAGATCGTGGCCGCCGGCACGCTGGAGCAGCTGGCCGCCCTGGACGCGGACAAGCCGGAGGGCGTGCGCCGTGTCGTCGCGCTGAAGGTCGCCGGCGCGTTCCACACGCACCACATGGCGCCCGCCGTCGCGAAGCTGGAGGAGGCGGCCGCCGCGCTGTCCCCGGCGGACCCGACCGTGACGTACGTCTCCAACAAGGACGGGCGGACCGTCGCCACCGGCGCCGAGGTCCTCGCGCGTCTGGTCGGCCAGGTCGCCAACCCGGTCCGCTGGGACCTGTGCATGGAGACCTTCCAGGAGCTCGGCGCGACCGCCCTGATCGAGGTGTGCCCGGGCGGCACCCTCACCGGCATCGCCAAGCGCGCGCTGCCGGGTGTGGCCACCGTCGCCCTCAAGACCCCCGACGACCTCGACGCGGCCCGTACGCTCATCGCCGAGCACGCGGCCGTCTGAGAAGGAGTGTCGAGAAGCATGTCGAAGATCAAGCCCAGCAAGGGCGCCCCGTACGCGCGGATCCTGGGTGTCGGCGGCTACCGCCCGACCCGGGTCGTGCCGAACGAGGTGATCCTCGAGAAGATCGACTCGTCCGACGAGTGGATCCGCTCGCGCTCCGGCATCTCCACCCGTCACTGGGCCTCCCCGGAGGAGACCGTCACCGCCATGTCGGTGGAGGCCTCCGGCAAGGCCATCGCGGACGCCGGGATCACCCCGGAGCAGATCGGTGCCGTGATCGTCTCCACGGTGTCGCACTTCAAGCAGACCCCGGCCGTGGCCACCGAGATCGCCGACAAGATCGGCTCCGGTAACCCCGCCGCGTTCGACATCTCCGCCGGCTGCGCGGGCTTCGGCTACGGCCTGACCCTCGCCAAGGGCATGATCGTCGAGGGCTCTGCGGAGTACGTCCTCGTGATCGGCGTCGAGCGGCTCAGCGACCTGACGGATCTGGAGGACCGCGCGACGGCCTTCCTGTTCGGCGACGGCGCCGGTGCCGTGATCGTCGGCCCCTCGGACGAGCCGCACATCGGCCCGACCGTCTGGGGTTCCGAGGGCGACAAGTCCGAGACGATCAAGCAGACCGTGCCGTGGAACGAGTTCCACGTCGGCGACGTCTCGAAGCTGCCGCTCAACGAGGCCGGCGAGATCAAGTTCCCCGCCATCACGCAGGAGGGCCAGGCGGTCTTCCGCTGGGCCGTCTTCGAGATGGCGAAGGTCGCCCAGCAGGCGCTGGACGCCGCCGGCATCACGGCGGACGACCTGGACGTCTTCATCCCGCATCAGGCGAACATGCGGATCATCGACTCGATGGTGAAGACTCTGAAGCTGCCGGAGCACGTCACGATCGCCCGTGACGTGGAAACCACCGGCAACACCTCGGCCGCCTCGATTCCGCTCGCGATGGAGCGGCTCCTGGCGACCGGGAAGGCGAAGAGCGGCGACACCGCGCTCGTCATCGGCTTCGGGGCGGGTCTCGTCTACGCCGCGACGGTCGTTACCCTCCCCTAGGCACCCGGATCCTTCCGGAAGCCCTTTTACCGAAGCAATCACAGAAGGAGCGCCACCATGGCCTTCACCCAGGAGCAGGTCGTCAAGGGTCTCGCCGAGATCGTCAACGAGATCGCCGGCATCCCGGTCGAGGACGTCCAGCTGGACAAGTCCTTCACCGACGACCTGGACGTCGACTCCCTGTCCATGGTCGAGGTCGTCGTCGCCGCCGAAGAGCGCTTCGAGGTCAAGATCCCGGACGAGGACGTCAAGAACCTCAAGACGGTCGGCGACGCTGCCGACTACATCCTGAAGCACCAGGCCTGATTCGGCCCCTGCTGACTCGGTCCGCCACCCGGCGGTGGCGCCGTATTCCGACCATCACACACATGGAGAACGAATTCCTGTGAGCTCGACCAATCGCACCGTGGTCGTTACCGGTATCGGCGCAACCACACCGCTGGGTGGCGACTCCGCGTCGACCTGGGAAGGTCTTCTCGCTGGTCGCTCCGGCGTCAAGCCCCTTGAGGGCGAGCGCTTCGCGGAGCTGCCCGTGCAGATCGCCGCGACCGCCGCCGTCGACCCCGGTGACGTCCTGCCCCGCCCGCTCGCCCGCAAGCTGGACCGCTCGGCGCAGTTCGCGCTGATCGCGGCCCGTGAGGCCTGGGCCGACGCGGGCTACACCGCCCCCGCCGGCGAGGACGAGAAGATCGTGCCCGAGCGGCTCGGTTCCGTCATCGCCTCCGGCATCGGCGGTGTCACCACGCTGCTCGACCAGTACGACGTGCTGAAGGAGAAGGGCGTTCGCCGCGTCTCCCCGCACACCGTGCCCATGCTCATGCCGAACAGCCCCTCCGCCAACGTGGGTCTGGAGGTGAACGCCCGGGCGGGCGTCCACACCCCGGTCTCCGCGTGCGCGTCGGGCGCCGAGGCGATCGGCTACGCCGTCGAGATGATCCGTACCGGCCGGGCCGACGTGGTCGTGGCCGGCGGTACCGAGGCCGCGATCCACCCGCTGCCGATCGCCGCCTTCGCCAACATGATGGCGATGTCCAAGAACAACGCGGAGCCGACGAAGGCCTCGCGTCCGTACGACACCGGCCGGGACGGCTTCGTCCTCGGCGAGGGTGCGGGCGTCGTGATCCTGGAGTCCGAGGAGCACGCGAAGGCGCGCGGCGCGCGCATCTACTGCGAGGTCCTCGGCCAGGGCCTGTCGGCCGACAGCCACCACATCGCGCAGCCCGAGCCGACCGGCCGGGGCATCGCCGCCGCCATGCAGAACCTGCTCGACTCGACGGACCTCAAGCCGTCCGAGGTCGTCCACCTCAACGCGCACGCCACGTCGACGCCGCAGGGCGACGTCGCCGAGATCAAGGCGCTGCGGAAGGTCCTGGGCGACGACCTCGACCACGTCGCGATCTCCGCGACCAAGTCGATGACCGGTCACCTCCTGGGCGGCGCGGGCGGCATCGAGACCGTCGCGACGGTCCTGGCGCTCCACAACCGTCTGGCCCCGCCGACGATCAACATCGACGACCTGGACCCCGAGGTCGACGCGGACATCGTCCGCGGCGAGCCCCGCGAGCTCCCCCAGGGCACGATCGCCGCGATCAACAACAGCTTCGGCTTCGGCGGCCACAACGTGGTCCTGGCGTTCCGCACGGTCTGATCCCCGTCCGGCACCCGTCCGACGCCGAGGAGGCCCACCCCGATCACGGGGTGGGCCTCCTTCGTTTTCCCGGCACAGCGGGCATCCTTCATATTCTCGTACGAAAGGTATGAACGGGTGCGCGTGTCCCACCCGAACGAGGGATCACCCCGTGTGATGCTGACGCCCGTGCCGCCGCCGGGACCGCTCCTGGTGGCGGCCCTGTGCGGTCGGCGACAGGCGCCGACCGGGAACTCCGCCCGCGAGAGGCGTCACACATGATCCGTCGTCACCAGCTGCGTGGGCGGCCGGGAAGAATCCTGCTGCCCGTGGTGGGCACCTTCACGGTGGCCGCTCTGGCCCTGGGGTCGCCACCAGCGGCGAACGCCTTCCAGACAGCCCCGCGCGGGGCCGGGTCCCAGCGGCCGATCGGCCCGGACCCGGTGGTCACCCTGCTCACGCACGGCAACCTGACGATGGCCTCCAACTCGGTGCTGACCTGCGACGACAGCGACGGCACCGTCTGCTCCGACACCGAGGGCTCGAACAACGGCCGGACCATGTTCGTGAAGTCCGACCCCGACGCCCCGGGCCCCAACGCCTCCTCCGCCGTACTGGAGCTGCCGGCGGGCGCCACCGTCCTTTCCGCGCGGCTCTACTGGCAGTTCAACCCCACCGGTACGAGCACCAACGGCACCTCCGGCGACCTCGCCAAGGGCGACCGGGTGTCCTGGAAGGTCCCCGGGTCGAGCGAGTACCAGCAGGTCACCGCGGACACCTACGACTACTTCGACCAGAAGGTCGGCGGTACGCCACCGGAGCCGCTGATGGCCGCCGGCGCCGTCAAGGACGTCACCGCCGAGGTCAAGGCGGCGGGAGCGGGGACGTACACCGTCTCCGACATCCAGGCCTGCAGCGGACGCTCCTCCGCCCAGAACCACGGCGGCAACAACGTGGGCTGCTGGGGCGGCTGGTCACTGGTCGTCGCCTACGAGGACCCCGCGCAGCCCCTGCGCTACCTCCAGGTCTGGGACGGCTACCAGCTGCTGCGCGACCCCGACAACCTCGCCACCCTCACCCTGGCCGGCATCCGCACACCGGCCGGCGGCCCGGCGGCGGCCACGATGGGCGTCACCGTCGGGGACGGCGACGCGCCGATCGCCGGCGACCAGGCCCTGGTCGGCTCCGAGGCGGGCAACCTCACCGAGCTGCTGATGCCCGGCCCGACCGGTGTCGCCACCGACAACGCCTTCACCAGCCGCATCGACAACGTCGCCACCGACGGCACCGGCGCCAACATCACCACCCGCACCCCGGCCCCCGTCAACAACTACGGCTACGACGCCCGCATCCTCGACGTGACCGGCAAGATCCCCGCCGGCAGCACTCAGGCCCTGCTCCGGATCAACGGCGCGGGCGACGCGCTGGAACCCCAGGCCGTCTGGCTGGCCCTGGCGGCCCACGAGCCGGACCTACAGCTCACCAAGGCCAACGACCCGCCCGGCAGCACCACCGACAGCCCGCCCGGACTGGTCGGCCCCGGCGACACCATCACCTACACGTTCACCCTCACCAACAAGCACGCCGACGGCACCACCGACGACCTGGACACGGCCACGGACGTCATCCTCACCGACAAGCTCCCCGCCGGCACCACGTACGTCGACGGCTCCAACCCGGACTGCGCCGTGGAGGGAACCACCGTCAACTGCACCTCCGCCGACCTGGCACCCGGCGCGTCCCGTACCGTCGCGTTCAAGGCGAAGGTCGCGGCCGACACCGCCCCGGGCACGAAGCTGGACGACACCGCCACGGTCGCCTTCCAGGGCAAGCAGACGGGCCGCGACCAGGAGCGCACCAGCAACACCGTGCGCAACACGGTGTCCTCCAAGCCCGCCTACCTCGTCGAGAAGACCGTCGACCGCACCAGCGCCGCCCCCGGCGACAAGGTCGCCTACACCGTCGACATCACCAACAGCGGCAACACCCCGCTCGACGCGCTGACCGTCACCGACGACCTCGGCGAGGTGCTGGACGACGCGACCTACGACGACGACGCCACCGCCACCAGCGGCACCACGGACTACACCGCCCCGAAGCTCAGCTGGACCGGTGACCTGGGGGTCGGCGAGAGCGCCCGGCTGACCTACACCGTCACGGTCAGGAAGCCGGCCGCCGGAGACAAGAAGCTGACCAACACCGTGGTGGGCGACCTGCCCGGCGGCAACTGCCCGGCCGACGGCAGCGACCCGGACTGCACCACCACGACCGACGTCGTCGTACCCCCGACACCTACGCCGACGCCGACACCCACGCCGACGCCCACGCCCACGCCGACACCGACGCCGACGCCGACGCCTACATCCACTTCCACACCCACCCCCACCCCCACTCCCACTCCCACTCCCACTCCCACGCCTGAGCCGAGCACGAGCACGAGCACCGGCCCGGTTCCGACGGAGAGCGGCGCTCCGGGGCCCGGCCCCGACCAGCTCCCCGACACCGGCTCGCTCGCCGGACCGGCCGCCGTCGCCGCCACGATCGCCGTCGTCCTCGGTGGCGTCCTGGCCTTCACCGCCCGACGCCGAAGCCGGGGCCGTCACTCCTGACCCCTGAACGCGCCGACGGCCTCACCCACCAGGGTGAGGCCGTCCGGCCGTACGGGGAGGGAACGGACCGTCAGACGACCTGGTGCAGCCAGCGGACCGGGGCGCCCTCGCCCGCGTACCGGAAGGGCTCCAGTTCGTCGTCCCAGGGCTTCCCGAGGAGTTTGGCCACCTCGGCCTCCAGCTGGGTCTCGCCCTGGAGGGAGCGCGCCAGGGCGGCCCTCAACCGGTCCTCGGGGATGAGGATGTCCCCGTGCATGCCGGTGACGGCGTGGAAGATGCCCAGTTCGGGCGTGGCGCTGTAGCGCTCGCCCTCGGCGGTGGGGCAGGGTTCCGCGGTCACCTCGAAGCGGAGCATCTGCCAGCCGCGCAGCGCGGAGGCGAGTTTGGAGGCGGTGCCGGTCTGCCCCTTCCAGGAGAACTCGGCTCTCCAGGTGCCGGGGGACGCCGGCTGGCGGATCCAGTCGAGCTGGACCCTCGCGCCGAGGACACCCGCGACCGCCCATTCGACGTGCGGGCACAGCGCGCGCGGTGCGGAGTGTACGTACAGGACTCCACGTGTCGTCACCGGGACCTCCAGTGTGGGACGAGGTTCGCCTTCCCAGCGGCCTCAGTTAACAGCATCCGGAGCAAATCCTCACAAACCCTCAAAAAGGGGACAGCATGTGACGTGAGGTAATTTACCGGAGCCCGTCGGCGAAGGCGCCTCTGGTTCGACGGGGGAAAAGCTACCGTGCCGCACCGTCATCGGTGTGACGTACGGTCGGTCCGGGGGCCGGTGAACACGAACCTTTCACCCGCCAGGACGCCGAAGGAGGGGCCGAGGATGCGCGGCCGACGCAGATTCCCTACCGCTGCCCGCACTACCGCCCGTACCGCTGTCGCCTCCGGCGCGGCGGCGCTGCTGTGCGTGGGCGTGCTCTCCGGCTGTACGGCCGGGGGGTCGGAGACCGAGGCGGCGAGACGGACGCCGACGACCGCACCCACTCCCTCGCCCACACCGACTCCGACGTCCTTGTGGGACGTCTCCCCCGGCTCGCTCGCGGCCGTCGGCGATTCCGTCACCCGCGCCTTCGACGCCTGCGCGGTCCTGGCCGACTGCCCCGAGGCGTCCTGGGCGACCGGGACGGACGCGGCCGTCAACAGCCTGGCGCTGCGGCTGCTCGGCCCGGAGAAGGCCGCCACCCGCAGCTGGAACCTGGCGCGGACGGGTGCGCGGATGGCGGAGCTGCCGGAGCAGATGGCGGGGGCGGCGGCCGAGAAGCCGGAGCTCGTGACGGTGATGATGGGCGCCAACGACGCCTGCCGGCCCACGCCGGAACTCATGACGCCGGTCGCCGACTTCCGCTTCTCCTTCGAGACGGCGCTGGCCCGGCTGCGGGCGGGCGCGCCGAAGGCGCAGGTGTACGTGTCGAGCGTGCCGGACCTGAAGCACCTGTGGGCGACGGGGCGGCTCAACCCGGCGGGTCTGCAGGTGTGGAAGCTGGGGATCTGCGGCTCGATGCTCGCGGACGCGGAGGACCTGGGTCCGACGGCGGAGCGGCGGCGGACGGCGGTGCGGGAGCGGGTGGTGGCGTACAACGAGGTCCTGGAGGAGGTCTGCGCCGAGGACGAGCGCTGCCGGTACGACGGCGGCGCGGTCTTCGGCTTCCGCTTCGGCGACGGGCAGTTGAGCCCGTGGGACTGGTTCCATCCGAGCCGGGACGGTCAGGCGCGGCTCGCGGAGCTCGCGTACCGGCGGATCACGAAGGAGTGAGGAACCCCGGGACGGTTGTCAGGTGCCGTCCCGGGGCCCGGTCATGGGGGGATCCGGTGGTCAGATCTCCAGGGTGGTGGTCAGGCGGGCGTCCGTGAGGGAGTGGGCCGCCAGGACCTCGTAGGCGCCGGCGACGAAGGCCCAGTCGTTCTTCTCCTCGTCCCAGATCTCGAAGGCGCGGCGGGGCAGCGCGATCTCGGTCTCGACGGTCTCGCCGGGCGCGGCCTCGACGTTCGCGAAGCCGGCCAGCCAGCGCGCCGGGCGGTCGACGACGTCCGCCCCGGGGGCCAGGTAGATCTGGACGATCTCGCGGCCGGTGCGGTCGCCGGTGTTGGTGAGCCGGACGGTGACCGCATCGGGTCCCGCGGTGAGGGAGTCGTACGACCAGGTGGTGTAGCCGAGGCCGTGGCCGAAGGGGTACGCGGGGACGGCGCCGGCCTTGTCCCAGGCGCGGTAGCCGATGAAGACGCCCTCGGTGTAGTCGAGTACGCCCTCGGTGGGGGTGACCTCGGTGACGGGGACGTCGGCGAGGGCGGCGGGCCAGGTGGTGGGGAGGCGGCCGCCGGGCTCCTCGGCGCCGGTGAGGACGTCGGCGAGGGCGTCGCCGCCTTCCTGGCCGGGGAACCAGCTGAGGAGGATCGCGGCCACGTCCTCGCGCCACGGCATCTCGACCGGGGAGCCGGCGTTGACCACGACGACGGTGTTCGGGTTGGCGGCGGCGACGGCGCGGACGAGCTCGTCCTGGCGGCCGGGGAGGGCGAGGTCCTTGCGGTCGAAGCCCTCGGACTCGACGCGCTCGGTGGTGGCGACGACCACGACGGCGGTGTCTGCGGTGCGGGCGGCCTCGACGGCTTCGGCGATCAGTTCGTCGGGGTCACGGCGCGGACCGAGGTGGACGAAGGAGAACATGACGGCCGGCAGCGGCGCCTCGAACTCCTTGTTCAGGGTGTGGCGCAGGGAGACCTCGACGGTCTCGCCGGCGGTGAGGGTGACCTTGGCGCGTTCGACCGGGGAGCCGAAGAAGGCTTCGAAGGGGTCGCTCTCGGCGCCCATCGCCTGGACGCCGTCGAAGACGGTGACGCCGCCGACGGAGAGGACGAAGGCGCCGAGCCCGCGGGTGCCGAAGGAGTGCTCGCCGGACTCGCGCGGGGTGAAGGTGCCGAGTACCTCGATGGAGGCGAGGGTCTCGTGGGTGACGCCGGCGGGCAGGTCGTCGCCGATCCACTGGACCTGGCCGTTGGGCAGGGAGCCCTCGCCGAGGACGCGGCCCTCGGCGTCGCGGCAGCGGGCGCGGAGGGTGAAGCCCAGGTCGGCGGGGGTGAGTTCGTCGCTCGGGTCGGCGCCGACGGTGAAGGTGAGCGCGCCGTCGGGCAGGGCGGCGGTGAGGCCGGCGAGCGGGGAGACGATGTGCTCGGGGAAGACCTGGGCGGAACCGCCGCCGAGGACGCGGGCGTCGCGGGCGGCGGCGCCGGCAAGGGCGACCGTGCCGTTCTTCAGGGGCAGCGCGGCGTTCTCGTTGCGGACGAGGACGAAGCCGCGGCGGGCGATCTCGCGGGCGAGGGCGTCGCCGTCGATGGCGGCCGGGAGTTCGGTGACGGCCGCCGGGGCGCCTTCGAGGGCGCCGACGCGGGCGGCGAGCCGCAGGACGTTGCGTACGGCCGCGTCGACGGTGGACTCCTCGACCTCGCCGGCGCGGACGGCGGCGGCGAGGGCCTCGCCGTAGACGGTGACGGGGCCGGGCATGGCGACGTCGAGGCCGCCCTCGATGTCGCCGGTGGTGGAGCGGGCGGCCATCCAGTCGGAGACGTTGTAGCCGTCGAAGCCCCACTCGCCCCGCAGGACCTCGTTGACGAGGTAGCGGTGCTCGGTCATCGTCACGCCGTTGACCTGGTTGTAGGCGGTCATGATGCCCCAGGGGTGGGCGTTCTTGACGATGGCCTCGAAGGGCGCGAGGTAGAGCTCGCGGAGGGGGCGCGCGGCGATCTTGTTGTCGACGGTGAAGCGGTCGGTCTCGGCGTCGTTGGCGACGAAGTGCTTGACGGTGGTGCCGACGCCGCCGTCCTGGACGCCCTGGACGTAGCCGGTGCCGATCTCGCCGGTGAGGTACGGGTCCTCGCTGTACGCCTCGAAGTGGCGGCCGCCGAGCGGCGTGCGGTGCAGGTTGACGGTGGGGGCGAGGAGGACGTGGACGCCCTTGCGGCGGGCCTCCTGCGCGAGGAGCCGGCCGGCGCGGCGGGCGAGCGCGGGGTCCCAGGCGGCGGCGAGCGCGGTCGGGGACGGCAGGGCGACGGACGGGTCGTCGGCGGTCCAGCGGACGCCGCGGACGCCGATGGGGCCGTCGGACATGACCAGGGAGCTCAGCCCGATCTCCGGCAGCGCGGGCAGGGACCACATGTCCTGGCCGCCGAGCAGCCGGGTCTTGGTGTCCAGGTCGAGCTTGGCGAGCGCCGCCTCGACGGCGGCCTCCCTGGTGATCTCCGCGCCGGTGGTGTCCGCGCTGGTGCCCGTGGTCGTCGCCGCCATGGCCGTACCTCCTCATTGACGTACCCCGATGGCCCCATCGTGCACCCACTTACCTGTAGATCGGTAGGTGACGTTATCATTCCGTTATATTCGGCGAGGCGGTACGGTCTCGGCAGGACGTCTGGAGAGGGGGCCGCGGCGATGGTGCGGGCCAGGAGCGAGGAGCGGCGTGCGGAGATCCTGCGGGCCACCCTCGAAGTGATCGCCGAGCGCGGCTACCGGGGCGCCACCCTCGGCTCCGTCGCCGAGCGCGTCGGGCTGACCCAACAGGGGCTGCTGCACTACTTCCCGACGAAGGAGGCCCTGCTCATCGCGGTCCTGGAGGAGCGCGACCGCTGGGACACCAGCGGCGGCAGGGACCGCGAGAACTGGCGGCTCGACCTCATGGAGTCCCTCGTCGAGTACAACGCGATGCGGCCGGGGATCGTGCAGACCTTCTCCGCCCTGCTCGGCGAGAGCGTCACGGACGGACACCCGGCGCGGGAGTTCTTCACCGAGCGGTACGGGCAGGTGCGGGCGAGCATGGCGGACGTGCTGCGCCTGGAGTTCGGCGACCGGCTGCCGAGCGGGCTCACCCCCGAGCAGGCGGCGCCGCTCCTGACCGCCGTCGTGGACGGGCTCCAGTACCAGTGGCTCCTCGACCCGGCGGCGGTGGACATGCCGGCCGCCTTCCACGACTTCCTGCGGCTGCTGCGCGGGGACGAGGGCCCGAAGAGCTAGGCCGTGTCCGGAAAGTCCCGCCTGAGCCGCGACGCCTGGCACGCACGCTCGCCGCGTTGCCGAAATGCCCACGTAGTCCCCCGTGGCCCTCCGGGCACGGGAGGTACCCCCACCGCTACGAGGGCATCCCGGCGCCTTGCGATCGCACGCACCAGACGCCGCGGCTCCTGCCCTCCGGGCAGACGGCGCTACTTTCCGGACACGACCTAGCGGGCGACCGCCGCCAGGTCCTCGCCGAGCCGGGCCGGGTCCCCGGTCAGGGTCGCGTGGACGGCCTCCAGGACGGGGAGCTTCGCCGTCGCCGTGGCCAGGGCGACGTCCTTCGCGGCGAGCGCGACCGGGAAGTGCACGCCGGTGGCGGTGGCCCGGCCGACGGCTCCGGCGAGCGGGCCCTCGGCGAGGGTGCGCAGCGCGAGTTCGCGGGGCAGGCCGAGGGTGCCGGCGAGCGCGAGGGCCTCGCCGATCAGGGCGACGCCGCCGATCACGGCGTTGATGAGGACCAGTTTGAGCGCGGCGCCCGTGCCGGGGCCGCCGCACGGCGTGGTCTCGCCGAGCCGGTCGAGGACGGCGGCGACGGGCGTGGTGTCGCCGCCCGCGAGGATGATCAGCTCCCCGGCGGCCGCCCGGTCCACGCTGCCCATGACGGGCGCGTCGATCAGGGTGACCCCGTCGGGGAGCCGGGCGGCGAGCGCGCGGACGGTGTCCGGGCCGACGGTCGAGGTGTCGATCCAGTGGGTGCCGGGGCGCAGCGCCGGGATCAGCTCGTCGGCGACGGCAAGCGCGGCGGCCGGGTCGGCGAGCATCGTGACGACGACGTCGGCGTCGCGGACGGCCTCGGCGGGGCTCGCGGCGCGGACGGCCCCGTCGGCGACGAGGGAGTCCGCCTTGGCGGCCGTGCGGTTCCAGACGGTCAGCGGGTGACCGGCGTCGAGGAGGCGGCGGGCCATCGGGAGGCCCATGGAGCCGAGGCCGAGGAAGGCGATCTTCTGCGTCGTGTTGTCCGTGTCGTTGTCCATGCCGTCGACGCTAGGTCGGGCCAAGTCATGCGACAAGCGAATGTCTCGCATGGTCCCCATGCAGAATGAGCATGTGAATGGTCATGTCCTGTACGAGGTCTTCCTCGCCGTCGCCCGCGAGGGTTCCTTCACCGCCGCCGCCCGCGTCCTCGGCTACACCCAGTCCGCCGTCTCCCGTCAGGTCCAGTCCCTGGAGGACGAGACGGGCGCGGCGCTCTTCGAGCGGCTGCCGCGCGGGGTGCGGCTGACCGAGGCGGGGCGGGTGCTGCTGCCGCACGCCGAGGCCGTGCGGGACCGGCTGGTCGCGGCCCGGGCCGAACTGGAGGCGCTGCGCACCCTGGAGGGCGGGCTGCTCCGGCTCGGTTCGTTCTCCAGCGCCAACGCGGCGCTCGTCCCCCGCGCGCAGGCGGCGTTCCGGGCCCGGCATCCGGGCGTGGCCGTCGCCCGTACCGAGGGCCCTTCGGTGAAGCATCTGGCGCTGCTCGCCGCCGGCGAGCAGGACCTGGCGGTGGTCAGTCCGGCCCTCGCCGCTCCCCCGCCGGAGGGCGTGACGCTCCATCACCTTCTCGACGAGCCGATGCTGGTGGCCCTGGAGCCGGGGCATCCGCACGCGGGACGGCGGGCGGTGCGGCTCGCGGAGCTCGCCGACGAGGAGTGGATCGTCGGTGCCGAGCGCCTGGAGGACACCCTCTTCCGGCCGGCCGTCGCCGCCGGGTTCCGGCCGCGCACCGGGCTGCTGGCCCACGACTGGATCGCCAAGCTCGGGGCGGTCGCCGCCGGTCTGGGCATCACCCTCGTACCGGCGCTCGCGGCGGCGGCCGTACGGCGGGACGTCACGCTCGTCACGATCCACCCGGACGACGTCCCGTACCGCCGGATCTGCGCCGCGACCCCGCCCACCCCGACCGTGGCGGCGGCCGCCTTCCTGGAGCAGCTGCGGGAGACGGCGGAGGCGCTGCGGGACACCCCCTAGGGGTGCGGGATGATGGCGGTCATGATCGTCGCAGCCACGCAGTTCGCCCCGGTCGCCGGGGACATCGACGCCAACGTCCGTACGATCGCGGGGCTCGTCCGGGCCGCCGGGGCCGAGGGGGCCCGGGTGGTCGTCTTCGCCGAGCTCTGCCTGACCGGGTACGAGCCGTCCCTGATCCGGGACACCCCCGGTCTCGTCCTCACCGAGGACGACCCGCGTCTCGCACCCGTACGGGAGGCCTGCCGGGAGGTCGCGGCGGCGGCCGTGGTCAACGGTCCCGTGCGGACGGCCGACGGGCGGACCGGGGTCACCTCGCTGGTCATCGGGCCCGACGGCACGCTCCTCGCCCGCTACGACAAGCAGCATCTGTACGGGGTCGAGGAGGAGGTCTTCGCTCCGGGCGCCGCCGACGGGCGGTTCGCGCTGGACGGGGTCCGGTTCGCGACGGCCACCTGCTACGACAACCGTTTCCCGGAGCTGGCCGAGCGGGCCGTGGCCGACGACTGCACGGTGTATCTGGCGAGTTCGGTGCTCTCCGCCGACAACGACTCGTTCGAGAAGGTGTATCCGGTAAGGGCCCGGGACTTCGGCCTGTACGTGGTCCTCGGCAACGTCCTCGGCGCCAACGAGGACGGGGTGGGCGTCGGCCGGGCCGGGGCCTGGGGCCCGGACGGGGAGCGGCTCGCCGACGCGGGGACGGACACGGCGGGGTTCGTGCTCGCCGAGGTCGGCTGAGGACGTTCGCAGGTGAACGCGCCGGAGCCGGGCGGTCGTGGGACATACGACCGCCCGGCTCCGGTGGACCGTCACGGGACCCCCGGCCCGTGACGGTGCCCCGCCCCCGTTACGGGGCGCTCAGGCCCAGCGTGTACGCGCCGGAACCGCTGTACGCGTGGATCACGTACCGGTAGTAGCCCGCGGTGCCGTAGTAGCTGGTGTCCTCGTCGGCGGTCGCCGTGCCGCCGACCGCCACGTCCGCCCAGGCCGACCCGTTCCACTTCTGCAGGTAGAGGTCGAAGTCGGTGCCGGCCGGGCCGCGCAGGCAGCCCACGTGGGTGCCGGCGGTCGCCGAGTAGTAGTACGAGCCGTCGGGCTGGGCCGCGGCCTGGCCGGACGTCAGGCTGCCCTGGTAGCTGTACTCGGTGTTGGCGCAGCCGGTGGGCGGGGTCGTGGTGCCGACCGCCAGCTGGTAGGTGACGGTGTGGGTGGCGGAGCCCGTACCGGTGACGGTGATCGGGTAGGTGCCGTTGGCCGTGCCGGCCGCGACCTGCACGGTCATCGTGGAGGAGGAGCCGGAGGTCACCGAGGTGGGGCTGAAGGAGACGGTGACGCCGCTCGGGGCGCCGCTCGCGGAGAGCTGGACCGTCTGCGCGCTGCCACCCGTGGTGCTGGTGTTCACCGTCGAGGTGACGGAGGCACCCGGCTGGACCGAGCCCGTGGACGGGTTCAGGGCGAGCGAGAAGTCCGGCGTGGTGGTGCCGCCGCAGTCGGTCTCACCGGACTGGGCGGGGACGCCGATCGCGTTCCACGCGGACTTCACCGCGTTGCACTCGACGCTGCCGTAGGTGTTCTTGGCGCTGGTCAGGGTCGCCTTGCGGGCGGCGAGGTGGTTCCAGGAGGAGGTCTTCATGAGCAGCGCGCCCATGAAGATCTTGCCGGCCTTCTGGATGCCGACGCCGGTCACGGAGGACGGACCGCCGGAACATATCGGGCTGTTGGGCTTGCCGCCGCCCGGGTTGGAGCCCTCGGCGAGGAGGTAGAACCAGTGGTTCTGCGGGCCGGCCGCGGCGTGCACCTCGGTGCCCGAGCTCAACTGCGGGTAGCAGTTGGGGTCGTTGCCGATGAGCGACGGGTTGTACATGTTGCGGATCGGCTGGTTGTTGCCGGTGAAGTTCAGCTTCTCGCCGACGGTGTAGTCGGGGGTGTCGTTCGGGTTGTTGGCGTAGTGCTCGGTGAGCGCGCCGAAGATGTCGCCCGTCGACTCGTTCAGGCCGCCGTTCTCGTTGGACGAGCCGGAGCTGCCCGGGGTCCGGTCGAAGATCTCGTGGCCGTACTCGTGCGCCACGACATCGATACCGGTGAGCTGGTTGGTGCCGTTCTGGTTGCGGCCGTACGTGGTCTTCGTACCGTCGTAGTAGGCGTTGACCTCGCTCAGTCCGGCGCGGGCCGGGACCATGCCGCCCTGACCGTTCTGGCCGTTGTAGCCGAACCACTCCTTGAGCATGGAGTGTTCCTTCTGCGCCGCGTACATGATGTCGACGCAGGCGGTGACCAGGTCGTTGGCGCCGTTGTTGCCCCACGGCGAGGAGCCCGTGTACGCGCTGCCGTTCTGGCCGCCGCACTTGAAGGCGCCGCGGCTCGTGTCGGTCATGGAGCTCGCGGCGGTGTCGATGGCGACGTTGCCGTTGTGGTAGCCGCGGCCGTCGGCGTGCAGAATCTTGTCGGTGGCCTGGGCGACGGCACCGGTGCGCGCGTCGACGAACGTGTCGAGGGAGCTCGGCGCGTCCTGCGCGCTGCGGCCGATGACCAGGGTGTGCCAGGTCAGGACGGCCTTGCCGCCCTTGAGGAGCACGGTCAGCTCGGGGGCGCTCGCGGACTCGACCGAGGCCAGCTGCTTCCGGGCGGTGGCGAGGGCCGCGCCGGCGGTCACCTTGGCCTGGGTGGCGACCTTGATGGCGGGAGCCTTGGCGCCGGTCACCTCACGGACCTTGCCGGAGCTGTCGGAGACGACGACCGCGTCTCCGCCGACGACGGGGAGGCCGCGGTAGGTGCGCTCGTACGACGCGTAGTACAGGCCGTTCGCCCAGGGGGTGACGGACGTCCGGACGAGTTCCTCGTCGGCGCCGTGCCGCAGCTCGTCGAGGCCGCTGTCCGCGGCCCGGTCGGCGGCGGCCAGCGCGAGCGACTTGCCCTGCCCGGGCGGTACGGGCTGGGCCTGCGGCGCCGCGGCGGCCGGGGCGGCGGCGGTGGCCGGTCCGGCGAGGGCGGTCGCGAGGCTCGCCGAGAGCGCCAGGGCGGCCACGGTCGCCGTGAGTCTGGTGGGGTGCAACGTACGCTCCGATCGGGGTGTGGATCAGGGTGGGGGAGACGGATCGTCGCGCCGAGTATGGGCGTGGACATGGCCAGTTCGGGACATCTCATCCGGCATAAGACGCGGGTTATGGTGCGCCCGTGCCGTGCTGCGTACGCTGCTGAAATGCAGCTGGAGTTGAGGCATCTTGAGGCCGTCTGCCGGATAGCGGAAGCGGGCAGTCTGGGGCGCGCGGCCGGGCGGCTCGGGGTCTCGCAGCCGGCTCTCTCGGCGCAGCTGCGCCGGATCGAACGGGTCGCGGGCGGAGAGCTGTTCCTGCGCGGCCGGCACGGTGTGGAGCCCACCCCGCTGGGCGAGTTCGTGCTCTCCAAGGCACGGCTCGTCCTCGGCGAGATGGACGCTCTGGCCGCCGGGGCGCGGGCCGTCGCCCCGCACACCCCGCTGCGCCTCGGCTGCATCCTGCTCGTGCTCGTCGACGGGCTGCTGGGGCAGCTGGAGCAGGTCATGGCGGGGCAGGACATCGCGGTGACCGTGGAGCACTCGGCGACGACACTGACCCGGCAGCTCGGCGCGGGACGGTACGACGCCGTGCTGTACGGGGAGGTCAACGACCACGAGGTGCCGCTGCCGGAGGGGACGACGGCCCGGACCCTGGTGCCCAAGGAGCCGTTCTGCGTGCGGCTGTCGGCCGCGCACCCGCTGGCCGCCAAGGACCGGATCGCGCTGGCCGAGCTGGCGGGCGAGGACTGGATGACGCTGGTGGAGGACGACGACGGCGGGCCGGAGGCGCTCGTCGCGGCCTGCGCGAAGGCCGGGTTCACGCCCTCGCTGCGGCACCGGGTGGCCGACCGGAAGATGCACTACGACCTGATCGCGGCGGGCCGGGCGATCTCGATGAGCCAGCCGACGGCCCCGCCCACGCCGGGCACGGTGCTGCGCCCGCTGGAGGGCGACCCGGTCATGGGGCGGATCCGGCTCGCCTGGAACCGGGCGGCGGTCCCGGCCCCGCACGCGGAGCTGCTGTACCGGGCGGCGGTCCGGGCCTATCTGGCGAACGTGGACAACAACGCCTTCTACCGGACCTGGTGGGACGCGCGGCCGGAGCTGCACCCGGTCCTGGAGGGCTGAGGCTCCTGAGACGCGTAAGGCGCCCCGGCCCTGGAGGGCTGAGGCGCCTGAGGCGCGTGAGGCGCCCGAGGACCGGGGGCTCCTCCGGGGGTCAGAAGTGCTGCGGCCGGTGGAGCGGGGGCACGGCGTGCCCGTCCCGGTGGTCGTCCCGGTCGTCGTCCTCGTCCTCGCCGGCCGTCTCGCCACGCAGGTCGCGGGCCATCAGGGTGGCTCCGGCGACTGCTCCGGGCATCAGGAAGACGGCGACGAACGGCACCAGGAAGGCGAGGGTCAGCGGCACGCCGAAGCCGAGGGTGGCCATGCGGCGCCCGCGCAGCAGCGCGAGACGCTCCTTGAGCTCGACGCCCCGGCGCTGGAGCGCGACGGCCGTGAGCTCCTCGGCGAGGAAGAAGCCGGAGACGCAGAAGCCGAGGACGGGGACGACGGTCTGGCCGACCACCGGGATGAAACCGCAGGCGAAGAGCAGGATGCCGTAGAACGCGACCCGCAGCAGGACCCGCAGGCTGTCCCGGGCCGAGATCCACAGCTCGCGCCAGAGCGGGAGCCCGGACTCGGGCACGTCGCCGCCCTCGCTGCGGTCGACCTCCTCGGAGAGGGACTCGTAGAAGGGCTGGCCGACGAGGAGGGTGACGGCGGTGAAGGTGATGACCGCGAGGAAGAGCCCGAAGACGAAGACGAGGCCCGTGAGCGTGCCCCGGAACATCCCGAGCCAGGGCGAGGTCCAGTCGTCGGCGAACGGCGTCAGCCAGGCCACCAGGTCGTCGGCTCCGTAGCCGAGGCCGACGAGCGCGCCCGCGTAGAGGACGAGGGCCACGAGCCCGGGCAAGAGCCCGAATCCGAACCACCGTCCGTGCCGGCCGACCCACTTCTGGCCCTGTATCAGGTACCTGAAACCCACCCCGAGATCACGCATGGGAGCCAGCCTACTGACGAACGCGGTGAGGGCCGCACCCCGGTCGGTCGGGGTGCGGCCCTCACTCAGTGTGCCGGTCCGGAGCTCAGACGGCGAGCTCGACCGTGATGTTGCCGCGGGTCGCCTTGGAGTACGGGCAGACCTGGTGGGCCTTCTCGATCAGGCTCTTGGCGGTCTCGACGTCCACGTTCGGGATGGTCGCCGAGATCTTGACGATGATGCCGAAGCCGTCGTCGTTCTTGCCGATGCCCACCTCGGCGGTGACCGTCGAGCCGGAGATGTCGGCGTTCTCGTTGCGGGCGACGACGCCGAGCGCACCCTGGAAGCAGGCGCTGTAGCCCGCCGCGAAGAGCTGCTCGGGGTTGGTGCCGGCGCCGGAGCCGCCCATGGCCTTCGGCGGGTTGACGACGACGTCGAGCTGGCCGTCGTCGGTGGCGACACGGCCGTCACGCCCGTTCTCGGCGGTGGCGACGGCGGTGTAGAGAACGTCGGAGTGCTGGATCGACATGCGAGGTACTTCCTTCATGGGTTCGCCGCGACTCGCGCCCACGATCGCGACGGCTGAGGGAAGACTAGCGGGTCACCGAAACGATCATCTTTCCGGTGTTGTCCCCGCGGAGCAGTCCGAGGAAGGCGTCCACGCCGTTCTCGATGCCGTCCACGAAGGTCTCGCGGTGCTTCAGCTCGCCGGAGGCGAGCCAGCCGCCGACTTCCTGGACGAACTGGTTCTGCAGGCCGTAGTGGTCGCCGACGAGGACGCCCTGGAGGCGCAGCCGCTTGCCGATGATCATCGCCATGTTGCGCGGGCCGGGGACCGGCTCCGTGTCGTTGTACTGGGCGATCATGCCGCAGATGGTGGCGCGGCCGTGCACGTTGAGCGAGGAGATCGCGGCTTCGAGGTGGTCCCCGCCGACGTTGTCGAAGTAGACGTCGATGCCGTCCGGGGCGGCCTCGCGGAGCTGGTCCTTGACCGGGCCGTTCTTGTAGTTGAAGGCCGCGTCGAAGCCGAGCTCCTCGACGAGGAACTTCACCTTCTCGTCGGAGCCGGCGGAGCCGATGACCCGGGAGGCGCCCTTGAGCCGCGCCATCTGGCCGACCTGGCTGCCGACGGCCCCGGCCGCGCCGGAGACGAAGACGGCGTCGCCCTCCTTGAAGGAGGCGACCTCGAAGAGGCCCGCGTAGGCCGTGAGGCCGGTCATGCCGAGCACGCCGAGGTAGGCGGAGAGGGGGGCGAGCGCCGGGTCGACCTTGGTCGCCTGCTGCGCCGGGACGTCGGCGTACTCGCGCCAGCCGAGGCCGTGCAGGACGTGGTCGCCGACGGCGAAGCCCTCCGCGTTGGACGCGACGACCTCGCCGACCGCGCCGCCGTCCATGGGGCGGTCCAGCTGGAACGGCGGGATGTACGACTTCACGTCGTTCATCCGGCCCCGCATGTACGGGTCGACGGAGAAGTGCAGGTTGCGCACGAGGATGCGGCCCTCGGCGGGCTCGGTGACGCCGACCTCGCGCAGGGCGAAGTCGGCGGCGGTCGGCCAGCCGTGCGGACGGGCGACGAGGTGCCACTCACGGCTGGACGCGGGAAGAACGGACATGAGCACGGCCTCCAGGCAAAGCTTCAGAACGAAAAAGATTCACTGACTGAAACAACCATGCGCCTTGATATTTCATGTTGTCAAGTATCTGGGTAGGATGACGCCCATGGCCACCTCACGCACGGACCCCCTGACCCTCGAAGTCGTCGAGCTGATCGGCACGGTCGTGGCGCGCTACTACGAGGAGTACGAGCAGGCGGCCGCTCAGCACTCGCTGACCGGCGCGCAGGCCCGGGTCCTCGGGCTGCTCTCGCTCGACCCGCTGCCGATGCGCAGGATCGCCCAGAAGCTGAAGTGCGAGCCGTCCAACATCACGGGGATAGTCGACCGTCTGGAGGCCCGCGGCCTCGTCGAGCGCCGTCCCGACCCGGACGACCGCCGGGTCAAGCTGGCTGTCCCCACGGACGAGGGCCAGGACACCGCCCGGCGGCTGCGCGAGTCCCTGGACTTCGCCCGCGAGCCCCTCGGCGAGCTGACCGAGGTCGAGCGGACCCTCCTGCGGGACCTGCTGAAGCGGATGCTCGGCACGGACGCGATCTAGATCCTGCCCGCCGGACCGACCCTAGGGCCGGTCAGGCGCTGGACCACGCGCTCAGACGCACCACCAGAGGAAGCGGGTGCAGGGCGTCTCGGTCGGGGTCGGGGTCGGCGTGGAGCTCGGGGTCGTCGTCGCCGTGGGCGTCCCGGACGGCGAGCCGCTCGGGGTGGCCCCGGTGCCCGTGGGCTTCGGCTTCGCCGTGCCCGAGGCGGTCGGCGTGCCGGGCTGTGTGACGTCCGGTGTGGCGGACGGGGACGCCGAGCGGGTGGGCGTCGGCGATTCCGCCGGGCCGTCGCCGGAACCCTCCCCCGTACCGGAACCGGAGCCCGTACCCGAGCCGGATCCCGAGCCCGAGCCCGTACCGGAACCCGTACCCGAGCCCGTACCGGAACCGGATCCCGAACCCGTACCCGAGCCCGTGCCCACCTGGTGCTCGCGGGTGGGCGCGTGCGTGCTCGGGGCGTCCGTGACCGGGGACGGGCCGGAGCCGTCCGGCGGCGCGGCGCTCTCCGTGGTCTCGGTCGGGGTCGGCGACAGCGGGGTCTCGACGACCTCCTGCTCCCGCACGGCCGTGGCCGCGCCGCTCGCCTCCGGCTCCTGCAGAGCCAGCTGGACCACACCCAGGGTCCCGGCCGCGAGCACCACGCCCAGCGTCCCGAGGAGCGCCGTACGCCCCCGGCGCGGCCGCGCCCTTCTGCTCCCGCGCGACGCGGACCGGCCCCGCGCGGCGGTGCGGGCGGCGCGACGGCCGCCCGTCGCGGGCCGCGGCGGCTCCACGACGTCCAGTTCGTAGACGTACTCGGGCTCGGCGGGCGGAACGGGTATGTGGGGGGTCTCGTACCGCAGTTCCTCGACGGGGGTCCCGCACCCTGCACAGGCGAGGGCCCCGTTGAGATGCCGCCGGCACGCGTGGCAGTAGTCCATGGGGCCCGCAGGCTATGCGGCGCGACGCGGCGGCAGGTAGGCGCGGAAGTGAGGATCCTGTGAGGAAACCGCAGGTCGTCGGCGGTGCGTCGCGATTCTCCCGCTTCGGTCAGGAACGTCTCCGGGCCCGGCGCCGCGACCCCCGCCGTCCCGCGGGTGGCCCCGGGCGGCGCAGCCCAGCGCGCGCCGGGCCCGGGGCGGTCGCACGATGCGAACTAGGACCTGTCCGGTCGATCAGGGTCGGGGAGGTCCTGGGACCGCGCAACGCGAAACACCTCGCCCGTGCCAGCACCGCATTCCGGAGGATCCGCCGTGACCGTCAGCCTTGAGCAACTGCGCCGTTGCCATGTCGCCGTCGACCTGGGGGCCGCTCGCACCCGGGTCTACGTCAAGGGCGCCGGACTCGTCGTCGACGAGCCCAGCGTCGCCGCCGTCAACACCCGTACAGGAGCGCTGATCGCCGTCGGCGCGCTGGCGGAGAAGATGACGGGCCGCACCCCCGACTACATCCGGGTCGTCCGCCCCGTCTCCGGCGGCACGGTCGTCGACATCGAGATGGCGCAGCGGATGCTCCGTCACCTCCTCGGCGAGAAGCTGCGCCGTCAGCTCCGCCGCAAGCCGCGGCTGCGCGCGGCGGCCTGCACGCCCCACGACAGCGACCCCCTCGCGCAGCGCGCCGCCGTGGAGACCCTCGTCGGGCTCGGCGCGCGCCGGGTCGAGCTGGTCGACACCCTGATCGCCGCGGCCGTGGGCTGCGGGCTCCCGGTCGAGCAGCCGACCGCGACCATGATCCTGGTGTGCGGGGCGGCGACCACGCAGGTCGCGGTCCTCTCGCTCGGCTCGATCGTCACGGCCGAGCGGATGCCGATCGGCGGCGACGCCATCGACCACGCCGTCATCCAGCACCTGCGCCACCACCACGAGCTGATGCTGCCGAGCCAGTCGGTGCGCCCGCTCCAGCTCGCCCTCAGCGGCAACGGCCTGACGCCGCACGGCCCGGCCTCCACGGAGATCCACGGCCGGGACGTCGCCACGGGCCTGGCCCGCTCGGTGACCGTCGACACCGCCGCCGTACGGGAGGCGATCCACACCCCGCTGACGGCGGTCCTCGACGGCATCGGGAAGGTGCTGCGCGACTGCCCGCCGGACCTGGTGGCCGACCTCGCGGACCGCGGGATCATGATGGTCGGCGGCAGCGCCCTGCTGCCGGGCCTCGACCAGATGCTGCGCGAGGCGACCGGCATGCCGGTGCACATCGCCGAACGGCCCGACGTGTGCGCGGTCCTGGGCCTCGGAGCGATGCTGGAGGGCAAGGTGCAGCCGATGGTCCTCGACCCGCTGGCGGTGCGCGACCCGCTCGCCGACGACGACTGATCTCGCCGACCCTTCGAAATCACCCTGTTCGTACGACAATGAGACCATGACGATCATGGGCGAGGACGTGGACGGCATCGACGAGGACGGCACCCGCCTGCCCTTGCTGCTCGAAGCGGTCCTCAGCGTCGGCACGGATCTCGAACTCCACGCCACCCTCCAGCACCTCGTGGACTCGGCGACCGAGCTGGCGGGGGCCCGCTACGGGGCGCTCGGGGTCGTCGACCCCGAGCGCCGGCGGCTCACCGAGCTCTTCACCTCCGGCATGACCGACGCCGAGCGGCAGCGGGTCGGCCGGCTCCCCGACGGTCACAGCGGCGTGCTCGGCGTGCTGATCAAGGACCCGCAGCCGCTGCTGATCGACGACCTGACGGCCGATCCGCGCGCGTCCGGAGTACCCGAGGGCCACCCGGAGATGCGCTCCTTCCTGGGCGTCCCGATCCGGGTCCACACGCAGGTCTTCGGCCATCTGTACCTCACCGAGAAGCGCACGGGCGGCTTCACCGAGCAGGACCTCTCCCTGCTCCGGGTCCTCGCCTCGCAGGCCGGGATCGCCATCGGCAACGCCCGTCTGTACGAGACGACCCGGCAGCGCGAGCGCTGGATCGAGGGCGCGGCGGCCGTGACCACCGCCCTGCTCACCGGCGCGTCCGCCGAGAACGCCCTGATGACCGTCGCCGAACAGGCCAGGATCCTCGCCGACGCCTCGGCCGGTGTGGTCCTCCAGCCCACCCCGGAGGGCGGGATGGAGATCGTCGCCGCCTCGACCATCGACGACCCCGGCGACCTGGTCGGCACGACGATCGCGCCCGGCTCCCCCGTCCTCGTCCAGCTCCTCGGCGGGGAGCCCGTCTTCCTGGAGGACTCGGCGACGGACCCCCGGATGACCACGCACGTCCGGTCCCGTTTCGGCCCGTCGATGATGCTGCCCCTCCAGAGCGGCGGGAAGCTCATCGGCACGCTCGCCCTCCCCCGGCGGCGCGGCGGCCCGCCGTACTCGGCGGTGGACCGCCTGCTGGCCTCGCAGTTCGCCTCGCAGGCGGCGCTCGCGCTGGTCCTCGCGGACGCCCGGCACGACCGGGAGCGGCTCGCGGTGTACGAGGACCGGGACCGGATCGCGCGGGACCTGCACGACCTGGTCGTCCAGCGGCTGTTCGCCACGGAGATGATGCTGGAGTCGACCAGGCGGCGGGCGCTCGGCGCGGCGGACGGCGCCGCGAGCGCCGCCGAGGGCTCCGGCTCCGGCTCCGGCTCCGGCTCCGGCGAAGGATCCGACACCGACACCGACCTCGACTCCGACCTCGACGAGAACGCGCTCCTCGGCCGCGCCGTGGACGAGCTGGACTCGACGATCCAGGAGGTCCGGACGACCATCTTCGCGCTCCAGCAGCCCCCGGCGGACGCGCCGACCTCCTTCCGCGGCCGGGTGCTGCGCGAGACCGGCGGGGCGGCGGCGCTGCTCGGCTTCCAGCCGTCCGTGCACTTCTCGGGCGCGGTCGACACGCTCGTGGAGGACGAGGAGGCCGGGAAGCTCCTCGCCACCCTGCGCGGGGCGCTCGCGGCGGCCCACCGGCGGTCCGGGATCGCCGCGATCACGGTCGAGGTGACGGCCGGGAGGGACGGCGTACGGCTCCGGGTCGAGGACGACGGGACTCCGCCGACCACGGTCGTCTGGCCTTAAGCCCTGTCAGGGCTGCCCCCGTACGGAGCAGCCCGGCGCGCCGCGCCCCCTGTCCGGATCTTGACTGGAGGCGTGGACACCGAGACCAAGCCCCCGACCGCGGCGGCCTACCGCAACCTGGTGATGGCCACCATCGGCTTCACGCTCACCTTCTGGGCGTGGGACCTGATCGCGCCGATCGCCAGTTGGTACGGCGACCGGCTCGACCTCAGTTCCTTCCAGCAGTCGCTGCTCGTGGCGGTGCCCGTCCTGGTCGGCTCGCTCGGCCGCATCCCGGCGGGCGCCCTGACCGACAGGTACGGCGCGAAGCTGATGTTCCCGGTGGTCTCCGCGCTGACGATCGTCCCCGTGCTCCTCCTGATCGTCGCCAAGGACAGCTACGCCCTGATGCTGATCGTGGGCTTCCTCCTCGGCCTCGGCGGCACGACGTTCGCCATCGGCATCCCGCTGGTCAACTCCTGGTTCCCGCCGGCCAAGCGCGGTCTCGCGCTCGGCGTGTTCGGCATGGGCATGGGCGGTGTGGCGCTCTCCGGCTACTTCACGCCCCGGATCGCCAAGCACGGCGAGAACCTCCCCTTCGTCGTGGTGGCGATCGCGCTCGCCGTGTACGCGGTGCTGGCCGCCGTCCTCATCACCGACCGCCCCGACCGGGTCGTGCCCACCGCCTCCCTCGCGAGCCGCCTCGGTTCGGCGGGGCGGCTGCGGGTGACGTGGGAGCTGTCGGCGCTGTACGCGATCGGCTTCGGCGGCATCGTCGCCTTCGGCGTCTACCTGCCGACGTACCTGAAGACCTGGTACGAGCTCGACCCGACGGACGCGGGCACCAAGGCCGCCGGTTTCGCCCTGGTCACCGTCGTTTTCCGGCCGATCGGCGGCTGGCTCTCGGACCGGGTGCACCCGGCGGTCGTGACGGCCTGCGCGCTCGGCGTGGTCGCCCTCTTCGCGATCGTCCAGGCCTTCGACCCGAAGCTGAACCCGGGCGGCACGATCGCCCTGCTCGTCATGGCCGCCGGTCTCGGCACGGCGAGCGGTTCCGTCTTCGCCCTGGTCTCCCAGGTCACCCCGCAGGCCCAGGTCGGCAGCGTCACCGGAATCGTCGGCGCGATGGGCGGCCTCGGCGGCTTCGTGCCGCCGCTGGTGATGGGCGCGATCTACAGCGCCAAGGGCTCGTACTCGATCGGCTTCATGCTCCTCTCCGACCTGGCGCTCGCGGGCTGTGTGTACGCGTACGGGCGGATGCGCGGGATCCGGCCGGGCGGGGACGCCCCCGAGGTCGAGCAGACGAAGATCACAGCCCGCCGGCCCTGACGGACGGGCAGAATGGCCTCCCGGCAACCCTCGACCTCGACGACGACCCGAGGAGTACGACCGGTGAGTGCGCTCTTCCCCGCTCTGGACGCCCGATCCCTGGCGGCGGACCCGTCCGACCGGCCCGCGCTGCGCTGCGGCGCGGACACGCTGACCTACGCCGGACTGGCCCGCGCCGCCGGTTCCCTGGCGGTACGGATCGGGGGCGCCGACCGGGTCGCCGTCTGGGCCACGCCGAGCGCGCACACGGCGGTCGCCGTCGTGGCCGCCCTGCTCGCGGGCGTGCCCGCCGTCCCCCTCAACCCGCGCACGGGCGAGCGCGAGCTGGCGCACATCCTCGGCGACAGCGCGCCGGGCGCGGTGCTCGCGGGTCCGGGGGACGTCCTGCCGGCCGGGCTCGCGGGACTCCCCCGCATCGACGTGGAGCTCACCGAGCCGGGGACAGAGGGGCCCACGACCGCCGGGCCCGGGGCCACCGAGCCCGGAACCGCCGGGCCCGCGACCGCCGCGGCCGAGCCCGACGACGCCGAGGCGCCCGCCCTCGTCGTCTACACCTCCGGCACCACCGGCCCCCCGAAGGGCGTCGTGCTCTCCCGGCGGGCGATCGCCGCCTCCCTCGACGCGCTGGCCGACGCCTGGTCGTGGACGGCGGACGACGTCCTCGTGCACGCGCTGCCGCTGTTCCACGTCCACGGGCTGATCCTCGGGATCCTGGGCCCGCTGCGGCGCGGCGGCGAGGTCCGGCACCTGGGCGCGTTCTCGGTGGAGGGCGTGACGCGGGAGCTGGGCGCCGGCGGCACGATGCTGTTCGGCGTACCGACCATGTACCACCGGATCGCGGACGCGCTCGGCGAGGACACCGGCCTCGCGAAGGCGCTGGCCGGGGCGCGGCTCCTCGTCTCGGGTTCGGCGGCGCTGCCGGTCCACGACCACGAGCGGATCACGGCGGCGACGGGCCGGACGGTCGTCGAGCGGTACGGCATGACCGAGACGCTCATGAACACCAGCGTGCGGCCGGGCGGCGCGCCCCGGCCGGGCACCGTCGGAACCCCGCTCGCGGGCGTCGGCCTGCGGCTGGTGGACGAGGACGGTTCCGTACTCGGCGAGAACGACGGGGAGACCGTCGGCGAGGTGCAGGTCCACGGCCCGAACCTCTTCTCCGGCTATCTGAACCGGCCGGACGCGACGGCGGCGGCCTTCGACGGCGACTGGTTCCGCACCGGCGACATGGCGGTCCGCGAGGCCGACGGCGCGGTGCGTCTGGTGGGCCGCAAGGCGACCGACCTGATCAAGAGCGGCGGCTACAAGATCGGGGCGGGCGAGATCGAGAACGCGCTCCTCGACCACCCGGGCGTCAGGGAGGCGGCCGTCACCGGCGAGCCGGACCCGGACCTGGGCGAGCGGATCGTGGCCTGGGTGGTGGCCTCGGACGCGTCGGCGGTCCCGGCGGAGGCGGAGCTCGCCGACCACGTGGCGGGGCTGCTCGCCCCGCACAAGCGGCCCCGGGTGGTGCGCTACCTCGACGCGCTCCCCCGCAACGACATGGGCAAGGTCCTGAAGAAGGCGCTCCCGGTGGTCGGCTGAGGCCGGGCACGCGAGAGGCCGGGCACGCGTGAGGCCGGGAACGCGAGAGGCCGGACCCCTCCGGAATCGGAAGGGGCCCGGCCTCACGCGTCGTACGGTCGTACGGTCGTACGGTCTTCCAGGTGTGGTTACTTCACGCCGAGCGCGCGGATCAGCTCCTGCGTGACCGTGCCGCCCTGGTCGTCGCTCGCGCCCGCCCGCAGCGAGACGGAGGCCGCCCCGGTCGGGATCCGCAGCTCGCCGCTCCAGGAAGCGCCGCGCCACGAGGGCTTGAGGGCGACCTTCGTCCAGGTCTTGCCCTCGTCGTAGGAGACGTCCAGGGTGCCGCCGGTGATCGTGCCGGTGCCGGCCGCGCCCTTCACGTACTCCGCGAAGGTCCGCACGGACAGCTTGCCGCCGGCCCGGACGTCACCGTCGAGGTCGGTGTCCAGGTCGAAGCCGAGGTTGAGCATCGGCAGGTAGGTGATCCGGTCCGACGGGGTCTCGGCCGAGCGGAACGTCCACTCGGAGTGGCCCTTGGTCGCGAGCCGCCAGCGGGCCGGGTCGAGCGCGGTGTCGGTGACGACCTTGTACGTGGCCTCCTCGGCCGGCGCGTCCCAGGCGTAGGCGCCGGAGCTCATCTTGCGGTCGACCCGGGTGCCGTTGACGTACACCTCGGTGAACTGGGTCATCGAGTCGTCGCCCCACACGTTGCCGAAGCCGGTGTGGTCGGTGCCCGAGTCGCCCCAGCCGGGGGTGTTGAAGCGCAGGTCGTTGCCGGCGCGCTGCTGGCCCCAGCCGAGGCCGGTGCCGAGCCACGGGTGCCAGACGGGGCCGAACCAGTCGAGGTCGACGCGGCTGCCGCCCCGGTAGGACGGGGTGCCGCCGCGCTCCTCCAGGGAGTCGCCGAGGTCGACGGACTCGTGCCAGCGCTGGCCCGTGCCGGTGGAGACGTACTCGGTGCGCTCGACCGGGAAGGCGATCCACTCCTTGAAGCCGAAGCCGATCGGGAAGGTGTCGGTGATCGAGTAGCGGAACTCGCCGCCCAGCTCCGCGCGCTTGGTCGGCGCGTGGAAGGTGGAGCTGATCGTGGCGAGCTCGTCCTCGTCGGGCCGGAAGACCAGGTCCTTGCCGATGGCGCCGGGGTGGCCCTCGGAGAGGTCGTACGTGTACGGGGTGAAGCGGGTGCCGGTCAGCTCGACGCGCTTGCCCCGGGCCGCGCCGGCCGCGAGCCGCTGGGCGTCGGCGGTGTTGACGGTGGCGACGGCGAGCGGCCGGTCCTCGTAGTCGGCGGTGCCGAAGTACTTCATCAGTCGGCCGGGCTGGTCGTCGGTGACGAACAGGGCCTTGGCGCCCGCGTCCTGGGCGGTCTGGGCGAGCTCGGTCGGGTCGGCGCCGGCGGTGAGCCGGACGAGGACGGCCTTGCCGGTGACGTCCTTGCCTGCGTACTCGGCGGGGGTGCCGGTGCCCGCGTCGGCGAGGCCGAGGCGGTGGCGGCCTTCGAGGAGCGTCGCGCCGCCCTGCGCGGTGGCGCCGGAGAGGCGGACGCCGTCGACGCTCGCCTCCACCATCGGCTTGCCGAGGCGCCAGACCGTCCGGTACTCGAAGGTGCCGTCCTTGACGGGCGCGGTGGGCGCGGCGAAGAGCGAGTCGTAGGTCAGGGGGACCTGGACGGCGTCCATGTAGGAGGTGCCGTTCGCCTTGCGGTCGTACTCCATGAGGAGCTGCCGGGTCTCGGTC
The DNA here is from genome assembly GCF_055581845.1 of Streptomyces sp. NPDC042346. Lineage (NCBI taxonomy): Bacteria > Bacillati > Actinomycetota > Actinomycetes > Kitasatosporales > Streptomycetaceae > Streptomyces > Streptomyces sp. NPDC042346. The sequence continues at coordinate 514,184 of NZ_JBVJEH010000003.1, read as the reverse complement.
CGCTTCTCGACGTCGGCGCGGATCTCGCGCAGCTGCCGTCCGTCGAGGGTGATCTCCCGGTCGCGGTCGAGGACGACCTCCGGGGAGGCGAGGAAACCGAGGCCGAGGGAGTCCTTGCCGTGCGAGCCGCGCACGTCGAGGAAGGTGTCGACGGTGTACGTGCCGGGCTTGAGGCGCAGTTCGACGGTGCCGGACTCGCCGACGGCCGCCGGGAAGGCGTCCGCGTCCTCGGTCAGCTTCTTCATGCCGAGGTACGCGGGGGTGGGGGCGCCGTCGCGGTCCTTCACGTGGACCGTGAGGGTGTAGCGCTCCTCCTCCTTGACCAGGCCGAGCGCGGTGTGCGCGACGGGCGCGCCGCCGGCGGTGGCGGTGATCCGGCCGGAGGACTGCCCGACGGGGGCCTTGCCGCCGTCACCGGTGACGGTGGTGCTCGCGGAGCCGTGGGCGGGGACGGTGAGGGTGGTGTCGGCGAGGGCGGCGACCCCCGCCGGCATGCCCTCGACGGCGAGGTTCAGCTCGACGGGGGCGTCGGAGGCGTTGGTGTACGTGACGGTCCTGGTGACCGGCTTGCTGCCCTCGTACGGCCAGGAGACGAAGCCGAGGTCGGCGGAGCCGGTGGCGGTGACGTTCGCGGAGATCGCGGCGGCCACGTCGACGCGGCCCGCGCCGAGGGCGTAGGCGGAGGCGTCGAGCGTCTTCGACGAGGACATCAGGGCGTCCTTGAGCCGGGCGCCGGTCCAGTCGGGGTGCTTCTCGGCGAGCAGCGCGGCGACGCCGGCGATGTGCGGGGTCGCCATCGACGTACCGCTCATGGAGGTGTAGAGGCCGCTGCCGGTGACCAGTTGGGAGCGGGCGGCGAGGATGCCGACGCCGGGGGCCGACAGGTCGGGCTTGAGGGCCTGGTCGCCGTAGCGGGGGCCCTGGCTCGTGAAGTAGGCGGCCTCGTCGGCGGAGTCGACGGCGCCGACGGTGAGCGCGGAGTCGGCGGCGCCGGGCGAGCCGATGGAGCCGGGGGCTCCGGAGTTTCCGGCGGCGATGACGAAGAGGGCGCCCGTCTCGGCGGTGAGGGTGTTGACGGCCTCGGCCATCGGGTCGGTGCCGTCGCTGGGTTCGCGGGAGCCGAGGCTCATCGAGACGATCTTCGCGTCGATGTCCTTGGCGGCCCACTCCATGCCGGCGATGATCTGCGACTCGCTGCCGGAGCCCTCGTCGCTGAGGACCTTGCCGACGGCGAGGGTGGCGCCGGGGGCGACGCCCTTCTCCTTGCCGTCGGAGCCCGCGCCGCTGCCGCCGACGGTGGAGGCGACGTGCGTGCCGTGGCCGTTGCGGTCGGCGACCTCCTGGCCCTCGATGAAGGACTTGGACTCGGCGACCCGGCCGCCGAGGTCGGGGTGGGCGAGGTCGGCGCCGGTGTCGAGGACGGCGACCTTGACGCCCTTGCCGGTGAGCCCGGCCTCCCAGGCCTTCGGGGTGCCGATCTGGGCGTTGGAGTCGGCCATGGCGGCCTCGACCTTGCCGTCGAGCCAGACCTTGCCGGGAGCGGCGGCACGGGCGTTCGGGCTCTTCGTGGTCTGCTGAGCGGTGAACCCGCGCCAGAAGGCGGCGGGGTCGGTGGCGGTGACGGCCGCGCCCCCGACGCTGGGAAGGGCGCGGACGGTCTCGGTGCCGCGCGGGGCAGCGGCGGCGGCCCGGGCGCCCTTGCCGTACGTGACGATCAGCGGGAGTTCGCCGGTGATGCCCTGCTCGACGAGGCCGGTGACGTCGAAGAGGCGGGGGTCGAGCGTGCCGGAGGCGAGATAGGGGGCGGCTTCGTCGGGGACGACCGTGACGCGTCCGTCGACGATCCGGCTGCGCACCGCACCGGTGGCGCCCTCGGCGCGGTCGACGGTGACGGTCTGCTTGCCGCCGCCGAGGTCGGTGAGGGTGACGCGGTCGCCGGTGACGAGGGTGACGGTGCTGCTCGTCGCGGACGGCTTGAAGGTGTCCGGCACGGCGGAGGCGGTGTTCCCGGCGGCGGCGGTCTGCCCGGCCGAGAGCATCACGAGGGATATGCCGGCGGCGAGCAGGCCGGCCCTTCCTCTGGCGATGGGTGTGGTCATCGACGAAACTCCTCGCGGACCCGGGGTCGGGGGTGTTCCGGGTGCCGCGAGGAGTCTTGGCCTGTGGGGCGGGTGTTGACCCCTGTTGCTCCTGGCGGTTATGTGCCGTGGCGGTCAACCGCCAGGCCAGGAGGGTGAGTTCGGGGTGAAACCCGCCCGGAGCCTTACGGAGTGGGGTCGAGTGCGTCGTACCGGCGGAAAGAGCGCCCGTAGAGGGCCAGGACGCCGACCGCGAGGACGCAGGCGATCCCGCCGCCCGTGATGGCGACGGCCGGTGAGGTCAGGTCGGCGACGGAGCCCGCGAGGAAGTCGCCGAGCCGGGGCCCGCCCGCGACGACCACGATGAAGACGCCCTGGAGCCGGCCGCGCATCTCGTCGGGCGCGGCGACCTGCATCATCGTGTTCCGGAAGATCATCGAGACGGTGTCGGAGTAGCCGGCGAGGGCGAGCAGGAGCAGCCCCAGCCAGAGGTTCCGGGTCAGCCCGAAGACGGCGATGGCGGTACCCCAGCAGGCGACGGCGACGAGGATCGCCTGCCCGTGGTGGCGGATGCGGCCCTGCCAGCCGGAGAGGACACCGCCGAGGAGCGCCCCGAACGCGGGCGCGGCGACGAGGAGCCCGGTGGTCTTCGCGTCCCCGCCGTACCAGAGCACGGCGACGGCCGGGAACAGGGCGCGGGGGTGGGCGAGGATCATCGCGCAGAAGTCGGAGAAGAACGTCATGCGCAGGTTGGGGCGGGTGGCGAGGAAGCGCAGCCCGTCGAGGACGGAGGCCCGCTTGCTCCCCTTCCGCTCCGGGAGCATGGACGGCAGGCGCCACATCGCGTAGAGGCTCGCGGAGAAGGCGAGGGCGTCGACGAGGTACGCGGTCTGGTAGCCGGCGACGCCGACGATCAGGCCGCCGAGGCTGGGCCCGACGAGCATGCCGAAGGTCATGACCATCGAGTTGAGCGCGTTGGCGGCGCGCAGCTGCTCGGGCGGCAGGAGCCGGGGGATCATCGAGGTGCGGGCGGGCGAGTTGAGCGCGGCGCACACGGCCTGGAGGGCGACGATCCCGTAGAGGAACCAGACGAGGTGGAAGCCGGCGAGCGCGGCACCCGCGAGGGCGATCGAGAGGACGGCGGAGCCGAGGGCGCTGGCCAGGCCGAGCTTGCGACGGTCGACGGTGTCGGCGACGGCGCCGCCGTACAGGCCGAAGACGACGAGCGGGACGAGGGAGAACAGCCCGACGAGCCCGACGGAGAAGGGCGAGCGGGTGATCTCGTACACCTGGAGGGAGACGGCGAGCGAGGTCATGCCCTGGCCGACCCAGGAGACGGTGCTCCCGAACCAGAGGCGGCGGTAGTCGGCGGAGACCCGCAGCGGGGTGAGGTCGGCGAAGACCCTGCGGCGGTCCGTCTCGGCCTGCGGCTCCGGTTCCTTCTCCTGCTTCTCGGCGGTGGTCACGCGACGTCGTACCGGAGCTCGGGGCGGGCCCAGTGGATCCGTCCGGCGGGCGGGAGGCTTCCGGTCCGGACGGCGCCGGTGCGCAGGTAGAACTCCTCGGCGGGCGGGTGCGCGACGACCCGTACGGAGGCGAGTCCGGCCGCCGCCGCCTGCCCGGTCATGTGCTCCATGAGCAGCCGTCCGATGCCGAGGCCCTGGGCGGAGTCGGCGACGAAGGCGAGGTCGAGCTCGGCCTCGTCGAGGAGGAGGGCGTAGAACCCGAGCACACGGTCGTTCTCGTCGACGGCGACGAAGACGGGGTGGTGCTCGATGTACGCCCCGCCGACCTGGTACCCGTCGACCATGGCGGCGTAGTCGCCCCGGTAGGCGGCGGAGGACCGGACGAGCCGGGTGAGCCGCTTGGAGTCGTCGGCGGTGGCGCGCCGGATGGCAATGTCGGGCATGGGCCGAGTATAGGTACGTAGACGGTTGTTACTCCTTACAGTTTGGTGAACGTGCCGGTGCGGGGCCCTCAGCCACCGTGGGCCGCCTCGCTCATGGCCTCGCTCACGGCGGTGTCGTGCGGGAGGCTCCCGCCGTGGGTGAAGGCCGTGGCGAAGGCGGCTTCGCCGAGGGCGGTACGGGCCGCCGCCTCCGTACGGTCGACGTCGGCGCGCTCCGCCGGGGGAAGCGGCGCGCCCGTCGAGGAACGCAGCGCGGCCGCCGCGCCGAGCAGGAGCGCGGCGCCCCGGGCGCGGCCGGCCGGGGCGTGCGCGGAGGCCAGGCCCTCCAGGGCGAGCGCGACCGCCCTCGGATCGCCCGAGGTCAGAGCCGTCCCGTACCCCTCCTCCTGGAGTTTCAGGGCCCGCGCGAGGTCGCCGCGCGCGAGCGCCGAGAAACCCAGTTCGGCCAGGATCAGGGCGTTGGCGGAGTCGAGACCGACGGACCGGTGCCAGTCGAGGACCTCCCGCATGTGGCGCTCGGCCTCCTCGAAGAGGCCCTCGCGGCGGGCGCCGAGGCCGAGCCCGAGGACCGCGTTGATCTCGCCCGCGCGGAAACCGACCTCGGCGGCCCGGTCCCTGGCGGCCGCGTGGTAGCTCCGGCACGCGTCGAGATCGCCCCGGAGGAGGGCCGTCCGGCCGAGCCCGGCGAGCAGGTCGGGCACCTCGGTCGTCAGGCCGAAGCTCTCCGCCGCCGCGAGCCCGGCCCGCTTGAGCCGGTCGGCGCGCTCGTACTCCCCGTGGATCTCCGCGACGGTCGCGAGGGGGTACACGGTCCACAGCCGGGAGCACGCGTCGCCGAGCTCGGCGAACAGCGCGTCCGCGCGGGCCGCGTCGGTCTCCGCGCCCGCCACGTCGCCCCTGAGCAGGAGCTGTACGGAGCGGTCCGCGAGCGCCGCCGCCTCGCCCCAGCGGTCGCCGTGGGCCCGGAAGCCGTCGAGGGCCGCGCCGGTCAGCTCGCCGCCCTCGGTCTGGCTGCCGGTGCCGCAGAGCGCGTGGGCGAGGAACCAGCGGGCCCAGGGGTGGCCGGCCTCGCCGGCGGTGGCGTCGGCGTCGGTGGCGTCGGCGTCCGCGCCGGTGGCGTCGGCGTCGGTGGCGTCGGCGTCGGTGGCCGCGTCTTCGGTGGCCGCGTCGGTCGGGCCGGGCGCGTCAGTCGGGGCCGTTTCGGTCGGGTCGGCCGCGTCGGCCGGGTCAGCCGCGTCGTAGGCCGCCAGGGCGTCCGCGATCCGGCGGTGCCGGTCCGTCCCGTCGCCGCCCATGACGGCGAGCCCCGTGCGCCAGACGCCCACGCGGGCCCGCAGCGCGGCGAGTCCGGGCGCGTCCTGGGCCGTCGGCCGCAGCGCCGCCGTCGCCGAGCGGAGCGCCTCCCCGAGCCGGCCGCGCATGATCCAGTACCAGGCGAGCGCGTCGACGAGCCGCAGCGCGGCCCCCGCGCCCGGCCCGGTGGTGCCGGCCGCGCCGAGGGCCCGGTCCAGGGCGGCCCGCAGGTTCGGGGTCTCGGCGTCGAGGCTGGCGAGGCGGCGGCGCTGCTCGGGGCCGCGCAGGGCGGGCCGGGCCTCCTCGGCGAGGCGGAGGTAGTACGCGAGGTGGCGTTCGCGTACGGACTCGGTCTCGCCCGCGTCCCGCAGCCGTTCGAGGCAGTACGCGGCGACGGATTCGAGCAGCCGGTAGCGCGGCCCGTCCGGCCCGTCGACGGCCACGACGAGCGAACGGTCCACGAGCCGCACGAGCAGCCCGAGCACGTCCCCGGCGACGACGCCGCCACCGTCGCTGCCGCCGTCACTGCCGCCGTCGCCGTCCCTGCCGCCGTCGCCACCCGTCACGCCCTCCCCCGCGCAGACCCATTCCGCCGCCGCCAGGGTGCAGCCCTCCGCGTGGACGGCGAGGCGGCGCAGGACCGTCCGCTCCGGTGCGCTCAGGAGCTCCCAGCTCCAGTCGATGACCGCCCGCAGCGTCTGCTGCCGGGCGGGCGCGCCGCGCAGCCCCGCGTCGAGGAGCCGGAACCGGTCGTCGAGCCGTTCCAGGAGGCCGTGCACCCCCAGGGCGCGGACGCGGGTCGCGGCCAGCTCCAGGGCGAGCGGGATGCCGTCGAGGCGGCGGCAGATCCCCCGTACCGCCTCCCGGGCCGGCGCGTCGAGGGCGAGGCCGGGCGCGGAGGCGGCCGCCCGGGCCGTGAAGAGGGCGAACGCGCCGTCCGTGTCGAGCGGTTCCACCGCCCACAGCGTCTCGCCCGCGAGCGCCAGCGGCTCCTGGCTGGTCGTCAGGACGACGAGGCCGGGGGCGGCGCGCAGCAGCAGTTCGGCGAGGGAGGCGGCCTCGTCGACGACGTGCTCGCAGTTGTCCAGGACGAGCAGGGTCCGCCGCCCGCGCAGGACCTCGGCGAGCCGCTCCGCCGTGGTGGGCGGCCGTTCCCCGTCGGGCCGCAGCCCCCACACCCCGTCGTCGCGCAGTTCGAGCGCGGCGGCGGCGACCTCGGCGAGCTCGCCGCCCGCACCGGCGAACTCGACGAGCCACACGCCGTCCGGGAACTCCTCCTCCACCTGCCGCGCCGCCTCGACGGCGAGCCGGGTCTTCCCGACGCCGCCGGGTCCGGTCAGGGTGACGAGCCGCCGCTCGCGCAGCAGCCCGGTCACCTCCGCCACGGCCTCGTCGCGGCCGACGATCCCGCTGAGCGGCACGGGAAGGTTGCCCCGCGCGGACCCGCCGACGGCAGCCGGGCCCGACAACGACGCGGGTACGGCCTCAGCCACAGCCGCGGGCGCCGGCACGGGAGCCGAAAGACCGGCGTCCTGCCGGAGCATCGCCGTGTGCAGCGCGGCCAGTTCGGGGCTCGGGTCCAGCCCGAGCTCGTCGGCGAGGAGGGCGCGCAGCTCCTCGTACCCCGCGAGCGCCTCGCTCTGCCGCCCCGCGCGGTACAGGGCCCGGAGCTGTGCCGCACGCAACCGCTCGCGCAGCGGGTGACGGGCCACGAGCTCCGCCAACTCGCCGACCAGCACGTCGTGTTCGCCGAGTTCGAGGCGAGCCTCCGCCAGCGTCTCGCGCGCGGAGAGCCGTTCCTCCTCCAGGCGGTCGGCCGCCGCCCGGGCGAAGGGCTCCGCCGCGAAGTCAGCGAACGCCGGCCCGCGCCACAGCCCGAGGGCCTCGCCGAGCAGCTCCGCCCGGGCGCGCGGCGCGGCCGTGTCCCGGGCGCGGGCGGTGAGCGCCGCGAACCGGTGGGCGTCCAGGGCCCCTTCGGGCACGTCGAGGAGGTAGCCCGGGGCCCGTGTGACGACGAGCTCGCGCCCGCCGGGCTCGGCCTCGTCCAGGGCGCGGCGCAGCTGGGAGACCTTGGCCTGGAGGGCGCGCAGCGGGCTGCCGGGCGGTTCGTCGCCCCACAGGTCGTCGACGAGGCGGTACGCGGAGACCGGCCGGCCCGCGTCGACGAGCAGGGCCGCGAGCAGGGCCCGGACCTTGAGCTCCGGCACCCGTACGGGCCGCCCGTCCTCGGTCCGTACGGACGTCTCCCCCAGCACCGCGAATCGCATGCGGCCACCGTAACCCGGCCCGAACAGGCCCCGAACAGGGCCCGGACCAGGCCCGAACAGGATCCGAGCCGGACCCGAACACCCTCCCGGCAGAGTCGTCCCCGTCAGCAGGAAACGACGGAACAGACACCCACCAGGAGCCGGACATGAGCAGCGACACCACCACCGCCACCGACACCGCCACGACCACCGCCGCCACCTCTTCCCTCGCCGGAAAGACCGCCCTCGTCACCGGCGCGAGCCGGGGCATCGGCCGGGCGATCGCCCTCCGCCTCGCCGCCGACGGCGCCCGCGTCGCCGTCCACTACGCGAGCAACGAGACGGCCGCGAAGGAGACGGTCGCCGCGATCGAGGAGGCCGGGGGCAGCGCCTTCGCGATCCGCGCCGAACTGGGCGTCCCCGGCGACGCCGAGGCCCTGTGGAAGGCCTTCGACGAGCAGGCCGACGGCCTCGACATCCTCGTCAACAACGCCGGGATCGCCGGCCCCGGCCTGATCCACGAGGTCGAGGAGGCCGACTACGACCGGGTCTTCGCGGTCAACGCCAAGGCGCCGTTCTTCATCATCAAGCAGGGGCTCGGCCGGCTGCGCGACGGCGGCCGGATCGTCAACATCTCCTCCGGGGTCACCAAGGTCGCCTTCCCCGGCATGACCTCGTACGCCGCGTCCAAGGGCGCCGTCGAGGTGCTGACCCTCACCCTCGCCCAGACCCTCGGCTCCCGGGGCATCACGGTCAACGCGGTCTCCCCGGGCACGATCGAGACCGACATCCACCCGTGGATGGCCGACCCCGCCGCCAAGGCGCACGCCGCCGGCTTCTCCGTCTTCGACCGGGTGGGTCAGCCGGACGACGTGGCCGACGTCGTCGGCTTCCTCGCCTCCGACGCCGCCCGCTGGGTGACCGGCCAGAACATCGACGCGAGCGGCGGCTCCGGCCTCGGTCTCTGACCCGCACCCGCCCGCCCCCTCCATGTGAAGGATCCCCGCCGTGACCCGCCATGTCCTCCTCGTCCTCGCCCACCCCCGATCCGACTCCCTCACCGCGCAGGTCGCCGAGCGCCAGCACGCCCGCCTCAAGAACGAGGGCCACACCGTCGACGTGCTCGACCTGTACGCCGAGGGGTTCGACCCGGCGCTCCGCCCGGCCGACGAGCCGGACTGGGAGGACCGCGAGAAGACCTACTCCCCCGAGGTCCACGCCCACATGGACCGGATCCTGGCCGCCGACGACATCCTGGTCGTCTTCCCGGTGTGGTGGTTCGGGCCCCCGGCCATCCTCAAGGGCTGGATCGACCGGGTGTGGAACTACGGCTTCGCCTACGGGCGCAGCCGCCCCCGCCTCGCGGGCAAGCGCCTGCTGTGGCTCGCCCTGATGGGCGGTACGGCCGAGGAGATCGAGCGGCTCGGCATGGAGGCGGCCCTCGATCTCATGCTCCGGGTCGGCATCGCGACGTTCTGCGGCCTCCCGGACGCCCGGGTCGGCGTCGTGCACGGCACCGAACTCTCCGGTGTGGCGAAGGACTTGCGCGGTGCCCGGGTGGCCGAGCTGCTCGTGGCATCGGACCGGACCGTGGACGAGGAGCTCCCGCGATGACGAAGACCCTGACGGCCGCCACCCCGGCCGCACCGCCCCGGGCCGGGGCCCGCCAGTGGCTCGGCCTCGCCGTCCTCCTGCTCCCCGTCACCCTGATGACGGCCGACCTCGGGGTGCTGTGGCTGGCCACCCCGTACCTCTCCGCCGATCTGCGGCCCAGCGGCGCCCAGTTGCTGTGGATCACCGACATCTACGGCTTCCTCACGGCGGCGACGCTCGTCATCATGGGCACGCTCGGGGACCGGCTCGGCCGCCGCAGGCTCCTGATGGCGGGTTCGGCGGGCTTCCTGCTCGCCTCGCTGCTCGCCGCGTACGCCCCGAACGCCGGGACGCTGATCGTGGCCCGCGCCCTCCTCGGGGTGGCCGGCGCGGCGGTCCTGCCGTCCACGCTCGCCCTGATCAGCCAGATGTTCACGGACGCCCGGCAGCGGGCCACGGCGATCGCGATGTGGGTGACCGCCCTCTCGGTCGGGCTCGCGATCGGGCCGGTCGTCGGCGGGGTGCTGCTCGCGGCCTGGTGGTGGGGGTCGGTCTTCCTGATGGGCCTGCCCGTCATGCTGATCGCGCTGGTCACGGCCCCGCTGCTGCTGCCCGAGTACCGCGACCCGAAGCCGGGGCGGCTCGATCCGGCGAGCGTGGCCCTCTTCCTGGTCGCGGTGCTGCCGCTGGTGTACGGCGTGAAGTCGCTGGCGGCGCACGGCCCGACGGCGGAGGCGGCGGTCGCCTTCGCTCTCGGCGGCGCCTTCACCGTCCTCTTCGTCCGCCGGCAGAACCGGCTCGCGACTCCGCTCCTCGACCTCCGGCTCTTCCGGAACCGGGCCTTCACGGGGGCGCTGCTCACGCTGCTCCTGGGGATGACCGCGCTCAACGGCGTCGAGTACCTGATCCCGCAGTACCTCCAGTCGGTCGCGGGGCTCTCCCCGCTCGACGCGGGGCTGTGGCTGCTGCCGGGGGCGGCCGCCCTGATCGCCGGTTCGCAGCTGACGCCGTTCGTGGCCGCCCGCGTCCGCCCGGCGTACGTCCTGGCCGGCGGGCTCCTCGTCTCGCTCGTCGGGTACGCGGTGATCGCCCTGGCCTCCGGGGTGGTGGTGGCGGCCCTGGGCCTCGCCGTGATCATGTTCGGCGCGGCGCCGATCAGCGTCCTCGGGACGGCGCTCGCAGTGGGCGCCGCCCCGCCGGAGAAGGCGGGCGCGGCGGCCGCCACCGGGCAGACGGCGTACGACCTGGGCCTGGCCCTGGGGATCGCGGTGACCGGCAGCGTGGCCGTGGCCGTCTACCGTACGGGCATCCCGGCGGACGCCCCGGCTGCGGCCCACGAGAGCCTGGGCGCGGCGCTCACCCTGACCGACCCGGGCCTGATCGCCCAGGCCCGGGAGGCGTTCACCACGGCCCTGCACACGGCCTCGGCGCTCAGCGCGGCCTTCGCCCTGGTGACGGCGGTCGTGGTCCTCGCCCTCCTGCGGGGCGTCCCCCGCACGTGAGTCCCCGCAGCACACGACGGTCCCGGCCGGGCGGCATCAGCCGCCCGGCCGCCCGCGTTCACCGCGCCCCCGCCACGGCCGGATCCCGTGCGAACTCGGCGTCCGCCGCCCGCCGTTCGAGCTCCGCGAGGGCCGCGTGCCAGGCCCCGGGCAGCCGGTCGGTTCCGGCGAGGGCGGTGTCGGTCGTGAACGTGACGTGGAGGCGGCGGCGGTGCGTGACCCACGCGACGAAGAGCGGCTGCCCCGGGACCATGACGGGCAGGGCGTACACCCCGGAGGCGGGGACCCCGGCGAAGCCGAGGGGCCGCCGGACCCGCAGGTCGGCGACGCCGAGCGGCGTGTACCGGGCGTCGATGCTGCGGGTGAGCGCCAACCGGCCCACGCGGTACGGGAGTCGGCGCAGGATCACGCGGTGGGCGTCGGTCAGCCGGGCGAGCCGTGCGTAGTCGAGCGCCCGGCCGACGCCGTCGAGCCGCCGGCGGGGGTCGGGGTCGCCGCAGGGCAGGTCGACGCCGGCGACGGCGACGCGGTTGCCGAGCAGGGGCAGCGGGTCGTCGGGGTCCCGGACGCTGATCGCGAGGTTGGTGCGGAGCCCGAGGCCGTGGCCGGGGCCGCCGGGTTCCCAGTCGTGCGGGTGCCAGGCGCGCAGGGCCTCGGTGGCGAGGGTCAGACAGAGCTGCGGGACGGTGGCCCCGGTGAGGCGCCCGAGCGCGTGGAGCCGGGCCGTGTCGACGTCGGTGAGGGTCGTGGCGTAGGCCTGGGAGGGCGGGGTGTCGAGGGCCGGCCACCAGGTGACGCGGCGCGGGGGCCGGAGTTCGGGGAGGACGGCGGCCCAGGGGACGGGCCGGGGCGGCCGGAAGGAGGGGGCGCGGGGGCGCGGCGCCTCCTCGGGGCCGAGGAGCCGTTCCAGGGTCGCGACGGCGGCGGCGCCGTCCTGGAAGGCATGGTGGGCGCGGTAGCAGAGCCCGTATCCGCCGCCGACCCGGCGGACGAGCCAGATCCCCCACAACGGCCGGTCGCGCGGGAGGGGTTGCCGCAGGAGCTCGGCGAGGACCGTCGCGCGGTCGGTGGAGCCGGGTAGCTCGTACAGGTGACGGTCGGGGTCGAAGCGGGGGTCGGGCTCCCAGTGCGGGTGCCCGGGGCGCCCGGCCAACCGGTGGGCGAGCTCGGGGAGTCGGGCGAGCCGGCCCTTCAGGTGCTCCACCACCTCACCCCTGGAGGGTGGTTCACCCTCCAGGGTGATGAGCGCGCCGAGGTGGAGCGCGGAGTCCGTGGCATGGAGCGCCGCCACGTCCAGGGAGAGCCGGTCGAGCACCGAGAGCGGAACGGCCCCTGGAGGCCGGAGGGATGATCCGGCGGACGGCCGGACGGAAGATCGCACAGGATCTGAAGATCGCACGGACCGCTACGATACGTCATCATGCAATCGCAATGCGTGACGGACGGCATGCTCCCCGACGACCCCGCCGTGCCCTCATTGCCGGATTTCCTCGACGACTCCGTCGTGGCGGCCTGGTCCGCCTCCGGCGCCCCGCTCGTCGACCTCCTGCGCCAGGCCCGTACGCCCGGCCGCCTCACCGGCTTCCGCCGTGGCGGCCGGGCGGCGGTCCTGATCACGGAGCCCCGGCATGTGCACCAGGTCCTCGGCGTGGGCGGCGACCGGTACGTGAAGCGGTCGCACCGGGCGAGACCCCTCATCGGCGACGGGATGCTGACCGCCACGGGCGAGGCCTGGCGGTCCCAACGCCGGCTCCTCCAGGCGATGTTCACCGGTCGCGGCATCCGGCGCTGGGAGCACCACATCGCCGCGGCGGCCGACCGGGTCGTCGACCGCTGGGCGGAGCGGGCCCGCCGGGGCGAGCCGACGGACATCGCCGAGGACACGCAGTTCTTCACCGTCGACACGATCTGGCGCTCGCTGACCGACCGTCCCCTGGACCAGGAGACGTACGTCGACCTGGCGGCCGTGCAGGACATCGTCGCGGCGCTCCCCGCCGACGTGGGCGGCGCCGCCGCGCTCCCGCCCGAGATGGAGACCGCGCTCGCGGCCCTGGACGAGCGGATGCACCGGGCCATCGCGGAGGCCCGGAGCCGGCGCACGGCCGCCGGTGCCGGTGCCAGTGCCAGTGCCGGTGCCAGTGCCAGTGCCGACGGCAACAGCGACGGCGACGGCGACGGCGACGGACCGAGCGTCCTCGACCGGCTCCTCCGCGCGGCCGAGACCGACCCTGCGTACACGGACCGGCTGATCCGCGACGAGCTCGTCACGCTGCTCGTCGCCGGGTACGAGAGCAGCGCCCGCACCCTGACCTGGGCCTTCGTCCTGCTCGACCGGCACCCCGAGGTCATGGAGCGGGCCGCGGGCGACGCGCGGGCCGTCGAGGCGGTGCTCTCCGAGACGCTGCGGCTCTACCCCACGGGCTGGCTGCTCCCGCGCCACGCCGCGGCCGACGAGATGCTCGACGGCCGGCGGATCCCCGCCGGTACGGACCTCCTCGTCTGCCCCTACCTCACCCACCGCGACCCGGAGGTGTGGCCCGATCCCGAGGCCTTCGTGCCGGAGCGCTTCCCCGTCCGGACGCCGCTGCCGCCGGGCGCGTACCTCCCCTTCGGCATCGGCCCGCGCGCCTGCCTCGGCACCCGCTTCGCGATGCGCGAGATGGAGACGCTCCTGGGCGCGCTCCTCTCCCGGTTCACCGTCGAGACGACCGAACCGGCGGGCGAGCCGGTGTTCGGCATCAACCTGCGCCCGGCCGGCCCGTTGTACGCGCGCGTCCGCGAGCGGACATGACCGCGCGGCCCCACGAGCGGGTCGACTACGTCGATCCCGGGGACCGGGTGGTCGCCCAGGGCCGGCGGGCGACCGGGACCCCGTCCGGCCTGCTGCGCCGGTACGCGGCGACCGTCTGCACCGACCACGCCGGCCGCGTCCTGCTGTACCGGCGGACCACCTCGGCGCCCGCCTACCCGGACCACTACGACGTGCTGGTCGGCGGGGCGGTGCGGGCGGGCGAGGCGTACCTCGCGGCGGCGCTGCGGGAGCTCCGGGAGGAGCTGGGCTGGGTGTCCGCGCCCGGTCTCGCCGAGGCGTACCGGATCCGCGTCGACGATCCGCACGGCGCCTGCTTCCTGACGGTCCACCGCTGGACCGTGAACCGCGCGCCCCGGCCCGACCCGGCCGAGATCGCCTGGTGCGGCTTCGTCGCGCCGCTGTCGATCCTCACCGGCGGGTACACCCCGCTGGTCCCGGCCGGCGCCGAGGCCGTCCGCCGCCTGTTCCCCCTCTGACCAGTACCTCTCTCGTACGATCCCGACGAAGGACCCCACCATGTCGACGTCCTGCGCGCTGCCCTTACGCGGCGCCTCCCTCGCCGTCCCGGGCGCGCTGCCCGGTTCGGCGCCGCCCCCGGACCCCGTGCGCCCCGGCCGCCCCGGCCTCGACCGGGCCGGCCTCGACCGGGCCCGGGCCCGGCTGGCGACCCGGCTGGTGGCGGCGGCCGGTCCGGACGGGCTGCTCCGCGCCCCGTGCGACGGCCGGATCCTGGAATCCGCCCTGGCCCTGCGGCTGCTCACGGTGACGAACGTCGACCCGGACGCCCAGGAGCGGCTGACCCGCTTCCTGAAGGTCGCGGTCGACGAGGGCGCCCCCGACCCCGTACAGGAGGCCGCGGCACGTGCGGCGCTCGGCGAGTACGTGGACGGGCGGGCCGCGCTGAACCGCCTGCTCGGCGGCTTCGACCACTTCACCGCCGGGCGCAAGCGGCTGATGTTCCGGACGGTCCTGGCGGAGCTCGGCGCCCATCCGTTCCCCGAACTCTCCTCGGGCGAGCCGGTCTTCGAGGCGCGCGGCCAACAGCGGTGGCTGGTCACGGAGATGGCCGCGCTGAAGGTCCTGTACGCCTTCGGCACCGGCGTCCCGCACCTCGTCACCGACGACGACTGGCGGACGCTCGCGCCCTGCTCGCTCCCCGGCCCGCCCCCGTACGGCAACCATCTCGCCCGGATCCTCGCCCTGCTGGCGCTCCGGCACCGGCCCGGACATGCGGTGGCCGTCCGTGCGCGGGCTCAGGAGCTGCGGACCTGGCTGCGCGGGGACGGCGGGCTGCCCTTCATCACGGGCATGGACGTCTTCGCGACGGCGACCGGCGGTCTCGCGCTCGCCGGGGCGGGCGCTCCCGCGCACACGCTGCGGGCCCTGGCCGCCGCCCTGACCGAGCGGCAGAACCCGGACGGGGGCTGGGGGTTCGACCGGGGCGTGGGGCAGAGCGACGTCGACGACACCGCGTACTGCGTGGAGTTCCTGCGGGCCACGGCCCCGGAGCGGAACGGCCTCGCGGTGGCGGCCGGCGAGCGGTACCTCCTCGACCGGCAGGGCGGGGACGGCGGCTTCCCGACCTTCGAACACGGCACCGCCTCGGAAGTGGCGATAACGGCGGCCGCCGTGAACGCGCTGGCCCCGGAGCCCGGGCACCGGCCGGCGGTGGAGGCCGCGGTCCGGTTCGTCGTGGCGCGGCAGGAGGGAGCCGGGGCGTTCGAGCGGAGCTGGAGCCTGAACGAGAGCAACGCCCTGTTCCGCTCCGTCCTCGCCTACGACTCCTTCCGCGCCGTCGCCCCGCCCGGGCACGCCCTGGAGGCCGGGGTCGCGCGGGCGCGGGCGCGGGCCGTGGACCGGCTGGTCGCGACCCAGAACGCCGACGGCGGCTGGGGGCACGAACCGGCCGAGCCGAGCGATCCGATCAGCACCGCGTACGCGCTGATCGCCGTCTCCCGGGGGCGGGACGGGCCGGCGGCGCCGTGCGCGCCGACCGCCCGGAGGGCGACGGACCGCGCGGTGCGCCATCTCCTGGAGCGGCAGCGGCCGGACGGCGGTTTCGTCTCCCGCCCCGACCAGGCGGGCCCGCGGCCCCTCGCGTACCACGTGCCGCTCCTGACGGACGTCTGCGTCCTGCTCGGCCTCAACCACGCGCGCGCCACCACCCCGCACTCCCTCTGATCCCGACTCTCCTGAGGAACGCCATGACCTTCGACGAACTGAAGAACCTGCTGGTCTCGCTCGGCCTCGACCCGGCGGAGATCACTCCGGAGTCGACCCGCGAGGAGGCCGGTCTCGACTCGCTCCTGCTCACCGAGCTCGCGCTCGTCCTGCGCAAGGAGCTGGGCATCCCGGTGCCGGAGGAGGAGCTGTACGCGGCGCCGACCGTCGCCGCCGTCGAGGGCCTGGTCGCGCGGTACGCGGCGGTGGCCTGATGCCCGGGGTCCGGCGGGCCGTCCCGGGCGCGGCCGTCACCGGGGTGGGTCTCCTCACCCCGGCGGGCGCGGACCGGGCGGCGACCTGGGAGACGGTGCGCGTGGGGAAGCCCACCGCGGGCCTGGAGGAGCTGGACGGACTGCGCTTCCTGGCGTGCCGGGCTCCCGAGCCGCCCGGCGGGATCGGCAGGGCGGCGGTGGCGCGGCGGCCGGACCGCAGCGCGGTCCTCGCGCTGGTCGCGGCGCGGGAGGCGCTCGCGGACGCCGGTCTGGACACCGGCGGCTGGGACGGGGCGCGGGTCGGCGTGGTCGCCGGGACGGGGGCCGGCGGCACCCTCACGTACGAGCGGCAGCTCGCGGTGGTCCGGGAGGACGGGCCCGGGGACATGTCCCCGTTCGCCGTTCCCGGCGCCCTGCCGAACGCGGTCGCGGCGCAGCTGGCGGTGGAGTTCGGCGTCCGGGGTCCGTCGATGGCGGTGACCACGGCGTGCGCCTCGGGCGCCACGGCGATCGGCGTCGCGCTCGACCTGCTGGCCCTCGGCCGCTGCGACATCGTCCTCGCGGGCGGCTCCGACGCCTCGCTGAGCTCCTTCTACGTCGCCGGTTTCGACCGGCTCCGGGCGCTCTCCCACCGCTTCCACGACCCGTCGGGCGGGCTGCGGCCGTTCGACGTGGACCGGGACGGGTTCGTGATGGCGGAGGGGGCGGGGTTCCTGGTCCTGGAACGGCCGGCCGACGCGGCGGCGCGGGGGGCCCGTACGCGGGCGCTGATCGGGGGGTACGGGGCGACCTCGGACGCGCATCACGTGGTGGCGCCGCGGCCTGACGGCTCCGGCCTCGCCGGGGCGGTCCGCGCGGCGCTCGCGGAGGCGGGCGCGGCGGCGGGCGACGTCGACCTGGTGAACGCGCACGGGACCGGTACGCCGCGCGGGGACGCCGTGGAGGCGGCGGTCCTCGCGCGCCTGCTGCCGCACGGGCCGCCGGTGACCTCGACGAAGGGGGTGACCGGGCACCTGCTGGGTGCGGCGGGCGCGGTGGAGGCGGCGCTCACGGTGCTGTCGGTCGCGGAGAGTACGGTGCCGCCGACCGCGAACTTCACCGAGCCGGGCGAGGGCATCGACCTGGACGTGCCGACCACCGCCCGGGCGTCCCGGATCCGGCTCGCCGTCTCCACGTCGGTGGGCTTCGGCGGGCACAACGCGGCCCTGGTGATCACCGCACCCTGAGGCCGCCCGGGGCCTGTCCGGCCCTGATCGGCAAGACACCCCTAGGTGCAGGAGGAGAGGGCGTCCGGGTCGACGGCGTCGAGCCGGACGGCCAGGGCGTCGAGCCGTTCCCGCAGGTCGCGGATGTCCTCCAGCGGCAGCCCGGTGGCGGCGGCGATGCGGCGCGGGACGCCGAGCGCCTTCGCCTTGAGCGCGGTCCCGTCGCCGGTCGGCCGTACGGTGACGGACCGCTCGTCCTCGGGGCTGCGCCGCCGCTCGACGTATCCGGCCGCTTCGAGCCGCTTGAGCAGCGGCGACAGGGTCCCGGAGTCGAGCCGCAGCCGCTCGCCGATCCCCTTCACGGGCAGCTCGCCGTGCTCCCAGAGCACGAGCATGACGAGGTACTGGGGATAGGTGAGCCCGAGCTCCTTGAGCGCCTCGCGGTAGACGCCGTTGAAGGCGCGGGTCGCCGCGTGCAGCGAGAAGCAGATCTGGTGGTCGAGCCGGAGGAACTCCTCGTCCGGGACCGTGTCGAGCGTCTCCATGGCTCCAGGATACGCGAGGACACCTCACACGCCATTCAGTTGTGCACAACTGAATCGTGCGCTACTAATAGAGACACCGCAGAGGGACACCGCCCCCGAGGACAGGAACGGAAGAACCATGGACGCGATCTACACCGCCGTCGCCACCGCCAACGGCCGCGAGGGCCGCGCCGTCAGCTCCGACGGCCACATCGACCTCCCCCTCGCCCACCCCCAGGCCCTGGGCGGCAACGGCCTGGGCACCAACCCCGAGCAGCTCTTCGCCGCCGGGTACGCGGCCTGCTTCGCCAGCGCGATGGGCGTGGTCGCCCGCCAGGAGAAGATCGACATCGCGGACGCCTCGATCACGGCCGAGGTCTCCATCGGCAAGGACCCGGCGGACGGCGGCTTCGGCCTCGCGGTGATCATGCGCGCCGAGTTCCCGGACCACCTCCAGGGCGAGGCCGGCCTGACCCTCCTGGAGAAGACCCACGCCTTCTGCCCGTACTCGAAGGCCACCCGCGGCAACATCCAGGTCGAGCTGGTCGTCGAGTAGCTTTCTGTTGCTTTCCGCCGCTTTCCGCGCGCCCCCGGAGGTCATCGACCCACCGGGGGCGTTCACTTGTGAGTTTTCACGTTCGGGCACGGGGGATTCGTCTGCCGTACGACGGGCAGTCATGGGACGGCCGCCGGGCGGTGGCCCGCGGGCGCTCTCCTTGGGGCGCCCGCGGGCCGGCCCGCCGGTCACGCACCCGCACCCCCACTGTCCGTACG
Organism: Streptomyces sp. NPDC042346; assembly: GCF_055581845.1. Classification (NCBI taxonomy): domain Bacteria; kingdom Bacillati; phylum Actinomycetota; class Actinomycetes; order Kitasatosporales; family Streptomycetaceae; genus Streptomyces; species Streptomyces sp. NPDC042346. The sequence continues at coordinate 495,813 of NZ_JBVJEH010000003.1, read as the reverse complement.
CACTCCCGGAGGGCAACTCCCCCATGGCCGACCTCAACCGCCGCCGGTTCCTTCAGCTGACCGGCGGCGCCGCCGCGCTCACGATGCTCTCGGACAGCATCGCCCGCGCCGCCTCGATACCGGCGCAGGGCTCCACCGGCACGATCCAGGACATCGAGCACATCGTCGTCCTGATGCAGGAGAACCGTTCCTTCGACCACTATTTCGGCGCGATGAAGGGCGTACGGGGCTTCGGCGACCCGCGCCCCGTGACGCTGCCCAGCGGGAAGTCGGTCTGGAATCAGGAGGACAACTCCGGGAAGGCCACGCTGCCCTTCCGGCCGACCAGCGACAAGCTGGGCATGGAGTACCTCCAGGGCCTGAACCACGACTGGCAGGGCGGCCAGAGCGCGTGGAACAAGGGCAAGTACAACAACTGGATCCCGGCCAAGACCAAGGCCACGATGGCGCACCTCACCCGTGAGGACATCCCGTTCCACTACGCGCTCGCCGACGCCTTCACCATCTGCGACGCGTACCACTGTTCGTTCATCGGCGCGACCGACCCCAACCGCTACTACATGTGGACCGGTTACGTCGGCAACGACGGCACCGGCGGCGGGCCCGTCCTGAACAACGCCGAGGCGGGCTACGGCTGGACCACCTACCCCGAGCGCCTGGAGACGGCGGGCGTCTCCTGGAAGATCTACCAGGACATCGGCGACGGCCTGAACGCCGCCGGCTCCTGGGGTTGGATCGGCGACGCCTTCCGCGGCAACTACGGCGACAACTCGCTGCTCTACTTCAACAACTACCGGAACGCGCAGCCGGGCAACCCGCTGCACGACAAGGCCCGCACGGGCACGAACGCCAAGGCCGGCGAAGGCTACTTCGACAAGCTCCGCGCCGACGTACAGGCAGGCGATCTCCCCCAGATCTCCTGGATCGCCGCGCCCGAGGCCTTCTCGGAGCACGCCAACTGGCCCGCGAACTACGGCGCCTGGTACATCGCGCAGGTCCTGGACGCGCTGACCTCGAACCCGGACGTGTGGGCCCGTACGGCGCTCTTCATCACGTACGACGAGAACGACGGCTTCTTCGACCACGTGGTCCCGCCGTACGTCCCCGCCGACGCCTCCTGGGGCAAGTCCACGGCCCCCACCGCCCAGGACTGGTTCCCCGGCAAGGTCGGCTACGCGGCCGGTCCGTACGGCCTCGGCCCCCGCGTCCCGATGATCGTGGTCTCCCCCTGGTCGAAGGGTGGTTACACCTGCTCGGAGACCTTCGACCACACCTCGGTGATCCGCTTCATGGAGAGCCGCTTCGGGGTGCGCGAGCCCAACATCTCGCCCTGGCGGCGGGCCATCTGCGGCGACCTGACCTCGGCGTTCGACTTCACGCGCACGGACACGCAGCCGGCCCCGCTCCCGCCGACGGCCGGCTACTACCCGCCGGACAAGGACCGCCACCCCGACTTCCCGGCCACCGCCCCGGCCGTCGGCACGATGCCCCGCCAGGAACCGGGCACCAAGCCCACCCGCCCGCTGCGGTACGCGCCGTACGTGGACGGGGCCGCCGACACCGCCGCCGGCACCTACCGCCTGACCTTCAGCGGCGGGCCCTCGGCGGGCGCCCAGTTCTACGTGACCTCGGCGAACCGCACGGACGCCCCCTGGACGTACACGACCGAGGCGAACAAGTCCCTCTCGGACACCTGGAACACCAAGTACTCCAAGACCCTCACCGACCTCACGGTCCACGGGCCCAACGGCTTCGTGCGCCAGTTCCGCTCCCCCGGCAAGACCGCGGTCACCGAGGTCACCGCCCGCCACAACGCCACCACGGGCAAGCTGGACCTCACGTTCACCAACGCGACGGCCTCCGACGCCCAGCTGACCGTGACCAACGCCTACGCGGGCCCCCCGCTGACGGTCCCGGTCCCGAAGGGCACGACGGTCACCCGCTCCCTGGACCTGACGGCCTCGGCCCGCTGGTACGACGTGACCGTCACGACCCCGTCGAACGCGGACTACCTCCGCCGCCTCGCGGGCCACGTGGAGACGGGCGCCCCGAGCTCCACGGACCCGGGCATCCTCACGTACTGACGACGCGCCGACGCACCGACGACGCATGACGTACTGACGCGCTGAGGCGCTGACGCGCTCGCCACCCCGCACGACGAACGGGCGGGGTGGCGGTGCGGCGGTCGTCCCGGCCGGAGCCGGCTCACCCCTTGGGGACCGCCTCGTCGCGGCGCTCGCGTCCAGTCGCGGCGAGCAGCGCCAGCACGGCGAGGACGACGAGCAGGATGAGCACCATCAACAGCACGGTGAGCACCGTCGGGTGGTTCCAGAAGGCGAAGATCAGCGCCAGGACGAGCAGCACCCCGATGGTGAGCCACCGGCGGTAGGTGTCCACCCAGGTGCCCACCTTCCCGGTGTGCACGCCGTGGGCCGCACCCCAGCGCGCGGCGGAGTCGGCCGTGCGGTCGGCGAAGCCGCGCACGGCGCGCGGCAGGCGGCCCGTACCGGACAGGTAGGCGCCGAGCGCCACCAGGACCCCGAGGACGAGCGCGGTGCGGATGCTGACCCGCAGGAAGCGCACCAGCGTGTCGAAGATCGCCGCGGCCGCGGCCGGTGACTGCACCTGCTCGGGCAGATGGTCGAGGTAGTAGCGGCGGGCGATCACCAGGCCGATGGCGAGCACCAGACAGGCCGCGGCGGCGCCGAGGGTCGTGGTCACCAGGGCGCGGCGACGGCGACGGGCGAGCAGCACCCCGATCGCGCCGAGCACCACCGTGAGAATGGGCAACCAGTTGCCGACGACGTCGAGCAGATGGACCCCGTCCCTGATCTTCTCCAGCTTGTCGGACTGGAAGAGCACCATCTGCTTGTTGACCTCGGGGATCTTCGCCGCCGGGGAGAGCCCGGCGTCCACGAGGTCCTTCTTGACCTGCTCGACGGCGGCTCCCACGTCGAGGGTGACCGTGCCGCCGCTGACCTCCACGGAGCCGCGGCCCTCGCCGGTCAGCGCGTGCACCACGGCCGTGTGGGCGACGCGGTTGGCCTCGGTCCAGACGGTCTCGAACCGGTCGCTCTCGACGAAGCGGGTCGCCAGCTTGGTGACGGCCTGGTCGACCGCCGAATCCAGCTGCGGGCCCAGCGACTTGATCGCGTCACCGACCCGGGGCGGCAGCCCCTGGGACTCCAGCCAGGCCGCGATGTCGGACGTGACCTGCGCGCCGTCGACCTTGGCGTCGGCGGCCTCGGCGATCCGCTTGACGGCCGCCGCCTCGATCGCCGGATCCGACGCGAGCGGGGCGACCGTCGACACGTACCGGCCGTTGTCGAGCACGATGTCGTGCACCCAGACGGTGATCAGGGACACCGGAACGAGGATGCAGGTGAGCGTGATCAGTACGGCCGAGACCGTGCTCATCGCGATCCGTCCGGCGAGCGAGCCCTTCCGGCCCGGCGGCGGTGGCGGAGCGGGAGGAGCGGAGTCGGGCGGCCCGGGCGGCGGTGGCGGCTGGGGCGGCGGCGGAGGCTCGGGCGGCGGCGGAGGCTGGGGCGGCCGTGGCCGCTCGGGCGGCTCGGGCGGTTGGGGCGGCTCGGGCGGCGTACTCATGACACTCCCGTGGCGGCTGGGGAGAAAACACCTGCCCCCCATTAGGTACTCGTCGTAGCGAGACCCGCACTCCGGGTTACTCCACCGCGTCGCCCGCCCGCCTCGAGCAGGGGCGGTCACGCCGCCGTCGAGCACGCCGACCCGGCGACCGTGATACTCGAAGGGAGGCACCTTGGCCCGACATCCCGGGGAGGCACCAGCAGATCAAGGCCGAAGGGATGCCCCGCAACGCACCGCAAGCTGCGAGGTGACTTCTATGAGCCAGCAAACACCGGCCGGAGGCCAGTGGAAGAACACCGGCGCCGCGCCAGGGAACGCGCACCGGTCCGGGGACGGCGGCGGCGTCGCCGGCGGGGGCACCGTGTTCGCCGCGGTACTGCTGTCCCTGTCGGGCGTCCTGGGCATCCTCCAGGGCATCACGGCCATCGCCAAGGACGACGTGTACGCCCGCGTCGGAAACTACGTCTTCGAGTTCGACCTGACGGCCTGGGGATGGATCCACCTCGTACTCGGGATCATCGTCGTCCTGACCGCGGTAGGCCTCTTCATGGGCGCGAACTGGGCGAGGGCGACGGGCATCGTCCTGGCCAGCCTCAGCGCGATCGCCAACTTCCTCTGGCTGCCGTACCAGCCGTGGTGGGCGCTCACCATCCTGGCGATCGACGTGTTCGTCATCTGGGCACTGTGCACCAGCTGGACGCACAGCACCGAATGACGGTCCCGACCCCACCCACAGAAGGACCTACGAGATGTCCACCGCATCGGAAACCCCAGTCCTGGACACGCTCGCCGCCATGACGGTCGACTCGATCGAGCGGTGCGGCCTGGCTCCGGACATGCTCATGATCGCGCGGATCGCGGCTCTCGCCGCCTCGGACGCCCCACCGATCTCCTACGCGGCCCACATCGAACTCGCCATCGAGACCGGCATGACCGCCGAGCAGCTGCAGGACGTCCTGGTCGCCATCGCACCGATCGTGGGCACCGCTCGCGTCATGACGGCAGCCGGCAACATCTCCGCGGCACTCGGCATCGCCATCGCCGTCGCGGACGCCGAGATCGAGGCCGAGGGCTGAGAAGCCCGCCTCCCCTCCCAACCCAACTCCTCCCCCCAACCCCTCACTCCCCCACCCCCCACCCGACATCGATGCCCGGCGCGGCCCACACCGGAGAAGGCTAGGGAAGGCCAGGAAGCCACCTCCGGCCGCCTTGACCCCCGTGCCGGGCATTCCAACGGCCTGTAAAGGGCCGGGCAGGAGGGCTCCATGCCCCGGAACACGACCACGGCGGCAATGCGCGCGGCTCGCCACGCCACGCCGGAGGAGCGTGCGGCGCTCGGCAAGGAAGCCCGACGCCGCGCGCCGCGGTCGAGCCACGCCGAGTACCGGCCGGCCGCCGACAGGACCGACCCGCTGACGATCCTGGAAGGACAGTCGGCGACACGGGTCCAGGAGCTCGTCCCGATCCGGTACGCCCGGATGACGGAGTCCCCGTTCCGCTTCTACCGCGGCGCCGCCGCGATCATGGCCTCCGACCTGGCCGACACCCCCCGCTCCGGGCTCCACGCCCAGCTGTGCGGGGACGCGCACATGCTGAACTTCCGCCTCCTCGCCTCACCGGAGCGCCAGTTGATGTTCGACATCAACGACTTCGACGAGACGCTTCCGGGCCCCTGGGAGTGGGACGTCAAACGGCTGTCGGCGAGCTTCGTGATCGCCGCCCGGGCCAACGGCTTCGACGAGGCCGAGCGCGAACGCATCGTCCGGCGCACGGTCCGTTCCTACCGCGAGGCGATGATCCGCCTCGCGGACATGCGCGACATCGACGTCTGGTACGCGAAGATCGACGCGGACCGCCTGGAGGCCCTGGCCACGGACCGGCTGCACAAGCGGGGACAGAAGCAACTGGCCCGCGCCATGGCGAAGGCCCGCACCCGCGACAGCCTCCAGGCCTTCGACAAGCTCACCGAGACGGTCGACGGCCGGCCCGTGATCGCGGCGGATCCCCCGCTGCTCGTTCCGGTCGGCGACCTGCTGCCCGACGTCGAACGCACGGCCCTCGAACGCCAGTTCCGCAGCCTGATCGACCGGTACGCCGGCACCCTCCAGTCCGATCGGCGCACCCTCCTGGCGGACTACCGGCTGGCGGACGTCGCCCGCAAGGTGGTCGGCGTCGGCAGCGTCGGCACCCGCTGCTGGATCTTCCTGCTCCTCGGCCGGGACGACCAGGACCCGCTCTTCCTCCAGGCCAAGGAGGCGGACGACTCCGTGCTGGCCGCGCACGTCGGCGCGAGCGCGTACCGCAACCAGGGCGAGCGCGTCGTCTCCGGCCAGCGCTTGATGCAGGCCACCAGCGACATCTTCCTCGGCTGGGAGCGCGTCGACGGGATCGACGGCAAGCGGCGCGACTTCTACATCCGCCAGTTGCGCGACTGGAAGGGCATCGCGGTGCCGGAGCAGATGGTCCCCCGGGGCATGGAGGCGTTCGGCGACGTGTGCGGGGTCACGCTGGCGCGTGCGCACGCGCGGTCCGGCGACCGGATCGCGATCGCCTCGTACCTGGGCAGCGGCACCTCGTTCGACCGGGCCATCGCCACGTTCGCGGAGTCCTACGCCGACCAGAACGAGCGCGACCACCAGGCCCTGGTCGACGCCGTACACGCGGGCCGGCTGCCCGCGGAGGAGCTGCCGGAGTCCTGAACCGGAGGGGCGGACGGGGTCACGGCGCGGCGGGCGGCCCGCCGCGCTCGTCGCCCGTCCCCCCGAGGCCCCGCAGGCGCCGGCCCTCCTCGACCGCCCGCAGCAGGAAGCGGGCCGCCACGCCGATCAGCAGGAAATTGGCCGTCATCTGTCCCGTGGTCAGCAGCCGGGCGAGTTCGGTGCGCGGCGTGATGTCGCCGAACCCGACCGTGCTGAACACGGTCATCGTGAAGTAGAGGGCGTCGGTCCGGGACATCGCTTCGCTGAAGCTCTCGGGTGTGCTGCGCTCCAGCAGGAAGTAGGTGGCGGCGAACAGCACGACGAAGAAGGGCAGCGCCGCCGCCACCGCCGCGACGGCCCGGAGCCCCGGGCGCGCGGAACGCAGGATCGTGTGCACCTGCCAGGCCAGGAGCACCCCCACCAGCAAGACGCCGACGACGAGCACCACCACGGTGCCCGCGGTGAAGGCCGAATCCAGCGGCAACAGGTAGTAGGCGGCCAGAACGGCCGCCACCGTCAGAAGCGCACGCACCGCGGTGAGTACGGCCGACCGGCGGATCGTCGGATTCCCGTCCACGTTTCCCCGTTTCCCTCTCGTTCGCACGGAACGCCCTGACCGTGCCGCTCCCCTGCCCGAGGGCGGTCACTGTCCCAGGCGATCCCCGCGGCGGGCGGCAGGCGCACCAGGAGGTCACCGGGCCGGCGGAGCCGGTGCTCCGCCGAGCGGGTGACCCGGCCTCGGCCGGGTCCCGTCCGGGTGCGGCGAACTCGGCCTCGGCGCACTCTGGAAGCAGATCGTCACGCCGGATCGCGGCTTCCGAAAGGGCAGCCGCGGCCGTCACGACTGGGCAGGAGCTCGACCATGAAGGACTCGATGGTGACCCTGGCAGTGGACTACCCGCTGCTGAACATGTTCTGGACCATGCTGATGATCTTCCTCTGGGTCCTCTGGTTCATGCTGCTGTTCCGCATCATCGGCGACATCTTCCGCGACGACGACCTGGGCGGCTGGGGCAAGGCGGGATGGACCGTCCTCGTGATCCTGCTGCCCTTCCTGGGCGTGTTCATCTACCTCATCGCCCGCGGGCGCGGCATGGGCGAACGCGAGTTGAAGCGGGTCCGCCAGAACGAGGAGCAGTTCGCCTCGTACGTACGCGAGACCGCCGGGACCGGCGGAACCGGCGGAACCGGCGGCGGCCACGCGGAGGAACTGGCGAGGCTCGCGGAGCTCAAGGACCGCGGCGCGATCACGGAAGCCGAGTTCGCACAGGCCAAGGCGAAGGTCCTCGCGAGCTGACTCCGCGCGAGCCGACTCCTCGCGAGCTGACGCCTCGCGAGCTGACGCCATGCGCCCCCTCGCGAGCCGACTCCGCGCGACCCGACTCCGCGCGACCGGAATCCTCGCGACCTGACCGAGTCCGGGGTGCGTGCCCGTGATCCTCGACCTGTTCCTCATCGGCCTGGCCATCGCGCTCTACCCGCTGCCGGTGATGGCCTTCGTCCTGGTCGTGTCGGCACCCCGCGGGGTCTACAAGGGCCTGGCCTTCATCCTCGCCTGGCTCGCCTGCCTCGTGGCCGTGATCGCCATGGTGCTGCTCTTCACCGGCGGGCAACCGCCGGCACCCCGCTCTCCGCCCTCGATCGCGGCGCTCGCGGCGACGCTGGTGATCGGTGTGGGCCTGATCGTCTACAGCGAGCACAGGCGCCGCAAGAGCCGCCGCCCCGCCGCGGCGGCTTCGGACGAGGGGGTCCCCGACAAAGGGGGGCCCAAAGGATCCGGCCGGTCGCTGACGTCCCGGATGGACCAGGCCACCGGATGGTCCGCGGCCGGACTCGCCGTCCTCCTCCAGCCCTGGGGCATGGTCAGCGCCGCGGCCGCCACGGTCGTGAAGGCCGACCTCTCCCACGTCCAGTCCTTCGTGGCGCTCCTCGGCTTCTGCGTCCTGGCCACGGCCGGACTGCTGGCCATGGAGCTGTACATGGTGTTCGCGCCCGAGAAGGCCCACCTCAGCCTGGTGAGGCTGCGGGGGTGGCTGGAACGTCACAAGGACCCGGCGATCGTCCTGATCTGCCTGGTGCTCGGACTGTGGCTGGTCGGCAGGAGCCTGTACCAGCTGACCGGATGACTCGGACTCAAGGACAGCTCGAAGCCGGCTCGTCGTGGACGAGTGCGCAGATCATCTGCTCGCCGCGCCGGTCGTCCGGATAGGTCGTGCGCAGTGCGGCGGTGAAGTCGTTCCACTGGCGGGTGGTCTCTGCGGTGGCCCCGGATACGGCGTGGTCGAAGTTGTCGCCGGTCTTGGAGCGGCGGGATGCGGCGGTGTCCTTGTTCAGGTCGCGGTTGTGCGTGACACGGCCGGCGCAGTCGCCGTCCTTGACGCCGGTGGAGTCGATGTCGGAGTAGCAGCCGGTGGCGAGGTCGGCGGGTACGAGGGCCCGCGCCTCCCGGGTCCAGTCGGCATCGTCCATGGTGCTGTAGCGCCGGATGTCGAGGAAGGGGGCGACACCGTCACGGGCCAGTCCGGGCGGGTTGTCCGGGCCGACGGGAACGGGGGCGGCCCGGTCGGACCAGTTCGAGTGCGCGTAGAAGTCCTGGAGCTGGTGCCAGCCGCGGCCGAGCTGTTCGAGCACGTCGCACTTGGCACGGTCGGGGGTCTCGTCCCACACACAGGCCGAGGAAAGATCACTCTGCTCCGCCCGGACAGCACCGCGGGCATCGACGAGCCCGTCGGCGGCCCGGACCGCGTTCCGGAAACGGGCGACGGAGGTACGGACACAGGCGAGGAGCTCGGTGGTGGCCTCGTCCCGGCTGCGGGGGTAGTCCCGGGCGTAGCGGGGGGCGAGATAGTCGGCGTTGTCGCAGTGCAGGGGCCCGACGAGGAAGTACCCACCATGGTCATTGGCGTTGACAGCCCCGTCCCGGGCATCCGCCATCGCGGAGAGCGTGACCGGCTCCCAGGGCAGGGCGGCCCGCGTGATGCTCTCGTGGTTGCCCCCGGTGAACGCCTGCGCGGGAGGGCCGGGAGCGGCGGCCAACGCCACCACGAACACGGCCGCGAGACCCGCACGCGTCAGACCGGGCGCTGGACGAAAGGGCATACGCCGCTCCAGTCCCGGGGTGACCGAAACTTCTCGGCGCCCCGGCGGTGGCCTACTTCCGACGGAGAGAACGGAGAGAACGCCTGCCCGCAAGCCTAACGAACGAGGGCCCAGGACGCCGTCCGGCGTGTCCCCCGACGAGGTCGGCAGGCAGCGGTTCACCGAGCTGTAGAAGGAGCACATGAGCAGTGGTGCTTGGACCGGTGCGGCGGTGGCCGCTGTCACAGCCGCGTACGCGCTGGGTTCGCGGCGGCTTTCCACGACGCCGGTCTCGTCGGCAATGGTGTTCGTCGGTGCGGGCGTCCTCATCGGGCCGGCGGTGCTGGACATCGTCGACCTGACGCACGACGCCGCGCCGATCATCGCGCTCCTCGAAGTCACCCTGGCGCTGCTGCTCTTCACCGATGCCATGACGATCCGCAGACGGGACCTCCGGACCGGTGGCTTCCTCCCCGGGCGGCTGCTCGGCATCGGGCTTCCGCTGACCATCGGGGCCGGCTGGCTGCTCGCCTGGCCTCTGCTGCCGGGACTCACCCTGTGGGAGCTCGCGCTCGTCGGCGCCGTCCTCGCCCCGACCGACGCCGCCCTCGGGAAGACCGCCATCACCCACCCCCGGGTTCCGGCGCTCGTCCGTCACGGACTGAATGTCGAGAGCGGCCTGAACGACGGCATGGTGCTGCCCTTCTTCCTCCTGTTCCTGGCGGCCATCCCGGGCACGCACTACGCGGCGGAGGGCGTGGCCGGGGTCTTCTGGCGGGCCCTGGTGCTGAGCACCGTCCTGGGTCTGCTGGTCGGGTGGGCCGGTGGCCGGCTGCTGCAGTGGTCCCGGGCCAGGGGATGGGTCACGCGGGAGTGGCGGCACGTCTATCTGCCGGCCGTCGCGGCCGGGGCGTACGAACTCGCCGTGGTGACGGAGGGCAGCGGCTTCATCGCCGCGTGGGTCGCCGGCTTCGCCTGCGGGTTCGCCCTGCGCAGGCACCCGGCCGGCGGCGACGAGGAGCGCCCCGACCATACGGCCGAGTTCACCGAGAACCTCGGCGAGCTGCTGGCCTCGATCAGCCTCCTCGTCTTCGGGGCGGTCCTGCTCGGCCCCGCGCTGGAGCACCTGAGCTGGCGGATCGTCGTGTACGCCGTCCTCAGCCTCACCGTGGTCAGGATGCTGCCCGTGGCTCTCTCGCTCGCCGGGAGCGGTCTGCGGCTGCCCACCGTGGCGTACATCGCCTGGTTCGGGCCGCGCGGTCTGGCCTCCGTGGTCCTGGCGCTGCTCGTGGTGGAGGAACACGTCCCGGGGGTGGAGCTGCTGGGAAACGTGGTCGCGATCACCGTCGGCCTCAGCGTCCTCCTGCACGGCGTCTCGGCGGTCTCGCTCGCCGAGCGGTACGGCCGCTGGCACGAGAAGGCCGCGGCCACCACTCCCGACCTGCGCGAAGGCACCCCCGTCACCGCAACCCCCGTCCGCCGCAGACTCGGCCGCTCGCACCCACCGGAGAAGTAAGACCCCGGCGCCGGATGGTGTGGGGTGGCTCACAGAGGGGCCGGCCGGGGGCGGCCTCGCGGCATCCGGGTGACTTGGGCGTGTCGGACCGCTCGCGTCCACGCGCGCTGTCCGAACAATGGGGGACGCGAGGGCGAAGGCCCCGCACAAGCGCGGCCGGACTCGTCCGACCAGGGAAAGTGCCTGGTCAGATCGATTCTTCTGCACCAAGCGCTGGTGGGGCGGGTGGGACTCGAACCCACGGCCGACGGATTATGAGTCCGCTGCTCTAACCGGCTGAGCTACCGCCCCGAACGGTGAGGCGCGTACATGTGTGCGCGCCGTCTGCCGCAGCATAGCCGCTCATACGATCTCCTGCTCCGGAAGATCAGGCTCTGCTGACCATGAAGACCGCGGGCCGCCGCGCATGGTTCCCCGGGACGCGAAAAAGGACCCCGAAGGGTCCTCTTTCGTTCTGCTCCCCCGGCTGGACTCGAACCAGCAACCCTCCGGTTAACAGCCGAATGCTCTGCCAATTGAGCTACAGGGGATCGCGCTCCCCCGACTGGACTCGAACCAGTAACCTGCCGATTAACAGTCGGCTGCTCTGCCAATTGAGCTACAGGGGATTGCTGCGTTGCACCGAACGTACCCAGTCCGGCCGTACCGGGAGGGCGCTCGCTCGCTGCGAGACATACATTAGCGCAAGCAGGGGGGTGCTCCGCCAATCGGTATCCCCAGGGCCTCCAGGGAAGGATCGCAGCCGTGCGGTACAAGCTGACGTTCGTCGTGGGCCTCGCCCTCGGTTACGTGGTCGGCACGCGGGCAGGACGCGAGCGCTACGAGCAGATGAAGAAGTCCGCCAGGGACTTCACGCAGAACCCGGCCGTGCGCAACGCCGCCGAGTCGGCGGCCCAGACCGGCCGCCAGGTCGCGGGCAAGGCGATGCACGCCGTGAGCGACACGGTGGGCGACAAGCTGCCCTCCTCGCTGACCGACCGGGTCCACGCGCTGCGCGAGCGCAGCCGGGGGAACGGGCGCGTCGAGGACGACGACTGGGGCACCACCAACACCTGATCCCCGTCCGGGCCCCGCGTGCGGCAGAATCACATGTCATGGGGATAGTCGCCGGACTCGACAGCTCTGCAGGATTCACCCGCATCGTCGTCTGTGACGCGGACACGGGTGCCGTACTGCGCCAGGGATACGCCCCTCACCAGGGCGAACCGAAGGCGGCCGAGGTCGATCCGCAGACCTGGCTGCTCTCGCTCGGGGAGGCCGCCACCGGCGGGCTCCTTGAGGGCGTGCAGGCCATCGGCGTCTCCGCCCAGCAGCACGGGCTCGTGCCGCTCGACGCGCAGGGCGGTCTCGTGCGGCCCGCGCTCGTCGGCAACGACAAGCGGGCGCAGGTCGCCGCCGCCGACCTCGTCGAGTCGCTGGGCGGGCGCCAGGCGTGGGCCGAGGCCGTCGGCTGCGTGCCGGGCTCCGGGCAGCCGGTCGCCAAGCTGCGCTGGCTGGCCCGTACGGAACCCGAGAACGCGCAGCGGACCGCCGCGGTCCTCCAGCCGCACGACTGGCTGGTCTGGCAGCTCCTCGGCAGGCCCGCGCGCCGCACCACCGACCGCGGCGCCGCCTCCGGCACCGGCTACTGGTCGCCCCGCACCGGCGCGTACCGCCCCGATCTCGTGGAACTGGCGCTCGGACACCAGGCCGTGCTGCCCGAGGTCCTCGGCCCGGCCGAGGCCGCCGGCACCACCCCCGAGGGGCTCCTCATCTCCGCCGGCACCGGCGAGACGATGGCCGCCGCCCTCGGGCTCGGGCTCGCTCCCGGCGACGCGGTGGTCTCGCTCGGCGCCTCCGGCTCCGTGATGGCCGTCCACCACGAGGCCCTCGCCGACCCGGGCGGCATGATCACCTCCTTCGCCGACGCCACCGGCATGCACCTGCCCGTCGTCCCCACCTCCAACGCGGTGCGGGCGCTGCGCGGCACCGCCGAGATGCTGGGAGCGGAATCGCTCGAGGAGCTCTCCGCGCTCGCCCTGAAGTCGACGCCCGGGTCCTCCGGGCTCGTCCTGCTGCCCTATCTGGAGGGCGAGCGCACCCCGAACCTGCCGCACGCCGCGGGCACGCTCAGCGGGCTGCGGCGCGAGTCGATGAAGCCCGAGCACCTGGCGCGGGCCGCGTTCGAGGGCATGCTCTGCGCGCTCGCCGACGCCATGGACGTGCTGCGCGGGCGCGGGGTCGAGGTGCGGCGGATCTTCCTGCTCGGCGCCGCGGCCGGCCTCCCGGCCGTACAGGCCCTGGCGCCGGCGCTCTTCGGCGCGCAGGTCGTCGTCCCCCAGCCGGCCGATTACGCGGCGCTCGGCGCGGCCCGGCAGGCCGCCTGGGCCCTCGGGGTCGCGCGGGGCACCCTGTCGCCCTCCGCTCCCCCGGCCTGGCAGGGGGCCGCCGCCCAGATCCTGGAGCCCGGCGAGGAGCTGGCGACCGGGCAGGCCGTGCGGCAGCAGTACGTGGCGACCCGGGAGCAGATCCACCCGGGTGCGTTCGGTCAGTAGACGGTCGGGAGAGCCGGGGGCCAAACCTCCGGTTCGTAAAGTCTTTGCCAGGGCTCGCCCGCGCCCCGAAAACCGAGTCGTCTCCCACAGGAGCGCGGGCGATAGTAGGTCCCGTGCTCATAAGACTTCTCCGAACCCACCTCCAGCCCTATCGAAAACCCATCGCGCTGCTCGTCCTCCTGCAGTTCCTGCAGACCTGCGCGAGCCTCTACCTGCCGACCCTGAACGCCGACATCATCGACAACGGTGTCGTCAACGGGGACACCGGCTACATCCTGCGTTTCGGCGCGCTGATGGTCGCCGTCTCCGTCGTGCAGGTCGTCTGCAACATCGGGGCGGTCTACTACGGCGCCCGGACGGCCTCCGCACTCGGCCGGGACGTGCGCGGTGCGATCTTCGACCGGGTGCAGTCCTTCTCCGCCCGGGAGCTCGGGCACTTCGGCGCGCCCTCGCTGATCACCCGTACGACCAATGACGTGCAGCAGGTCCAGATGCTGGTCCTGATGGCGTTCACCCTGATGGTCTCCGCGCCGATCATGTGCGTCGGCGGCATCGTGATGGCGCTCGGCCAGGACGTGCCGCTGTCGGCCGTGCTGCTCGCGGTGGTGCCGGTCCTCGGCATCTCCGTCACCCTCATCGTCCGGCGGATGCGGCCGCTCTTCCGGACCATGCAGGAGCGCCTCGACACCGTGAACCGGGTGCTGCGCGAGCAGATCACCGGCAACCGCGTCATCCGGGCCTTCGTGAAGGACGGGTACGAGGAGGAGCGGTTCCGCCGGGCCAACGCCGATCTGACCGACGTGTCGATGGCGACCGGCCGGCTGATGGCGCTGATGTTCCCGGTCGTGATGACCGTCGTGAACGTCTCCAGCGTGGCCGTCGTCTGGTTCGGCGCCCACCGCATCGACAGCGGCGGGATGGAGATCGGCGCGCTGACCGCCTTCCTCGCCTATCTGATGCAGATCGTGATGTCCGTGATGATGGCCACCTTCATGTTCATGATGGTGCCGCGTGCCGAGGTGTGCGCCGAGCGCATCGAGGAGGTCCTCGCGACCGAGTCCAGCGTCGTGCCGCCGGCCGAGCCGGTGACGACCCTCGACCGGCGCGGGCATCTGGAGGTCAGGAGCGCGGACTTCCGCTATCCGGGCGCCGAGGAGTCGGTCCTCAAGGACGTCGGGCTCGTCGCCCGGCCCGGCGAGACGACCGCGATCATCGGGTCCACGGGCAGCGGCAAGTCGACGCTCCTCGGGCTCGTCCCGCGGCTCTTCGACGCCACCGGCGGCGAGGTCCTCGTCGACGGTGTCGACGTGCGGAAGCTCGACGCGGCGCTGATGGCGCGGACCGTGAGCCTGGTGCCGCAGAAGCCGTACCTGTTCTCCGGGACGGTGGCGACGAACCTGCGGTACGGGAAGCCCGACGCGACCGACGAGGAGCTCTGGCACGCCCTGGAGGTCGCCCAGGCGGCCGACTTCGTCCGCAAGCTGGAGAACGGGCTGAACGCCCCGATCGCGCAGGGCGGCACGAACGTCTCCGGCGGTCAGCGGCAGCGGCTCGCGATCGCGCGGACGCTGGTGCAGAAGCCGGAGATCTACCTCTTCGACGACTCCTTCTCCGCCCTGGACTACGAGACCGACGCCCTGCTGCGCGAGGCGCTCCGGCAGGAGACGGCGGACTCGACGGTGGTGATCGTCGCCCAGCGGGTGTCGACCATCCGGGACGCCGACCGGATCGTCGTCCTCGACGAGGGCCGGGTCGTCGGCACCGGCCGGCACCAGGAGCTGATGGCGGAGAACGAGACGTACCGGGAGATCGTGCTCTCCCAGCTGACCGAGGCGGAGGCAGCCTGATGGCCGGTCCTGGCGGACGCATGATGGCCGGTGGCGGCCCCGACCAGCGGTCGATGGATTTCAAGGGGTCGAGCAAGCGCCTCCTCAAGCAGCTGGCGCCCGAGCGCGCCACGCTCTGGGTGATGCTGCTCGCGGGTGTGCTGTCGGTGGCGGCCTCCGTGGTCGGGCCGAAGATCCTCGGCAAGGCGACCGACCTCGTCTTCGCGGGCGTGGTCGGGCGGCAGACGGCCGACGCCCCCTCGAAGGCGGACGCGATCGCGGGGCTCCGCGCCTCGGGCGACTCCGGCATGGCGGACATGCTGTCCGGGGTCGACTTCACCCCCGGGCAGGGCATCGACTTCACCGCGGTCGGCGAGGTCCTGCTCTGGGTCCTCGCGGTCTACGTGGCGGCGGGCCTGCTCATGCTGGTCTCCACCCGCCTGTCGATCAAGGTGATCAACCGGACGGTCTTCCGCATGCGCGAGGACGTCCAGACGAAGCTGGCGCGGCTGCCGCTGTCGTACTTCGACAAGGCGAAGCGCGGCGAGGTGCTGTCCCGGGCGACCAACGACATCGACAACATCTCGCAGACGCTCCAGCAGTCAATGGGTCAGCTGATCAACTCGTTGCTCACGATCGTCGGCGTGCTGGCGATGATGTTCTGGATCTCGCCGCTGCTCGCCCTGGTGGCCATCGTGACGGTGCCGGTCTCGGTCTTCGTCGCGGCGAAGATCGGCAAGCGCTCGCAGCCGCACTTCGTGCAGCAGTGGAAGTCCACGGGCACGCTCAACGCGCACGTCGAGGAGATGTACACCGGGCACAACCTGGTGAAGGTCTTCGGCCGGCAGGAGGAGTCCGCGCGGGACTTCCGCGAGCAGAACGAGGCGCTGTACGAGGCCGGGTTCAAGGCGCAGTTCAACAGCGGTGTGATGCAGCCGGTGATGTTCTTCGTCTCGAACATCAACTACGTCCTGGTGGCCGTCGTCGGCGGTCTGCGGGTGGCGAGCGGCACGCTCTCCATCGGTGACGTGCAGGCCTTCATCCAGTACTCGCGCCAGTTCTCGATGCCGCTGACGCAGGTCGCGTCGATGGCGAACCTGGTGCAGTCGGGCGTGGCCTCGGCGGAGCGGGTCTTCGAGCTCCTCGACGCCGAGGAGCAGGAGCCGGACGCCCCGGCGAGCGAGCGCTCGAACGACCTGGCGCCGGCGGACTTCAAGGGCAAGGTCGCCCTGGAGGGGGTGTCCTTCCGTTACGAGGCGGACAAGCCCCTCATCGAGGACCTGTCGCTCACCGTGGAGCCCGGTCAGACGGTCGCGATCGTCGGTCCGACGGGCGCCGGCAAGACGACCCTCGTGAACCTGCTCATGCGGTTCTACGAGGTGACGGACGGCCGGATCACGCTGGACGGGACGGACATCGCGACGATGTCCCGCGAGGACCTGCGCAAGGACATCGGCATGGTCCTCCAGGACACCTGGCTCTTCGGCGGCACCATCGCCGACAACATCGCGTACGGCGCGACGCGCGAGGTGACCCGGGCGGAGATCGAGGAGGCGGCGCGGGCGGCGCACGCCGACCGTTTCGTCCGTACCCTCCCCGACGGGTACGACACGGTCATCGACGACGACGGCGCGGGGGTGAGCGCGGGCGAGAAGCAGCTGATCACCATCGCCCGGGCGTTCCTGTCCGACCCGGTGATCCTCGTCCTCGACGAGGCCACCAGCTCGGTCGACACCCGCACCGAGGTGCTGATCCAGAAGGCGATGGCCCGACTGGCCCACGGGCGTACGTCGTTCGTCATCGCGCACCGGCTCTCCACGATCCGGGACGCGGACGTGATCCTGGTGATGGAGAGCGGCTCGATCGTCGAACAGGGCACGCACGAGGAGCTGTTGGCGTCCGGCGGGGCCTACTCCCGCTTGTACGCAGCGCAGTTCGCGCAGGCGGTCGCCGAGGTCGACTGACCCGGCATGTGACCCATGCCGCATGATGTGCGGCATGGGTCACATCACCAAGAGTTCCTGGGTGCCGTCGGTTCCGCTGCGAGTGAGCGTCGAGGGCGTGGAGTTGGCGGCGCTGCTGCTCGGCGCGGACGGCCGGGTCCGCGGGGACGCGGACATGGTCTTCGACGGGCAGCCGGTCCATCCGTCCGGGTCGGTCCGGCACGAATCGGCGGCGCTGGTCCTCGCGTTGGGCGATGTGGAGGCGGGCGTCGAGCGGATCGTGATCGGCGGTCCGGCGGGCGGCGGCGCCCTGACGGCGGTCGCCCCGGACGGGACGGCCGTCGCCGCGTACACCGTGCCGGGCACGCCGGACGTCACCGCCGTCACCTTCGCGGAGTTCTTCCGGGAGTCGGGTGGCTGGAAGTTCGGCCCGCTGGGGACGGGGTACGCCTCCGGGCTCGCGGGCCTCGTCACGGAGTACGGGATCGAGGTGGCGGAGGAGGAGCCGGTCGCGTCCGGTCCGGTCCCGCTGACCGGCGTGGCGAAGAGGCCGGGGCAGGCCCGGCCCGCCGACGGCGGCCTCCTGGACGGGCCGGCACCGACGCCCGCACCGGCCCCCACCGGGCCGTTCCCGCCGGCCGACCGGCCGTACGAACTGGCCGAGGGCTGGAAGTTCGGCCCCCTCTTCGAACCCTTCGTCGCCGAGGGGTACGGCAACGACGTGATCGCCCTCGACGACCGGGTCGGGACCGGCCCCGTCCTCGTCGAGCTCGCGCACGAGGACTACGGGTACGTGGGCCTCTTCCCGCTCGACCGGCGCAACAAGGACGACGGCTACCTCTTCAACGACCTCCTGCCCGGCTTCCGGGGCAGCGCGGTCGCCACGGTCCCCAAGGGCCGGCCGCTGCGCATGCGGCTCTCCGCCGAGAACCGCTGGATCCTGCGGGTGAAGCCCCTCGCGGCCGCCCGCCGCCTGGAGGGAACGCTGAGCGGCTACGGCCCCGAGGCGCTGCTCTACCTCGGCAACGGGGCGGACCTCCGAGTGGAGTTCGAGGGCAGGATGAACGACGGCAACGGCTATGTCGGCATCCAGGGTTACGGGGTCGAGGGACGCGCCGACGGACGCCTGCCCGACATGGACCTGCTCCTCAACGAGGTCGGGTCGCTCCGGCAGACCGTCCCGGTCCCGCGAGGACCGCAGCTGCTGAGTCTCCGCGCCGAGGGCGCGTGGACGTTCACGGTCAAGGAGCTGGACTAGTCCAGATAGCCGCGCAGTTGGTCCGCGTAGGCGTGGTCCCTGAGTTTGTTGAGGGTCTTGGACTCGATCTGGCGGATGCGTTCGCGCGTCACGCCGAAGATCCGGCCTATCTCCTCCAGGGTGCGGGGTCGGCCGTCGTCGAGGCCGTAGCGGAGCTGGACGACCTTCCGTTCGCGTTCGCCGAGGGTGGAGAGCACGTCCTCCAGGTGGCGGCGGAGCAGCAGGAAGGCGGCGGACTCGACAGGTGAGGCGGCGTCACCGTCCTCGATGAGGTCGCCGAGGGCGACGTCATCCTCCTCGCCGACGGGGGCGTGCAGGGAGACCGGTTCCTGGGCGAGGCGGAGGACCTCGCCGACCCGCTCGGGGGCCAGGTCGAGCTGGGCGGCGACCTCCTCGGCGGTGGGTTCGTAGCCCCGCTCCTGGAGCATGCGGCGCTGGACGCGGATGACCCGGTTGATGAGTTCGACGACGTGCACGGGGACGCGGATGGTCCGGGCCTGGTCGGCGAGGGCCCGGGACATCGCCTGGCGGATCCACCAGGTCGCGTACGTGGAGAACTTGTAGCCGCGCGCGTAGTCGAACTTCTCGACGGCCCTGATGAGGCCGAGGTTTCCCTCCTGGACGAGGTCGAGCATGGTGAGGCCGCGGCCGACGTACCGTTTGGCGACGGAGACGACGAGGCGGAGGTTGGCCTCGATGAGCTTGCGTTTGGCGATCCGGCCGAGGACGACGAGCCGGTCCAGGTCGGCCGCCAACCGGGTTTCCAGGTCGGGGGTGTTGGCGAGTTTCTCCTCGGCGAAGAGTCCGGCCTCGACGCGCCGGGCGAGGTCGACCTCCTCCTCGGCGGTGAGGAGCGGGATGCGGCCGATCTCGCGGAGGTACTGGCGGAAGAGGTCGGAGGAGGGCCCGTTGCCACCGAGGTCGGTGCGGCGCCGCTGGACCGGGACCTCGGGTTCCTCGTCGAGTGCGGGTTCTGGCTCCGCGGGGTGCGGTGGCTGTTCCTGGGACGCGGACACGGACACGGACTCGGTCTGGGTCTGCACGGGGGGCGACCTCCAGGGCGGGTGATCGCTGCCGGTTCGGAGGGGCCATACGGCAGCGGGACGGCACCGTCAACCAGTGTGGGGTACGACACATCGCCGCCACGAGGGGCGTGCGGTGACTTTTTGAATCCGCCGGGTCACCGACGGTCAGAGGGTGCCCACGGCCAGAGGGACGCCGACCGCCGGGCGAGCGCCGGCGGTCAGAGGGCTCCGGCGCCGTTGTTCCGCAGGGACTGCCCGTACTGGGTGAGCACCCACAGCTCGTTCTGCACGGCCGAGAGCTGTTCCGGGTCGCCGTTCGCGCCGAGCCGGGCCAGGGTGCCCTGGACGTCGCGGATGCGGCGGTCGACGGCGCGCAGCCGGACGGTGACGAGCTGGTCGCCGGCGTAGGCCTCGTCGACGTTCTTGGCGAAGATCGTCTCGACGGCGAGCTCGGTGACGAGGGCGCGGACGCCGTCGTTGGGGGCGGCCTCGCGGACGGTGTCGAGGTAGTCGGAGGGGGCGCCGGTGGCGCCGCCCGCGTCCTGGACGCACTGGCGGACGGCCGCGTAGGGCGGGGCGGTGAACTCGTCGATGCCGTACGCGTCGAAGGCCGGGGAGACCAGTTCGGGGCGCTGGAGGGCGAGCTTGAGGAGTTCGCGCTCGGTGCGGTGGGCGGGGCTGCGCAGGTTGAGCGCGGGGCCGGAGGCGGCGGCCGGGGCCGGGGTGTCGTAGCCGCGCTGCGGGGCCTGCTGCTGCGCGGGGCCCTTGCCGCCGCGGTCGCGGGCCCAGCGGGCGAGCTGGGCGACCCGCTTGACGACGAACTGGGTGTCGAGGATGCCGAGCATGCCGGCGAGCTGGACGGCGACCTCGTGCTGGGCCCCGATGTTCTTGATGCGGGCGACGACGGGGGCGGCCTCGTCGAGGGCGGCGGCGCGGCCGGCCGGGGTCTCCAGGTCGTAGCGCTTCACGATCTGGCGGAGCGCGAACTCGAAGAGCGGGGTGCGGGGCTGGACGAGTTCGGCGACGGCCGCGTCGCCCTTCGCGAGCCGCAGTTCGCAGGGGTCCATGCCGTCGGGGGCGATGGCGATGTACGTCTCGGCGGCGAACTTCTGGTCGTCCTCGAAGGCGCGCAGGGCGGCCTTCTGGCCGGCGGCGTCGCCGTCGAAGGTGAAGATGACGCGGGCCGAGCCGTTGTCCATCAGGAGGCGGCGGAGGATCTTGATGTGGTCGCCGCCGAAGGCGGTGCCGCAGGTGGCGATGGCGGTGGTGACGCCGGCGAGGTGGCAGGCCATGACGTCGGTGTAGCCCTCGACGACGACGGCCCGGCTGGCCTTGGCGATGTCCTTCTTGGCCAGGTCGACGCCGTAGAGCACCTGGGACTTCTTGTAGATCGGCGTCTCGGGCGTGTTGAGGTACTTGGGGCCGTTGTCGTCGTCGCGGAGCTTGCGCGCGCCGAAGCCGACGACCTCGCCGCCGACGTCCCTGATCGGCCACATGAGGCGGCCGCGGAAGCGGTCGATGGGGCCGCGGCGGCCGTCCTGGGAGAGGCCGGAGACGATCAGTTCCTTGTCGGAGAAGCCCTTGCCGCGCAGGAAGCGGGTGAGGTGGTCCCAGCCGGCCGGGGAGTAGCCGACGCCGAAGTGGGCGGCGGCGGCCTGGTCGAAGCCGCGCTCGGCGAGGAACTTCCGGCCGATCTCGGCCTCGGGCGAGTCGAGTTGGTCGATGTAGAACTGGGTGGCGACCTTGTGGGCCTCGATGAGGCGGATGCGCTCCCCGCGCTGGTGGCCGGGGTTGTAGCCGCCTTCCTCGTACCGCAGGGTGATGCCCGCCTTCGCGGCGAGGCGCTCGACCGTCTCCGAGAAGGAGAGGTGGTCGATCTTCATCACGAAGGCGAGGGTGTCGCCGCCTTCCTGGCAGCCGAAGCAGTGGAAGAGACCCTTGCTGGGGCTGACCTGGAAGGAGGGCGACTTCTCGTCGTGGAAGGGGCAGAGGCCCTTGAGGTTGCCGCCGCCCGCGTTGCGCAGCTGGAGGTACTCGGACACGACGGAGTCGATCGGGACCGCGTCCCGGACCGCCTTCACGTCGTCATCGTTAATCCTGCCTGCCACGCATGAAGTGTACGGGGGTCCGGGGGTCGCCCCCCGGGGAAATGTCGGGGCCGGGGACGGACGGGTTACGAGACCAGGCTCTCCAGCGGCACGGAGGGGTCGGCGAGGGCCTCCGGGTCCACGGCCGTACGGGAACGGATGAGCTGCTGGATGGGGTCTGTGACGTCCCACACATTCACGTTCATGCCCGCGAGGACCCGGCCCTCCTTCAGCCAGAAGGCGATGAACTCGCGCTTGCCGGTGTCGCCGCGCACGACGACCTGGTCGTACGTGCCCGGGGGCGCCCAGCCGGAGTACTCCATGCCCAGGTCGTACTGGTCGGAGAAGAAGTAGGGCACCCGGTCGTAGGAGACGTGCTGCCCGAGCATGGCGCGGGCGGCGGCCGGGCCGCCGTTGAGGGCGTTGGCCCAGTGCTCGACGCGGAGCCGGGTGTGGAGCAGCGGGTGGTGGGCGGCGGCGACGTCCCCGGCGGCGTAGACGTCGGGGTCGGAGGTGCGCAGCGACTCGTCGACGGCGATGCCGCCGCCGTCGGCCCGGTCTACGAGGGCGAGACCGGAGTTCTCGGCGAGGGCCGTACGGGGGGCGGCGCCGATCGCGGCGAGCACGGCGTGCGCGGGGTGTTCCTCGCCGTCGTCGGTGCGGACGGCGAGGACCATGCCGTCCTGGCCGACGATCTCGGTGAGCTTCACGCCGAAGTGGAAGCGGACGCCGTGGTCGCTGTGGAGGTCGGCGAAGAGCTGGCCGAGCTCGGGGCCGAGGACGCGGTGGAGCGGGGTGGGCTCGTACTCGACGACGGTGACCTCTGCGCCGTAGCCGCGGGCCGCGGCGGCGACCTCCAGGCCGATCCAGCCGGCGCCGGCGATCACCAGGTGGCCGTTGTCCCGGCCGAGGGCCGCGAGGACCTGGCGGAGCCGGTCGGCGTGGGCGAGCCGGCGCAGGTGGTGGACGCCGGCGAGCTCGGTGCCGGGGACGTCGAGGCGGCGCGGCTCGGCGCCGGTGGCGAGGAGCAGTTTGTCGTAGCGGATGACGGTGCCGTCGCCGAGGCGGACCGTGCGGGCCTCGCGGTCGACGGCGGTGACGGACTGGCCGAGGTGGAGCTCGACGTCGTTCGCCGCGTACCAGGCGGCCTCGTGGACGAAGACGCTGTCGCGCTCCTTGGCGCCGGTGAGGTAGCCCTTGGAGAGGGGTGGGCGCTCGTAGGGGTGGTCGCGTTCGTCGCCGATGAGGATCACCCGGCCGTTGAACCCCTCGGAGCGCAGTGTCTCCGCCGCTTTGGCCCCTGCCAGGCCTCCGCCGACGATGACAAAGGTCTGATCTGCGTCGACCACGTCGATTCCTCCTCGTTGCGACCGCTTCCAACCTACGCCCCCGGGCGTTCGTCGGGCCGTACCGCCTCGGGGCGTGCATGCGAGCGTCCCGCAACCGGCGGGGTGACGGAAGAGGGCCGACCCCGGCTCGTCTCAGCTGTGGTGGGGGCGGAGGCGGGTGTGGAGGGCGCGGGCGGAGGCGTCGGTGAGGGAGGCGATCTGGTCGACGATGACGCGCTTGCGGGCCCGGTCGTCGCGCGCCGCGTCGAAGGCGGCCCGGAACTGGGGTTCGAGGCCGTCGGGGGCGCGGACGACGAGGGCCTCGGCGAGTTCGGCGACGACGACGCGCTGGTCGGCGCGGAGCACCTCCTGTTCGGCGCGCTGCATCACGTACCGGTCGGCGACGGCCTTGAGGACGGCGCATTCGTTGCGCGCCTCGCGGGGGACGACGAGCTCGGCGCCGTACCGGGTGAGGCGGCCGGAGCCGTACGCCTGGCGGGTGGCGCCTTCGGCGGCGAGGCAGAGGCGGCCGATGAGCTGGCTGGTGGCGTCCTTGAGGCGGGCCTGGGCGACGGCCGAGCCGTCGTAGCCGTGCGGCCACCACTCCTGGTCGACGAGCCGGTCGAGGGCGTCGGCGAGCTCCTGCGGGTCGGTGTCCTCGGGGACGTAGCGGCCGATGGCGACGGTCCAGATGTCGGCGCGCTCGGGTTCGGCGAGGAGCATGTTGGGGTCGATGTGGCCGGCGTGCAGGCCGTCCTCGAAGTCGTGGACGGAGTAGGCGACGTCGTCGGACCAGTCCATGACCTGGGCCTCGAAGCACTTGCGGTGGGCGGGGGCGCCCTCGCGGATCCAGGCGAAGACGGGGAGGTCGTCCTCGTACACGCCGAACTTGGGCGAGCCGGGGTCGTCGGGGTGGCCGCCGCGCGGCCAGGGGTACTTGGTGGCGGCGTCGAGGGCGGCCCGGGTGAGGTTGAGCCCGACGCTGACGAGCTCGCCGTCCCCGTCCTTCACGAAGCGCTTGGGTTCGATGCGGGTGAGGAGGCGGAGCGACTGGGCGTTGCCCTCGAACCCGCCGCAGTCCTTGGCGACGTCGTTGAGCGCCTGCTCGCCGTTGTGCCCGAAGGGCGGGTGGCCCATGTCGTGGGAGAGGCAGGCGGCCTCGACGAGGTCGGGGTCGCAGCCGAGGGCGGCGCCGAGCTCGCGGCCGACCTGGGCGCACTCCAGGGAGTGGGTGAGCCGGGTGCGGGGGCTGGCGTCCCAGGCGTGGCTGCGGGTGCCGGGGGTGACGACCTGGGTCTTGCCGGCGAGCCTGCGCAGGGCGGCGGAGTGCAGTACGCGGGCGCGGTCGCGCTGGAAGGCGGTGCGGCCGGGGCGCTTGTCGGGTTCGGCGGCCCAGCGCTCGGTCGCGGCGGAGTCGTAGCCGGGCGTGTCGGTGGTGCCGGTGGTGCCGGTGGTGCCGGTGGTGTCGCCGATGCCTGCGTTGCCTGCCATGCCTTCGATGCCGTCCATGCCCCGAAGGTAACCGGAGGGACCGACAGAAGAGCTCAGAAGGCGGCGAGTTCCCGCGCGCGGGTGGTGGTGACGCCCGCGCGGGCGCGGGCGTGGTCGTAGCGCAGGAGGACGAGGCGGGCGAGGGCGGGGTGGGCGCCGAGCGGGGCGGCGGCGATCCAGGGGGCGTGGGTGGCGGCGCGGGTCGCGAAGAGGCCGGGGGCGGTGAAGCAGGAGGCGACGGCGACCCGGTGGCGGCCCCGGGAGGCGAGGGCGCGGACGGCCTCGGGGACGGTGGGCGCGGCGGCGGAGGCGTACGCGGGGAGTACGGGCACGCCGCCGAGGCGCTCGCCGAGGAGGGCGGCGATCCGGCGGATCTCGGCGCCGGACCGGGGGTCGCGGGAGCCGGCGGAGGCGAGGACGACACCGGTGGCGCGGGAGGCGCCGTCCCCGGGGCTCCAGCCGGCCTCGGCGAGCCGGTCGGCGAGGGCCTCGACGAGGAGGGGGTGCGCGCCGAGCGGCTCGGCGACCCGGGCCCGGAGGCCGGGTGCGGCGGCGAGGGCGGCGGGGAGGTCGTGGGTGACGTGGTGGCCGGGGGCGAAGAGGAGGGGTACGAGTACGGCGTCCCGGCCCTCGGCGGCGAGTCCGGCGAGGGTGTCGTCGAGGAGGGGTGCGTTCAGCTCGATGTGGGCGAGGCGCACGTCGAGCCCGGGGCGCAGCTCGCGGACCCGGTCGAGGAGGCGGCTCAGGGCGGCCCGGGCGCGGGGGTCGCGACTGCCGTGCCCGACGGCGACGAGGGTGGGCGCGGCGGGCGCCTGCGGGGCGGGGGTGGGTGCGACGGGGGTGGGTGCGTTCATCGGTGTGCGTGCCTCCTCGTCGTGCTTCCGTGGCCGACGGCCGTACGGATGCACGCGGCCGAGCTGGGTCCCGAGCTGCTCGGTGATCCTCCCGAGCAGCCCGGCGGCGCTGTCGAACGTGCTGTCCGGCTCCGTCATGCACCGATCCTGAGGGCGCCAGGTTGCCTGCCCGTTGCGCGGGGGTCACGACTGTTTTCCGTGACCTCACGGGGGCGGCCCGGCCGGTGTCAGGCGCCCAGCCAGACTCGCAGGGGGCCGATCTCCTCGAAGCCGGCCGCGAGGGCGGGGGGCAGGTCGTCGCCGGACTCGTAGCCGACGACGGGGCGGTCGTCCGGGGCGGAGGCGAGGGCGCCCGCCCAGGTGTGGGACGGGTCGGTGTCCCCCGTGGCGAAGAGGTTGGAGACGCCGGTGACGCCGGGGCTCGCGCTGAGGACCGCGCCGCCGAGGATCCGGCCGTCGGCGGCGTATCCCGCGACGATCGTGGTCGCCGGGTCGGCGAGGAGTTCGGGGCGGAAGAGCGCCGCGTCGTCGGCGTCGTCGCCGCTCCAGGCGAGGGCCCAGGCGGCGAGCTCCTCCGGGGTGCGGACCGGGCGCCAGTCGCCGGTGACGGGCTGCACGGGAAGGCCTGCCGGACGGTGGATCCAGCCGGCCTCGAAGAGGAGCCGGAAGCCCTCGGCGGCCAGGTCGAGCCGGGCGAAGCTGTCCTTGACGGAGGCGCCGGGGGTGGTCCGGTCGATGCCGGCCAGGACGTCCTCGGCGGTCGCGTCCTCGGACAGGGTGACCGCGTCCGGGTAGTAGAGCGGGGTGCGGCGGTCGTTCGTCCAGGCGCGGGTCCCGAAGGTGCCGGGGTGTCCGTGGGCGCGGCACATGGCCTGGCACCACTCGGCGTTGTTGCGGACGGCGTCCCCGAGGACGGCATCGATGATCACGGGCGGACCGCGGGGTCCGGGCTCCACACGTACCGGACGTCCGGCTCGCGCTCTTCGTTGCGGGTGCCGTCGGTGCGCTCGGCCTCGACGAAGCCGTGCCGCTCGTAGAAGCGGCCCGCCGGGGCGTTGACCTGGAACGTCCACAGCGCCAGGCCGGTCGGGCGGCTCCGCTTGGCCACCTCCACGAGTCGGTCGCCGATGCCCTGGCCGCGCCACGGCGTATCGATGTACAGCTGATCCAGCTCCTCGTCGTCCAGCACCATCATGGCGACGACCGAGCCGTCGACCGTCGCCACCCAGGTCTCCTGGTTCGGTACGACGATCTCCCGGAGCCAGTACCGGACCTCGTCGTCGGTGTGCGCGCGGCGCACGCTCGGGAGCGCCGCCGTGTAGGAGCGGAGCCACACATCGGCCACCGCGGCGGCATCGGAATCGGCCGCACGGCGAATGTCAACGTTTTCGATCTTCACGGCCCGGATGGTACGGGCCCGACCATCTACCCCGCCCCTCTATTTTGATTCCGAATCACGGAATATCTTTTCCGCCATGAGAATGTCCCCGCCCTCTCTCCGCCGCCGCACCGCCGCCGAGTTCATCGGCACCGCCGCCCTCGTCGCCGTCATCGTCGGCTCCGGCATCCGCGCCGACTCCCTCAGCCAGGACATCGGCGTCCGGCTGCTCGCCAACGCCGCCGCCTCCGCCGTCGGACTCGGCCTGCTCATCGCGCTCATCGGTCCGCTCTCCGGCGCCCACTTCAACCCCGTCGTGACCCTGTCGGAGTGGTGGTCCCGGCGCCCCGAGCACGGCGGACGGGAGGTCCTCGCCTACATCGCCGCCCAGATCGCGGGCGCGGTCACCGGCGCCCTGCTCGCCGAGGCCATGTTCGGGCGGGCGCCCGGCAGCTGGGCCACCGAGCCCCGCTCCGCGCTCCATCTCCTCCTCGGCGAGGCCGTCGCCACCGCCGGGCTCGTCCTCGTCGTGCAGGGGCTCCGCCGCATCGGCCGCCCCGGCCTCGCCCCGGTCGCGGTCGCGGGGTACATCGGCGCGGCGATCTGGTTCACCTCCTCCGGCTCCTTCGCCAATCCGGCGGCCACCCTCGGCCGCGCCTTCTCCGACTCCTTCACCGGGATCGCCCCCGGCTCCGTGCCGTCCTACGCCGCCGCCCAGATCCTCGGCATGGTCATCGGTCTCGGGCTCGCGGGTGTGCTGTACGGAACAGTTCGAGGGGCGGGCGAACCGAAGGCGCCCGAGGCGCGTCGGACGGGGTGACAGAGCGATCACCACGACCCCGATCCACGGAGGTACCCGCATGCCGGCACGGCCGATCCGGTGGCCCCGCACCCCGCGGGCCCGCCGCCGCACCGTCCAGGCCGTCATGCTCGGCGCGGTCCTCGCGCTCGCCCCGGCGACCTGGATGCACACGGTCGCCGAACCCCGGCTCCGTACCACCGCCGACGTGCCCGCCCGGGACGTCGCCGTCGTCTTCGGCGCCGGGCTGTGGAACGGGCGCCCCACCCCGTACCTCGCGCACCGGCTCGACACGGCCGCCGAGCTCTACCGCGCGGGCAAGGTCCGGGTCCTGCTCGTCACCGGCGACAACAGCAGGACCGCGTACGACGAGCCCAGCGCCATGCGCGCCTACCTCACCGAGCGCGGGGTCCCCGAGGGCCGGATCGTCAGCGACTACGCGGGCTTCGACACCTGGGACTCCTGCGTCCGGGCCAAGAAGGTCTTCGGCGTCGACCGGGCCGTCCTCGTCACGCAGGACTTCCACATCAAGCGGGCCGTCGCGCTGTGCGGGGCGGCGGGCGTCGACGCGTACGGGGTCGGGGTCGCCGAACCCCGCGACCGCACCTGGTACTACGGCACCACCCGCGAGCTGTTCGCGGCCGCCAAGGCCGCCCTGGACGCGGGCCTGCGCCCCGATCCGCACTTCCTCGGGCCGAAGGAGCCGGGTGTCGCGGAGGCCCTCGCCTCCCCCGCGGAGGCCCTCGCCCCGGAGAAGGCACCCGCCCCGGAGAAGGCACCCGCCCCCACGAAGGCGCCCGCCTCACCTTCCGCAGGGCACGGCACTGAGGCCATGGCACCCCGCCCGTAATACGCGGCGCCGCCCCGCGTAACACGCCTGACCCACGCTGGCGGCATGTCCGACGCCACCGCCGTGCCGACCCACTGCCCCTACTGCGCCCTGCAGTGCGGCATGTCGCTCCGCCCCACCGGCACCCCCGAGCTGCCCGCCGAGGTGGTCGACCGGACCGATTTCCCCGTCAACCGGGGCGCCCTGTGCGGCAAGGGCCGCACCGCCCCCTCCGTGCTCTCCTCCCGGGTCCGGCTCACCGAGCCCCTGGTCCGATGCCCTGACACGGGGGATCTGACGCCCGCGACCTGGGAGGAGGCGCTCGCCGCCGTCGCCGACGGACTGCGCCGGACCCGCGTCGACCACGGTGCCGATGCCGTGGGGGTCTTCGGCGGCGGCGGGCTCACCAACGAGAAGGCGTACACGCTGGGGAAGTTCGCCCGGCTCGTGCTCGGCACCTCGCAGATCGACTACAACGGACGCTTCTGCATGTCGTCCGCCGCCGCCGCGCACGGCAGGGCCTTCGGCCTCGACCGGGGACTCCCCTTCCCCCTGGAGGACATCCCGAGGACGGGCTGCGTGATCCTCGTCGGCTCCAACCTCGCCGAGACCATGCCGCCCGCCCTGCGCTACCTCACCGAGCTGAAGGAGAACGGCGGCAAGCTGATCGTCGTCGATCCGCGCCGCACCCGCACCGCCGAGCAGGCCGACCTCCATCTCGCGCCGCGCCCCGGCACCGATCTCGCGCTCGCCCTCGGCATGCTCCATCTCGTGGTGGCCGAGGGCCGGGTGGACGAGGAGTTCGTCGCCGCGCGCACCGACGGCTGGGCGGCGGCCCGCGCCGGGGCCATGTCCCACTGGCCCGAGCAGGTCGAGCGGATCACCGGGGTCTCCGTGCCGGAGCTCCGCGAGGCGGTCGCGCTGTTCTGCGACGCCGGCAGCGGCATGGTGCTGACCGCGCGCGGCCCCGAGCAGCAGTCCAAGGGGACCGACACGGTCGGCGCCTGGATCAACCTCTGCCTCGCCACCGGAAAGGCGGGGCGCCCGCTGAGCGGCTACGGCTGCCTCACCGGCCAGGGCAACGGCCAGGGCGGCCGCGAGCACGGCCAGAAGGCCGACCAGCTGCCCGGCTACCGCAAGCTCGACGACCCGGCGGCCCGCGCGCACGTCGCCGGGGTGTGGGGCGTGGACCCGGACTCGCTGCCGGGGCCCGGGCGGAGCGCGTACGAGCTCCTCGACGCGCTCGGCGGCGACGTGAAGGCCCTGCTCCTCATGGGCTCCAACCCGGTGGTGTCCGCGCCGCGCGCCGCGCACGTCGAGGGGCGGCTGCGCTCGCTCGACTTCCTCGCCGTCGCCGATGTCGTGCTCTCCGAGACCGCCGCGCTCGCCGATGTCGTCCTGCCCGTGACGCAGTGGGCCGAGGAGACCGGGACGATGACGAACCTGGAGGGGCGGGTGCTGCTGCGGCGGCGCGCCCTCACCCCGCCCGCCGGGGTCCGCAGCGACCTGGAGGTGCTGCACGGGCTCGCCGGGCTGCTCGGCTGGGAGAAGGGTTTCTCCGCCGACCCCGAGGAGGTCTTCGACGAGCTGCGGCGCGCCTCCGCGGGCGGCCCCGCCGACTACGCGGGCATCAGCTACCGCCGCATCGAGGACGAGCAGGGCGTCTTCTGGCCCTGCCCCGACGACGGGCACGCGGGGACGCCCCGGCTCTTCCTTGACCGGTTCGCGACGCCCGACGGGCGGGCCCGGTTCGTGCCGGTGGTGCACCGGCCGGCGGCGGAGGAGACGGACGCCGAGTACCCGGTCGTCCTCACCACGGGCCGGGTCGTGTCCCAGTACCAGTCGGGGGCGCAGACCCGGCGGGTGGCGGAGCTGAACGCGGCGGCGCCCGGGCCGTTCGTGGAGCTCCACCCGCGGCTCGCCGAGCGGCTCGGGGTGGCCGAGGGCGAGCGGCTCGCGGTGGTCTCGCGGCGCGGCCGGGCCGTCGCGCCGGCGCGGATCACGACGGCGATCCGGCCGGACACCGTCTTCATGCCGTTCCACTGGGCGGGCGAGGGCCGGGCGAACACGCTGGTGAACCCGGCGCTCGACCCGGTCTCCCGGATGCCCGAGTTCAAGGTGTGCGCGGTCCGTCTGGAACGGGACGCCTGAACCAGTCGCCGGTGGGGATGAGCGGGCCGAGCTCCGTGGCCGGGGCCGCGACGTACGTCCAGGCCCGGACCGTTTCCCCGTCGCGGAGCCTGACCGTCTGGACGGCGGTCCGCTCGTACCCGGCGTCGCGCTCCATCCGGTCGAGCGCGCCGAGCAGTTCGCCGTACGCGTCGGGCGCCGCCGTCACGAGCGTGCCGGTGACGGTGCCGTCGCCCGGCACCGCGTACGGGTAGCCGGGGCCGTCGTGGAGGAGGGCGCCCGGGAGCCGGGCCTCGTCCTCCGCGGTCGTCCGGCCGAGGAGGAGCCGGTCGTGGTTGTACGCGCCGGGGCGCAGCGTCCCGTAGACGAAGAAGGGGAGGACCGACGGCCCGGTCACGGGTGCGCCACCTCCCTGCCGATCCAGGCCAGGTAGGCGGAGGAGGCCCGGACGATGGGGGTGGCGACGATCTCCGGGGTCTCGTAGTCGTGGGCGGCGAGGAGGTGGGCCTCCAGGGCCTCGTAGCGGGCCTCGGTGGTCTTGAAGGCGACCTGCCACTCCTCGGCGGTCTCGATCGCCCGCTGCCAGTGGTAGACGGAGGTGACGGGCCCGGAGACCTGGGCGCAGGCGGCGAGCCGGGCCTCGACGGCGCCGCGCGCGAGCGTCTCGGCCTTGTCGTGGCTGTCGGTGGTCGTGAGGACGGTGAGGGCGAGAGTGGTCACGCCCTCACCGTACTGACGCTTCACGCCGCCGCGAACTGGGCTTCGTACAGGCGGGCGTACGCGCCGCCGGTGGCGAGGAGCTCCTCGTGGGTGCCCTGCTCGGCGATCGAGCCGCTCTCCATCACCAGGATCGTGTCGGCGTCCCGGATCGTGGAGAGCCGGTGGGCGACGACGAAGCTGGTGCGGCCCGCGCGGAGGGACGACATGGCCTGCTGGACGAGGAGTTCGGTGCGGGTGTCGACGGAGCTGGTGGCCTCGTCGAGGACGAGGATCACCGGCTCGGACAGGAACGCCCTCGCGAGGGTGACCAGCTGCTTCTCGCCGGCGCTGAGGCCTCCCCCGTCCTCGTCGAGGACGGTGTCGTACCCGTCGGGGAGGGTCCGGATGAAGCGGTCGGCGTGCGCGGCCCGCGCGGCCTCGACGATCCGCTCGCGGGAGACCTCGCCGGGCAGCCCGTAGGCGATGTTGTCGGCGATGGTGCCGCCGAAGAGCCAGGTGTCCTGGAGGACCATGCCGATGTCCTTGCGCAGGTCCTCGCGGGACATCGTCGCGATGTCCGTCCCGTCCAGCGTGATCCGGCCGCCCGTCACCTCGTAGAACCGCATGAGCAGGTTCACGAGGGTCGTCTTGCCGGCGCCCGTCGGGCCGACGATCGCGACCGTCCGGCCGGGCTCCACGGTGAGCGACAGGTCTTCGACGAGCGGCTTGTCGGGCTCGTAGCGGAAGGCGACCTTCTCGAAGGAGACCCGGCCCCTGACCTGCGCGGGACGCTGCGGCTCCGCCGGGTCCCCGGCCTCCTCCTCGGCGTCGAGGAGGTCGAAGACCCGCTCGGCGGAGGCCACTCCGGACTGGAGGAGGTTGGCCATGGCGGCGACCTGGTTGATCGGGCCGTTGAAGTCGTACGAGTACTGGATGAAGGCCTGGACGTCGCCGACGGTCAGGGTGCCGCTCGCCACCCGCAGGCCGCCGACGACGGCGAGGACGACGTAGTTGAGGTTGCCGACGAAGGTCAGCGCGGGCTGGATGAAGCCGGACACGAACTGGGCGCGGAAGCTCGCCCGGTACAGCTCCTCGCCGAGCTCGTCGAAGCGGTGCACGGCCTCGGCGCGGCGGCCGAAGGCGACGACCTCGGTGTGGCCGGTGATCATCTCCTCGACGTGGCTGCCGAGACGGCCGGTGACCGCCCACTGCTTGACGAACTGCGGCTGGGCGCGCCGTCCGACGAACGCGGCGACGACGACCGAGACGGGCACGGTGGCCAGGGCGACGAGGGCGAGGACCGGGGAGATCCAGAACATCATCGCGAGGACGCCGACGAGGCTGAGCAGGGCGCGGACCATCTGGCTGAAGGCCTGCTGGAGGGTCTGGGTGATGTTGTCGATGTCGTTCGTGGTGCGGGAGAGGACCTCGCCGCGCTGCTGCCGGTCGAAGTACGTCAGGGGCAGCCGCGCCAGTTTGTGCTGGGCCTGCTCGCGGAGCCGCCGGCCGGCCCGCTGGACGACGGTGGTGGCGATCCGCAGCTGGAACCAGGTGAAGAGGGACGAGCCGGCGACGACCGCGACGGAGACGGCGAGGATCCGGCCGACGGCGGCGAAGTCGACCCCGGCCGGGCCGGTGGCGCCGGTGACGACGAGGTCGGTGGCGCGGCCGAGGAGGAGGGGGCTGAGGACGCCGAGGGCGACGGCCGTGGCGCCGACGGCGAGGACGGCGAGGAGTAAGGCCCGGTCGGGGGCGAGGGTGCGCAGGAGGCGGAGGCCGGAGGCGCGGAAGGCCAGGGAGCGTTCGAGGGCGGGGGTGGGGAGGCCGGGGCCGGGGGTGCGCTGTTGGGGCGGGGGGCCGCTGCGGGCGGGGGCGGTACGGGCGTCGGTCGCGGTGCGGGTCGCCGTGGTCGTACTCATGCGGCTTCCTCCTCGGTGAGCTGGGAGAGGACGATCTCCCGGTAGGTGGCGCTGTCCCGCATGAGGGACTCGTGGGTGCCGGTGCCGACGGTCCGGCCCCGGTCGAGGACGACGATCCGGTCGGCGTGCCGGATGGTGGAGACCCGCTGGGCGACGATCACCACGGTGGCGTCGGCCGTCTCCCGCCGGAGCGCTTCGCGCAGCCGGGCGTCGGTGCGGGCGTCGAGGGCGGAGAAGGAGTCGTCGAAGAGGTAGAGGCGGGGGCGGGCGACGAGGACCCGGGCGATGGCGAGCCGCTGCCGCTGGCCGCCGGAGAGGTTGCCGCCGCCCTGGGCGACCGGGGCGTCGAGGCCGTCGTCGAGGGCCCGGACGAAGTCGGCGGCCTGGGCGGTCTCCAGGGCGTGCCAGAGCTCCTCGTCGGTCGCGTCGGGCTTCCCGTACCGCAGGTTCGTCGCCACCGTCCCCGAGAAGAGGTAGGGCTTCTGGGAGACCAGGCCCACCGTCCGCGCCATCAGGGCGGGGTCGAGCTCGCGGACGTCGACGCCGTCGACGAGGACCTCGCCGCCGGTGGCGTCGAAGAGCCGGGGCACGAGCCCGAGGAGCGTCGACTTGCCGCTGCCGGTGGAGCCGACGATCGCGGTGGTCCGGCCGGGGCGGGCGACGAGGTCGACGTCCTTGAGGACGGACTCCTCGGCGCCGGGGTAGCGGAATCCGACGCCCGTGAGGTCGAGGTGCCCGGGGCCCTTGAGGGCGCGGACGGGGTGGGCGGGCGGGGTGACGGAGAGCGGGGTGTCGAGGACCTCGCGGATGCGCTCGGCGCCGACCTCGGCGCGCGGCATGTGCATCAGGAGGAAGAGGACCATCATCACGGACATGGAGGTCTGGAGCAGGTAGCCGAGGAAGGCGACGAGCCCGCCGGGCTGGAGGGCGCCGCTGTCGATGCGGTGGGCGCCGACGTACACGAGGGCGACGGTCGTCAGCTGCCAGACGATGAGCACGGTCGGGAACATGAGGGCCTGGAGCCGGCCGGCCTGGAGGCCGACGGTGAGGAGTTCGTCGTTGGCGGCGCCGAACCGTTCCCGCTCGTGGGTGTCCCGGACGAAGGCCCGGACCACGCGGACGCCGGTGATCTGCTCGCGCAGCACGCGGTTGACCCGGTCGACGCGTTCCTGCATGCCGCGGAAGAGGGGCCGCATCCGCAGGACGACGGTGCCGACGGCCCCGGTCATGACGGGCACGAAGAGGAGCAGGACGAGGGCGAGCGGCACGTCCTGGCGCAGGGCCATGGCGAGTCCGCCGACGCAGAGCAGGGGCGCGGCGACCAGCATCGTGAGGACGAGGACGGTGAACGTCTGGACCTGCTGGACGTCGTTGGTGGTACGGGTGATGAGGGAGGCGGTGCCGAAGCGGCCCCGCTCCCGGGCGGAGAAGTCCTGGACGCGGCGGAAGACCTCGGAGCGCAGGTCGCGGGCGACGCCCATGGCGATCCTGGCGCCGGTGTAGGTGGCGGCGGCGGCCGCCGCGGCCTGGAGGAGGGTGACGCCGAGCATCGCGGCGCCCCCGCCGAGGACACGGTCGGTGTCCCCGCGGAGGACGCCCTCGTCGATGACTCCGGCGTTGAGGGTGGGCAGGGCGAGCGAGGCGAGGGACTGGACGAGCTGGAGGAGGACGAGGAGGGCGAGGAGGGCCCGGTAGGGCCTGAGGCGGGGAGCGAGGAGTCGCAGCAGCATGGTGACGGGTCCTCACGCGGCGTACGGGCGGAGGGACTTGGCTTCCTTGAGGGCGAGGGCCCACCAGGCGAGCTGGTCGAGGAGCACCTTCGCCGCGCCCTCGGCGCCGGCCGGGTCCTTGTGGCGCCCCTCCTCGTCGAAGTGGCCCCAGGCGGAGTGGAAGGAGACGGTGTCGCGGACGGTGACGGCGTGCATCTCGGCGAAGACCTGGCGGAGTTGCTCGACGGCCCGCAGGCCGCCGGAGATGCCTCCGTAGGAGACGAAGCCGACGGGCTTGGCCTGCCACTCGGTGTAGTGCCGGTCGATGAGGTTCTTGAGGGACGCGGGGAAGGAGTGGTTGTACTCGGGGGTGAGGACGACGAAGGCGTCGGCGGCGGCCAGCGCCGGGGAGACCTTGGCGAGTTCGGCGCGGACGGCCGGGGACGGGTCGTGGGAGAGGGCGGTGGGGAGGTCGACCTCGGCGAGGTCGACGACCGTCACGGCGAAGTCCTCGCGCTCGGCGAGCCGGGAGCGGAACCAGTCGGCGACGACGGGGGCGAAGCGGCCTTCGCGGTCACTGGCGACGATCAGGGCGAGGGCCAGCGGGGCGGCGGAACCCTCCGGCGAGGCGGAAGAGTTGGGCGCGGTGACGGGCGAGGTGGAGTTCGTGATGTCCATGTCGATGATCGTGGTACCTCAAGTTTGGTTGAGGTCAAGCGCCGGTCCCGGGGACTTTTCCCAGGACCATTTCCGGGCCGTACGGTGAAGGCATGACGACTCCGCCCGTACCCCCCACCGCTCCCCCGCACATCGAGATCGACGGCGCCCCGGCGACCGACCCCGGGCTCCTCACGACCCTCATGAGCGGCTTCGGCCACTTCACGGCGATGCAGGTGCGGGACGGGCGCGTGAAGGGACTCGGCCTCCACCTCGAACGGCTCGACCGCTCCACCCGCGAGCTCTTCGGGCAGGAACTGCCCGGCGACCGGGTCCGCACCCTGCTCGCCGGGGCCGTGGAGGCCTCCGGACTGCGGGACTGCTCTGCCAGGGTGTACGTGTACGACGGCGTCCGCCTCGTGGTCGTCGTCCGCGAGCCCGCCCCGGACGGGCCCGGGGCGCCGCAGCGCCTGCGGAGCGTCGACTACCTGCGCCCCGCCGCGCACATCAAGCACCTGGGCGGCTTCGGCCAGAGCTACCACGGCGAGGCGGCCCGGCGCGACGGCTACGACGAGGCCCTGCTGACCTCCCCGTCCGGCGACATCGCCGAGGGAGCGGTCACCAACATCGCCTTCTGGGACGGCACTTCGGTGGTCTGGCCGTCGGCACCCTGCCTGACGGGGATCACGATGGCCCTCCTCGAACCGCTGCTCGGCTCGGTGCGGCGGCCGGTGTCGCTCGCCGACCTGGGCGCGTACCGCGCGGCCTTCGTGACGAACTCCCGTGGCATCGCACCGGTTTCGGGCATCGACGCGGTCGGCTTCGCGGTGGACGAGGACCTGATGAAGAGGGTCTACTCGGCGTACGAGTCGGTGGAGCGGGAAGCGCTGTAGGAGGCGGGAAGAACGATGGTCGCGCGATACCTCGTCTCGCCGCGGGGCGGCCGCCGCGCCCACCGCGACATCACGTCCGCGCTCCGCGCCGCGGAGGCACGGGGCCGGGCGGCGCTGATCGAGATCGCGCCCGGCCACTACGAGGAGGCGCTCACCGTCCGGGGCGAGGTCCGGCTCGCCGCGGCCGAGGGCCCGGGCTCCGTCCTGGTGAGCCGGCCGCGCGGCGCCGTCCTCGACGCCTTCGGCACGGTCTCCGTCCACGGCCTGACCCTGGCCGGCCGCGGAGCCGGCATGGACATCGTCGGCTGCCACGCGGGGACGCTGACGCTCGACCGCACGGAGATCCGGGCGCACGAGGGCGTCGCCGTGCACGCCCGGCCGCACACCTCCGTCACGCTGCGGGACAGCGTCGTCCTGTACGGCCGCACCGTCTTCACCGGCTCGGCCGGACTGATCGAGCGGTGCCGCTTCACCGACGCCGCCGACAACGCGATCGCCGCGATCGAAGGCGCCCGCGTCACGGTCCGGGGCAGCCGGATCGAGGGCAGCCGGATCCACGGCCTGCGCGTCTGCGACGCGTACGCCGAGATCGCCGGCTGCGAGCTGACCCGCATCGGGCGGGCCGCCCTCATGGCGGACACCCGGGCGGAGCTCGCGGTGACGGAGTGCGCGATCACCGCCACGCACGCGGAGGGGATCATGTTCATCGAGCAGTCCCGGGGCTCCGTGGACCGCACCCGCGTCACCGACGCGCAGCACGGGATCGGCACGGCGAGCGGCGCCGACCCGGTGGTGCGCGGCTGCGTCCTCACCGGCTGCCGCGACACCGGCGTCAACGTGCAGAGCGCGGGCCTGGGGACGTTCGAGGACTGCCGGGTCGTCGACGCGCGCAACGTCTCGGTGTTCTCGACCACGGGCGGCGCGCCCGAGGTGCGGGACTGCCGCGTCTCGGGAGGGAACGTCGGCATCGCCGTCACGGAGGGCGGCAGGGGCCGCTTCACCCGCGTCGGGATCGAGGACCTGACGAGCGCGGCGCTGCGCGTCCTCGACGAGGGCGAGGCCGTGTTCGCGCACGTCCACGTGGAGCGCTGTGCCGCCGGCCTGGAGGTCCAGGGCAACGGCGGCACGACGGCCCACGTCGGCGACACGGTGTTCCGCGACATCGCCACGGCGGCGGTGGCGAACGGCGGCCGGTCGCGCGTCACGCTCAAGGACGTGACGGCGGAGCGCACCACGGTGGGCTTCGCCGTCGCCGACGAGGCCCACCTCCAGCTCACCGACAGCCATGTCGTGGCGGTGAGCAGCAGCGGGCTCGGCGCCCTCGGCGGCGGGCGGCTCGTCGCGCGGAACGTCACCGTGACCGGCTCGGAGGCCCTGGGCATGTACGGGACGGGCTCCGCCTACGTGGACGTCACGCGCGGCACGTTCACCGACTGCGCGCTGGCGGGCGCGAGCTTCGACGAGAAGGCCGCCGGCCGGCTGGTGGAGTGCGCGGTGAACGGCACCGGCGCGGAGGCCGTCCGGCACAACGGTCTCGTCGACCTGGTCGAACTGCGGACCTCGCTGCCGGTCGTCCGGAGCAAGGAGCCGGCCCCGCCGCCGCAGATCCTCCAGGTCTTCAACGGCCCGGTCTTCAACGGCCCCGTGCACGATGTCCAATTGGCCTGGAACAACGACCACGTCGTCCAGCAGCAGACCGAAGGGGACGGTAAGCCCTCATGAGCGACCCGCAGAACGACAACGACAACGGCAGCGGCAACACCTACGACGGCCCCGTCTTCAACGCGGGCGTCTCCCATGCCCAGTTCGCGTGGAACAACGAGACGGTCACCCAGAACCAGCGGAACGACGGCGGCACGGTCGCCCCCGGCTACGAGGCGCTCGCCGAGCTGGTGACCGGGCTGCTCGGGCAGCTCCCGGAGATGGGCCTCGCCGACCGGGACCGCGAGGACACGGAGGCGGCGGCGCAGGAGGTCCTGGCGGAGATCACCCGTACGGACGCTCCCGAGCAGGGCCGGGTACGTCGCGCCCTCGCCGGCCTGCGGGGAGCGCTGGCGCCGGTGGCGACGGGGATCGCGGCGGGGGCGACGGTCGGGGCGCAGGAGTGGGCCCTGGCGGCGATCACCAGCCTGACCGGTGCCGGGTGACCGAGGGCATGAGCGGTGCCGGGTGACCAAGGGCCCTACCGGTGCCGGGTGACCCCGCAGGGCACGGGGGCGACACGCCGCGTCACCCGTTCGGCACGAGCCGTCAACTGACGCCACGTAACCAGCCCTGACCTGCGTAAACGTCGGAAATCCAGTCGACACACCGCACCGGACGGCGCAATCCTGATGCCCCATCAGCAGGCGGGGGGCGCGGGGCGGCTCTTATCTCGGTCTTAGAAGGTCCGTTCCGGGAAGTCCCTCCCGGGAGGATCCCCGGCATGACCGGTATGACCGCTCGCGCGCCCCGGAGGACCCCATGCGCACCCTTGCCCGCCTGTTCACCGGTACCGCGCTGACGGTCGCCGCGATCGGGGCGTTCGCCGCCCCCGCGGCGTACGCCAACAACGAGAACAACAACGAGAACGAGAACGACCGCGGCTCCCACTCGCTGGAGATCTACCCGTCCTCCGCCACCCCGGGGGAGACCGTCACCGTCAACACCCTGGCCTGCGGCAAGCACGGCCACGGCGTCGGCGACGCGAACTCGCTGGGTGCCGGAGAGTTCCAGCTGGAGCCGAGCACGCACAAGGAAGTCGTGGTCGGCCAGTTCCGGGTACCGGAACACGTCAAGGCCGGTACGTACGGCATCAGTGTCGCCTGCGACAACGGGAAGACGGCCCGGGGAGACCTGACCGTCAAGCACCGGAATCCGAGCGGCCATGTCCAGACCGGCGTCGGGGGCAGTGTCGGCCCCGACGCCGCCCAGGTCACGGCGGGCGCGGCGGTGCTGGCCGCGGCTGCCGTAGGCGGTGTCCTGCTCCTGCGCCGCCGGGCGAGCGGCGCGCAGGGGCACTGAGGACCACCGCCCGTCCTGCCCCTGCCGCGCGCCCGCATACGGCCCGGCGGGGGCAGGGCTACATCACCACCGGCACCGAGGCACGCGAGGAATCCAGGTGAGCAACAGGACCAAGGGCTGGGGCATAGCCGTGGCCGCCTGCGCCGGACTCTGGCTCGTCCAGAACGGCTCGCAGGACGTCACCCCGCCCGTACCGTCGGCCGCCCAGGCCTTCGCGGCCGGGCCGAGCGTGCACACCGACGCCGCGGCCGACCCGCTGCCGCCCTCGGAG
Source organism: Streptomyces sp. NPDC042346 (assembly GCF_055581845.1). NCBI lineage: Bacteria > Bacillati > Actinomycetota > Actinomycetes > Kitasatosporales > Streptomycetaceae > Streptomyces > Streptomyces sp. NPDC042346. The sequence goes on along the minus strand of NZ_JBVJEH010000003.1, from coordinate 456,281 downwards.
CCCGTACGGCTCCGCATCCCCGAGACCGACGTGGACACCCCGATGATGCGGCTCGGCCTGGCGGCGAACGGCTCGCTCGGCGTGCCGCCGGACGGGGACCGCAACCTGGCCGGCTGGTACGGGGACGGCATCACGCCCGGGGCCAAGGGCACGGCGGTCGTCGCGGGCCACGTCGACAACGCCCAGGGGCCGGCCGTCTTCTACACGCTGGGCGCCCTGAAGAAGGGCCACCGGATCGAGGTGGACCGGCAGGACGGGCGTACCGCCGTCTTCACGGTCGACGCGGTCGAGGTGTACGCGAACGAGGAGTTCCCGGACAAGAAGGTGTACGGGGAGACGGACCGCGCGGAGATCCGGGTGATCACCTGCGGCGGCGGCTTCTCGAAGAAGAACGGCTACCAGGGGAACGTGGTCGCCTTCGGCCACCTCATCGGCGTGCGGTAGGCCGCGTCACGCCACTGGCCGAGGACGAGACGCGGTAGGCCGGTGTCACGCCGCTGGCCGAAGGCCAGACGCGGTAGGCCGCCTTCACGCCCACTGGTCGAAGGCGAGCTTCGCGACCAGTGAGAAGACCACGACGAGCAGGACCCCGCGGACGAACTCGGCGCCCTTGCTCAGGGCCATCCTGGCCCCGATCATGCCGCCCGCGAGGTTGAAGACGGCCATGACGGCGGCCAGTTGCCAGTACACGCTGCCCTGGTAGGCGAACATGGCGAGCGCGCCCGCGTTGGTGCAGACGTTGACGATCTTCGCGGTGGCGGAGGCGGTCACCAGGTCCAGGTGGAGGACCGCGGTCAGCGCGAGGACCAGGAAGGTGCCCGTGCCCGGCCCGAACAGGCCGTCGTAGAAACCTATGCCGCCGCCGACGACCACGATCGCGGTGACGATCCGGGCCCGGGTCAGCGGCGCCCGGTCCTCCCCCTCGGCCTTCGCGCCGAAGGAGGGCCGCAGCATCACGAAGGCCGCCACGGCCACGAGCACCACCATGATCACCGGGCGCAGGACGTCGTTGCTGATCCCGGCCGCGAAGAACGCGCCGGCCATGGAGCCCACGAGGGCGGCGAGCCCGATCCGTACCGCCGTCCAGACCTGGACGGGGGCCTTGCGGACGTAGGTGACGGCGGCCCCGGTGGTGCCCACGATCGCGACGGCCTTGTTGGTGCCGAGGATGTGGGCGCCCGAGACGTGGGGCAGTCCGAGCAGGAGCGCCGGGAGCAGCAGCAGTCCCCCGCCGCCGACCACGGCGTCGATCCACCCCGCCACGAGCGCGGCGAGGCAGAGCAGGACAAGGGTGGTCAGCGTGATCTCGGGCATGGCCGAGAGCCTAGGGAGACGATCGTTGCCCCGTCCATCAATCCCGTGATCGTTGAGCTACGTCTGAGGTTGCGGCGGTCGCGGGACCGGGTTCGCGGTCGGGTGCGGGCGGGGCGGCCGGGGCGACGGCGGCCGTGAGCAGGGTCGCGGCGAGGGCGCCGGTGCCGAGGAGCGCGGCGGCGAGACGGCGGCGGGCCTGCCGGACCGTGGGGACCCGGGGAACGCGGGACACTCGGGACACTCGGGGAACGCGGCGAACGCGCGGGGCGCCGTGTCTAGGCATGGTCGAAGTCCTCGCTGTGGATACGGGAGGCGGGCACCCCGGCCCGGAGCAGGGACTCGGTCGCGGCACGGGCCATCGCGGGCGGGCCGCACAGGTACACGTCGTGGGCGGCGAGGTCCGGCACGAGGTCGCGCAGCGCGCGGGGGGCGAGCGGGTCGAAGGCGCCGTCCGAGGGGCCGAGCAGGAAGTGCAGGGCGGCTCGCCGCTCGCGGGCGATGGCCTCCAGCTCCTCGCGCAGGACGAGGCCGCCCGCGTCGGAGGCCCGGTAGAGGAGGGTGAGGTCGCCGGGCCCTCCGGGCAGGGTCTCGAAGAGGGCGCGCAGCGGGGTGATGCCGACGCCGCCCGCGAGCAGCAGGACCTTGCGGCGGGTGCGGCGGTGGGCGGTGAGCGCGCCGAACGGTCCGGAGGCGAGGACCCGGACCCCGGGGCGGAGGCGGCGGATGCGGCGGGTGTGGTCGCCGAGCGCCTTGACGGTGATCCGCAGGGTGTCGTCGCGTACGGGCGCGGAGAGGGAGAACGGCAGGGCGGTCGCCCAGAGCCCGCGCCGGAGGAAGCGCCAGCGGAAGAACTGGCCGGGTTCGGCGTGCAGCCGGGCCACTCCCCTGCCCTGGACGAGGACGGAGACGACGCCGGGGCCCTCGTCGCGGACCTCGGCGACGCGCAGCTCGTGCCGGAGGGCGGCGCGGACGGGGACGACGATCCGGTACCAGACGAGGAGGACGCCGACGGTCGCGTGGGCCATCGACCAGAGCCAGACGGTGAGGACGCTCCCGGCGAGGTCGGGGCCGGCGAGCTGGTGGACGAAGCCGAGCGCGGCGGCGAGGAGCCCGCTCAGGTGGACGGCCCGCCAGGTCTCGTGCCGGACGCGGCGCCGGACGGCGCGGGCGGAGGTGACGCCGACGGCGACGAGGAGGGCGGTGCCGGCGGTGGCGGCGGCGATCGCCCCGTAGGAAAGGAGGTCCCCGGTGGCGGTGACGAGGTCGGTACGGGTGTGCACGGCGTACCCGCAGAGCGCGAGGACGGCGTGGGCGCCGATGAGGCCGAGGACGTACCGGCCGCCGAGGGAGTGCCAGCGGGCGAGCCGGTCGGCGCCGACGCCGTGCTCGACGGCGGGGAGGCGGGCCATGAGCAGGAGCAGGACGAGGACGCCGTACCCGGCGAGGAGGCCGGTGAGGTGGGCGCCGGTCGCGAAGACGGCGTCGAGGCGGGCGGACGGCCGGGCCTGGAGCCCCCAGAGGAGGGCGACCGCGCCGGCGCCGGCGACGATCGCGGTCCGCAGCCGAGCGGGGGCGAGCCGAAGCGCGGGTACGGGCACGGGCCCAGGCGCGGGCACCGGCACCGGCACCGGCACCGGCACCGGCACGGCGACAGGCGGCGACTCGCTGAGGAGCTGCACATAGAGGGGATGCCGACTGGCCTCGGTGGTCACATCCGGCACCCTAGGTCCGCCCGTATACGGGAATCCGCGGCTCGGCCCCGTCCGCCGGATCCTTAAGCCGGGCTTGAGCCGAGCCTCACGGCGGGTTAACCCGCGCCGGGCCTCACAGCGCCGGGGAGCGGGGACGGAGATCAGCGTTCCGTACGGGAAACAGCCGGGATCCCGCCGGGTAACACCGGCCGCGCACGCTTCCCGGTATGAGTACACGGATCGTGGTGGTCGGGGGCGGAACGGCGGGCGCCCGGCTCGCCCAGCGCCTGCCCGTCACCCTCCTCGGCGAGGAGCCGCACGCCCCGTACAACAGGGTGCTGCTCGCGGACGTCCTCGCCGGGCGGTACGCCCCCGAGGTGATCGCCCTGCCCGAGACCCGTGAGCCGGTACGGCTCGGGGTGCGGGCGGTGCGGATCGACCGGGCGGCGCGGACCGTGGAGTGCGCGGACGGCTCGCTCGTCGGCTACGACCGGCTGGTCCTGGCCACGGGCTCCAACCCGGTGCTGCCGCCGCTGCGCGGACTGCGCGGGGCGGAACTGCCGGAGGGCGTCCACCCGTTCCGTACGCTCGACGACTGTCTGGCGCTGCGCGCGCTCGTCCGGCCCGGCGTACGGGCGGTGGTCATCGGCGGCGGGCTCCTCGGCGTCTCGGCGGCGCGGGCGCTCGCGGCGCTGGGCGCGGAGGTCGTCCTGGCCCAGCAGGGCGAGCGGCTGATGGAACGCCAACTCGACGCCCACGCCTCGTCCTTGCTGCGCGATCACGTGGAGTCCCTCGGCGTCGAGGTGCACACGGAGTGCCGGGTGAGCGGCCTGCGGCAGCGGGACGGGGCGGTGACGGCGGTCGAACTCGCCGACGGCTTCGTCCTCGACGCGCAGGTCGTGGTCCTGGCCTGCGGGGTCCGCCCCCGGACGGCGCTGGCCCGCGAGGCGGGTCTCGACGTCCGCACCGGCATCGTGATCGACGACGAACTCCGCACGTCGGACCCGCACATCCACGCGATCGGCGACTGCGCGGAACACGCCGGCCACGTCTACGGCCTGGCCGCCCCGTCCCTGGACCAGGCCGACATCCTGGCGAACCTGCTCCAGACGGACGCCGGGCCCCGCTACACCGGCACCCGGGCCCTCACGCGGCTCACCCTCGGTGGTGGGGCGCAGGCGCTCGATCTCGCCGCGTTCGGCGACGCCACCGCGCGGCCGGGCGACGACGTCGTCCAGCTCACCGATGCCACACGCAGTGCCTACCGCAAGGTCGTCGTCCGCGGTGACCGGCTCGTCGGGGGCGTCCTCCTCGGCGACCTGGCCGCGGTCGGCGCGCTCGCCCGGGCCTGGGAGGGCGACGAAGCCCTCCCCGACGAGGCCCCCCTGCTGCACCTGCTCACCCACGACGGAGGCTCCTCATGACCACCCCCACCATCGTCCTGGTCGGCCACGGAATGGTCGGCCAGCGGTTCCTTGAGGCGCTCGCCGACCGTGGCGTCACCGAGCGGGCCCGGATCGTGGTCCTCTGCGAGGAGCCGCGCCCGGCCTACGACCGCGTACAGCTGACCTCGTACTTCTCCGGAAAGACGCCCGACGACCTGTCGATGGTCGAGGCAGGCTTCCTGGAGAAGCACTCCATCGAGCTGTACGTCGGCGACCCGGCGGAGTCGGTGGACCGCGAGGCCCGTACGGTCACCGCCCGTTCCGGCCGGGTCTTCGCGTACGACTCGCTCGTCCTCGCCACCGGCTCGTACCCCTTCGTGCCCCCCGTCCCCGGCAAGGACGCCCGCGGCTGTTTCGTCTACCGCACGATCGAGGACCTGCTCGCGATCGAGGAGTACGCGAAGACCGCCACGACGGGCGCGGTCGTCGGCGGCGGCCTGCTCGGCCTGGAGGCCGCGGGCGCGCTGAAGGGGCTCGGACTCGACACGCACGTCGTGGAGTTCGCGCCGCGCCTGATGCCGGTGCAGGTCGACGAGGGCGGCGGCGCCGCGCTGCTGCGCACGATCGAGCGGATGGGCCTGAGCGTCCACACGGGGACGGGCACGCAGGAGGTCGTGACGGCGGACGGCGCCGTGACGGGGATGAGGCTCTCGGACGGCTCCGAACTGGCCACGGACATGGTGGTGTTCTCGGCGGGCGTACGCCCCCGGGACCAGCTGGCCCGCGACTGCGGCCTGGACGTCGGCGAGCGCGGCGGCATCGCGGTCGACGAGCTGTGCCGGACGTCCGACCCGGCGGTCTTCGCGATCGGCGAGTGCGCGCTGGCCTCGGACGGCCGGGTGTACGGCCTGGTGGCGCCGGGCTACGAGATGGCGCAGACGGCGGCGTCGGCGATCGCCGACGAGGCGGGGGCCGGGGACGGTTTCACCGGCGCCGACATGTCGACGAAGCTGAAGCTGCTCGGCGTGGACGTGGCCTCCTTCGGCGACGCGCACGGCACGGCCGAGGGCTGCCTCGACGTCGTCTACTCCGACTCCCGTTCGGGCGTCTACAAGAAGCTGGTGATCTCCGGCGACGGGGTGCTGCTCGGCGGCGTCCTGGTCGGCGACGCCGAGCAGTACGGACTCCTTCGCCCGCTCACCGGTTCCGTACCGCCCGTCTCCCCCGAGCAGTTGGTGCTCCCGGCGGGCGCGGGCGCGCCGGTCGCGCTCGGCCCCTCGGCGCTGCCGGACGACGCGGTGATCTGCTCCTGCCACAACGTCACGAAGCACGCGATCGGCCAGTGCTCCTCGCTGGCCGAGGTGAAGAAGTGCACCAAGGCCGGTACGGGCTGCGGCAGTTGCGTGAAGACGATCGAGAAGCTGCTGCCGGCCGCCGCCGACAAGGGACTGTGCCGCTGCTTCCCGTACAGCCGCAGCGAGCTGTACGAGATCGCCCGCGCGCTCCGGATCACCTCCTTCGCCGCGCTGCTCGACTCGCACGGCCGGGACGAGGCGAAGGGCGGGGAGGGCTGCGAGGTCTGCAAGCCGACGGTCGGCTCGATCCTCGCGAGCCTCAACAACGGGTACATCCTCGACGGCGAGCAGGCCTCCCTCCAGGACACCAACGACCACTTCCTCGCCAACATGCAGCGCAACGGCTCGTATTCGGTCGTCCCGCGCATCCCCGGCGGCGAGATCACCCCGGACAAGCTGATCGTGATCGGCGAGGTGGCCCGGGACTTCGGCCTCTACACGAAGATCACGGGCGGTCAGCGGATCGACCTGTTCGGCGCCCGGGTGGACCAGCTCCCCTCGATCTGGACGCGCCTGGTCGACGCGGGCTTCGAGTCGGGGCACGCGTACGGCAAGGCGCTGCGCACCGTGAAGTCCTGCGTCGGGCAGACCTGGTGCCGGTACGGCGTGCAGGACTCGGTGAGGATGGCGATCCAGCTGGAGCTGCGCTACCGGGGCCTGCGCGCCCCGCACAAGCTCAAGTCGGCGGTCTCGGGCTGCGCCCGCGAGTGCGCGGAGGCCCAGTCGAAGGACTTCGGGATCATCGCGACGGCGAACGGCTGGAACCTGTACGTCGGCGGGAACGGCGGCGCGACCCCGCGCCACGCGGACCTGCTCGCCCAGGACCTCTCGGACGCCGAACTCGTCCGCCTGATCGACCGGTTCCTGATGTTCTACATCCGGACGGCGGACCGCCTGGAGCGGACGTCGACCTGGCTGGAGCGCCTGGAGGGCGGGCTCGACCACCTCAAGGACGTGGTGGTGCACGACTCGCTCGGGCTGTGCGACGAGCTGGAGGCGCTGATGGCGGCGCACGTCGCGGACTACCAGGACGAGTGGGCGCAGACGCTGGACGACCCGGACCGGCTGCGGCGCTTCGTCTCCTTCGTGAACGCGCCGGAGGCGCCGGACCCGTCGGTCCGGTTCACGCCGGAGCGCGACCAGATCAAGCCGGATCTCACGTTCCTCACCCTGGAAGGGGTCACCTCCCGATGACGACGCTCACCTCGCCGACGCTCACTTCGACGATGCTCGAACTCTCCCCCTCCCCCGACTCCTGGATGACGGTCTGCGAGGAGTCCCGGCTGACCCCGGGCCGGGGAGTGGCGGCGCTGCTGCCGGACGGCCGGCAGGCGGCGGTCTTCCGGGACCGGTCGGGACGGACGTACGCGATCGACAACCGCGATCCGTTCACGGGGGCGCAGGTGCTGTCCCGGGGGCTGATCGGTTCGGCGGACGGGCGGCCGTTCGTGGCCTCGCCGCTCCTGAAGCAGCGCTTCGACCTGGAGACGGGCCGCTGCCTGGACGACGACGGGGTCACGGTCGCGGTGTACCCCGTCCGGACCGTGTAGCCCACCACCTTTGGCTTGACCGATCGTTCCAGAAAGACATACGGTCTCTCTGTGGCCAGGACCAAGGAATTCGATCCCGACGCCGCGCTCCAGGCCGCTCTCGACCTGTTCTGGGCGCGCGGCTACGAGGCGACGACGATGTCGGACCTCGTGGAGCACCTCGGGATCGGCCGCGCCAGCATCTACGCGACCTTCGGGAACAAGCACGACCTGTACATGAAGGCGATGGACCGCTACCTGGAGACCCGGGAACCGGAGATCGTCGAGGAGCTGTCCGCGCCGGGCCCGGCCTTGCCGGCCGTGCGCGCGCTCGTCCGCCGCTTCGCCGCCCAGGCGGCGACGGAGGGCCAACGCCTGAACGGCTGCTTCGTCACCAACTCGGCGGCGGAGCTGGCCCCGCACGACACGGCCGTCGCCCGCCGGGTCGAGCTCAGCTGGGAGCAGATCGAGACCCTCCTGTACGGGGCGCTCACCCGGGCCCGGGCCGGGGGCGAGCTCCCGGCGGACCGGGATCCGCGCGCCCTGGCCAGGATGCTGCTCGTCCTGCTCCAGGGCATCAGGGTGGTCGGCAAGGCCTCGACGGATCCGGGCAGGGTCCTGGACGCAGCGGAGCAGGCACTGGGACTGCTGGACTGAGGAGCGGGCGCCCGCAGGGGCGCCCTTTCTTCGGCGCTCATTTTGGAATGAACGGTCAAGTACAGCACGACGAAACAGCTGACGACTCGGGGGACGCGCCATGGAAGCGACGAGAGCACGGGGGCATGACGGCACGACGGGCCACGACCGGCCCGGGGCCCGGTCGCGGTCCCGGTCTCGCCCGACCCGGACCCGGCCCCGCACCCGCGGCGGCTTCGTCCTCCTCGGCGGCGTCCAGATGACGCTCATCTTCACGCTCGCCGCCCTCGCCGTCCCCCTCCCCCGCATCGGCGCCGAGTTCCGGCTCGACCGCGCCGACCTGATCCTGCTGAGCGCCGCGTACGGGCTGACCTTCGCCGGGCTGCTCCTGCTCGGCGGCCGGCTCGCGGACCGGTTCGGCGGACGCCGGACCCTCACCGCCGGGCTCCTTGTCTTCGGCACCGCCTCCGCCCTCGCGCCGCTCGCCCCCGGGTACGAGGCGCTGCTCGCCGCCCGCTTCGGGCAGGGCGTCGGCGCCGCGCTCGTCGCCCCGGCCGCGATGGCCGTGCTCCGGGCGCTGTTCCCCGCACCGGCCGCGTACGGCAGGGCGATGGCCACCTGGGGCGGGCTCTCCGTGCTCGGCGCGACCGCCGGGAACCTGCTCTCCGGAGTGATCGCGGCCGCCGCCTCCTGGCGCGGCACCTTCGCCGTACCGGTCGCCGTGACCCTCGCCGCGCTGCTCCTCGCGCCCCGGCTGCTGCCCGCGACCCCGCCCGGTACGGACCGGGCCCTGGACCTGCCGGGCGCGCTGCTCGCGACCGCCGGGATCACGCTCGCCAGCTTCGGGCTCGTCCTCACCGACGCCCACCCCTGGGGCTCGGCCCCGGTCCTCGTCCCGCTGCTCACCGGGCTGGCGCTGCTCGCCGGCTTCGCGGCCGTGGAGCGACGGACGGCCGACCCGCTCCTGCCGCCGGACTTCCTGCGCGACGGCCGCCGGGGCCTGGGCCTCGCGGCGATCGGACTCACGGCGGCCGGGACGGCCACGGTCTTCGTCCTGCTGTCCCTCGCCCTCCAGGAGGGGCGCGGCTGGTCGGCGCTGCTCACCTCCGCCGCCTTCGTGCCCTTCGCGGTCGCCCTGCTCGGCTCGGGCCGGCTCGCGGGGCCGCTGATCGGGCGGTACGGCCCCGGCCGGGTGACCGGAGCCGGGCTCGGCACGGCCGCCGTCGGGCTGGGGCTGCTCGCGGCGACCGGCTTCGACGGCTCGGTGCCGTACGCGTACGGGCTGCTGCCCGGCCTCCTGCTCCTGCCGGCCGGTGGCGCCCTGTCCTTCGCGGGCGCCGCCGTCCTCGCCACCGAGGGCGTCCCGGCGCACCGCGCGGGGCTCGCCGGCGGCGTCCTGAACACGGCGATGGAGCTCGGCCCGACCGTGCTCTTCGCCGCCCTGCTCACCCTCGGCGGCGACGCGGTGTCGCTGGCGGCCGCGGCCGTCCTGTTCACCGCCCTGGCGGCCACCACGATCCGCACGAAGTAGCACAACTCCACAACTCCACAGCACTCACAGCACTCACAGCACTCACACGGGAGTCGACACACATGTCCGCATCATCCGCACGCTTCGCCGACCGCACCGTCCTCGTCACCGGCGCCGGCTCCGGGCTCGGCCGGGCCATCGCGCTCGCCTTCGCCGCCGAGGGCGCGAAGGTCGTCGTCGCCGGCCGTACCGCCGAGCCGCTCGACGCGACGGTCGCCCTGATCGAGGCCGCCGGGGGCACCGCGGCCGCGGTCACGGCCGACGTGTCCGGCGCCGAGTCCACGCGGGAGCTGGTCCGGCGCACGGTCGAGCTCTTCGGGGGTCTCGACGTGGCCGTGAACAACGCCGGGGTCTTCCGGGGCGGCCACAGCGCGGCCGACTTCCCGCTGGAGGACTGGCAGACGCTGCTCGACATCAACGTGACGGGGGTGCTGCACGCCCTCCAGGCCGAGGTGGCGCACATGCGGGCGCACGGCGGCGGGGCGATCGTGAACATCTCGTCCAACCTGGGCCCGCACGTCCGGATCCCCGGAGTCTTCGGCTACCAGGTCTCGAAGGCGGCCGTCTCGGCCCTCACCCGGGCGGCGGCCCTGGACCACATCGCCGACGGGGTCCGCATCAACGCGGTCAGCCCGGGCGCCTCGGAGTCCTCGATGTCCCTGCGGCCCGGCGAGACCGAGGCGGAGCGGGCGGTCCGGATGAAGGAGGAGTCGCCGCTGGGCCGGATCTCGTCGGCCGCCGAGATCGCGGCGGCCGTCCTGTACCTCGCCTCGGACGCGGCGGGCTCCGCCGTCGGCACCGACCTGGTGATCGACGGCGGGGTCTCCGCCTGACGTACGCGGGGCCTGCGCGGGGGCCTGCGCGGGGCCTGCGCGGGGCCTGTGCAGGGCCTACCCGGGCCTACGCCGGGCCCGGGGCCCGTGGGGCCCGGCTCAGCCCTGGGCGGCCGCCGGGTCCATCCAGAAGACCTCCCAGTGGTGGCCGTCCAGGTCGGCGAAGGAACGGCCGTACATGAAGCCCATGTCCATCGGCTCCTTCGCCGGGCTGCCGCCGGCGGCGAGGGCGGCGTCGGCCAGCTCGTCGGCCTTCGCACGGCTCTCGGCGCTCAGCGTGATGAGCACCTCGGTGGCCTTCGTGGCGTCGGAGATCTCCTTGCCCGGGGCGGTGAAGCTCTTGAACTTCTCCTCGGTGAGCAGCATCGCGAAGATCGTGTCGCTGATGACCACACAGGCGGCGGTCTCGTCGCTGAACTGCGGGTTGATGGAGTAGCCGAGCTTCTCGTAGAAGGCCTTGCTGGCGTCGAGGTCCTTCACGGGCAGGTTCACGAAGATCATCTGCGGGGCCATGGCGTGCTCTCTTCCGTCGGGCGGCCGGGGTGCTCGGTGCGTTCCGGCGCTTTCAAGAGGTAAGACGGGCGGACCGCCCGGAACTCATCGCTCTCCCGAGGATCTTTTTCGCTCAGGCCGCGGAGCGCAGCCTGAGGGCCGCCAACGGTACGAATCCCCGGCCACCGCCACCGGTCGCGTCCCCGGTCCCGCCACTGCCGCCGGCCCCGGTCGCGGCCTCCGCCCCGGCGAGCCTGCGCAGCATCGCGACGGCGATCCGCTCGCCCTGGTCCTTGGCCCGCTCGGCCCTCGGCCCCCGGTGGAGGCCGTCGACGGTGGCGTGCCAGAGCTGCACCCAGCGCCCGAAGTGGGCGGCGGTGAGGGGCCGCGCGGAGTGGAGGGCGGCGTGCGGCCCGAAGGCGTCCCGCCCGTACTCGGCGGTGCGGAAGAGGGCGCGCTCCCAGAAGTCGGTGATCCGCGGCAGATGGACCTCCAGGTCCGTGCCGGCGATCTCGGTGAAGAAGGGCCCGATCAGCGGATCGGCGAAGGCGGCGCCGTAGAAGCGCCGCAGCAGCACGTCGAGGTCGTCACGATCGCTGATGTCCCGGGTGGCGCGCATACCCCCAGTGTCCCCGCCCGGGCCCCGCTCCCCCAGTGCCGAACGTCCCGGGAGCGGGACATTCCCCCGTTGCGGCCGGCGGGTGCGGTCCCCCGCCCCGCACCCGCCTCTTCCCCTTCATCGCTTGTTGATGCACCGTCAACTCCGTACTCCTAGGTTCCGGAAGCGCGCGACCCCGTCGCCGACCGGCATGGCGGGGCGGTTCATCACCCTCTTCAGGAGTGAGACGTGGAGCGACGCAGTTTCCTGCGTGGAGCGGTCATCGGCACCTCGGCCGCCGCCTTCGGTGGCAGCCTCTGGCACGGGGCGGCCTTCGCCGCGCCCGCCCAGCCCGGCGCGGGCCCGTACGGGGCGCTCGGCGCGGCGGACGCCAACGGCATCCAGCTGCCGGCCGGGTTCACCAGCCGGGTGATCGCCAGGTCCGGTCAGACCGTGACCGGCACCTCGTACGCCTGGCACAGCGCCCCCGACGGCGGCGCCTGCTTCGTCGACGGCACGGGCTGGATCTACGTGTCGAACTCGGAGATCAACCCGAGCGGCGGCGCGAGCGCCGTCAGGTTCGACTCGGCGGGCACGATCACCGGCGCGTACCGGATCCTCTCCGGCACCCGGCAGAACTGCGCGGGCGGCGCCACCCCGTGGAACACCTGGCTCTCCTGCGAGGAGGTGTCCCTCGGCTACGTCTACGAGTCGAACCCGTGGGGCGGCACCGCCTACCGCCGCGACGCGATGGGCCGCTTCAAGCACGAGGCCGCCGCCGCCGACCCGGTCCGCAAGGTGATCTACCTGACCGAGGACGAGACGAACGGCTGCTTCTACCGCTTCATCCCCACCACCTGGGGCAACCTCTCCGCCGGCACCCTCCAGGTCCTGGTCGCCGGAACCGCCAGCTCCGGCTCCTTCACCTGGCAGAACGTCCCGGACCCGGACGGTTCGCCGACCACGACCCGCACCCAGGTGTCCGGTGCGAAGAAGTTCAACGGCGGCGAGGGCTGCTACTACGCGAACGACACCGTCTGGTTCACGTCCAAGGGCGACAACCGGGTCTGGCAGGTCGACCTCGTCGCCGGCACCTACGAGCTGGCCTACGACGACTCGCTCGTCTCCGGCACCGCTCCGCTGACCGGCGTCGACAACATCACCGGCACGACCTCCGGCGACCTGTTCGTCGCGGAGGACGGCGGCAACCTGGAGATCTGCGTCATCACCCCCGACGACATCGTGGCGCCGTTCCTCCGGGTCACCGGCCAGTCCTCCTCCGAGATCACCGGACCGGCCTTCTCCCCCGACGGCAAGCGGCTGTACTTCTCCAGCCAGCGCGGCACGACGGGCAGCTCCTCGGGCGGCATCACCTACGAGGTGACCGGCCCGTTCCGCGCGTAACGGCGCAGTTCCACCGATCGGAGTTCCACCGTCCGTAGGTCCACGGTCCGCTGGGCGCCGCCGAGCAGGGCGGCGCCCAACGGCGTCAGCGTGTGCAGGACCGCGTTGCCGTGGCGCAGGGTCGCGATGAGCCCGGCCTCCCTGAGCACGCCCGCGTGCTGGCTCGCGGAGGCGAGCGAGACCCCGGCGCGGCGCGCGAGCTCGCTCGTCGTCCCGCCGTCCCCGATGGCGTGCAGGACCGCCGAGCGGGTCTGGCCGACCAGCTTGGCGAGCGAGGAGCCGCCCGGCGCGCGGACGGTCGGCGCCTCGCCGTGGGTGACGGGGTAGACGAGGACCGGCGGCAGCACGGGGTCGCGCAGCACCACCGGGGTCCCCCGGCAGAAGTACGAGGGCTGGAGCAGCAGCCCCCGCCCGTCGAGGTGGACGTCCCGGTCGACCGGGTAGTCGGCCTCCAGGACGGGCGCGCGCCAGCGCAGCATCGGCGGCAGCGAGGCGAGCAGTTCGTCGGCGCCGCCGTCGAGGAGGGCCCGGCCGCGGCGCGCCCGGTCGGCCTCGACGCGGGCCCGGATGTGCGGCCAGTACGGCTCGATCGCGGCCCGGTGGTAGCTGCGCAGGGCCCCCACGAGCCGGTCGAAGGGCTCCGCGCCGCCGTCGGCGAGGGCGCGCAGCGAGTGGGGCACGGTCCGCCCGCCGGAGCGGGCGGCGGCGAGCAGCGAGAGCTCGCTCCGGAGCCGGCCGGAGTCGGTCGCGCGGATCGCCCCGAGGCCCTCGTCGAGGCCGTGGACGCCCTCGGCGGGCGTCAGGAAGTCGGGAAAATAGCCGCGGCTGGGAACGAGCGCGGCGAGGAGACGGGTCTCACCGCCGAGCCGCATCCGGGCGTCCGAGCGCCATTCCCGGTAGACGACGGATCCGCGCCGGTCCCTTAAGCGGTGAAAGCTGAGAATGGTTTCCCACAGAACATCCGGCCGGGCGGCCGTCCGCACCCCCGCCAAGTCGTTTCCGGTGAAATGAATCCGCAGCATGACGTCCCCACCTGTGCACTCGCAACCACCCCCGACGACGAGTATGCACAGCATCACAGCACGTTACCAGGGTGTTTCAGCCACAGTTGAAAAGCATCGCGGCAATCGGGGGAGAAACGAAAAGCTGTGCGGGTCGGACAGGAAACCTTCAGGACCGAGGTGACGTGGCGAAGACCGTGGGGGGCTTTGCACGTCCGGCGGCGGTCGGCGAGGTTGCGGCTCACCTGCCCGACAACGGTAAAGGGCGCGGCCTCCGGGTGGGGATCCGGGGGTCGCGCCCGACCTGTTCTTTGCGGCGAGGAAACAGAAAAGTTCAATGGCCAATAATTCAATCGGCCGAAATTGAACACGAACTCACATCTGATCGACGATCAAGCAAAATGAGCGGCCGCGTTCGGGGTGAAATGCGACGGGGCGGACACCTCCGCACAAAGGTGTCCGCCCCGTCTCTCTTTGGTGCCCGGGGCCGCCGCCCGTCGGTGAGGGTCGAAAGTGACCGGCGGCGGCCCCGGTGGTTCGGGTGGTTCCGGTGGAATCCCGCTGCTGAACCGGGGTTCAGGAGGGGCCGGCACCGCTGCTGAACCGGGGTTCAGGAGGGCCCGACCGCCGCTCCTGACCCCCGGTTCAGCAGGACTCAGCGGCTGTCGCTGCCCTTGGACTCGGCCGCGGCACGGCCGGCCTCCAGGCGCGCCACCGGGATCCGGAAGGGCGAGCAGGAGACGTAGTCGAGACCGACCTCGTGGAAGAAGTGCACCGACTCCGGGTCGCCGCCGTGCTCGCCGCAGACACCGAGCTTGATGTCGGGGCGGGTGGCGCGGCCGGCCTGGACGGCGCTGCGCACGAGCGCGCCGACACCGTCCTTGTCGATGGTCTCGAAGGGGCTGACGCCGAAGATGCCCTTCTCCAGGTACGCGGTGAAGAACGAGGCCTCCACGTCGTCGCGGGAGAAGCCCCAGACCGTCTGCGTCAGGTCGTTCGTGCCGAAGGAGAAGAACTCCGCGGCCTCGGCGATCTGACCGGCGGTCACGGCGGCGCGCGGCAGTTCGATCATGGTGCCGAGCGCGAGCTTCAGCTCGACGCCGGTGCGGGCGACGACCTCCGCGATGACCTGCTCGGCCTCCTCGCGGACGATCTCCAGCTCCTGGACGGTGCCGACGAGCGGGATCATGATCTCGACGCGCGGGTCGCCCTTGGCGTCGACGCGCTGGGCCGCGGCCTCGGCGATCGCCCGGACCTGCATGGTGAACAGGCCGGGGATGACCAGGCCGAGGCGGACACCGCGCAGACCCAGCATCGGGTTCTGCTCGTGCAGCCGGTGCACGGCCTGGAGCAGGCGCAGGTCGTTCTCGTGCGGCTCCTTGCGGGACTCGGCGAGGGCGACGCGCACCGACAGCTCGGTGATGTCGGGCAGGAACTCGTGCAGCGGCGGGTCGAGCAGGCGGACCGTGACGGGCAGCCCGTCCATGGCCTCGAACAGCTCGACGAAGTCCGTCTTCTGCAGCGGCAGCAGGGCCTCCAGGGCCTGCTCGCGCTCGACGTCCGTGTCGGCCAGGATCAGCCGCTCGACGAACTGGCGGCGCTCGCCGAGGAACATGTGCTCGGTGCGGCAGAGGCCGATGCCCTGGGCGCCGAAGCGGCGGGCGCGCAGCGCGTCCTCGGCGTTGTCGGCGTTGGCGCGGACGCGCAGCCGGCGGACGCGGTCCGCGTAGGCCATGATCCGGTGCACGGCGGCGACGAGCTCGTCGGCGTCGTCGGCGCCGGCGTGCATGCGGCCCTCGAAGTACTCGACGACCGGGGACGGTACGACGGGTACCTCACCGAGGTAGACCTTGCCGGTGGAGCCGTCGATGGAGACGACGTCGCCCTCCTCGACGACCTGGCCGTCGGCCGTGGTCATCCGGCGGCGCTTGGTGTCGACCTCGAGCTCCTCGGCGCCGCAGACACAGGTCTTGCCCATGCCGCGGGCGACGACGGCGGCGTGCGAGGTCTTGCCGCCGCGGGAGGTGAGGATGCCCTCGGCGGCGATCATGCCGTCCAGGTCGTCCGGGTTGGTCTCGCGGCGGATCAGGATGACCTTCTCGCCGGAGCGGGACCACTTGACCGCGGTGTACGAGTCGAAGACGGCCTTGCCGACGGCCGCGCCCGGGGAGGCGGCGATGCCGCGCCCGATCTGCTCGACCTTGGCGTCCTCGTCGAACTTCGGGAACATGAGCTGGGCGAGCTGCGCGCCGGTGACGCGCTGGAGCGCCTCGGCCTCGTCGATCAGGCCCTGGTCCACGAGCTGCGTGGCGATGCGGAAGGCGGCACCGGCGGTGCGCTTGCCGACACGGGTCTGGAGCATCCAGAGCTGGCCGCGCTCGATGGTGAACTCGATGTCGCAGAGATCCTTGTAGTGGGTCTCCAGGGTGCTCATGATGTGCATGAGCTGGTCGTACGAGGCCTTGTCGATCGACTCGAGGTCGGCGAGCGGCACGGTGTTGCGGATACCGGCGACGACGTCCTCGCCCTGCGCGTTCTGCAGGTAGTCGCCGTAGACGCCGGCGTGGCCGGAGGCGGGGTCGCGGGTGAAGGCGACGCCGGTGCCGGAGTCCGGGCCGAGGTTGCCGAAGACCATCGAGCAGACGTTGACGGCGGTGCCGAGGTCGCCCGGGATGCGCTCCTGGCGGCGGTACAGCTTCGCGCGGTCGGTGTTCCAGGAGTTGAAGACGGCCTCGATGGCGAGGTCCATCTGCTCACGCGGGTCCTGGGGGAAGTCGCGGCCGGTGTCGGCCTTCACGATCTTCTTGAAGTGCTTGACGAGCTTCTTGAGGTCGGCGGCGTCCAGGTCGGTGTCGCTGGCGACCTTCTTCGCGGCCTTGGCCTCGTCGAGGGCCTCCTCGAAGAGCTCCCCGTCGACGCCCAGGACGGTCTTGCCGAACATCTGGATGAGCCGGCGGTACGAGTCCCACGCGAAGCGCTCGTTGTCCGCCTGGCGGGCGAGGCCGACGACGGACTCGTCGGAGAGGCCGATGTTGAGGACGGTGTCCATCATGCCCGGCATGGAGAACTTGGCTCCGGACCGGACGGAGACGAGCAGCGGGTCGTCGGCCTGGCCGAGCTTCTTGCCCATCTGCTGCTCGAGCGCGTCGAGGTGTGCACTCACCTCGTCGCGGAGCGCGACGGGCTCCGAGCCGCTCTCGAGGTAGACCTTGCACGCTTCGGTGGTGATCGTGAAGCCGGGGGGAACCGGCAGGCCGAGGTTGGTCATCTCGGCGAGGTT
This sequence comes from Streptomyces sp. NPDC042346, assembly GCF_055581845.1. Classification (NCBI taxonomy): domain Bacteria; kingdom Bacillati; phylum Actinomycetota; class Actinomycetes; order Kitasatosporales; family Streptomycetaceae; genus Streptomyces; species Streptomyces sp. NPDC042346. The sequence goes on along the minus strand of NZ_JBVJEH010000003.1, from coordinate 439,232 downwards.
CGCGCCCTTGCCACCGAGCAGGTCCTTCAGGTCCCTGTTGCCCTCGGTGAAGTCGTAGACGAACTTCTGATCATTGTTTTCCGACACGGGTCCCGACTCCTCGATGACTCGGTTGGCTGCCCTGACGGCGAGGAACATACCCAGATCGAAGGCGTCTGTGGAGGTACGCCTGCCGGTCACATGGTCTTAACCACCCGTCCGCCAGCACTTCGAAAGTAACTGAGAGGTAGCTTCCGCTTTCAGGCCCCGAAGCTCAGATGACCCAAACTAGAGGTTTAGCGCTCACGTGAGCGCCCATCCGAGCACTTGCGTTCACTTCTTGAACGCAAAAAGGGTGGCACCCAGTGCCACCCTTCAGGCAGTACAGCCATCCGTAATATGCTCATGTGAGCGCCACCCCCCTCAGGGGTGGCGAGGATCACTCCCCAGGAAAGGCCGATTCCCGCACGGATCTCACCCGCCGGACGTGTCCAGCTCGGCGTCCTCACTCACTCCCGCGCAGTCGTAAGGGTCCTTCAACCAGCCATCCGGCAGGACGACTCGGTTGTTTCCGGACGTACGACCCCGAGGACCGTCCGCACCCACGGGCCACGGCTGCTCCAGGTCGAGCTCGCTCAACTGAGCGCGGAGCTCGTCCAGGGAGGAGGTGATGGCGAGCTTCTTGCGCATCTCGGAGCCGACCGCGAAGCCCTTCAGGTACCAGGCCACATGCTTGCGGAAGTCGATGACACCGCGTGCCTCGTCGCCGAGCCACTCGCCGAGCAGCCGCGCGTGCCGCACCATCGCGTCCGCGACCTCCCGCAGACCGGGCTGGGCATAGGACCCCGTCCCCTCGAAGCCCGCCACCAGATCGCCGAAGAGCCACGGCCGGCCCAGGCAGCCGCGCCCGACGACCACGCCGTCGCAGCCCGTCTCCCGCATCATCCGCAGGGCGTCGTCGGCCGACCAGATGTCGCCGTTCCCGAGCACCGGAATCTCCGGCACGTGCTCCTTGAGGCGCGCGATCGCGTCCCAGTCCGCCGTGCCGCCGTAGTGCTGGGCCGCCGTCCGCCCGTGCAGGGCGATCGCCGTGACGCCCTCCTCGACCGCGATCCGGCCCGCGTCGAGGAAGGTGATGTGGTCGTCGTCGATGCCCTTGCGCATCTTCATCGTGACCGGCAGGTCGCCCGCGTTGGTCACGGCCTCGTGCAGGATCGCGCGCAGCAGCGGCCGCTTGTAGGGCAGGGCCGAGCCGCCGCCCTTCCGGGTCACCTTGGGGACCGGGCAGCCGAAGTTCAGGTCGATGTGGTCGGCGAGGTCCTCGTCGACGATCATCCGCACGGCCTTGCCGACGGTCACGGGGTCCACCCCGTACAGCTGGATCGAGCGCGGCTTCTCGGTCTCGTCGAACCGGATGAGCTGCATCGTCTTCTCGTTGCGCTCGACCAGGGCGCGCGTCGTGATCATCTCGCTCACGAACAGCCCCTTGCCGCCGCTGTACTCGCGGCAGAGGGTACGGAAGGGGGCGTTGGTGATGCCGGCCATCGGGGCGAGCACCACCGGCGGCTGCACGATGTGCGGCCCGATGGCGAGGGGGGTGAACGCGGTCATTGAGCCATTGTCGCGCACTGCGGCGGTCATTAGTCAGCCGTACTATCCGCACATGCCGGAGCTCACACGCGGGAGGCTCTCCAGGGGCCGGGAACTCATGGTCCTGGCCATCTGCTCCATGAGCCTGCTCATCGTCAGCCTGGACAACACCGCGCTCAACGTCGCCCTGCCCTCCATCCGGCGCGACCTGGGCGCCTCCGTCTCCGGACTGCAGTGGACGATCGACGCGTACACCCTCGTCCTGGCCTCGCTGCTCATGCTCGCGGGCTCCACCGCCGACCGGATCGGCCGCCGCAAGGTCTTCGCCACCGGGCTGGTCGTCTTCGCGCTCGGCTCGCTGCTCTGCTCCCTCGCGCCCAGCCTGGAGGCCCTGATCGCCTTCCGGGCGGTCCAGGCCGTCGGCGGCTCCATGCTGAACCCGGTCGCCATGTCGATCATCACGAACACCTTCACCGAGCCCGCCGCACGCGCGCGGGCCATCGGCGTCTGGGGCGCGGTCATCGGCGTCTCCATGGCCGCCGGGCCGCTGGTGGGCGGTCTGCTCGTCGAGTCGGTCGGCTGGCGGGCGATCTTCTGGCTGAACCTCCCGGTCGCCCTCGTCGCCCTGCTCCTCACCCTGCGGTACGTCCCCGAGTCCCGCGCCCCCCGGCCCCGCCGCCCCGACCCCGTGGGACAGCTCCTGGTCGCGGCGCTCCTCGGCTCGCTCACGTACGCGATCATCGAGACCGACCCGCTCTTCGCGGGGATCGCGGCCGCCGCGCTCGCCGGGCTGGTCCTCTACGAGCCGAGGCGCCGCGAGCCCCTGATCGACCTGCGGTTCTTCCGCAGCGCGCCGTTCGGCGGGGCCACCGTCATCGCGGTCTGCGCCTTCGCGGCGCTCGGCGGCTTCCTCTTCCTGAACACGCTGTACCTCCAGGAGGTGCGCGGCCTCGCCCCGCTGGAGGCGGGGCTCTACATGCTGCCGATGGCCGGCATGACCTTCGTCTTCGCACCCCTGTCGGGGCGGCTGACGGGGGCGCGCGGGCCGCGCCCCTCGCTGCTGCTCGCGGGCGCGGCGATGGCGGCCGGGGCGCTGCTCTTCGCCGCCTTCGAGGCCGAGACCAGCGATCCGCTGCTCTTCGCGGGGTACGTCGTCTTCGGCATCGGCTTCGGTCTGATGAACGCGCCGATCACGAACACCGCCGTCTCCGGGATGCCCCGGGCGCAGGCCGGGGTGGCGGCGGCGGTGGCCTCGACGAGCCGCCAGGTCGGGCAGACCCTCGGGGTGGCGGTGGTCGGCGCGGTCCTCGCGGCGGGGGTGGGCGCGGGCGCGGCCCCGGAGGCGTTCGTGGCGGCGGCCCGCCCGGGCTACTGGATCGTCACGGGCTGCGGCGTCGCCGTCCTCGTGGTGGGCGCGCTGACGAGCGGGGCGTGGGCGCGGCGCACGGCGGAGCGGACGGCCCGGTCACTGGCGCCGGAGGAGGACGCTCAGGCGGCGGTGAAGGCGGGGGCGCCGGGAGTCGCGGGGGCGCCCTGAGCCGCGGGGGCATGAGCCGCAGGGGCATGAGCCGCGGGGCCGCCGGGAGTCGCGGGGCCGCCCTGAGCCGCGGGGGCAGGAGCCGCGGGGCCGCTCTGAGCCTGAACCGTGGCCCGTCTCGCCTCTTCCTCTTCCTCTTCCTCCGCGATCACCAGCGCGAGGAGCCGCTCGACGCCCTCCCGGGTCTTCTCGTCCACGGGGACGTACGTCACGAGGCACGGCCCGGAGGTCGGGCCGAGCCACAGGTTGGTGTGCTCGAACCGGAGCACACCGACGCGGGCGTTGTGGATGACCTTGGTGCGGCCGCCCGGGGCGACCACGTCGTGCCGGGCCCAGATCTCCCGGAACTCGCGCGAGGCCCCTTCGAGCCGCTGGACGAGCGCCTTCCAGGCGGGCTCGGCCAGGTGCTCGGCCATGGCGGCGCGGAGCTTCCCGGCGAGGATGGGGAGGAGGTCCGGCAGGTCGGTGGCGGCGGCCTGGAAGTCCTCGTTGGTGAAGGCGAGCCAGAGGGAGTTGCGGTCCTCGCGGGGCAGGGCGTCCAGGTCGCAGAAGAGCCGCCCGAAGGTCCGGTTGTGGGCGAGGAAGTCGAACCTGCTGTTCTGGACGGCGGCGGGCAGCGGCTCCAGCTGGTCGAGCATCTGCCGCAGCGCGGGCGTGACGGCCGGAGAGGGCGCCCCCGGGCGCGGGTCGGACTGTCCGGCGAGGGCGAAGAGGTGGCTCCGCTCGGTCGGGTCGAGGAGCAGCGCGTCGGCGAGGGCGTCGAGGACCTGCGGGGAGACCTGGATGTCGCGGGCCTGTTCCAGCCAGGTGTACCAGGTGACGCCGACGGCGGAGAGGTGGGCGACCTCCTCGCGGCGCAGGCCGGGGGTGCGGCGGCGCCGGCCGCGCGGGAGGCCGACCTGTTCGGGGGTGATGCGCTCGCGGCGGCTGCGCAGGAAGGCCGCGAGCTCGCCCCGCCGGGTTCCGGGCGACGCCGCCGCCGTCACCGCCGCCGTGGTCGCGATCGTCGTGGTGGCCGCGATCGTGCCCGTCGTCGTCATGGTCGTCACTCCCCCAGGGTGCCGGGGCGCCCGGCCCGTTGCCAGGTAGTGGTTGTACCAGGATAAGAAGACTCTGGTACCAGGCTGAGCGCGGGCGGATCGTCGAACGCGTGACCTCGACTTCCACGACATCTCCCCGGGCCGGCGCACCGGCCGTCGGCCACCGCCCCGCGGCGCTCGGCTCCCTGGGCCTGTTCACCGTCCTCCTCGGGGCCGCGCTGCCGCTGATCGACTTCTTCATCGTCAACGTCGCCCTGCCGTCCATCGGCCGGGACCTGGCGGCCGGCCCGTCCCTCCTCGAACTGATCGTGGCCGGGTACGGCCTGTCGTACGCCGTCCTCCTCGTCCTCGGCGGACGCCTCGGCGACCTCTTCGGGCGCCGTCGCCTCTTCCTCGCCGGGATGACCGCCTTCGGCCTGACCTCGCTGGCCTGCGGGCTCGCGCCGGACGCCTGGACCCTCGTCGGGGCCCGGGTGGCGCAGGGCGCCGCGGCGGCCCTGATGCTGCCGCAGGTGCTCGCGACCATCCACGCCTCGACGACGGGAGCGCGCCGGGCGAAGGCGCTGAGCCTGTACGGGGCGACCGCCGGCCTGTCGATGGTGACCGGCCAGATCCTGGGCGGCGTCCTCGTCGCCGCCGACCTCGCGGGCACGGGCTGGCGCGCGGTCTTCCTGGTGAACGTGCCGGTGGCGGTCGCGGGCCTGCTGCTCGCCCTGCGGACCGTGCCGGAGACCCGCTCGGACCGGCCGGCCCCGGTGGACGTGCCGGGGACCCTGCTCCTCGCGGTCGCGCTGCTCACCCTGCTCGCCCCGCTGACGGAGGGCCGGTCGGCCGGCTGGCCGCTGTGGACCTGGCTCTCGCTCGCGGTGTTCCCGTTCGCGGCGGTCGCCTTCTGGCGGGTGGAGCGGCGAGCGGAGCGCCGGGGCGAGACGCCCCTGGTCCCGCCGGGCCTCCTCGACCTGGTCTCGCTGCGGCGCGGACTGCTCCTCGTCCTGCCGCTGTCGGGCGGCTTCGGCGGCTTCATGTTCGTGATCGCGGTGGCTCTCCAGCAGGGTCTGGGCCTGGGGGCGGTGGCCTCGGGCCTGGCGCTCGTCCCGATGGCGGTGGCCTTCTTCGGGGCCTCCCTCGCGGGGCCCCGGCTCGTACGGCGCTGGGGCACCCGGGTGGTTCCGGTGGGCGCCCTGTTCCAGGCCCTCGGCCTCGGGCTGCTCGCCCTGACGGCCTGGCGCTCCTGGCCGGACCTGTCGGTGGGGAGCCTGCTTCCCGGCATGGCGCTCGCGGGGCTCGGCCAGGGCCTCCAGCTGCCGGTGCTCTTCCGGGTGGTGCTCTCCGAGGTGCCGCAGGAACGGGCGGGCGTGGGCAGCGGAGTCATGGTGACGGCCCAGCAGACGGCGCTGACCCTGGGCGTGGCGACCCTGGGGACGCTGTTCCTGAGCCTCTCCGCCTCGGGTTCGACGGGCACGGCGCTGACGGTGACGCTCCTCCTCCAGCTCGCGATGGCGCTCCTGACGGCGGGGCTCGCGGTACGGCTGCCGAGGACGGTGGGGTAGGCGGCGGGGGGTACGGCGAAGGGCCCGGGCGTGGAACGCTCCGGGCCCTCCGTCGTGCGGTGGCGACTACTCCTGGCCGGTGGCCTCGGTGGCGGCGTCGGTGCTCTCGGCTCCCTGTCCCTGCGCGCGCTCGCGCATCTTCCGCAGGAGCTCCTGCTTCTGCTCGTCGGCCGTGCGCGGGGCGGTGCCGCGGGACTGGACGGTGCCGTACTGGTCGGCGCGGGACAGCTTCCTTCGCTGTCCGCCGACGCCGAGGAGGTTGTTGCGGCTCTTGGCCATGGGGTTCTCCCGTCAGTGAGGTGGGCGGTGGTCGGTCGGCCTGTGCGGCGCGCTCACTCGTAGATCTGGAAGAACAGAGACATGCCGAGGACGCTACCCCGGCACCCGCAGGGCAGCACTCGTTTTTCCCCACCCCCACCCGAACGAATGACAGATATTGAAATCTGTCATCGGTCATGTCATGGTTGTCTCATCGCACCTCCCCCTCCCCTTGGAGACCGTCATGACCACCACCCGACACCCCGTCCCCACCCGCCGGCTCGGCGCCACCGGCCCGGCGGTCTCCGCCCTCGGCCTCGGCTGCATGGGCATGTCCGCGCTGTACGGGGAGAACGACCGCGCCGAGTCGATCGCGACCATCCACGCCGCCCTGGACGCCGGGGTGACCCTGCTCGACACGGGCGACTTCTACGGGATGGGGCACAACGAACTGCTGATCGCCGAAGCCCTGCGGAGCGCCCCCGCCGCCGCCCGCGAGCAGGCGCTGACCAGCGTGAAGTTCGGCGCGCTGCGCACGGTCGAGGGCGGCTTCACCGGCTACGACGGCCGGCCGGCCGCGGTGAAGAACTTCGCGGCGTACTCGCTCCAGCGCCTCGGTACCGACCACATCGACATCTACCGGATCGCCCGCGTCGACCCGGACGTGCCGATCGAGGAGACCGTCGGCGCCATCGCCGAGCTGGTCGAGGCGGGGCACGTCCGGCACATCGGCCTCTCCGAGGTCGGCGCGGACACGCTGCGCAGAGCGGCGGCGGTGGCCCCGATCGCGGACCTCCAGATCGAGTACTCGCTGATCTCCCGCTCCATCGAGGAGAAGATCCTGCCGGCCGCGCGCGAGCTGGGCATCGGGATCACGGCGTACGGCGTGCTGTCGCGCGGCCTGATCAGCGGCCACTTCACCCGGGACCGGGAGCTCGGCGCCGGCGACTTCCGCGGGATGTCCCCCCGCTTCCAGGGCGACAACCTCCACCGGAACCTGGACCTGGTGGACCGGCTGCGCGCGATCGCCGAGGCGAAGGGCGTGACGGTCGCGCAGACCGCGATCGCCTGGGTCCTCGCACAGGGCGAGCGGCAGGGCGCGGACATCGTCCCGCTGGTCGGCGCCCGGCGCAGGGACCGGCTCGCGGAGGCGCTCGGCGCCCTGGACGTCACGCTGGACGCCGCCGACCTGGCGGCGATCGAGGAGGCCGTCCCGGCGGGCGCCGCGGCCGGCGAGCGCTACCCGGCGGCCCAGATGGCCCACCTGGACAGCGAGCACTGACCGGCACCGGCGGGACCTTTCAGCTGACGGGTACTGTCATTCCATGGCCGCCACCGAGACCCTGACCGCCGAGCGCATCCTCGAAGCCACGGAGGAGGTGCTCCGGCGCTACGGGCCCGCGAAGGCGACCGTCGTCGACGTGGCCCGGGTGCTGGGCGTCAGCCACGGCAGCGTCTACCGCCACTTCCGTACGAAGGCGGCGCTGCGCGAGGCGGTGACCGAGCGGTGGCTGGAGCGGACGATCGTCGCGCTGCGGCCGTACGTCGAGGGCGGGAAGCCCGCGGACGAGCGCCTGACCGACTGGCTCACGGCCCTCTTCGCCCTGAAGCGCCGCAAGGCCGGCGGCGATCCGGAGCTGATGGCGACCTTCCAGGTGCTGATCGGCGAGAACAGCGCGGTGGTCCACCGGCACGAGGACCACCTGGTGGAGCAGATCGCCCGCATCGTGGAGGACGGCCACCGCGAGGGGGTGTTCGCCGCACCGGAGCGGGACTACGCGACGACGGCCCGCGCGGTCTTCGACGCCACCGACCGCTTCCACGACCCGGCGCACGCCGCCGACTGGGCGACCACGGACATCGAGGACGCGTTCGCGGCGGTCATCTCCCTGGCGCAGCGTGCGCTGCGCGCCTGAGAAACAGCCCCTTTTTGAAGATCATTTGGCTTGGAGTTTCCCCTTCCCTGTCCAGTACATCATTAGCGTTCTCCCGCACCGCGACCGTAAGAGCACCCAGGGGGAACCATGTCCGCACCCGCCAAGCCACCGGCCCGCTCAGGAGCCTCCTCGGCGATCGGCTGGATCCTGACCATCGGCCTCAACGTGGTCGCGCCGATCCTCACGTACAACATCCTGACCGAGGACCACGGCTGGTCCGAGTTCACCGCACTGCTCGCCGGGAGCGTCTGGCCCGTCCTGGACAGCGCGATCATGGTCGCCTGGCGGCGCAAGGTCGACGAGTTCGCCGTCGTCACCCTGGTCTTCCTGGTGATCACGGCGCTCGTCTCGCTGATCGGCGCGCACACCGCCCGGGCGCTCCTGATCAAGGACTCGGGCGTGACGGGCCTGTTCGGCCTGCTCTGTCTGGTCACGCTGCTCGCCCCGCGCCCGCTGATGTTCTACTTCGGCCGGAAGTTCGCGACCGACGGCACCCCGGAGAGCACGGCCTGGTGGAACGGGATGTGGCAGTACGAGGGCTTCCGCTCCACCATGCGCACGATGACGCTGGTGTGGGGCGTGGCGTACGTCGCCGAGGCGCTGGTCCGTATCGCCCTCGCGTACGCGCTGCCGACGAAGACCATGGTCACGCTCAGCCCGCTCATGATCTACGCGGTCCTGGGCGCCCTGGGCGTGTGGACGGCCTGGTTCGGCAAGCGCCGGGCGGCCGAGGGCGCGCGACGCCAGGCGGAGGCCGAGGCGGCGGCAGCCGCGACGGCGACCGCCTGACCGCCTGACGCCTGACGCCTGACCGCACGCACGCACGGGAAAGCCCCCGGTTCCGAAGTCGGAACCGGGGGCTTCGCCGTACGCGATCTACGCGGTAGACGCGATCAGGGAGTTCAGCAGCCGAGCAGGCGGCTGCCCAGGTAGCCCTGGATCTGGTCGAGGGAGACGCGCTCCTGCTTCATGGTGTCGCGCTCGCGCACGGTCACCGCGTTGTCGTCGAGGGTGTCGAAGTCGACGGTCACGCAGAACGGGGTGCCGATCTCGTCCTGGCGACGGTAGCGGCGGCCGATGGCGCCGGCGTCGTCGAACTCGATGTTCCAGTTCTGGCGCAGGTCCGCCGCGAGGCCCTTGGCCTTCGGGGAGAGCTGCGGGTTGCGCGACAGCGGCAGGACCGCGACCTTGACCGGGGCCAGGCGCGGGTCGAGGCGCAGGACGACGCGCTTCTCCATGACGCCCTTGGCGTTGGGGGCCTCGTCCTCGTTGTACGCGTCGAGGAGGAAGGCCAGCATCGCGCGGCCGACACCGGCGGCGGGCTCGATGACGAACGGCGTGTAGCGCTCGCCGGACTCCTGGTCCAGGTACGTGAGGTTGGCGCCGGAGGCCTTCGAGTGCGCGTTCAGGTCGTAGTCGGTGCGGTTGGCGACGCCTTCCAGCTCGCCCCACTCGCTGCCGCCGAAGGAGAAGCGGTACTCGATGTCGGCGGTGCGCTTCGAGTAGTGGGAGAGCTTCTCCTGCGGGTGCTCGAACCAGCGCATGTTCTCCTCACGGAGACCCAGGCCGGTGTACCAGTTCCAGCGCTGCTGCATCCAGTACTCCTGCCACTGCTCGTCCTCGCCCGGCTTGACGAAGAACTCCATCTCCATCTGCTCGAACTCGCGCGTGCGGAAGATGAAGTTGCCCGGAGTGATCTCGTTCCGGAAGGACTTGCCCATCTGCGCGATGCCGAACGGCGGCTTCTTGCGCGAGGTCTGCTGCACCTGACCGAAGTTGGTGAAGATGCCCTGGGCGGTCTCGGGACGCAGGTACGCGACGGAGCCGGTGTCCTGGGTCGGGCCGAGGTGCGTGGAGAGCAGGCCGGAGAACTGCTTGGGCTCCGTGAAGGTGCCCTTGTTGCCGCAGTTGGGGCAGTTGAGGTCGGCGAAGCCGTTCTCGGGGAGACGGCCGTGCTTCGCCTCGTACGCCTCCTCCAGGTGGTCCGCGCGGAAGCGCTTGTGGCAGGAGGTGCACTCGGTCAGCGGGTCCGTGAAGGTGGCGACGTGACCGGACGCCTCCCAGACCTCGGTGGCCAGGATCACCGACGAGTCGATACCGACGACGTCCTCGCGCGCGGTGACCATGTAACGCCACCACTGACGCTTCAGGTTCTCCTTGAGTTCGACACCCAGCGGTCCGTAGTCCCAGGCGGCGCGCTGGCCGCCGTAGATCTCACTGCACGGGTAGACGAAGCCACGGCGCTTGCTCAGGCTGACGATGGTGTCGATCTTGTCGGCGGCCACGGTGCTCTCTTCATTACGACGACGAAGTGCGAATGCCACAGGTTACCGGCGCCCGTACCCCCTGCATCAAATCGGTTCGGTGCCAGGGGCGCGCGGGGGCTCCCGAGAGGGCGCGTGGGCGGGGCCACACGGACGACAATTGACAATCGTTTCCAGTTTTGTTGAAAATGAGTGTCATGAACGTACGTCGCCTGATACCCACCACCGCCCTCGCCGGAGCCGTCGCGCTCGGCGTCGTCTCCCTGTCCGCCTGCGCCGGAACCTCCGACGCCGCCGACAAGGGGAGCAGCGGCAAGCTGGACGTCGTCGCGTCGTTCTACCCCATGCAGTACCTGGCCGAGCAGATAGGCGGCGGCCACGTCGCCGTCAACACGCTCACCAAGCCCGGCGTCGAACCCCACGACCTTGAGCTCAAGCCGAAGCAGATCGGCGAGCTCGGCGAGGCCGACGTCATCCTCTACCTCAAGGGCATCCAGCCCGCCGTCGACGACGCCATCGCCCAGGCCGGCGTCAAGAACACCGTCGACGCCGCCACCCTCACGAAGCTCGAAGCGCACGGCACCGAGGTCGGCCACGAGCACGGGACCGAAGAGCACTCCGCCGAGGAAGAGGGCCACGACCACGGCTCCGAGGCCGGCACCGACCCGCACATCTGGCTCGACCCCGTGAAGTACGCCGAGGTCGCCAAGGGTGTCGGCACCGCCCTGGAGAAGGCCGACCCGGCGAACGCCGCCGACTACCAGAAGAACACCGACGCCCTGGTGACGAAGCTCGGCGCCCTGAACACCGAGTTCGAGACGGGCCTGAAGAACACCACCACGAAGACCTTCATCACCACCCACTCCGCCTTCGGCTACCTCGCCGAGCGGTACGGCCTGGAGCAGGAGGGCATCACCGGCATCGACCCCGAGTCCGAGCCGAGCCCCGCCCGCATCAAGGAACTCCAGGACATCGCGGAGAAGGACAAGGTCTCCACCGTCTTCTTCGAGACCCTCGCGAGCGACAAGACCGCCAAGACCCTGGCGGGCGACACCGGTCTGAAGACCGACGTGCTCGACCCGCTGGAGGGAATCACGGACAAGTCCCAGGGCGATGACTACATCGAGGTCATGCAGTCCAACCTCGCCGCGCTGAAGAAGGCCCTCGGCGCGAAGTGATCGCAGCGACACAGCAGGAGGAACGAGCCATGGCAGCGCCGGCGCAGGAACCCGTCATTTCCGTCCGCGGAGCCACGGCGGCCCTCGGCGCGCGGCCCGTCCTCCGGGGCGTCGACCTCACCGTCCGCCGCGGCGAGGTCGTCGCCCTGCTCGGCGCCAACGGTTCCGGCAAGTCCACCGCCGTCCGCTCCGTCATCGGCCAGGTGCCGCTGACCGGCGGCCGGATCGAGCTGTTCGGCACGGAGCAGAAGCGGTTCCGCGACTGGGCCCGCGTCGGCTACGTACCGCAGCGCACGACCGCGGCGAGCGGCGTCCCCGCCACGATCCGCGAGGTCGTCTCCTCCGGCCGGCTCTCCCGTCGCCGCTTCGGCTGGCTGACGAAGGCCGACAAGGAGGCCGTCGAGCGGGCCATCGACCTCGTCGGGCTCGCCGACCGCGCCAAGGACTCCGTCTCCGCGCTCTCCGGCGGCCAGCACCAGCGCGTGCTGATCGCCCGCGCGCTCGCCTCCGAGCCCGAGCTGCTGATCATGGACGAGCCGATGGCCGGCGTGGACCTCGCGAGCCAGGAGATCCTGGCCGCGACGCTGCGCGAGCAGGTCGCGGGCGGCACGTCCGTCCTCCTCGTCCTGCACGAGCTGGGCCCGCTGGAGCCGCTGATCGACCGGGCCGTGGTCCTCCGCGACGGCTGTGTCGTCCACGACGGCCCGCCGCCCGAGGCCGTCGGGCAGCACGCGCTCCCCGGCCACGACCACGTCCATCCGCACGCGGCCGGTGAGCCGCTCCGTACGGGTCTGCTGACCTGAAGCCGACCCTGGGAAAGCTGACTTGATCATGGAAATGCTCGATCTCGCCTTCATGCAGCGCGCGCTCCTCGCGGCCGTGCTCGTCGGCATCACCGCGCCCGCCGTCGGCATCTACCTCGTCCAGCGCCGCCAGGCGCTGATGGGCGACGGCATCGGCCATGTCGCCATGACCGGTGTCGGCCTCGGCTTCCTGCTGAACTCCAGCCCGGTCTGGATGGCGACGATCGTCGCCGTCGCGGGCTCGGTCGCCATGGAGCTGATCCGGGCGTACGGGAAGACCCGCGGCGACCTCGCGCTCGCCCTGCTCTTCTACGGCGGCATGGCCGGCGGCGTCCTGCTGATCAACCTCTCGCCGACCGGCTCCAACGCCAACCTCAGCTCGTACCTCTTCGGCTCGCTGTCCACGGTCTCGTCCGAGGACATCACCGCGATCGCGATCCTCGCCGCCTTCGTCATCCTGGTCACGGTCGGCCTGCGCCGCCAGCTCTTCGCGGTCAGCCAGGACGAGGAGTTCGCCCGGGTCACCGGCCTGCCGGTGCGCGCCCTGAACCTGCTGATCGCGGTCACGGCCGCGGTGACCGTCACGGTCGCCATGCGAGTCGTGGGCCTGCTGCTCGTCAGCGCGCTCATGGTGGTGCCGGTGGCGGCGGCGCAGCAGCTGTCGAAGTCGTTCCGCACGACCTTCGTCCTCGCGGTGGCGACCGGCGTCACGGTCACTCTGGCGGGCACGGCCACCTCGTACTACCAGGACGTCCCGCCCGGTGCGACGATCGTCCTGTACGCGATCGGCGTCTTCGTCCTCCTGACCCTCCTCGCCACCCCGCTCGCCAAGCGGCGGGCCCGGGCGGCCGAGGCGGGCGCGGAGAGCTGCGACGCCCCGCTTCCGGCCACCCGTCGTCCGACGGACGACGTGAACGTCTGATCCGCGGCTGACCGCAGGGTCATGGGGGACTGGCAGAATGGCGGGGGCAGACAAGCATTCAAGGAGGCCCCCGTGGTGACGGCAGGACCCCCCGTACGAGGCCGCTCGACCAAGCAGCGGGCCGCCGTGTCGGCGGCGCTGAACGAGGTGGACGAGTTCCGCAGCGCCCAGGAGCTGCACGACATGCTCAAGCACCGCGGCGACTCGGTCGGCCTCACCACCGTCTACCGCACGCTCCAGTCCCTGGCGGACGCGGGCGAGGTCGACGCGCTGCGCACGAGCGAGGGCGAGACCGTCTACCGCCGCTGCTCGACCGGCGACCACCACCACCATCTGGTCTGCCGCGTCTGCGGCAAGGCCGTGGAGGTGGAGGGCCCGATGGTGGAGCAGTGGGCCGAGACGATCGCCTCGGAGCACGGCTTCGTGAACGTGGCGCACACGGTCGAGATCTTCGGCACGTGCGCGGAGTGCGCGGAGAAGTGAGCTGACCTGACAGACGAAGGGGCCCGCACCGGACGTTTCCGGTGCGGGCCCCTCGTCGTCTCATGCCTTGCTGATGTTCCGGTCCAGGACCGCCCGCAGCCGGTCGGCGTCGGCGGGGTCCGCGAGGCCGTGCTTCGGCAGGTACGCGAAGCCGGTGCCGGACTGCTTGGCCGTGAGCAGGACGAAGAGCCGGGGCGTCTCCGCGTACCGGGGCAGCAGCGCCCAGCGGATCGTCGTCTCGCTGTCCCGGGAGGTCCACCGTCCCCCGTCCTCGTCGACGACGGCCGTGGCCTCGCCCTGGGCCCTGATCAGCCGGAAGAGGCTCTGGGCCGTCAGCCAGGGCAGCGACTCCGCGCAGCCCACGGCCACCAGGCCGAGCGCCACCATCAGGGCCGTCGTTCCCGGCTCGGGCGAGGGCGGCAGCAGGGCCAGGCCCGCGACCAGGAGGGCCAGCACGCCGGCGCCCCACGCCGTCCACCGGAGCAGCCGCCACCAGAAGGTGGCCCGCAGCCGGACCCGTACGGCCTCGCGCACGTCCACGAAGTCGGGCCGGTAGGCCAGCTCGATCCGCTCGTTCGTTTCCACGGACATCCCCCTGGATGTGGTCAGCCCTTGTCGAGGACGGCCATGTCGGCCGGGTCGACGCCGCCGAAGCGGCGGTCGCGCTGGGCGAACTCGACGCAGGCCCGCCACAGGTCGCGGCGGTCGAAGTCGGGCCACAGTACGTCCTGGAAGACCATCTCGGCGTACGCGCTCTGCCAGATCAGGTAGTTGGAGGTGCGCTGCTCGCCGCTGGGCCGCAGGAACAGGTCCACGTCCGGCATGTCCGGGTAGTAGAGGTACTTCTGGATGGTCTTCTCGGTGATCTTCGACGGGTCGAGCCGGCCCGCCTTGATGTCCTCGCCCATCGCCTGCGCCGCGTCCGTGAGCTCCGCGCGACCGCCGTAGTTCATGCAGAAGTACAGCGTGAGCTTGGTGTTGTCCTTGGTCTGCTCCTGCGCGACCTGGAGCTCCTTGGCCACGGACTTCCACAGCTTGGGCATCCGGCCGACCCAGCGCACCCGCACGCCGAGCGAGTCGAGCTGGTCGCGGGACTTGCGGATGAAGTCGCGGTTGAAGTTCATGAGGAAGCGCACCTCCTCGGGCGAGCGCTTCCAGTTCTCGGTGGAGAAGGCGTAGAGCGAGATCGAGCCCACGCCCATCTCGATCGCGCCCTGGAGCACGTCGAGGACCTGCTCGGCGCCGACCTTGTGCCCCTCGGTGCGGGGCAGGCCGCGCTCCTTGGCCCAGCGGCCGTTGCCGTCCATGACGATCGCGACGTGCTCCGGGACCAGCTCCGACTGGAGCTTCGGCGGGCGGGCGCCGGAGGGGTGCGGCTCGGGCGTGCTGTACTCCCGGCGCTGGCGACCGAGCAGTCGTGCGATGGCCATGACGTGGTCTCTCCTACCTAGCTTTTCTCTACGTACCGCAGTGAGCGCAGGCCGCGCTCCAGGTGCCAGTGCAGATAGGCGGACACGAGTCCGCTGCCCTCCCTGACGTGACGCGGCTCGCACGCGTCCGCCGTCGCCCAGTCGCCGGTGAGCAGCGCGCTGAGCAGGCCGATGGCCTCCGCAGAGGGTACGACGCTTCCGGGCACCCGGCAGTCGCCGCATATGACCCCGCCCGCACCGACCGAAAAGAACCGGTTGGGACCGGGAAGTCCGCATTTCGCGCAGTCGTCGAAACTGGGCGCGTAGCCGTTGACGGCGAGCGAGCGGAGGAGGAAGGCGTCGAGGATGAGGTGGGGCGCGTGCTCGCCCCGCGCGAGGGTCCGCAGACCGCCCACCAGCAGCAGGTACTGCTGGACGGCGGGCTCGCCCTCGTGGTCGGTGAACCGTTCCGCCGTCTCCAGCATGGCCGTGCCGGAGGTGTACCGGGCGTAGTCGGTGACGATCCCGCCGCCGTACGCGGCGATCGTCTCGCTCTGCGTGCAGAGCGGCAGCCCGCGTCCGACCAGCTCACTCCCCCGGGCGAAGAACTGCACGTCCACGTGCGAGAACGGTTCGAGCCGCGCCCCGAACTTCGACTTCGTCCGGCGCACCCCGCGCGCGACGGCGCGCACGCGGCCGTGACCGCGCGTGAGGAGCGTGATGATGCGGTCCGCTTCACCCAGCTTCTGGGTGCGCAGCACGATGCCGTCGTCGCGGAACAGACTCATGGGCCCATTCTCCCGTACGGCGGGGGCGCCCCGACCCCGGGCCGGACCTCGGGCCGGACCTCGGGCCGGACCTCGGGCCGGACCTCGGGGAACGCTTTCCGCATCCGGGCGAGGAGCGCGCCGGCCGCCGGGGCGGCGGGGCCGTCCGCCGGCCAGGCGAGGGCGACGCGGCCCCGGAGGGGCGGATCGGTGAGGGGAAGGGTACGGAGTCCCAGCGCGTCCGCCGCCTCGGCCGGGAGCTCCGGGAGGACGGCGACGCCGAGGCCACGGGCGGCGAGGCGCGCCAGGAGGTGCGGTGCGGCGGCCTCGAAGGCCACGTGGGGCCGGAAGCCCGCCCGCGTACCGGCGCGCTCCAGGACGCCGCGCAGGCCGGTGCCGCGCGGAAGGCTGATCAGCGGACGGCCGGCGAGCCCGGCCACGGGGAGCGCAGCGCGGGCGCGGCCGTCGGGGGCGGTGAGGAGCGGGTCGCCCGGAGCCATGGCGGCGACGAGGGGCATGTCGACGAGGACCTGGAGGCTGACGCCCTGCGGGGGCTCCTCCTCGGCGAGGCCGATCACGGCGAGATCGAGTTCGCCGCGGTGCAGGGCGGCGAGCATCCGCTCCGACGTGTCCTCGGTGAGGGAGATCTCGACCTGCGGGTGGTCGTCGTGGAAGTCGGCCAGGACGGCGGCGACGTCGAACTCGTCGGCGGCGGCCCCGGACACGAGGCCGATCGTGACCTGCCCCCGGACGAGACCGGTGAACTCGTCCACGGTCCGCCGCAGCCCCTCGACGGCCGCGAGCGCCGCCCGCGCGAAGGGGAGGACCGCCTCACCGACGGCGGTCGTGGTGACGGTCCGGCCGGAGCGGTCGAGCAGCGGCTGCCCGAGCTCCCGTTCCAGCTGCCGGATCTGGGCGCTCACCCCCGGCTGCGCGAGGTGGAGGCGGGCGGCGGCGCGGGTGAAGTTGGCCTCCTCGACGACGGCGAGGAAGTAGTGCAGCTGACGGAGCTCCATAACCAGGAATGCTAGCGAGGAGAAGAACTCGCTCTTGGACTTCTGGCCGGCACCTCGGCACGCTGGTGATCATGGAGACCACGGCAGCGGAGACACGAGCGGAGATCGCGGCCGAGCGGCGCGAACTGGCGGACGTCCTGGACGGACTGACCGACGAACAGTGGGACGCGCCGACGCTGTGCGGCGGCTGGCGCGTACGGGAGGTCGCCGGCCACATGAGCATGGGCTTCCGGTACCCGTTCGGCAGGACGGCCCTGGAACTCGTCCGCGCGGGCGGCAACCTGCACCGGATGACCGACCGCCTCGCGCGCCGCGACGCCGCCGCCCTCACCCCGCGCGAACTCGCGGCGGCCCTGCGCGACCACGCCCATCACCCCTGGAAGCCACCGGTGGGCGGCCTGGCGGCGGCCCTCGGCCACGACGTGATCCACGGCCTGGACATCACCGTCCCGCTCGGCCTCGGACGGCAGGTCCCGGAGGAGCGCCTGCGGATCCTGCTGGGGACGGTCGCCCCTCGAACGCTGCGCTTCTTCGGAGCGGACCTCGACGACGTCACCCTGCGGGCCACGGACCTGGACTGGTCGTACGGC
The DNA here is from genome assembly GCF_055581845.1 of Streptomyces sp. NPDC042346. Taxonomy (NCBI): domain Bacteria; kingdom Bacillati; phylum Actinomycetota; class Actinomycetes; order Kitasatosporales; family Streptomycetaceae; genus Streptomyces; species Streptomyces sp. NPDC042346. The sequence goes on along the minus strand of NZ_JBVJEH010000003.1, from coordinate 421,909 downwards.
ACGGGCACGGGCGCTCGGGTGGTGAGCCGCCCCGCCCAGGAACTCCTGCTGCTCGCGTACGGACGCACGCTCCCCCGGCCGGAGTGACGGGGCGCCGAACCGGCCGGGGGCGGAGGGTTTCAGGGCACCTCGCCCCGGCTCCGGGCGTTGACGTGCGCCGTGGCGGCGCTCAGTCGCTCGGACGTCGTCGCCTCACGTACGCCGTCGGGCTCCACGTCCCACTCGCGCCCGCCGCCGAGCGGGCGGATCTGGACGTAGGGCCCCTCGTGCCCCATGACTCTTCCGACCCGTCCGGTACGGATCTCCACGACGTACGACCCGATGGGCAAGGTCATGTTCCGTTCTCCTCCCCCGGCAGTAGGGCGGCGGCGATGAGCCGCGCCGTTTCCGCCGTGCAGCATCCCAATTCGACGAGCGGCCTCGGAGGGTCGGCGGCGAGGGTGACGACGTCGAGCCCGAGCGAGGGGAGAGTGATTCCCGCCCTCGCGAGCGCCTCACGCAATTCCGTCACTGCCTCTTGAGCGGCTTCGATGGCCCCCGCGGTCGTCTTCATGATGTCTTCCTTCACCAACGTATGCCTTTCTGAATCCATTTCCTGCTTCGCCTCTCCAGGGTGGGGCGGGATCCGTAGAATCGGCAGACGCGCAGGCCGTACAACTGCGGCGTAGGGTTGGGGAGTTAATCCATGGCCAAGGGCAAGCAGGACGAGGCGTGGGAGTTCTTCGGCGAGCTCCTGAAGGACCGCCGCGAGGCGGCGGGGCTCTCACAGAGCGAACTGGGCGCACGGGTGTTCGTGTCCGGTGGGTACATCGGACTTTTCGAGCAGGGAATTCGAAAGCCACAGCTGGATGTGGCGAAGAGAATCGACGAAGTCCTACAAACCGGCGGTATTTTCGAACGAACGTGGCGCAAGCTCATCAACAAGTCGCCGTACGCGTCTTATTTCCACGCGGTGGCGGAGCTGGAGGCGGTGGCGACGAGGATCTGCGAGTTCGCGCCGATAGTGATGCCGGGCCTGCTCCAGACGGCGAGCTACACGAGGGCGCTGACGGTCGCGACCCACCCGTTCGCCACAGAGGAGTACATCGACGAGCAGATCGCCGCACGGCTCAAACGAGCCTCGATCCTCAAGGACGCTACAAGGCCGGAGTATTGGGTTGTGCTGCACGAGAACGCGGTACGCACCCCGATCGGCGGCCCCCAGGCCATGGCCGAGCAACTTGAGCACATCGTGGCGCTCGTACGGAAGCGGTGGCTGCTGGTGACCGTAGTGCCACGCGAGGTCGGTGCACACGCGCACATGACCGGCACGCTCAAGCTCATGGAGTTCGAGGACCAGCCACCAACGGCCTATACGGAGACGGAGTTTTCGGGCACCCTCCTCGATGATCCGGCTGTGGTGAAGCAGGCCCAGCGCACCTACGATCTGCTGAGGGTCGCCACACTGTCGCCGGAAGCGTCCCTCGCACTGATCGAGTCGGCGGCGGAGGACTACAGACGATGCGCGCGTACGACCTGAGCAACGCCAACTGGTTCAAGAGCTCCTACAGCAACGCTTCGGGCGGCGACTGCGTCGAGGTCGCGTACGACTTCGCGGGCGCAGCCTGGCGCAAGAGCAGCCACAGCGACGGCGACGGCGGCAACTGCGTCGAGGTCCTCGACCACGTCCCCGGTGTCGTCCCCGTCCGGGACAGCAAGGTCACCGACGGTCCCGTCCTGATCGTGCCCGCCGCCGCCTGGTCCGCTTTCGTCGCCGGTATCGCCGGATGACGACTCCACCGTCGTCCGCTTCGAGGAAGGGGCCGTAACCTTCGGCCGCCCGGGCGAGGGTCATCACATACCCCTGACGGCGATCGCACAGGTCCGCGCCGAGGGGCGGGTCGCCACGATCGAGCTGACCGCCCCCGACGGCAACGGCGCCCCGCGTCAGCCGTCGGACGGTGCTCGCGACGGCCGCCGCCGCCCCGGTCCTCGCCCTGGACGTGTTCCTCGGTGTGGCCGGCCGGTTCGAGTACGCGCTCATGTTCTGGCTGGGTGCCCTCGTCGCCGTCACCGGCGTCTTCCTGGTGTTCACCATGAGCCGGGGCCTGTACCGGATGTGGTACCTGCCGAAGCACGGCATCACGGTGGTGGCGCAGTTCTCGCACGTCACCAACAACACGAAGGTGTACCGCTACACGGACACCGACGGCGTCTCCCACACCTACGACAACAACGTGGGCGGACAGACGGTCGAGCTGTCCTACGATCCCCGCAACCCGAAGGCGGCCGTCCACCAGGAGGGCCTGTACAGCCGCTGCATGATGATGGTCATGACCCTCATCGGCTGCGGCATCGGGGGCGGCGCGCTCTACGGCATCGGCCGGCTCGTCGTCACGACCGTGACGGGCTGAGCATCACGAAGGCGGAGAGATGACCACGCAGACCCCCGACGTCGACCACGAACTCATCGAGGCCGCGGCCCACGTCGCACGCACGCGCTGCCAGGGCGACAACCACACCATGGCGGCCGCGGCCCGTGACCGGGACGGCCGGATCGTCACCGCGGTGAACGCCTACCACTTCACCGGAGGCCCCTGCGCCGAGCTGGTCCTCATCGGCGCGGCGGCCTCCCAGGGCGCGTACGAGCTGCACACGATCGTGGCCGTGGGCGATCGCGACCGGGGCGTCGTCCCGCCGTGCGGCCGGTGCCGGCAGGTCCTCCTCGACTACTTCCCCGCCCTCAAGGTCATCGTCGGCAACGGCGACCGCGTCCGAACGGTCCGCATCACCGACCTGCTGCCCGAAAGCTACGTCTGGGCCGACCACCAGCTCGACGCCGAGTAGGCCGCGCCGGTCGGCGCAGGCCGCACGAACAGCCCGAGGGTTCCTGGGGTGCCGCGGGCTCCGTCGTCCGCCACGTGGACCTGGCCGCCCTCGCGAGCGCCCGGGCCGCCCCGTAAATCCTCCGACTGGGCTTCACCGACCGTCAGGTCGCGCCTACGATCACGCCCATGTCCATCACTCCGTCCACACCCGTCGTCCAGGGCAGCGCGAAGGCATCCCTCCAACGCGAGGGCGACGCCCTTCTCCTGAGTCGCCGTCACGACGAGGTGCGCATCCCTCTGGCCGCGATCGCGCAGGTCCGTGCCGAGGGGCGGTCGCTCGCCGTCGAGCTGACGGCGCCGGCCGGAGCGACCTCGTACGCGCACCGGATCGACGGGGTGAGCGAGGCGGCCGCCGCCATGTTCGCCGCGGCCGTGAACGCCGACCTGCCCGAGGCGGCCGGACGGGACACGACGGCCGACGGGACCGCGCTCGTGGAGACCCGCGACCGGCCCGTGAGCAGGCGGGAGAGGAAGACGCGGCTGATGAAGCGGTGGGCGGCCGCCACGCTCGGCCTGCTCGTGCTCCTGTGCGTGCTCGTCGCGGTCGCCGGACAGCCGATCGGCATCCTCATCCTCACGCCCGCGGGCCTCGTCGGGGCGGCGTCCTCCGTCGCCGGCGTCATCGCCCTGACCGACTGGCACCGCGAGTGGCGCCTGATGCGGCACGGCATCACGGCCTTCGCGGCGGAGGTTCCGGAGAGGCCGGGGCAGTATCTGTACGTGGACCCCGCGGGCATGATCCGCAACGTGTTCACCTGGCCGGGCGGCATCGCCGTCAAGGTCAGCTACGACCCCCGGGACCCGGGGAACGTGGTCCTCCCGAGGCGGGCGTTCTCGCGGCGCGCGGAGCTCTGCGCCGGGCTGATCTTCGCCGGCCTCGGGCTCGTCACCTTCGCCGCCCTGATCGCGGTGACCGTCGGCGTACTCCTCGGCACCCTCGACTTCTAGGATCCCGCTTAGTCACACTTATGGAACTCATAAGTCCGGCTTATGAGTCCATAGACCGGGCCCGGGTACCGCTCCGAGTGTGTTGTTATTTAGGGTGACCTAAGTGTCGGCGGCCTCGCCGCCACGTCGCTTGCGAAGGGAAACCCGTCATGCCCCGCCCCCTCCGGGTCGCGATCGTCGGCGCCGGCCCCGCCGGAATCTACGCCGCCGATGCGCTGCTGAAGTCCGAGGCCGCCGCCGAACCGGGCGTGTCCATCGATCTCTTCGAGCGGATGCCGGCCCCCTTCGGCCTCATCCGCTACGGCGTCGCCCCCGACCACCCCCGGATCAAGGGCATCGTCAACGCCCTCCACCAGGTCCTCGACAAGCCGCAGGTCCGCCTCTTCGGCAACGTCGACTACGGCACGGACGTCCACCTCGACGACCTGCGCGCCTTCTACGACGCCGTGATCTTCTCGACCGGCGCCATGGCCGACCGCGAACTCAAGATCCCCGGCGTCGAGCTGGACGGCTCGTACGGCGCCGCCGACTTCGCCTCCTGGTACGACGGCCACCCGGACGTCCCGCGCACCTGGCCGCTGGAGGCCGAGAAGGTCGCCGTCCTCGGCGTCGGCAACGTGGCCCTCGACATCGCCCGCATCCTCGCCAAGACCGGCGACGAGCTGCTGCCGACCGAGATCCCCGCGAACGTCTACGACGGGCTCAAGGTCAACAAGGCCGTCGAGATCCACGTCTTCGGCCGTCGCGGCCCGGCCCAGGCCAAGTTCAGCCCCATGGAGCTGCGCGAGCTGGACCACTCCCCCACCATCGAGGTCATCGTCAACCCCGAGGACATCGACTACGACGAGGGCTCGATCGCCGAGCGGCGCAAGAACAAGCAGACCGACATGGTCGCCAAGACCCTGGAGAACTGGGCGATCCGCGACGTCGGCGACCGCCCGCACAAGCTCTTCCTGCACTTCTTCGAGTCGCCCGTCGAGATCCTCGGCGAGGACGGCAAGGTCGTCGGCCTCCGCACCGAGCGCACCGAGCTCGACGGCACCGGCAACGTCAAGGGCACCGGCGCCACCACCGACTGGGACGTCTCCGCCGTCTACCGCGCCGTCGGCTACCTCTCCGACGAGCTGCCCAAGATCCCCTGGGACGCCACCAGCGGCACCGTCCCGGACGAGGGCGGCCGGGTCATCGAGGAGACCGGCGAGCACATGGCCTCCACGTACTGCACCGGCTGGATCCGGCGCGGCCCCGTCGGCCTCATCGGCCACACCAAGGGCGACGCCAACGAGACCGTCGCGAACCTCCTCGCCGACTTCGCGAACGGCCGTCTGCTGACGCCCGACACCCCGGAGACGGACGCGGTCGTGTCCTTCCTGGAGGAGAAGGGCATCACGTACACGACGTGGGAGGGCTGGTACGCCCTGGACGCCGCCGAGAAGGCGCTCGGCGAGCCGCAGGGCCGCGAGCGCGTGAAGATCGTCGAGCGCGAGGACATGCTGCGCGCGAGCGGCGCGATCCAGTAGTCGCCTCCGTGTCCTAGCCGCGGGCGCCCTCGCCCCTTCCCGGTCCTACCCTGAAAGGACCGGGAAGGGGCGAGGCCATGTCCGCACCCACACTGCACACCGCCGCTCATCCGACCGACGCGGTCGAACGCGCCCGGGACGCGGCCGGCCGGGAGTCCTGGGCCGAGGCGTACGCGCTGCTCCACGCCCACGACCTGCACCCCTCCCGCGCGCTGACCGCCGACGACCTGTCCGTGCTCGCCGACGCCGCCTGGTGGTCAGGGCACATCGACGAGTCCGTCACCGCCCGCCTCCGCGCCCACGCCGCCTTCCTCGCTGCCGGTGACCACCGGGGCGCCGGGCTCGCCGCCTGGTGGCTGCACTACGAGTACGCGAGCCTCGGGCGGCCCGCCGCGGCGGCGGGCTGGCTGCACCGGGCCCGGCACCACCTGGAGGACCTGCCGCCCTGCCCCGAGCAGTGCTTCCTCGCCTGGACGGACGCGGAGGAGGCCGAACAGCACGGCGACCGGGCCGCCGCCCTCGCCGCGGCGCGCCGCATGACCCGTCTCGCCGTCCGCTCCGGCAGCCCCGACCTCGTCGCGCTCAGCCGCCAGGCCGAGTCCTCCGTGCTCCTCGCGCACGGCCGCAGGAGCGAGGCCCTCGCCCTCCTCGACGACGCGATGTGTGCGGTCACCGCCGGCGAGCTGAGCAGCATGTTCACGGGCTGGCTGTACTGCCTGGCCCTCACCCAGTGCATGGAGGCGGCGGACTTCGGGCGGGCCGTGGAGTGGACGAACGCGGCGATGGAGTGGTGCGCGCCCGCGTGGACGGGGCGCCCGGCGGAGCGGAGGCCGGATACGGAGACCGGGTCGGGGCCGGGGTCGGGGTCGGGGCGGGAGCCGGAGACCATGGCGGCCGCCCCCGCCCTGGCCCCGGCCCCGACCCTGGCCCCGACCTCCGGGGAGAACCCCTTCCGGGGCGTCTGCCGGGCCCACCGCGTCGAGGTCCTCGACCTCCTCGGCACCTGGGCCCTCGCCGAGGAGGAGGCGCGGCAGGCCTGCCGGGAGGTGCCGGTGGACTGCCTGGAGTCGGCCGCCGCCGCGTTCTACGCCGCCGGGGACGTCCAGCGGCGGCAGGGCCGCCTCGACGAGGCCGCAGCGTCGTACGCGCACGCCCACGAGCTGGGCCGGGTCCCGCAGCCCGGGCTCGCGCTGCTGCGCCTCGCCCAGGGCAGGGCCGACACGGCCGTCGCGGGCGTCGACCTCGCCCTGGCCTGCCAGAGCGACCCGCACCACGACCTCCTGGGCCGGGCCCGGCTGCTCGCCGCCCGTACGGAGGTGGCCCTCGCCGTCCGGGACGTGCCGGGCGCCGCACGGGCCGCGCGGGAGCTGGACGCGCTGGCCGGGGACGTACCGCTGCTGCGGGCGACGGCCGACACCGCCCTGGGCGCCGTCGCGCTGGCCGAGGCCCGCTCGAGCCCCGCGCTGCGGCTGCTGCGGCAGGCGCTCGCCGGCTGGCTGGAGCTCCGCGTCCCGTACGAGGCCGCTCAGGTGCGGATGCTGCTCGCGGCGGCGGACCGGGCGGTGGGCGACGAGGAGGCGGCCCGGCTGGAGCTGGGCGCCGCGCGGACGGTGTTCGAGCGGCTCGGGGCCGTACCCGACGCCCGGCGCGCGGCGGCGCTGCTCTCCGGCGGGAAGCGGCGACGGCTGCCGGGCGGCCTGACCGCCCGCGAGGCGGAGGTCCTGCGGCTGGTCGCCGGGGGCGGGACGAACAAGGACATCGCCCACGCCCTCGTGATCAGCGAGCACACGGTCTCCCGGCACCTGAACAACATCTTCGCCAAGCTCGGCGTCGGCTCCCGCACGGCCGCGACGGCCTACGCGTACGCCCACGACCTGCTCTGACGCCCGACCCGCTCCGACCCGTCCTGGTGCGAACGGCCCATCCCCCGCTCCCTGCGGACATGGGCCGTTCGGGCGATGCCCCACCCCTCTCCGCCGGGCTACACCGGAACCATGACCACCACGACCGACCCCCTGGACACGCTTCGCGGTGCCGTGCGCGGCGCCGTCGTGGCCCGTGGCGACCCGTCGTACGACGTGTCCCGCCGGGTCTACAACGCCCTGCACGACCGCCGCCCGGCCGTCGTCGTCCATGCCGTGGACGCCGGCGACGTCATCGCGGCGGTGCTGTACGCCCGGGAGCACGCCCTCCCGCTGGCCGTGCGCGGCGGTTCCCACTCGGTCGCCGGGTTCGGCACCGTGGACGACGGCCTCGTGGTCGACCTGTCCCGGATGCGGGGCGTCCGCGTCGACCCGGAGGCCCGTACGGCCCGGGCCGAGGGCGGCGCCACCTGGGGCGACTTCGACCACGCCACCCACGCCTTCGGGCTCGCCACCACCGGCGGGGTGATCTCCACGACCGGCGTCGGCGGCCTGACGCTCGGCGGCGGCATGGGGCACCTGGCCCGCCGGTGCGGGCTGAGCTGCGACAACCTGATCGCGGCGGACGTCGTGACCGCCGAGGGCACGCTCGTCTCCTGCGACGCCGAGCGGCACCCTGACCTGTACTGGGCGCTGCGCGGCGGCGGCGGGAACTTCGGGGTCGCCGTCTCGCTGGCGTACCGGCTGCACCCGGTGTCGGACGTCTTCGGCGGCCTGACCTGCTACCCGCTCGGCCCGGACGTGGCCCGCGCCTGGCAGCGGATGAACGAGGACGCGCCGGTCGAGCTCAACACGATCTTCGTGATCGCGCTCGGCCCCGAGGAACCGTTCCTGCCGGAGCGCTGGCACGGCCGCCCGATCTGCGCCGCGTTCACCTGCTTCAGCGGCGCGGCGGCGGACGACGACAAGGTCCTCGCCCGGCTCGACGGGCTCGGCCCGGTCGTCGGCCGGTTCATGGAGCGGATGCCGTACCCGGTGATCAACACCGTCTTCGACGAGCAGCTGCCGCCGGGGCTCTTCCACTACTGGAAGGGCAACTTCAGTCGCGAGCTGACGGACGGCGCGATCGACGCGCACATGACGTACGGCGGGACGATGCCGTCGATGGAGTCGGACACCGCGATCTTCCCGATCGACGGGGCCTGCCACGAGGTGGGACCCGAGGACACCGCGTTCGCCTACCGGGACGCCGTCTTCTCGCACTCCATCGGCGCGACCTGGTCGACCGGCGCGGCGGACGCGGAGGCGAACATCGCCTGGACCCGCGCCTACGACAAGGCGCTGCGCCCGCACACCGAGGAGGGCGGCTACGTGAACTTCATGGACGCCGACGACCAGGACCGGGTGCGGGTCAACTACCGGCAGAACTTCGACCGGCTGCGGACGGTCAAGCGGCGGTACGACCCCGACAACGTGTTCCGGCTCAACCAGAACATCCAGCCGTGACGCCAGGCCCTGACGGGAGCCCTACGGCACTGTCCGGGCCGAGGTGAGGAGGCGGACGGTGTCGTCGGGGGCCAGCGCGAGCGCGTTCCCGACGGTCCCGAGGACCTCCATCTCGGTAGGGCTGTAGACGCCGTCGGCGAGGGCGATCCGGGCGGCCTGGAGCAGGATCGACTCCCGGCCGGCGGGCGCCAGGTGCGGGGTGAGCGGCTCCAGCGCCTCGTGGAGCTCGATCGCGAGGAGGCTGCCCTCCGGGTTCACCTCGGGCATGAAGCGCCCTGTGTCGGCCTCCAGGGCCTCGACCAGGTCGACGAGCTGGACGGCCGTGCACTCGGCGAAGCCGGCGGACCGGACCGCGCTCACGGCCCGGTCGAGGACCTCGCGGGAGTCGGTGCCGCCGGCCGCGAGCACGGCCAGGGCGACGGTGTGCACGCCGTCCCGCAGCATCGCCGAGAAGCGGCTCGTCGTCGGACGGTCGAGGACCTCCGTACCGAAGTGCGTGTGACAGGCCGCGCACTCGACGACGGGGCCCGTACAGCCCCGGGGCAGGACCGGGACGCCGAGGACGGCGAACCTGCGGCGGCCGGTGCGCCGCCGGTAGTTCCGGTCGCCGCCGCACTCCTCGCAGAAGAACTCGCCGTCTCCGACCGTGTTCCAGGAGGTGCGGATTCCGCAGACGCCCACTTTCCCACCACGTGAATTCCGGGCAGACCGCACACGCACCTCCTCAACGGCCCGGCTGCACTGCCGGCGTTGGCGTGATGTTAGCCACATCCTTGATGTGGCGTCAGCACCCCGTCAGCAGATCGCCGTGGAGATGGCCGAGACACGTCATCCGGCGGGAAACCTCAGGAGGCGCGGCGGCGACGCTTTGCGAAGGCCAGGAAGCCTCCGCCGACGAGGACGGCGGCCGCCGCGGCACCGATCGTGCCGGGCCCGATGGCCGAACCGGTCGTCGCGAGATCACCCTCCGGGGTGGCGGACGGCGCCGGGGTCCCGGCCGGGGCGGTGGTGGACTCGTCGGGGGTTCCCGGGGTGGCCGGGGTCTCCGAGGTGTCGGGGGTGGCTGCCGGGGTCGACGGGGAGGCGGAGGCGCCGGGCGTCTCGGAGGCGCCCGGGGTCTCCGGGGTCGTGGGCGTCCCGCCGTCGTCGGTCGGGGTGGGCTCGGGGGTCGCGGGCGGGGTGGGGACGGACGTCTCGGTCGGCGTCGGCGGCTCCGGGGTGACGACCGGGCCCGGCGTCGTCTCCTTCGGGAGGCAGCCGGTGAAGTTCATCTGGTGGGTCTCGGCGCCCGGGACGGTCGTCAGGGACTCGGCGATGACAGAGCCGTTGACGTGGCCGGGGCCGACGTTCGCGCCGCCCATCTCGACCTTGGCGTTCGGGGCGAAGATCGTGCCCGGCCAGGAGGTGTAGTTCTTCTTCACGCTCTCGGCCTGCGGGAAGTTCCACAGCAGCTTGGAGCGGATCTGCCGGAACTCGTCGCTCGCCAGCTGGTAGTCGTCGATGACCGGGGCCGAGCCGTCCGCACCCTGGTAGTAGACGCCGTAGGTGGCGGACTTGTTCATGTCGTACGAGGCGCCGAGGACGTTCACGAGGGTGGAGGAGCCGGCCGGGACCTTGAGGGTGATCGCCCGGGCCTTCTCCAGGTCGGCGGCGTCCACGGCGAAGACGTTGAGCTTCGCGTCCGTACCGGTGAGGAACAGGCCCTGGGAGTCCTTGTCGCCGGCGACCGTGCCGTTGGGGGCGGTGCCCGCCCAGCCGGTGGAGAGCGCGCGGAGGTCCGCGAACTCCTTGGCGAAGTCGATCGGGGAGGTCGGCGAGCCGCCCTCCTTGACCTTGTCGCCGTCGACACCGAAGCCCTGGCCCGGGGTGGAGCGGTCGACGACCTTGCCGGCGATGCCGGTGCCGTTGTCCAGGACGACCTGGTTCGCGTACAGCGTGCCGCCGACGACGAGGCTGTGGCCGCCGGGCAGCTTTGCGAGGTCGGCGCCGGTGAGCTTGTGGCCGATCGAGAAGCCGGACGGCCGCTGCGGGTCGCCGAAGGTGGCGTCGCCGCCGACCGCGACCGCACCCTCGGAGTCGGAGTGGCGGACGGAGTCCTTCTCGACGAACTCGGCGTAGAGCCCGGCCGTGCCGAGGGGCTGCGTCGCGCACGACGTGGCGGGGGTGGCGGAGACGGCGGGGGCCCAGGCGAGGGCCGTGCCGGTCACCGCGAGGACAGCGGCCACAGCAGCGGTCGTGCGCATACGAAACTCCAGGTCAGGGAGGTGCGAAGGGGGCGCGTGGGGGGAGTGTCCGAGGGGACGAGCCGACCTTCCGTCATTCCCCGATGTGCCGTCAACTCACCTGATATGACGCTGATTCCGACATGAGGGCATGATCTTCCTTAAGCGAACCTGAAACCGTGACGCAGCTCACACAGCAGAGCTGCCCCGCACCCTCCGGGAGGAAGGGTGCGGGGCAGCGGCAGGAGAGCGCGGGTCAGTGCGCCGTCGGGTCAGCGGGCGGAGCGGTTGACCGCCGAGATGACCGCCTTCAGCGAGGCGCGGGTCGTGTTGGCGTCGATGCCGATGCCCCACAGGACCTGGCCGTCGATGGCGCACTCGATGTACGAGGCGGCCTGCGCGGAGGCGCCCTCGCTCATCGTGTGCTCCTGGTAGTCCAGCAGGCGGGCGTCCACGCCGATCGACTGCAGCGCGGCGAAGAAGGCCGAGATCGGGCCGTTGCCGGAGCCGGCCAGTACGGTCTCGGCGCCGTCCACGACCGCCTCGACGGTCAGCGTGTCCGTGCCGTCCGTGTCGGAGGTGGTCTGGCCCGAGCGCAGCTGGATCCGGCCCCAGGCGTTGTCCGGGTTGGGCAGGTACTCGTCCTGGAAGACGGCCCAGATCGCGGCCGGCGTGACCTCGCCGCCCTCGCTGTCGGTCTTCTGCTGGATGATCTTCGAGAACTCGATCTGCATCCGGCGGGGCAGGTCCAGCTTGTGGTCGTTCTTCAGGACGTACGCGATGCCGCCCTTGCCGGACTGCGAGTTGACCCGGATGACGGCCTCGTAGGAGCGGCCGACGTCCTTCGGGTCGATCGGCAGGTACGGCACGGCCCACTCGATGTCGTCGACGGTGACGCCCTTGGCGGCCGCGTCGGCCTCCATCGCGTCGAAGCCCTTCTTGATGGCGTCCTGGTGGGAGCCGGAGAAGGCGGTGTAGACCAGGTCGCCCGCGTAGGGGTGGCGCGGGTGGACCTCCATCTGGTTGCAGTACTCGCTCGTGCGGCGGATCTCGTCGATCTGCGAGAAGTCGATCTGCGGGTCGACGCCCTGGCTGAACAGGTTCATGCCCAGGGTGACCAGGTCGACGTTGCCGGTGCGCTCGCCCTGGCCGAACAGGCAGCCCTCGATGCGGTCGGCGCCGGCCATGATGGCCAGCTCGGCCGCGGCCACGGCCGTACCGCGGTCGTTGTGCGGGTGGACCGACACGCAGATGTACTTGCGGCGGGTCAGGTTCCGGGACATCCACTCGAAGCGGTCCGCGTGCGTGGACGGCGTCGAACGCTCCACGGTGGCGGGCAGGTTCAGGATGATCTCGCGGCCCGGGCCCGGCTGCCAGACGTCACAGACCGCCTCGCAGACCTCCAGGGCGAAGTCCAGCTCGGTGTCGGTGAAGATCTCCGGGCTGTACTGGTAGCCGAAGGTGGTGCGCTCGTCGAGCAGCTTCTCCGCGTACTCCATCACCAGACGGGTGCCGTCCACGGCGATCTGCTTGATCTGCTCCTTCGAGCCGCGGAAGACGACCCGGCGGAAGGTGGGCGCGGTGGCGTTGTACAGGTGGACGGTGGCGCGCTTGGCGCCGACCAGGGACTCCACGGTCCGCTCGATCAGGTCCTCGCGGGCCTGGGTCAGTACGGAGATGGTGACGTCGTCCGGGATCGCGCCCTCTTCGATGATGGAGCGCACGAACGCGAAGTCGGTCTCGCCGGAGGACGGGAAGCCGACCTCGATCTCCTTGTAGCCCATGCGGACCAGCAGGTCGAACATCTCGCGCTTGCGGGCCGGGGACATCGGGTCGATCAGCGCCTGGTTGCCGTCGCGCAGGTCGGTCGACAGCCAGCGGGGGGCCTTGGTGATCCGCTGTTCGGGCCAGGTGCGGTCGGGGATCTGCACGGCCTCGTACTGGCCGTACTTGTGGATCGGCATCCCGGACGGCTTCTGCAGCTGCGTCGCGTTGGTGATCGGCGTGGGGCGGCTGACGAAGGGGGACTGGCTCATTGCGTTGGGCTCCTCGGGTCCAGCTTCAAGAAGGACGGCCGACTGTCGAACGCAACACCAGGTCCCGCGGGGAGGGGGTCGGCCTACGACTACAGGCCCTCGCCGCGGCAGCTAAGGAGAAGCAGCCCGAAACGCATGATGGCCGCAGCTTAGCCGAGGGACACCGGAGGCGGACGTCCCGTTTCAGTATGCGGGACGGGCCCCGCGTCAAGGCTGATCCGTGACGCATCACTCCATTTCGCCAATCCTCGTCGCATCTCGTGACAGGGGCGTCACGCGGTGCCACATTGCGAGGATGACTCCCCAGACGCACCACTCCGTCCCGGTCTTCTGCTCGATCGTCCCGCCGCACCTCCTGGAGCACCTGGCGCGCTCCTCGAACCCGGCCGTCGCCGCCGCCGCCCGCCGCACCCTCATCGCGGACGCCTCGGCCCGTACGAGCCGGGTGCTGCCGCTGCCCGGCAGCGCGCCCACGCTCGCCCCCGGCGACGTCGGCCGTCCGCACCGCACGGTGTACGACTGCGCGCACGGGACCGAGCTGCCGGGCGCGCGGGTCCGCGCCGAGGGCGAGGCGGCGACCGCCGACGCCACCGTCAACCGGGCGTACGCGGGCCTCGGCGCCACCTTCGACCTCTTCCTGAACGCCTTCGGCCGGGACTCGATCGACGGCGCCGGGCTGCCGCTGCTGGCCTCCGTCCACTACGACGAGAACTACGGCAACGCCTTCTGGAACGGCGAGCAGATGGTGTTCGGCGACGGCGACGACGAGATCTTCCTCGACTTCACGCTGCCCGTGGACGTCATCGGCCACGAGCTGGCCCACGGCTTCACGCAGTACACGGCGAACCTGGAGTACTTCAGCCAGTCCGGCGCCCTCAACGAGTCCGTCTCGGACGTCTTCGGCTCGCTCGTGAAGCAGTACGCGCACGGCCAGACGGCCGACCAGGCCGACTGGCTCATCGGCGAGGGCCTCTTCCACCCGAACGTGGAGGGCGCGGCCCTGCGCTCGATGAAGGCCCCGGGCACGGCGTACGACGACGACGTCCTCGGCAAGGACCCGCAGCCCGGCCACATGGACGACTACGTCCGCACGAGCCGGGACAACGGCGGGGTGCACATCAACTCGGGCATCCCCAACCACGCCTTCTACCTGGCGGCGACCGAGCTCGGCGGCAACGCCTGGGAGCGGCCCGGGCAGATCTGGTACGACGTGATGACCGGCGGGACGCTCGCCCCCGAGACCCGCTTCTCCGAGTTCGCGGCGGCCACGGTGGCGGCGGCCAAGGCGCGGTACGGCGACGGGGAGGAGATCCAGGCCGTCCTGAAGGCCTGGGCGGCCGTGGGCGTGCCGACCGACTGACCCGCCGGGCAGAGCCTGGTACACAGGTCCCATGCGGATTCGAGTGCGGCGCACGGGCGGTTTCGCGGGAATCGAGCGGTCGGCGGAGGTGGACACCTCCGGCCGGCCCGACGCCGGGGACCTGCACGCCCTCGCCGGGCAGGTCCTCGACGGGGGCAGCGACGAGGGCCGGGGCGTACCGGACGGCTTCGCGTACGAGATCACGATCGACGACCGCACGATCCGCTGCTGCGACCCCCGCCTCACGGACGCGCAGAGGACCCTCATCACGAGGGTCCTCAAGGAGGGCGCCTAGAAGCCGGCGCCCGGAACGGGCTAGAAACCCAGCTTGCGCAGCTGCTTCGGGTCCCGCTGCCAGTCCTTCGCGACCTTCACGTGCAGGTCGAGGAAGACCGGGGTGCCGAGGAGCGCCTCGATGTGCTTGCGGGACTTCATGCCGACCTCCTTGAGGCGGCTGCCCTTGGGGCCGATGATGATGCCCTTCTGGCTGGGGCGCTCGATGTACACGTTGGCGTGGATGTCGAGCAGCGGCCGGTCCGCCGGGCGGTTCTCGCGCGGGATCATCTCCTCGACGACCACCGCGATCGAGTGCGGCAGCTCGTCCCGTACGCCTTCGAGCGCGGCCTCGCGGATCAGCTCCGCGACCATGACCTGCTCAGGCTCGTCCGTGAGGTCGCCCTCCGGGTAGAGCGGCGGGGACTCCGGGAGCAGCGGGACGAGCAGGTCCGCGACGAGCTGGACCTGCTTGTCGCCGACGGCCGAGACCGGGATGATCTCCTGCCACTCGAAGCCCAGCTCCTTGCCGAGCTGGTCGACGGCGATGAGCTGCTCGGCGAGCGTCTTGGAGTCGACCAGGTCGGTCTTGGTGATGATCGCGACCTTGGGGGTCTTCTTGATCGCGGCGAGTTCCTTGACGATGAACTTGTCGCCGGGGCCGAGCTTCTGGTCGGCGGGCAGGCAGAAGCCGATCACGTCGACCTCGGCCCAGGTGGTGCGCACGACGTCGTTGAGCCGCTCGCCGAGGAGGGTGCGCGGCTTGTGGAGGCCGGGGGTGTCGACCAGGATCAGCTGCGCGTCCGGGCGGTGCACGATGCCGCGGACGGTGTGCCGGGTGGTCTGCGGCCGGTTCGAGGTGATGGCCACCTTCTGGCCGACCAGAGCGTTCGTGAGGGTGGACTTGCCCGCGTTGGGGCGGCCGACGAAGCAGGCGAAGCCGGCCCGGTGGACGGCTTCGGTTTCTTGGTTGCGAGCGCTCATGGGGGCCATTGTCCCCGATGAGCGCCCGCCTCACGCACTCAGGACGTCCTCAGGCCTCGCTCAGTGGGTCCTCAGGCCTCGCCCGGGACCGTCCCGGGCTCGCTCAGGGCCCGGCGGCGGTGCATCCGGAGGCCGAGGAAACCCGTCACGGCCGCGACGAGGAGGATCCCGCCGGCGAGCCACGGCAGGGCGAGGAAGGACACCGTCCCGGTCTCCTTCACGCCCTTCGCGCTGGCCGTGAGCGTCACGTCGCCCCAGTCGAACTGCGGGGAGCCGCTCCACCGCGCGGTGAGCCGGATCCTCTGGCGGGGCAGCAGCTCGGCGGGGACCCCGGCCAGGTCGCGGGCGAGGAGGGTGCGGCCGAAGACGCCCTCGGCCTTGAGGGCGACCTTGGGGTTGAGGGTGACGTTGCCCCGGTTGTGGAGGGTGTACGAGACGAGGGTGCTGCTCCCGCCGGTGCCGGGGACGACCGGCCGGTCCTGGTCGAGGGTGACGTCCTCCACGGCGAGGGCGGGGACGGTCGGCCCGTTGACCCGGAGGTAGACGCGGGCGCCGACCGCGCGCTGGACGCCCATGGCGACGGAGCCCTGCCCGCTCGGGCTGATCCGCTCGTCGAGGGCGACGAGGGCGCCGGGGTGGTCTCCGGGATCGGCGTCGGCGGGGACGGTCAGCGTGTACGGGACGGTGACGGCGGAGCGCGGCGGGACGGTGACCCGGGTCCGCTCGGGCTTGATCCAGGCACCGGCCCCGGTCTGCTTCTCCCGCTGCGTGCGGACGGCGAAGCCGCCGTCCCGGTCGGTGTTGTAGGCGTCGGCGCCGTACAGCCGGAAGGTGAGCGGGGCGGCCGTCTTGTTGGTGACGGTGACGCGGTCGGTGAGCGAGGTGCCGGGGTCGACGGAGAGGTAGAAGTACGGGCGGCTGCCGAGTTTGGCGGCGGCCGGGTAGACGGCCCACTCGCCGTTCTCGGCGGCGGCGGCCTGCGGCGCGACGCCGAGGAGCACGAGGAGCGCGCTCAGGAGGAGCACGGAAAGCTTGCTGCGCACGGTGCGGAACCCCCGGGTGCGGAGCGGGGGGGGGGGGGGGGGGGGGGGGGGGGGGGCCGCGGGGGGGGGGGGGGGGGGGGGGGGGGGGGGCCCCCCCCCCCCCCCCCGCCGGGTGGTCAGGACAGGGTCAGCGTCAGCACGCCCGCGTACGAGCCGGGCGCGGTGAACGCCGGGACGTCGAGGGAGAGCTGGGCGTCGACGGTGAACTCGCCGCCCGTGAGGGTGCCGTTCGGCGTGGAGGCGAGGGTCGCGCCGCCGCTGCCGACGGGACCGGCCGAGCCGGCCGCGCAGGTGCTGGGGCTGCCGGCCTTGGCGGTGCAGGCAGGGGTCCAGCTGAGGTTCCCGGCGCCGATGGCGCCGCCGGGGCCGGTGAAGTCGGTGACCTTGCCGGTCAGGGACCAGCCCGCGGGGCCGCCGCGGAAGTCCTTGACCGTCACCGTCTTCAGGTCGCCGGTGGCCGCGCCGCCCTGCCCGAAGTCGACCGAGGTCAGCTCGACGGCGTCCCCCGCCTGACTCATGGAGAGCTCGCCCGCCGTGACGGCCGCGGTGATCGTCTGGCTGTTCGGCGGGGCCGGCACGACGACCTTGTACGCGACGGGGCCCGCGCCCTTCTCGGGATCCCAGGCCGTGCCCTCGTACGCCACGACACCGGTGGTCGCCGCGTCGTTGACCTTCAGGCGCGCGGCGAACCCGCCCTCGCTGTCGGTCGTGACGGTCATCTTGTCGGCGGTCTCCGCCCCGCCGGCCCGGCCGACGACGGTGACCTCGGTGAGCGGGGTGAACTTGGCGCCGGTGACGGTCACCCGGACCCCGGGGTCACCGGTGGCGCTGTCGAGCTGGAGCGTCCGGGTGTTGGGGCTGGTGACGGGGCTCGCGACGACCGTCTCGGAGACCGGGGCGGGCGGGTCGAGCACCGTACAGGGGGTGTCCAGCTCCATGAGGTAGCTGGTGTGGATGTTGTAGTCGCCCGGCGAGAGGGTGATCGATCCGGGCTGGGTGACCGTGAACGTACCGGTCATGGAGAAGGCCGGGAAGGCGCCCTTGCCCGGGATGGGCGGGTTCTTCTTGGGTCCCGTGACGCTGACCGCGCCGGTCTGGGCGCCGCCGAGGACGACCTTTCCGCTCGGGGTCATGATGTCGGCCGGGAGCGCGAGGTCGACGGGGTTCGACGCGGCGGGCTTGGTGATCGTGTAGGTCACCGTCACCGTGTCGCCGACCTTGGGCGCGGTTTTGTCGACCGTGATGTCGGCGGTCGTGGTGCCCGTGATGGGCGGGATGCCGGCGATCGGCGGCGGGACGCACCGCGTCTGGAATTCCACCGGGGTGGAGACGGCGATCGCGTGGGCCGGAGCGGCGATGGCGCCGCCTGCGGCGACCGCGAGGGCGCCGGCGCCGAGGACGGCGGTCCAGCGCCGTCTTCGGGTCGCCGCCCGGGATCGGGTGAGTGCCATGTGTGGGCCCCCTCCTGAGGGATGAGAGGGCGCCATTGACGGCTGCGGGGGGAGAGAAGTCAATGGAATCGAAAACCACCGACTGATGACCCATCAGATTCTGTCAAGATCGGCGAGCTCTCGCGTATCCGCAGGTCAGACCTACCGCCAAACCCCCCTGAACACGCCGGAGACCGGTGCCGCCATCGGCGACACCGGTCAGGGGTGGAGCAGGGCGGCTCAGCTGAAGACGAACGGTCCCGGCGACTGCGACGTCACGGCGTCACAGTTCACCGTGACCCCGAAGATCACCATCTTGAGGGCGACACCCGCGAAGTACGAGTTGAGGCTGTCGCCCGAGGCCACGGTCCCGCTCAGGGGCCCGATGGTGACGGGCTGACCGGCACCGACCGCCGGGTTCTTCTTTCCGGTGAAGACCCGGGTGCCGCCGCCCGCCTTGGCCAGCGTCAGCGTGGCGTTGATCTGGTCGGCACCGACGGCGATCGGCGTCGTGACGGCCGTGCTGATCGTCATGGTCGCGGACGTGCCGCTCTGGGTCGCGGTGATGTTGGCGGTGCCGCCGCCCCAGCTGCCGCAGTCGTACTGCGCCGTGGCGGATCCCGGCGCGACGGCTCCGGCCGAGGGGGCGAAGGCGAGTCCGGCGGCGGCGAGCGCTCCGGTGAGTACCGCGACCGTCCCTAAGGTGCTTCTGCTTCTCATGGCGAGTTCGAACCCCTTCCGATGACGAACGCAGGGGTGCGGACACTGCGTGAATGGCGAATACCTGACGGTCCGTCGGGCGAACCGATGCTCATTGAGACGCAGACCGCCAGGGAAGGCAAGAGAAGATGCGGTGATCCTTCACAAACGCGCAAGGGCCCGGCTTCCCGCCGGGCCCTCGAAGTCGCTCGATGTCCTGTTCCGGCCCCTCAGCCGGCGGTCACTGCCTCGCGCAGCTGCCCGTCGGGACCGGCGAGCAGCACCGGCGTCTCCGGGCCGCCGAGATCCCGTACGGCCGCGCGGTCCGCCGCCGAGGCCGCCTCGGAGGTCGAGACGACGGCCGCCGCCTCCAGGGACTGGGCGCCGCTGGCCACCGCCATCGCCACCGCGGTCTGCAGCGCGCTCAGCTTGAGCGACTCCAGCTCCACGGTCCCCGCCACGTACGTCCGCCCGGTCTCGTCCCGTACGGCCGCCCCCTCGGGCACGCCGTTGCGCGCGCGGGCGCTGCGCGCCAGGGTGATGATCTTGAGGTCCTCGGCGCCGAGGTCGCCGTGCACGCTGCTGAGTGTCATGGCCCGAGCATAGGTCGGGGCCGGGGAACACCCGGACCCCGTCTCACCCCACGGCCGCCCAGGTCTCACCCCACGGCCCCGGGGGATCCCGCCCCGCGGCCGCCACGTCTCATCCCCCGGCCGCACGGTCTCACCCAGCGGCCCTACGGCCTCAGCCCACGGCGGTACGGCCTCAGCCCGCGGCCCTACCGCCTCAGCCCGCGACCGGGTACATCGCCCCGCGGCGGCCCTCCGGGGAGACCAGCCACTCCAGCTTCGCGGCCGTGTCGGCCTCCGGGAGCGGGGTGTGCATGACGACGACCAGGTCCGGCCGGGCCGGGACCCTGAGCTGGGTGGCCTCGACGACGAGCGTGCCGACCAGCGGGTGCTCCAGCTCCTTGCGGTTCTGGCCGCCCGGCAGGATGTCCCGCCGCTTCCACAGCTCCGCGAACTCCGGGCTCCGCTCCTTGAGCTCGTCGACGACCGCCCGGAACCCCTCGTCGTCCGGGCACTCCGAGCAGGCCGAGCGGAACTGGGCGACGACCCGGGGCGCGAGCTCCTCCCACTGGACCGACCGCGAGCGGTACAGCGGGTCGGTGAAGAAGGTGACGAGGCAGTTCTGCGGGGTCTCCGGCCGCATCCCGAGCACGATCGCCGCCGCGTCGTTGTAGAGCACCGTGTTCCAGTACGCGTCCATGATGTGCGCGGGGAACGGCATCCACGTGTCGATGAGCCGCCGCAGCCCCTGGCACATGTCCCGGTCCTCCGGGGCGGCCTCCAGGGCCGGCGGGTTGAGCGCCGCGAGGACGTACAGATGGCGCCGCTCCGCCGGGCTCAGCCGCAGCACGCGCGCCACCGAGTCCAGCACCTGCGGCGAGACCGTGATGTCGCGGCCCTGCTCCAGCCACTGGTACCAGGACACCCCCACGCCCGCGAGGACCGCGACCTCCTCGCGGCGCAGCCCCGGCGTGCGCCGGCGCGCCCCGCCGTCCGGGAGCCCGGCCTCGGCCGGGCTCACCCGGGCCCGGCGGCTCATCAGGAACTCGCGCAGTTCGCCGAGGCGGTGCTGCTTCGCGGTGGTGCTCTCAAGAGCGGTGGCCACGTGTGCTTCCTCCCCCTGGATGCCTGTGGTGACTCGTGGTGCGTGGTGCGTGGTGCCTGGTGGTACGTGGTGCCTGGTGGTGCGTGGTGCCTGGTGGTGCGACCAACAGGATAAGTACCCGCTCCCCACCGGTGTTCCCGTGGCCCGAGAGTCGTCGGCATGGCAACGACGACCACTCCCCCCGCTCCGCCCACCGCTCCCCCGGCCGCCCCGGCCTCCCTCACCGGCCGCAACCGGCTCATCCTCTTCGTCCTGTGCGCCGCCCAGTTCATGGTGGCGCTCGACTTCTCCGTCCTGAACGTCGCCCTTCCCGTCCTCGGCGCCGACCTCGGCCTGAGCCAGTCCGCCCTCCAGTGGGCCGTCACCGCCTTCGCCCTGCCCTCCGGCGGTTTCCTGCTCCTCTTCGGACGGATCGGCGACCTCTACGGGCGCAAGAAGCTCTTCCTCGCCGGGCTCGCGCTCTTCGGCGCGGCCTCGCTGCTCGCCACGTTCGCCTGGAACCCGACGGCCTTCCTCACCGGGCGCGCCCTCCAGGGCATCGGCGCCGCCGCGATCGTGCCCACGGGCATGTCGCTCCTGACGACCACGTTCCCCGAGGGCCCGCTGCGGGACAAGGCGCTCGGCATCTCCGGAACCCTGCTCTCGCTGGGCTTCACCGTCGGCATGGTGCTCGGCGGGGTCATGACCGACACCCTCGGCTGGCGCTCCACGATGGGCCTGCTCGCCCTGTTCACCGTGATCGTGCTGCCGCTGGCGCCGGGTCTGCTGCCCGAGTCCCGCACCCCCGAGCGGCCCCGGCTCGACGTGCCGGGCGCGGTCACCGTCACCGGTGGTCTGCTCGCCCTGATCTACTCCCTGTCGACGGCCGCCGAGCACGGCTTCGGCCGTACGGACGTGCAGGTCACACTGGTGGCGGGGCTGCTGCTGCTCGCGGTCTTCGTCCGGGTCGAGTCCCGGCACGCGGCCCCGCTGGTGTCGCTGCCGATGCTGCGGCGGCGCACGGTCGCCTTCGGCAACCTGGGCGGGCTGATCACCTTCTCGATGATGTCGACCGTCGTCTTCGTCCTGACCCTGTACCTCCAGGAGACGCTGGAGCTCTCGCCGTTCGCCACCGGTCTCGTCTTCGGTGTGCAGGGGGTCTTCGCGGTCGTGGCCGGGATGCTCGCGCCGAAGGTGATCGGCCGGTTCGGCGCCCGCCGCGTCCTGGTCGGCTCGCTCGCCGGGCAGGGCCTGCTGACGGCCGCGATCCTCGGGGTCGGGCGGGACTCGGGCGTGCTCCTGGCGACGGTCGCGGCCTCGCTGGCCTGCATGTTCCACCTGGGCGCGATCATCTCGTACGGACTGATCGTCACCTCCGGCGTCCCGGACGAGGAGCAGGGTCTGGCGACCGGGCTGGTGACGACCACCCAGCAGGTCGGGCTCACGATCGGGATCCCGCTGCTCGGGGTGCTCGCGACCACGGGCGGGGATCTGTTCGGCGGTGTCCGCACGGTCCTCGCCCTGGACGCGGCGATCGTGCTCGGCACTGCGGTGCTCGTCGCCCTCGGCCTGCGCCGACGCTCCTGACCTGGGCGGTCAGGCCCTAGGGCCTGTCGAGGCGGAGCCGTACCGCCTTGGGGAGACCGGCGACGACGAGGTCGTACGAGTCCTCGACGAGCTCCCGGACCATCCGGTCCGGGAGCTCTCCGACGGTCACCGTGTTCCAGTGGCGCTTGTTCATGTGATAGCCGGGGGCGACGGCCGGGTGCTCCTCGCGGAGGCGTACGGCCTCGTCCGGGTCGCACTTGAGGTTGACCCGCAACGGCTCGGCGTCGAGCCACGACAGCGCGAACAGCTTCCCGGCGACCTTGAAGACGGAGACGTCCGGGCCGAAGGGGAACTCCTCCGTCGCGTCGTTGAAGTCCAGGCAGAAGGCGCGCAGCTGCTCGGGGGTCATGCGGGCTACTCCTCGGTTTCCTGCGGTTCCAGCGGTTCCACGAGCACGGTGACGATCTTGTTCCGGCGGCCGGCCGGGGACTCGGCCGTGAGCCGCAGCGAGCGGCCGTCCGGCAGCTCCACGACCGCCTTCGCGCCGGCGATCGGCACGCGGCCGAGGGCCTTGGCGAGCAGTCCGCCGACGGTCTCCACGTCCTCGTCGTCGTACTCGTCGGGACCGAAGCCGTACAGCTCGCCGAGGTCCCCGATGTCGAGGCGGGCGGTGACGCGGTGGCTGCCCTCGCCCAGGTCCTGGACGGGCGGCAGCTCGCGGTCGTACTCGTCGGTGATCTCGCCGACGATCTCTTCGAGGATGTCCTCGATGGTGACGATGCCGGCCGTGCCGCCGTACTCGTCGATGACGACGGCGACGTGGTTGCGCTCCTGCTGCATCTCGCGCAGCAGGTCGCCTGCGTTCTTCGTGTCGGGGACGAAGGCGGCGGCCCGCATCGCGGTCGACACGAGGTCCGCCTCGGACTCGCGGTTGATGTGCGTCTTGCGGGCGAGGTCCTTCAGGTACACGATGCCGACGATGTCGTCCTCGTTCTCGCCGGTGACCGGGATCCGGGAGAAACCGGAGCGCAGCGCGAGCGTGAGGGCCTGACGGATCGTCTTGTACCGCTCGATGCAGACGAGGTCGGTGCGCGGCACCATGAGCTCGCGGACGAGCGTGTCGCCGAGCTCGAAGACGGAGTGCACCATGCGGCGCTCCTCGTCCTCGATGAGCGACTCCTGCTCGGCGAGGTCGACCATGGCCCGCAGCTCGGCCTCGGAGGCGAAGGGACCCTTGCGGAAGCCCTTGCCGGGCGTCAGCGCGTTGCCGATGAGGATCAGCAGCTGCGGGATCGGCCCCATGATCCGGGCGAGCGGCAGCAGGACGTACGCGGCGGCGGTCGCCGTGTTCAGCGGGTGCTGGCGGCCGATCGTGCGCGGCGAGACGCCGACGGCCACGTACGAGACGAGGACCATGACGGCGATGGCGACGAGCAGCGCTTCCCAGGTCTCGGGGAAGGCCTCCAGGCAGGCGTACGTGACGAGGACGCCGGCCGCCATCTCGCAGGCGACGCGGACGAGCAGCGCCACGTTGAGATAGCGGGTCGGGTCGGCGGCGATCTGGGAGAGCTTCTCGGCCCCGCGCCGCCCGGACCGTACGGCCTCGGCGGCGCGGAAGCTGGAGACGCGGGCGAGACCGGCCTCGGCGCAGGCGGCGAGCCAGGCGACGACGACCAGGGCGACCGCGCCGAGGATCAGCGAGACGTCCATCGGGTCAGGAGACGGTCGGCGCGGGGGACGGGCCGGTGAGGCCCTTCTCCGCACGCCAGCCGTCGACGATCGCCGCCTGGAGGCCGAACATCTCGGCCTTCTCCTCGGGCTCCTCGTGGTCGTACCCGAGGAGGTGGAGCACCCCGTGGACGGTGAGGAGCTGGAGCTCCTCGTCCATGGAGTGCTCCGTCGGCGCGTCCTTGCCCTGCTGGGTGGCGACCTCGGGGCAGAGCACGATGTCGCCGAGGAGCCCCTGCGGGGGCTCCTGGTCGTCCTTCGCCGGCGGACGCAGCTCGTCCATCGGGAAGGACATGACGTCCGTCGGTCCGGGCAGGTCCATCCACTGGATGTGGAGCTGCTCCATCGCCTCCGCGTCCACGACGATCACCGAGAGCTCGGAGAGGGGGTGGATGCGCATGCGCGCGAGCGCGTAGCGGGCGACGTCGAGGATCGCCTGCTCGTCGACCTCGGTACCGGACTCGTTGTTGACGTCGATCGACATGTGTTCTGCGTTCTACTTCCCGTTACGGCCGCGCCGGTGCTCGCCGCGGCTTTCGTCGCGGCTCTCGGTGCGGAGGTCGTACTGCTCGTACGCGTCGACGATACGGCCGACGAGCTTGTGCCGGACGACATCCTGCGACGTGAGCGTCGAGAAGGCGACGTCCGGGACACCGTCCAGGATGTCGCGGACCTGACGAAGACCGCTCTTCGTGCCGTTCGGCAGGTCGACCTGGGTGACGTCACCGGTGATGACGATCTTCGAGTCGAAGCCGAGGCGGGTGAGGAACATCTTCATCTGCTCGGGGTTCGTGTTCTGCGCCTCGTCGAGGATGATGAACGCGTCGTTGAGCGTCCTGCCTCGCATGTAGGCCAGCGGCGCGACCTCGATCGTCCCGCTCGCCATGAGCTTGGGGATCGAGTCGGGGTCGAGCATGTCGTGCAGCGCGTCGTAGAGCGGGCGCAGGTACGGGTCGATCTTCTCGTAGAGCGTGCCGGGCAGGAAGCCGAGCCGCTCGCCCGCCTCGACGGCGGGCCGGGTCAGGATGATCCGGGTGACCTGCTTGGACTGCAGGGCCTGGACCGCCTTGGCCATGGCGAGGTAGGTCTTGCCGGTACCGGCGGGTCCGATGCCGAAGACGATCGTGTGCTTGTCGATCGCGTCGACGTACCGCTTCTGGTTGAGCGTCTTGGGGCGGATCGTGCGGCCCCGGCTGGAGAGGATGTTCTGCGTGAGCACCTCGGCGGGGGTCTCGCCGCCGTCCGCCGATCCGTTGTCGCTCGCCCTGAGCATGGCGATCGAACGTTCCACTGCGTCCTCCGTCATCGGCTGACCGGTGCGGAGCACCAGCATCATCTCGTCGAACAGGCGCTGTATCAGGGCGACTTCCGCCGCGTCCCCGACCGCGCTGACCTGGTTGCCCCGGACATGGATGTCGGCCCGCGGGAAGGACTTCTCGATGACGCGGAGAAGCGCGTCACCGGAGCCCAGCAGGTTCACCATCGGATGCTTCGCGGGGACGGTGAAGTGGGCGCGGGCCTGGTCGGTCGTCCCGTCGAGGGACGCTCCGTCGTGGGCTGTGGGTGTCTGCGTCATGGGCCGGCACTGTGGCCTGCACATACCTCCCGTTGCAGGGTTCTCGCTGCTCGACAACCTCTCGACTTCCAAGCCTACGACCTGGCGGCGACCGGCCGAAGGGATTTACGAAGCGGCCGCACGGAAGCCGATCGTCGGTACCGCCCGGCGCAGCGGCCAGGGACGCGCGGGGGCCGGCAGGAGCCGCTCCAGGAAGGCGTACCGGCCGCGCAGCGCCTCGGGGTCCTGTTTGGCGTGGCCCTGGACGTGCTGCCACCAGGCGGCGATCTCGCCCCAGGTGGGGGCGGAGAGCGAGCCGCCGAACTCCTGGACGGAGAGGGCGGCGGTGAGGCCGGCGAAGGCGAGCCGGTCGGCGAGGGGCCAGTCGGCGAGGGTGCCGGTGACGAAGCCGGCGACGAAGACGTCCCCTGCGCCGGTCGGGTCGAGGGCGGAGACCTGGATGGCGGGGACCTCGGCGGTCTCGCCGGTGGCGCCGTCGACGGCGTAGGCGCCCTCGGCACCGAGGGTGACCACGGCGTAGCGGACCTTGTCGGCGAGGGCGCGGGCGGCGGCCCGGGGGCAGTCGGTGCGGGTGTACCGCATGGCCTCGGCGGCGTTGGGCAGGAAGGCCTCGCAGTGCTCCAGGTCGGTGAGGCCCGCGAGGTCCCACTGGCCGGTGTCGTCCCAGCCGACGTCGGCGAAGACCTTGGCGCCGCCGCGGGCGGCCTGGGCGACCCACTCCTCGCTGCGGCCGGGGACGAGGGAGGCGACGGCGGCGCGGGCGTGCGGCGGGTAGGCGGGCAGGGCGCCGGCGGCGGCGTCGACGTCGGGCGGGGCCTCGTGGCCGTGGGAGACCATCGTGCGCTCGCCCTCGTAGGCCATGGAGACGGTCACCGGGGAGTGCCAGCCGGGGACGGTGCGGGAGAGCGTCAGGTCGATGCCCTCGCCCTGCTCCAGGGCGTCCCAGCAGTACTCGCCGTAGTGGTCGTCGCCGAAGGCGGCGGCGAGGGAGGTGCGCAGGCCGAGGCGGGCGAGGGCGGTGGCCATGTTGGCGACGCCGCCGGGGCTGGAGCCCATGCCGCGGGCCCAGGACTCGGTGCCGCGGACGGGGGCGCTGTCGAGGCCCGTGAAGATGATGTCGAGGAAGACCGTGCCCGTCAGGAAGACGTCGCAGTCGGGGTCGGTGGGCTCGCGCAGGCACACCAACGGGTCGACCCCGGCGTGGTGTTGCGGCTTGTCTCCCCTTGCTGTGCTCACGGCGGCTCCCCGAACTGGTGCGGATCAGCTCAGTGTGCCCGATGGGGACCGGGGGACGGGTGGGACGCACGAGGAAGGTCGACCCCATACCCGTAAACCCGCACACGAAACCGACAGTGACCCGGATCACACACTTTACTCTCGGATACCACCTTCTCCGGCAACTCACCTGCTTGATACACATGGTTCCGCGACCCCGTGCTTCTCGCACCACCGGGCGCTCCACCCCTCCCTTTTCCTTTCCCGGGAACGCCCATGTCGTCGCGCCTGCGCGGCTCGGGGGCCCTCGTCGCCCTCGTCGCCCTCTTCACCTCCGGTTACCTCGCCCCGTACCTGCTGCCGACCGTCGTCGGCCGGCTCGCCTCGGGTCTCGGCCTCGGCCCCTCCCAGGCGGGCCTGGTCGGCTCCGTGCTGCTGCTCGGCTCCTCCGCCGCCGGATTCACGCTCGCCGCGCGCGGCGAGCGGATCGGCCCCCGCACGGCGGCCCGCGCGGGCCTCCTCGCCATGGCCGTCGGATACGGCTCCGCCGCCGCGACCCACACCGTGCCCCTGGTGGTCGCGGGCGCGGTCCTCGGCGGCCTCGGCTCGGGCACGGCGACGGCGGTCGCCGCGGCCGGGATCGCCGGCCGGCGCGACCCGCACCGGGCCTCGACGCTGGGCCTGCTGACCGTCTCGGCCACCGCGGGCGCCCTCTACCTCACGCTGCCGCACCTGGGCGGCGGCCACGCTCCCCCGCTGCTCGCGATCGCCTGCGCGGCGGCCCTGGTGTGGCCGCTGACGGGCCGTCTCGCGGGTTCCCCGCGCGCGCGTGGAGCCCGTACGGAGCAGGCGGCCTCCCCCACCGGTCCGCTGCCGTACCGCCGGGCCGGGGCCGTGCTCGCCGGCGGCATCCTGTGCTGGTCCCTCGCGCAGAACGCGCTCTGGGGCGTGAGCGGTCGCATCGGGCTCACCCAGGCCGGACTCTCCGAGGTCACCGTCGGCGCGGTCTTCGCGGCGGCGCTCGGCGCGGGGCTCGCCGGGGTCACGGCGGCCGGCGCGCTCGGCTCGCGGCTCGGCCGTGCGGTGCCGATCGGCGTGGGCACCGCCGTCATCGGGGCCTGTGTGCTGCTGAGCTCGGCCGCCGGGAGCCTGGCCTCCTTCGCGACCGGCGAGATCCTGTGGAACGCCGTCTACCCGGTCGTCCTCTCGTACCTCCTCGGCCTGGCCGCCTCCCTCGACCCGCGCGGCCGCTGGGCCGTCCTGGTCGGCTCGGCGTCCTCCCTGGGCGTGGCCTGCGGCCCCGTCGTCGGCAGCCTGCTCTCGGAGAGCGCCGGATACACGGGCATGGGCGTGGTCCTCTGCACCCTGCTGCTCCTCGTCGCGATCCCCATGACGGCCGTCGCCCGCCACGCCTCCGGCCGCCCGCTGGTCCCGGGCTCCGTCCGCCGGCGCGGCGGCGCCCCCGCCGCGGTCCTCGCGGGCACGGCCTCGGCGACCCCGGCCCTCGTCCCGCAGATGGGCGCCCCGGAACAGCCGGTCACCGAGTTCCCCGTCCGCGCGGCACGCCGCCGCGCGGTCAAATCGGCCTTCCGCCTGGCGCGTCCCTCGGACCGCGGATAGCGGCGGCTCCACCCCCTGCCACCTGCGACGTTCACCTCGCGGTGGATCTGCTTGTTGGGTGATACGAGCGCCACCCTGCCGACTTCTTCGTGCGATCCGCCCATACGGAGGCCGGGCAGGGCGGGCGCAGACTCACTGCCACGACCACTGCCGGCCAACCCTCCTCCATCGGGGGGCTGTTCGGCATGGCCGCCCACAGGACAGACCCAGATGGGGGAAGCACGTGAGCGTGCAGGATCAGTACGACGAGATCGGTGAGGCCTTCGAGGGATTCAAGTCCCTGCCGCTGATGCGTTACGGGGAAGTACCGAGCTTCCTGAGCCTGGTCGGGGACGTGACCGGCAAGTCGGTCCTCGACCTGGCGTGCGGCACCGGCTTCTACAGCAGGGAGTTCAAGCGGCGCGGCGCCGCCGAGGTCTTCGGCGTCGACATCTCCGTCGAGATGATCGCCGCCGCGAAGGAGATCGACCGGCGTGACCCGCTGGGCGTGGTCTACGAGGTCGGCAATGTGTCCAAGCTGCGGCAGCTCGACCGGCGCTTCGACATCGCGCTGGGCGTGCAGTGTCTCAACTACGCGGCGGACATCGCGGAGACGGAGCGGATGTGCGCGAACATCCACCGGAACCTGAAGCCGGGCGGCGAGTTCTTCCTGCTCGTCCAGACGCCCGACTACCGGTACGACGGTCCGCCGCTGGACAAGTACGGCTTCCGCATCGAGGCGACGGGCGAGCAGATCGAGACGGGCAGCCGGGGTCGGCTCACCGCTCTTCTCGATCCGCAGCCGATCACCATCATCACCACGTGCCCGCGCCGCGAGGTCTACGAACAGTCCCTGAAGGCGGCCGGGTTCGGCGCGCTGGAGTGGGTCCCGCTCTCGGTGTCCGAGGCGGGCATCCGCGAGTACGGCGAGGAGTTCTGGGCGGACATGCTCTCCGACCCGCCGCTGGAACTGCTGCGCTGCCGCGCCTGACGCGGTCCGCGGAGCCGCCCTGCGGGGAGGCGGGGCGGCTGCGCGGACACCTCGCGGCGAGGCCCCGCCACCGGCGCGGAAATGCGCGGGAGCGGGGCCTCGGAGCGTACGGAAGGCCTTTCGGGCAGCCGTCAGTACTGCTCGATCCTGTTGGCGTTGATGTCGTCCAGCACTCCGATGATCCTGCTGTAGCGCTGCGCGGTGCCGGAGTTCACCGGGAGGAGCAGCGTGTCCTGTGCGTAGATCACGGCCTCGCGGACGTTGTGCAGGCCCAGTGACTGGGTGGTACGCGAGAGGATGGCCGTTCCGGCGTTGATGCGCCGGGTGGCCAGGTTGAAGTAGACGGCCAACAGCTGCTTGCCCAGGATGCTCTTGGGCGCGTTGTCGTCGCGGAATGCCGCGGTGACCTCGGCGGCGGACAGGGCCCCGCTCCGGTCGGTGTCGTACCGCTGGTCGGTGGCCTGTACGCGGGCCAGGAACTCGGCGGTCCACTGCCCCGGGTGGTTCCTCCAGTAGCCCTGGGAGAGCGGGTCGCGGCTGGGCGGGGTCACGGTGATGGTGGTGGTGGCGGAGTCCGTGACGGGCGCGAAGGTGCACGCCCCGCCGGCGTTCTTGTAGCCGACGGACACGGTGTCGGTGTAGGTGGTGCCGGCCAGGGCCAGGAGCGTCGGCCTCGCGGTGAAGACGATCTGCCGGTCGCCGGAGTGCGCCGGGAGGCTGCCGACGTTCCAGACCAGGGTCCGGGTGCCGTCGTCGTTGAGGGTCACGGAGCTCGGCCTGGGGCCGGTGCCGAGATCGAGGGCCTGGCTGTAGTACACGCCCGCCGGCAGGGTGTCGGTGAGGGTGACACCGGATGCGGCGCCGCTCCCCGTGTTCGCGTAGGTGAGGGTGTACGTGATGGCCTGGCCCGCGTCGACGGTGGCCGTGGCGGCCTTGTCCACGGTCAGGACCGGGGCGTGCACGGTGGTGGTCGCCCGTGCCGTGTTGTCGTCCGTGTACGGGTCGGGCACGCCCTCGGTGTCGGTGCCGGTGACCGTGGCGCGGTTGGTGAGGACCGTGCCGTCTGCCGTGTCGCACGGCACGAGGTAGGTGAAGGCCGGTGTGACCGTGGCGGTGGCGCCGTTGGCCAGGTCGGCGAGCGAGCGCTGCTGGGTGCTGCCGTCGGGCAGGGTGTCGTCCACGTGGATGCCCGTGGCGGTACCGGGGCCGAGGTCGGTCACGGTGGTCGTGTAGTGCACCGTGTCCCCGCCGGTGGCGTCGGCTTCGTCGGAGGACTTGGCGATCTTGAGGTCGGCCTGCTGGAACATGGCGCGGACCGATTCCTCGGTCAGCTCCGGCAGGAGCGGGCGGTCTCCGTCGGCGAAGAACTCGGCGTTGAGGCGGGGGTTGTACTGGATGTGCGCCCAGTCGTCGAAGCCGCCCAGGCTCTGGCCGGGGCTGGCCTTGCTGCATCCGCCGTCGTCAGGACCGATGGACTGGATGTAGTTGATGTCGGCCGGGATGGCGGATTCCTTGTCGCCGCCGGTTTCGTTCCAGTTGAGGGGACCGTTCGTGGCGGGTGCGACGCGCAGCTTGCCGCCGACTCCGTAGACGGTCTTGCGCGCGGGTGAGGGCGTCCCGTACACGCCGTTGTTCTCGTTCAGGCTCGCCTCGTTGAGCACCGTGGCCGGGGTCGTCCCGAGGGCCGTGCCCCGGGCCGCGCTGGAGTAGTCCAGCGGCCTGTCGGGGTCCCTGCCCGCGAACTGCAGCGTGTAGTTCATGACGCTGAGGTAGTTCGGTTTGCAGTTGACCGCGTCGTTGCCGCCGTGTCCCAGGCTCAGCGTGTGCCCGAGCTCGTGCATGAAGGTGGCGGCCTCGGCCTTCCTGCGTGCGCCGATCTTCGCGATCGTCGAGGGAACCCAGGTGTCCAGGGTCACGATGAAGTCGTTGCCGCCCTGCGGGCCCGCGGAGGTCCACTCGGAACTGCCCGACGCCGTCGACGCCTTGGGCGGCGTGGATCCGTCGAAGAAGCTGATGGCGAAGAGCATGTAGCGGAAGGCCTGGCGTTTCGCACTCAGGATGTTCGCGCAGTTGGAGCTGGACCGATCGGCTGCCGAGCCGAAGAATCCGGTGCAAGGGCCCGGCGGGCTCCCGCTCTTCAGGTCGTTGAAGTCGTCCGCTGTGCCAGGGCCGTTCGACCGCCACATGAGGGGGTTCACGGTCGTGACGGCCTCTCCCTCCGTCACATGGAGGTTGACGCCCCGGAACTTGGTCTTCGTCGCGTCGGCCGGATCGGGGTACGGGTCGACCGGAGCCTCGGCGAACGCCTTGACCACGTCGGCGAGCGCCTCGGCCTGCGGTTTGGTCTCGGCCATGTAGTCCGCCTCGACGAACAGGTCCTTGCGGTAGGGGACGGCCCCGTACGGCTGGTCGCCCAGGGGCAGGTCCACGGTCCCGTCGGTGTCGAAGTCGTAGCCCCTGCCCGGGACCTCCCAGGTGTTCATGAGGCCGTCGCCGTCGCTGTCCACGCTGTTCGCCAGGCTCACGCACGAGGGTGTGGTGATCGTGAAGTAGCCCCGGGCGACGGAGCCCTCGCTCTCACCGGCCAGGGTGGGGACCCCCGCTCCCTGTTGACCGGTCAGACCGCCTCCGGTGAACGTGCAGGTCATCAGGTCGAACGAGAGGTTGAGGTCGTTGCTCCCACCGACCCACTTGACGGGGTCGTCGGCGCTCAGGTCGTCCTGGTCCCACAGCTCCAAGTGGATGGCGACGGGGTTGTGGCTGGTGTCCACGGTCGCCGTCCGGACCCAGTTGGTCCTGAAGTCGGCCCCGTGGGCGCAGCAGTAGTCGTCTTTCCCGTCGAACAGCCCTTGATGGTCGATCTCGAATTTCGGATAGTAGTCGTTCCCACACGCCTCGCCGTCTCCCTCGTCACAGGAGATTTCGACGACCCGGTAGAGGCTCACGGTGATTTGCTCGGTGGCGGCGTGGGCGGAAGTGGCGCCTACGGCGGCCGAGCCCACGAGCATCAACAGAAGTGCGGCGAACAGACGCGCGCACCGACCGACCCTTGACATGCGATGGTCCTCCTCAAGGCCTCACGGCCCCATTGATAGAGGAGCGGATTTTTGCCCGATGATGGCACTCGCCATCGGACCCGAAACGGGCAACACGCCTGCCCGCCGCCACCGCTTGCAAGTGTGCTCGACCGGGCGATCACCGCCGAGGAATCATCGGATGGTCGGCCGGTGCGAAGGCGCGATCATCGACACCGGGGAGCGCTGGGAGAGCCCTAGGAGAGCCCTAGGAGGCGCCGAAGTCGTAGGCCTCCACCTCGGCGAGGAAGCGGGCCCTGCGCGGCTCGTCGTCCTCCAGGAAGGAGGCCTCGAAGGAGTTGCGGGCGAGGGTGCGCAGCTGGTCCTCCGTGAGACCGAGGGATTCCCGCACCGCGTCGAAGTTGTCGCCCGCGTAGCCGCCGAAGTAGGCCGGGTCGTCGGAGTTCACCGTCACCAGCAGACCCGCGGCCATCATCGCGCGGAGCGGATGGTCGGCGAGCGTGTCGATGACGCGGAGCCGGACGTTCGACAGGGGGCAGAGCGTCAGCGGCACCCGCTCGCGGGCCAGCCGGCCGACGAGCTCCGGGTCCTCCATGCAGCGCAGACCGTGGTCGACGCGCTCCGCCCCGAGGACGTCCAGGGCCTCGCGGACGTACTCCGCGGGGCCCTCCTCGCCCGCGTGGGCGACGCGCCGCAGCCCGAGCCGGGCGGCCTCCTCGTACACCTCGCGGAACTTCGCCGGCGGGTGGCCGACCTCCGCCGAGTCCAGTCCGACGCCGGTGATCCGGTCCAGGTACGGCTTCGCGGCCTCCAGGGTGGCCATGGCCGACTCGGCGGACTCGTCGCGCAGGAAGCACATGATGAGCCGCGTCGAGATCCCGTACCGCTCCTCGGCCCGGTCGAGGGCTGCCCCGAGGCCCTCGATCACCGTGCCGATCGGGACCCCGCGCGCGGTGTGCGCCTGCGGGTCGAAGAAGATCTCGGCGTGCCGGACGCCCTGGCCGGCGGCCCGCTCCAGATAGGCGTCGGCGAGCTCCGTGAAGTCCCCGGCGGTGCGCAGGACCGCCATCAGCCCGTAGTAGAGGTCCAGGAAGGACTGGAGGTCGCTGAACTCGTACGCCTCGCGCAGCGCGGTGGTGTCCGCGTACGGCAGGGTGACGCCGTTGCGCGCGGCGAGCGCGAAGGCCAGCTCGGGTTCGAGGGTGCCTTCGATGTGGAGGTGCAGCTCGGCCTTGGGGAGCGCCGTGGGGAGTGCCGTGGGAAGTTCCGTGGGGAGGGGCATGGGTGGTGCTCTATCTCTTCGGTACGGGGACCCTCATGAGGTCCTGGGCAATGCTCAGTTCGCCGTCGAACCCGGCCGCCCGCGCCTGTCGCTCGAACTCGGCCGGGTCGTCGTAGCGCTGCGAGAAGTGGGTCAGGACGAGGTGGCGCACGCCCGCGTCCCGCGCCACGGCCGCGGCCTGTCCGGCCGTCAGATGCCCGTGGTCGGTGGCGAGCCGGACGTCCTCGTCGAGGAAGGTCGACTCGATGACGAGCATGTCGGCGCCCTCCGCGAGCGCGTGCACCCCGTCGCAGAGGCGGGTGTCCATGACGAAGGCGAAGCGCTGCCCGCGCCGGACCTCGCTGACCTCTTCGAGGGTCACGCCGTCCAGCACGCCGTCCCGCTGGATCCGGCCCACGTCGGGGCCCTTGATGCCGTGCGCGGCGAGCCGCTCGGGCAGGATCCGGCGCCCGTCGGGCTCGGTGACCCGGTAGCCGTAGGACTCGACGGGGTGGGAGAGCCTGTGCGCGTCGAGGGTGTACGCCTCGGTGACCGCGAGCGGCCCGTCGGCGGCGACGGGCGCCTCGGTCAGCTTCACGGTCTCGCGGTAGGCCGTGGCGTACCGCAGCCGCTCGAAGAAGTGCTGCCCGCTCGCCGGGTAGTGGGCGGTGACCGGGTGCGGAACCTGGTCGAGGTTGATCCGCTGGATCACCCCGGCCAGGCCGAGCGAGTGGTCGCCGTGGAAGTGCGTGACGCAGATCCGGTCCAGGTCGTGCGCGGCGACCCCGGCCCGCAGCATCTGGCGCTGCGTGCCCTCGCCGGGGTCGAAGAGGATGCCCTGGCCGTCCCAGCGCAGTAGATAGCCGTTGTGGTTGCGGTGCCGGGTCGGGACCTGGCTGGCGGTCCCGAGGACGACCAGTTCGCGTACGGACACGGACTATCCGGGCGGCCAGTTGAGACCGCGGCCGCCCAGCACGTGCGCGTGGGCGTGGAAGACGGTCTGACCCGCGCCGGCGCCGGTGTTGAAGACGATCCGGAAGCCGTGGCCGTCGACCTTCTCCTGCGCGGCGATCTCTCCGGCCTCGCGCAGTATGTCGGCGGCGACGGTCGGCGCGGCGGCTGCCAGGGAGGCCGCGTCCGGGTAGTGGAGCCGCGGGATGACGAGGACGTGGGTGGGCGCCTGCGGGTTGATGTCGCGGAACGCGACCGTCGTCTCCGTCTCGCGGACGATCGTCGCCGGCACCTCCCCCGCCACGATCTTGCAGAACAGGCAGTCGCTCTGCGGCTCTCCGGCCATGGCCCGGGCCTCCTCGCCTCTGATGTGGATCGGTCCAACGGGAATGCTATCCGCCGCCGGCGACATGACCGTCGTCCCCCGGTCAGTCCTTCGGCGCGCGGCGGTTCAGGGCGGAGCGGCTCACCCAGTACGTGATGATCACCGCCCAGAACAGCGGCGTCCCGAGCCCGCCCACGACGCCCGAATCGAACGACCACAACGCCAACGTCACCACCGAGTACAGACCGAGCAGCCCCACCGCGGTCGCCATCGCGATCACCGGCCGGCAGGCGCGCGCGACGAGCAGCATCGGGCGGCGCAGCCGGGCCGGGACCCGGCGGCCCATCCACAGCACCCAGCCGCCCCAGGCGCCGACGACGACGGCCGCGCCGATCACGAAGGGGACGACGGCCTCGGCGCCGGTGGCTCCGGAGCGGACCGGGGCGGTGGCGAGGAAGGAGGCGATGAAGCCGACGAGGGCCACCCAGCGGGCCCCGGCTGCGGTGTTCCAGGCCATGGCCTCCAGGTTGTACCGGGCCTTGCGGTCGTCGAGGTCGAGCGCGGCGGAGGCGACGAAGCCCTCGGCGGCCTGCGTCCAGGCACCGCGCCGGAACCAGCGGCGCCGCAGCCGGAGCAGCGAGAGGTTGTTGTGGGCCTCGCTGCTCTGCGGGTTGAGCCGCAGAGCAGCCTCGTACGCCCGCTGCGCGGTGGCGTGGTCGCCCCGGCGCTGGGCGGTCAGGCCCACGAGGAAGTGCGCCGCGTCCTCCTCGGGGCCGAGGGCGACGGCGGCCCGGGCCGCCTCGTACGCCTCGACCGCGCGGGCCGGGGTGCGGGAGTGCTCGGCGTGCTCGGCGAGGGCGGTGCCGAGCGCGTAGTGGCTGCCCCAGTACTG
Organism: Streptomyces sp. NPDC042346; assembly: GCF_055581845.1. Taxonomy (NCBI): domain Bacteria; kingdom Bacillati; phylum Actinomycetota; class Actinomycetes; order Kitasatosporales; family Streptomycetaceae; genus Streptomyces; species Streptomyces sp. NPDC042346. Next base: position 386,385 of record NZ_JBVJEH010000003.1, on the reverse strand, counting down.
CGGGGCGATCGCGACGGCGCGCCGGGCGGTCGTCTCGGCCTCCGGGAACCGCTTCAGGCCCAGCAGGATCTGCACGCGCATCAGCCAGCCCATGAGCAGCTCGGGCCGGGCGCCCAGCGCCTGGTCCACGGCGGCCAGGGCGGCCGGACCGTCGCCGGCCCGGTGGTGGCAGCGGGCGAGCAGGACGAGGGCGTCGGCGTCCTCCGGGTCGGTCGCCAGGTGCTGGGCGACGAGCGCCCCGGCCTGCTCGTACCGCCCGGTGTCGTACAGCGCCTCGGCGCGCAGGAGCGCGGTCGGAGTGGTCACAGCTTGCGCTTCCGCTTCAGGTAGGCGAGGAGGTCGTCGTACAGCCCGCCCTCGTTGGCGAACATGGCGACGTTCCGGGCGGCGGCGAACCACGGCTCCGTGGACGGCTTGATCTGCTTGGCCGCGCCGAGGAGGTCCTTGGTGGTGATGAGGCGTACGGAGCCGCTGCGGGCGGAGTCGAGGAGCGCGGCCTCGGCGGCGGTCTCGCAGAGATGGGCGAGGTCGGCGCCGGAGAAGTCCTCGGTGACCTTGACGAGCTTGCCGAGGTCGACGGCCTCGATGGGGCGCTCGCGCAGGTGGTAGCGGAGGATCGCCTCCCGGGCGGCGGCGTCCGGCGGCAGCACGAGGAGCGTGCGGTCGAGGCGGCCCGGGCGGCGGAGCGCGATGTCCACGTCCCAGGGCACGTTGGTGGCGGCGAGCACGAAGACGCCTTCGTTGCCGGCGCCGCTCGCGATGCCGTCGAGCTCGGTGAGGAGCTGGTTGACGACGTTGCGCAGCCCGCTGTGGTGCGTACGGGAACGCTTGGCGCCGAGGGCGTCCAGCTCGTCGAGGAAGACGACGCAGGGAGCCTGGCGGCGCGCGGTCTCGAAGATGTCGTGGATGTTCTTCTCGGAGGCCCCGATCCACATGTCGAGGACGTCGGAGAGCGAGACGGTGAGGAAGTTCGCGCCGAGCTCGCCCGCGACGGCCCGGGCGATGAAGGTCTTGCCGCAGCCGGGCGGCCCGTACAGGAGCAGGCCGCCGCGCAGCGACTTTCCGTACAGCCTGCGCAGTTCGGGGTTGCGCATGGGGGCGAGGAAGGCGGCCTCCAGGCGGTCCTTGACCTCCTCCATGCCGCCGACGTCGGCGAGCCGCACGGCGCCGGGGGCGTCCACGTCCCAGGCGGCGGCGTCCCCGGCGGCGCCCTCGCCGTCGGCGGCCTGCGGCTCGTCCAGGAAGCGAGGCCCGACGAGGTCCTGGACCTGCTGCTCGGCGGCGTCCCAGTCGAAGGCGGGGGCGGGGGCGGAGGCGGGGGCCTCGGGAGCGGGCGCGGGCGCGGGAGGCGCGGGCTGCTCGACGGCGGGAGGCGTCACGGGTGCCGCCGCAGGAGGTGCCGCGGGTGCCGCCGCGGGAGGCGTCACGGGAGGCGTCGCGGGAGGCATGCCCATCGCCCGCATCATCAGCGCGCGGGCGTCCGCGTCGCCGGGCGCGTGCTGGAGGGCGACGGCCGCCTCCGCGACGGCCTCCTCGTTGCGCCCCTCGGAAAGGAGCAGCTCGGCGAAGTGGAGGCGCAGGGGTACGTCACCGGGGGCGGCGGCAACGGCGGCGCGCAGACTGCGGATCAGAGGGGACTCGTCGGCCATGCGGCCACCCTATGAAGAACCCGGTGGCACCCGTCCACCGGGTTCCGACTAAATCCTTCAGCTCCAGCGGCCGGTGCGCCCCAGGACGAGGGCCGTCGCCGCCGTACCCGCCGTGGAGGTGCGCAGGACACTGCGGCCCAGCCGGTACGGCTTCGCGCCGGCCGCCTCGAAGGCCGCGAGCTCGTCCGGGGAGACGCCGCCCTCGGGTCCGACGATCAGCACGATCGAGCCCTTCGCGGGCAGTTCGGCGGTGGCCAGCGCGCCGGACGGATGCGCGCGGTCCTCGTGGAGGACGGCGGCGAAGTCGGCGGCCGCGAGGAGGGCGGCGAGCTGCTTGGTCGTCATCAGGTCGGCGACCTCGGGGAAGCGGGTGCGCCGCGACTGCTTGCCCGCCTCGCGGGCGGTGGCACGCCACTTGGCGAGCGCCTTGAGGCCCCGGTCGCCCTTCCACTGGGTGATGCAGCGGGAGGCGGCCCAGGGGACGATCGCGTCGACCCCGGTCTCCGTCATGGTCTCCACGGCGAGTTCGCCCCGGTCGCCCTTGGGCAACGCCTGGACGACCGTGATCCGCGGCGACTCCTCGGCGTCCTCGTGCACCTCGGCGACCCGCACGGTCAGCTGGTCCTTGCCCTCGGCGGCCAGCACCACGCACTCGGCCCAGCGGCCCCGGCCGTCGGCGAGGACGAGCTCCTCGCCCTCGCGCAGCCGCTTCACGGAGACGGCGTGCCGGCCCTCGGACCCGTCCAGGAGGAAGCTCCCGGGGCCGGGAACGGTGTCGACGACGAAGACGGGTGCGGTCATGAGGCGCTCCTGTGGGCCAGGTCGGAGAGGGCGGTGTCGAGTTCGGCGGCCAGGACCTCGACGAGCTGCCCTGCGGGGAGTTCGCGGGCGAGCCGGTGGCCCTGCCCGGCCCACAGGGCCATGCCCTGGGAGTCGCCGGAGGTGGCGGCGGCCTTGCGGAGCGGGGCGGTGAGGTGGTGGACCTCGGGGTAGGCGGCGGGGGCGTACGGCCCGTGCTCGCGCATGAAGCGGTTGACGAGCCCGCGCGCGGGACGCCCGGAGAAGGCCCGGGTGAAGGCGGTCCGGGTGAAGAGCGGATCGGTCAGGGCCCGCTTGTGCAGCGGATGCGCGCCGGACTCGGGGCAGCCGAGGAAGGCGGTGCCGAGCATGGCGGCGTCGGCGCCGGCGGCGAGGACGGCGGCGATCTGCGCGCCGCGCATGATCCCGCCGGTGGCGACGACCGGCAGCGCGACGCTCTCGCGGACCTGGGTGAGGAGGGCGAGGAGCCCGGTCCCCGGGGTGCCGTCGTCGGCCGGGTCGTCGCGGTACGTGCTCTGGTGGCCGCCGGCCTCGGCACCCTGGACGCAGACGGCGGCGGCACCGGCCCGCTCGGCGGCGAGGGCGTCCTCGGCCGAGGTGACGGTGACGAGCGTGAACGTTCCGGCGCGGGCGAAGGCGGCGAGCGTCTCGGGAGCGGGACAGCCGAAGGTGAAGGACACGACGCGGACCGGGTCGTCCAGGAGGATCGCCAGCTTGGCGTCGTAGCCGTCGTCGTCGCGGCAGTCGTCGGCCTCGCCGAGGGAGGTCTCGTACCAGGTCGCCTCGCCCGCGAGCTGGTGCCGGTAGACCTCGACGGCGGCGGGGTCGGCGTGCGGGCCGCCCTGCGGCACGAAGAGGTTGACGCCGAAGGGGCGCGCGGTGAGCCCGCGTACCTGCTTGATCTCCTGGTACAGGCCTCCGGCCGTCTTGTACCCGCCGGCCAGGAAACCGAGCGCACCGGCCTCGCAGACGGCCCCGACGAGCTCGGGACAGGAAGCGCCACCCGCCATGGGGGCCTGCACGATCGGATGCCGAAAGAGATCGTTCAGTGCGGTGGTGGACATACGGGCATCGTTTCATGACGGCCGCGGCGGGCCGAATCGGTACGTCAGGTCACGGAAGGCGGTCCTCCGGAGACGGAGGGGGCAGAACGGAAAGGGGCGGAACGGCCCGTCGCCGCCCCGCCCCTTCCCTCACGATGCCGTCCGGTCAGGTCCGCCCGTTGAAGGCGTCCTTCAGGCGCGAGAACAAGCCCTGCTGACCCGGCTGGAACTGCCCGGTGGGCCGCTCCTCGCCGCGCAGCTTGGCCAGCTCGCGCAGGAGCCGCTCCTGCTCCGCGTCGAGCTTGCCCGGGGTCTGCACCTCGACGTGCACGATCAGGTCGCCCCGGCCGTTGCCCCGCAGGTGCGTGACGCCGCGGCCGTGCAGCGGGACCGACTGGCCGGACTGCGTGCCCGGACGGATGTCGATCTCCTCGATGCCGTCGAGGGTCTGCAGCGGCACCTTCGTGCCGAGCGCGCCCGCCGTCATCGGGATGGTCACCGTGCAGTGCAGGTCGTCGCCGCGCCGCTGGAACGTGTCGTGCGGGATCTCGTGGATCTCGACGTACAGGTCACCGGCCGGGCCGCCGCCGGGGCCGACCTCGCCCTCGCCGGCGAGCTGGATCCGGGTGCCGTTGTCGACACCGGCCGGGATCTTGACGGTGAGGGTGCGACGGGACCGGACCCGGCCGTCGCCCGCGCACTCGGGGCACGGGGTCGGGACGACGGTGCCGAAGCCCTGGCACTGCGGGCAGGGCCGGGAGGTCATGACCTGGCCCAGGAAGGACCGGGTGACCTGGGAGACCTCGCCGCGACCGCGGCACATGTCACAGGTCTGGGCGGAGGTGCCGGGCGCGGCACCCTCACCCGAACAGGTGGTGCAGACGACGGCCGTGTCGACCTGGATGTCCTTGGTGGTGCCGAAGGCCGCCTCGTTGAGGTCGATCTCCAGACGGATCATGGCGTCCTGGCCGCGGCGGGTCCGCGAGCGCGGACCGCGCTGCGAGGCCGTGCCGAAGAACGCGTCCATGATGTCGGAGAAGTTGCCGAAGCCACCCGCGCCGAAGCCGCCCGCGCCGCCCCCGCCGGAGGCCGAGAGCGGGTCGCCGCCGAGGTCGTAGACCTGCTTCTTCTGCGGGTCCGAGAGGACCTCGTAGGCGGCGTTGATCTCCTTGAAGCGTTCCTGCGTCTTCGGATCGGGATTCACATCCGGGTGCAGCTCGCGCGCGAGCCTCCGGAAGGCCTTCTTGATCTCGTCCTGGGAAGCGTCGCGGCGCACGCCGAGTACGGCGTAGTAGTCCGTGGCCACTTACGACTCCGCCAGGATCTGTCCGACGTAACGTGCCACTGCGCGTACCGCTCCCATCGTTCCGGGGTAGTCCATGCGGGTCGGTCCGACCACGCCGAGTTTGGCGACTGCTTCGCCGCCCGAACCGTAGCCGACCGAGACGACGGACGTGGAGCTCAGCCCCTCGTGGGCGTTCTCGTGCCCGATGCGTACGGTCATGCCCGATTCCTTGGCCTCGCCGAGCAGCTTGAGGAGCACGACCTGCTCCTCCAGAGCTTCCAGGACGGGCCTGATCATCAGGGGGAAGTCGGGTCCGAAGCGGGTGAGATTGGCGGTGCCGCCGATCATCAGCCGCTCCTCGTGCTCCTCCACGAGCGTTTCGAGGAGGGTCGCGAGCACGGTCGAGACCGTGGCGCGGTCCTCGAGCTCTTCGAAGGACTCGGGGAGGTCCTGCACCAGCTGCGGCACGTCGGCGAACCGGCGGCCGACGACCCGGCTGTTGAGCCTGGCCCGCAGGTCGGCGAGGGAGGTCTCGCCGAAGGGCGCGGGGCAGTCGATGACGCGCTGCTCGACGCGGCCGGTGTCCGTGATGAGCACGAGCATCAGGCGGGCCGGGGCCAGCGCGAGCAGCTCCACGTGCCGGACGGTCGAGCGGGTCAGCGAGGGGTACTGGACGACGGCGACCTGCCGGGTCAGCTGGGCGAGCAGCCGGACCGTCCGCCCGACGACGTCGTCGAGGTCGACGGCCCCGTCCAGGAAGTTGTGGATGGCGCGCCGCTCGGGCGTCGACAGCGGCTTGACGCCGGCCAGCCGGTCGACGAAGAGCCGGTAGCCCTTGTCGGTCGGGATGCGCCCGGCGCTGGTGTGAGGCTGGGCGATGTAGCCCTCCTCCTCCAGCACGGCCATGTCGTTGCGGACCGTGGCGGGCGAGACGCCGAGCTTGTGGCGCTCGGTGAGCGCCTTCGAGCCGACCGGCTCCTCCGTCCCGACGTAGTCCTGGACGATGGCGCGCAGCACCTCGAGTCTGCGTTCGCTGAGCATCGTGCGCACCTCCAGCTGTCCTCGTCGTTCCGGATGCTCCGGTTGCTCCGGTTTTGGCACTCACCCTGCCCGAGTGCCAGCAATCCCCCGGCCAGTGTACGGCGGCGGGCAACGCTCCTGGCAAGGAGGCGGGGGCGCACCGGTTAGCGTCGCCCCATGGACATCGATTGGGAAGCGTACGGCTGGGAGCGGCTGGGGGACGGAGTGGGCCGACGCCGGCTGCCCGGCTGGGACGCCACGGTGGGCCTGGTCGTGGGCGCGAAGGGGCTGCTGCTGTACGACACGGGCTCGACGCTCGCGGAGGGCGCCGAGCTGCGCGGCCAGATCGCGGCGTTGACGGACGGCCGAAGAGTGACGCACATCGCACTGAGCCACCCGCACTTCGACCACGTCTTCGGCACGGCGGCGTTCGCGGGCGCGGAGGTCTTCGGCGCGGTGGGGGTGGACGAGTTGCTGAGCCGGGAGCGGGACCGGGAGGACCTGCGCAAGGACGCGATGGCGCAGGGGGTCGACGAGCGGGCGGCGACGGAGGCCGCCGACGTCCTGGTGAGCCCGCGGCACGTGGTCTCCGGGGAGTGGACGCTCGACCTGGGCGGTCGGCAGGTGCTCCTGGCGAACGTCGGCCCGGGCCACACGGGCCACGATCTGGCGCTCTTCGTCCCCGGGGAGCGCGAGGTCGTCTTCTGCGGGGATCTGGTGGAGGAGTCGGGCGAGCCGCAGGCGGGCCCGGACGCGATCCCGTCCCGCTGGCCGGACGCGCTGGACCGGCTGCTGTCGCTGGGCGGCGAGGACGCGGTGTACGTACCGGGCCACGGGGCGACGGTCGACGCCACGTTCGTCCGGACACAGCGCGAGGAACTGGCACGCCGCTTCGCCGTGTCATAACCTCGCCCAAATGCGCAGCTACGACCCGGACCTGACACCTGCTTGGAAGCGGTCGGCCCCCGTCCCGGAGGTCCCGGCGGACCACGACCTCGTCGTCGAGGAAGTCTCCACGGGCTTCTGCGGGGCGGTGATCCGCTGCGAGGCGGGCACGGTGACCCTGGAGGACCGCTTCGGCAAGCACCGGGTCTTCCCGATGGAGCCGCGCGGCTTCCTCCTGGAGGGCCGGGTGGTCACCCTGGTCCGCCCGTCCGCCGCCGCCCCGGTACGCCCCACCCGTACGGCGTCCGGCTCGGTCGCGGTGCCGGGCGCGCGGGCCCGGGTCGCCCGGGCGGGCCGCATCTACGTCGAGGGCCGGCACGACGCCGAACTCGTCGAACGGGTCTGGGGCGACGACCTCCGCATCGAGGGCGTGGTCGTGGAGTACCTGGAGGGCGTCGACGACCTGCCGTCGATCGTGGCCGAGTTCGGCCCGGCCCCGGACGCCCGCCTGGGCGTCCTGGTGGACCACCTGGTCCCGGGCTCGAAGGAGTCGAGGATCGCCGCGCAGGTGACGTCCCCGGACGTCCTGGTGGTCGGCCACCCGTACATCGACATCTGGGAGGCCGTGAAGCCGTCCTCGGTGGGCATCAGGGCCTGGCCGAGGGTCCCGCACGGCCAGGACTGGAAGACGGGCGTCTGCCACGCCCTGGGCTGGCCCTCGGACAACACCGGCGCGGTATGGCAGGCGATCCTCAAGCGCGTGAACTCCTACAAGGACCTGGAGCCGGAGCTGCTGGGCCGCGTGGAGGAACTGATCGACTTCGTGACGGCGCCCTAGCGAGCCCCCGCCCGTTGTGGGCATTCGTTCCGCCGGGGCGGAACGGGTGGGCACAACGGGACGGCTCCCTTGCGGGAGCCTCCGCCCCCGCACCCCGCACCCCGCACCCCGACGCGCGGCGCCCTAGTCCACCAGGTCCCGCACGACCGCGTCCGCGAGCAGCCGACCCCGCAGCGTCAGAACGGCCCGCCCGGCCTCGTACGACGCGGGGTCGAGTCGCCCGTCCGCCAGCGCCCGCGCGGCCGCCGCAAGCCCCGCCGGCTTGAGGATCGACAGCTCGACGCCGTCCCGGAGCCGCAGCTCCAGCAGGATCCGCTCCACGCGCCGGTCCTCCTCCGCGAGGATCTCCCGCCCCGCGCCCGGCGACTTCCCGGCGGCCAGGGCCGCCGCGTACGTCCCGGGGTGCTTCACGTTCCACCAGCGGACGCCCCCGACGTGCGAGTGCGCCCCGGGCCCCGCGCCCCACCAGTCGGCGCCGCGCCAGTACAGCTCGTTGTGGAGGCAGCGCCCGGCCTCCGAGGTGGCCCAGTTGGACACCTCGTACCAGGAGAAGCCCGCCTTCTCGAAGGCCTCTTCGGCGATCAGGTACCGGTCGGCGTGGACGTCGTCGTCGGTCATCGGCACCTCCCCGCGCCGGATGCGACGCGCGAGCTGCGTGCCTTCCTCGACGATCAGCGCGTACGCGCTGACGTGGTCGGGCCCCGCGCCGATCGCCGCGTCGAGCGACGCCCGCCAGTCGTCGTCGGTCTCCCCGGGCGTGCCGTAGATGAGGTCCAGGTTGACGTGGTCGAAGCCGGCGGCCCGCGCCTCGGCGACGCACGCCTCGGGGCGCCCGGGGGTGTGCGTACGGTCGAGGATCTTCAGGACGTGCTGCTTCGCGCTCTGCATGCCGAAGGAGATCCGGTTGAAGCCGCCCTCCCGCAGCTCGGCGAGGTACGCCGGGTTCACGGACTCCGGATTGGCCTCCGTCGTCACCTCGGCGCCGTCCGCGAGCCCGAACTCGTCACGGATCGCCCCCAGCATCCGTACGAGGTCCCCGGCGGCGAGCAGCGTCGGCGTGCCGCCGCCGACGAAGACGGTCCGCACCGGCCGGGGGTCGTCGCCGAGGACCTTCCGGGCGAGCCGGATCTCCTCGACGACCTGCTCGGCGTAGTTGTCCCGGGAGGCGAGCACCCCGCCCGTACCGCGCAGCTCGCTCGCCGTGTACGTGTTGAAGTCGCAGTAGCCGCACCGCGTCGCGCAGTACGGCACGTGCAGATAGAACCCGAGCGGCCGCTCCCCCGCCCCTTCGAGGGCGTGCGGGGGCAGCGCCCCGTCGTCGGGAACGGACTCACCATCGGGCAGTACGGAAGGCATGAGCCCATTGTCCCGTACTGCCCGAGGAAACCGACCGACCTGTGGACAACCAAGGTCCGCGCAGGTCAGGACCGGGGCCGGGAGAGGGTTCAGGACTCGCGCGAGCCCGCGTACATCTCCTCGATGAGCCCCTTGTACTCCCGCTCCACGACCGGCCGCTTCAGCTTCAGCGACGGCGTCAGCTCGCCGTGCTCGATGTCGAGGTCGCGCGGCAGCAGGCGGAACTTCTTGATCGTCTGCCAGCGCTGGAGGCCTTCGTTGAGGCGGTCGACGTAGCCCTGGATGAGCTTCTGGGTCTGCGGGGCGGCGACGACCTCGGCGTACGTCCTGCCCGCGAGCTCGTGGTCGGCGGCCCAGCCGAGGATGGAGGGCTCGTCGAGGGAGATCAGGGCGGTGCAGAAGTTCCGGTCGGCGCCGTGGACCAGGATGTTCGAGACGAACGGGCAGACGGCCTTGAACTGACCCTCGACCTCGGCCGGCGCGATGTACTTGCCGCCGGACGTCTTGATCAGGTCCTTCTTGCGGTCGGTGATCCGGAGGTAGCCGTCGGCCGAGAGCTCGCCGATGTCGCCGGTGTGGAACCAGCCGTCGGACTCCAGGACCTCGACCGTCTTCTCCGGCAGGCCGTGGTAGCCCTCCATGACGCCGGGGCCGCGCAGCAGGATCTCGCCGTCGTCGGCGATCCGGACCTCGGTGCCGGGGAGCGGCTTGCCGACGGTGCCGGTGCGGTAGGCCTCGCCCGGGTTGACGAAGGAGGCGGCGGAGGTCTCCGTGAGGCCGTAGCCCTCCAGGATGTGGATGCCGGCGCCGGCGAAGAAGTAGCCGATGTCGGGGGCGAGCGCGGCGGAGCCGGAGATGCAGGCGCGCAGGTTGCCGCCGAAGGCCTCGCGGATCTTGCTGTAGACGAGGACGTCGGCGACCTTGTGCTTGGCGGTGAGGCCGAAGGGCGCGGAGGCGGTGCCCGTGCGGCGGAAGTTGTCCTGGGTGGCCTTGGCGTACTCGCGGGCGACGTCGGCGGCCCACAGGAAGATCTTGTACTTGGCGCCGCCGGCGGCGCGGGCCTTGGCGGCGACCCCGTTGTAGACCTTCTCGAAGATGCGGGGCACGGCCGCCATGTAGGTCGGCTGGACCACCGGCAGGTTCTCGATGATCTTCTCCACCCGGCCGTCGAGGGCGGTGACGTGCCCGACCTCGATCTGACCCGAGGTGAGGACCTTGCCGAAGACGTGGGCGAGCGGCAGCCACAGGTACTGGACGTCGTCCTGGGTGACGAGGCCGGTGGCGGCGATGGCCTTGGCCATGTACGACCAGTTGTCGTGCGGGAGGCGGACGCCCTTGGGGCGGCCGGTGGTGCCCGAGGTGTAGATGAGGGTCGCGAGCTGCGTGGAGGTGATCGCGGCGACCCGCTCCTTGACGGACTCGGGGTGCTTCTCCAGGTAGGCGCGACCGCGCGTCTCCAGGTCGGCGAGGGAGAGGACCCAGTCGCCGTCGGTCTCCACGCCCTCGGCGTCGATGACGACCACGTGCCGGAGGTCCGGCAGGTCGGCGCGGCGCTCGACGGCCTTGGCGAGCTGGGTCGCGTCCTCGGCGATGAGGACCCTGGACTCGGAGTCGGAGAGGATGAACGCCGACTCCTCGGCGTTGGTCGACGGGTAGACCGTGGTGGTCGCGGCGCCCGCGCACATCACGCCGAGGTCGGCGAGGACCCACTCCACCCGGGTGGAGGAGGCGAGCGCGACGCGTTCCTCGGGCTGGACGCCGAGGTCGACGAGGCCGGCGGCGATCGCGTAGACCCGATCGGCGGCCTGCCCCCAACTGAGCGACTTCCAGTCGTCGGGACCGGTACCGGAGGCGGCGGGCACCGGGTACCGGTACGCCTCCGCGTCGGGAGTCCGTTCGACGCGCTCAAGGAAGAGGGTCGCCACGGAGGGCGGCCGGTTCTCGATCAGGGTCTGTGTGTCGCTCACGACGTCCTCCGGGCGGCGGCGGTGCCTGCTGGCGGTGCGTAACTACGTAACCGTCTACGTGACTGCCTACGTAACTAACTGGCGAGTAACCTTCGATTCGGGATCAGAGTAAAGGGCCGGGGACCGGCGCGTAAGGGCTTGCAAGGCGCCGCTTCATAACGAACGGGTCCATGCGCCGTCGGCACATGGACCCGTTAGATGCACAGAGCAGCTACTCGCCGCCGCTCCTCGCCGACCCGTCGGCTACTTCTTCTTGCCGGTGGACTCGTCGCTCGACAGGACGGCGATGAAGGCCTCCTGCGGCACCTCCACCGAGCCGACCATCTTCATGCGCTTCTTGCCTTCCTTCTGCTTCTCCAGCAACTTCCGCTTACGGGAGATGTCACCGCCGTAGCACTTGGCGAGGACGTCCTTGCGGATGGCGCGGATGGTCTCGCGGGCGATGACCCGGGAGCCGATCGCGGCCTGGATCGGCACCTCGAAGGCCTGCCGCGGGATGAGCTCGCGCAGCTTGGCGACGAGCCGCACACCGTAGGCGTACGCGGCGTCCTTGTGGGTGACGGCGGAGAAGGCGTCGACCTTGTCGCCGTGCAGCAGGATGTCGACCTTGACCAGGCTGGAGGCCTGCTCGCCCGTGGGCTCGTAGTCGAGGGAGGCGTAACCGCGCGTCTTGGACTTCAGCTGGTCGAAGAAGTCGAAGACGATCTCGGCGAGGGGCAGGGTGTAGCGGATCTCGACCCGGTCCTCGGAGAGGTAGTCCATGCCGATCAGCGTGCCGCGACGGGTCTGGCACAGCTCCATGATCGCGCCGATGAACTCGCTCGGGGCCAGGATCGTGGCGCGCACGACCGGCTCGAACACGTCGTCGATCTTGCCCTCGGGGAACTCGCTCGGGTTGGTGACCGTGTGCTCGCTGCCGTCCTCCATGACCACGCGGTAGACCACGTTGGGGGCGGTGGCGATCAGATCCAGCCCGAACTCGCGCTCGAGCCGCTCACGAATGACGTCGAGGTGGAGGAGTCCCAGGAAGCCGACGCGGAAGCCGAAGCCGAGCGCGGCGGAGGTCTCCGGCTCGTAGACGAGCGCGGCGTCGTTGAGCTGGAGCTTGTCGAGGGCCTCGCGGAGGTCCGGGTACTCCGAGCCGTCCAGCGGGTAGAGGCCCGAGAACACCATCGGCTTGGGGTCCTTGTAGCCGCCGAGGGCCTCGGTCGCGCCCTTGTGCAGGGAGGTGATCGTGTCACCGACCTTGGACTGGCGGACGTCCTTCACACCGGTGATGAGGTAGCCGACCTCACCGACGCCGAGACCGTCGGACGGCGTCATCTCCGGAGACGAGACACCGATCTCCAGCAGCTCGTGGGTGGCGCCGGTCGACATCATCTTGATGCGCTCGCGCTTGTTGAGCTGCCCGTCGATGACTCGCACGTACGTCACGACACCCCGGTACGAGTCGTACACGGAGTCGAAGATCATCGCGCGGGCGGGGGCGTCGGCGACGCCGACCGGGGCGGGAACATCGCGAACGACCCGGTCGAGCAGCGCGTCGACACCGACACCGGTCTTCGCGGAGACCTTGAGGACGTCCTCCGGCTGGCAGCCGATGAGGTTGGCCAGCTCCTCGGAGAACTTCTCCGGCTGGGCGGCCGGCAGGTCGATCTTGTTCAGCACGGGAACGATGGTGAGGTCGTTCTCCATCGCCAGGTACAGGTTGGCCAGGGTCTGCGCCTCGATGCCCTGGGCCGCGTCGACCAGCAGGACCGTGCCCTCACAGGCCGCGAGCGAACGCGAGACCTCGTAGGTGAAGTCGACGTGCCCGGGCGTGTCGATCATGTTCAGGATGTGCGTACGACCCTCACCCTGCCCGTCGGTCGGGGCCCACGGCAGTCGGACCGCCTGGGACTTGATCGTGATGCCGCGCTCCCGCTCGATGTCCATCCGGTCGAGATACTGGGCACGCATCTGCCGCTGGTCGACCACACCGGTGAGCTGGAGCATCCGGTCGGCGAGCGTGGACTTGCCGTGGTCGATGTGCGCGATGATGCAGAAGTTGCGGATCAGAGCCGGGTCGGTACGGCTCGGCTCGGGCACGTTGGTAGGAGTCGCGGGCACGCAGGGTCTCGTCTCGGGGCGATGTCGGATCGATACGTAGGCTCCATGGTCCCATGCCCGCCGCCCTGTGCCCGGTTTGGGCGGCCCCGAGGGTGACTGGTACTGTGGACAGCTGTGTCTCGTGTGCCCTCTCAGCTGCGAGTCACACTCCAGAAGGAACATCGAACCTGTAAAGGCTCTTTTCGTGGCGAACATCAAGTCCCAGATCAAGCGGAACAAGACCAACGAGAAGGCGCGCCTGCGTAACAAGGCCGTCAAGTCGTCGCTCAAGACCGCGATCCGCAAGGCCCGTGAGGCTGTCGCCGCCGGCGACCTCGAGAAGGCCACCGTTGCCACTCGCGCCGCCTCGCGTCAGCTCGACAAGGCTGTCTCGAAGGGTGTCATCCACAAGAACGCCGCCGCCAACAAGAAGTCGGCGCTGGCGATCAAGGTTTCCTCCCTCCAGGGCTGAGCTCTGATGTAACCGGTCGTACGGGACCCAGCGGGCCCTCTCTCCCGCTCCCGCCCGACCACGCAGGACTCGCACGCGGACGCGTTCGCCACGCGGGTGCGAGCCCACCAGTCTTACCCCGAAGGCCCCGGCCACTCCTCCCCAGGAGCGCCCGGGGCCTTCGGCGCGTCCAGCACCGGGGACACACGGTCAAAACGGCCACTGCCCCCACCGGCGCCTGCGGACCGAAGCCCCCGCTGACCTGCGGCGGGGGGGGCGACGCCCCAAGGCCCCACGGCACGAAGCAGCCGCTGCCCCACTGACGCCACTGCGGCGCGAAGCTGCCGCTGACCTCGCTGGGGGCGAACTTCCAGGACCCGCGGCGCGCCGCTGCCGCTGTCTCCCCGGGGGTCCGGGGGCGGAGCCCCCGGGAAACTCACCTCATCCCCCACCAGCCCCCCGGCAGGGTTTCGGGAAGGGGTGGGGTGGGGGAACCCGCTCCGACACCAGCCACGAACCACCCCGCACCGCCCCACAACCCCGGCCCAGCTCAGCCCCGCCCCACAACCCCGGCCCAGCTCAGCCCCGCCCCACAACCCCGGCCCAGCTCAGCCCCGCCCAGCTCAGCCCGGCCCGGCACAGGCCCGCCCAGCTCAGTCCGGCCCAGCAGGGCCAGGCACAGGCACAGGCCCGCCCAGTTCAGCCCGGCCCAGCAGGGCCGGGCACAGGCGCAGCCCCCTACTCCCGCCGCAGCCGCGCCGCCCGCGCCACCGCCACAACCGCCTTCTCCAGGGCGTACTCCGGGTCGTCGCCCCCGCCCTTCACCCCCGCGTCCGCCTCCGCGATCGCCCGCAGCGCGAGGGACACCCCGTCCGGGGTCCACCCCCGCATCTGCTGCCGCACGCGGTCGATCTTCCAGGGCGGCATGCCCAGCTCACGTGCCAGATCCGCCGGCCGCCCACCCCGCGCCGACGAGAGCTTGCCGATCGCCCGTACGCCCTGCGCCAGCGCGCTGGTGATGAGCACCGGCGCCACCCCGGTGGACAGCGACCAGCGCAGCGCCTCCAGGGCCTCCGCCGCCCGCCCCTCCACGGCCCGGTCGGCCACGTTGAACGACGAGGCCTCCGCGCGGCCGGTGTAGTACCGCCCGACGACCGCCTCGTCGATCGTCCCGTCGACGTCCGACGTCAGCTGCGCGCACGCGGACGCCAGCTCCCGCAGGTCGCTGCCGATGGAGTCCACCAGCGCCTGGCACGCCTCCGGCGTCGCCGCGCGCCCGAGCGCCCGGAACTCCTGCCGGACGAACGTCAGCCGCTCCGCCGGCTTCGTCGTCTTCGGGCAGGCCACCTCCCGCGCCCCCGCCTTGCGCGCGGCGTCGAGCAGGCCCTTGCCCTTCGCTCCGCCGGCGTGGAGCAGGACGAGCGAGATGTCCTCGACCGGGTCGTCGAGGTAGCCCTTGACGTCCTTGATCGTGTCGGCGGAGAGGTCCTGCGCGTTCCGCACGACGAGGACCTTGCGCTCGGCGAAGAGCGACGGGCTGGTCAGCTCGGCCAGCGACCCGGGCTGGAGCTGGTCGGAGGTGAGGTCGCGCACGTCCGTGTCGGCGTCGGCGGCCCGGGCGGCCGCCACCACCTCCTGGACGACGCGGTCGAGGAGCAGGTCCTCCTGCCCCACGGCGAGCGTCACGGGGCCGAGGAGGTCGTCGGGGGAAGTCTTTCTGGTGGCCATCGCGATCCAGCATCCCACGGGCCACTGACAGCCATGCCCGACGCCGGCGTCCTCCGGCCATGCCCGAGAATGGCGCGGTGAGCGAACGACGACACGTACTGGTACTCCCCGACCGCGACTCCGCCGAGGAGGTCGCCCAGGAACTCCCCGACCGCTTCGGCGTGGCCGAGGCCCCGCAGCTCGTCCGCGACGCCCTGGCCGGCGAGGACGACGCCGAGGACGCCCAGTGGCTGGTGGTCGTCGAGGACCCGGACGGCCGGCTCGACGCGGCGGCGCTCGACGACCTCGCCGCCGAGTACGAGGGCTGGCTGGAAGCCCCGTAACCCCTGGCGCGGCCTTCTACGCGGTCTTGGGCACGATCTGGATGTCGAGGTCGATGCTGATGCTGGACCCGACGGCCGCGATCCCGCGCGCGAGCAGCGTCTGCCACGTGAGGGTGAAGTCCTCCCGGTGCAGCTCGGTGGTGGCCCGGCAGGCCCCCCGCGTCTCGCCCTCAAGGCCGTTCCCGAGGCCCAGGTACCGGGTGTCGAGCGTCACCGTGCGACTCACTCCGTGAAGGGTGAGCGCCCCGGTGACGGCCCAGCGGTTACCGCCCCGGTGGACGAAGCGCTCGCTGTAGAACTCCAGCGTCGGGTACACGCCGACGTCGAGGAAGTCGCCCGAGCGCAGATGGTCGTCGCGCATCTGCACCCCGGTGTCGATGGAGGCCGCGTCGATGACGACGTGCATCGCCGACTGCTCCATGCGGTCGGCGATCCGCACCGCGCCGGCGAAGCTGTTGAACCGGCCGTGGATCCGCGCGAGGCCGATGTGGCGGGCGGTGAAGCCGATCTGCGAGTGCGTCGGGTCGATCTCCCAGTCACCCGGCTCCGGGAGCTGCGGCTGCGGCGCGACCTGGAGCAGGACGTCGCCGACGCCCGTGTGTCCGCCCTCGGTGACGACGGCGCTGCCGTGGTACGGCGTGTAGCCCTCGGCGGTGACCGCGAGCCGGTACTCGCCCGCCGGTACGGTCGCGAGCGCCGTGCCGTACGGGTCGGTCTCCCCGCCCAGCACCTTGCGGCCCGCGCCGTCACTGAGGACGAACTCGGCCTGCCGGACCGGTTCGTGTACCGGGTCGATGACCCGGCAGGTCAGCACGCCCGCCGAGGCGGGCACCGCGAGACCGGCGAGCGGGCCGCCCCGCGCCGCCCCCGCCGCCCGCTTCCCGAAGAGACGATCGAACATTCTTCACGCACCCCCGCATGACTCGTTCACTATGCAACGAAGTCGCATTCGATCACCGTTGAGGCGTTCGAGGCAAACGAGCCAAGTGTTACCGAGGGTCCGAATTAGGCATTCCGCTTCTCGACGACCGGCAGCTCGCCGAGCACGATGCCGAACAGGTCCCGGTACGCGCCCCGCACCTCCTCGTCCCCGTCGAGCACCCGCTCGACGCGCTCCCCGTGGGCGCGGGTGATCAGCTTGCGGTCGCTGAGGGTGATCCGGCCCTCCTCCGTGAGCAGGGAGCAGACGAGGGACCGCGGAAAGTGCGAGTCGGGCGAGGTCCGGTGGTACCAGGCGCCGGCCGTGAAGTCCGCGAGCTCGCGGGGCCGCACCTCCAGCCGGTACTGCGGCTTCCCGTCCCGCAACACATCCAGATCGCCGACATCGCCACCGGCGGCCTCCTGGATACGGAACACCCCGCCCGGGTCCGCCTGGTCCCCGCGCTCGTCGAAGGACAGCGGGTGGTGGCTGTGGTCACCGAAGCCGACGTCGGCCAGCCATCGCTCCCCGTCCGCCGTCTCCACGAGCAGCGCCATGTGGTCGTACGGGATCCCGAGCTTCCCCTCCCCGTCGATGACGCGCGCCTGAAGCAGCGAGACCCGGTAACCGAGCTCCCGCAGCAGGACGGCGAACGTGGTGTTGATCTCGTAGCAGAAGCCGCCCCTGCGGCCGGCGACCACCTTGTCGACCAGTGCCTTCTCGTCCAGGACGATGTCCTCGCCGAGGTGGATCGAGAGGTTCTCGAAGGGCACGCTCAGCAGGTGCCGCACGTGCAGCTCGCGCAGAGCGGCGCCGTCCGCACGGGCGGGCCGCCGAGCGCCGATCCGCGCCAGGTAGGCGTCGGCGTCCGAGGGGGCAGGCGCCGACGGGGTGGGGGCGTCCGGTTCAGTGGTCATACCGACAGTCTCGCTCCTCCCGCATGCTCACGCGGCCCCGACGGGCGTCGACTCCTGCTCAGTCACGGGCAGTTCACGCATCCGTGCCAGCGGCGAAGGCAGCAGCCAGAGCACGGCGAGCACGGCTCCGCCGGTGGCGATCCACAGCGTCGGGCGCAGCCCGATCGCGGTGCCGAGCAGGCCTCCGACGAGCGCGCCGAGAGGCCGGAAGCCGTGGTTGAGCGTGCGGTACGCGCCCATGACCCGGGCTCGTACGGCGTCGGGAATCACCGCCATCTGGAACGACCCCGCGGCGATGTCCACGATCATCACGGCGACGCAGGAGAGGAACTCGGCCACGAACAGCACCGCCACCACCAGCGGAAGCGGCCCGTCGGCCAGGGGTATCAGGAGCAGGGGCAGCGTGAACCCGAGGAAGCCGACGACGAGCGAGGCACCGATGCCGATCCGCCGGACGACCGCCCCGCTGCACGCGGCTCCGATGAGTCCGCCCACCGCTCCGGCTCCGAGGATCAGGCCGAGCAGTCCGGCGCCGATGCCGAGTTCGGCGGTCGCGTAGAGCACGAAGAGGGTGTGGAACATGTAGTTGAAGAACTGGACCGTGCCGGAGGAGGCGAACAGCGCGCGCATCGACGGGTTCTTGAGCACCCAGCGCAGTCCTTCGGTGAAGTGCCCCTTGACCACGGGGGCAGGCGGGGGTTCGACCGCCTTGATCCGGGCCAGGTACCCGGCCGACACCACGTAGGTGAGGGCGTCGGCGACCAGGGCGAAGGGCGCGGTGAGGACCTGCACGAGGACGCCCCCGATGCCGGGTCCCGCGAGCCAGGACATCGAACGGCTGCCGTTGACCAGAGCGTTCGCCTGTACGTACCGGTCGGTGGGCACGAGTGCCACGAGGAGCGTGGCGTTGCAGACCTCGAAGAGGACGGTGAGGGCGCCGATCCCGAAGGCCACCGCGTACAGCTGACCGAGCGTCAACGCGTCGAGCGCGTAGGCCACGGGGAGGGTCAGCACGAGCGCCGCCCGCCCGAGGTCCGCCGCGATCATGGCGCGCCTGCGGCGGGCCTGCCGGTCGGCCCAGGCGCCGAGCGGCAGGTTGAGCAGGAGGGCGGGGAGGAGTTCGGCGGTCTTGAGCCAGCCCATCTCGGCGGCGTCGGCGCCCAGGATCAGGACGGCGGCGAGCGGGAGGGCGATGAGCGAGATCTGGTCCCCGACGAGCGAGACGGTCTGTCCGGTCCAGTAGCGGCGGAAGGTCCGCTCGCGCAGCAGTGCCGGTATGCGTTCCACGAGGGCCATCTCGCTCACTCCTCTTCTTGTTCTCGGCGGTGGGGGAGGTCCTGCTCCAGGTAGGCGATGTGCAGGATGCTGACGGCCCGGGCGGCCTCGGGCCTGAGGGACGGGTCGGACTCGCGCCCCTCGTAGGGCCGGAGCAGTGCGCTCATCCGCTCTCCCAGGCCGGTCAGCTCCTCGGGGGTGAGGTAGAGCAGCGAGTCGCTGAACCGCTCGGCCTCGCGCCACTCCTTGGGCAGCGTGTGCCGGCGCTCCATGGCCCGGGTGACCCGCTCGAAGTAGCGCTCGGCGACGGCGCCCATGAGCGCGTCGGCGGCCTCCGTGACCGTGGCGTCCTCGCTGTACTCGGGCCACTCGGTGTACCGCGCGGTGGCCCGCCAGGGCTTCTCCCGCCCCCGACCCCCCGGCGCCTCCTCCACGAGGCCGTATTTGGCGAGTATCCGCAGGTGATAGGAGCAGCTGGCCACGGACTCACCGGTCAGCTCGGCGGCCTTGGTGGCGGTGAAGGGTCCGCTGCTGCGCAGCAGTCCCACCAGGGACATCCGCAGGGGGTGGGCGTAGGCCCGCAGGGCGCGCGGGTCGGTGAGGCGGATGCTGCGGGGCTGCTCGCCCTCGGGTCGCGGTTCGCTGATCTCCGGCATGATGGAAAGGTATCTTTAGAAAGACTTCTTTACAAGCGTTTCTTTACATGAAGCTCGCCCTCTCACTCCGATGGCTCACCCTCCGCCCCGACGACTCACGCTCCCCTCGGTACGGCCACGAGCCCGCGCCCCGCCCCCACCACGGCGATCGCCCCGTCCCGGTCGGTCCGCAGCACCCGCGCCCCGCCGGCCCGCAGGGCCTCCAGCGTCCGGGGTGAAGGATGCCCATACGGGTTGTCGTTTCCCACCGGAACCAGCGCGAGACGAGGCCGCGCCGCCCGTATCAGCCCCGGATCCTGGTGCGCGGACCCGTGGTGGGCGACCTTGAGCACGTCCACCGGCCCCAGCCCCGGACTGCTCCTCAGCAGCGCGCGCTGAGCCGGTGGTTCGAGGTCGCCCAGGAGCAGCAGACTCAGCCCTCCGGCGGCCCGGACGAGGAGGGTGACACTGGCGTCGTTCGCCCCGCCGGCCGACCCGTCGACCGGCCCGCCGGAACCCGCCGGCGGCCACAGGACCCACCATTCCAGGGCCCCGGCCCTCCGATGCTCCCCCGGCTGCGCACGGACCAACGGCACCCGCGCGGCGGCCGCCGTCCGCCGCACGAACGCGGCCTGGGCGGGCGGCTCTTCGAGCCCCGTGGTCTGGATCGCCCCCACCGACCGCCCCCGCAGCACCCCCGGCAGCCCGGCCACATGGTCGGCGTGGAAGTGCGTGAGCACCAGCAACGGAACCCGCCGCACCCCGAGCTCCCGCAGACAACGGTCCACCGGTACGGGATCGGGTCCCGCGTCAACCACGACGGCCGCGTCACCGCCCGCCGCCAGCACCGTCGCGTCCCCCTGCCCCACCTGGCACATCGCGAACACCCAGCCCGGCGGCGGCCATCCGGTGGCCCACCTCGTCAACGGCACCGGCCGCACCACGACGAGGAGGAGCAGCGCGGCGACGAGCCCGGCGATCCACCCCCGGTGCGGCAGTCTGCGCGCTCCGAGCAGGACGAGCACCGTGAGCAGCGCCAGGGCCAGCCCGCCCCACCACCCGCCCGGCCAGGCCAACTGGGCCCCCGGCAGCTCCCCGCCCGCACGGGCCACGCCCGCGATCCACCCGGCCGGCCACCCCGCCGCCCACGCCGCCCCCACCGCGGCCGGCTCCCACACCTGCGCGAGGGCGAGCGCGGCGAAGCCGAGCACCGTCGCGGGCGCGACCGCCAGTTCGGCGAAGAGGTTCGCCGGGATCGCCACCAGACTCACCCGGGCGGCGAAGACCACCACCACCGGCGCACACACCGCCTGCGCCGCGAGCGCCGCCGCCAGCGCCTCCGCGAGCCGCCCCGGCACCCGGCGCCGCCGCAGCGCCTCGCTCCACCGCGGGGCGACCGTCAGCAGCGACCCGGTGGCCAGCACCGAGAGCAGGAACCCGTAACTCCGCGCCAGCCAGGGGTCGTAGAGCACCAGGAGCAGGACGGCGGCGGCCAGCGCGGGGATCAGCGATCTCCGGCGCCCGGTGCCGATCGCCAGGAGCACGACGAGCCCGCAGGCCGCCGCCCGCAACACGCTCGGATCGGGCCGGCAGACCACCACGAAGGCCAGCGTCAGCGCTCCCCCGGCCACCGCGGTCGCCCGCAGCGAGAGCCCGATCCGGGGAGCGAGCCCGCCCCTCTCCACCTGGTGCGCCCTCCCGGGACGCCCGATGAGCAGGAGCAGGACGACGGAGAGATTGCTACCTGAGACGGCGAGGAGATGCGTGAGGTCGGTGGCCTCGAAGGCGTCCCGCAGGTCCGGCCCGATCCTGGACGTGTCCCCCACGACAAGGCCCGGCAACAGGGCCCTCGCATCCGGAGCGAGCCCCTCGGTCGCCCTCCGCAGCCCGGCTCGCAGCTCGCCCGCCGTGCGCTGCGGCGCGCTCGGCGGCCCCACGATCCGCGGCGGACCCGCCCCGTCGACCTTCAGCACCGCGGCGAACGGATCACCGGAACGCAACGGCGGCGCCAGCCGGGCTTCGACCCGCAGCCGGGTCGAGGGAAGGAGCCGCAGCCACTCCTCCCGCCCCTCCCCCGGCGGCACGATCAGCAGCACCGGCGCGCGCGTCCGGTGCGCCGCACCGTCCGACCGCTCGACGCGGGTCACCTCGCCGTCGAGGACGACCGAGACCGGCGCCATCGCGTTACCCCGCACCCGGGGCCGGGTGAGCCGTGGATCGGCGGTGACGGTGACCTCCACCTCCGCCCGGGCGTACTCCCGCGCCAGAGCCGGCACGGGACCCCGCCGCAGATCCGCCGCGTGCAGCCCCGCCGAGGCCGCCCCGGCCGCCGCACAGAGCAGGACCCCCGCGCACGCGGTCGCCCGCAACCTCCACCCGGGCGCCGCCGGGGACGTCCCCGGCCCGTCCGGCTCCCTTCCCGCGCCGCCCAGCCGCCGGGCCAGGGCCGGAACCAGCAGGAGGACAGCGCCCACCAGGCAGACCGTGACACCGACCACCGCCCACCACCCGGTGACGCCCACGGCACAGGCCGCGGCCGCCCAGGCCGCCACCGCGAGGGGAACGAGCCGCAGATCGGCCGGCCCCTCCGCCCCGGCCCGGTTCACGGCCGGACCAGCGTTTCGAGGTCGGCGAACCGGCGCTCCCCGATGCCGTTGACCTCCCGCAGCTCGGCCACCGACCGGAAGCCGCCGTGCTCCGCGCGATGGTCGACGATGTGCCGTGCGAGGACGGGACCGACCCCGGGCAGGGTGTCGAGCTGCTCCACGGTGGCCGCGTTGAGACTCAGCGGCGCCCCCGGCCCACCGGCCCCGGCCCCGGCACCGGCACCGCCGACGGCCACCCCCGGCAGCCCGACGAGGACCTGCTCGCCGTCCATGAGGACGCGGGCCCGGTTGATCCCGGTGAGATCGGCCCCGGGTTTCGCCCCGCCCGCGGCCCGCAGGGCATCCGCCACCCGCGAGCCCGCGGGCAGGGTCAGCACTCCGGGCCTGCGCACCGTGCCGCCGACGTCGACGACCACCTTCGCCCCGCCTGCCCCACCCACTCCAGGCGGCGGCCCCTGCTCGCTACCCGGCCGCGCCTGCCCCCCGGACACGGGCGCGGCGGGCGTGGCCGCCGCGGGGGCGGCACGGACGACCTCGGGGGCCCGCACCGGCTCCGGCCGCCCCGTCCAGAAGTACCCGCCCGCGAGGCCCGCGGCCACGAGCAGAATCACGGTCAGCGCGGCCAGAGCCCTCGGTTCGAGACCGCACCGCGTCTGCACCCACACCGGAGTCCGCTCCCGCACCGCCGCAGCCAGCCGCCCCCGGGGCCGTACCGGAGAACCACGCTCCGGCGCCTCCGGCGTCTCGGACCCGACCGACGGCGCCGACGGTACCGACGGCGCCGGCCGTGCCACCGGTGGGAACAGGGCGTCCCCCCGCCGCCGCACGACGGACCCGGGCACCTCGGCGACCCGGCGCACCCGGGCGCGCCCCCGGGCCCGCCCAGGAGGCACGCCGCGCCCTCCCGGGCGGCTGCGCCCGTCCGAACCCGGCGCCCTGCCGGGCCCGCTCGTCGGAGCTCCCGGCCTGTCCGCGACTCGGGTGGTGGTGATCGATGCGATACGTGTACGAAGAGCCATGCTCGTGACGGTAGAGAGCACGACCGCCCTGTGCGGGACTCACTCAAGTCCCGTGGACAAGCCTCCGGTTGTGGATATCTCCGTCACTCCCGTGGGGGACGGACGCGCTCAGCGCGGCGAGACGACGACCGCGAGAAGCCCCGGTCCCGTGTGCGCGCCGATGACGGCCCCCACCTCGCTGACGTGGAGTTCCTCGATGCCCGGGATCCGCTCCCTGAGCCGGTCGGCCAACACGGCGGCCCGTTCCGGCGCGGAGAGGTGGTGCACGGCGATGTCGACGGCGCCGGATCCGGCCCGCTCCACGGCGATCTCCTCCAGGCGGGCGATGGCCTTCGAGGCCGTCCGCACCTTCTCGCGCAGCTCGATCCGCCCGCCGTCGAGTTCGAGGAGCGGCTTCACCGCGAGCGCGGAGCCGAGCAGCGCCTGCGCGGTGCCGATGCGCCCGCCCCGGCGCAGATAGTCGAGCGTGTCGACGTAGAAGTAGGCGGAGGTTCCCGCGACGCGCTTCTCGGCCGCAGCGACGACCTCGTCGAGCGAGCCGTCCGCCTCCGCGACCTCCGCCGCGGCCAGGGCACAGAAGCCCAGCGCCATGCCGACCATGCGGGTGTCCACCACGCGCACCGGCACGGGGGCGTCCTTCGCCGCGAGCACGGCGGCGTCGTACGTCCCGGAGACCTCGGCGGACAGATGGAGCGAGACGACTCCCCGCGCCCCCGCCTCCGCCGCCTCGCGGTAGGCCGCGGCGAAGGTCTCCGGGCTCGGTCGCGAGGTGGTGACGGGCCGCCGCTTCTGCAGGGCCTCGGCGAGGGACCGGGCCGAGATCTCGGTGCCCTCCTCCAGCGCGCGGTCGCCGATGACGACGGTCAGCGGGACCGTCGTGATGGCGTGCCGATCCCTCGTCTGGGGTGGCAGGTAGGCCGTGGAATCGGTGACGATCGCGACATGCCGGGACATGAGCGGGAGGTTACCCGCCGGAGCCGCGGCGCGGCAGCCCGGCCCCCCGCCGGACGCCCCCGGCGTCTCCTACGGCACCACAGGCACAGCGCCACCAGGCACGGGCACCACGAAGCACGGCGACACGACGCGCCGCGCCGTCGGTCAGGTGGTCGTCTCCGGGCGCGCCGACTTCTCCCACGGGTAGGCGGTGCGCCGGGGATCACGCGCCGTGATCGCGGGCGGCTCGCCCCCGGCCGCAGAACCTGCCCCAGGTCCGGACGCAGGACGGGCAGCAGGACCGGTCGCAGAGCCGGCCGCCCCGGCGGGGCTCCCCCACCCTTCCGCCGCACGCGTCTCCGGCGCGGCCTCCGGGGTGTCCCAGTGGCGCAGGGCGCCCGCCTCGACGTCGATCTGGGCGCTCAGCGACGACAGGTCGTCCTCGGCGAACTTCAGGGCCCGGTCCCGGGCGGCCCGGCGCAGGGCGTCGGCCGACCCCGCGATCTGCTCCGTCCGCCGCGTGAGCTCGGGAAGCTGTCCGGCCACCCACGCCTTGTCGGGCTCGCGCTCCATGCGCTTCAGGTCGTCGTCCAGCTCGAGCCCGTGCGCGCTGAGCCGGTGGAACAGGTCGAGCGACTCCTTCAGCGAGGCGTCCTCGCCGACGCCCGCCTGGAGCGCCTCCTGCGTGGCCCGCATCGAGGTGCGCAGGGAGAGCCGCAGCTTGGCCAGCTCGCCCGCGACCCCGGCCTGGCCGAAGCTCTTGGCCCGCAGCGTGGTGTCCTCCACGGTGCGCCGGGCCTGGTCCAGGGTGCGGTCCACCCCGCGCTTGGCGGCCTTGGCCACCTTCACGGTGGCGTAGACCCCGAGCGCCACGAAGGCGAAGAAGAGCAGCGCCATGATCGTGATAATCGCGGCTTCGGCTTCCATGTCCGCCCCTCCGGCATCCGTCGAGTCCCCACGACTGTGGTCTCTCCACCGTAAACGGAAAGGGCAGGCCAGGGGTTCCATCGGAACCCCCAACCTGCCCCTAGGGAAAACCCCTATGTGCCGTCAGGCGACGATGTTGACCAGCTTCGGCGCGCGCACGATCACCTTGCGGATCTCCGCGCCGCCCAGCGCCGCGACCACGTGCGGGTCGGCCAGCGCCAGCGCCTCCAGCTCCGCGTCCGTGATCGACGGGGAGACCTCCAGGCGGGCCCTGACCTTGCCCTTGATCTGCACGACGCAGGTCACGGTCTCGTCGACGACGTACGCCGGGTCGGCGACCGGGAAGTCCTGGTGGACGACCGATTCGGTGTGACCCAGCCTGCGCCACAGCTCCTCGGCGATGTGCGGGGCCAGCGGGGCGACCAGCAGCACCAGCTGCTCGGCGACCGGCCGGGACAGCGCGCCACCGGTCTTCGTCAGGTGGTTGTTCAGCTCGGTGACCTTGGCGATGGCGGTGTTGAAGCGCATGGCCGCCATGTCCTGCGCGACACCGTCGATCGCCTTGTGCAGGGCACGCAGCGTGTCCTCGTCGGCGGCGGTGTCGACGACGGTGACCTCACCGGTCGACTCGTCGACGATGTTGCGCCACAGGCGCTGCAGCAGCCGGTACTGGCCGACCACGGCGCGCGTGTCCCAGGGACGCGAGACGTCCAGCGGGCCCATCGCCATCTCGTACAGGCGCAGGGTGTCGGCGCCGTACTCGGAGCAGATCTCGTCCGGCGTCACCGCGTTCTTCAGGGACTTGCCCATCTTGCCCAGGACGCGGCTGACCTTCTCGCCCTCGTACCAGAAGGCGCCGTCCCGCTCCTCGACCTCGGCCGCCGGCACGGCGATGCCGCGGGCGTCCCGGTAGACGAAGGCCTGGATCATGCCCTGGTTGTAGAGCTTGTGGAACGGCTCGGCCGAGGAGATGTGGCCCAGGTCGAACAGCATCTTGGACCAGAAGCGCGCGTACAGCAGGTGCAGCACGGCGTGCTCGGCGCCGCCGACGTACAGGTCGACGCCACCGGTGGGCATGCCCTCGCGCGGGCCCATCCAGTACTGCTCGACGGCGGGGTCGACCAGCTTCTCGGAGTTGTGCGGGTCCAGGTAGCGCAGCTCGTACCAGCAGGAGCCGGCCCAGTTGGGCATGGTGTTGGTCTCGCGGCGGTAGCTCCGCGGACCGGCGCCGTCACCCAGGTCCAGGGTGACGTTGACCCAGTCCTCGTTGCGGGACAGCGGGGTCTCCGGCTGGGTGTTCGCGTCGTCCGGGTCGAAGGTCCGCGGCGAGTAGTCCTCGACCTCCGGCAGCTCCAGCGGCAGCATCGACTCGGGCAGCGAGTGCGCGACGCCGTCCTCGTCGTAGACGATCGGGAAGGGCTCGCCCCAGTAGCGCTGGCGGCTGAACAGCCAGTCGCGCAGCCGGAAGTTGACGGTGCCCTCGCCGATGCCGCGGTCGGCCAGCCAGGAGGTGATCTTCGCCTTGGCGTCGACGACGCCCAGGCCGTCCAGCGAGATCTCACCGTTGGCGGAGTTGACCAGCTTCGCCTCGTAGGAGGCGAAGGCGTCGTCCCAGACCGACGGGTCCGTGCCGCGGTCGTCCGACGGCTCGACGACGCAGCGCATCGGCAGTTCGAAGGCGCGCGCGAAGGCGAAGTCACGGGTGTCGTGCGCCGGGACGGCCATGATGGCGCCGGTGCCGTAGCCCATCAGGACGTAGTCGGCGATGAAGACCGGGACCCGCTCGCCGCTGACCGGGTTGGTCGCGTACGCGCCGGTGAAGACACCGGTCTTGTCCTTGGCCTCGGCCTGCCGCTCGACGTCGGACTTGGAAGCGGCCTGCTTGCGGTAGGCGTCGACGGCCTCGGACGGCGTGGCGTGCCCGCCGGTCCACACGTCGTGGGTGCCCTCGGGCCAGACGGCCGGGACGATCTTCTCGACCAGATCGTGCTCGGGCGCCAGGACCATGTAGGTGGCGCCGAACAGGGTGTCCTGGCGGGTGGTGAAGACCGTGATCGCACCGGTGTCGCCGACCTGGAAGTCGACGCGGGCGCCCTCGGAGCGGCCGATCCAGTTCCGCTGCTGCAGCTTGATGGCCTCGGGCCAGTCCAGCGCGTCCAGGTCGTCCAGCAGGCGGTCCGCGTAGGCGGTGATCCGCATGTTCCACTGGCGCAGCTTGGACTTGAAGACGGGGAAGTTGCCGCGCTCGGAGCGGCCGTCGGCGGTGACCTCCTCGTTGGCCAGGACCGTGCCCAGGCCGGGACACCAGTTGACGGGCGCGTCGGAGGCGTACGCCAGGCGGTACCCGCTCAGGACGTCGGAGCGCTCGGCGGCGCTCAGCTCGCTCCACGCGCGCGTGCCGGGGGCCTCACGCGTGCCGTTCTCGAACTGCTCGATCAGCTCGGCGATCGGACGGGCCTTGCCGGCCTCGTCGTCGTACCAGGAGTTGAAGATCTGCAGGAAGATCCACTGGGTCCACTTGTAGTACCCGGGGTCGATCGTGGCGAACGACCGGCGCTTGTCGTGGCCCAGGCCCAGCCGGCGCAGCTGGACCTTCATGTTCTCCATGTTGGCCTCGGTGGACACGCGCGGGTGCGTGCCCGTCTGCACGGCGTACTGCTCGGCCGGCAGGCCGAAGGCGTCGAAGCCCAGGGTGTGCAGCACGTTGTGGCCGGTCATGCGCGCGTGGCGGGCGTAGACGTCCGTGGCGATGTAGCCCAGCGGGTGACCGACGTGCAGGCCCGCACCCGAGGGGTACGGGAACATGTCCATGATGAACTTCTTGGGCTGGGCGGCGACCTCGGGGTCGCCCGCCAGGTCACCGGAGGGGTTCGGCGCCTCGTAGGTGCCCTCGGCGTCCCAGAAGTCCTGCCAGCGTGCCTCGATGTCGGCGGCCATGGCTGCCGTGTAGCGATGCGGGGCCGCCGTCTCGGCGGTCGTATTGATCTCGGTCATGGTCCTTGAAGCTCCATCGATCGTCTCTGCCCACTGCCACGAACTGCCGTTAAACGAAAAATCCCCTCGCACAGGAGGGGACGCCGCGCCGACTCCGGCGGGATGACGGTCGACGGGACGACAGTCATGCGCCGGGACTGATCAGCGCGGCTCGGTAAGCAGGAGGCGTACGGCACGCATGGCGCCAGGGTACCGCAGCGCCCGCGCGAGCCGCACCGGCGTTCCACGCGTGGACACACGAAGAAGCGGGCCACCCGATCCGGGTGACCCGCTTCCTTTTCTGTGGAGCTAAGGAGAATTGAACTCCTGACCTCCTGCATGCCATGCAGGCGCTCTACCAACTGAGCTATAGCCCCTTGCTGTTTTCCGTCTCCGTTTCGGTTTCCCTCGCGGCGACAGACAGAACATTAACCGGCTCCCCGGCAGAACTCCAAATCGATTCTCCGACCCCCTCCGACCTGCCGGGTAGGGTCGCCGACTGTGTCCGTCTCCGTGCTCTCCAAAACCCGCGCCCGGCCGTGGCCCCTGGTCACCGCCGCGGCGGTCTGTCTGCTCTCGTTCGCGGCCTTCTGGGTGGCGCAACGCCTCGCCCACGTGAACATGCTCGACGTGATGGTCTACCGGGCCGAGGGCGAGACGGTGCGGGCCGGCGGCGACCTCTACGCGATGCGCGCCACCTCGGCGAACCTCGCCATGACGTATCCGCCCTTCGCGGCCCTGCTGTTCGTCCCGCTGACCCTGGTGAGCGTCCCGGTGATGCGGACGCTCGCGACCGCGGGGAACCTGCTCCTGGTGATCGCCCTGGTCCAGCTGTCGCTCCAGCTGGTCCGTCCGGCGCTGTCCCGGACGGACCTGTGGCGTACGACGCTGTGGGTCGCCGCGGCCGTGGTCTGGTGCGAGCCGGTGTGGACGACGCTGCGGTACGGCCAGATCAACCTGCTCATAGCGGTGGCGGTCCTCTGGGACCTCACCCGCCGCCAGGGCAGCCGCTGGGCCGGTCTGGGCATCGGCCTCGCGACAGCGGTGAAGCTCACACCGGGACTCTTCGTGGTCCTGCTGCTCGCCGCCGGTCTGCTGCTGTGGCGCCGGGACCGGGCCTGGAACCAGTGGCTGCGCACGGGGGCGACGGCGACCGGGGTGTTCCTGGCGACGACGCTGGCCGTGGCGCTGGCCCTGCCGGCGGACTCGAAGAAGTTCTGGACGGAGACGCTCTTCGCGACCGGCCGGGTCGGCTTCGCCGAGGAGACCGCCAACCAGTCCATCAGCGGTGTCCTGGCCCGGCTGATGCACACGGACTCCCCGGGCATCTGGTGGGTGCTGACCGCCGCCGTCATGGGCGGTGCGGCGATGGTCCTCGCGGTACGGGCCGCCGTCCGCGGCGACAAGGCGGTGGCCGTGGTCATCTGCGCGTTCACGGCGCTGATGATCAGTCCGATCTCGTGGTCCCACCACTGGGTCTGGTGCGTGCCGCTGCTGATCCTGCTCGCGGACCGCGCCACGCGCGCGTGGCCGGTGACCGGTGTGGTGGCCGTGGCCTTCGCGTCGTTCGCGCTGTGGTGGGTGCCGCACGACCCGGGGCGTCCCGAACTGGACCAGAACGCGGGACAGATGCTGCTCTCCGCCGTCTATCCGCTCACCGCGACGGCGCTGCTCGTGGGGTACGTGCTGATCCTGCGGCGTCAGGCGCCGCCCCAGGCTCAGGCCGGGGCCCCGGCTCGAGCTCCGGCCGAGGCGCCGCTTCAGGCTCTGGCGAAGGAGTAGAACCGCTTGAGGGTGCAGTGCTCGTCGAGGAGCCGGCCGTAGATCGGCTCCCCCTCCAGCTCGCGGTACGTCTCGATGGGGTCGCCTTTTATGATCAGCGCCCGCGCGCACTCCTCGCACCAGTACTGGAACTCGGGGTTGACGGGGTCCATGTCGCGCACGATGGGCGTACCGCTGCCGCACCAGTCGCACTTCCGCCTGTGTGCACCCATCAGTCAGCTCCAGCTGTGGCCGCAGGCCGTGCACCCATAGGACACCCTGCCGTTGTCGCCGAGCACTTGGGTCACCCTCCCGTCCGGATCCTCGTCCCCCTCCGGCCGTCCGATTCTGCCATGGCCCCGCAAGGGGGTCAGCGCGCTCGCCTGGGCAGCCCCGCCACGGCGCCCACGACCGCCGCGGCGGCCAGGGCCAGGGTGGTCGCCCACAGCGCGTCGGCGGAGGCCTGCGCTCCGGGAACCGTCACCCGGCCCAGGAAGAGGGCGCCGAAGGCCGCGACTCCGATGAGCTGGCCGAGCTGGGTGACGGTCGCGAGCAGTCCACTGGCGTCCGCCGCGTCCTCGGGCCGTACGGTGGCCAGCGCGCCGGTCAGGGCGGGGCTGAAGGCCAGCGCGATGCCCACGCCCACGCCGCACAGGGCCGGATAGAGCATCCAGCCGCCCGAGCCGCCGTCCCCGAGGGACAGTCCGAGGGCGAGCAGGGCGACGGCCGCGAGCAGGAATCCGCCCGGGATCAGCATGCGTTGCGTCCGGGCCGGCCAGCGCCGCCAGGTCAGTCCGACGACGCCGAACGCGACGGCGGCGGGACCGAAGGTGAGTCCGGCGCGCAGGGCGCTGTGGCCGAGCCCACCCTGCAAGTGCAGGGTGAGGGTGAACAGGAACCCGGCGTTGACGCCCATCGCCACAGCGATCCGGACGACGGCCCGCCCCATGCCGGGCACGCGCAGGACGCGCGGGGCGATGAGGGGCGCGCCGCCGCGCCGGGCCAGCCCCGACTCGTACGCGCCGAACACGGCGAGGAGCACCGCGGAGCCGCCGAGCGAGACCCACGACCACAGCGGCCAGCCCTGCTCCTCCCCGAGGACCAGGGGGACGGTCAGCAGGGACACGGCGGCCGCGAGGAGCAGCAGCCCCGGCAGGTCGAGGCCACGGGTCCGCTCGGGCCCGGTACGGGCGTCGCGGGGGAGGATCCGGGCGCCGAGGACGAGCAGGGCGATCCCGATCGGGACGTTGACGAGGAAGACCGGCCGCCAGCCCGTGCCGAACAGGTCGGCGCTGACGAGGATGCCGCCGACGACCTGGCCGGCGGCGGCGCCGGTGGCCAGGACCGCGGAGTACGCGCCGAGCGCCCGGACCCGGCTCTCGCCGGTGAAGTTCCGCTGGATGAGGCTGAGCACCTGCGGGAGCATCAGGGCGGAGCCGGCGCCCTGGACGAGCCGGAAGGCGATCAACTGGCCGGTTCCGGCGGCGAGTCCGCAGGCCAGGGAGGCCGCGGTGAAGAGGGCGAGGCCGCCGAGGTACATCCGGCGGTGGCCGAGCAGGTCCCCGAGCCGGGCCCCGGTGATGAGCAGCACCGCGTAGGTGATGGTGTATCCGGCGACGACGAGCTGAAGTCCGGCTCCGGACGCGGAGAGTTCGGTGCGGATGGTGGGGGCGGCGACGTTGACGATGAAGACGTCGAGGAGCGCCATGAACTGGGCGGCCAGCACCACTCCGAGCAGCGGTCCGGGGCGATTGTCGGTGGCACGGTCTTTACTGGGTGTGGGACGTGTTGTGGTCGAGGGCATACGACGAGAGTGACCTCGGTCCGATACGGGTAACGAGAGCCCGCTGATGCTGGTACTGACACCACCTGGCAACGGCGGCACGGGGACTCGACCATGGGGGTGTGACGACTTTGGCAGCTGTACCGACCCAGCCGCGCCGACGGCCTGAGCTGGCCGCGTTCCTGCGCAGTCGCAGAGCCCGGGTGACACCGGAGGACGTCGGCATGCCGCCGGGATTCCGGCGCCGCACACCGGGGCTGCGCCGCGAGGAGGTCGCCCAGCTCTCCGGCGTCGGGGTGACCTGGTACACCTGGCTGGAACAGGGCCGACCGATCAACGCCTCCGCTCAGGTGCTCGACGCCGTCGCCCGCACGCTCCGCCTCGACCGGCCCGAGCGCGAGCATCTCTACCACCTCGCCGAGGTGCCGTACGCCCCGGAGCGCACGGCCCCTGACGTCGAGGTCGTCAGCCCCGAGATCCAGGGGATCCTCGACGCCCTGGACCCGCACCCGGCGGTGCTCTACAACGCGCGGTACGACGTGCTGGCGACGAACACCACGTACGAGCGGCTCTTCCTGTGGGACGGAAGCACCCTGGACACGGGCCCGTTCGGTTTACGCAACGTGCTGTGGGCGCTGTTCACCGCGCCGGAGCCGATATGCCCCCTGGTCGACCGCGAGCAGGAGCTGCCGCTGATGGTGGCCCAGCTGCGGGGCGCGTACGGACGGCACGTGGGCGAGCCCTCCTGGGAGGCGTTCGTACGGCGTCTGGCGGAGGCCAGCCCTCTCTTCGCGCGGCTCTGGCGGAGCGGCGACGTCGTCCCGCCCGGGACCCGGGTGAAGACCTTCCGTCACGACGCGGTCGGCGAGATGCGGATGACCTCGGTCTCCCTGTCCGTCAACGGGATGCCGGAGTGCCGGATCGTGACGTACACGCCCAACGACGAGGAGAGCCGCCGCGCGATCCGCGCGCTGGGCTGAAACGACGAATCCCGCCCCCTGTTGGGGACGGGATTCGGTGACTGTGGAGCTAAGGAGAATTGAACTCCTGACCTCCTGCATGCCATGCAGGCGCTCTACCAACTGAGCTATAGCCCCTCGTGTTCTTCGCGCTCTGCGCTGCGAACAAGAAGAACTTTAGCCTGTGACCTGCCGGAAAGCGAAATCCGGGTCCGGCAGGCCGCTCACGTGCCTCAGTCGTCGTCGCCGAGGACCGGCTCGGGCAGCGTGCCGGCGTTGTGCTCCATCAGGCGCCAGCCACGGGCGCCCTCGCCGAGGACGGACCAGCAGCAGTTGGAGAGCCCACCCAGGCTCTCCCAGTGCTGGGCCTCCAGGCCGAGGAGCCGGCCGATGGTGGTGCGGATCGTGCCGCCGTGGCTCACGACGACGAGCGTGCCGTCCTCGGGGAGCTTGTCGGCGTGCTCCAGGACCACCGGAGCGGCCCGGTCGGCCACCTCGGTCTCCAGTTCGCCGCCGCCCCGGCGCACAGGCTCGCCGCGCTTCCACGCGGCGTACTGGTCGCCGTACCGGCCGACGATCTCGTCGTGGGTCAGCCCCTGCCACTCCCCCGCGTACGTCTCGCGCAGGGCGGAGTCGTGGTCGACGGTGTGGCCGGTGAGCGCGGCGAGCTCGGCGGCGGTGGCCGACGCCCGCTTCAGGTCGGAGGCCACGATGGCGTCCGGCTTCAGCGCGGCGAGCAGCCGGGCGGCCCGGCGCGCCTGGGCGACACCGGCCTCCGTCAGCTCGATGTCCGTCGACCCCTGGAACCTGCGCTCGAGGTTCCAGGAGGTCTGGCCGTGACGCCAGAGGACGATGCGGCGGCCGATGCCGCCCTTGGTGGTGCTCAGCTCAGCTCACCGTCCGGTCCCTCGGGCAGGCCGGACCCGGCTTCGATGTCGGCGCCGGTCAGGGCGGCGTGCTCGGCGGCCTTGCCGCGCGTCTTCAGGGCTTCCTCGGGCAGCGGGAGCTCGGGGCAGTCCTTCCACAGGCGCTCGAGGGCGTAGAAGACACGCTCCTCGCTGTGCTGGACGTGGACGACGATGTCGACGTAGTCCAGGAGGATCCAGCGGGCGTCGCGGTCGCCCTCGCGGCGCACGGGCTTGGCGCCGAGGTCCTTGTTCAGCCGCTCCTCGATCTCGTCGACGATCGACTTGACCTGGCGGTCGTTGGGCGCGGAGGCGAGCAGGAAGGCGTCGGTGATCGACAGCACATCGCTGACGTCGTACGCGATGATGTCGTGAGCGAGCCGGTCGGCGGCCGCCAGAGCGGCGGCGTTGACGAGCTCGATGGAGCGATCCGTAGCGGTCACAAGCAGGCTTTCGTCGGCGGTCCAGTACCCCTCCAGGGTCTCACGGACCGCCGACGACCCCGCCAACGTTTATCCGGGGGGCTCTACCGGGCCTTCGGGACCTTGTAGTCCTGGCCCAGGACCACGGTCACGGCGGCGGTTCCCGTGGGCTTGCCCTTCTGGACCGAGCCGGCCGGAAGCCCCAGGGTCTTGGCCACCTCGGCGGCCGTCACCTTCTGGGCCTCGTCACCGTAGACGACCTGCGACTTCTCCTGGGTTTCCGCGTCGGTGCCGCCGATGAAGGCGTACCCGCCGTTGATCAGGACGATCCGGGCCGACTCGGTCGCCTCCTTGCCGGAGCCGTCCCGCACGGAGACCCGCGGCACGTCGCCCGCCTCGGGGGCGGAGACCTTGCCGCCGAGGATGTCCTTCACGACGCTGTCGCTCGCGCCCTCGGCCAGCGTGCCGTCCTGCTCGACCGGCAGCAGGGCCGTCTTGTAGGCGCCGCTCTTGGCGTGCTCGGCGAGCTTGGCGAGGGAGGCGCCGAGGTCCTTCTCGGGGAGCGACGGGTCGAGGATCTGGACCAGGGACTCGACGGTGACCGTGGCGGCCTCGGGGTCGTCGGAGATCTTCCGCAGCACCCCGTTCATGACCTGGCCGAAGCGCTGGAGCTGCTTGGCCTCGGCCTCGCCGGGCGCGCGGTAGGTGGCGTAGGCGACGGCCGCGCGGCCGTTCAGGGTCTGCTTCTCGCCCTTCTCGACGAGCGGCGGCGCGCCCTTCTTCGTGTCGGGGACGGCCGTGTCCGTGTCGACCTCGATGCTGCTGACCAGCTCGACCAGGTTCTCCAGGAACGGGGTGTCCAGCCGCCAGGTGCCGGTGATCTTCGCGCCGAGGAGGTTGCCGATCGCCTCGCGGGTGCCGCCCGAACCGTCGTCCTCGACGGACTTGCCGAGGGTGGTCGCGGAACCCTCGCCGTCGGCGACGGCGAGCGAGTTGGGGAGCAGGACGGTGGTGCCCTGCTTGGTGGTGGTGTTGTCCACGAGCAGGGCGGTCGAGGTCCCGCCGCCCCTCGTGTCGTGGAGGTGGACGACGATCGTGTCGCGCTTCTGCGGGCCGGTCGCCGTGCCCTGCTGCTGCTCCGGGGTAGAGCTGCCGGGGAGCATCCCCGCGGACCAGAGGTAGCCGACACCGCCCGCGGCGGCGAGCACGAGGACGACGACGAGCGCGACGATCCGGTTGCGGCCGCGCCGCCTGGCCTCCTCGCGCCGCTCCGAGCGGCTCTCGGTGAACTTCAGCCAGTCGATGACGTCCTCGGAGTCCTCGTCGGGCTCCTCGATGAACGAGAACTGCTCGGTGCGGTACTCCCGGTCGTCGTCGCCCTGCCGCGCCGGGCCGGGCCGCTCGGACGCGGGGCGCTGCCCGGGAACACCGGCCGGAGCCACCGGAGCCGCCGGTGCGGCCTGCACCGCCTGGGCGGTCGGCATGGCCTGGGTCGTCGGCATCGCCTGCGTGGCCTGTACGGGGGCGGGCTCGGCCTGCGCGGCCCACTGCTGCCCGGTGTCGTACGAGGGGTAGGCGTAGCCCTGCTGCCCGTACGGGTCGTACTGCGGCTGCTGGGCAGGCTGGACGGGCTGGACGGGCTGCTGCTGGGCGTAGGGGTCGTAGCCGTACGCCTGCTGTTGCTGCTGCGCCTGCTGCTGACCGCCGTACGGGTCGTCATACTGCTGACCGGGCTGCTGCGGTGGCTGCGGCTGCTGGTACACCGGCTGCCCGTACGCGTCGTAGCCGATGATCTGCGGCTGCGGATAGTACGGGTCGTACGGATTCTGCTGGTCGTTCACCGGTGGCCCTCCCCGAAGCTCACTCGCCGCGGTACAACTGGCGCTTGTCGATGTAGCGCACCACACCGTCCGGGACGAGATACCAGACGGGATCGCCCTGCGCGACCCGCGCCCGGCAGTCGGTGGACGAGATCGCGAGCGCGGGAACCTCGACCAGCGAGACCCCGCCCTTGGGCAGTCCGTCGTCGGTGAGGTCGTGGCCCGGCCGGGTGACGCCGATGAAGTGCGCGAGCGAGAAGAGCTCCTCGGCGTCGCGCCAGGTGAGGATCTGCGACAGCGCGTCGGCCCCGGTGATGAAGAAGAGGTCCGAGTCGCTGTTGAGAGAGCGCAGGTCCCTCAGCGTGTCGATCGTGTAGGTCGCGCCGGGTCGGTCGATGTCGATCCGGCTGACCGAGAACTGCGGGTTGGACGCGGTGGCGATGACCGTCATCAGGTAGCGGTCCTCCGCCGCCGACACGGCCTTGTGGCCCTTCTGCCACGGCTGCCCGGTCGGCACGAACACCACCTCGTCGAGGTGGAACAGGGCGGCCACCTCACTGGCGGCCACCAGGTGACCGTGGTGAATCGGGTCGAACGTTCCGCCCATCACGCCGAGTCGGCGTTTGCCGCGGCCGCCGGTAGACACTTCCTGCTCTCCCATGCGTGC
Organism: Streptomyces sp. NPDC042346; assembly: GCF_055581845.1. Taxonomy (NCBI): domain Bacteria; kingdom Bacillati; phylum Actinomycetota; class Actinomycetes; order Kitasatosporales; family Streptomycetaceae; genus Streptomyces; species Streptomyces sp. NPDC042346. The sequence goes on along the minus strand of NZ_JBVJEH010000003.1, from coordinate 350,412 downwards.
AGAGCCTACTGGCACCGCGGCTGACGCCGGATCGGCGGTCGTCGGATCAGCGGTCGCGGTTGAAGCGCGTGGTGATCCACAGCAGCAGGAGCAGCGCGCCGAAGGCGCCGAAACCGGTGAGGTACGGGTTGAGGCTGTCGTGGTTGCCACCGTGCTCGGCAGCGCCCTCGGCGAGCGTGACCAGGTTGGCGGCGGTGCTGTGGAGGCTCATCGTCAACAGGACCTATCGATCGGGAATGGGAGCGGAGACTTCGCGCACATCGTATGCGGGCCGTCCGGACAGTCTCACGCCGACTCAGGCGTTGGCGTCGTCAGTGCTGGTGTCGGCGCCGGTGTCGGCTTCGGCGGGCGTACCGGTGTCGCCGGAGCGGTAGCCGCGCAGCAGGAACCAGGCGAGCAGGGCGCCGCCCACGATCGAGGCGACGAGCACGATCCGGAGGGTGTTCCCCAGGCCCACGGGTTCGGCGGCCGCGAGCAGGGCCGCGGCGGCGTCGATGGTGTCCGGCATGTCGGTCGTGCTCCTCGCTGGTCCACGGTGCCCGAGTTATCCACAGGCTCCGGCACACGGTAGCGCCACCGCCTAGGCTGGGTTCCGTCAGGGGGACGAGCACCGACTCGTACGAACAGGGGGCATCCATGACCGAGAACCACCAGGGGAACGTGCCGAGCAGGCAGCGAAAGCGGTTCCCCGGCATCTCCTCGCGGGCCTACGAACATCCGGCCGACCGCTCGGCGCTGGTCGCGCTGCGGAAGCTCAGCGGCTTCGACACGGCCTTCAAGGCACTCAGCGGACTCCTCCCCGAGCGCAGCCTGAGACTGCTCTTCCTCTCCGACTCCGTCCGGGTGAGCGACGCGCAGTTCAGTCAGCTCAACGACATGCTGAGGGACGCCTGTTACATCCTGGACCTGGAGAAGGTCCCGTCGATGTACGTCACGCAGGACCCCAAGCCCAACGCGATGTGCATCGGCATGGACGAGCCGATCATCGTGGTCACCACCGGCCTGGTGGAGCTGCTCGACGAGGAGGAGATGCGGGCGGTCATCGGCCACGAGGTGGGGCACGCGCTCTCCGGCCACGCCGTGTACCGCACCATCCTGCTGTTCCTCACCAGTCTCGCGCTCAAGATCGCCTGGGTGCCGCTGGGGACCGTGGCGATCACGGCCATCGTGACGGCGCTGCGCGAGTGGTTCCGCAAGTCGGAGCTCTCCGCCGACCGGGCCGGGCTCCTCGCCGGACAGGACGTGCAGGCCTCGATGCGCGGCCTGATGAAGATCGCCGGCGGCAACCACCTCCACGAGATGAACGTGGACGCGTTCCTCGCCCAGGCCGACGAGTACGAGAAGGCCGGCGACCTGAGGGACTCGGTCCTGAAGATCCTCAACGTGCTGCCCCGCTCGCACCCCTTCACCACCGTCCGGGCCGCCGAGCTGAAGAAATGGTCGGAGAGCCGCGATCACCAGCGGATCATGGACGGGCACTACCCGCGGCGCTCCGAGGACAAGGACACCTCGGTCACGGACTCCTTCCGCGAGTCGGCCAACCACTACGCGGAGACGGTGCGGACCAGCAAGGATCCGCTGATCAAGCTGGTCGGAGACATAGCCGGTGGCGCCGGTGACCTCGCGGGCGACCTGGGCGGGCGACTGCGCAACCGCTTCAGCGGCGGCCAGAGCGCCAAGGACACCGACGGCAAGCCGGGGACCGGGGCCGCGGACGGCAAGGCCGACGGCAAGACCGACGGCGGGACCGGGGACGGTCAGGGCGAGGGCTGAGCGCTCGGCGCCAGCGCTCCGCACAGGGACGGGGCCGCGGGCCTGGCCGTGGCGTACGGGTCGGTGACCGCCGGCCCGCCCGCCTCCGGGGCCCGCGCGCCGGCCAGGAGCGGCTTCAGGGTGCCGGTGGAGCCGGGGCCGCACGCCTGCGGTCCGGCCTCCACCGTGCTGGCCAGCAGCTCGGCCCGGTGCATGCGCAGGTCCTCGCGGTCGAAGCGGAAGTGCACGACGCGATGGACGGTGAAGAGCGAGGCCGCGGTGACCGGTCCCACACCCCCGGTCGCCGGACGCAGGGCGTAGGTGTACGTGTGGTCGGCGGTGACGTCCAGCGTGTCAGGACCGGACTCCTCGAAGCGGAGCGTGCCCTGCACGCGGGTGCCGGGATCGGCGAGCGCGACCTGCCGCGGGTCGAAGCGGACGAGCCAGCCGGCGAGGGCGTGCTGTCCGTCGTCGGCCGGCGACTCGACGCTCCGGTCGAACTGCTCCAGCTGATCCGGGTCGAGCAGCAGCCGGACGGGCCGCACGGTCGTCCCGGAGAGGGTGTCGGGCGCCAGGGAGGAGGCGACGAGGTAGTCCTTGGCGATGCTGAGGGCGGCGACGACCTGGCTCTCGGCGAAGTGGGAGGTGCGTCCGACGACGGGCAGATTGATGCCGGCGGCTCCCGTGCGGTACTCGGCGGCCGGGCTGTGGGAGAAGAGCTGATCCGGCCGGCCGCCCGGGACGGTGCCCTGCGGGGCGAGCGGGACCACGGTGGTCCGCAGCGGTTCGGCCCGCTGGTCGACGGGGGGCTGGTACGGGTTGCGGACGCCCAGGTAGATGGCGGTGCCGAAGGCGAGGAGGATCAGCAGGACCAGCAGGACGGCCTGGCGGGAGCCGGTTCGGCCCTCTCTGGAGGCCCGGGACCTGACGGCCTGGGCGTACTCCCCCATCCGCTCCTGGGCGGAGAACTCCTGGAGGCGGGCAGCACGGACGAACGCCTCGTCGAAGACGACGGATCGGTATTCGTCCTCACCACCGCCGGGGAGACCCTCGGGTGTCCCCTCAGGCGGGTCGCCACGCCCTGCCATACCTTCAGGGTAGGTCCGCGGAGGCTCCGGTAAACGCCCAGGTGTGCGACAACTTCGGAAGAGTTCCGCCGTCAGGGTGTACGAGGGGCCGCGGGGACCGGGGAACCGTGGGCCGCGGGCGGGGCCGGGGCCGGGTTCGGGGTGTCCACGCCGGTGGTGGCCGGCGCCGGGATCCGGTCCTGGCGGTTGGCGACGGCGCCGCGGTAGACGGCGCTGAAGGCGAGGGCGACCATGCCGATGCCCATGAGGAGGGCCAGGAGCCAGGCGACGGGCCGGTGCCAGCGGGCGCGCCCCCGGTAGGGGCGCAGGGCGCCGCCGTGGCGGCCGTAGGGGCTGGCGTCGTCCCCGATGTCGTCGGGCTCGTAGGTGAGGCCCGTGGGGTCGTAGCCGTCCGGGTACGGGTCGTCGTCGATGGATCCGCCGCCGGCGCGGGCCCGGGCGGATTCGGCCTCGGCTCGGGCCTGGGCGGCGGCGAGGAGTCGCTCGACCGCGGTGGGCTCGTGCACCGTGGCGGCCCGCACGAAGGCCTCGTCGAAGACCACGGTGGCGTAGTCCTCGTCGGCGCCTCCGCGGTCGACAGAGTCCTCAGGGTCGCCGCCGTCCGGGAACGGCGTGCCCCCCACGTCGTCCGGCACGGATTCAGAGTAGACCCGGGAGCCGGTTTTGGGCAGGGAGAGCGCGAACCCTCCCCGCCCGTCCCGGAAGGAGGCGGTTATCGAACGTGGCCGTCGCCGGTGACGATGTACTTGGTCGAGGTCAGTTCGGGAAGCCCCATGGGGCCCCGGGCGTGGAGCTTCTGCGTGGAGATGCCGATCTCGGCGCCGAAACCGAACTGCCCGCCGTCCGTGAACCGGGTGGAGGCGTTCACGGCCACCGTGGTGGAGTCGACCAGCTGGGTGAAACGGCGCGCGGCGGCCTGCGAGGTGGTGACGATCGCCTCGGTGTGGCCGGAGGACCACATGCGGATGTGCTCCACGGCCTTGTCGAGGGAGTCGACGACGGCGGCGGCGATGTCGTACGAGAGGTACTCGGTCTCCCAGTCCTCGGGCGTGGCCGGTACGACGGTGGCCTTGGACGCCGGGGCGTGGGCGAGGACCCGCTCGTCGGCGTGGACGGTGACGCCGGCCTCGGCGAGGGCGTCGAGGGCCCGGGGCAGGAAGGCCTCGGCGATGTCCTGGTGGACGAGGAGGGTCTCGGCGGAGTTGCAGACGCTGGGCCGCTGGGCCTTGGAGTTGATCAGGATGTCGACGGCCATGTCGAGGTCGGCGTGGGCGTCGACGTAGACGTGGCAGTTGCCGGTGCCGGTCTCGATGACCGGGACGGTGGACTCCTCGACGACGGTGCGGATGAGGGAGGCGCCGCCGCGCGGGATGAGGACGTCGACGAGGCCGCGGGCGCGCATCAGCTCGCGGACCGACTCGCGGGACTCGCCGGGGACGAGCTGGACGGCGTCGGCGGGCAGTCCGGCGCCGCCGACGGCGTCGCGCAGGACCTTCACCAGGGCGGTGTTGGAGGCGTACGCGGAGGACGAGCCGCGGAGGAGGACGGCGTTGCCGGACTTGAGGCAGAGGGCGGCGGCGTCGACGGTGACGTTGGGGCGGGCCTCGTAGATGATGCCGACGACGCCGAGGGGGACGCGGACCTGACGGAGGTCGATGCCGTTGGGGAGGGTCGAGCCGCGGACGACCTCGCCGACGGGGTCGGGCAGCGCGGCGACGTGACGGACGTCGGCGGCGATGGCCCGGACGCGCTCCGGGGTGAGGGTGAGCCGGTCGATGATGCCCTCGTCGGTGCCGGCCGCACGGGCCTTGGCGATGTCCTCGGCGTTGGCCTCGACGATCTCGGCGGTGCGGACTTCGAGGGCGTCCGCGATCGCCAGCAGGGCGTCGTCCTTGGCCGCGCGCGGGAGTGGCGCGATTTCGGCGGCGGCGCCACGGGCCCGGTAGGCGGCCCGGGTGACCGGGGAGAGGTTGTCGAGGGGCGTGAGCGAGGTCATGCCCGCAGGGTACTGGCACCCCTGCGGACATCCCTCACGTATCCCGCACTCCGAGACACCCCTCAGTAGGGGTGGACGCCGACCGGCGCGGCCGGTGGCGGGCCGTAGCCCTCCGCGATCCGCAGGTGGTAGGTCTCGCGGTCGATGACCTCGAGACCGACGATCTCCCAGGGCGGCAGCTTGGCCGTCTGCCGGTGCTCGCCCCACAGGCGCAGGGCGACGGCCGCGGCGTCGTGGAGGTCGCGGGCCTCCTCCCAGTACCGGATTTCGGCGTGGTCGTTGGCGTAGCGGCTGGTCAGCAGGAAGGGGTGGTCGTGGGCCAGCTGTTCGAGCCCGCGCCGCACCTCCTTCAGCGGCGACTCCGCTCCGGAGACGCTGAGGGTGATGTGCCAGAGTTTGGACACGGGCCGCTCCTCGGCGCGTGATTCCCGTGTCTCGGTGGTGGTCTCGGTCTTCGTGTCCGTGGACCTGTCCCGTGCCTCGTCGAAGTCGGCTCCGGCCTCGACACTGGTCAGGGCGCGTTCGGCAGTCCCGCGGGGCGGTGCCCCAGGGCGCGCTCGTCTCACCGGCGGCCTCCTGTGTGATGCGTGTGGTGCTGTACCCCGCCTTGCTCTTACCCCCGAGACAAAGTTGACCAGCCCGAGGCGGCAGATGGGGCGGTTTTGGTAAAGGTCCCTTCCGGATGGCCGTACTTTCAGCCGTTTCAGCGGATGACGACCAGGTCGTCACGGTGGACGACCTCGCGCTCGTACTCAGGGCCGAGTTCCCGCGCGAGCTCGGGCGTGGACCGGCCGAGCAGCTGGGGGATCTCCTTGGCGTCGAAGTTGACGAGGCCGCGGGCGACGGCTCGTCCCTCCGTGTCGCGGAGCTCGACGGGGTCACCGGCCACGAAGTCGCCTTCGACACCCGCGATACCGGCCGCGAGCAGGGACTTCTTGCCCTCGACGACCGCGCGTACGGCTCCGGCGTCGAGGGTCAGGGAGCCCTGCGGGGTGGAGGCGTGGGCGAGCCAGAGGAGCCGGTCGGCGGAGCGGCGGCCGGTGGGGTGGAAGTACGTGCCGGTGTCCCGGCCCGCGAGGGCGTCGGCGGCGCGGCTCGCGGAGGTGAGGACCACCGGGGTGCCGGCGGCGGCGGCGATCCGGGCCGCCTCGACCTTGGTGACCATGCCGCCGGTGCCGACGCCCGCCTTGCCGGCCGAGCCGATCTCGACGTGGGCGATGTCCTGGGGGCCGGTGACCTGCGCGATCCTCGACGTGCCGGGCTTGGCCGGGTCGCCGTCGTAAAGACCGTCGACGTCGGAGAGCAGGACGAGCAGGTCCGCCCGGACGAGGTGGGCGACGAGGGCGGCGAGCCGGTCGTTGTCGCCGAAGCGGATCTCGTCCGTGGCGACGGTGTCGTTCTCGTTGACGACGGGCAGCGCGCCCATGGCGAGGAGCTGGTCGAGCGTCCGGTAGGCGTTGCGGTAGTGGGCGCGGCGGCTGGTGTCGTCCGTGGTGAGGAGGACCTGGCCGACGCGGACGCCGTAGCGGGCGAAGGAGGCGGTGTAGCGGGCGACGAGGAGGCCCTGGCCGACGCTGGCGGCGGCCTGCTGGCGGGCGAGGTCCTTGGGGCGGCGGGTGAGGCCGAGCGGGGCGAGGCCTGCCGCGATGGCGCCGGAGGAGACGAGGACGATCTCCTTCTCGCCGCCGCTGCGGACCTTGGCGAGGACGTCCACGAGGGCGTCGACGCGGTCGGCGTCGAGGCCTCCGGAAGCGGTGGTGAGCGAGGAGGAGCCGACCTTGACGACGATCCTGCGGGCCTCCGTCACGTACTGCCTTGCCACGTCCGTCTGTCCCGTCACCTGCGTCGTCACCTGCGTCGTCCTCACTCGGATGTCCCACGCGCCGCGCGTGCCCCGCCGCGGCTGCGAGGCAATCTACGCGAGCCGGGACGGCTGCCGCTCGCCCATTCCGTTCTCTGGACCGGACCCCTCCGGGCCCCCCGGACCTCCCTGACCCCCCGGACCGTCTGGAGTCTTCCGGGGAACCAGGATCCGCTGGGAGAGCAGATAGGTGAACGGGATCGCCACGACGGCCGCGACGAGGGGCGCGATCCTGTCGTCCATGCCGGCCCAGGTGACGAGCGCGTACAGGCCGACGCTCTGCACGAGGTAGTTGGTGACGTTGGTGAGGGGGAAGAGGGCGAACTTCTTCCAGGTCGGCCGGGTGCGGTAGGTGAAGTAGGTGTTGAGGAAGAAGGAGCCGACCATGCTGATGAGGAAGGCGAGGGAGTACGCGGCGAAGTACGGCATCCAGGGGTGGAGGAGCAGGTAACACCCGAAGAACGTGCCCGTGTTGACGCCGCCGACCAGCGCGAACCGAAAGATCTCGGCCAGTCGCGCCCGCCGCGTGCTCTGTGCGCTCCGCGTGCCCTGTGTGCTCTGTGTGCCCTGCGTGCTGCCCTCGCCGGTCGTCATCAGCTCTCCCGGTCGGTGGCCACGACACGGATGCGCTCGGCGGCGGCACGCTCGGCCGCCCCGCGCCCGAAGGAACGGTGGGTCTCCTTCACGAGGAAGTGCGGCCGCCGTTTCGTCTCGTAGTAGATCCGGCCGATGTACTCGCCGATCAGCCCCAGCATCACCATCTGCACTCCCCCGAGCCCCACGATGATCGCGACGAGGGTGACGTATCCGGGTGCGGTGACGCCCTGGGTGATCGCCGCGACGGCCACCCAGACCGCGTACAGGACGGCGAGGCCGCTGAGCATCATTCCCAGCCACAGCGCGATGCGCAGCGGGCGGTTGTTGAAGGAGATCAGCCCGTCCATGCCGTAGTTGAGCAGGGAGCTGAACTTCCACTTCGTCTCACCGCCTTCGCGCGCGGCGTTCTGGTAGTCGAAGGTGACGGTGTCGAAGCCGATCCAGGAGAACAGCCCCTTGGAGAAGCGGTTGTACTCGGGCAGCGAGAGCAGGGCGTCGACGGCGGGGCGGGACAGCAGGCGGAAGTCCCCGACGCCGTCGGTGAGTTCCACGTCGACCCAGCGGTTGACGGCCCGGTAGTAGAAGCGGCTGAGCGCCGAGCGGAGCTTCTTGTCCCCCTCGCGGGTCCGCCGCGCCATGACCTGGTCGTGGCCCTGGTGGAAGAGGTCCAGCATGCGCGCGAGGAGCTCGGGCGGGTGCTGGAGGTCGGCGTCCATGATCACCACGGCGTCGCCGGTGGACTTGCGCAGGCCGGCGAGCATGGCGGCCTCCTTGCCGAAGTTGCGGCTGAAGGAGGCGTACTGGGTACGGTGCGGGTGCCGGGCGGCGATGGCGCGCAGTTTGCCGAGGGTGCCGTCGGAGCTGCCGTCGTCCACGTAAACGATCTCGTAGCCGACCGGGAGTCCGTCGAGCACCTGGCGCATGCGCGCGTCGAACCGTTCGACGACGTCCTCTTCGTTGAAGCAGGGAACGACGACGGAAAGCCTGGTCATGGAACGGTCACTCCAGAGGGATGAGCGAGAGTACGTCCTGAGGGACCGCCACCGAACTCTCCTTCGAGCAGCGCGGCCACGGTACTGAGGGGCGGTGACCGCCGGGCATCGCCCGGGTGACCTCTCCCGGTCGGCATGTCGTCCATGCAGCAAAGCATGCGGGGAAGATATTCATATACAGGGCATTCCTGCCCATTTATCACCCGTAGGGATGCCGTGCCACGGACCTTGACCACCTGGAGCGATGACCGGTGAGTAGGACGACCACCCCGGAGCACGGTGATGCGGGGCTCGCGGCCGGAGAAGCCGACGGGGACAGCCGTCAGCACAGGGAGAGCGGCAAGGAGAAGGACAGCGACGGGGACAAGGACACGGCCGGCCTCCGGCGGGCGCTGTCCTGGATCGCGCTGGTCGTCTCCGCCGGAGCCGGGGCGCTCCTCTCGGTCGGCGCCTTCCTCGGGCTCTACGTACGCCCCACGTCGGACGACTGGTGCGCCCTGTGGAAGGCCCGCGACATGGGCGTCCTGGGCATCACCGCGGACTTCTACCGCACCCAGAACGGGCGCGTCACGAACGCCTTCCTCACCGGGATCATCTACTCCGACGACATGCGGGGGCCGAAACTGCTGCCCGCCCTCCTCGTCGTCACGCTCGGCGCCGGGCTCTTCCTCCTCGCCCGCGCGGCGCTGCGCGCCCTGCGCCTGCCCGCGCCTCCGCCCGTCCTGCTCGCCGCGGCCGCGGCGCTCCTGTCGGCGCTGCTGTTCTTCGCCGGCACCCGCTCGTACCAGGTGCTGCTCTGGGCACCGGCGACCGTCTCCCACACCCTGCCGAGCGTGATCGGCCTCTGGGCGGTGCTCGGCGCCGTCCGGGCCGCGCGCGGCGGCCACCGGTGGGCCCGGACGGTGGCGGTGGTCTCGGCGTTCCCGACGGGGATGGCCCTCGGCATGCTCAGCGAACCCTTCGCCATGGTGGCCGGGCTGCTCGCGGGCACCGCCGCGCTCCTCTGCCTGCCCCGGCTCGGCTGGACGAAGGACCGGTACGTGCCGACCTGGTGCGCGTCCCTGTGCCTCGGGCTCGTCGCGGGCCTCGTCCTGCTCACCACGTCACCCGGTGCCCGGTGGCGGCGCGCCCAGCACCCGCAGGAGCCGCTGTCGGCCGCGCTGGTGGGAGAAACGTTCCGTGACTGGTGGCGCGTGTGGGAGACGATCGCGGGCCAGGGGGCGTACGCGGGCGCCGCCGCCGTCGGCGCGCTCCTGGGCCTCGCCCTGGGCCTGACCCTCGCCCCGGCCGGCAGCACCGCCCACACCCCCGGCAGCACCGCCCACGCCCCGGGCAGCACGCCCGGCCAGGCACCCTCGACCGGCGGCCGGACCTCCACCGCCGGGCTCCCCCCGCGCCGGCTGTTCCGGATCGCGGTGCTCCTGCCGCTGCCGCTGATCGCCCTCGCGAGCCTGGCCGTCACGTACGGGCTGCGCACCGGCTACGGAGCCGTGGGCTGGACGTACGGGCGCACCTGGACGAGCTTCCTCTTCCCGCTGCTGCTCGCCCTCTGCGCGTACGGGACGTGGGGCGGGTACCGGCTGGGGCTGCTGCTCCGGCGGGCCGGCCGGCCCGCCGCCCGCGCCGCGGCGCTGGTCGCGGTGGGGGCGATCGCCGTCGGGAGCACGGCCGCCCTGGTGCGGCCGGTGTACGAGCTGACCACGAGCACCGTGGTACGCGCGACCGCCTGGGACCGGCAGAACGCGCGGATCAAGGCGGAGGTCGCGGCGGGCGCCCGGGAGGTCGCGTACCGACCGCTCCTCATCGGCGGGCTGACCGAGCCGCTGTTCGCCCGCACGTACGAGCGGGACTGGGCCGCGCAGTGCACGGCCACGTACTACGGCGTGGACCGCATCCACCGCCCCTGAAGCACGCCCTCCGTACTCTCCGTAGTCCCCGTACTCCCGTACTCCCCGCGAAACGACGGAGTGGGGCGCCCCTGGCCGAAGCCGGGGCACCCCACTCCCTCACGTCCTCGGACGTCAGCCGGTCGTGCGGGACGCGCGGTTCGCGCCCCAGCCCTCCCAGGCGGAGCTGATCATGGCGCGAACGTCGTGACGCGCCTTCCAGCCGAGCTCCGACTCGATGCGCTCCGCGGAGGCGACGACGCGGGCCGGGTCGCCCGGGCGGCGCGGGGTGACCAGGGGCTCGACGCTGTGACCGGTGATCTCGTTGATCAGGTCGACCATCTCGCGCACCGACACGCCCTCGCCGCGCCCGATGTTCAGGGTCAGCGCGGCCGTCTCGCCGGCCTCGCCCGCCGCGGCGAGCGCGCGGGCCGCCGCGAGGTGGGCGTCCGCGATGTCGGCGACGTGGATGTAGTCGCGGATGCAGGTGCCGTCCGGGGTCGGGTAGTCGTCACCGAAGATGCGCGGGGACTCACCGGCGTCGAGCCGCTCGAAGACCATCGGCACCAGGTTGAACACACCGGTGTCGGCGAGCTCGGGGGCCGCGGCGCCCGCCACGTTGAAGTACCGCAGGCAGGCGGTGGAGATGCCGTGGGCCTGGCCGACCGCACGCGCCATCCACTCGCCGACGAGCTTGGTCTCGCCGTACGGGCTGAGCGGCAGGCACTCGGTGTCCTCGGTGACGAGGTCCACGTCGGGCATGCCGTAGACGGAGGCGGAGGAGGAGAAGAGGAAGCTCTTCACCCCGGCGCCGGCGGCGGCCTCCAGGACGGTCTGCAGACCCGTCACGTTCTCGCGGTAGTAGAACAGCGGCTGCTCGACCGACTCGCCGACCTGCTTCTTGGCGGCCAGGTGGACGATGCCCTTGACCGCGTGCTCGCGCAGCACCCCGTCGAGGAAGTCGCGGTCCAGGACCGAGCCCTTCTCGATCACGACGCCCTCGGGGACGCGCGCCGGGTTGCCCGTGCTGAGGTCGTCGACCACGACGACACGCTCGCCGGCCTCGGTCATTGCTTTGACGACATGGGAACCGATGTATCCGGCGCCGCCGGTGATGAGCCAGGTCATTCCGACAGTTTAGCCACAGGCCCGGGGCCGCCCGGCGGACTCGCACAGGGGTCCGAAGGCGGCCCCGCGGGCCCCTCCCAAGACACCCCCTAGCGCTCGATCTCCGCGAAGGCGGCGTCCCACCGGTCGAGGACGCTCGGCAGCGCCAGGCGCGCGACGTGCTCCCGTCCCGCCGCGCCGTACCGCTTCCGCAGCGCGGCGTCGTCCATGAGCTCGCCGAACGCGGCGGCGAGCCCGGGCACGTCGGCCGGCGGGACGAGGGTGCCCGTGACGCCGTCCTCGACGAGCTCCCGGACACCGCCCGAGACGTCGAAGCTCACGCACGGCACCCCGCACGCGGCGGCCTCCGCCAGCGCCATCGGACGGCCCTCGCGCTCGCTGCTGATCGCGACGACGGACAGCTCGCGGTAGGCGGCCGCCATGTCCTCGACCGTGCCGCGGAAGACGACCTGGTCGGCGACGCCGAGGTCCTCGGCCTTCATCCGCAGCTCGTTCTCCAGCGGTCCGTCGCCGAAGAGATGCAGTTCCCAGCCCTCGCGACCCGCGCCTCCGCGCCCCGCGCCCGCGCGACCCTCGCCTCCGCGCCCCGCGCGTCCGTGGCCCGCGCCCTCATGCCCCTCGCCCGCGCGCGCCCGCGCGAAGGCCTCGATCATGCGGTCGTACCGCTTGATCGGGTCCAGCCGGCCGACCGCGCCGATCCTGTGGGTGTCGAGCGGGGCCCGCTCGTCCGGGTAGAACGGCAGCGGGTTCGGCATCACCCGTACGTTGGGCACGCGCTGGTTGACGAACTCGACCGCGTCCCCCTCGGAGAGGACCAGGGTCTGCTCCAGAGCCGGGTAGTGACGCCGGATCAGCCCCAGGTTGGCGCTGCGCCTGGCCTGCGCGAAGGACTCGTGGTACTGCCCGACGCCCTTGAGGTGATGCCAGTCCAGCGGCATGACCCAGTCCACCGCCCACGGCGAACCGAAGACGATGTAGCCGTCCTCGACCGCCGACAGCCTCCGCTGCATCTCCGCCCGCGCGTGCTCGCGGGCGGCCCGCGCCCGCCGGGCGTCGGCGCGCCGCGCCAGGCTGAGCCGGTCGCCGACCGTCCGCACCGGCGGCTTGGGGTCCGCGGCCGGCGGGTAGAGCGTCGCGTGGCGGTACGCGCGCGTGGCGTTGTACGGGAAGGGCTCGGGGCTCGGCCGGATGCCGATCAGCTCGACGCGGTGACCCCGCTCGCCCATGCCCTGGGCGAGGGTGTGCAACACCCGCTGGGATCCGCCCATCGAGTCGACGTCGACACCGACGAAGAACACGTTGCGGGCGCGGGAGGCCTCAGTCATGGGTGCCGCCTTCGAAAAAAGCGTCGACCACCAGCTTGCTCGCGTGGCCGGTCTCGTACGAGCAGAACATCTCCTGGAAGCGCGCGTAGCGCCGGGCGTGCCGCTCCCGCACGCCCTCCAGGTCCCGCACGGCGGCGGCGAGGTCCTCGGTGGTCGTCAGCATCGGCCCCGGGGCGATGTCCTCGAGGTCGTAGTACGTGCCCCGGTCGCCGCCCTTGTAGTCCTCGTAGTCGTCCGTGTACAGCAGTATCGGGCGGCCGGTGTTGGCGTAGTCGAACATCAGGGACGAGTAGTCCGTGAGGACCGCGTCCGAGGCCAGCATCAGGTCGTTGACGTCGGCGAACGCGGAGCCGTCGCGGAGGAAGTGACCGAGCTCGGGATCGATCGTGAACCGGTCGTACGGGTGGGCCCGCACGACGACGATCCACTCGTCGGAGAGGTACGGGGCCAGCTCCCCGAAGTCCACCCGGATCGACTGTCCGGTGCGGCGGGCCGCGTCGCGGAAGGTCGGGGCGTAGAGCAGCACCTTGCGGTCGGCCGGGATGTCCAGGGCCTCGCGGGTGGCGGCCGCCCTGGCCCGCTGCTCCGGCTCGGCCCAGCGCACGAGCACGTCGTTGCGCGGGTAGCCGGAGCGGATGAGATCGGCCTGGACCTCGAAGGCCGGGACGAAGGTCCGCTCGAACTCGGCGCTCGGGCAGACGAGCGCGTCCCAGCGGCCCACGGCGGCGCGGAACCGTCCCTTCTCGATCTCCGAGGCGCCGCGCAGCGACGGGACGTCGAAGCCCATCGCCTTGAAGGTCTGGCCGTGCCAGGTCTGCAGGTACCGGGTGCCCTTGGGCTTCGCGTAGAGGTACGGCAGGTTGTGCGAGTCGACCCAGTACGTGGCCCGGGCCAGCGCGCGGCCGTAGGCGAAGCTGCCGCGCTTCACGAGCGTGACGTCGTCGGGGAAGGAGTCCCGGCTGCCGGAGTACGCCCAGACCACGTCGATCGGGAGGTTGCGGCGCTTGAGCTCCTCGTAGACGTAGCGGGGGTTGTCCGCGTAGCCGCGGCCCTCCACCGCCTCGAAGACGGCCAGGCCGCGCTTGCGCGGGAACTTGGCGACGGCGTCGTAGGCCGTCGCCTTGCCCTCGTTGCCGACGAGGATCTTCTTGACCTTGCCGACCTTGGCCTTGGTCTTGCGGGCGTAGGGGCCGAGGGGTTCGAGGGACTTCAGGACGCCGGAGCGCTGCCAGGTCACCTCGAGCCGCCCCGCGCCCTTCTGCTCGGCCTGGACGCGCACATGGTGGATGCCGAACGTGTGGTACCTGAGGGTGGCGCGGAAGTCGGGCTGGTCGTGCTGGGCCAGCAGGATGTCCGTACGCCGCGCGCCGTCCTGTTCCAGGGCGATCACCGGGTGGCGGCGGGTCGCCACGCCGACCTTGCCGACCGGGACCTTCCGCAGGTCCAGTTCGGCCCGGGAGACGTACTGCCCCGCGCCGTCCGGGACGAGCGTGAGCGGCACCGTCAGCGGCGTCTTGTGGGCGGCGAGCTTGGCCGAGGCCTTCGTGTCCTCGGTGATCAGGCCGACCGGATCGTACGTACGGATCTCCAGGCGCAGGACCGGGCCGAGCATCGACACGGAGGTCAGCTCGTGCCGCAGGCGCCCGCTGCCGAGGACCTGGTCGCGCAGGTGCCACTCGCCGAGGTCCAGCTCGCCGCGGCTCGCGTCGTCGGCGGGGGCGACGTCGCCCCAGTAGGGGATCCCGTCCACCTCGGTCACGGCGCGGGGCGCGAGCTGCGGCCGGCCGAACTGGCGGGCGGCCACGGCGGCCTCCTCCAGTCTGCCGGTGCGCAGCAGATGGACGCAGACGCGCTCCTCGCGCGAGAGCCGCTCGTAGGTCTCGTCGGCAATCTCGTCGAGGTAGGGGGTGACCTCGGCGGCGAACTCCGCGATCCAGTCGGCGTCGCGGAACGGCAGGTCGCCCAGGTACAGGCGGAAGTCGTGGCGGAGGAACTTGTGGTCCTTCTCCGCGCGGAGCCCGGTGTCGCCGCGCTCCTCCAGCCAGGCGTCGATCAGCCGCGCCACGCCGATGCGGTCGCGGACGTTCTGGATCTTGTGGCGGCTCGACGAGATGGAGACGCTCTCCGGCGCGAGACGCCAGGTGTAGACCGGCCACGGGACGACGGCGAAGGTCTCCGCGAGCGTGTACGCCTGCGCGGAGAACAGCTGGTCCTCGTAGTGGATGCCCTCGGGGAAGGCGAGCCCGTTGTCCCGGATGAAGGCGGTGCGGTAGAGCTTGTTCGTCGACAGGTGGTCGAAGAAGTACTCGGGCCGCTCGGCGATGCCCTCCACGACCCGCTGTTCGGTGAAGAGGTGCGGGTACCACAGGCCCGTGGAATCGGACGCCTCGTAGAGCCGGGTCACCTCACCGGTCACGAAGTCGACGCCGGTCTCCTCGGCGACCAGCAGCATGCTCTTGCAGGCGTGCCGGGGCAGTTCGTCGTCGCTGTCGAGGAACATGACGTACGGGGCGCGCGCGACCGCGATGCCGCGGTTGCGGGGGGCGCTGCAGCCGCCGCTGTTCTGCTCCAGGCGCGCGTAGCGCACGCGCGGGTCGGAGGCCTCCAGGGCCCGCGCGACGCGCTCGGTGCCATCGGTCGAACAGTCGTCGGCGATGATCACTTCGAGGTTGTTCAGGGTCTGGTCGAGTACGGACCGAACCGCTCGTGGGAGCCGTTCCTCATCGTTGTAGACGATGACGACGACGCTCACATCGGGGACGTCGCTAGTCGGCATCCAAGTCCTCTCACACAGGCATGCGGTGGTACGGGCGCGCTCACAGTTGATTGATGAACGCCCCCGGCGACCGCCAAGTCACGACCCGGCGGGAAATTGTTCCGAAACTCCTCCCCCGCGCATCGGGTGGTGTTCACCGCCTCGCCAGCAGCCTCCTCATCCGTCCGGACACCACCTGGCGGGCGCCCGCCCCACCCCCCGTGAGCCGGAGGACCAGGCCGCGGCGCGCCGTGGCCATGACCTGGACGAGGAGGACGCGGCCGAGCCGGCCGAGGACCACGCCGCGCCGGCCGCCGAACCCGTCCGGTGCCCTGACCTCGGCGCATCCGGTCGAGCCGTCCGCGTACCGCAGCTCGGCGCGGAACGACCAGGAGGCGAGCCGGCCGGAGCGGAGCAGCTGCGCGGTGGGGACCCGCACGGTGGCGGTCCAGCCCGCGTCGGCGGGGAGCAGCGGGGCCTCGGCGGAGAGGTCCGCGACCGACGCGCGTTCGGCGAACCCGACCCGGACGGAGACGGGGTGCAGCGCGCCGACCCGCCCGTACAGCTCGTGCACGGTGAGGGTCACCCGGGTGGTCCCGCCGACGGAGACGGCGCCGTCCACGGCGACCGGCAGCCCGGCCGGGGCCAGCTCGGCGAGACCGTCCAGCGGTACGTCGCAGGGGGCGGCGGCCAGCACCGGGGCGCCGTCCTCGGCCCGGGGGTACGGAGGGGCGAGCCGCGGCCGGCCGGCGGCGAGCTCGACGAACCGGGTGAGCCCGCGCCCCTCGGGTACGGCGGCGAGGGCCATGAGCCCGGAGTACAGCCAGCGGTTCGGCGCCGGGGCGGCGGCGACCGCGTCGGCGTCGAAGCTGGCGAGGTGGTCGCGGGTGACGGTCCACCAGTCGGCGCGGTAGGCGGCGGTCCGTCGCGGCAGCTCGCGGAGGTACATGGGGAGGTCGTAGTCGAGGAACTTCGTCTGCGCGGCGGCGGCGAGCACGGGGCTCCCGGCCTTGCGGAACACCTCGACGACGGCGCGGTGCGCGGCGACCCGGTGCTCCCAGTTCGCGAGGGAGGCCTGGCGCAGCGAGATCGACAGGTTCGCGGCCTGGCGCCGCACGTGCCAGACGTACAGGGGCACGTCGGTGACGGCGAGCCGGGGGGCGGCGGCCTGGACGCGGGCGCCGAAGACGAAGTCCTCGTAGTGGAAGGCGCCTTCGGGGAAGCGGATCGCATGCCCGTTCAGGAAGGCGCGGCGGTACAGCTTGTTGACGGAGAGGGTGTCGAGGACCAGCTCGGGGTGTCCTTCGACGCCGTCGAGGACGGTGCCGGGGAGGGTGGCGCCCCGGGAGACGTCGTACAGCCGGGCCGCCCAGACGGTCTCGCGGCCCCCGGGGAGCTCGCGCCGCACGCAGAGGCCGGTGACGACGTCCGCGCGCTCCCGGACCGCGACGGCGAGGAGCGCGTCGACGGCGCCGGGGATCAGCACGTCGTCGCTGTCGAGGAACACGACGTACGGGTGGACGGCGGCGGCGATGCCGTCGTTGCGGGGGGTGCCGCAGCCGCCGCTGTTGACCTCGCGGCGCAGCGGCCGTACGCGCGGCTCGTCGGCGAATCCGGCGAGCACGTCGGGCGTCGCGTCCTCGGAGGCGTCGTCGACGACGAGGACCTCCCCGACGCCCTCGCCCTGCGCGAGCGCGGAACGGATCGCGTCGCCGACGCGCTCGGCGTCGTTGTACGCGATGACGACGACACTGACCCGTGCCGCGTCCTGTGACTCGGTGGGCTGAATCATCCGCGCATCGTAGCGGGACGCACACGGAGCGTAAGACGGGAAGCGGAAAAGAGAGGGCCGCCGAACGCATCGGCGACCCTCTCCTCGACAGACCCGTTCCCGAAGGGGTCAGACCCGATCCGGAACAGGCTCGGCCCCGCTAGAAGGGGTCGAAGTCGTCGTACTCGCGCTGTGCGTCGTCCCGCTGGGCGTCGCGGTCGCGGCGGCGCTGCGCCGCCGGGCGCGGGGCCTCCAGGCGGTGGTCCTCGCCACGGCGGCCGAGCATCTCGGCGCCCGCCATCATCGACGGCTCCCAGTCGAAGACGACCGAGTTGTCGTCGGCGCCGATCGCGACACCGTCGCCCGCGCGGGCGCCCGCCTTCATCAGACGGTCCTCGACGCCGAGGCGGTTGAGGCGGTCGGCGAGGTAGCCGACGGCCTCGTCGTTGTTGAAGTCGGTCTGGCGGACCCAGCGCTCCGGCTTGTCGCCGCGCACCCGGTACACGTCCTCGGCCTCGTCGTACACGACGGTGAAGCCCGCGTCGTCGACGGCCTTCGGGGTGATGACGATCCGGGTCGCCTCCTCCTTCGGCTTGGCCGCGCGCGATTCCGCGACGATGCCGGCGAGGGCGAAGGAGAGCTCCTTCAGACCCGTACGGGCCACGGC
Organism: Streptomyces sp. NPDC042346; assembly: GCF_055581845.1. Lineage (NCBI taxonomy): Bacteria > Bacillati > Actinomycetota > Actinomycetes > Kitasatosporales > Streptomycetaceae > Streptomyces > Streptomyces sp. NPDC042346. The sequence goes on along the minus strand of NZ_JBVJEH010000003.1, from coordinate 332,594 downwards.
GGAGGCCTCGTACACCTGGTAGCCGCGGGCCTCCAGGTCCGGGCGGATCATGTCCGCGAGGTCCTGGCCGTCCGGGATGTCGATCTTGTTGAGGACGACGATCCGGGGCCGGTCCTCCAGGCCGCCGTACTGCCGCAGCTCCTCCTCGATGATGTCGAGGTCGGAGACCGGGTCGCGGTCGGACTCCAGCGTCGCCGTGTCCAGGACGTGCACGAGGACGGAGCAGCGCTCCACGTGCCGCAGGAACTCCAGGCCCAGGCCGCGGCCCTGGCTCGCACCCGGGATCAGGCCCGGCACGTCGGCGATCGTGTAGACGGTCGAGCCGGCCGTGACCACGCCCAGGTTCGGGACGAGCGTCGTGAAGGGGTAGTCCGCGATCTTCGGCTTGGCGGCCGACAGGACGGAGATGAGCGAGGACTTGCCCGCGCTCGGGTAGCCGACGAGGGCCACGTCGGCGACGGTCTTGAGCTCCAGGACGATGTCCCGCGACTCGCCGGGCTCGCCGAGGAGGGCGAAGCCGGGGGCCTTGCGGCGGGCGGAGGCCAGCGCGGCGTTGCCGAGGCCGCCGCGGCCGCCCTGGCCCGCGACGAAGGTGGTGCCCTCGCCGACGAGGTCGGCGAGCACGTTGCCCTGCTTGTCGAGGACGACGGTGCCGTCGGGGACGGTCAGGACGAGGTCCTGGCCCTCCTTGCCGGAGCGGTTGTCGCCGGCGCCGGGCTGACCGTTGGTGGCCTTGCGGTGCGGCGAGTGGTGGTACTCGAGGAGCGTGGTGACCGACTGGTCGACGACCAGGGTCACGTCGCCGCCGCGGCCACCGTTGCCGCCGTCGGGTCCGCCGAGCGGCTTGAACTTCTCCCGGTGAACGGAGGCGCAGCCGTGGCCTCCGTTACCCGCGGCGACATGCAGCTCGACGCGGTCCACGAAGGTGGTCATGGTTGTGCCTCCAGTTTGGGGGTACCCCCGGCCGAAGGGCGGGGGAGTACGGAATGTCTATCTAGTAACACGCGAAAGGCGGACCCGCTTCCCGTACGGGAAGTGAGGTCCGCCTCCGCAAAGATCCGATCAGGCGACCGGAACGATGTTCACGACCTTGCGGCCACGGTGGGTGCCGAACTGCACCGAACCGGGCAGCAGAGCGAACAGCGTGTCGTCGCCGCCACGGCCGACGCCGGAGCCCGGGTGGAAGTGGGTGCCGCGCTGGCGGACGAGGATCTCACCAGCGGAAACGACCTGACCGCCGAAGCGCTTCACGCCGAGCCGCTGAGCGTTGGAATCGCGCCCGTTCCGGGTGGACGATGCGCCCTTCTTGTGTGCCATGTCTCAGTCCCTCTTACTTCGCAGCCGCGGGGATACCGGTGACCTTGATCGCCGTGTACTGCTGGCGGTGACCCTGGCGACGGCGGTAGCCGGTCTTGTTCTTGTAGCGCAGGATGTCGATCTTGGCGCCCTTGTGGTGGTCCACGACCTCGGCCGTGACCTTGATGCCGGCCAGGACCCACGGGTCGCTGGTCACGGCGTCGCCGTCGACAACGAGCAGGGTCGAGAGCTCGACCGTGTCGCCAACCTTGGCAGTGGAAATCTTGTCAACCTCAACGATGTCGCCGACAGCAACCTTGTGCTGGCGACCACCGCTGCGCACGATGGCGTACACGCGGATCTCTCTCTCACTCGGGATCGAAAACCTCTGAAGCCAGCCGCTCACACGGGCCCAGGGGCCCGCGGCGTTCCGGAATCGGACGAGCGGCCTCTCCCGACGAGCGGGAGGGAGTTGCTCAGAGGCGCGACGCGTCCAGTCAGACACGCCGACGGTCTAGGTTACGGGCGCTTGCCACAGAGGGTCAAATTCGCCCGAGCGGGTGCGGGCCGTCCTGAAGGGGACGGCCCGCGCCCGGTGGATCAGTCCTGGGCCGGAGCCGCGGTCTTCTCCGCCGCCTTCTTGGCCGGGGCCTTCTTGGCGGTGGTCTTCTTCGCCGCCGTCTTCTTGGTCGCCGCCGTCTTCTTGGTGGCGGCCTTCTTGGCGGTGGTGGTGGCCTTCTTCGCGGTCTTGCGCGCGGCCGTCTTCTTGGCCGGCGCGGCCTCGGTCTCGGGCTCCGCCGCGGCCGGCTCGGCCTCGGCGGGGGCCGTGGCGACCACGAGGACGGCCGCTTCCTCGGCGCCCGCGGGCGCTCCGGCGGGAGCGGTGGCCTTGCGGACGACCCGGCGGCGGGCGCGCGGCGGGGCGGCCACGGGGGCCTCCTCGACGACGGGCTCGGGCGCGGTCTCCACGACGGGCTCCGGCTCCGGGGCGGCCTCGACGACCACCTCGGCGACCGGCGCGGCGGCCTCCGTCGTCGACACGACCGGGGACGTCACGCGGCGCGTGGCGCGACGGCGACCGCGCGGTGCCGGGGCGGCGGTCTCCTCGACCACCGGCTCGGCCACCGGCTCGGCGACGGGCTCCGCCACCGGCTCGACGACCGCTTCGACCTCGACGGCGGGGGCGGGCGCCGCGACGGGCTCCGGCTCCACCTCGTAGGTCTCGGTCTCCACGACGCGGGCCGGGGCGGCCGGCGCGGACACCCTGCGGGTGGCGCGGCGACGGCCACGACCGCGCGTGGCGGCGGCCTCGGCCTCGGCGATGCTGCCGTACAGCTCCTCGTCCGGGGCGATGGGCTCGGGGAGGGCCACCGGCGCGGCCAGCTCCGCCGCGACCTCGGCCTCGGTCTCGGCCTCGGTGGCGTCGCCGGACTCGACGGTGTCGTGCTCGTGGACGTGCTCGGCGCCGCCGCGGCCGCGCTTCTTCGCCCGCTTGCCGCCACCGCCGCCGACAGCGGTCGGCTGCTCCATGTGGACGATGACACCGCGGCCGTTGCAGTGGACGCAGGTCTCGGAGAAGGACTCCAGGAGGCCCTGGCCGACCCGCTTGCGGGTCATCTGGACCAGGCCGAGCGAGGTGACCTCGGCCACCTGGTGCTTGGTCCGGTCCCGGCCCAGGCACTCCAGGAGGCGGCGCAGCACCAGGTCGCGGTTGGACTCCAGGACCATGTCGATGAAGTCGATGACGACGATGCCGCCGAGGTCGCGCAGGCGCAGCTGGCGCACGATCTCCTCGGCCGCTTCGAGGTTGTTCCTCGTCACGGTCTCTTCGAGGTTGCCGCCCTGGCCGGTGAACTTGCCGGTGTTGACGTCGACGACGATCATCGCCTCGGTCTTGTCGATCACCAGCGAGCCGCCGGACGGCAGCCAGACCTTGCGGTCCAGCGCCTTCATGAGCTGCTCGTCGATCCGGTACGTCGCGAAGACGTCGACCTCGCTCGTCCACTTGGACAGGCGGTCGGCCAGGTCCGGGGCGACGTGCGAGACGTATCCGTGGATGGTCTCCCACGCCTCGTCGCCGCTGACGATGACCTTGGAGAAGTCCTCGTTGAAGATGTCGCGGACGACCCGGACGGTCATGTCCGGCTCGCCGTACAGCAGGCTCGGCGCGCTCGTCGAGATCTGCTTCGCCTTCTTCTGGATGTCCTCCCACTGCGCCTGCAGTCGCTCGACGTCGCGGCGCAGCTCGTCCTCGCTCGCGCCCTCGGCGGCGGTGCGCACGATGACGCCCGCGTCCTCGGGGACGATCTTCTTGAGGATGGTCTTCAGGCGGGCGCGCTCGGTGTCCGGGAGCTTGCGGCTGATGCCGGTCATCGAGCCCTCGGGCACGTACACGAGGTAGCGGCCGGGCAGCGAGACCTGGCTGGTCAGACGGGCACCCTTGTGGCCGATCGGGTCCTTCGTCACCTGGACGAGGACCGACTGGCCGGACTTGAGGGCGGTCTCGATGCGGCGCGGGCCGTGGCCCATGCCGAGCGCCTCGAAGTTGACCTCACCGGCGTAGAGGACGGCGTTGCGGCCCTTGCCGATGTCGACGAAGGCGGCCTCCATCGACGGCAGGACGTTCTGGACCTTGCCCAGGTAGACGTTGCCGACGTACGAGGTGGCCTGCTCCTTGTTGACGTAGTGCTCGACGAGCACGTTGTCTTCGAGGACGCCGATCTGGGTGCGCTCGCCGCTCTGGCGGACGACCATGACGCGCTCGACGGCCTCGCGGCGGGCCAGGAACTCGGCCTCGGTGATGATCGGGACGCGGCGGCGGCCCTGCTCGCGGCCCTCGCGGCGGCGCTGCTTCTTGGCCTCCAGACGGGTCGAGCCCTTGATGGACTGGACCTCGTCGGCGCCCGTGCCGGGCTCGGCCTTCTCGCGGGCCGGGCGCGGCTCGCGGACCTTGACGACCGTACGGACGCCTTCCTCGTCGGCGCCCTCGACGTCGGCGGAGGCGTCCCCGCTGCGACGGCGGCGACGGCGACGGCGACGGGAGCTGCTGGAGCCGCCGGCGTACGCCTCGGACTCGTCCTGCTCGTCCTCGCCCTCCTCGGTGTCCTCCTCGGCCTGGAGCTCGTCGGTCTCCTCGGCCTCGTCGACCTCGGTGAGCTCACCGCGGCGACGGCGACGGCCGCCACGGCGGCGACGGCGGGACGGGCGGTCCCCGTACTCGTCCGTCTCCTCGGTCTCCTCGGCCTCGTCGAGCTCGTCGGCGGCGGCCTCGACCTCGGGCTCGTCGGCGACGGTGGCGGGGACGGGCTCGACGGCGACGGGCTCGCCGCGGCGGCGACGGCGACGGCGGGAGCCGGCCTCGGCCCGCTCCGTGGCCTCCGGGATCTCGATGGGCCCGGCCGTCTCGACGACCTCGGCCTCGACGGCCTCGACGGTCTCGTCGAGCTCCTCCTCCTCCAGCTCCTCCGGCTCCACGACCTCGGCGGCGGCCATGGCGGCCGTCTCGGGGGTCTGGAACATCGGCTCGGAGAAGACCGGGGCCTGGAAGACGGCGACGGCGGGACGCTCGGCGCGGCGGGCGCGGGACGTCTCCGGCTTCGTGACCGGCTCGGAGGTGAACTGCGGCGAGGTGGCGCGGCGGCGGCCGCGGCCGCGGGTGGCGGCGGTCTCGGCGGCGGCGACCTCGGCCTCGTCGGCGGCGATCTGCGCGACGGCGGCCTGCGGCAGCGACTCGCCGGTGGCGGCGGTCTCGGCGGCCGTCTCGGGGGTGGCCTCGGGCGAGGTGACCCTGCGGGTGGCGCGGCGGCGGGTGCGCGCGGCGGGCGCGGCGGGCGCGGCGGCCTCCTCGACCGGAGCGGCGGCGGCCTCGGCGACCGGCGCGGCCTCGACGGGAACCTCGGCGGCGGCCGTGGAGGTCACCGGCGAGGTGGCCTTACGGGTGGCACGGCGACGCGCAGGACGCGCAGGAGCGGCCTCGGCGGTCTCCTCGACCGGAGCGGTGGCGGTCTCCTCGACCTGTGCGGCGGGGGCCTCGGCGGCGGCCGTGGAGGTCACCGGCGAGGTGGCCTTACGGGTGGCACGGCGACGCGTCGGACGCGTCGGAGCGGCCTCGGCGGCGTCGTCGGCCGGAGCGGCGGCGGTCTCGGCGACCGGCGCGGTCTCGGCGGGGACCTCCGCAAGGGGGGCGCCGACCTCGACGGTCTCCACCGCAGGGGCGGTGGCCTTGCGGGTGGCGCGGCGGCGGGTGCGCGGCGCGGGGGCGGCCTCTGCCTCGACCGGGGCGGCCTCCACGGCCGGGGTCTCGGCGGTCGCCTGGGTGTCGGTGGCCTCGGCTCCGGCTGTCACCGGCGGACCGGCGGGGCGGGAAGCGGCGCGGCGCCGACGGCGCGGCGGCAGCTTGTCACCGGGGGCGTTGGTGTCTTCGTTGGACTCGAGCATGCGGGGTTCTCCCGTCACGCTCCCGGGCGCCGCGCCTGGTTCCGGTCCGGCGGCACGATCACGCCTGTGGCGCGGTGCCGCCGTCCGGGGCGCGGGCGCCGCACGGGAGCTGATGTCTGGCTCGCCGGTTCCGTACGCCCTGTGCGGACGGCCTGGCGAAAGTCTCCTGGTCAGTGCGCTGCCCGACCCAGGTGGCTCCCGAGTACCAGGGCGGCGCTACAACGACCGCTCCCTACGCGGTACCTGCACCCGGCGCCGTCGCTGAGGCGGTCGCGGCGGCCGTGGATGAAGCGGCCGTGACTGCCTCGCGGTCGGGCGCGAGCGGGTCGGTCACCGTGCCGGACTCCTCGTCGAAGAGCCCCTGCGCCAGCCTGGTCACCGCAGCGGGGACCGGCGGCGCCAGGTCGGCCACAGCTCGGAGACCGGACAGGACGTCGTCGGGTCGTACGGCAGGTGTCACGTGCCGAACAACCAGCCGCAGTATCGCACAGGCGCTGTCCAGCGGCCTATCACCCTGGGGATCGCCCTGGGGACGGGACACCGTCAGCTCGGTGACCGCGGAGCGGGCGTCGAAGGTGCGGATGCCGTTCTTGGTCTTGCGCTGTACTTCCACGGTCTCGGCCGCGAGAAACGCCTCGGCGGCCTTCTGCGCTTCCTCGACGGTGACGCCTTCGAGCCGCAGCTCCCACACGGATGCGGTGAGCCGCTCGGCGAGACCCGAGGTCCGGGCCTCGACGGCGTCGGTGATGTCGAGGCCCGCGGGAAGGGACTCGTCGAGCAGGGCCCGCAGCATCTCGGGGTCGCGCGTCTGGGTGAGCGCGATCTCCAGGTACTCGGCCTCGGAGCCCGTACCGGTCGGGGCGGCGTTGGCGTACGACACCTTGGGGTGCGGGGTGAAGCCGGCCGAGTACGCCATGGGCACCTCGGCGCGGCGCAGCGCCCGCTCGAAGGCGCGCTGGAAGTCACGGTGGCTGGTGAACCGGAGGCGGCCGCGCTTGGTGTAGCGCAGTCGGATGCGCTGCACCGCCGGTGCGGGCGGCGGGCCTTCGGGCTGTCGCTTGCCCAGTGGTTCTTCTCCTCGGTGCGGGGCGGACGCGGGGAGCGCGCCGCCCTCAGGTGTACGGGGGGCTCCCTCGGGGCCGGCCGGCTCACCCCCGCTGGTGCGGGGAGATCTCGGCCTCGGCCACCATGCCGGGAACGGTCTGTTGTGGTGCAGCACCTCCCAGGTTACGCGCCTGACCCCGTATGGCGTTCACAGGCTCCGGCTGCCGCTCCCCGCCGACCAGTGCGTGCCACGCGTCGCGGCGCGCCCGGCGCACGGTGTCCCGTGCCGAGGCGAGGGCGGCGCGGACCGCCCGGCCGGTCTCCACGGCGGCCCTCTTCGCCGGACGCCACAGGGCGTCGCGGACGACGTGCCCGACCGGGGTGCACACGTTGCGGTAGAACCAGCTCGCGGGGCGGCCGATCAGGTGCCGGGCGAGCCACTTCAGGGCGCGGCCGACGGCGAGGGAGACGTACCCGGCGACGCGCCAGGCGACCGCGAAGGCGTCGGCGATCTCGCGGGCGATCACCGCGAGGACCCGTCCGACGGGGGTGAGGACCCAGCGGTAGAGGAACACGGCGGGAACGACGACGAAGATCTTCGCCAGCCACGTCAGGGCGGCGGCGAGGCCCCTGCCGAGCCAGGCGAGGCCCGTGGCCGCGCCCCTGCCGAGCCAGGCGAGGGCATGGCCGAGCGGGGTGAGGAGGTAGCGGTACGTCCCCGAGGCGAGGGGTACGGCCACGTACCTCCAGAGGGCCGTCCACGGCCAGACCAGTACCGCCCACAGGGCCAGGCCGGCGCCGCGCCCGAGCGGTGCGAGCAGCCGGGTGTACGCCCAGGCCGCCGCCCGGGCCAGGCCGCGTCCGAGCGGCGCCAGGACGGTCCGGTACAGCCAGGCCGCCGGGGCGGCGATCAGGTGGACGGCGAGCGGTACGACGACGTAGCGCCACAGCCCCAGCCAGGGCCAGTAGAGGACCGCTTTGCACAGCCACCACGTCGCCGCGGCGAGGGCTTGGGCCATCCGGGCGACGGCGCGCCCCAGGGGTGCGAGGAGGTGCTCGTGGAGCCAGTCGTACGCGCGGCCCAGCGGGCGCAGCAGTATCCGGCTCAGAAGGGCGCCGCACAGGGCGAGCGCGTCCCAGACGAGGCGCAGGGGCACGACGACGACCAGCACCACGATCCGTACGGGAATCCTGATGGCCGCCGTCAGACAGCCTTCGGGTTCCGGCCGCGGGGCCTCTTTCTCCGGGTACATGTCACGGGAGACGCGAAAGGTCCGTTCGCGGTTCACCTCCGCGGCCGGATGCGGACGGTTCGGCACCGCCTCCAGGAGTGGGCCCGTAGCCTAGGTCCCTACGCCCGTCCCCCCACACACCTCTTGCGCATCCCCCCACCTACTCCAGGACACGTTGAGGCTCGGTATGAAAATATCCTTCCTTCTGGTCGACCGCTGTCATATCGGCGGCGTGGTCAGTGCCATCCACAACCTGGCCAAGGCGCTGGCGGACCACCACGAGGTCGAGCTGGTCTCGCTCCGCCGCAACCTCGACCAGGCGTTCTTCCCGCTTGATCCCCGGGTGAAGACCCTCGCCCTCACGGACATGCGGAAGCACTCCCACACGTACGACGGCGACGACCCGATGATCGAGGTCTTCCCGCACATCTACCCGAACGAGCCGACGGACAAGAAGCCGTGGGTCAGCCGTCTGGCCGAGAAGCGGCTGATGGAGTACCTGGCCACGACCGACGCCGACATCGTGGTCAGCAACAACCCCAAGATCACGATCATGCTGGCCTACTCGGACCGCGACTTCCTGAAGGTCGCGATGGAGCACTCGCGGCCCGCGCGGTACGGCCCGCACATCCGTGACGCCCTCTTCCGGGACGCGTACCCGAAGATGGACGCGATCACGGCGCCGACGCCGGACGAGTGCAAGACCATCGCCGGGGTCGTCCCGGCCGTGACCCACCTGCTCTCCCCGATGCCCAACTGCATCCCGGCCCACGAGGGCCAGATGTCCACCGGCGACAACAAGATCGTCGTCACCGCCGGTCTGCTGAAGACCCACAAGGGCTTCGGCGACCTCATCGAGGCCTTCTCCACCGTGGCGCCGCGCCACCCGGACTGGAGCCTGCGGATCTACGGCTCCGGCCCCGAGCGCGCCAACCTGCGCAAGAAGATCAACGACACGGACAGCAACAACCAGATCTTCCTGATGGGCCCGGCCACGCCGGTCACCCCGGAGTTCGCCAAGGCCTCCGTGTTCGTCCTCCCCTCCCACCTGGAGGCCTTCGGCAACGTCACCGTCGAGGCGATGGCGGCCGGTCTGCCGGCGATCTGCTACGACGCCCCGCACGGCCCGCGCAACATCATCAAGCAGGGCGAGGACGGCTACGTCGTGCCGCTCGGCGACAAGGTGGCGCTCGCCGAGCACATCGAGAAGCTGATCTCCGACGAGGACCTGCGCCGGAAGATGGCGGCCGCCGCGGTGGCCAACGTGGTCCGCTTCCAGGAGGCCGAGACCGTCGCCCGCTTCGAGCGGCTCGTGGAGACCATGCGGGCCCGCCGGGCCGTCCCGCGCTCGGCCGCCACCGTGGTCACCCCGCAGGGCGACCTCCGGGTGCGGATCGACGGACTGCCCGCCGACAGCGACGCCGAGCTGGTCTGCAAGGACATCCGCAAGAAGGCCGACGAGGTCGTCTTCCCCTTCGTCGGCGAGGAGGCGCTGGTCCCCTCCCTCGGCAAGCTCGTCGAGGGCGACTGGGAGCTGGCGATCCGCTCCGCCGGCTTCGACCTGCCGCTGCGGTCGTCCGGCTGCGACACCCTCCAGATCCTGTCGCTGAAGCTTCCGCGCACCGAGGGCCCCGCCCTGTCGCTGCTGCTGCCGCACACCCACACGGACGGCACCCTGCGGGTGCAGAGCCGCGTGCGCGCCCAGCACGTCGAGGTCGCCGCCCTGCACGCCGGCGCCGCCTCGATCGTCATCGACGCGGCGGCCTGGGGCGTCGAGCCCCGCGCCGGCAGCCTGATCGAGGCCGTGCACCGCAAGGAGGCCGACAAGAACTTCACCTTCCCGGTGAAGGCCGGCGCCGACGGACACTTCACGGCCACCCTGGACAACGCCGCCGCGGCCCGCCTCCACCAGGCCGGCGCCGAGGACGTCTGGGACCTCTGGCTGCTGCCGGACAAGAACTCCGCCCGGATCCGCGTCTGCAAGCTGGCCACCGACGTGCTCACCCCGATGGACGTCTTCACCTACCCGTACCCGGTGGTGAAGAGCTCCGGCGCCCCGGTCGCGGCCGCCGAGGACACCAAGGCGAAGAGCGGCGGCTGGCGCAACCGGCTGTCCGCCGTCCCCACCGCCGTCGCCGGCGCACGGCACGAACTGCGCCCGTACTTCTCCAGCAACGGTCAGCTCTCGCTGAAGATCATCGACAAGAAGTGACCGGCGGGCGGTAGCCGGTCCCGGCCCGCACGACGAAGCCCCGGCCCGCAGGGAGACCTGCGGACCGGGGCTTCTCCGTACGCCCGGGGCTCTTCCGTGCGCCCGGGGCACCGCCTACAGCGGCGCGCCGTCCTGGGCCGTCTTGAACATCAGGTCGGCGAGGCGCTCCGCCGCGTGACCGTCGTCGAGGTCGCAGAACTGGTGGTGGAACTCGTCGTACTTCTCCTGGTACGCGACCGCCACCTCGTCGATCTCCTCGATGGCCTGGAGCAGGTCGTCCGAGGTCTCGACCAGCGGGCCCGGGGCGTCCTGCTCGAAGTCGAAGTAGAAGCCGCGGAGCCGGTCGCGGTAGTGCTCCAGGTCGTACGTGAAGAACAGCATCGGACGACGCAGGTGGGCGTAGTCGAACATGACCGAGGAGTAGTCCGTGATCATGATGTCGGCGGCCAGGTAGAGGTCCGCGATGTCCGGGTACTCGGAGACGTCGAAGACGAAGCCGTTACCGGCGCCCGGGATGCTGTCCACGATGTTGGAGTGGCGCCGGATCAGGAAGACGTAGTCGTCCCCGAGGCGGCGGCGGGCCTCGTCCAGGTCGACCCGGAGGTCGAACTTGAACTGGCCGCGGGCGTGCGAGAGGTCGTCGCGCCAGGTCGGCGCGTACAGCACGACCTTCTTGCCCTCGGGCAGTCCGAGGCGCGCCTTGACCTCCCGGGCCCGCTCGTCGCGGTCCTCGGCGTACAGGTAGTCGTTGCGCGGGTAGCCCGTCTCGGCGATCAGGCCGTTGTAGCCCATGGCGCGCTTCAGGATCGGCGTGCTGAAGCGGTTGGAGGAGACGAGGATGTTCCAGTTCGCCGCCTCCTGGACCAGGCGCTCGTGGTAGTTCGGGTCGAACTTGGGCGCCTCGATGTCCAGGCCGATCTTCTTCAGCATCGTGCCGTGCCAGGCCTGCACGATCACCTGTCCCGGCCGCCGCTTGATCCAGTGCGGGAGGTGGGCGTTGGTGATGATGTAGCGCGAGCGCGCCAGGGCGTCGTACCAGTCGGTGCCCTGGAAGCGGACCGCTTCGAGCGTGTCGGGGAGCTCGACCTGGCCGTCGCGGACCAGCCACCGGTGCTTCAGGTCGGAGCCGCGGCGCAGCAGCTCCTCGTGGACCGCGCGCGGGCTGTCCGAGAACTGCTTGCCGTTGTAGCTGATGTACAGGACCTCGTCGCGCAGCGGCAGCTCGCGGCCGCGCTCGTAGACGTCGGTACGCAGCTGGTACTGGCGGTTGGCGCCCCGCTCCAGGTCGGTGAGGTCGGGCAGGCAGTTGAGCTGGGGGTGGTCCTGCCAGTGGACCTCCATGCGGTAGTCGCGGCCGCTGTGCGAGCCCTCCAGCGGGAACTGGGAGACCGCGAGCCGGTCCACGACGAGCGGCAGGGGCTGCTCCGCGTCGGAGGTCTCCAGGCGGAGCACCCAGCGGCCCGCCTTGAGCGGCAGCCGGCCGTTGGTGCCCGTCATCGCGGAGGGGCGGAAGGAGGCCTCGAAGGTGCCGTCCGGCAGGACGTTCAGCGGGACGGTGCGCTCGTCGAAGCGGCCCTTGGCGCTGATGACGAGGCGGTGGTCCGACAGGTCCACGGGCGCGGCGCCGCGGACGAGGAAGGTCCCGTCGGCGAAGGCGACGCCGGTGATCCTGGCGCGCAGCGGGCGGCCGGAGAACTTCAGGTAACCGTTGGCTCCGGAGAGGACGGCCACCTCGTTCTGCATGGCTTCCTCGCCGAACTCGGCGGGCAGGGGAATCTGGAGGTCGGCTATGCCGTCCTGGACGACGACCTTGGCGGAGCGCTGCTCCTGGCCCGGCTCCGTGACCCGTATCTGGGTGCTCCAGTTGCGGCGCATCGTCTTCGCGGCGTCGGCGCCGCCGCCGGAGGCGGCCTCGGCGCTGTCCTGGTGCTCCGGCAGCAGGGCCACGTCGCGCAGGGGCACGCGGATCCGCAGCTGGGTGCGCCCGCCGGTGACGCCGAGGACCTCCACCGGGTAGGTGAGCGCCTCGCCGCTGTTCTGGTTGGCGACGCGGAGGACGATCTCGGTGCCCATGGGGAAGGTCTCGCGGAACACGCCGTCGACGACGATCTCGTCGCCTTCGGCCTTGAAGCCGCTGACGACGACCGGCACCTTCTCGATGCGGAGCTTGAGCGCCGCGCGACGGACCTCCGGGACGATCCGGAAGTCGTCGTCGAGCCACTGGTAGGGCGGGTAGGTCAGGCGGTCCGTGCCGTACGAGTGCACGGAGCGGGAGCGCACGAGGCCGCCGGACATGACGCGCATGCCCACGTGCCAGAGGCCCTCCTGCCACTTGCCGCCCTTGCGGAACCGGGCGGGGTCGATGACCGTCTCCCAGCCGGCCCAGTCGAAGCTGTGGCCCCGGCCCTTGTGCCCGGAGGCGGTGGTGGCCTCGGGGGCGAAGATGTTGCCGAGCGGGACGAGGACGCGGCGCTGGGTGCCGTCCTTCTTCAGCTGGAGCAGCTTGACGACGCTGCGCTTGCCGTTCTGGTCGACGCGGTCGATCCAGGCGTGGCCGGACAGCTTCAGCTTGCCGTCCTCCCACGTCAGGTCGTCCAGCGGAGACCGCAGCTGGAGGTCCTTGTCGACGCGCAGGAGCTTCTTGGGCACCAGGTCGCCGCGGGCTTCCAGCGCCGAGTAGCGGGCGTACTTGCGGACGACGCCGTCGAGCCCGACCGGCTCGCCGAGCCGCTCCGCCTCGATGAAGTCGATCAGCTCGGTCGCGGCGTGCTTGCGGACGAGCAGCCACTTGACGCGCAGCGCCGTGGGCAGCGTGCCGATCAGCTTGACGTCGATCTGGTCGAGGAACCTGTTCGCGACCCGCATGAACTCGGTGCGGTACTCCTCGTCGCCGTCGGGCATCACGTTGAGGAAGATGCGCAGGTCGCCGGTGAGGACGGTCTTGTCGTACGCGAGCTTCAGCGCGTCGGCGGCGGGGTCGTTCTGCTCGGCGAGGAACCGGCTGACGTGCTCGCAACCGGAGGCCCGGTCCCGGGCCGCCTTGGGCTCGTTGCGGCGCTGGGTGATCGACGGGTTCGACTCGCCCTCGCGCAGCCGCCAGTAGTACGTGGCGTCGCTGATGATGTCGACGGACTCGGCGAGGTACTGGGCGGGCACGATGACCGGGGTGTCCTCGTACAGCACGCCCTCGGGGAAGCGCAGGCCGTGCTGCTCCCAGAAGTCGCGCCGGAAGAGCTTGTTGCAGGCGAGGCGGTCCGTGAGGAGGTTCCGGTTCTCGCGGACGTGCGTGCGCTGCACGGCGCCCCGGGAAAGGAACCGGTGCATCGGCGACTGCCACACGCGGGTGGAGTTGATGTGCTCCACGTTGCCCGTGGCGAAGGAGGAGCCGGTCTCGTCCAGGCTGCTGATCATGAGCCGGAAGGCGTCCGGCGGGATCATGTCGTCACTGTCGACGAACGTCACGAACTCGCACTCCGGCGCCAGGCTGTCGAGTCCCGTGTTGCGGGCGGCACCCAGGCCGGCGTTCTCCTTGCGGATCAGCCGGAACCGGGCGTCCTTGTCGGCGAACTCCTGCGCGATGGCGTTGGAGTCGTCGGTGGACCCGTCGTCGATCATGAGAACTTCCAGGTCCTGGAAGGTCTGCACGGCCAACGAGTTGAGGCAGGCGGGGAGGTACTCCGCCACGTTGTAGATCGGGACGATGACGCTGAGCCGGGGTGCCATGGAGTTCTGCGTTCCTTTCTGGTTCAGACCCGCTCGACGAGCTCGAGCGCCTGAGGGGGTGACGGGGCGTGCCAGGGGATTTCCGGCGGCCGGCCGGGGGGCGTCGTCGCCCTCCGGGACGGATCCTCCGGGCGACGTGCTGGGCCGCACGCCCGCCGTCGAACTGCAGTACTTGTCCCGGTACCCGGTTCGCAGCTTAGCCGCCGGGTTCCGGCCCGACCTGGACGGACGAGGGCCTGGCCCCGCCCCGGGAACCGGGGGGTGACCAGGGACACAGAAGAACGCAGGACCGTTTCCGCGCGCCCCGGCATGCGGGAACGCGCGTGACGTATGGGGACCACCAGGGTCGCTCGGGACATTCCTCACCGGTCCATCGGCCTGCATGACTGTGCGGCGGTCCCCGACCGCCGCAGCACTCCAGGATAGACGATCCGCAATTCGGGCGTTCTCCTGTCGTTGGGCCCTCCCTCACCCGCAGGGAGGGGGCCGTTTACCGCACAGGCGGGCGCACGCGGTTTCCGGGGTGCGGAAAGCCTCCGGCATACTGCGCTTGAGCGGTTCGACTGAGGAGACACGACGCATGCCGGCTGCAGCTACCCCCCGATTCAGCGTGATCATCCCGGTGTACGGGGTCGAGGGCTACATCCGCGAGTGCCTCGAATCGGTGACTACGCAGAGTTACCGGAATTTCGAGGTCATCGCGGTCGACGACTGCTCCCTCGACGGCAGCGGCGCCATCATCGACGAGTTCGCCGCGCGCGACCCGCGGGTGCGCGCCGTCCACCGCGCCGAGAACGGCGGCATCGGCGCCGCCCGCAACACCGGCGTCGAGCACGCCCGCGGCGACTACCTGCTCTTCCTCGACGGCGACGACTCCATCCGCCCCGGCTCCTTCGAGGCCATGGCGGAGCGGCTCACCGCGGCCGAGGACCCCGAGGTCCTGCTCCTCGACCACGTCCGCACCTACGCGGACGGCACCGTCGAGACCAGCAACTCCGGCCCGTTCCTGGCCGGCATCCGCGACCAGGTCGTCCGCTCCACCGACCACCTCGAACTGCTGCGGATGTTCGCCGTGGTGTGGAACCGCCTCTACCGCCGCGACTTCTTCACCGGCGAGGGCTACGCCTTCACCGACGGGCTGTACGAGGACGCGCTCATGGTCTACACGTCCATGGCCGTCGCCCAGCGCGTCGCGAGCCTGGAGTACGTGGTCGTCGAGTACCGGCAGCGCCGGGTCGGCAGCTCCATGCGCAGCAGCTCCCCGCGCAAGCACTTCGTGATCTTCGACCAGTACCGAAGGGTCTTCGAGTACCTCGACGGCCGCCCCGGCCTCGACGAGTACCGCAAGACCGTCTTCGGGCGGATGATCTCCCACTTCCTGTTCACCTTCGCCCGTGACTTCCGTATACCCAAGGGCCACCGCCGCGCGTACCTGAAGCAGGCGTCCAAGGTCTACCGCAGCCTCGAACCCAAGGGCTTCACGCCGCCGCCCGGCGTCCTCGGCCTGAAGTTCAAGGTGCTGAAGAGCGGCTCGTACACCGGGTTCGAAGGCCTCAAGGTGGTCAACGGCACCCGCGAGGCGGGCATGCGCTCCCTCGGCCGGTCCAAGCGCTGGGGCGGCCGCAAGGCCCTGCGCGCCTACTACGCCGTGCAGCGCCGTCTCCCCGTGGACGAGAACCTCGCCGTGTACTCGGCGTACTGGGGCCGCACCCCCAGCTGCAACCCGCTCGCCGTGCACGAGGCGGCCAGGCGGCTCGCGCCCTCCGTCCGCGGGGTGTGGGTCGTCAACCAGGAGTACGCCGCGAGCCTCCAGCCCGGCCTGAAGCGGATCGCCCCGGCCACCTTCGGCTACTGGAAGGCGCTGGCCCGGGCCAAGTACCTGGTCAACAACGTCAACTTCCCGGACGCCGTGATCAAGCGCCCCGGCCAGATCCACCTCCAGACCCACCACGGCACCCCGCTCAAGCGGATGGGCCTGGACCAGCAGCAGTACCCGGCCGTCGCCCGCAGCATGGACTTCGACAAGCTGCTGGAGCGCGTCGACCGCTGGGACTACAGCGTCTCGTCCAACGGGCACTCCACCGAGAACTGGGAGCGCGTCTACCCGGCCGCCTTCCAGACCCTCAACACCGGCTACCCGCGCAACGACGTCTACTACCGCGCCACCGCGGCGGACGTCCGCCGGATCCGCGGCGAACTCGGCATCGCGCACGACAAGACGGCGATCCTGTACGCCCCCACCGTGCGCGACCACCAGAAGGACGCCTTCGTCTCCCGGCTGGACCTCGCCCGCTTCGCCCGCGAACTCGGACCGGACTTCGTCCTGTTGGTCCGCGCCCACTACTTCTACGGCGGCGACCCGGAGTTGAACTCCCTCGCCGAGCGGGGCGCGCTCGTCGACGTGTCGCGGCACCCGTCCGTCGAGGAGCTCTGCCTGGCGGCGGACGCACTGGTCACGGACTACTCGTCGATCATGTTCGACTACGCCAACCTCGACCGGCCGATCGTCACGTACGCCGACGACTGGGAGGCGTACCGGACCTGCCGCGGCGTCACCTTCGACCTGCTCTCCGGCGAGCCCGGCGACAGCCCCGGCGTGCTCACGACCACCGAGGACCAGCTCATCGAGGCGTTCCGCAGCGGCGCCTGGGAGGGCGAGCCGGCGGCCGCGCTGCGGCAGGCCTTCCGGGAGCGGTTCTGCACCTGGGACGACGGCTTCGCCGCCGAGCGGGTCGTCCGCCGGGTCTTCCTCGGCGAGGAGGCCCTGCGACCGGCCGTCGTGCCCGTCGCCGAGCGCACCCCGGCCCCGTCGCCGCGCCTGGCCGAGGGCACCGGACCGCGCCGCCCCCGGCAGGAGGACCAGGACGAGCTGACCTCGGCCGGGTCCGACCACTAGGACACGGAAAAGAGGCGCCCGGAGGGATTTCCCTCCGGGCGCCTCTTCGTTGTCCCGCTACTTCACGACCGCTACCTCACGACCGCTACTTCACGACCGCTACTTCACGACCGACAGCGGCAGCAGCTTCTTGCCCGTCGGGCCGACCTGGATCTCGGTCTGCATCGCGGGGCAGACACCGCAGTCGAAGCACGGCGTCCAGCGGCAGTCCTCGACCTCGGTCTCGTCGAGCGAGTCCTGCCAGTCCTCCCAGAGCCAGTCCTTGTCGAGACCGGAGTCCAGGTGGTCCCAGGGCAGGACCTCCTCGTAGGTGCGCTCGCGGGTCGTGTACCAGGCGACGTCCACACCGAAGTCGGGGAGCGTCTTCTCGGCGCACGCCATCCAGCGGTCGTACGAGAAGTGCTCGCGCCAGCCGTCGAAGCGGCCGCCGTCCTCGTACACCGCGCGGATGACCGAGCCGATGCGACGGTCGCCGCGCGAGAGGAGGCCCTCGACGATGCCGGGCTTGCCGTCGTGGTAGCGGAAGCCGATCGAGCGGCCGTACTTCTTGTCGCCGCGGATCTTGTCGCGGAGCTTGCGCAGCCGCTCGTCCGTCTCCTCGGCCGACAGCTGCGGGGCCCACTGGAAGGGGGTGTGCGGCTTGGGGACGAAACCGCCGATGGAGACGGTGCAGCGGATGTCGTTCTGGCCGGAGACCTTGCGGCCCTCGGCGATCACGTTCATCGCCATGTCGGCGATCTGGAGGACGTCCTCGTCGGTCTCCGTCGGCAGGCCGCACATGAAGTACAGCTTCACCTGGCGCCAGCCGTTGCCGTACGCGGTGGAGACGGTCCGGATGAGGTCCTCCTCCGAGACCATCTTGTTGATGACCTTGCGCATGCGCTCGGAGCCGCCCTCGGGGGCGAAGGTGAGGCCGGAGCGGCGCCCGTTCCTCGTCAGCTCGTTGGCCAGGTCCACGTTGAACGCGTCGACACGGGTGGACGGGAGGGACAGGCCCACCTTGTCCTCCGTGTACCGGTCGGCCAGGCCCTTCGCGATGTCACCGATCTCGGTGTGGTCGGCGGAGGACAGCGACAGGAGGCCGACCTCCTCGAAGCCGGTCGCCTTGAGGCCCTTCTCGACCATCTCGCCGATGCCGGTGATGCTTCGCTCCCGCACGGGGCGCGTGATCATGCCGGCCTGGCAGAAACGGCAGCCGCGGGTGCAGCCGCGGAAGATCTCGACGGACATGCGCTCGTGGACGGTCTCCGCGAGCGGGACGAGCGGCTGCTTGGGGTACGGCCACTCGTCGAGGTCCATGACGGTGTGCTTCGAGACGCGCCACGGCACGCCCGACCTGTTGGGCACGACACGGCCGATGCGGCCGTCCGGCAGGTACTCGACGTCGTAGAACGCCGGGATGTAGACCGAGCCGGTCTTCGCGAGACGGAGGAGGACCTCCTCGCGGCCGCCCGGCCTGCCCTCGGCCTTCCAGGTGCGGATGATCTCGGTCATGTCGAGGACGGCCTGCTCGCCGTCGCCGACGATCGCCGCGTCGATGAAGTCCGCGATCGGCTCGGGGTTGAAGGCCGCGTGGCCGCCGGCGAGCACGATCGGGTGGTCGACGGTCCGGTCCTTCGACTCCAGCGGAATGCCGGCGAGGTCGAGGGCGGTCAGCATGTTCGTGTAGCCGAGCTCCGTCGAGAAGCTCAGGCCGAAGACGTCGAAGGCGCCGACGGGACGGTGCGAGTCGACCGTGAACTGCGGGACCTTGTGCTCACGCATGAGCTCCTCGAGGTCCGGCCACACGCTGTACGTGCGCTCGGCGAGGACGCCCTCGCGCTCGTTGAGCACCTCGTACAGGATCATGACGCCCTGGTTGGGCAGACCGACCTCGTACGCGTCCGGGTACATCAGCGCCCAGCGGACGTCGGCGGACTCCCACGGCTTCACCGTGGAGTTCAGCTCTCCACCGACGTACTGAATCGGCTTCTGCACGTGCGGGAGCAGAGCTTCGAGCTGCGGGAAGACAGACTCGGCAGCAGACATCTCGAACCTTCGTGAGCTGGCAGGGGGGCGACTCTCAAGCGTACCCCGGTGCTCAGCGGGTCAGCGCCGCCCGGATCCCCGGGGCCGAGGCCCGGGCCCAGACGCCGGGGAGGTCGCGCTCCCCTTCGGCCGCCGCCGCTTCCTCGCGGCCGTGGAGAAGTCCCCAGGTGAAAGCGGATTCCCCGGCCGCGTGGGCCTGGGTCGCGAGCTCCCGCAGGGCCTCGCGGGCGACGACGCCGTCCTGGTGTTCGCCCAGGAGGGACTGGACGGACTTCACACACCGGGCGACCTTCCGCGCGGGCTTCCCGAGGGTGGGGGCGGCTGCCTCGGCGGCGTACCGGGCGCGCTTGGCGGCCTTGCGGGCCGCGTGGAGCGCGAGGTCGCGGTCCTCTCCGGGCGCGAGGGCGAGGGCGCGGTCGACACGGGCGCCGAGGCGGGCGTGGTCCTTGAGGACGGCGCGGGCGAGGACCGTACGGGCGTCGCGGGCCGCGGCCTTCCGCAGGGGCGGATCGGCGAGCAGCTCGTCGAGGGTGTCGAGGAGGGCGAGGTAGCGGGCCGAGTCCAGCGCGGCGAGGGTACGGCGCCGGCCGCCCCGGGAGCGGACGGCGTTCCAGCTCCGCAGCCGGCCGCGGACGGGACCGAGGCGCAGGGTCCGGGGCAGCGCGTCGATCCGGCCGCGCAGCCGCTCGGTCAGGACCTCCTGGTCGCGGGCGGCACCGAGCTCGCCCGCCAGCCACCGCAGCTCCGCGCCGACGGGCTCGGTGACGTCCCGGTCGAGGACCTTCCGGTACGTCCGGAACGCGCTGCGCAGCCGCCGGCAGGCGACCCGCAGCTGGTGCAGGGCATCGGGCAGGTCCCGCCGGACGGCCGGGTCGAGCGCCACGATCGCGTCGACCTGCTCCCGCACGTAGCCGAGCACGGCATACCCGGCGGTCCCGGAAGCCGGTGCCGGCGGCGGCGTCCCCGGGGTTCC
Source organism: Streptomyces sp. NPDC042346 (assembly GCF_055581845.1). Lineage (NCBI taxonomy): Bacteria > Bacillati > Actinomycetota > Actinomycetes > Kitasatosporales > Streptomycetaceae > Streptomyces > Streptomyces sp. NPDC042346. Next base: position 312,753 of record NZ_JBVJEH010000003.1, on the reverse strand, counting down.
GGCCTCGTCCGCTCGGCGCGCCCGCTTCCCGGCGCGCGCGGAGCCGGAAGCCGGTGCCGGCGTCCCCGGGGTTCCGGACCCGGTCCGCGGCGGCGTCCCCGGGGTTCCGGACCCGGTCCGCGGCGGCGTCCCCGGGGTTCCGGACCCGGTCCGCGGTGCCGTCTCCGTCAGGGCCCTCGCCAGTTTCGAGGCGGACGCCGAGGCGTGGATGCCCGCCTTCCCGAGTCGCTTCCCGATCGCGTCGAGAAGGGCGGTGCCCTCGGCCTCGTCCGCTTCGTCGGCGAGTTCGACCTCGATCTCCGTCCAGCCGGCCTCCGCTCCCCCGGGCAGCCGCTCGGCGCGCACCGTGTCGACGGACAGCTCGGCGAGGAGCCGGCCGGTCGCGTCGACGAGGTGGCGGACGTCCCGTGCGGAGCGGAGGCGGACGACGGGGACGACCTCGCCGCCGCGGACCCGGGAACGCAGAAGCCCCGCCAGCTCACCCGGGAGGGTGTCGGCCAGCGGGGCCCTGATCTCGTCGCGGATGCCGGAGGCGACGGGGAACTTGAGGTGCCAGCCCTCGTCGCTCCCGCCCGTGCGCCGCCGCAGGGTGAGCGCGTCGGCGGCGAGCCGCAGGTCGGGCGTGTCGTAGTAGACCGCGTCGAGTTCCATGACGCCCCGGTCCACGACCGCCGAGACGCCGGGGACCCGGGTGAGGTCCGGTACCCGGGTCTCCCCCGTGGCCTCGTACTTCCGCTCGACCTCGCGCTTCGTCTCCGCCATGAGACGAATCTAGTCCTACGCCGTCATCGGGCGCTGTACGCGGATCGACTGCAACAGCCCGATCGCCACCCAGACCGCGAACATCGACGAGCCGCCGTACGACACGAACGGCAGCGGCAGGCCCGCGACCGGCATGATGCCGAGCGTCATGCCGATGTTCTCGAAGGCCTGGAAGGCGAACCAGGCGATGATGCCGGCCGCGACGATCGTGCCGTAGAGCTCGGTGGTCTCGCGGGCGATCCGGCAGGCCCGCCAGAGCACGATCCCGAGGAGGACGAGGATCAGGCCGGCGCCGACGAAGCCCAGCTCCTCCCCCGCGACCGTGAAGACGAAGTCGGTCTGCTGTTCCGGGACGAACTGGCCCGTCGTCTGCGAGCCCTTGAAGAGGCCCGCGCCGAGGAGGCCGCCGGAGCCGATCGCGATGCGGGCCTGGTTGGTGTTGTAGCCGACGCCCGAGGGGTCGAGGTCGGGGTTGGCGAAGGCCGCGAAGCGGTTGATCTGGTACTCGTCCAGCATGCCGAGCGCGGTGACGAGGACCGCACCGCCGACGCCCGCGCCGATCAGGCCGAGGACCCAGCGGTTGGAGGCGCCGGAGGCGAGCAGCACGCCGAGGACGATGACGGCCATGACCATGACCGAGCCGAGGTCGGGCATCAGCATGACGATGCCCATGGGGAGGGCGGCCAGTGTGAGGGCCTTGGCGACGGTGCGGTGGTCGGGGTGGAGCTGGTCGCCCGCGTCGACCTTGGCGGCCAGCAGCATCGCCATGACCAGGATGATCGTGATCTTCACGAACTCGCTGGGCTGGAGGGAGAATCCGCCGCCGACGACGATCCACGCGTGGGCGCCGTTGATGGTGGCGCCGAGCGGGGTGAGGACGGCGAGGATCAGCACGATCGACAGGGTGTAGAGGATCGGGACCGCGCCGCGCAGCGTGCGGTGGCCGAGCCAGATCGTGCCGATCATCAGGGCGACCCCGATGCCGGTGTTGAGCGCGTGCCGGAAGAGGAAGTAGTACGGGTCGCCGTTGTTCAGCTCGGTGCGGCCCCGGGTGGCGGACCACACGAGGAGCGCCCCGATGAAGGAGAGCGCGAGCGCCGACAGCAGGATCGGCCAGTCGAGGCGGCGGAACACCGAGTCGCGGGCGGTCAGCCTGGCGAGCGTGCCGCGCTCGGGGGCGTACCGGGAGACGGAGAAGCCGTGGGGTGCGGTCATCGGTTCAGTCCCTCCGCCCGGTGGCGGGCGGGCCCGCGAGTGCTTGGTCGTCCGGGTCGGCCGGATCGGCTGCCGGGTCGGCGGCGGGGTCGGCTGCCGTGGCCGTGCCGTCCTGCTCCTTCAGCGGGTCCACCTTCTGGGCCTCGGGGTCGTACGGCTTGGTCTTCGGGGCGTCGATGGAGCCGTCGGCCTCGATCTTCGGCAGGGTCTGCTGCGGCTGCGGCAGCAGGGCCCGCTTCAGGTCCTGGTTGCCGGCGTCGTCGAGTCCGTAGAGCGCGTCGTAGATGTTGCGCACGGCGGGGCCGGAGGCGCCGGAGCCCGTACCACCCTGGGCGATCGTCATGATGATCGAGTAGTCCTTGGTGTACGTGGCGAACCACGAGGTCGTCTGCTTGCCGTAGACCTCGGCGGTACCCGTCTTGGCGTGCATCGGGATCTTGTCCTGCGGCCAGCCGCCGAACCTCCAGGCGGCCGTACCGCGGGTGGCGACTCCCGCGAGGGCTTCCTCTATCAACGCCTGCGTCTTGGTGTCCATGGGGAGCTTCCCGTGGGACTTGGGCTTGATCTCGGTGACCTTCTTGCCGTCGGGGCTGACGATCGCCTTGCCGACGGTGGGGTTCCAGAGGGTGCCGCCGTTGGCGATGGCGGCGTAGATGGTGGCCATCTGGATGGGGGTGACGAGGGTGTCGCCCTGGCCGATGGAGTAGTTGACGGAGTCACCGGCGCGCATGAGGTTGCCTTCGAGGCAGTTCTCGTAGGAGAGCTGCTGGACGTAGGTGCCGCCGCGCTTGCCGATCTTGCACCAGTAGTCCTTGTTGGCCGCCCAGAAGTCCTGCTTCCACTTCCGGTCGGGGACGCGGCCGCTGACCTCGTTGGGGAGGTCGATGCCGGTCTCGGCGCCGAGGCCGAACTGGTGGGCCGTCTTGTAGAACCAGTCCTTGGCGTCCTTCTTCGGCTTCATGCCGCCGTCGTTCAGCCACTGCTGGTGGGAGAGGGCGTAGTAGACGGTGTCGCAGGAGACCTCGAGGGCCTGGCCGAGGGTGATGGAGCCGTGGCCCTGGGACTCGAAGTTCTTGAAGACCTGGCCGCCGATGGCGTACGAGGAGGGGCACGGGTAGCGCCCGTTGAACTCGTATCCGGCGTTGACGGCGGCGGTCGTCGGGATGACCTTGAAGATCGAGCCGGGGGCGGCCTGGCCCTGGATGGCCCGGTTGAGGAGCGGGAAGTTGGAGTCCTTGCCGGTGAGGGCGGCGTAGTCCTTGGCGGAGATGCCGCCGACCCAGGCGTTGGGGTCGTAGTCGGGCTGCGAGGCCATGGCGACGATCCGGCCGGTCTTGTTCTCCATGACGACGACGGCGCCGGAGTCGGCCTTGTAGTTCTCGCTGGTGTTCTTGTCGAAGACCTTGCGGGCCTCGACCATCGCGTTGTGCAGCTCCCACTCGGCGACCGCCTGCACGCGGGCGTCGATGGAGGTGACGACGTTGGAGCCGGGGACGGCGGGGTCGTTCTTCGCCTGGCCGATGACCCGGCCGAGGTTGTCGACCTCGTAGCGGGTGACGCCGGCCTTGCCGCGCAGCTCCTTGTCGTACGTGCGCTCCAGGCCGGAGCGGCCGATCTGGTCGGAGCGGAGGAACGGCGAGTCGCTGTTCTTGGCCTTCTCGATCTCGCCGTCGGTCACGGGCGAGAGGTAGCCGAGGACCTGGGAGGTGCGGGACTTGCCGGGGGCCGGGTAGCGGCGGACGGCGGTCGGTTCGGCGGTGATGCCGGGGAAGTCCTCGGCGCGCTCGCGGATCTGGAGGGCCTGCTGGGTGGTGGCCTCGTCGGTGACGGGGATCGGCTGGTACGGCGAACCGTTCCAGCAGGGCTTGGGCGTCTTGGAGTCGCAGAGCCGGATCTTGTTGATGACGTCCTCGGGCTTCATGTCGAGGACGGCGGCGAGCCGGGTCAGGACGGCCTCGCCCCGGTCCTTCATCTTCATGAGCTCGGTGCGGGACGCGGAGACCACGAGCCGGGTCTCGTTGTCGGCGAGCGGGACGCCCCGGGCGTCGAGGAGCGAGCCGCGGACGGCGGGCTGGACGACCTGCTGGACGTGGTTGTTCTTCGCCTCGTCCGTGTACTCCTTGCCGTTGCGGATCTGGAGGTACCAGAGGCGGCCCCCCAGCGTCAGGAGCAGCGAGAAGACGAGGATCTGGATGACGACGAGCCGGATCTGGACCCGCGGGGTCCGCCCGGTCTCGGGAATGTTGGTCATACTGCCGGGACCCCCTCGGTCACAGTCGCTTGACTCCCTTGATGCGTCCGGCCCGTGCGGCGCGGCTCCGGGCGGACTTCACGCGCAGGCCACCGCGCTGGGTGCCGATCCGCAGGCCTGTGCCGGAGGAGAGCCAGCCGGACGCGACGTCGGCGCCGTTGCCCCCGCCGGCGTCGGCGAGCGGATCGTTCTCGGCCCGGCGGGCCAGGGCCATGATGAGCGGCACGGTGAACGGCGCGAGGAGCAGGTCGTAGACCGCCGCGGTGAACAGCAGGAAGCCGAGGCCGACATGGCGGGCGGCGGTGTCGCCGACGAGGGCGCCCACGCCCGCGTACAGCAGGGTGGAGCCGACGGCCGCGGCGACGACGACGGCCATGGGGCCGGTCGCGGAGGTCAGCCGGCCGTTCTCGGGCTTGGCGAGGCCGACCAGGTAGCCGATGACGCAGAGCACGAGGGCGTAGCGGCCGGCGGCGTGGTCGGCGGGCGGGGCGAGGTCGGCGAGGAGACCGGCGGTGAACCCGATGAGGGAGCCGCCGACGGGGCCGTAGACCAGGGCGAGCGCGACGACGGTGAGGAGCACCAGGTCGGGGACGGCGCCGGGGAGTTGCAGGCGGGCCAGGACGGAGACCTGCACGACCAGGGCGACCACGATCAGGGTCGCGGAGAGGAGGATGCGGTTGAACTTCACGGTGTCGCGTCCCCCTGGTCCTGGCCCTGCGTGTTCTGGCCCTGCTGGTCGGCGTTCGGCTGCTGTCCGTCCGGTGGCGGCGGGCTGACCGTGACGGTCACGGTCGGCGCGGGCTTGGGCTTCTGCGGCAGGACCGTGTCGCGGGGGTCGGAGACCGGGGCCTGGACGACGACGCCGACGATGTCGAGCTTGGTGAAGCCGACGTACGGGCGGACGTAGATGTTGCGGGTCAGGCCGCCGCCCGCCGGGTCGACGCGGACGACCTCGCCGACCGGGACGCCGGGCACGAAGGGCTTGTCCGCGCGCGAGCCGAAGGTGACGAGCCGGTCGCCGTTCTTCACCTTGGCCTTGCCGTTGAGGAGCTGGACGAGCAGGGGGCCGTCGCCCTGGCCCGTGGCGAAGCCGAGCTCGTCGCTCTTCTCCATGCGCGTGCCGACGGTGAAGTCGGGGTCGTTGGCGAGGAGGACCGTGGAGGTGGACGGGCCGACCGTGGTGACGCGGCCGACGAGTCCGGAGCCGTTGAGCACGGTCATGTCCCGCTTGATGCCGTCGCGGGCGCCGACGTCGACGGTGACGGTCCAGGAGAAGCCCTGGGCCGCTCCTATGGCGATGACCTGCGCGCCCTTGATGCCGTACTGCCCGGCGCCGGCCGTCTTGAGCATGGCGTCGAGCTCGCGCAGCCGGTTGCGGTTGCGGTCGTCGCTGCCGAGCTCGGCCTTGAGCTCGGCGTTCTCCTTCTCCAGGGCGGCGATCCGGGTGTGCCGCTCACCGGAGTCGCGGACCGCGCCTATGGCGTTCCCGATGGGGTCGACGGCCGCCGCCACACCGTTCTCGACGGGCCCGAAGACCGCGGCGGCGGCCTGTCGGGCACCGTCGACGGGTGACTCCTGGCCTCCGCGGATGTCCACCGTGATCAGTGCGAACGCGATGGCGATCAGCAGCACCAGGAGCAGCCGGCTCTCTCGTGTGTCCCTCACGTGCGGCGGCCGTGCCTTTCCTCGTGGTTCGTTCTTCGGCTGTGCTTGTTCTCTTGTGGGGGTTCCGCGTGGTGCGTCCGTACGGGTGCTTCCGCGTGGTGCGTTCGTGCGGTGCGTCCGTACGGGTGCTTCCGCGTGGTGCGTTCGTGCGGTGCGTCCGTACGGGTGCTTCCGCGTGGTGCGTCCGTACGGGTGCGTCCGTCCGGTGGTGCTAGCGGCGCGGCTGGGCGTCGAGGACCTGCTGGAGGGCCTCGAACTCCTCCACGCACTTGCCGGAGCCCAGCACCACCGAGTCCAGCGGGTCCTCGGCGATGTGGATCGGCATGCCGGTCTCTCGGCGGAGCCGCTCGTCGAGGCCGCGCAGCAGGGCGCCTCCACCGGTGAGAACGATGCCGCGGTCCATGACGTCACCGGAGAGCTCCGGCGGGCACTTGTCGAGGGTGGTCTTCACCGCGTCGACGATCGCGTTGACCGGCTCCTCGATGGCCTTGCGGACCTCGGCGGCGGAGATGACGACCGTCTTGGGCAGGCCGGAGACGAGGTCGCGGCCCCGGATCTCGGTGTGCTCGTCCTTGTCGAGGTCGTAGGCCGAGCCGATGGTGATCTTGATCTGCTCGGCGGTCCGCTCACCGAGGAGGAGCGAGTACTCCTTCTTGATGTGCTGGATGATCGCGTTGTCCAGCTCGTCGCCGGCGACCCGGATCGACTGTGCCGTGACGATTCCGCCGAGGGAGATGACGGCGACCTCGGTGGTGCCGCCGCCGATGTCCACGACCATGTTGCCGGTGGCCTCGTGGACGGGGAGGCCCGAGCCGATGGCCGCCGCCATGGGCTCCTCGATGATGTGCACCTGGCGGGCACCGGCCTGCGTCGAGGCCTCGATGACGGCGCGGCGCTCCACGCCGGTGATGCCCGAGGGCACGCAGACGACGACGCGGGGGCGGGCCAGGTAACGGCGCTTGTGGATCTTGAGGATGAAGTAACGGAGCATCCGCTCCGTGATCTCGAAGTCGGCGATCACGCCGTCCCTGAGCGGGCGGACGGCGACGATGTTGCCGGGCGTCCGGCCGATCATCTTCTTCGCCTCGGCACCGACCGCCAGGATGCCGCCGGTGTTGGTGTTGATCGCGACGACGGACGGCTCGTTCAGAACGATGCCCCGCCCCCTGACGTACACCAGCGTGTTGGCGGTCCCGAGGTCGACAGCCATGTCACGGCCGATGAACGACATTGAGTTCCCCTTGATTTCCCATGGCTGAGAGTGGTGCGGCGTGGAGTTTTCCATCGTAGTGCCGCCCGTGCGGATGCCGCGCGTTGGTCCACCTCAGTACTGGTGACGGCAGGACGCGGCGATCCGTTCCCGGGATTGGCGTTCATATGCCTGGGGGCGACCGAAATTCCTTCGGTCGCCCCACAGGGTTGTGCTGATCGACTGACGCCGGGTCAGCGCCGATCGCGCGATCGTGCGGATCGGCGCGGTCCTTCGGATCAGCCGAGCGGATCAGACGAGACCCGGGAAGAAGATCTTCAGCTCGCGGAGCGCCGAGTCCTCGGAGTCCGAGGCGTGGATCAGGTTCTCGCGGACGATGGTGCCGAAGTCGCCGCGGATGGAGCCGGGCGCGGCGGCGATCGGGTCGGTCGGGCCCGCGAGCTGGCGGACGCCCTCGATGACCCGCTCGCCCTCGACGACGAGCGCGACGACAGGACCGGAGGACATGAAGCCCATCAGCGGCTCGTAGAAGGGCTTGCCCTTGTGCTCGCCGTAGTGCTGCTCCAGCGTGTCCTGGTCCAGCTCGCGCAGCTCCAGGGCCGCGAGGGTCCAGCCGGCCTTGCGCTCGATACGACCGATGATCTCGCCGATCAGGCCACGGCGGACGGCGTCGGGCTTGAGCAGGACGAGCGTGCGCTGGCTCACGGGGGAACTCCTTCGGAAATGCGGTGTGCGGGACCTCCGAGGCTACAGGGCCCGCACGCCCCTCGATTACGCAGCGTCAGGCCCTGCCGTGGCCTGCGCGGCCTGCCCGGCCTGCGACTCGGCCCAGCGCGCCTTGATGTCGTCGACCTTCCGGCCGTAGTGCACCGAAGCCCACCACAGGACGGCGAAGGCCGCCCCGAGGACGAACATGACCGGCACGAAGAAACCGCTGGCGATCAGGCCGATCTGGAGGGCCCAGCCGAGCTGTACGCCGCCGGGGCGGGTGACCATCCCGCACAGCAGCACCGACAGGACCATCGCGACGCCGCAGACCGTCCAGACGGTGGACATCGCCAGGCTGTCGTCCTTCATGGCGACGAGACCGGCGAACCCGATCACGAAGAACTCGCCGATGAGCGTCGAGGAACAGAGCATGCGCATCGGATTCAGCCCCTTCGCAGCAGCAGCCGGGCGTCGCCGACCGTGAAGATCGAACCGGTCACGAGGACTCCCGCACCGCCGTACTCGGCCTCTTCCTCCGCGAGGGTGATGGCCGCTTCGAGCGCGTCGGGCAGCCGCGGCTCGACGACGACCCGGTCCTCGCCGAAGACCTCGACCGCGATCGCGGCGAGCGCGTCGACGTCCGTGGCCCGCGGGTTGGAGTTCGCCGTGATGACGACCTCCGCGAAGATCGGCTCGAAGGCCTCCAGGAGACCCCGGGCGTCCTTGTCGGCGCTCGTGGAGACCACGCCGACGAGCCGCGAGAAGCCGAAGGACTCACTGACGCCCTCCGCCGTCGCCCGCGCGCCGTGCGGATTGTGCGCGGCGTCCAGGATCACCGTCGGCGAGGTGCGGACGATCTCCAGGCGGCCGGGCGAGGCGACCTGGGCGAAGGCCCGTCGGACCGTGTCCGCGTCCAGGGTCCGCGCGTGGTCCGCGCCGATCCCGAAGAAGGCCTCGACCGCCGCGAGCGCCACGGCCGCGTTGCGCGCCTGGTAGGCGCCGTGCAGCGGCAGGAAGACGCCGTCGTACTCGCCGCCGAGGCCGCGCAGGGTGAGGAGCTGGCCGCCGACCGCGACCTCGCGGGAGACGATGCCGAACTCCATGCCCTCGCGGGCGACGGTGGCGTCCGCCTCGACGGCCTTCTTCAGCAGGACCTGGGCCGCGTCCACCGGCTGCTGGGCCAGGATGACGGTCGCGCCCTGCTTGATGATCCCGGACTTCTCGCCGGCGATCTCGGCGGTGGTGCCGCCGAGCCGGTCGGTGTGGTCGAGGTCGATCGGGGTGACGACGGCGACGGACCCGTCGATGACGTTCGTCGCGTCCCAGGTGCCGCCCATGCCGACCTCGACGACGGCCACGTCGACCGGGGCGTCGGCGAAGGCCGCGTACGCCATGCCGGTGAGGACCTCGAAGAAGGAGAGGCGGTACTCCTCGCGGGCGTCGACCAGCTCCACGTACGGCTTGACGTCCTGGTACGTCTCGACGAACCGCTCGGCGGAGATCGGGGCGCCGTCCAGGCTGATCCGCTCGGTGATCGTCTGCACGTGCGGCGAGGTGTACCGCCCGGTGCGCAGCTCGAAGGCGCCGAGCAGCGCCTCGATCATGCGGGCCGTCGACGTCTTGCCGTTGGTGCCGGTGATGTGGATCGAGGGGTACGCGCGCTGCGGCTCGCCGAGCACGTCCATCAGGGCCGCGATCCGCGTGACCGACGGCTCCAGCTTGGTCTCGCCCCAGCGGGTGGACAGCTCGGTCTCGACCTCGCGCAGCGCCTTGTCGAGCTCCGGGTCCTCGGGACGGCTCGGCACGGGGTCACCCTGGACCGGGCCCCCCTGCGCACGCAGGGTGCGGCTGCCGGCCTCGATCACCGCCAGGTCTGGGTCGCGCGTTGTCTCGTTGTCGACGGTGTCGTCGAACTGGTCACTCGGGTCGCTCGGCTCGCTCACGGGCCCAGTCTACGGAGGGGTACCGACAGGACCATGGACCCACCCCTTTCGGGACTTTCGGTCCCCCGTCCGCCGGAGCCGCCGGGCAAACTTGGCGATCATGGACATAGGGATCGACCTCGGCACGGCCAACACGCTCCTCTACGCCCGGGGCCAGGGCATCGTGCTCAACGAGCCGTCCGTGGTGGCGGTCCAGGAGGGCTCGCGGCAGGCGCTCGCGGTCGGCACCGAGGCGAAGGAGACGATCGGCCGGACACCCGGCTCGATCAGCGCGATCCGCCCCCTGAAGGACGGCGTGATCAGCGACTACGAGGCGGCCGAGGAGATGATCCGGCACTTCGTGCGCAAGGCGGTCCCGGGCCGCCGCCGGCCCCGCACCCGGATGGTGGTCTGCGTGCCGAGCGGCGTGACCCAGGTCGAACGGCGGGCGATCGTGCACGCCTCGCTGTCGGCGGGGGCGCGGGCGGTGCACCTCATCGAGGAGCCGATGGCGGCGGCGATCGGGGCGGGGCTCCCGGTCTCCGACCCGCGCGGCTCGATGGTCGTCGACATCGGCGGCGGGACGACCGAGGTGGCGGTGATCTCCCTGGGCGGGATCGTCACGGCCCAGTCGCTGCGGGTCGGCGGCGACCGCCTCGACGCGGCCGTCACCGACTTCGTCCGCAAGGAGCACTCGCTCCTCATCGGCGAGCGCACGGCCGAGGACGTCAAGGTCGCGATCGGCTCGGCGTGGCCGGTGCCCGGCGAGGAGGAGCGGGAGCGGCGGACCTTCACCGTGCGGGGGCGGGAGAAGGTCAGCGGGCTGCCCCGGACGGTGGAGCTGACGGTGCCGGAGGTGCGGGAGGCGCTCGACGAGCCGGTGGAGGCGATCATCGCGGCGGTGCGGGCGACCCTGGAGGAGTGCCCGCCGGAGCTGTCCGGCGACGTGATGGAGCACGGCATCGTCCTGACCGGCGGCGGGGCGCTGCTGCCGGGCCTCGATCTGCGGCTGGCGTCGGCGACGGAGATCCCGGTCTTCGTCGCGGACCGGCCACTGGACTGCGTGGCGCTGGGCTCGGGCCGGTGCGTGGAGGACTTCGACAGCCTCCAGCGGGTCATGGGGAAGGCGGAAAGGGTCCGCTAGCCGGTCCGGCGGTCCGGGCCCGTCCGGTCGGTCGGTCCGGCGGATCAGGCCTGTCCGGTCGCCGGTCGCGACCCCGGCCGATCCGCCGGACACCCCCTAGCGGTTCAGGCCCGCCGGGAGCAGTGCCGTCACCGCGTAGGCGCCGTCCTCCGCGCGGGCCTTCAGCGTGCCGCCCATGCTGACGACCCGTTCCTCCATGGAGAACAGCCCGGTCCCCGTCGAGACGGGCGCCGGGTCCGGCGGGGTCTTCGGCAGCGGGTTGCGCACCTCGATCCGCAGGTCGGGCCCCTCCACCGTGATCGCGACCGTCACCGGCAGGCCCGGCGCGTGCTTGGCGGCGTTCGTCAGGCACTCCCGGACGACCCGGTGGACGGCCGCCTGCCGCAGCGGCGACAGCGCCTGGGCCGCGTCCGCGACCGCCAGGTCCACGGGGCTGCCCATCCGCTCGCTCTCCTCGGCGAGCGCGGCGAGCCCTTCGAGGCCGGGGGTGGCCGCGTCCCGCTCGGCGCGGCGCACGATCGTCTCGTTCAGCATGAGGTGGGCGCGGCGGGCGGTGTCCGCGAGCTCCTCGAAGTCCTTCTGGTGCGCGTCGCCCCGGGCCCGTACGGCGAGGACCTCGGCCCGTACGGCGAGGACCGTGAGCTCCCGGCCGACCAGGTCGTGGACGTCCCGGCCGACGGAGATCCGCTCCTCCTGCACGGCCTGCCGGGCGGCGGCCTCGCGGCGCTGGACCTCCAGGGCGCGCACGAGGTCCTGGCGGTACGCGGCGATGCCGACGCCCGCCGCGAGTACGCCGATCGGGACGACGATGCTGAGGAAGTCGCTGAGGGTGTCGCCGTGCCGGGCGGGCCAGCCGGGCGTCTGGAAGAGGGCGTAGGCCACGCCGATGTAGAGCACGGTGGCGACGACGGCGGCCCGCCGCCCCCGGAACCGGCCGATCGAGTACAGCGCGAACTGGATCATGGTGAGCTCGTGGAGCCACCCCATCAGGCCGAGCGCCACGAGGTACGGGACCCACGGCAGCCGGCGCCTGAGCACCAGCGTGGCCGCCCCGGCCGCCAGGACGAGGGTCGCGGTGACCCCGGTCAGCGAGTTGTCGGCGCGGGCGAGGCCCGGCACGTCGAGGACCATCAGGCCGAAGGCGCTCAGCGCGGCGATGACGTCGAGGGCGCGGGGCGAGACGGCCCACCGGTCCACGCAACGGCGCAGTGCGGGGACGGTGGGGAGGCGGGGCATGCCGTCCATCATCCAAGGTCTTTCGTCCCGAAGCCGTGGACCCGAAGTCCCTTCTGATGTGAGATCGGGCACTTCGCCCACATTGCTGTTTGACTCAGAAATGTGCACGAAGCATCCCAGGAGCAGCTGTCCTTCGCCGCCTCGCTCCTCGACGCCCTCCCCCAGGCGGCCCTCTTCCTCGACCGCGACCTGCGCGTCGTCCGGGTGAACCGCCGCCTCACCACCCTCCTCCGGCTGCCCGAAGGAATCGACCTCTCCCCCGGTACGCCGCGGGAGCGGATCATCGGCCATCTGGCCGGGATGCTGGACCGGCCGGAGGAGCGGGACCGTCTCCTGGAGGAGAGCGAGACGCGCGGGCCCGTCACCCGCGTCACCGACTACCACCTGCGGGACGGCCGGGTGCTGCGCCGCCGCCGGGCCCCGGTCGGCGACGGCGACCGGCCGCTCGGGCACCTGTGGCTCGTGGAGGACGTGACGCGGCAGCGCGAGGCGGAAGACGGTCTGTACGAGCAGGTACGGAAGCTGGTGGCGCTCGCCGACGACCGGGCCGCCTTCGCCGGGCGGGCCCTCCACGAGCTGCGGACCCCGCTCGCCACCGTCCTGAGCTTCGCCGAACTGCTCCTCGACCCGGTCTCCGGGCCGCTGAACCCGGAGCAGACCTCGTACGTGGACGCCATCCGGCGCAACGCGCTGCGGATGCGGTCGGTGTCCGAGGACCTGCCGAGGGCGGCCGCCGGCGTGCCCCGCGCGGAGCCGAGGCTCGGCGAGGTCCTCGTCGACGAGCTGATCGAGCGGGTGGTCCTCGAAGCGCTCCAGCGGGCCGAGGGCGACGGCCCGTACATCGCGGCCGACTGCCCGCCCGGCGGCCCGGCGCTCGTCGCCGACGGCGGGATGCTGACGGGGGCCCTGGAGGAGCTCCTCGGCAACGCGCTGCGCTTCACCCCGGAGGACGGCCGGGTCGAGGTCGTCGGCCGGCCCGCCGGCGACCACTGGACGATCCAGGTCAAGGACACCGGCATCGGAATCCCCCTGGAGTACCACGAGGAGATCTTCACCCCGTTCGTCCGCGCGCCCAACGCCCGCCGCGAGGGCTTCCCCGGCACCGGGCTCGGCCTGGCGGGCGCCCTGGACGCCGTACGGCTGCACGGCGGGACGATCGCGGTCCGCGACCGCGAGGGGCAGCCGGGCGCCGTCTTCACCGTACGGCTGCCGCTCACCGGCCGCGGCGCAGCCGGAACGGCCCGCCCGTGACCACGCCGCCGACCGTGACCACGCCGCCGATCGTCACCGCGCCGCCGACCGGGAGCCGCCCGTGACCAGACTGCTGATCGTGGAGGACGACCCGGACCTCGCCCTGGCCCTGCGGGTCCTCCTCACCCGGCGCGGGTACGAGGTCTCGGTGGCTGGCGACGGCCGCGAAGGCCTCCGTCTCCTCTTCGCGGAACGCCCGTCCCTGATGGTCCTGGACCTCGTCCTCCCCGAACTCGACGGCTGGGAGGTCCTCGACCGCACCCGGGACATGAGCGACCTGCCGGTCCTCGTCCTCTCCGGCCTCGGCGACGTCGACGACCGGGTCCGCGGGCTGCGCTCGGGTGCCGACGACTACCTGGTCAAGCCCTTCGACCGGACGGAGCTGCTGGCCCGCGTCGAGGCCCTCCTGCGCAGGTCGGGGCCCCAGCACTGGGCGGGCGCACACGTCGAGGAGGACCTGCGCCTCGTGCCGGAGCGGCGCGCGGCGCTCTGGCAGGGCAGCGAGATCCGGCTCAGCGACATCGAGTACCGCCTGCTCCAGGTCCTGGTCCGCAACCGCGGCCGGGTCGTCACCACCGAGCAGCTCCTCGACCAGGTCTGGGACGACGCGCTGGCCATCGGCCGCGACCGGGTGAAGTTCGCGGTGCTCCGCCTCCGCCGCAAGCTCCGCACCGCCGGCGGCCCCCACTCCCGCGACCCCCTGGAAGCGGTACGGGGCCTGGGCTACCGCTACGAGAGCGCGGACCGCCCGGCGGTACGGTCCCGGGGCTCGGCGGCGGGCGGCCCGGGCGCGGGGTGACCCGCTTCGGGCGCGGGCGCGGGGTGACCCGACTCACCCCGGAGCAGGGCCGGAAGTCCCGACCGGACGTCCCGATCTCCCCGCCCCGCCGCATGGCAACCGTTCCGCAACCGAACGCCACCGGAGCGCGCGACCGTCACCGGTCAGCGTCTACGGCATGAAGACTCTTCCCGCCCGCAGTGTCGCCGTCGTCCTCGGTACCCGCCCGGAACTCGTCAAGCTCGCCGAGCTCATCCGGGCCCTCGGTCCCGCCGCCCGGGTCGTCCACACCGGCCAGCACTACGACGACGCGCTCTCCGGCAGCTTCCTCGACGAGCTGGGGCTGCCGGAGCCGGAGTACCTCACCGGGGTCGGCGGGCAGCCCCGGGCCGTCCAGGTCGCCGCCGCGCTCAGCGGCCTCGACGAGCGCTTCGCCGCCGAGCCGCCGCTCGCCGTCGTCGTCCAGGGCGACACGAACGCCGCGCTCTCCGGCGCCCTCGCCGCCAACGCCCGCTCCGTCCCGCTCGTCCACGTCGAGGCGGGGCTGCGCAGCCACGACCGGGCCATGCCCGAGGAGCACAACCGGGTCCTCATCGACCGGCTCGCCGACGTCCTGTGCGCGGCCACCCCCGACAACCGCGACCTGCTCCTCGCCGAGGGCGTGCCCGAGGAGCGGATCGCCGTCACCGGGAACACCGTCGTCGAGGCCGTCCACGACCACCTCCCGCCGCCGGAGGAGCGGGCGCGCCTGCTCGCCGTCAGCGGTCTCGCACCCGACGGCTACGTCCTGGCGACCGTCCACCGCCCGGAGAACACCGACGAGCCCGCCGCGCTCGCCGCCGTCCTGGAGGAGCTCGCCGCACTCGCCCGCGAGCTGCCGGTCGTCCTCCCCCTCCACCCCCGCACCCGCGCCCGGATCGAGGCGGCGGGCCTGCTGCCGCTCCTCGACGGGCTGACGGTGCTGCCCCCGGCCGGCTACGGCACCTTCCTCGCGCTCGCCCGGCACGCGGCGCTGATCGTCTCGGACTCCGGCGGCATCCAGGAGGAGACGACGGTCCTCGGCCGCCCGCTGGTCGTCGTCCGCCGCTCCACCGAACGCCCCGAGTCCCTCGCCGACTTCGCCGACCTCGTCGAGCCGGGCCCCGGGATCGGCGAGGCGGCCCGCCGCCGTCTCGCGGAGGGCGGGCTCGGCCTGCGCCGCCTGGGCACGCTCCCCAGCCCGTACGGCGACGGCACCGCGTCGGACCGGATCGCCGGGCTGCTCAGGGACCTGATCACCGAGCGCGGCGCGGACCCGGCCGTCCCGGCCCCGCGCACGCCCGCGCCCCACGCCACGGCCGCCTGAGCCACCCGGCCCGCACCCGTCCCCGGCCCACACCCATCCCCCGGCCGTACCCGCCCCCGGCCCGCATCCGCCGCCCCCGACCCCCACCGGAGACCCCCATGAGTTTCCACCTCCTGCTGTACGTCTTCCCGTTCCTCCTCCTCGTCTGCTTCCTCGCCTACTGGGCCGGCGCCCGGTACGCCTACGCGCGCCGCCGCCCCTCCGAGCTCGGCGACCCGACCGCGTACGACTGGCACTTCTTCGTCCCCTGCCGCGACGAGGAAGCCGTCATCGCGACCACGGCCACCCGGTTGCGCGGCGACTTCCCCACCGCCCACGTCTGGGTCATCGACGACGCGAGCGACGACCTCACCGCCCCGATCGTCACCGCCCTCGCCGACCGGGACCCCCACGTCCACCTGGTCTCCCGGCGGCGCCCCGACGCGCGGATCGGCAAGGGCGCGGCCCTCAACGCCGCCTACACGGAGCTGAACGCCCACCTCGGCGACGACGCCGACCGCGCCCGCGTGATCGTCTGCGTCGTCGACGCCGACGGCCAGGTCTCGCCCGACGCCCTCGCGCACGCCGCAGGACCGGACGCCTTCGCCGACCCCGACATGGGCGGCGTGCAGATCGGCGTACGGATGCGCAACATCGACGACGAGCACCCGCTCGCCGACCGGGGACGCCTCGCCAACGCCTACGCCCGCCTCCTCGTCCGCATGCAGGACGTCGAGTTCGCCGTCTCCAACACCGGCATGCAGCTCCTGCGCCGCCGCACCGGCTCCGTGGGCCTCGGCGGCAACGGCCAGTTCACCCGCCTCACCGCCCTCGACCGCATCGCCGCCGCCGAGCGCCGCCCCTGGCAGCAGGACGCGCTCCTGGAGGACTACGAGCTCGGCCTCCACATGCGCCTCGCCGGCTACCAGGTCACCCACCTCGCCGACACGTGGGTGACCCAGGAAGCGCTCCCGTACACCCGCCGCTTCCTCACCCAGCGCACCCGCTGGGCCCAGGGCAACATCACCTGCGTGCGGTACGCGAGCCGCATCGTCGGCTCCCGCCACTACAAGGCCCGCGGCGTCCTGGAATCGCTCTACACCTTCTTCCAGCCCCTCGCCCACCTCGGGACGCTCGTCCTCACGGCCGTCATGCTGTTCGCCCTCGTCCTCGGCGGCGCCGCGTCCGACGTGATCCTCGCCGCCTGGCCCCTCGCGCTCGCCCTCGCGGTCGTCTCGATCGTCCCGTTCCTGCTCTGGGGCCCGGTCTACCGCCGCGAGTTCGCCCCGGACCGCTCCCGGATCAAGGGCCTGCTGTGGGGGTTCGCGCTCTGGCTGTACGCGTACCACCTGTTCGTCGTCTCGGCCCGCGGCTTCGTCCGCCTCGTCCGCGGCCGCACCGGCTGGGCCAAGACCCGCCGCAACTCCGAGACGGCGGGCGTCGGCCCGGTCGCCACGGAGTCCTGACGGGTACGCGGAAGGGGCCCGGAACCGTGTACCGGTTCCGGGCCCCTTCCCTGTGCCTTGCTACGCCTGCGGCAGGTTCGCCAGCTGCGTCTGGATACGGGCGATGTCCTCGTCCGCCTTGGCGAGGCGGGTACGGATCTTGTCGACCACGTTGTCCGGGGCCTTGGCGAGGAAGGCCTCGTTGCCGAGCTTCCCGTTCGCCTGGGCCTTCTCCTTCTCGGCGGCCGCGAGGTCCTTCGCGAGACGCTTGCGCTCGGCGGCCACGTCGATCGTGCCCGACAGGTCGAGCGCGACCGTCGCCCCGGCGACCGGCAGGGAGGCGGTGGCGGAGAAGCCCTCGCCCTCCGGCTGGAGGCGCAGCAGCTGACGGATGGCCGCCTCGTGCGGGGCCAGCGCGGTACCGGTCACGTCCAGCCTGGCCGGAACCTTCTGACCGGGCTGGAGACCCTGGTCGGAACGGAAGCGGCGGACCTCGGTGACGACCTGCTGGACCAGCTCGATCTCCTTCTCGGCGGCCTCGTCCCGGAAGCCACTGTCCTTCGGCCAGTCGGCGACGACCAGCGACTCACCGCCGGTGAGGGTGGTCCACAGGGTGTCCGTGACGAACGGGACGATCGGGTGCAGCAGGCGCAGGGTGACGTCGAGGACCTCACCGAGGACACGGGCCGAGACCTTGGCCTGCTCGCCGCCGTCGAAGAAGGTCGTCTTGGACAGCTCGACGTACCAGTCGAAGACCTCGTCCCACGCGAAGTGGTAGAGGGCGTCGGCGAGCTTCGCGAACTGGTAGTCGTCGTAGAAGGCGTCCGCCTCGGAGACGACCTTGTTCAGTCGCGAGAGGATCCAGCGGTCGGTCGCCGACATGTCCGCGACGTCCGGCAGCGGGCCCTCGACCGTGGCGCCGTTCATCATGGCGAAACGGGTCGCGTTCCAGATCTTGTTGGCGAAGTTCCGGGACGCCTGGACCCAGTCCTCGCCGATCGGGACGTCGACACCCGGGTTGGCGCCCTTGGCCAGGGTGAACCGCAGGGCGTCGGAGCCGTACTTGTCCATCCAGTCCAGCGGGTTGACCGTGTTCCCGAACGACTTCGACATCTTCTTGCCGAACTCGTCGCGGACCATGCCGTGGAACGCGATCGTGCGGAACGGCGGCTGACCGTCCATCGCGTACAGACCGAACATCATCATCCGGGCGACCCAGAAGAACATGAGGTCGTAGCCGGTGACCAGGACGGAGTTCGGGTAGAACTTCTCCAGATCCGGCGTCTGCTCCGGCCAGCCCATCGTCGAGAACGGCCACAGGCCGGACGAGAACCACGTGTCGAGGACGTCGGTGTCCTGCGTCCAGCCCTCGCCCGTGGGCGCCTCGTCGTCGGGGCCGACGCAGACCAGCTCGCCGTTCGGGCCGTGCCAGACGGGGATGCGGTGGCCCCACCACAGCTGGCGCGAGATGCACCAGTCGTTGAGGTTGTCGACCCAGTCGAAGTACCGCTGCGACATGTCGGCCGGGTGGATGTTCACCTGACCGTCGCGGACCGCGTCGCCGGCGGCCTTGGCCAGCGTCTCGACCTTGACCCACCACTGCAGCGACAGACGCGGCTCCAGCGTCGTCTTGCAGCGCGAGCAGTGCCCGACGGAGTGGGAGTACGGACGCTTCTCGGCGACGATCCGGCCCTCGGCGCGCAGGGCGGCGACGATCGCGGAGCGCGCCTCGAAACGGTCCAGGCCCTGGAAGGGGCCGTGGACGGTGATGATGCCGCGCTCGTCGAGGACCTCGATGGATTCGAGGTCGTGGCGCTGGCCGATGGCGAAGTCGTTCGGGTCGTGCGCGGGGGTCACCTTGACGGCGCCCGTGCCGAACTCCGGGTCGACGTGCGTGTCGGCGACGACCGGGATCGTACGGTCGGTCAGCGGCAGCTTGATCTGCTTGCCGATCAGGTGGGCGTAGCGCTCGTCGTCGGGGTGGACGGCGACGGCGGTGTCACCGAGCATCGTCTCCGCGCGGGTCGTGGCGACGACGATGGTGTCGTCACCCTCGCCGTACTGCATGGAGACGAGCTCACCGTCGTCGTCCTGGTAGTCGACCTCGATGTCGGAGATGGCCGTCAGACAGCGCGGGCACCAGTTGATGATGCGCTCGGCGCGGTAGATCAGGCCGTCGTCGAACATCTTCTTGAAGACGGTCTGGACGGCACGGGACAGGCCCTCGTCCATGGTGAAGCGGTCCCGGCTCCACGCCAGGCCCTCGCCGAGGCGGCGCATCTGGCCGGCGATCTGACCGCCGGACTCGGCCTTCCACTCCCAGACGCGCTCGACGAAGGCCTCGCGGCCCAGGTCGTGGCGGGACTTGCCCTCCTTGGCGAGCTCGCGCTCGACGACGTTCTGGGTGGCGATGCCGGCGTGGTCCATGCCGGGCTGCCACAGCGTCTCGAAGCCCTGCATGCGCTTGCGGCGGGTGAGGGCGTCGATCAGCGTGTGCTCGAAGGCGTGGCCCAGGTGGAGCGATCCGGTGACGTTCGGCGGCGGGATGACGATGGTGTACGCGGGCTTCTCGCTCTTCGCGTCGGCCTCGAAGTACCCGCGCTCTACCCAGCGCTCGTACAGCGGCCCCTCTACCTCGGCCGGCGCGTACTGGGTCGGCAGTTCGGTGGTGGGCGCTGTCTGCTGCTGAGTGTTCTCGGTCACGGGCCCAGTTTAGGGGTGTCGCCGCCCCGTCCCGAAACGCTTTGGTTCGGTAACGGTGTGGCCCCCGCCGCACTTCCGCTCCGGCGGTTCCGCCAGGATGTTCGCTAGGCATAAACATCCTGTGAGGGGAACCTGTCGATGAGCTACAACCAGCCCGGCCCGTACGGCGGCCAGCCGCCCCAGCAGCCCGGGCCCTACGGCCAGCCGGGCCCGTACGGCCAGCAGCCGCAGCAGCCGGGCCCGTACGGCCAGCCGCAGGCTCCGCAGCCGGGTTACGGGTACCCCCAGCAGGCCCCGCAGGGCGTCCCCCCGCAGCAGCCGCCGTACGGCTACCCGCAGCCCCAGCAGCCCGCCCCCTACGGCCAGCAGCCCCAGTACGGCGCCCCCCAGGGCCCCGGCGGCTACGTCCCGCACCCGCCGGCCCCGAAGAAGTCGAAGACGGGCCTGATCATCGGCGCGGTCGCGGTCGTCGCTGCGATCGGCGTCGGCGCGTACTTCCTGCTCGGCGGCGGTGGAAACGGTGCCGTTGCCGACGACACCAAGGGCTACAAGATCACTCCCGCGTCCGCCATCGGCGATTACAAGAAGGAGGGCGCCGACAAGAGCGGCGACCTGACCGACAAGCAGAAGGCCAGCGCCGACGCCATGGGGATCAAGAACCCGAAGGCGGTCCAGGCTTCCTACAAGTCCGGCGGCTCCACCGACCCGCTCAAGGGCAAGAGCATGGGCCTGAACGGCATGTGGGGCGAGATCGCCGACCCTGAGAAGGCGCTCGACACCGCGTTCGCGAACTACCAGAAGGACCAGGCCGGCGAGGCCGAAGGCCTGAAGGTGACCCCGGTCGGCAGCCCGGAGAGCAAGACGCCGGCCGGTTTCGAGGGCGCTCTGATGAAGTGCCAGAACCTCACGCTCGAAAGCACCAAGACGGAGACCACCCCCGGCCCGAAGTCGTTCACGGTGCCCACGTGCATCTGGGCGGACTACAGCACCCTGGGCGTCGTCAACGTCATGGACCTGTCCACCATGATGACCGGCGGCCAGGGAGCCACCCTGGACCAGGTCGCCGAGCTGACGGCCCAGCAGTACAAGGCATCCCGCAGCAAGGGATAGCCCGCCCCACCAGGCCCATGCCTTCCATCCGGCCCGACAGGGACGCCAATACGGTTCTGTCGGGCCAGGACGGGAGGCTTCTTCTACGCCTCCAACACGTCAGTGGGCGCGCTTACAGGCCTCGGCCGCGACCGCCCCATCCACGCTGATGTTCACAAGCCCGCGGAAACAGTTCGGGTTGTACACCCAGCCGACGACTGTGGACCACGCCTCATGTGAGCAAGCCGCGTACACCTTGGGTCCCACAAGGTAGCCGCTGTTCTTGACGTAGTTCAGACAACCGGAATACATGGAGGCCGATGCCGACGCCGGCGAGGCCATCGTGATCGGCGTGATGACAGCGGCCGCTGCGATGCCTGCCGCGGCCAGTGCCCGGGTGACCTTCATGGATCTCATCGACAACCCCTCGCTCAACTCTGAATACGTTGCACACACAGGCAACCACGAGTTGATCAACGGCGTAGGCACGTGATGCGAGTTCCGGCTTGAACGGTTCGCTAAATGACGGGCGAGTGCTGAAAGTACGGGCCGGTAGAACCTTCGTCGAAGGTTCTACCGGCCCGTACAGGAAGGCGAGCGACTACGCGCTCTTCTCGTGCCTGCCGTCGTTCTTCACGATCCGGGGGACCAGCGTCGGGTTGACGTTGTTCCGGACGACGTCCGCCGTGATGACGACCCGGGCCACGTCCTTGCGGGACGGGACCTCGTACATCACCGACTGGAGGACCTCCTCCATGATGGCGCGCAGGCCGCGCGCGCCGGTGCCGCGCAGGATCGCCTGGTCGGCGATGGCCTCCAGGGCCGGGCGGTCGAAGTCCAGCTCCACGCCGTCGAGTTCGAAGAGACGCTGGTACTGCTTCACGAGCGCGTTGCGCGGCTCGACGAGGATCTGGAGGAGCGCCTCGCGGTCCAGGTTGTGGACCGAGGTGAGGACGGGGAGACGGCCGATGAACTCCGGGATCATCCCGAACTTCACCAGGTCCTCCGGCATGACCTCCTGGAACTGGTCGCTCGCCTCGATCTCGCGCTTGGAGCGGATGGTCGCCCCGAAGCCGATGCCCTTGGCGCCCGCCCTCGACTCGATGATCTTCTCCAGGCCGGCGAAGGCGCCGCCCACGATGAAGAGCACGTTCGTCGTGTCGATCTGGATGAACTCCTGGTGCGGGTGCTTCCGGCCGCCCTGCGGCGGTACGGAGGCGGTGGTGCCCTCCAGGATCTTGAGGAGGGCCTGCTGGACGCCCTCACCGCTCACGTCACGCGTGATCGACGGGTTTTCGCTCTTACGGGCGACCTTGTCGATCTCGTCGATGTAGATGATCCCGGTCTCGGCCTTCTTGACGTCGTAGTCGGCCGCCTGGATCAGCTTGAGCAGAATGTTCTCGACGTCCTCGCCGACATAGCCGGCCTCCGTCAGCGCCGTCGCGTCGGCGATGGCGAACGGGACGTTGAGCATGCGCGCCAGCGTCTGGGCCAGGAGCGTCTTGCCGGAGCCCGTGGGGCCCAGCAGCAGAATGTTGGACTTCGCCAGTTCGATGGCGTCGTCCCGCCCCGCCCCGCCGCCGTTCTCGCCGGCCTGGACGCGCTTGTAGTGGTTGTACACCGCGACCGAGAGGGCCTTCTTCGCGGGCTCCTGCCCGACGACGTATCCCTCGAGGAACTCGTAGATCTCGCGGGGCTTGGGGAGTTCCTCCCACCGCACCTCGCTCGTCTCCGCGAGTTCTTCCTCGATGATCTCGTTGCAGAGGTCGATGCACTCGTCGCAGATGTACACACCGGGTCCTGCGATGAGCTTCTTCACCTGCTTCTGGCTCTTTCCGCAGAACGAGCACTTGAGCAGGTCGCCGCCATCACCGATGCGTGCCACGAGGTGCTTCCCCTTCGCCTGGGAGTGCTTGGTTCAGCTACTCCTGGTGCCTCATATTCGACGGTACCTTGCCGGGCCCCCCGTTCGGGCCCCCCTTGGCACGGTTCACATGGACGGGAATGCGTCATGTGCTCCGTGCCGAGGGAAGGTCGGGCGTCAGCGCTCCGAGGAGGCCGTGCTCTTGCGGGTCGAGACGATCTGGTCGACCAGGCCGTACGCGAGAGCGTCCTCGGCGGTCAGGATCTTGTCACGCTCGATGTCCTCGCGGATCTTCTCGATCGGCGTCGAGGAGTGCTTCGCCAGCATCTCTTCCAGCTGGCTGCGCATCCGCAGGATCTCGCGGGCCGCGATCTCCAGGTCGGAGAGCTGCTCGCGGCCGGTGCCGCCGGAGGGCTGGTGGATCAGCACGCGCGCGTTCGGCAGGGCCATCCGCTTGCCGGGCGTACCGGCGGCGAGCAGCACGGCCGCGGCGGAGGCCGCCTGGCCCATGCAGACCGTCTGGATGTCCGGCTTCACGAACTGCATCGTGTCGTAGATCGCCGTCAGCGCGGTGAAGGAGCCACCGGGGCTGTTGATGTAGATGGAGATGTCGCGGTCCGGGTCCATCGACTCCAGGCACAGGAGCTGCGCCATGACGTCGTTGGCGGAGGCGTCGTCGATCTGCACGCCGAGGAAGATCACGCGCTCCTCGAAGAGCTTCGCGTACGGGTCGTACTCGCGGACGCCCTGCGAGGTGCGCTCGACGAAGCGCGGAACGACGTAGCGGTTGTCCATCG
The DNA here is from genome assembly GCF_055581845.1 of Streptomyces sp. NPDC042346. Lineage (NCBI taxonomy): Bacteria > Bacillati > Actinomycetota > Actinomycetes > Kitasatosporales > Streptomycetaceae > Streptomyces > Streptomyces sp. NPDC042346. The sequence continues at coordinate 289,389 of NZ_JBVJEH010000003.1, read as the reverse complement.
GCGCGCCGGTGTAGAGGCCGCTCGCGGAGAGGTTGTTCTGCATCTGGGTGTTCACCGTCCTGGTGGCGTTCGGTGGGCTGGGGCTCTGGGGCTGGCTACCGGCGCTCAGGCGCCCGTGCCGCCACCGCCCGGAACGCCCGCGGCGTGCGTGATGATGTCGTCGATGAGGCCGTAGTTCTTGGCCTCGTCCGCGGTGAACCAGCGGTCGCGGTCACCGTCGCGGATGATCGCCTCGACGGTCTGACCGGAGTGCTGCGCGGTGATCTCGGCCATGCGCTTCTTCGTGCGAAGGAGGTACTCGGCCTGGATCTTGATGTCGGAGGCGGTGCCGCCGATGCCGGCGGAGCCCTGGTGCATCAGGATGTCGGTGTTCGGCAGCGCGAAGCGCTTGCCGGGGGCGCCGGCGGTCAGCAGGAACTGGCCCATGGAGGCCGCCATGCCCATACCGATGGTGACGACGTCGTTCGGAATGAACTGCATGGTGTCGTAGACGGCCATGCCGGCCGTCACCGAGCCGCCGGGGCTGTTGATGTACAGGAAGATGTCCTTCTCCGGCTCGGCGGCCAGGAGGAGCATCTGAGCGGTGATCTTGTTGGCGATCTCGTCGTCGACCTGCTGGCCGAGGAAGATGATCCGCTCGCCGAGCAGCCGGTTGTAGACATGGTCGCCGAGGCCGCCACCGATGGACGGCTCACCCGCGGCGTAAGGCTTCAGATTCGTCACGTATCCACCTGCTCGTCTCCGACGGCGAAGGCCGTCTCAGCGTCTCGTTCCGAGGGCATTGCCCTCGTATTCATGGACCCTAACGCGCAGGTAGGACAACGCCATCCCGGTTCCCGAACTGTTCGCTGGGAGCGCAAGGTCGGCGGCCGCGCGTAACCGGGCCGGGTACGTCCACGGGCCCGTACGCACAGCAGTGCGCACGGGCCCGTGGAGCGGCGTTCCGCGCCGGGGCGCGAAGCCGCTTACTTGTCCTCGGAGACCTCGGCCTCGCCGGTGACGGCCTCGACGGCCTCAGCGGCGGTCTCGACCTCGTCCTCGTCGTCGGAGAGGTCGACGACCTCACCGTTGGTGTCGAGGACCTTGGCGGCCTCGACGACAACCGCGAGGGCCTTGCCGCGGGCGACCTCGCCGACGAGCATCGGCACCTGGCCGCCCTGGGCCACGGCCTGGGCGAACTGGTCGGGGCTCATGCCGGAGGAGGCGGCACGACGGAAGAGGTGCTCGGTGAGCTCCTCGCGGGAGACCTCGAGCTTCTCCTTGTTGACGAGCTCATCGAGGATGAACTGCGTCTTGATGCCCTTCTCGGCCTGCTCCTTGGTCTCGGCCAGGAACTCTTCCTCGGTCTTGCCCTGGAGCTCCAGGTACTTCGCGAGGTCGATGCCCATCTGGCCGAGCTGGTGGTGCTCCAGGTTGTGCTTGCGGGTGTTGATCTCGTCCTCGAGAAGCTTCTCGGGCATCGGGACCTCGACCAGCTTGAGGAGCTCGTCGAGGACGCGCTCCTGGGCCTGGGTGGCCTGGTCGAACTGCTTCATGTTCTCGAGGCGCTTGCGGCTGTCGGCCTTGAGCTCGTCGAGGGTGTCGAACTCCGACGCCATCTGCGCGAACTCGTCGTCCAGCTCGGGAAGCTCACGGGCGGCGACGGTGGTGACCTTGACGGTGACCTCCGCGTCCTTGCCCTCGGCGGAGCCGCCCTTCAGCTGCGAGGTGAAGGTGGCCTCGCCACCGGCCTCCAGGCCCTTGACGGCCTCGTCGATGCCGTCGAGCAGCTCGCCGGAACCGATGGTGTACGAGACACCGTCGGCGACACCGTCGGGCAGGACCTCGCCGTCGACCTTGGCCTCGAGGTCGATGGTGACGACGTCGCCGTCCTGGGCGGCCCGCTCGACCGTGGACGTCGAGGCGAAGCGCTCACGGAGCTGCTCCACCGACTTCTCGATGTCCTCGTCCGTGACCTCGATCGGGTCGACGGTGACCTCGATGCCGGAGTAGTCCGGGATCTCGATCGTCGGGCGGATGTCGACCTCGGCGGTGAAGGCCAGCAGTTCGCCGTCCTTCAGCTCCGTGATGTCGACCTCGGGCTGACCCAGCGGGTTGACCTCGGCCTCGTTGACGGCCTCGGTGTAGAACTTCGGGAGCGCGTCGTTGACGGCCTCTTCCAGCACGGCGCCGCGGCCGAACCGCTGGTCGATCACGCGAGCCGGGATCTTGCCCTTACGGAAGCCCTTGACCGTGACCTGCTGGTTGATCTTCTTGTACGCCGCGTCGAGGCTGTCCTTGAGCTCCTCGAAGGGCACCTCGACAGTGAGCCGAACCCGAGTCGGGTTCAGGGTCTCCACGGCGCTCTTCACGGTTAGGTCTCCTTGTGGCTGATTCCTGGAAACCACCGGTTCCGCGTCTCGGCGGTTCCGGTGGGTCGGCCCGGTCAGAAAGACACACGGGCACGCAGCTTGCATAGTAACCGCAAGCGGGGAGGCAGCCACAACGTGATCAAGAACGCGACCGGTGGGCGCGTGATCGTCATGGTCGGGGTGGCGGGATTTGAACCCACGGCCTTCCGCTCCCAAAGCGGACGCGCTACCAAGCTGCGCCACACCCCGTCGGTGCGACACGTAGGGTACATGGACGGGGACAGTGCGGCGCCCCCCGTTTCAAGGGGTGTGCACGAAGGTCCCCCGACCGGCTAACATGCTCTTCGTGCCGCGGTCCTGGTGACCTGCGGCGCGATGCTGTGCGGGTGTAGCTCAATGGTAGAGCACTAGTCTTCCAAACTAGCTACGCGGGTTCGATTCCCGTCACCCGCTCCACGGTCTCAGGGCCGGTCCGGAGAAGCCTCTCCGGACCGGCCCTGAGGCGTTTCCGGCAGCTCCTTCCGGAGGCTCGCGAGATGCCGGGTCCCGCGGGGTCGCGCAGACTGGGCTCAGCCCGTCTCCCGCCGCACCGGAGGTAGCGATGAAGGACCTGAAGTTCGAGCAGAAGCGCTCGCTGTCCCGCCATGAGGCGGCCGATCAGCTGGCCGCGCTCGCCGCCGCCCTGCGGGAGGGCGGCGAGGCCGAACTGGAGCTGGGGTCCGGGACGCTGAGCCTGCACATCCCGGACAGGCTCCGCAGCGAGGTGGAGTTCGAGGTCGGCGACGGGGAGATCGAGCTGGAGATCGAGCTCAAGTGGTCGACGCACGGCCCCCGGGAGGCGGCACCGCCGAGTACCGCGGTCTCGGGCAGTGACATGGGGGCGAAACGATCCGCCCCGCGGCCGACCGGGACGGCGAGGACGGCCACGACGGCCGCCAGGCCGGCGAACGGCCCCAAGGACTCCAAGCCGGCCAAGGCTGCCAAGCCCTCGGCCAAGGCGGCCAAGCCGTCGACCAAGACGACCAAGACAGCCAAGGCCACCAAGACGGTCAAGCCCGCGAAGTAGTCCGGGGCTCGTCAGAACTTGATGGAGCCGACCGTCTGCGTTATCGAGTCCAGGAAGCGCTGGATGTCGTCGGCCATGCCGGTGGAGGCGAGGAAGAAGCCGAAGAGCACGGCGATCACGGCCGGTCCGCCCTTGAGGTTCCCCCCGCGGATCAGCACCACCAGGATGATTGCCAACAGCAACACCACAGACAGTGAAATGGCCACAACTGATCACACCCTCGGTCGGTCCCGCCTTGCCCGCCGGGGAGCGACGCACGTCGCACACCACCCCCCGCTGCCTCCATGGTGCCATCAACTCCCATGCCCCCGCCGCCTCGTGACGAATCGTCGTGGAGAAGATCACGTCACACGGGGACGTCCGGTCAGGCGCGACGGGAGATGAGCAGCAGCGCCCGGTCGTCGTTGACGTCCTTGGCGACGGCCTCGATCAGGTGCCAGGTGACGCCGTCGAAGCCCTCGGCGACGCAGCGGTCGGCCTCGCCGGTGAGGCGGTCGATCCCCTCGGCGATGTCCCGGTCGGCGGCCTCGACGAGGCCGTCGGTGAAGAGCATGAGGACGTCGCCGGGCCGCAGCGCGCCCTTGACCGGGTGGAACTCGGCCCCGTCGTAGACGCCGAGGAGGGGACCGTCGGCGGCCTTCTCCTCCCAGCGGCCGCTGCCCGCGTGGAGCTGGAGCGCGGGGAGATGGCCGGCGGAGAAGAGTTCGTAGTCGCCGGAATCCAGGTCGAGGACGAGGTGGATGGAGGTGGCGAAGCCCTCATCCCAGTTCTGGCGGAGCAGGTAGCCGTTGGCGGCGGGCAGGAAGCCGTGCGGCGGGAGCGAGCCGAGGAGGCCGCCGAAGGCTCCGGAGAGCAGCAGGGAGCGGGAGGCCGCGTCCATGCCCTTGCCGGAGACGTCGGTGAGGACGACCTCCAGGGTGCGGCCGCCGTGGGTGCGGGCGGCGACGACGAAGTCGCCGGAGAAGGACTGGCCGCCGGCCGGGCGGAGCGCCATCTCGCGGTGCCAGCCCTGCGGGAGCCGGGGCAGGGCGCTCTGGACGCGGATGCGTTCGCGCAGGTCGAAGAGCATGGTGCCGCCGCGTCGCCAGGGCACGCCGACCCGGGCGCGGAACTGGGCGATGAGGAGTCCGAAGAGTCCGCAGGCGGCGACGGTGAGGACGGTGCCGGGGGTGACCCGGGCGGGGCCCTGGGTGTACGGGCCGAGGACGACGGACTCGACGATGAGGGCGCCGGCGGCGGCCGCGTACAGGCCGAGGAGGCTGGCGGGGCGCAGCAGCAGCCCGCCGGCCACGATGGGCAGGACGAGCGCGGCCGGCGCGCACCAGACGGGGTCGAGCAGGGTGCCGCAGGCGATGGCCGGAATCATCAGCAGGAGTCCGGCGAAGGCGAGCCAGTCGGAGCCGTCCCCGCGGAAGTAGTCGACGCCGGACTTGCGCAGCGCGATGCGGGCCCGGCGGGCGCGCCTGCGCATCCGGGCCGCGTACGTGTTCACTCCCGCGCGGTGTCCCATTGGCCTGGACCCTATCCACCTCGTCCGACATCGTGCAGGGGTACCCCGGTGACAATGTGCGCGAAATCGGGTCGCCCCGGACGCGCGCCGCTGATATCGATGGCATATGACGACTGAACTGCGCGTACTCGAACCGACGGACTGGGACCGCTGGTACGAGGTTCTGGAGCTGGCGTTCGGGGGCGTGGCGGAGGCTCCGGAGGAGCGGGCGCTGTGGCGCGACCTGACCGAGTTCGACCGCTCCCTGGGGGTGTGGGACGGCGACCTGTGCGTGGGCACGGCGGGTGCCTTCTCGTTCCGGCTCACGGTGCCGGGCGGGGCTTCGGTGCCGGCCGGCGGGGTGACGATGGTGAGCGTGGCGGGGACGCACCGCCGGCGCGGGATCCTGACCTCGATGATGCGGCGGCAGCTGGACGACCTGCGGGCCGCCGGCGAGTCGGTCGCGGTGCTCACGGCCTCGGAGCCGGAGATCTACGGGCGGTTCGGCTACGGCATCGCCGCGTACTCGGCGCGGACCACGATCGACACGACCCGGGTACGGCTCTCTGTGCCGGAGGGCACGGACGGGGTCACTTTGCGCCAGGCCGATCTGACGGAGTCCAACGCGGTGTGCGAGGCGGTCTACGCGAAGCTGGTGCCCGGACGGCCGGGGATGCTGGCCCGGCAGCCCGGGTGGGAGCGGCTGGCGCTGCTCGACGCGCCTGCCGACCGGGAGGGTGCCTCGCCGAAGCTGTGCGTGCTCGCGGAACGGGGCGGGGAGGTCGTGGGGTTCACGCACTACGCGATCAAGCCGGAGTGGTCGTTCTCGGGCGCCGACGGTGTCGTCACGGTCCATCAGCTGATGGGGCTCGACGCGGTGGCGGAGGCGGCGCTGTGGCGGTTCCTCTGCTCGGTGGACCTGACCCGGGAGGTACGGCTCCTCAGCCGGCCGGTGGACGACGGCTGGCAGCACCTGGTGAGCGATGTACGGCGCTGCTCGCCGATGCTGCGGGACGGTCTGCACGTGCGTCTGGTGGAGGTGGGTGCGGCGCTGGAGGCGCGGACGTACCAGGCGCCGGTGGACGTGGTGTTCGAGGTCGAGGACGCGTTCTGTCCCTGGAACGAGGGACGTTGGCGGCTGACGGGTGACACGAAGGGCGCGACGTGCGTCCGGACCTCGGATCCGGCGGACCTCGAACTGTCCGTGCGGGAGCTGGGCGCGGCGTACCTGGGCGGGGTGTCGCTGGTGTCGCTGGCGGCGGCGGGGCGCGTGCGGGAGCTGCGGGAAGGTGCGCTCGTGGAGGCGTCGGTCGCCTTGGGGTCCCCGGTGGCGCCGTGGCTGCCGCACGGGTTCTAGGGGGTCTGGCAGCCGGGGCACCAGAAGAGGTTGCGGGCGGCGAGGTCGGCGGTGCGGATCTCGTCGCCGCAGATGTGGCAGGGCTGGTGGGTCCTGCGGTAGACGTACACCTCGCCGCCGTGGTCGTCGACGCGCGGCGGGCGGCCCATCGCCTCGGGCGTGTGCTCGGGGCGGACGGTGTCGATGCGGTTGAGGCGGACGCCCTCGCGCATCAGCGCGGCGAGGTCGGTCCAGATCGCGTCCCACTCCCCCGGTGTCAGGTCCTTGCCCGCGCGGTAGGGGTCGATGCCGTGCCGGAAGAGGACCTCGGCGCGGTAGACGTTGCCGACGCCGGCGATGACCTTCTGGTCCATGAGCAGGGCGGCGACGGTGGTGCGGGACTTCGAGATCCGGCGCCAGGCCTTGCCGGGGTCGTCGCCGGGCCGGAGCGGGTCGGGTCCGAGGCGGTCGTGTATCGCCTGCTTCTCGGCGTCCGTGACGAGCGCGCACGTCGTGGGGCCGCGGAGGTCGACGTACGCCTCGGGGTTGGCGAGCCGCAGCCGGACGGTGTCGGTGGGCGGCGGGGCCGGGGCGCCGGTGGTGTCCCCGAAGGTCACCTTGCCGAAGAGGCCGAGGTGGATGTGGATCCACTCCTCGCCGCGGAAGCCGAGGAAGAGGTGCTTGCCGTGGGCCTCGGTGGTCTCCAGGACGCCGCCGTCGAGCAGGGCCGCCGAGTCGGCGAACTTGCCCTGCGGGCTGGAGACGCGCACGGGTCGGCCGCCGAACCGCTCACGGTGGTCGGCGGCCAGCCGGTGGATGGTGTGACCTTCGGGCATCGGGCGGCGGACTACTGCGGGTGGTGGGCCGGGATCGGGGGGAGCTCGCCGGTGTTCTCGTAGTGGCTGAGCATGTCGATCCGGCGGGTGTGGCGCTCGTCACCCGAGTACGGCGTGTTCAGGAAGATCTCGACGAACTTCGTCGCCTCTTCCTGGGTGTGCATGCGGCCACCGACGGAGATCACGTTGGCGTTGTTGTGCTCGCGGCCGAGGGCGGCGGTCTGCTCGCTCCAGGCGAGGGCGGCGCGCACCCCCTTCACCTTGTTCGCGGCGATCTGCTCGCCGTTGCCGGAGCCGCCGATGACGATGCCCAGGCCGTCCGGGTCCGCGGCCGTCTTCTCGGCGGCGCGGAGGCAGAACGGCGGGTAGTCGTCGAGGGCGTCGTAGATGTGCGGACCACAGTCGACGGGCTCGTGGCCGTGTGCCGTGAGCCACTCGACGAGGTGGTTCTTGAGTTCGTAGCCGGCGTGGTCGGAACCGATGTAGACGCGCATGGTGCCGAGTGTGGCATGTCAGGGCGCGGGTAGCGGTCAGCGGGGTCGGGACGTTCACCCGGCCTGGTATGGACCTTCGCCTCTCGCGGAGTGGTCCTCACAACTATCCGGAATGAGGTCTTCCGATCACCCCCTCTCACAGGGTTCAATGCTCGGGCTCGCGACCCGAGCGTCCCCCACACGTTAGGAAGCGTTCATGAACACGCAGCCGACCCTGGAGAAGGAAGGCGGAACGGCCGGTACGGCCGATACTCCGCAGTCCTCCGACGGTCTCAAGGCCGGGCTCAAGAACCGTCATCTGTCGATGATCGCCATCGGCGGCGTGATCGGCGCCGGCCTCTTCGTCGGCTCGGGATCCGGCATCGCCGCGGCCGGCCCCGCGATCCTGCTCTCCTACGCGCTCGTCGGCGCCATGGTCGTCTTCGTGATGCGGATGCTCGGCGAGATGGCCGCCGCCCGGCCGTCCTCCGGCTCCTTCTCCGCCTACGCCGACCGGGCCCTCGGCCGCTGGGCCGGCTTCAGCATCGGCTGGCTGTACTGGTTCTTCTGGGTCGTCGTCCTCGCCGTCGAGGCGACCGCGGGCGCCAAGATCCTGGAGGGCTGGATCCCGGCCGTACCGCAGTGGGGCTGGGCGCTCATCGTGATGGTGGTGCTCACCCTCACCAACCTCGGCTCGGTCGCCTCGTACGGCGAGTTCGAGTTCTGGTTCGCCGGCATCAAGGTCGTGGCCATCGGCGCCTTCGTCGTCATCGGCCTGCTCGCGGTCTTCGGCGTCCTGCCGGGCTCGGACAACCCGGGCACGGGCTTCGCGCACCTCACCGACGCCGGGGGCTTCTTCCCGATGGGCGCGGGCGCGGTCCTCACCGGTGTGCTGATGGTCGTCTTCTCCTTCATGGGCAGCGAGATCGTCACCCTGGCCGCCGGTGAGTCGGAGGACCCGCAGAAGGCGGTCACCAAGGCCACCAACAGCGTGATCTGGCGGATCGGCGTCTTCTACCTGGGCTCGATCTTCGTCGTCCTGACGCTGCTGCCGTGGAACGACAAGTCGATCGTCGAGAAGGGCTCGTACGTCGCCGCCCTCGACTCCATCGGCATCGCGCACGCCGGCCAGATCATGAACGTGATCGTCCTGACGGCCGTCCTGTCCTGCCTGAACTCGGGCCTCTACACCGCTTCCCGCATGGCGTTCTCGCTCGGGCAGCGCGGCGACGCGCCGAAGGCCTTCGCCAAGGTCAACAAGCGGGGCGTGCCGACGGCCGCGATCCTCGGCTCCGTCGTCTTCGGCTTCGTCGCGGTCTTCTTCAACTACAAGTGGCCGGACACCGTCTTCGCCTTCCTGCTGAACTCCTCCGGCGCGGTCGCGCTCTTCGTCTGGCTGGTCATCTGCGTGACCCAGCTGAAGATGCGCGGCATCATCCTGCGCGAGACGCCGGAGAAGCTGGTCGTGAAGATGTGGCTCTTCCCGTACCTGACCTGGGCGACGATCGTCATGATCGTCGGCGTCCTCGGCTACATGGTCTACGACGGCGGCAGCAACCGCGACCAGGTCGTGCTGTCCCTGCTCGTCGCCGCGCTGGTCATCGCGATCGCGCTGGTCCGGCAGCGGATGGCGAAGGCGTCGGCCGAGCGCCCGTAGTCCCCGCACGTACGAGAGGGCCCGTCGTTCCCCCGGAACGACGGGCCCTCTCGCGTACCGCGACGTGCTCAGCCCTTGCGGCCGACGAGCTTCCAGGCGGCCGGCAGGACGCCCATGGCGAGCGCGGCCTTGAGCGCGTCGCCGATCAGGAACGGGGTGAGGCCCGCGGCGACGGCCTGGCCGAAGGTCATGCCGGTGGCGAGCGCCAGGTAGGGCACGCCGACCGCGTAGATGATCGCGGAGCCGAGGGCCATCGCGCCGGCCGTGCGGAGCACCGAGCGGTCGGCGCCGCGGCGGGCGAGGGCGCCGACGACGGTCGCGGCGAGCATCATGCCGAGGATGTAGCCGAAGGACGGCATCCCGTAGCCCGAGGTGGCCTGCGCGAACCACGGCACGCCCGCCATGCCCGCCACGGCGTACGCGGCGAGGGCCAGGAAGCCGCGGCGGGCGCCGAGCGCGGTGCCGACGAGCAGGGCGGCGAAGGTCTGGCCGGAGACCGGGACCGGGGAGCCGGGGACCGGGACGGAGATCTGCGCGGCGAGGCCGGTCAAGGCGGCGCCGCCGACGACCAGGGCGATGTCGCGGGCGCGGCTCGCGGGGAGCAGGTCGGCGAGGACGGCGCCCGCACGGAGGGGACGGACGGGGGCGGCGGCGGTGCTCATCGGTACTCCGCGGGGTGAGGGTGAGTGGGACAGGTTGACGCTATGCCAGGAGTGACCGCCCGATCACCGTCAGCCGCCCACAAAGCGGCGGTCGAGCGCTTCGTGGAGACCGAACAAAGCCGGCCGATCACGCCTCGCGCCACGTGACGCTTGTCACTGGGAACTCGTGCATGGAGGTCCCTTTTGCGCCAGAGGACCTTCACTGGAGAGACTGTGGGGTCTCCATAAACCGTCAGAGAGCACGAGCCCCCCACATGCACGACTCCCTCACCCCCGAACCGGAGCCCCTCTCCCACGGTCTGAAACAGCGTCATCTGACGATGCTGGGGCTCGGCGGGGTGATCGGCGCCGGGCTCTTCGTCGGTTCGGGCGCGGGCATCGCGGTCGCCGGTCCCGGCATCGTCGTCTCGTACCTGATAGCGGGCGCGCTCGCGATGCTCGTCATGCGGATGCTGGGCGAGATGTCGGCGGCGATGCCCGCCTCCGGGGCGTTCTCGGTCCACGCCGAGCGGGCGCTCGGCCGCTGGGCGGGCTTCTCGGTTGGCTGGCTGTACTGGTTCCTGCTGGTCGTCGTCCTCGCCGTGGAGGCGACGGGCGCGGCGCGGATCGCGAACGGCTGGGCGCCGGGGGTCCCGCAGTGGGGCTGGGTGCTGATCTTCATGGTCGTCTTCACCCTCGCCAACCTGGCGGCGGTGAAGAACTTCGGCGAGTTCGAGTTCTGGTTCGCCGCGCTCAAGGTCGGCGCGATCGTCCTCTTCCTGATCCTCGGCACGCTGGCGATCGTCGGCCGGCTGCCCGACACGGACCCGGTGGGGCTCGCGAACCTGACCGGTCAGGGCGGTTTCCTGCCGAACGGCTGGGCGGGGGTCGTCTCCGGTGTCCTCGCCGTCGTCTTCGCCTTCGGCGGCCTGGAGGTCGTGACGATCGCGGCGGCCGAGTCGGACGACCCGGCGAGGAACGTGGCGCGGGCGGTGCGCAGCGCGGTGTGGCGGATCCTCCTCTTCTACGTGGGCTCGATGCTGGTCATCGTGACGCTGCTGCCGTGGACGTCGATGGAGCCGGGCCAGTCGCCGTACGTGGCGGTCCTGGACGCGATCGGGGTGCCGGCGGCGGGCCAGATCATGAACGTGGTGGTGTTCGTGGCGCTGCTCTCGGCGCTCAACGCCAACCTGTACGGCTCGTCCCGGATGGTGTTCTCGCTCGCGGAGCGCGGGGAGGCGCCGAAGGGGCTGCTCCGGGTCTCGCCCGGCGGGGTGCCGCGCCGGGCGGTCCTCGCCTCGGTGGCCTTCGGCTTCGTCTCCGTACTCCTCAATCTAAAGTGGCCGGATTCCGTCTTCCTCTACATGCTCAACGCGGTCGGCGCGGTGCTGCTCTTCGTCTGGGCTCTGATCGCGGTCTCGCAGCTGAAGCTGCGGCGCCGGATCGAGCGCGAGGCACCGGAGACGCTGACGCTGAGGATGTGGGGTTTCCCGTGGCTGACCTGGGTGGCGCTCGCCGCGATGGCGGCGGTGCTCGTCCTGATGCTGACGGACGACGCGGCGCGGCCGCAGGTGCTGTGGTCGGGGGCGGCGACCGGGGCGGTCCTACTGGTCGCGTGGGTGCGGGAGCTGCGTACGAACCGGTCATGAACCTTCACTTTGTGTGAAGGTCGTGCCCGTATAGCGGACATCGGTTCCCTCTGAGCGGTGCGCCCGCCCAGACTGTGGGCTCCCTCCCCGTCTCAGCTAGTGAACAGGGTTCGCCCATGTCTCGGACCACCGCGCCCGCGCCGGCCGACCGCAAGGACGGCGCGACCGCACCCGCCGAGGGCCTCACGCACGGCCTCAAGCAGCGCCACCTCTCGATGATCGCCCTCGGTGGCGTCATCGGTGCCGGCCTCTTCGTCGGCTCCGGCGCCGGCATCGCCGCCGCCGGTCCCTCGATCGTCATCGCCTACGCGATCTCGGGTGTGCTCGTCATGCTCGTGATGCGCATGCTCGGCGAGATGTCGGCGGCGAACCCGGCCTCCGGCTCCTTCTCCGTCCACGCCGAGCGCGCCTTCGGCTCCTGGGCGGGCTTCACCTCGGGCTGGGCCTTCTGGTTCCTGCTCTGTGTCGCCGTCGGCCTGGAGGGCATCGGCGCGGCGAACATCATGACCGGCTGGTTCCCCGGCAGCCCCGAGTGGGCCTGGGTCGCGCTCTTCATGGTGGTCTTCACCGTCACCAACCTGGCGGCCGTGAAGAACTTCGGCGAGTTCGAGTTCTGGTTCGCCGCCCTCAAGGTCGGCGCGATCGTCCTCTTCCTCGGCATCGGCGTCCTCGCCATCACCGGTCTCCTGCCGGGCACGGACGCCCCCGCGCCCGGCACGACGAACCTCACCGGCGACGGCGGCTTCTTCCCGCACGGCTCCGAGGGTCTGATCGTCGGCCTGCTCGCCTCCGTCTTCGCGTACGGAGGCCTGGAGACGGTCACCATCGCGGCCGCCGAGTCCGAGCACCCGGTGCAGGGCGTCGCCAAGGCCGTCCGTACGGCGATGTGGCGGATCGCGCTCTTCTACATCGGCTCGATGGCGGTCATCGTCACCCTCGTCCCGTGGGACGACAAGGCGGTCGTCGAGAAGGGCCCGTACGTCGCGACCCTGGACCACCTGGGCATCCCGGCCGCCGGCCAGATCATGAACGTGGTCGTGCTCGTCGCCCTGCTCTCCGCGATGAACGCCAACATCTACGGCGCCTCCCGCATGGCCGGTTCGCTCGTCGCGCGCGGCCAGGGTCCGAAGGCGCTCGGCCGGCTCTCCGGCGGGGTCCCGCGCGCGGCCGTGCTCGTCTCCTCCGTCTTCGGCTTCGGCTGCGTGCTGCTGAGCTACTGGCGGCCGGACGACATCTTCATCTGGCTGCTCAACACCATCGGCGCGATCATCCTCGTCGTCTGGTTCTTCATCGCCGCCTCCCAGCTGGTGCTGCGCCGCCGCACCGAGCGCGAGGCGCCGGAGAAGCTGGTCGTGCGGATGTGGGCCTTCCCGGTGCTGACCTGGGTGGCGCTGGCCGGCATGGCGGCGATCTTCTTCCTGATGGCCCGCGAGGAGGGCACGCGCGTGCAGCTGTACTGGACGGGCGGCCTGACGCTGCTGCTCGCCGCCGTCGGCTTCGTACGCCAGAAGGCGGCGGCGGGCCGTCCTTCCTGATCCGTACCGCCTCGGCGCGAAACCCCCGAACCGCCTCCTGGGTTCGGGGGTTTCGCCATGTCCGGGCCCCCGGACCTAGGGCGAAGGACTGATCAACAACTCCCGCACCTACTGTTAGCCTGCACTTGCATATAGGTTGCAATAAGCAGGAGCAGTCGAAGGGGCCGGGCACATGGCGATCTACACACTTCCTGAGCTGCCGTACGACTACGCGGCGCTGGAGCCGGTGATCAATCCGCAGATCATCGAGCTGCACCACGACAAGCACCACGCCGCGTACGTCAAGGGCGCGAACGACACCCTGGAGCAGCTGGAGGAGGCCCGCGACAAGGACCAGTGGGGCGCGATCAACGGCCTGGAGAAGAACCTCGCGTTCCACCTCTCCGGCCACATCCTCCACTCCATCTACTGGAACAACATGAACAGCCCGAAGGACGGGGGCGGCGGCGAGCCGCTGGCCGCCGACGGCGTCGGTGAGCTCGCGGACGCGATCACCGAGTCCTTCGGCTCCTTCGCCAAGTTCAAGGCCCAGCTGACGAAGGCCTCCGCGACCACCCAGGGCTCCGGCTGGGGTGTCCTCGCGTACGAGCCGATCAGCGGCCGGCTGATCGTCGAGCAGGTCTACGACCACCAGGGCAACGTCGGCCAGGGCTCGGTCCCGGTCCTCGTCTTCGACGCCTGGGAGCACGCCTTCTACCTGCAGTACAAGAACCAGAAGGTGGACTTCATCGAGGCGATGTGGCAGGTCGTCAACTGGCAGGACGTGCACAAGCGCTACCAGGCGGCCAAGGCCTCGATCCCGCTGATCTCGTTCTGATCAGAGCCTGAGAAGGCACCCGTCGTCCTGCTCGTGATCGTCTTCTCAACCTTCACGTCGCAGGCGGATGAAAGAAGGACCCCCGCGATGACAGGAATCGCGGGGGTCCTTCCGTTCACGGGGTCCTACTCGAAGCTGGGCGCCGCCGTCCGGGTGCGCTTGATCTCGTAGAAGCCCGGCGTCGACGCCACGAGCAGCGTGCCGTCCCACAGCCGGGCCGCCGCCTCGCCGCGCGGGGTCGGGGTGACGACCGGGCCGAAGAAGGCGACCTCGTCGCCCGTCGGGCCCGGCACCGCGATGACCGGGGTGCCGACGTCCTGGCCGACCTTGTCGATGCCCTCGCTGTGCGAGGCGCGCAGCTCGGTGTCGTACGTGTCCTTCTCCGCGAAGTCCGCGAGGTCCTCCGGCAGGCCGACGTCCGTCAGCGCGCCGACGATCGCCTCACGCGTCGGGCCCTCGCCGTTGTTGTGGAAGCGGGTGCCGAGCGCCGTGTAGAGCTTGCCGACGACCTCGTCGCCGTGCAGCTGCTGGGCGGCGACGACGACGCGGACCGGGCCCCAGGCCTGGGTCAGCAGCTCGCGGTACTCGGCCGGGAGCTCGTCGAGCCGGTTCTCGTTGAGCACGGCCAGGCTCATGACCTTCCAGCGCACGTCGACCGGGCGCACCTGCTCCACCTCCAGCATCCAGCGGGAGGTCATCCAGGCCCACGGGCACATCGGGTCGAAGTAGAACTCTGCGGTGGTCCTGCTCTCGGACATGTCACTCCTCGGTACTGCCGTGATGAAGGCGGTGCGCCGAAAGGAGCAAACGCCACGGGCGAGCGAAGGCATTCCCGTGTGCCGCGTGACAGTGGCACATGGGAGAATCGCTGCTGTTTCGAACGTGCCACGAAGGAGTGACCGTGCCCGGTGAGAATCTGTCCCGCGACGAGGCCCACGAGCGGGCCGCGCTGCTGTCCGTCGACGGGTACGAGGTCGTCCTCGACCTGCGTTCGGCGGTCGGCGACTCCGCCGAGGCGGTGCGCACCTTCCGCTCGGAGACGACGATTCGCTTCCGGCGCACCGGCGAGGGCACGAGCACGTTCGTCGACCTGATCGCCCCGTCCGTGAACGCGGTCACCCTCAACGGCCGCGCCCTGGACCCGGCCGTCGTCTTCGACGGCTCGCGGATCGCCGTCGACGGTCTCGCCGACGAGAACGTGCTGGTGGTGGACGCGCAGTGCGCCTACAGCCGGACCGGCGAGGGCATGCACCGCTTCGTCGACCCGGAGGACGGCGAGGTCTACCTCTACACGCAGTACGAGCCGGCCGACGCCCGCCGCGTGTACGCGAACTTCGAGCAGCCCGACCTCAAGGCCCCGTACCGCTTCGCGGTGACCGCGCCCGAGGGGTGGACGGTCTGGTCGAACGGCGCCGGGGAGCAGGACGCCGAGGGTGTGTGGCGGTTCGCCGAGACGGCGCCGATCTCCACGTACATCACCTGCGTCGTGGCGGGCCCGTACCACTACGTGACCGACAGCTACGAGCGCGGCGACCTGACGATCCCGCTCGGCGCGATGTGCCGCAAGAGCCTCGCGAAGCACTTCGACGCGGACGACGTCTTCCTGATCACCAAGCAGGGCTTCGACTTCTTCCACGACAACTTCGACTACCCGTACCCCTTCGGGAAGTACGACCAGGCCTTCGTCCCCGAGTACAACCTCGGCGCGATGGAGAACCCGGGCATGGTGACCTTCCGCGAGGAGTACATCTACCGGGGCAAGGTCACGCAGGCCGCGTACGAGAGCCGGGCCAACGTCATCCTCCACGAGATGGCGCACATGTGGTTCGGCGACCTGGTCACCATGGTGTGGTGGGACGACCTGTGGCTGAAGGAGTCCTTCGCGGACTTCATGGGCTCCTTCGTGAACGCCGAGGCGACCCGCTTCACCAACAGCTGGGTCACCTTCGCCAACAACCGCAAGGCCTGGGCGTACCGCGCCGACCAGCTGCCGTCCACGCACCCGATCACGGCCGACATCCGTGACCTGGAGGACGCCAAGCTCAACTTCGACGGCATCACGTACGCCAAGGGCGCGTCGGTGCTGAAGCAGCTCGTGGCGTACGCGGGCCGGGACGCGTTCCTGGAGGGCGCGCGCCGCTACTTCAAGCGCCACGCCTACGGGAACACGCGCCTCGCCGACCTCCTCTCGATCCTGGAGGAGACCTCGGGCCGCGACATGAAGGCCTGGGCGAAGTCCTGGCTCCAGACCTCCGGCGTGAACAGCCTGACGCCGGCCGTCACCTACGACGCGGAGGGCCGGATCACCGAGCTCGCCGTCCTCCAGGAGGGCGACGAGCTCCGTCCGCACCGGGCGGCGGTCGGTCTCTACCGGCTGTCGGCCGACGGCGACCTCGTGCGCTTCGCGCGCGCCGAGGCCGACATCACCGGCGCCCGGACGGTCGTCGCGGAGCTGGCGGGCGAGGAGAAGCCCGACCTGGTGCTCGTCAACGACGACGACCTGACCTACTGCAAGATCCGCTTCGACGAGGGCTCGCTCGCCACCCTGCGCGCGCACCTCGGCGACATCACCGACCCGCTGGCCCGCGCCCTGTGCTGGTCGGCGCTGTGGAACCTGACCCGCGACGGCCTGATGCCCGCCCGGGACTTCGTCTCCGTCGCGCTCGCCTTCGCGGGCCGCGAGACCGACATCGGCGTGCTCCAGATGGTGCACGCCTGGGCGAAGTCGGCCGTCACCCTCTACGCGACGCCCGCGTGGCGCGAAGAGGGCGGGCGCCTGCTCGCCGAGGGCGGTCTGCGCGAGCTGCGGGTGGCCGAGCCGGGCAGCGAGCACCAGCTGACCTGGGCGCGGTTCTTCGCGGCCACGGCCGGCACGGACGCCGACTTCCAGCTCCTGGAGGGGCTGCTCGACGGCACCGCGAAGATCGACGGGCTCGACGTCGACCAGGAGCTGCGCTGGGCGCTGCTCTCCCCGCTGGCCGTGCACGGCCGGGCGGACGAGGGGCGGATCGGCGAGGAGCTGTCCCGCGACGACACGGCGACGGGCAAGCGGCACCAGGTGCGCCTGCTGGCCTCGCGGCCCTCGGCGGCCGTCAAGGCACAGGCGTGGGCGCAGGTCGTCGAGTCGGACACCCTGTCGAACGCGCTGGTGGAGGCGACGATCGCGGGCTTCGTCCAGCCCTCGCAGCGCGAGCTGATCGCCCCGTACGCGGAGAAGTACTTCGCGGCGATCGAGCGGCTGTGGGCCGACCGGTCGATCCAGATCGGCATGGACGTGGTCAAGGGCCTCTTCCCGGGGCTCCAGGACAGTGACGAGACGCTGGCCGCGGCGGACGCCTGGCTGACGGCGCACGAGTCGGCTGCGCCGGCGCTGCGCCGCCTCGTCCTGGAGGCGCGGGACGACCTGGCGCGGGCGCTGCGGGCGCAGGCCTGCGACGGGCTCGCGGCGTAGCACCTCGGAACACCTCGGACGGCGGGGGTCGCACGCTTCGGCGTGCGACCCCCGCCGTCGTGCGCTTCGGCGGGCGGACCCTCATCGGCACTCGAACGCGCGTACTTTAGGGCGAGGTTGTCCCTAAATGTCGACGAGTGTGTAACAGGGGTTAGGGGAGCCTTCGGGAGCGGAAGACCCCCGGCATGAACCACAACACCCCCATCACCCCCCGCCCCCTCCCCCTCGCCTCCCGCACGGGACGCACCCAACGGCTCGCGTCCGCCGCCCAGTTGAGGACCCAGGGCGTTCCCGCCGGCGAGGTCGCCGCGCGCTGCCGGCCCGGCGGCGGCTGGCAGCAGCTCCTCCCGGGCGTCTTCCTCCTCCAGCCCGGCCCCCCGACCAGCGAGGACCGGCTCAACGCCGCGCTCCTGTACGCCCGTCGGGCCGGGACCGTCCCCCTCCAGGGCCCCGAGGCGATGATCACCGGACTCGCCGCGCTGACCCTGCACCGCTTCTCGTCCGCTCCCCCGCTCACCGCCCTGGACCGGATCGACGTGCTGGTCCCGCGCACCCGGCGGCTGCGCTCCACCGGCTGGGTGCGGGTGGTGCGCGCCGTCGAGCACCCCGAGCCCGTGGAGCTCACCGGCGTCCCCGTCGCCCCCGCCGCCCGTGCCGTCGCCGACGCGGTCGCGGGCCTCTCGGACGCCGAGACCGTCCGCCGGCTGCTCACCGAGGCGGTCCGCGGCGGCCACTGCGAACCGGCCGCGATCGTGCGGGAGTTGAGCCGGGCCCGGCTGCTGACCCGGCCGCACGTGGTGGACGCGGTGGACACGCTCCTCGCGGAGGGGCGCTCGCTCTCCGAGGAGCGGCTGTACGAGATGGTGCGGGAGTTCGCCCTGCCGGACCCGCTGTGGAACGTGGACCTGCGGCTGCCGGGCGGCCCGCACCTGGGCGGGGTGGACGCCTACTGGCCGGACCAGGCGGTCGCCGTCGAGCTGGACACCCGGGCGCCGCGGCAGGACGACGACGCGCTGTGGTCCGAGTACACCCGCAAGCGCGAGCACCTGGAGCGGCTCGGCATCACGGTCGTCCATCTGACCCCGCGCAAGCTGCGCGAGGCCCTCGACCAGCAGGCCACCGTGGTCCGTACGGCCCTGATGGCCGCGGCGGACCGGAAGCCCGGTGCGTATGTCGTCGTCCTGCCGCGCTGAGGGGTCGGCCGCGTCAGCCGCAGAACTCGCCTTCCACGACGGCCTGGGTGTCGCCCGTCCAGTCGGCGTTGAAGTTCAGGGCGATCGAGTGGTTGCCGTCCCGGGTGGCCTGGGCGTCGGAGGAGGAGCCGTGGATGCCGCCGCCGTGGCCCCAGATCTCCTGGCCGCAGCTCAGCTTCTGCTTCATGAGCCCGAGTCCGTACTCCGTTCCGGGAAGTTCGGGAGAGATCGGAACCGTGGTGGTCATCTCCTTCAGTTCGGCCTTCGGGAGGAGCCGGCCCTTGAGCAGGGCGCGGTAGAAGGTCTGGAGGTCGTTCGAGTCGGAGATCATCTCGCCGGCCGCGTAGGCGATGGTGGGGCTGAGCCGGCTGACGTCGTGGACCGGCGCGTTCGGGCCGGCGTCGGAGTTGAGCGTGGACCAGGCCGGTGAACTCGGCTTCGGCATCCGCACGTCGGTGCCGGGGACGCTGGTGGCGCGGAGCTTGAGCGGCTTGATGATCCGGTTCTCGACCGCCTTGCCGTACGGGCGGCCCGTGACCTTCTCGATCACCATGCCGGCCAGGACGTAGTTGGTGTTGGAGTAGTTCCAAGCGGTGCCGGGGGCGAAGTCCGGTGCGTGGGTCATCGCGATGTCGACGAGCTGCTTCGGGGTCCAGCGGTCGTAGCGGTGCTCCAGGAAGCCGGGGCCGAAGACCTTCTCCTGGAAGCCGGGGTCGGCGGTGACGCTGTAGACGCCGCTGGTGTGGTTGAGCAGCTGGCGGACGGTGATCTTCCGGCCGTCGTGGCCGTTGCCCTGGACGACTCCGGGCAGCCACTTCTCGACCGGGTCGTCGAGGTCGATGCGGCCCTCGGCCTGGAGCTGGAGGAGGACGGTGGCGACGAAGGTCTTGGTGATGGAACCGACGCGGTAGCGGTCGTCGCCCTTGCGCTCGCCGGCGGTGCCGGTCCAGGCGGTCCGCCCGTCGCGGGCCTGGGCGACGGCGCCGGGCACTCCGGCGTCGACCGCCGCCTGGAGCGCCTGCTGGGTGGCCGCGTGGTCCTGCTTCACCGGCGCGGGCGCGGGTGCCGCCAGGGCGGGTGCGGCGAGGGCGGTGGCGGCGAGGCCGGCCACCAGGGTGGCGGCGACGACGGTGCGGGCGGTGCGTACGGCTGACATGCGGGCTCCCCTGTTGCTGTTCTGGTCCTGCGAACGCTGTGCTGCGAACGCTGTCCTGCGAACGCTGTGCTGCGGTCGGCGGGGAGGACCGCGGGGGTTGCCACGACGGTTGAGCGGGAGCGCGGTGGTTGAGCCTCTTTCAGCCGTTCGGCGGAGAAGTCAGTCGTTCGACGGATCGGCGAGACGGGAGCGGCCGACCGGGGGCCGCTCGCGCCACAGGTCGAGGCCGATGTCGACGAGGTCGACGCGGGGCAGACCGGGGACGGTGTCGAGCGGATGCCAGGCGGCGAGGTCCGTGGAGCCGCCGGTCTCGTTGCGCAGCGCACCCCCGGTGACCTGCGCCTCGTAGATGATCCGCAGGCCCTGGAAGTCACCGGGAACGCCGAGGCGGCGGATCCAGCTCCGGCGGATCGAGTCGATGCCGAGGAGGGCCGTGGGTTCGGTGAGGTACCCGGTCTCCTCCTCGACCTCGCGGACGACGGCGTCGACGGGCTCCTCGCCGTGGTCCATTCCGCCGCCCGGCAGGGTCCACCGCTTGGTGCCGTCGCTCGACACCCAGCGGGCGAGGAGGACCTCGTCGTCACGGACGCACACGGCGTAGGCCGCCACCCTCAAGTCCTGCTTCATGCACCGAGGTTAGAACCAGTACGCCGGGTACGTCCGTCCCGCGGCACGGGCGCCGCCGAGGCCGACCGCGACCAGGAGGAGGGAGGCGAGGGCGAGAAGGCCGAGAAACGACCAGAACGGCGGGGACTGGAGGGCGACGATCACGGCGGTGGCCGCGGCCGGCGAGTGCGGGGTGCGGGCGCACTGCATCACGCCGAGGGCGAGGCCGCCCGCGACGGCGGCGCCCCAGAGGCCGGGGCCGGCGACGGCGAGGACCGCGAAACCGGTGAGGGCGGAGAGCAGTTGACCGCCGATGACGGAGCGCGGCTGGGAGAGCGGCAGGTCGGGGGCGCCCGCGACCAGCGCCATGCTCGCCGCGAGCGGCGGGATGAGCAGGGGCTGGTGGAGGAGCGTGCCGACGGCGACCAGGAGGAGGAGCCCGGTGACGGCGGCGGCGGTGCCGGCGAGGAGGACGCGGGGGCGGGGGCGGGCGGGGGGTCCGGGCCGGGGGCGCGTGGGGGCGACGGGGGCTTCGGGGGCTGCCGCCGCGGGTACTTCGGGCGCCGTGGTCGCGAGGTCCGGAGCCGTGGTCGCGGGCGTGGGCGTGGGCGTGGTCGTCGCGGGGGCCGGGGTGGTGGGCACGGGCGGTCCTCGGGTCAGGGGTGGTCGGGTCGGGGCGCGATCGAGTCCGGACGCGGCCGGGTCGGGGCGTGGTCCGGTCAGGGCGTGGTCGGGTTGGCCGGGGAGTACTCCGGTGCGGACCAGCGCAGGGGGCTGCCGGCCGGGGTCTCGACCGTGCGGTCGATCCGGAAGCGGGTGACCCGCCCCTCGGGGCCGTACTCGGTGTGCGCGAGGCCGCTGAGCTGGAGGGTCGTCCCCGTCTCCCAGTCGAGGAAGAGCAGGCCGGCGCGGCCGTCCTCCTCCAGGTTGCCCAGGGTCAGGAACATCGCGTTGCCGGGGTAGTCCCGCCAGCTGATCTCCCGGGGCGCGTCGACCCGGACGAAGCCCGGGTTGCCGCCGCGGTGGCTCGCGTCGACGCCGTCGGGCGCGGCGGTGGCGACGAAGAAGGTGTCGGCGGCACGGACGCGGCGCACCTGGTCGGGGGTGAGCACCTCGCCGTGCCGCACGGCACCGGACTCGGGGAGGGCGGCGGCCCCGGAGCCGTACAGCTCCCGCTTCTGCAGGTACTTCGGGCAGTTGGAGAAGACCTGCTCGGCCTCGATCGTGAACCCGCGCGCACTGGGCCGCGCGATGCCGTTGAGGCGCATGCGGCGGCGGGTGCGGGGGTCGAGGGCGAGGGTGCCGACGGGGGTGCCCCCGGTGGTGACGGCGGCGGCGAGCGGGTCGTGGGCGGGGACGCCGCCGGCGACGGAGACGGTGTGCGGGCCGGTGGCCCGGGTGAAGCCGGGGGCGCCGGTGAGCAGGGTCGACCAGACCCGTCCCTCGGGGTCGGCGGCGCCGATCACCAGCATCGGCTGGGCCTGGAGAAAGGCGGCGGCGACGGGGCGGATGCCGGGCGTGATGGAGCGGCCCACGTGTTCGGCGAGGTCGCGGACGCCGAAGCGGGACTGCAGGGCGAGGGAGCCGGAGTGATAGGCGACGCCCATGACGGGTCCTCCAGAGGTGCGGGTCGCGGGATGTACGGGGCCTGGGCGCGGGTGGCGCGTTCGGGTTGTGCCCACCCGTTCCGCCCCGGCGGAACGCATGCCCACAACTAGGTCCGGCTAGAAGAAGCCGCAGGTGGGGGCCGTGCCCGACGGGGCCTCGGCCTCTTCCGGGAGCTTCGGGGTGGAGATCTCCAGGCGGGTGCCGTCCGGGTCGTGGAAGAAGATGCCGCCGGAGGCCGCGCCCTCGTGGTGGGCGACGACGCCCTCGTACGCGAAGGTGGCGCCGCTCGCGGTGAGCGCGGCCTCGGCGGCGCGGACCTGCTGGACGGACTCGACCTCGAAGGCGAGGTGGTGCAGGCCCGGGCGGCCGGAGTCGTACGTGCCCTCGGCCTGCTGCCAGAGGGTGAGGACCAGGCGGCCGTCCTGGCCGAGGAAGGCGAAGCGGCTGCCCTCCTCCTTGCCCTCGCCGAGGACGTCGAAGCCGAGGACGTCCCGGTAGAAGGCGAGCGAGCGCTCCAGGTCGGTGACGTTGATGCCGACGTGGTGGGTGGCGAGCGTGCCGATCACGGACATGACTGTCCCTTCGTCGCAGTGGCCGGCCCCCCTCGGGCTAACCTCTCACTTCGAGATTAGTGGTTAGATGCGAGCAGCGTCAACCGCTCACGTACTCTTGAGGGGTTAGTTCACCGAGGAGGGTGCCCGCCATGACCGCCACCGACCCGCGACCGCTCACCGGCGAGCCCGTCTCCCTCGACCTGCTCAACACCCGCTGGAACGAGGAGGGCGTCCGCCAGGACCTGCTCACCGGCGTCGAGGGGCTCGCCGTCTGGCTCGCCGCCAACGGCCTGGAGGGCCGGTTCACCGCCGATGCCGGCACCCTGCTCCACACCCTCGCCGCCCGGGACGCGCTCGCCGCGCTCGTCGACGCCCCCGGCGACCCCGCCGCCACCGCCCGCGTCGACGCCGTCCTCGACCACGGCCGCATCCGGGCCACCCTCACCCCCGAAGGCCCCGGCGAGGAGGCCGAGTTCGCGGACCCCGCCTGGGGGCCCGGCTGGACCGCCGCCCGCGACTACCTCGACCTGCTGCGCACCGCGCCCGACCGCATCCGGGCCTGCGCCCACGAGGCGTGCATCCTGCACTTCTTCGACACCTCGCGGAACGGCACCCGCCGCTGGTGCTCGATGGCGATCTGCGGCAACCGGGCGAAGGCCTCGCGCCACTACGCCCGCACGAAGGAGAGCTGACCCGGCCCGGCCCTGCCCCGACCCTGCCCCGCCCTGCCCTGCCCTGCCCTCCAGGGCCGCTAACTCACCCCGGTTCACACCGTTTTCTTCCCGATGGCGCATCCCTGGCGCTGGCGGGTTCCCGCCGCGGCGGCAACCCGGCCCCGGGTAACTCTCCACAAACCCCTGTCTTTTACGAAAGGCTGAGCGGTCATCCGGCACCGAAATCCGGACTCTCTCCTTTCACAAACAGGGATGTAAATGACCACCCCCGAAACTCGGAGCTCCATACCCGGAAGCTCGACGCACGGGCACAGACGCGCGGCCCGCATCGCCGCCGCTGCCGGCCTCGTCGCCGCGCTCGTCGCGACCGGCGCCGCGCCCGTGCTCGCCACCGAGGCCCCGGTGACCACTCCCCCGGTGAAGTCCTCGAACCCGGCCGACAAGCTCGGCGCCATCGACGCCCAGCGGCTCACCGAGGCGGAGGCGAGCGGCGAGAAGAACGTCACCGTCCTCGTCGCCACCGCCCCCGGCGCCACCGAGCAGGTCGCGGGCCAGCTCGACGCCGTCGCCGGCGCCTCCGTGGGCAAGCGGCAGGACGCGCTCGGCTACGTCCGCGCGACCCTGCCGACCGCGAAGGCCGAGGCCGCCATCAAGGCCGCCACGCAGCTCGCCTCCGTGCAGTCGATCGACCTCCAGGCCGAGATCGCCCTGGACGACCCGACCCCGGACGCGGGCGCGGCCACGGGCGCCGTCGACGGCACCACCGTCACGACGACGTACCCGGCCCCGGGCAAGTACACCCCGGCGAAGAACCCGTACAACCCGTCGCACGAGACGGGCGCGGTCGACTTCGTCAAGGAGCACCCCAAGGCCGACGGCCGGGGCGTGACCATCGGCATCCTGGACTCCGGCGTCGACCTCGGTCACCCGGCCCTCGCGAAGACCACCACCGGCGAGCGCAAGATCGTCGACTGGGTCACCGCCACCGACCCGCTGACCGAGGGCGACGCCACCTGGCGCGCCCAGGTCACCCCGGTCACCGGCCCGGTCTTCACCGCCTCCACGCAGAGCTGGACGGCCCCGGCGGGCTCGTTCCAGTTCAGCCGCTTCACCGAGTCGGTCACCGCGGGCGGCGACCCCAAGGGCGACATCAACCGGGACGGCGACACCACCGACGTCTTCGGCATGCTGTACGACCCGGCCGCCGGAACCGTCCGCGTGGACACCGACCAGAACAACGACTTCACGGACAACGCGCCGCTGAAGCCGTACAAGGACGGGTACCAGGTCGGCTACTTCGGTACCGACGACCCGGCCACCGAGGTCGTCGAGAAGACCCCGTTCGTCGTCGAGATCCGCAAGGACGTCCCGATGGACCCGCTCGGCGGGACCTGGGTCGGCCAGAAGCGCGACTTCGTCAACGTCGGCCTCGTCGAGTCCTCCCACGGCACGCACGTCGCCGGCATCACCGCCGCCCACGGCCTCTTCGGCGGGAAGATGAACGGCGCCGCCCCCGGCGCGAAGATCGTCTCCTCACGCGCGTGCACCTGGAGCGGCGGCTGCACCAACACCGCCCTCACCGAGGGCATGACGGACCTCGTCGTCAACCGCGGCGTCGACATCGTCAACATGTCGATCGGCGGCCTGCCGCAGCAGAACGACGGCGACAACGTCCGTTCGCGCCTCTACACCCGCCTGATCGACCAGTACGGCGTCCAGCTGGTCATCTCGGCCGGCAACGAGGGCCCCGGCATCAACACGATCGGCGACCCCGGCCTGGCCGACAAGGTCATCTCGGTCGGCGCGGCCGTCTCCAAGGAGACCTGGGCCGCCAACTACGGCTCGGCCGTCGAGAAGAAGTACGCCATGTTCCCCTTCTCCTCGCGCGGCCCGCGTGAGGACGGCGGCTTCACCCCGACCATCACCGCCCCCGGCTCGGCCGTGAACACCATCCCGACCTGGCAGGCGGGCGCCGGCGTCGCCGAGGCGGGCTACACGCTGCCCGCCGGCTACGGCATGCTCAACGGCACCTCGATGTCCTCGCCGCAGGCGGCGGGCGCGAGCGCGCTGCTGATCTCGGCCGCGAAGCAGAAGGGCATCGCGCTCTCCCCGCTCACCCTGCGGACCGCGCTGACGTCCACCGCGCAGCGCATCCCCGGTGTCGCGGCCCACGAGCAGGGCTCGGGCCTCATGGACATCGAGGAGGCCTGGGAGTCGATCAAGGACGGCGCCACGGCGCACGACTACAAGGTCGAGGCCCCGGTCGACACCGTGATCTTCCCGGCCCCGCACACCGGCACCGGTGTGTACGACCGCGAGGGCGGCCTCAAGGTCGGCCAGAAGCGCGTCTACGACGTCACGATCACGCGCACGAGCGGCCCGAACCGGTCGATCGAGCACGAGCTCGACCTCAAGTACAACGACGGCACCTTCCGCATCCTCGGCGACGACGAGATCGACCTGCCGCTGAACAAGCCGGTCACCGTCAAGCTCCAGGCGCGCGCCGCCACCGCCGGTGCGCACAGCGTCATCCTGGAGGCCGACGACGAGCGCACCGAGGGCGTCGACAAGCAGATCCTCGCCACCTCGATCGTCGCGAGCGACCTGGTCGCCCCGGGCTACGGCTTCACCGCCTCCGGCTCGGTGCAGCGCAACAGCAGCAAGTCCTACTTCGTCACCGTGCCCGAGGGCGCCAAGACGCTGGAGGTCTCGCTGGCCGGTCTGAAGGAGAAGAGCCAGACCCGGTTCATCTCGATCCACCCGGTCGGCGTGGGCATCGAGGACAGCGCGACCACGCAGTGCTACCCGCACTACAACCCGGCCAACCAGTGCCGCCCGGACCTCCGCTCCTACGCGGACCCGACGCCGGGCGTCTGGGAGATCGAGGTCGAGTCCCGCCGTACGTCGCCGGACCTGGACAACCCGTACACCCTGGGCGTCTCCGCCCTCGGCGTCGACTTCGACCCGGCCGTGCAGACGGTCGCGGAGGCGAAGATCGGCACCCCGGCCGCGGTCCAGTGGACGGTCACGAACCGCTTCGCCGGCATCGAGGGCAAGCTGAAGGGCGGCTCGCTCGGCTCGCAGAAGAGCGAGACGCCGACCATCCAGCACCACGAGCAGCAGACCAAGACCGTCACCATCGGTGAGGGTGTGGAGCGGCTCGACATCGCCATCGGCAACACCTCGGACAAGGCCGCCGACCTCGACCTCACCGTTCTCCTGAACGGCAAGCAGGTCGGCCAGTCGGCGGACGGCGACTCCGAGGAGGCCGTCTCCCTCGTGAAGCCGGCCGCGGGCACGTACACCGTCGTCGTCGACGGCTACGCGGTCCACGCCGCGGGCGGCACCACGTACGACTACAAGGACGTGTTCTTCTCGTCCGCGCTCGGCACCGTGAAGGTCGACGAGTCGAAGTCGGTCAGCCTGGCCAACGGCGCGTCCGCCCCCGTGGCGGCCGAGGTCCTGGTCGGCGGCGCAGCCCCCGAGGGTCGCCAGTTCTTCGGCGAGGTCCAGCTGGTCAACGGCCGCGGCACCGTCGCGGGCACCGGCAGCGTCCTGATCGGCTCCGTCACCCCGTAGTACCCCGTACGTGAAGGGGCGGGCGCCGAAACCGGCGCCCGCCCTTTTCACGTCCCGACCTGTGGACAATGGATTGGACAAGGTGGCCGGGGACATACGCATCATGGACCGGCAGCACCCTGCACAAACGTACGGAGGAGTCCCCGTGAAGGTCGGAATCGTCGGAGCCACCGGTCAGGTCGGCACAGTCATGCGCAGCATCCTGGCCGAGCGGAAGTTCCCCCTCGACGAGCTGCGGCTCTTCGCCTCCGCCCGTTCCGCCGGGACCGTCGTCGACGGCGTCACGGTCGAGGACGCCTCCACCGCCGACTACACCGGCCTGGACATCGTCCTCTTCTCCGCCGGTGGCGCCACCTCCAAGGCCCTCGCCGAGAAGGTCGCCTCCCAGGGCGCCGTCGTGATCGACAACTCCTCCGCCTGGCGCCGCGACCCCGAGGTCCCGCTGGTCGTCTCCGAGGTCAACGCGCACGCGATCAAGGACCGTCCCAAGGGCATCATCGCCAACCCGAACTGCACAACGATGGCCGCCATGCCGGTCCTCAAGCCCCTCCACCAGGAGGCCGGCCTGACCGCGCTGATCGCCACCACCTACCAGGCCGTCTCCGGCTCGGGCGTGGCCGGTGTCGCCGAGCTGCGCACCCAGGCGTGTGCCGTGGCCGAGACCGCCGACCAGCTGGCGTTCGACGGCGAGGCCGTCGCGTTCCCCGAGCCCACCGTCTACAAGCGCCCGATCGCGTTCAACGTGGTCCCGCTGGCCGGTTCGATCGTCGACGACGGCTCCTTCGAGACCGACGAGGAGCAGAAGCTCCGCAACGAGTCCCGCAAGATCCTGGAGATCCCCGAGCTCAAGGTCTCCGGCACCTGCGTGCGCGTCCCCGTCTTCTCCGGCCACTCGCTCCAGGTGAACGTGCGCTTCGAGCGCCCGATCAGCGTCGAGCGCGCCTACGAGCTGCTCAAGGACGCCGAGGGCGTCGTGCTCTCCGAGATCCCGACCCCGCTCCAGGCGGCCGGCAAGGACGCCTCGTACGTCGGCCGCATCCGCGTCGACGAGACGGTCGAGAACGGCCTCGCGCTGTTCCTCTCCAACGACAACCTGCGCAAGGGCGCCGCGCTGAACGCGGTGCAGATCGCGGAGCTCGTCGTGGCCGAGCTCAAGGGCTGACCCCGACACACTTCGGAGGGGCGGCTTCCCGTTGCGGGGAGCCGCCCCTCCGGCATGTCCGGCCGTGCCACAGTTCGTCCATGACCCAGATACCCCGGGGTGCCGACCTCGCCGTGCCCCCGCAGGCCCTGCACGTCGCGGTCAGCTGGCGGACCGGGTACGGGGTGCCCGACGTGGACGTCTCCGCGCTGCTCCTGGGGCCCGGGGGGCGGGTCCGCGGGGACGCCGATCTGGTCTTCTGCAACCACGCCGCGCATCCGTCGGGGGCGGTGCGGCACCTGGGGAAGTCGGCGCCCGGGGTGCCCGGCAGCCCGGCCGCGGACTGGCTCTGGCTGGACCTCGCGCGGGTGGAGCCCGACGTGGGGCGGCTCGTGATCGCGGCCTCCGTCGACGGGGGCGCCTTCGGGCGGGTCCCCGGGCTCGACGTGCGGGTCACGGACGCGGCCGGGACCTCCGTGGCGTACTGCCCGATGGAGGGCGCGACGACGGAGACCGCCTTCGTCTGCGGGGAGTTCCGGCGGCAGGCCGGCGGCTGGCGCTTCCGCGCGACCGGCCAGGGGTACGGTTCCGGGCTCGCCGGGCTCGCGACGGACTTCGGCATCGTGGTCGAACCCCCGCCGCCCCCGATCCCGGGCCCCGGCTACGTACCGCCGCGGCCCGCGCCGGCGCCCGCCGCCGCCCCGCCCGTCCCGCGCCCCCTGCCGCTACCCGTGTCCCTGCCCGTGCCGTCGGTCGAGTCGTACGGCGGGGACTTCCGGCCCGTCACCTACCAGGGGCGCGGCAAGGAGACCGTGCGCTGCGGCCCGGGGCTGCCGTCGGGCCGCTGGGTGCTCCTGGAGATCGAGTCGTACCACTCGCTCTCCACCACCATCGAGACCTGCGACGCGCACGGCCGCGCCGAGGACTACCTGCTCGCGGCGTACGAGGACGACGTCCGCGCCCGTACGGTCGCCCTCGTCCCGCGGGCCCGGCCGCTGGCGCTGCGGGTGGACGCCGACGCCCCCTGGACGCTGCGGGTGCTGCCCCTCTCCCACGCGCGCCGCTTCGACAGCCACGTCGAGGGGCACGCGCACGATCTGGTCGTCTACGACGGGCCGCCCGGGGTCCTCGACTTCCTGCACCGCGGCGCGTCCCGCTTCACCGTGCACCGGCACACTCCGCCGCAGGACCCGCTCTACGACGACGAGGAGCAGGAGCTGCTGGTCAACGCGGCGGGCGACGTGCGGGTGAGCGTTCCCGTGCCGGGGCCCGGGCTGTTGCGGATCAGCGGAGACGGGCCGTGGAAATGTGCCGTGCGCCGCTGAGCCACCCCGTGGAAGGATGGGCCAAACGTCACGAAACCGAGGAGTTGACCGGGTGCCTGGCACAAACCTGACCCGTGAAGAGGCCAAGCAGCGGGCGGCGCTGCTGACCGTGGACGCGTACGAGGTCGAACTCGACCTCACCGGTGCGCAGGAGGGCGGCACCTACCGGTCCGTCACCACCGTCCACTTCGATTCCGCCGAGGACGGCGCCGAGACCTTCATCGACCTCGTCGCCCCCGCCGTCCACGAGGTCGTGCTCAACGGACACGCGCTGGAGGTCGGCGCCGTCTTCCGGGACTCCCGGATCGCCCTGCGCCACCTGTCGGCCGGCCGCAACGAGCTCAAGGTCGTCGCCGACTGCGCGTACACCAACACCGGTGAGGGCCTGCACCGCTTCGTCGACCCGGTCGACGACCAGGCCTATCTGTACACCCAGTTCGAGGTGCCGGACGCGCGTCGCGTCTTCGCCTCGTTCGAGCAGCCCGACCTCAAGGCGACCTTCCAGTTCACCGTGAAGGCGCCGACCGGCTGGACGGTGATCTCCAACTCTCCGACGCCGGAGACGCCGAAGGACGACATCTGGGTCTTCGAGCCCACCCCCCGCATCTCCACGTACATCACGGCGCTGATCGTCGGCCCGTACCACTCGGTGCACTCCTCGTACGAGAAGGACGGGCAGAGCGTCCCGCTCGGCATCTACTGCCGTCCGTCGCTCGCCGAGTTCCTCGACGCCGACCACATCTTCGACGTCACGCGCCAGGGCTTCGACTGGTTCCAGGAGAAGTTCGCGTACGACTACCCGTTCGCGAAGTACGACCAGCTCTTCGTGCCGGAGTTCAACGCGGGCGCGATGGAGAACGCGGGCGCGGTGACCATCCGCGACCAGTACGTCTTCCGCTCGAAGGTGACGGACGCGGCGTACGAGCGCCGTGCCGAGACGATCCTGCACGAGCTCGCCCACATGTGGTTCGGCGACCTCGTGACCATGGAGTGGTGGAACGACCTCTGGCTGAACGAGTCGTTCGCGACGTACACCTCGGTCGCCTGCCAGGCATCCGTGGCGGGCACCCGCTGGCCCAACGCCTGGACGACCTTCGCCAACGCGGAGAAGACCTGGGCCTACCGCCAGGACCAGCTCCCGTCGACCCACCCGATCATGGCGGAGATCAACGACCTGGAGGACGTGCTCGTCAACTTCGACGGGATCACGTACGCCAAGGGCGCGAGCGTCCTGAAGCAGCTCGTCGCCTACGTCGGCCAGGACGAGTTCTTCAAGGGCGTGCAGGCCTACTTCCAGGCGCACGCCTTCGGGAACACGCGCCTCTCCGACCTGCTCGGCGCGCTGGAGGAGACCTCCGGCCGTGACCTCAAGACCTGGTCGAAGGCGTGGCTGGAGACGGCCGGCATCAACATCCTGCGCCCGGAGATCGAGACCGACGAGAACGGCGCCATCACCGCCTTCGCCGTCAAGCAGGAGGCCCCGGCGCTGCCCGCAGGCGCCAAGGGCCAGGCCGTCCTGCGTCCGCACCGGATCGCCATCGGCTTCTACGACCTCGACGCGAGCGGCAAGCTGGTCCGCACCGAGCGTCTGGAGCTCGACATCGAGGCGGCCGGGCTGACCGCCGTGCCGCAGCTGGTGGGCAAGGTCCGCCCGGCGGTCGTCCTCCTCAACGACGACGACCTGTCGTACGCGAAGGTCCGCCTCGACGAGGTGTCCCTCACCAACGTCACCGCGCACCTCGGCGACTTCGCCGACTCGCTGCCGCGCGCCCTGTGCTGGGCCTCCGCCTGGGACATGACCCGCGACGGCGAGCTGGCCACCCGCGACTACCTGGAGCTCGTGCTCTCGGGTGTCGCCAAGGAGTCCGACATCGGCGTGGTCCAGTCGCTCCAGGGCCAGGTCAAGGCCGCCCTCGAGCTGTACGCGGCGCCGGCGTGGCGGGCCGAGGGCCTGGCGCGCTGGGGCGCCTTCGCCCAGGAGCAGTTGCGCGCCGCCGAGGGCGGCAGCGACCACCAGCTGGCGTGGGCGCGGGCCTTCGCGGCGACCGCCCGTACGGACGCCGAGCTCGACGTGCTCGCGGGGCTGCTCGACGGCTCCGTGGTGATCGAGGGCCTGGCCGTCGACACCGAGCTGCGCTGGGCGTTCGTGCAGCGGCTCGCGGCCACCGGCCGCTTCGACGAGGCGGAGATCGCCGCCGAGCTGGAGCGCGACCGTACGGCGGCGGGCGAGCGGCACGCGGCGACCGCGCGCGCGGCGCGTCCGACGGAGGCCGCGAAGGCCGAGGCGTGGGCGTCGGTCGTCGAGGACGACAAGCTGGCCAACGCCGTGCAGGAGTCGGTCATCGCCGGCTTCGTCCAGTCCGACCAGCGCGAGCTGCTCGCCCCGTACACGGCGAAGTACTTCGCGTCGATCAAGGGCGTCTCGGAGACCCGCAGCCACGAGATGATCCAGCAGATCGTGGTGGGCCTCTACCCGACGCTCCAGGTGTCGCAGGCGACGCTGGACGCGACGGACGCCTGGATCGCGGAGCACGACCCGGCCCCGGCGCTGCGGCGTCTGGTGACGGAGTGCCGCGCGGGTGTCGAGCGTGCGCTGAAGGCGCAGGCGGCGGACGCGGCGGCCGCCGTCTGACGGCGGTGGTGAGGTGAGGAAGGGCCCCCGGACCGATGTCGGTCCGGGGGCCCTTCCTGTGTGCTCGGTGGGCTCAGCCCAGGGAGTCGATCCACTGCCAGCCACCGGTGCCGATGGTCACGGCCTGGCCGAAGCCGGTGGGCGTGCCCGGCAGGAACTCCAGGTTCTCGGCGGTGCCCGCGGTGCGGGTGGACCACAGGTCGGGGGCGCCGTCGCCGTTCGCGTCGCCGGCCGACAGCAGGAGGCGGCGGTCGGCGACGGCCGCCGGGGCGCCGTCGAGGGTGGTCGGGTCGGTGCCGAGGTGCTGGGTTCCCTGGCTGCGGTACTGCTTGACGGCCCCGGTCGCGCGGTCCCGGGCCCACACGTCGGCCCGTCCGTCACCGTCGGTGTCGCCGGGCGTCAGCACGTCGTACCCGGCCCACTCCTTGTCCCCGATCGAGAGGGCGGCCCTGGGGGCGAAGGCGGGCTGTCCCGCCGTGGGCGCGCCACCGCGGTGCAGCCACAGGCCGGTGACGCTGCGGGCGAGGACGTCGGGCAGGCCGTCGCCGTCGATGTCGCCCGCCGCGAGCGTGGTGATCCCGGTCCAGCCGGTGGGCCGGCCGCCCATGGCGAGGCGCGGGCCGAGCTCGCCGCTGCCGGTGTTGGGGTAGACCCACAGGTCGGCGCCGATGCGGGCGAGTACGTCGGGACGGCCGTCGCCGGTCCAGTCGCCGCGGTGGCTGACGACGGCGCCGGCCCAGCCGCCGGTGCCGATGAGCCGCGGCGTGCCGAAGGTGCCCTGGCCCGTGCCGGGGTAGAGCCGCAGATTGCCGTCGTCCTTGACCGCGAGGAGGTCGGGACGGCCGTCGCCGGTCAGATCGGTGTCGACGCCGGAGCCGGGACGGGTCTCCGGGTGGGCGGCGGCGCGGAGCAGCTTGTGGTCGGAGAGGGGCTTCGTTCCGGGCGACTCGGGTGTGAACGCGTCGGCCCGCACGGTGTGGAAGTCGCGGGCGCTGAGGAAGACGTGGTCGAACTTCTTGCCGCTCGCGACGGTGGGTTCGCCGGAGTGGCAGGAGCCGGCGCCGCTCGTGGCGCACTCCTCGGTGAAGAAGTCCCGGTCGTTCTCGTCGGCCTCGGCGAAGGGGCCGGTGCCGGGCGTGCCCTGGCGTATCGGGTTCAGAGCGGGGTCGTACCCCGGCTCCGTGCCCGCGTTGAGGTCGGTGCCCAGGATCACCGGGACTCCGGCGGCCCAGGTGTCGATGCGTGCCATCACCTGCGAGGAGCCGTTGTCCGGCTCGATGTACTGGGCGAGGTGGGTGTTGCACACCAGGGTGGTGCGCCCGTCGACGGGGCCCCGGGCGCAGAGGACCGAGCGCGGTGACTGGCCGGCCGGGACCGTGAGGCCCGCCGCGTACCGCTCCACGGCGGGAGCCTTGACGAAGATGCCGAGGCCCAACCGGTTGTCGGTGGACCACTTGTCGCAGCCCGAGTACGTCCTGGCGGACGTCCACACGGCGCTGTAGCCGGGGAGGGCGTCGCGCAGGGCGGCCCACTGGCCGAAGCACAGCTCCTGGAGCATGAGGGCGTCCGTGTCCCAGGCCAGGGTCTGGTCGCGGAGTTCGGCGGTCCAGGTGGGCAGGTCGAGGTCGCTCTGGCACTCCTCCCACCCGCCGCAGACGTTGTACGTGATCGTGCGCACCGGCGGCGCGGTGGCCGGGTCGACGACGTCCTCGGCGAAGGCCGGGGCGGTGAGTCCGGAGAGCAGTGCCGCCGCGAGGGCGAGCGCGGCCGCGAGCCGGGCCGCGCCCCTGCTCGCTGTCGATCGGAATCGTTTCATGGGTCCCCCAGGTGCTCGACGGTCGCGCACAGCCGGATGATCTTCGCAGGCGTGCGGAGCGACGACGAAGGGGCACCCTCCCCCACGGAGGTGCCCCTTCGCCGCGTCTGGAATCCGCCCGGCGGGCGGGCGTCGGCGCGCGGCCGCGCCGCCGGGCGGAAGCTCTGGAGGGGACCCGCGGGTCAGCCGCCGAGTGCCGCGTACCGGGCGCGCAGGTCGGCCGCGCCCTGCTCCGTCAGCGTGCCGTGGAGCCGCATCCGGGCGACGCCGCCGTCGGGGAAGGCGTCGAGGCGGACGTGGGTGACGACGGCCTGCGCCGGGAGCTTGAAGCGGTGCAGGGTGTCGGGCTGGAGGCGGGTCCGGGGGATGATCTCGAACCACTCGCCCGTCTCGCCGTTGCGGCCCTGGAGGGCGATCCAGCCGGCCGAGTTGCCCTTGAGGTAGGCGGTGTCGATCTCGACGGCGCGGACGGCGCCCTGGGCGGCGAGCCGGAAGCGGACCCAGTCGTTGGTGCCGCGGACCCGGCGGCGGCGGTTCTCCCAGCCGTCGTCCATCTTGCGGGAGGTGCCGGGCAGGATGATCTGGGTCGGCGAGGAGTAGAACTTGTCCGAGGCGTCCTCGTACGAGCCTCCGTTGAGTACGGAGATCAGGTCGAGGGTGCCGAGGAGGTCCAGCCACTCGGGGTCGGGCACGACCTCGCCGTGGACGCGGAGGCGGGCGATGCCGCCGTCGGGGTGCTGGCAGAGGCGCAGGTGGGTGTAGCGGCGCTCGGCGTCGATCGCGAAGCCGTTGGCGGCGTGGCCGCGCACGGGGGTCGGCGGGACGAGCTCCTCCCACTTCGCGTCGGCGAGCTCGGCGGGGCTCGGGGTGCCCTCGACGGCGGTGGCCTGGATCGAGACCTTCTGCGGGTAGTTGCCGCGGAAGTGGGCGGTGTCGACGACGATGCCGCGGATCACGCCGGGGGCGCCGAGGCGGACGATCGCCCAGTCGTGGTCCTCGGGGGCGGGGAAGACGTGGTCGGCGTCGGCGCCGCGGCGGCGGCGGGTCTCCCAGCCGTCCATGATCTTGCCCTTGTGGCCGAAGTGCTCCGGGTCGAAGACGGCCCGCTCGCGGACGAGGAGGTTCTCGCGCTCGGCGAAGAACTCGTCGTTGGCGGCCACGACCCCGGCGCCGAGACGGCGGTCGGCGAGGTCGACGAGCTCGGTGAAGGGGAAGTCACCGGAGCGGTAGTCGGCGTACGGGTCGCCGCCGGAGTACGGGGCGGCGTCGTTGGCGTGCGGGTCCGTGGTCTCGGCGTTCGCGTCGTTCGCGTCGAAGCTGCTCATGACCCGACTCTCCCGCGCCCGTTCTCCACGGTCCATCGAATGTTTTCGATGGTGTCGTTCAGTTCTGCTGAACGGTTTCGCGGGCCGCGGCGGCCTGCCGGAGCGCGGCGAGCACCCGGGCCGTCGCCGGGCCGTCCTCCGCGCCGCGCCGTACCGCCGCGACGACGTGGCGGCGCGGCTGGTCGGCGGAGAGGACGCGCATGACGACCCCGGCACCGCTCCGGCACTCGGCGGAGGCCATCCGGGGCACGAGCGCGATCCCCATCCCGGCCTCGACCATGGCGAGGATCGTGGTCCAGCCGGAGGCGCTGTGGGCCTGTTCGGGGACGAAGCCGGCGGCCTCGCAGGCGGCGGTGGTGATCTCGGACCAGGGGCCGGAGCCGCCGAAGATCCACGGCTCGGCGGCGAGGTCGGCGAGGCGGAGGCCGGGCGCGTCGGCGAGCGGGTGCCCGGCGGGCAGGGCGACGTCGAGGGGGTCGGCGAGGAGCGGCACCCGGCTGAACTTGGGGTCGCGGACCGAGGGCGCGTGGGCGGCGAGCGAGAGCGCCAGGTCGACCTCGCCCGCGGTCAGCAGCTCGTACGCCTCCGCCGCCTCGGCCTCCCGGACGCGGAGGTCGAGCCCGGGGTGGGCGGTGCGCAGCTGCCGGACGGCGGGGACGACGAGCGCGGGCACGGCCGTCGAGAAGGCCGCCACCCGCAGTTGCCCCGCCTCGCCCCGCAGGTACCCGTCGAGTTCGGCGTCGGCGCGCTCCAGCTGGGCGAAGACCACTTCCGCGTGCCGCAGCACCAGATGGGCGGCGTCGGTGAGCCGGACCCGGCGGCCCTGGGCCTCCAGGAGCCGCACCCCGAGCTGTTTGGCGAGGTTGGTGAGTTGCTGCGACACGGCCGAGGGGGTCATGAGCAGGGCCTCGGCGGTCGCGGTGACGGTGCCGCGGTCACGGAGGGTGCGGAGGATCTGGAGCTTCTTGATGTCCCACTCGGTCATGGGGCGCAACCTATCCGGCCTTTCGCGCCCCGGTGGCGGCGGCCAGCGCCACGCCGCCGAGGATGAGCGCCATGCAGGCGGCCCCGAGGGCGCCGAGGCGTTCGCCGAGGAGCGCGTACGACAGGAGGGCGACGCAGACGGGCTGGAGGTAGTAGACGACGCCCGCGCGGGCCGCGCCGACGAGGGCGATCGCCTTGTTCCAGGCGAAGAAGGCGACGGCGGAGGAGAAGACGCCGACGTACAGCAGGGGGCCGACGGTCGCGACGCCGACGGTGAACCCGCCCTGGACGGCGAGGGACACGGCGTACGCGGGGGCGAGCATCAGGGCGCCGAGCAGGAAGGTGGTGAAGAGGAAGGCGAGTCCGTCGATCTCGGCGGGCTTGCGCTTGAGCAGGGCGCTGTACGTGGCGAAGGACAGGGCCGCGGCGAACATCCACAGGTCGCCGGCGGCGAGGTCGACGGCGAGCGAGCCCTTTCCGACGAGCAGGAGCACGCCGAGGGCGGCGGCCAGCATGCCGAGGACGCGGCGGGCGCCGAGGCGTTCGCCGCCGAGCCGGGCGTAGACCGCCATGATCACCGGCGAGGCGGCCATGATCATGCCCATGTTGGAGGCGGAGGTGGTCAGTCCGGCCTGGTGCACGAGGGTGTTGTAGAGGGCGACGCCGAACAGGGAGGCGAGGGCGACGAAGCCGAGGTGACGGCGGATCGTCCGCCACTGGCGCAGGAACGGGCGGGCGGCGAAGGGGGCGACGGCGATCAGCGCGATGATCCAGCGCCAGAAGACGGCCTGGACGGGCGGGACGGTGTCGGCCATGTCGCGGGTGGCGACGAAGCTGCCGGACCAGACGACGGTGGCGAGCAGGGCGAGGAGCACGCCGAGGCCGGCGCCCCGCGCGAGCTTCCTCGCGGGCGCCGGCCTCTCGGTGGCTGCGGTGGTGGTGACTGGGGCGGGGCTGTCGGGGGCGGTGGTGGCGGCTGGGGCGGGAGTGTCGGGGGCGGTGGTGGCGGCTGAGGTGGTGGTCGGGTGGCGGGCTGCGATCAGGGTCATGCCGCTTACCGTCGCACCCCCGAAACCTCCAGGTCCATCGAAACTTCCTGACCGTTCTTTTCAGCTGAGCTGAACGATTCGGTCTTCTTCCCGCCCTTCGGGGTACGGGGCCCCATCTGCCCGGCCAGGGTCGCGCCGAAGGCGATGACCATGCCGACCACCTGCACCGGGCCGAGCGCCTGACCGAGCGCCGCCCAGCCGATGATCGCCGCGGTGATCGGCGAGAGGGGCCCGAGGAGGGTGGCCGAGGAGGCGCTGAGCCGCTCGATGCCGCGGAACCAGAGGAAGTAGGAGATCGCGGTGTTGCCGAAGGCGAGGTAGGCGTAGCCGGCCAGGTTGGTGCCGGTCAGGGCCGGCGGGGCGCCCTCGATCAGGAAGGCGATCGGCAGGATGATCAGGCCGCCCGCGGTGAGCTGCCAGCCGGTGAGCGCGAGGGCGCCGACGCCCTCGGGGCGGCCCCAGCGCTTGGTGAAGACGACGCCCGCCGACATCGAGAGGGAGGAGAGCAGTCCGGCGATCACGCCGACGAGGTCGAGCGCGGCCCCGGCCTTGAGGACCACGAGACTGACGCCGAAGGCGGCGGCGACGGCGGTGATCAGCGTCTTCGGCGTGGGCCTGTCGCCCAGGAAGAGCGCGGCGAGGCCGACGACGAAGAGCGGGCCGACGGAGCCGACGACGGCGGCGACGCCGCCCGGGAGTCGGTAGGCCGCGAGGAAGAGGAGCGGGAAGAAGGCGCCGATGTTGAGGGCTCCGAGGACGGCGGACTTCCACCACCAGGCGCCCTGCGGGAGCTTGCGGGTGAGCGCCAGGAGCAGGAGTCCGGCGGGCAGGGCGCGCATCAGGCCGGTGAAGAGGGGCCGGTCGGGCGGCAGGAACTCGGTGGTGACGAAGTAGGTGGAGCCCCAGGAGATCGGGGCGAGGGCGGTCAGGGCGACGACGGCGGCCTTGCGGGACATGACGGTTTCCCCCTTGCTGCGGACCTTGCTGCGGAGCCGGGCTGGCTTGGCGGTAATTAACTTACCACTAAGCTACTTACTTGCAAGTGGCTTGGTTGCCATCAAGGAGGAGAGAAGGGAACACTGGATCCATGGACACGCAGAGCCCCGCCCACGACGCCGTCGACGCCATCACCGACCAGTGGGCGGCCGTCCGCCCCGACCTGGACACCGCGCCGATGGCCGTCTTCGGGCGGATCTACCGGCTGGCCAACGCCATGCGCGGCAGGGTGGACAAGGCGTACGCGCCCTACGGCATGGCGCTCGGGGAGTTCGACGTGCTCGCGACCCTGCGCCGGTCCGGGGAGCCGTACACGCTCTCACCGCGCGAGCTGACCGCCACGCTGATGATCACCACCGGCGGGATGACCGGCCGGCTGGACAAGCTGGAGAAGGCCGGGCTGCTCACCCGCAGCCCCGACCCGCACGACCGGCGCGGGCTGCGGGTGACGCTCACCGAGCACGGCAAGGAGCTGGTGGACCAGGCCGTCGGGGCCGGGCTCGGACAGCAGCGGGCGGCCCTCGAAGCGGCGCTCACCGAGGAGGAGTCGGAGCAGCTGGCCGGACTGCTCCGGAAGCTGCTCGCGGCCACCGTGTGAGGCGCGGGCCGGGCCCGGACGCACGCGAGGGCGCCGCACGGTACGTCGGTACCGTGCGGCGCCCTCGGAGAGACGGAGTGGCGGGTCAGGCCTTCTTGGACTTGTCGAGCACCATCACCAGGCCGCAGATGACCAGGAACAGCACCAGCGGGGTGACCACGAACAGGCCGAGGGTCTCGACGACCTCCAGCTTGGGGGCCGGGTCGTCACCGTCGTCGCGGGTCAGCGCGAGCGCGGGGGACGACATGAGCAGCATCATCAGCGTCGTACCGGCCGCGACGGCGCCGGCGCGCAGGGCGTTCTTCTTGTCCACGGTGCAAACGTAGCGAACACCTAAACGGACCGCGCGCCCGGGGGTACCGTACGGGCGTTCCCGGGGTCCGTGCGGGCGTCACCGCGCCTTCCTCCCGGGGTCCCGTACGGGGCGTCACCGAGCCCTCTCCCCCGGGTCCGTACGGGCGTTTCCGGACCCTCTTCCCCGCTCCGTACGGGCGTGCAGTTCGCGGAACAGCGCGTGGGCGCGGGGCGAGGCCGTGAGGCGCTCCAGGGTGAGCGGCTGGCCGTCCGGACCCGCGACCGGCAGCCGCCAGTTGGGGTACTCGTCCCACGTGCCCGGCAGGTTCTGCGGCCGGCGGTCGCCCACCGCGTCCGGCAGCCACACCCCCACCATCCGGGCCGGGGTGCTCAGCAGGAACCGGTGGACGGCCAGGATCTCGGCCTCCTCGGCCCCCGGCCCCTCCGGGAGCAGCCCGAGCCGCTGGAACAGGCCCAGCCATTCGCCGGTCTCGGCCGCGTCCGCCGCCCGGTCGCGCTCCGGGTCGCCGTCGACGAGCCCGAGCCGGTGCCGCAGGGCGACGTGGTCGCCGGAGAGCCGGGCGGCCGTCGGGGGCAGGTCGTGGGTGGTGGCGGTGGCCACGCACTCCGCGCGCCACTCCCCCGCCGGCACCGGACGGCCGGTGCCCGCCCAGTCCCGCTCGAACCAGAGCACGGAGGTCCCGAACACCCCGCGCCGGGACAGCTCCTCGCGTACGCCCGGCTCGACCGTGCCGAGGTCCTCGCCGATGACGAGGGCCCCCGCGCGGTGCGCCTCCAGGGCGAGGACGGCGAGCATCGCCTCGGCGTCGTACCGGACGTACGTCCCTCCGGTGGGCTCGCTGCCCTCCGGCACCCACCAGAGCCGGAACAGGCCCATCACGTGGTCGATGCGCAGGGCGCCCGCGTGGCGCAGGAGTTCCCGGAGGAGGCCGCGGTACGGGGCGTAGCCCGCGGCGGCGAGGGCGTCGGGCCGCCAGGGCGGCAGGCCCCAGTCCTGGCCGCGGGCGTTGAAGGCGTCCGGCGGGGCGCCGACCGACATGCCGGCCGCGAAGGCCTCCTGCTGGGCCCAGGCGTCCGAGCCCTCCGGGTGGACGCCGACGGCCAGGTCGTGGACGATCCCGACCTCCATCCCGGCCGCGCGGGCCGCCTCGGCGGCCTCGGCCAGCTGCCGGTCCGTCAGCCAGGCCAGCCGGCAGTGGAAGTCGACCCGGGCGGCGAGGGCGGGGTCGGCGCGCACGGCGCGCTCCGCCGCACGCGGCTCGCGCAGCTCCTCGGGCCAGCCGCGCCAGTGGGGCCCGTGCCGCTCGGCGAGGGCCTGGTAGGTGGCGTGGTCCTCCAGGGCGCGGCCCCGCTCGGCGAGGAAGTCGTGGTAGTCGGCGCGCCGCCCGGGCCCGAGCTCCACGCTCCCGACCACGAGCTCCAGGGCCCGCCGCTTGACGTCCCACACCGCGTCACGGTCGATCAGGGCGCCCTTGCCGAGGACCCGTTCACGCAGTTCGGCCGCCTCGGCGAGGATCCGGTCCAGCTCCTCGCGGCGGCCGGGGTCCACGTACGCGTACTCGGGCACGGACTCGATCCGCAGATGGACCGGGTCCGGGAAGCGGCGCGAGGAGGGGCGGTACGGGGAGGGGTCGCTCGGCGCCCCGGGCACGCCCGCGTGCAGCGGGTTGACCTGGACGAACCCGGCGCCGTACGTCCGGCCCGCCCAGGTGGCGAGCTCCCGCAGGTCCCCGAGGTCGCCCATGCCCCAGGAACGGCCGGAGAGCAGCGAGTAGAGCTGGACGAGCAGCCCGTACGTACGCCGCTCGGGCCCGGGCACGCGCGCGGGGCTCACGATCAGGGTGCCGGTGGCGGCGCGCCCGTCGGGGGCCTGCGCCTCGACCGTGTGGACGCCGAGGGGCAGCCGCTCCCAGTCCCGGCCGGTGAGGACCTCGCCCTCCTCGGTGGTGACCCGCAGCCGGGTGTCGGGCGGCAGGTCCTCCGGCGGGCGCACGGGCTCGCCCCGCCGCCGGACCAGGGTGGGGGGCAACAGACGGTCCCGCTCGGCCCGTTCCGCCGCGTCGAGGGCGGCGGCGACCGCCTCCGGCGTGGTCGCGTCCACGCCCAGGGCGCCGAGGACGGCGACCACGGCGGCGTCGGACACGGAGACGGTGACGCCCGCGGAGGGGCTGTACTCGGTGGCGACGCCGTGACGGGCGGCGAGACGGGCCAGGGTCACTTCACACTCCGGGGGACTCCGTGCCGCCCGCGCTGCCGCGGACGGTGGGTTCGCTGGTGAGGGGCGCCGCCTCGGTCAGGGGCGGCTCGCTGGTGAGGGGCGTGGTGTCGGGGAGCGGCGGCTCGCTGGTCAGCGGGGAGCCGGTCGACAGCGAGTCGGTCGGCGGCATGTCGGTCGGCGGCGCGCTGGTGGGCGGCGCGCCGGGACCTGCCGACTGCTCGGGAATGGCTATCCGTCCGAGGTGGCGGGCGGTCGTGGTCACGGGGGTCTCCCGGTTTCGTCTCGACAGGTGGAGCTGGGGGTAACAGATGAAGCCCTACCCACCGCACCTCGTTTTACCGGCGGAAAGTGGCGAAGTGGCGTCATCTCCGTGACGGCTCGCCGGGCAAAGCCGACACATCGGCCACCTGCATTGACACCTCCGTGCGACGGGTGGTGGGCTCGTGACCCACTCGTGACCGACCGGCAGGGACGCCGACCGGGTCGAAGGGAGTTCCCGTGCATCTCGCGCGCAGGAAGCGCACGGCGACGGCGGTCGCCGCCGCCGTCATCGGCGGACTCCTCGGGGGCGCGGCCCCGGGCGCGGTGCACGCGGCCCCCCTCCCTCCCTCGGCCGACGCCCCCGCCGCGTCCCCGAAAGCCCCCGCACCCGCGCCGAAGGCCCCCGCACCGACCGCGCCCTCCGCGACCGGTGATGCCACCGGCGGCGCCACCACGACCGGGACTCCCGCCGTCTGGCCCCGGCCGCAGTCGCTGACCGGTCGCGGGCCCTCCGTACGCCTCGGGGCCGAGGTCACGCTGCTCGCGGACGCCGACGCCGATCCGTACGCCCTCACCGCCCTGCGGGACCTGCTGACGGCCGCCGGGGTGCGGACCGTCCACACCGGCCTCCCCGGCCGGGGCCCGGTCCTCCGGGTCGCGGGGCCCTCCGGCGAGGCCGCCGAGGAGGCGATGGGCGCCCTGCGCGTGCCCGAGCGGCTCGATCTGCCGCGCGGCGGCTACCGGCTCGCGACGGGCCGCTTCCAGGGGCGGGACACCGTCGTCCTGGACGGCGTCGGCGAGGACGGCCTCTTCCACGCCGTCCAGACGCTGCGTCAGCTCCTCGGCGCCGGCGGGGAGCTCCCCGGGGTCGTCGTGCGCGACTGGCCGGGCACGGCCGAGCGGGGCCTCACCGAGGGCTTCTACGGCAGCCCGTGGAGCCTGGAGCAGCGCCTCGCCCAGGTCGACTTCCTCGGCCGCACCAAGCAGAACCGCTATCTGTACGCGCCCGGCGACGACCCGTACCGCCAGGCGCAGTGGCGCGAGCCCTACCCGGCGGCGCAGCAGAAGGAGTTCCGCGCGCTCGCCGAGCGGGCCCGGGCCAACCACGTGACGCTCGGCTGGGCCGTGGCGCCCGCCCAGTCCATGTGCCTGGCCTCCGGCGCCGACGTGGCGGCCCTGACGCGGAAGATCGACGCGATGTGGGAGCTCGGGGTGCGCTCCTTCCAGCTCCAGTTCCCGGACGCCGGGTACGGCGAATGGCACTGCTCGAAGGACGCCGACGCCTTCGGGCGGGACGCCGAGGGCGCGGCCGCCGCCCACGCGCGCGTGGCGAACGCCGTCGCCCGTCACCTCGCCGACCGGCACCCGGACGGCGAGCCGCTGACGGTGCTGCCGACGGAGTACTACCAGGACGGTGCGACCGACTACCGCACGGAGCTCGCCGGGGCCCTCGACACGGACGTGCGGGTCGCGTGGACGGGCGTCGGGGTCGTCCCGCGCACGATCACCGGCGGCGAACTGGCCGGGGCCCGCGAGGCGCTGGGCCACCCGCTGGTCACCATGGACAACTACCCGGTCAACGACTACGCGCAGGACCGGCTCTTCCTCGGCCCCTCCACGGGCCGGGACCCGGCCGTGGCCGCCGGTTCCGCCGCCTTCCTCGCCCACGCCATGGAGCAGCCCGCCGCCTCCCGCGTCCCGCTCTTCACCGCCGCCGACTACGCCTGGAACCCGAAGGGCTACCGGCCGCAGGAGTCCTGGCGCGCCGCCGTCGACGACCTCGCAGGACCGGACCCGGCCGCCCGCGAGGCGCTGCGGGCGCTCGCCGGGAACGACGCC
The DNA here is from genome assembly GCF_055581845.1 of Streptomyces sp. NPDC042346. Lineage (NCBI taxonomy): Bacteria > Bacillati > Actinomycetota > Actinomycetes > Kitasatosporales > Streptomycetaceae > Streptomyces > Streptomyces sp. NPDC042346. Next base: position 246,219 of record NZ_JBVJEH010000003.1, on the reverse strand, counting down.
TCCTCGATCCTCGACCCGAAGGGCGAATCGGCGTACCTGAAGCCGCTCATGGCCGCCTTCTGGGCCTCTCGTACGAGCACCGGCGCCCGTACGGAGGAGAGCGCGGCGCGCGAACTGCGGGCCGCGTTCACCGTGATGCGCCGGGCCCCCGAGCGGCTCGCCGCGACCGCCGACGGCGCCCTGGACGACGAGACGGGGCCCTGGCTGGAGCAGCTCTCGCGGTACGGCCTGGCGGGCGAGACGGCGGTCGACATGCTGCTCGCCCAGGCGCGCGGCGACGGTGCGGCGGCCTGGCAGGCGCAGCTGCGCCTCGAACCGCTCCGGGAGGCCCTGAAGGCGAGCCGGGTGACGGTCGGTGCGGGGGTCCTCGACCCGTTCCTCACCCGCGCGGTGACGGAGTCGGCGGCCTGGACCGGCGCCGACCGGACCCCGGCGCGGCAGGCCGACCGCGCCCCCGACTCGTACACCGTGCGGCTCGACCGGGCGCGGCCCGTGGAGGCCCTGACGGTGATGACCGCGCGTACCGGCACAGCCGCGGGCACGAACACGGACCCGGGCACGGACCCGGGCACGGACCCGGATGCACGCACGCGCACGGACGCGCGCGTGGAGGCGTACGTCCCCGGGGAGGGCTGGCGGGTGCTCGGCCCGCTGTCTCCCTCCGGCTGGACGCAGACCGACCTGAAGGGCCTGCGCGCGGACGCGCTGCGGGTCGTCTGGAGCGGCGACGGACCGGCGCCCGAGGTGCGCTCGCTGGTGCCGTGGTTCGCGGACGGGCCGCGCGCCGGGATCGAACTGGCCCGCACGGAGACGGACGCGGAGATCGGCGGCCCCGCGCGGCGGGTGGACGTCGAGCTGACGGGGCTGCGCGCGGGCGAGGTGCGCGCGCCGATGACGGCGAAGGCCCCGAAGGGGATCGCGGTCCGGCTCCCGAAGCAGGCCGTGGTGGAGCGGGGCGCGCGGACGACCGTCCCCCTGGAGGTGTCGGTGGGCGCGGACGTGCCGGCCGGTTCGTACCGGGTGCCGGTGTCGTTCGCGGGCGAGGAGCGGGTCCTGACCGTGCGGGCCTTCCCGCGCACGGCGGGCCCGGACCTGGCCCGCGCCGCAACCGCCTCCTCCTCGGGCGACGAGACCCCGGACTTCCCCGCCTCCTCGGCGGTGGACGGCGACGCGGCGACCCGCTGGTCCTCCCCGGCGGAGGACGGCGCCTGGTGGCAGCTGGAGCTGGCCGAGCCCGCGCGGATAGGCCGGGTGGTGCTGCACTGGCAGGACGCGTACGCCTCCCGCTACCGCGTCCAGGTCTCGGCCGACGGCCGCGTCTGGCGCACGGCGGCGACCGTCTCGGACGGGCGGGGCGGCCGGGAGTCGGTCCGGATGGACGCGGCGGACACGCGCTTCCTGCGGGTGCAGGGGGAGACCCGGGCGACCCCGTACGGCTACTCGCTCTGGTCGGTGGAGACCTATGCGGTGGCCCCGCAGGACCCGCCGAAGAAGCCGACGAAGCCGGAGCAACCGCAGGAGCCGACACAGCCGCAGAATCCGGAGAAGCCGGAACAGCCGGAAGGGCCGGAACAACCGGAGCAGCCCGCGGGACGGGACACCCCCTGAGGGGTGCCCCGTCCCCCGTAGGCGAAAGCCCCGGGTACGCGAAAGGCCCGGTTCAACCCGTCGTCAGCGCCCTCACCGGGGCGTCCGCGACGGAGTCGATCCGGGCCATCACGTCCTCGGCACCGTACGGCTGGAGGTAGGGCAGCCAGCGGGGGTCCCGGTGTCCGGTCCCGATGATCCGCCAGGCCAGACCGGTCGGCGGGGCCGGTTGGTGCCGCAGCCGCCAGCCGATCTCGCGCAGGTGCCGGTCGGCCTTGACGTGGTTGCAGCGGCGGCAGGCCGCCACCACGTTCTCCCAGGCGTGCGTGCCGCCTCTGCTGCGCGGGACGACGTGGTCGACGCTGGTCGCGACACCCCCGCAGTACACGCAGCGCCCGCCGTCGCGGGCGAAGAGGGCCCTGCGGGTCAAGGGAACGGGCCCCCGGTAGGGGACCCGCACGAAGCGCTTCAGTCGCACCACGCTGGGAGCGGGGAGGACTTGGGTCTCGCTGTGCAGGAAGGCGCCGGACTCCTCGAGGCAGAGAGCCTTGTTCTCCAGTACGAGGACGAGTGCGCGACGGAGCGGTACGACGCCGAGCGGCTCGTACGACGCGTTGAGGACCAGGACATGCGGCACGGATGCCTCCAATGGCGCCGGCGGCGCGTGGCTCGCGCCGGGACGAACTGCTCTCAGTCTCTCCTCATGCCTGGTCGGAACGCCACCACGTACCGGAATCGGGATGACGGGCCCGGGGTGTTCTCGACCACATAGGCATCTCTCCGAGTACTTGCCCAGGTGAGGTCCGTCTCTCCCTCGAACACGGCAACAAGAGCACGTCCGATGCCCCGTTAGTGTGGATGGACTGCGTACGCGATGCCTGGAGGTTGCCCCGTGTCCTGGTCCGCCCTAGCGGCTGCCACCGAACCCGAGCCCATTCCGGTGACCCTGGACGAGGCGGCGGAGAGGGCCACGAACGCGGCGAGCTGGGTGGAGGAGAACTGGTCCACCTGGCTGAACACCGGGCTGCGCATCCTGCTGATCCTGGTCGTCGCGCTCCTGCTGCGGATGGCCGTCCGCCGCGCCCTGACGAAGCTGATCGACCGGATGAACCGTTCGGCGCAGGCCGTGGAGGGGACGGCCCTCGGCGGCCTCCTCGTCAACACCGAGCGGCGGCGGCAGCGCTCGGAGGCGATCGGCTCGGTGCTGCGCTCGGTGGCGTCGTTCCTGATCCTGGGCACGGCGGGGCTGATGATCCTCGGCGCCTTCAAGATCGACCTGGCGCCGCTGCTCGCCTCGGCCGGTGTGGCCGGTGTGGCGATCGGCTTCGGCGCGCGGAACCTGGTGACGGACTTCCTGTCCGGCGTCTTCATGATCCTGGAGGACCAGTACGGCGTCGGTGACTCGGTCGACGCGGGCGTGGCCTCCGGCGAGGTCGTCGAGGTGGGCCTGCGGGTCACCAAGCTGCGCGGGGTGGACGGCGAGATCTGGTACGTGCGCAACGGCGAGATCAAGCGGATAGGCAACCTCAGCCAGGGCTGGGCGACGGCGGGCGTGGACGTGACCGTCCGGCCGACGGAGGACCTGGAGCGGGTGCGGTCGGTGATCACCGAGGCGGCGGAGTCCATGGCCAAGGAGGAGCCGTGGAACGAGCGCCTGTGGGGCCCGGTCGAGGTGCTCGGTCTGAACGAGGTGCTGCTCGACTCGATGACCGTGCGGGTCTCGGCGAAGACGATGCCGGGCAAGGCGCTGGGCGTGGAGCGCGAGCTGCGCTGGCGCATCAAGCGGGGCCTCGACGAGGCCGGCATCCGGATCGTGGGCGGAGTTCCGGCCCAGGCCGAGGAGTCCGCGGCCGATCCGACGGCCGGCATGGCGGCCCCTTCGGCCTTCTCCTCGGCGACCTCGCCGCAGTCGGCGGCGGCGACCCCGCTGCCGAAGACGGACCTCACCAAGTAGCGGCGCGCAGGAACGGATCGGGGCGGACGCCCCCGCAGGTAACGCTTCGGTTGCCTTCGGGGGCGTCTGTCGTTCCCGGGTATTGACGCCCCGGTGACGCTCGCCTTATTTTCCTCCCACCGAATAGGAAACTTTCCTAACAGTGTGACGAACGAAGCGGCCCCCGGCAGGCAGCAGAATGGCCGGAACCGATCAGCTCCGAAGGGCAGGTGCACCCTCATGGCCGGTACGACCCCGGGAACCCCCGGCACACCGCGCGTGCTGCGAGCCATGAACGACCGCGCCGCACTGGACCTGCTCCTGGAGCACGGCCCGCTCTCGCGGACCCGGATCGGCAAGCTCACCGGCCTGTCCAAGCCGACCGCCTCCCAGCTGCTCGGCCGGCTCGAAGCCGCCGGCCTCGTCGTCGCCACCGGCACCACCGAAGGCCGGCCAGGACCGAACGCCCAGCTGTACTCGGTGAACGCGCGGGCCGCGTACGCCGCCGGGCTCGACGTCAACCAGCACCGCATCCACGCCGCCGTCGCCGACATCACCGGCGAGATCGTCGGCGAGTACGAGCTCCGCACCCCCGGCCGCACCGCCACCGGCGTCGTCCACCAGGTCACCGACGCCCTCGACGGGGCCGTCAAGGCCGCCGGGATCGCCCCCGGCGAGGTCCGGCGCCTCGTCATCGGCACCCCCGGCGCCTTCGACCCGGCCACCGGACGGCTGCGGTACGCCTCCCACCTGCCCGGCTGGCACTCCCCCACCCTCCTGGAGGAGCTGGCCGCCGCCCTGCCCATGCCCTTCGAGTACGAGAACGACGTCAACCTCGTCGCCATCGCCGAACAGCGCGTGGGCGCCGCCCGCGGCCACACCGACTTCGCCCTGCTGTGGAACGAGGCGGGCATGGGAGCCGCCCTCGTCCTCGGCGGGCGCCTGCACCGCGGCTTCACCGGCGGCGCCGGCGAGCTCGGCTTCCTGCCCGTCCCCGGCACCCCGCTGGTCCGGCAGGTCGCCAAGGCCAACTCCGGCGGCTACCAGGAGCTCGCCGGCGTCCAGTCCGTCCCCCGGATCGCCCGCGCCGCGGGGATCGACACCCCCGACCAGCCGTACGTACCGGTGGCGAGCGGCCTGCTGTCCCGGGCCGCCGAGATCCACGAGGACGACCCCCGGTACGCGGAGCTGCTCGACCGGTACGCCGAGCGCGTCGCCATCGGTCTGGCCTCGCTCGTCGCCGTCCTCGACCCGGAACTGATCGTGCTCTCCGGTGACGTCCTCGTCGCCGGCGGCGAACCCCTCCGCGCCCGCGTCCAGTCCGAGCTCGCCGAGCTCGCGGCCTCCCGTCCGCGGCTCGTCCTCACCGCCGTACCCCGGCGTCCGGTGCTGCGCGGCGCCCTCGAAAGCGCCCTCGCCACCACCCGCGACGAGGTCTTCGACACCTCGCGCTGACCCACCGAACCCGCCCCGGCCCTACCCCCGTAAGAACTCCGCAGACCTCCACAGCCCTCGCCACAGGGAGACACCGTCATGCCCGCACGCCCGCGCAGCGCAGCCCTCGCGCTCGCCGCCACCGCCTCGATCGCCCTCCTCGCCTCCGCCTGTACCGGCTCCGCCGAGAACAAGGCGGCCGACGACCCGAACGCCAAGACCACGATCACCTTCTGGCACGGCTGGGCGGCGCCCTCCGAGGTCAAGGCGATCGAGGACAACATCGCCCGCTTCGAGAAGGCCCACCCGAACATCAAGGTGAAGGTCGTCGGCGGCATCAACGACGACAAGCTGGGCCAGGCGCTGCGCGCGGGCGGCTCGAACGGGCCGGACGTCGTCTCCTCCTTCACGACCTCCAACGTCGGCAAGTTCTGCTCCTCGGGCGCGCTCGCGGACCTCAAGCCCTTCATCGAGAAGGACAAGCTGGACCTCGACAAGCTCTTCCCGAAGGTCCTCCAGGATTACACCCAGTTCGAGGGCAAGCGCTGCTCCCTGCCGCTGCTCTCCGACGCGTACGGCCTCTACTACAACAAGGACGCCTTCGAGAAGGCCGGCATCAAGGAAGCGCCGAAGACCTGGTCCGAGTTCACCGAGGTCGCCAAGAAGCTCACCAAGCCCAAGGGCGACTCGTACGAGCGGCTCGGCTTCATGCCGAACTACCTCGGCTACGAGACCGTCGTCGAGCACTACATGTCGCAGTGGGACCACACGTACTTCGACAAGGACGGCAAGTCGAACGTCGCCAAGGACCCGGCGTTCGCCGAGATGATGACGTACCAGAAGTCGCTGGTGGACGCCCTGGGCGGCTTCCAGAAGCTCGACAAGTACCGCACCACCTTCGGTGACGAGTGGGGCGCCAAGCACCCCTTCCACACCGGCCAGGTCGCCATGCAGCTGGACGGCGAGTGGCGGCTGAACTTCGTCAAGAACGCCAAGGTGGACTTCGAGGTCGGCGTCGCGCCGATGCCCGTCGCCGACGACGAGCTGGCCGAGTACGGCAAGGGCTACCTGTCCGGCACGATCATGGGCATCGCGCCGCAGAGCAAGAAGCAGAACGCGGCCTGGGAGCTGGTCAAGTACATGACCACGGACACCGACGCGGTCGTGAGCTTCGCCAACGGCATCGGCAACGTCCCCTCCACCCTGGACGCCCTGAAGTCCCCGAACCTGAAGCTCGACGACCGCTTCAAGGTCTTCCTGGACATCGCCCAGCACCCCGAGTCCTCCACCATGACCGGCGCGGTGAACGGCCCCAGCTACCAGGAGACCCTCTCCGACCTCGCCCACAAGTACGAGAAGGGCCAGGTCACCGACCTGAAGAAGGGCCTCGCCGACACCGCGGCCCAGATCGACCGCGACATCGCCGCGGCCAAGTGACGGCCGGGACGACACGCCCATGAGCACGGACACCCTGCCCGCGAAGGAGGCGGCGGCCCCGGCCGCCGCCGCCCCGGGGGGACGGAACACCCTGCGGTCGAAGCGCCGGCGCAACGCGCTGCGCACCGCCCTGTTCATGTCGCCCTGGCTGATCGGATTCGGCTTCTTCTTCGCCTATCCGCTCCTCTCCACGCTGTACTTCTCGTTCATGCGGTACGACGGCCTCAACCCGCCGACCTGGCGGGGCGTGGAGAACTGGACGTACGTCTTCTCCGACATGCCGAAGTTCTGGCCGGCGATGCAGAACACCCTCTGGCTGGCCGTCGTGATGGTCTCCTGCCGGGTGCTCTTCGGCCTCGGCATCGGCATGCTCATCACCAAGATCAAGACGGGTGCGGGGATCTTCCGCACCCTCTTCTACCTGCCGTACCTGGCCCCGCCGGTGGCCGCCACCCTGGCCTTCGTCTTCCTGCTCAACCCCGGGACCGGGCCGGTCAACTCGCTCCTGGAGGCGATCGGCATCCCCGCCCCCTCCTGGTTCAACGACGCCGACTGGGCCAAGCCGGCCCTGACCGTCCTCGCCGTGTGGGGCGTCGGCGACCTCATGGTCATCTTCATGGCCGCGCTGCTCGACGTACCGAAGGAGCAGTACGAGGCGGCCGAGCTGGACGGCGCGTCGCCGTGGCAGCGGTTCCGCTACATCACCCTGCCGAACATCTCGCCGATCGTGCTCTTCGCGGTCGTCACCGGGATCATCGGCGCGATGCAGTACTACACCCAGCCGATCGTGGCCTCCAAGGTCGCCTCGGGGGTGATGGGCGGCTCCGGCGCGACCTTCCAGCCCGGCTACCCGGACGACTCCACGCTCACGCTCCCGCAGCTCGTCTACAGCCTCGGCTTCAGCCAGTTCAACTACGGCGCGGCGTGCGTGGTGGCACTCGTACTCTTCGCCCTCTCCATGGCCTTCACCGCGCTCCTCATGCGCCGGCGCGGCGGCCTGATCGGCTCGGGTGACTGAACCATGACGACCGCGACCCTCTCCGACCGCCCCGATGGCTCGGACAGCTCCGACCGCCCCAGCCGTCCCGACCGCCCCGCGAAGGCGAGTCCCGCCGAGAAGACCGCCCGCCGCAAGGCGCTGCTGCACTGGATCGCCGTGCACTCGCTCGGCCTCGCCGCGGCCCTGTTCTTCGTCCTGCCGTTCGTCTTCGTCTTCCTGACCTCCCTGATGAGCGACCAGCAGGCGCTCACCCGGGACCTGACGCCGAACTCCTGGCACTGGGACAACTACGTCAAGATCTTCGAGACGGAGGGCTTCCTCACCTGGTGGAAGAACTCCCTGCTCTACGCGGGCCTCGGCACCGTCCTCGTCGTGGTGTCCTCGGTCCCCGTGGCGTACGCGCTCGCCAAGTTCCGCTTCCGCGGCCGGCACCTGTCGCTGCTGCTCGTCATCTCGATGATGATGCTGCCGCCGCAGGTCGTGATCATCCCCATGTACCTGTTCTGGGCCAAGCAGATGGACCTCTCCGGCACGCTGTGGCCGCTGATCATCCCGATGGCCTTCGGCGACGCCTTCGCCATCTTCCTGCTGCGCCAGTTCCTGCTGACGATCCCGAACGAGTACATCGAGGCCGCGAGGATCGACGGCTGCGGCGAATTCCGCACCCTGATACGCGTCGTGCTGCCGATGGCCAAGCCCGGCATCGCCGCCGTCGCCCTGTTCCAGTTCTTCTACTGCTGGAACGACTACTTCGGGCCGCAGATCTACGCCTCCGAGAACCCGGGGGCCTGGACGCTCAGTTACGGCCTGGAGTCCTTCAAGGGCGCGCACCACACCGACTGGAATCTGACCATGGCCGCGACCGTCCTGGTCATGGCCCCTGTGATCCTCGTCTTCTTCTTCGCCCAGAGGGCGTTCGTCGAGGGAGTCACACTGACCGGAGTGAAGGGCTGAATCACATCATGAAGCTCGCTGTCGTGGGGGGCGGCTCCACCTACACCCCCGAACTGATCGACGGATTCGCGCGGCTGCGCGACACCCTGCCCATCACCGAACTCGTCCTCGTCGACCCGGCCGCCGAGCGGCTCGAACTCGTCGGCGGGCTCGCCCGGCGCATCTTCGCCAAGCAGGGCCACCCCGGGAAGATCGTCACCACCTCCGACCTGGACGCCGGGGTCGAGGGCGCCGACGCGGTCCTGCTCCAGCTCCGCGTCGGCGGCCAGGCCGCCCGGAACCAGGACGAGACCTGGCCGCTGGAGTGCGGCTGCGTCGGCCAGGAGACCACCGGCGCCGGCGGCCTCGCCAAGGCGCTGCGCACCGTCCCGATCGTCCTGGACATCGCCGAGCGCGTCCGGCGCACCAACCCGGACGCCTGGATCATCGACTTCACCAACCCCGTCGGCATCGTCACGCGCGCGCTGCTCCAGGCCGGGCACAAGGCCGTCGGCCTGTGCAACGTGGCCATCGGCTTCCAGCGGAAGTTCGCGAAGCTCCTCGACGTGGCCCCGTCCTCGATCCACCTCGACCACGTCGGGCTCAACCACCTGACCTGGGAGACGGGCGTACGGCTCGGCGGGCCGGACGGCGAGAACGTCCTTCCGCGGCTGCTCGCCGAGCACGGCGACGCGCTCGCCGGGGAACTGCACCTGCCGCGCCCGGTCATGGACCGGCTCGGCGTCGTCCCCTCGTACTACCTGCGGTACTTCTACGCGCACGACGAGGTGGTGCGGGAGCTCGGCACGAAGCCCTCGCGGGCCGCCGAGGTCGCGGCGATGGAGAAGGAACTCCTGGAGATGTACGGGGACCCGGCGCTCGACGAGAAGCCGGCGCTGCTCGGCAAGCGCGGCGGCGCCTTCTACTCGGAGGCGGCCGTGGACCTGGCCGCGTCCCTGCTGGGCGGCGGCGGCTCGCCGTACCAGGTGGTGAACACGTACAACAAGGGCACGCTGCCGTTCCTGCCGGACGACGCCGTGATCGAGACGCAGGCCGCGGTGGGCAAGGACGGCGCGGTGCCGCTGCCGGTCGCGCCGGTGGACCCGCTGTACGCCGGGCTGATCGCGAACGTCACGGCCTACGAGGACCTGGCCCTGGAGGCGGCGCTGCGCGGTGGCCGCGACCGGGTGTTCAAGGCGCTGCTCGCGCACCCGCTGGTCGGGCAGTACGCGTACGCCGAGGGCCTGACGGACCGCCTGATCGCGCACAACCGGGAGCACCTCGCGTGGGCCTGACCGGAACACTGCTGGCCGTCGACGCCGGCAACAGCAAGACCGACGTCGCCGTCGTCGCCGAGGACGGTACGGTCCTCGGCGCGGCGCGCGGCGGCGGCTTCCAGCCCCCGCTGGTGGGGGTGGAGACGGCGGTCGACGCGCTCGCGGAGATCGTCGGCCGGGCCTGGGAAGCGGCCGGGGGCACCGGTGCTCCGGCCGGGTTCGCGCACGTCGCGGCCTGTCTCGCCAACGCGGACCTGCCCGTCGAGGAGGACGGGCTGCACGCCGCGCTGGTGGCGCGGGGCTGGAGCCTCTCGGTACGGGTGCGCAACGACACCTTCGCCATACTGCGCGCCGGTCTGGACGAGCCGCGGGGCGTGGCGGTGGTGTGCGGGGCCGGGATCAACTGCGTCGGGATGGCCCCGGACGGGCGGACCGCGCGGTTCCCCGCGATCGGGAAGATCTCCGGGGACTGGGGCGGCGGCGCCGGCATGGCCGACGAGGCACTCTGGTTCGCGGCGCGCGCCGAGGACGGGCGCGGCGAGCCGACCGAGCTGGCGCGCGCGCTGCCCGCGCACTTCGGCCTGGAGACGATGTACGAGCTGATCGAGGCCGTGCACCTGGGCCGGATCCCGTTCGCGCGGCGGCACGAGCTGACGCCCGTGCTGTTCCGGGTGAGTGCGGCGGGCGACCCGGTCGCGCTGGCGCTGGTGCACCGGCTGGCCGAGGAGGTCGTCACCCTGTCGACGGTGGCGCTCGGGCGGCTCGGACTGCTCGACGAGGAGGCTCCGGTGATGCTGGGCGGCAGCGTCCTCGCCGCGCGCCACCCGCAGTTGGAGGACCGGATCGCCGAACTCCTCGGCGCCCGGGCGCCCAAGGCGACGATCGGCTTCGTCACCGCGCCGCCGGTCCTCGGGGCCGGGCTCCTCGCCCTGGACGCGGTGGCGGCGGCTCCGGCGGCGGCGACCCGGCTGCGGGAGCACTACGGGGTGTGAGGGTGCGGGCGTGGACCCGGGGCGTTTCTTCGTACGGAAGAGACGCCCCGCACGCATGTTCACCTGTTCGAGCGACACCCGATACGGAACCGATCCCCGCCGGGAGACGTATTCAAGGTGAGGGGGTTCGCCTGCGGATGTGCCGGGGGCATGGGGCACGATAGGAACAAGATCGAGTCAATCCCGGTGTGCGGTCGGGCCCCTGCGGCCATACTGCTGGCCGGACGGCCCGACATCCGCGACGCGGACCGACGTCAGCGACCCAGGGGGAGGTCACGTGACACACCCGCCGAACGCGCCCGCCGCCTCGGCGACGGCGCAGGGCACGGCACCCGCACCGGCGCGCCCGGGCACGGTGCCGGCGCAGCCGTCGGCCGCGCCCGCCGGGGGCCCGCCCGCGGGACGCGGGGCCTGGGCCGTGGGCCGGGAGCGGCTCCGCGAGGCCGCGACGACCGAGCCCGGCCGGCTCCGGATCCTCGGGGCCGTACTCGCGCTGCTCGTCGTCGCGTTCGGGGCCGTCACCGCCCTCGAAGTCGCCGACCGGGGCTCCGCCGCCGACGACGTGGTCAGCCGCAGCCAGCCGCTGAGCGCCGACGCCGCCGCCGTCTACCGCTCCCTCGCCGACGCGGACTCGACCGCCGCCAGCGGCTTCCTCGCGGGCACCCTGGAGCCCGAGGAGTCCCGCAAGCGGTACGACAAGGACATCGCCACCGCGGCCCGGCTGTTGGTCAAGGCCGCGGCGAACACCGAGGGTGCGAGCGAGTCGGCCCGCGAGATCGCCACGCTCAACGAACAGCTGCCGCGCTACACGGGCCTGATCGAGCGCGCCCGGGCCGCCAACCGGCAGGGCCTGCCGCTCGGCGGGGCCTATCTGCGGTACGCGAACCAGCAGATGACCAGCGAGCTGCTGCCCGCCGCCGAGCGGCTGTACGCGGCGGAGACCCGGCGGCTCCACGAGGACGACGACTCCGCCCGCACCTGGCCCTTCCTGTCGCTCGCCCTCGGCCTGCTCACCCTCGCCGTGCTGGCCTGGGCGCAGCGCCGCAACTACACCCGCACCCACCGGGTGTTCAACCAGGGTCTCCTCGCCGCCACCGCCGCCTCGCTGGCCGTGCTGGTCTGGCTCCTCGCCGCGCACACGGTCGCGCGGGCCGAGCTGAGCTCCGCCCGGGCCCACGGGCAGGAGTCCCTCCTGCTGCTCAACCAGGCCCGGATCAGCTCGCTCACGGCCCGCGCCAACGAGAACCTCGCGGTGGTCGCCCGGGGCGCCGTCCTCACCGAGGACGGGAAGAACGACAAGTACGAGGCGGACTACACGGCGAGCATGACCGCCCTGACGACCGCGCTCGCCTCGGCGCTGGAGCTCGCCGACGACGACGCCGGGCGCGACCCGGTGAACGAGGCGGCGCAGCGTACGGGCGACTGGCAGAAGCGCCACAAGGCCGCCCGCGCCGAGGACGAGGCCGGCAACTTCGACGCCGCGCTCGGGCTGATCGTCGGCCCCAAGGAGACGACGGGCCAGTCCTTCGACCAGGTCGACGCGGCCCTGGAGCGGGCCCTCGCCCACGAGCAGGCCGAGTTCACCCGCGCCGCCGCGGACGCCAGGGACGCGCTGGCGGCGCTGCCGCTGGGCGCGGCCGCGCTCGGGATCCTGGGAGCGGCGGGCGCCGTGCTCGGCATCAACCGCAGACTGTCGGAGTACCGGTGAGAGGGGGCGGGATGCCGAACGGCACGGACCCGCTGGTGCGGCGGGCCGCGGGGCGACTGCGGGGCTGGGGCGGGGTCGCCGCCATGGCCGTGGCCTGCGGGCTCACCGCCTCGCTCACACTGCTGCCGCTGGCACACGACGGGACCGGCGCCGAGGGCGCGCCCGGGACGGCCGGTTCCGGCCCGGGGGTGGGCACCGGCGTGCAGGTCGGCGTCCAGGCGAAGGCCGACACCTGCGTGAACCCGGACGCCTCGCTCCGGCCCGACGGGGCGGACGGCCCCTCGATCCAGGCGATCAAGGAGCGGGGCAAGCTCGTCGTCGGCGTCGACCAGTCCAGCTACCGCTGGGGCTACCGGAACCCGGAGACCCGCACGCTGGAGGGGTTCGACATCGATCTGGCCCGGGCCATCGCGCGGGACGTCCTCGGCGACGAGAACGCCGTGATCTTCCGGGCTATCCCGACGAACCAGCGGATCGCCGCGCTGGACAGCGGCAAGGTCGACCTCGTCGTGCGCACGATGACGATCAACTGCAAGCGGATCCAGCAGGTCGCCTTCTCCACCGCCTACTTCCAGGCCGGACAGCAGGTCCTCGCGCCCAAGCTCGCGAAGACCATCACCGGCTACGACTCCTCGCTGCGCGGCAAGCGCGTCTGCACCGCCGAGGGGTCGACGGCCTACGAGGCGCTGGAGGAGAAGTCCTTCGGCGCGGTCTTCAAGGACGAGGCCGACGCCACCAAGGACGACAAGGACCTGCTGACCGTCCCCAACCAGCTGGACTGTCTGGCCCGGCTCCAGCTCGGCGAGGTCGACGCGGTCGTCACGGACAACGCCCTCGCGGCCGGCCAGGCCGCCCAGGACCCGGCGGTCGAGCTCAAGGGCAGACCGTTCACCACGGAGTACTACGGGGTGGCCGCCAAGCTCGGGAACGACGACCTGGTCCGCCGGGTCAACAAGGTCCTCGTGGACTACCGGAAGGGCCCCTGGAAGCAGGCGTACGAGCGCTGGCTCGAGGCGGACCTGCCCGGGATACCCGGGCCGCCCGTCCCCCGGTACAAGTGACCCGGCCGGCAGCCCCGGCAAGCAGCCCCTGTACACGCGGCGGAAGAGGTGATCGATGGGCGTCACGGGACCTCCTGGGCCGGTGATGGACCGGGACGAGGTGGACCGTGCGCTGGCGCGGCTCGGCGCCGAGCACAAGGCGATCGAGGACTCGCTCCTCGCCCTCCAGGACCACGCGGGCCGCAGACTGCTCGAAGGGGCGGAGCTGACCGGCACGACCCGGGACCGCTGGGCCGCCGCCGAGCGGACCATCTCCCTGCTCTGGACCTGCTTCGACGTGTACACGGGCGCCCTGCGCGACGCCCGTGAGGTCCGGACGCGGCGCCGCTGGCCCGGCCGGGACGAGCTCGTGGAGCTGACCGACCGGCTGCGCGGCGAGAGCGTCCTCGTCGCGGGCGGGGCGGGAGAACAGGGCCTGCTCTCCGAGCGGTTCACGCTCGAAGGGCTCGTCCGCCGGATGAACGAGCTGTACGCCTCCTCGCTCGACCTGGTCGTCACCGCCGACGCCGTCTGGTCGGCGCTGCCGGCCCGGATAGACCTCCTCGCCGCGGAGCTCGGCCGGACGCGCTCGCTCGCGCACTCGGTCGGCGTGCGGCCCGGTGAGCACCCGGCCGGCGACGAGCTGGAGGACATCACGGCCGAGCTGACCGCGCTGCGCTCGCAGGTCGTGACCGATCCGCTCGCCTTCTGGCGTCCCGCCGCGGGCAGTTCGGCGCCCGGCGGAGGGCGGCCCGACACCGCGCGGTACGACCGGGCGGCGCTGGCCCTGGAGGACATCCGGCGCGAGATCGAGGCGGTCCTCGCGGTCCGGCAGGACTCCGAGGACCGGCTGCTGCGCCTGCGGGACGTGCTGTCCCGCGCGGACCGGACGCTCACCGAGGCGCGGTCCGCGCGCGGCGAGGTCCTCGCGAAGATCGCCGCCTCCGAGGTGCCGGCCGTCAGCGGGCCGCCGACGGCGCTCCAGGAGCGGCTCGCTGCCGCCTCCGAGTACCGACGGCACCAGCAGTGGCACCGGCTGTCCCCGCTCCTGGAGTCCCTGGAGCGGGAGGCGGAGGACGAGTTGATGCGGGCGCGGGAGTCGCTGACCGCGGTCACGGCGCCGCTCGCGGTCCGGGCGGAGCTGCGCGGCCGGCTCGACGCGTACAAGGCGAAGGTGGCACGGCTGGGAGCGGCGGAGGACCCGCTGCTCATCGAGCGGTACGACACGGCACGCCGGATGCTGTGGAGCGCGCCCTGCGACCTGCGGGTCGCGGAACAGGCCGTGCTGCGCTACCAGCAGGCCGCGGCGGACGTACTGTCCGGCCCGAGAGATGCCGGAGGACGACAGTGGTGAGCGGGGAGACGGGTGTGGGGAGCTGTCAGCGTCCCTCGTGCGAGGGCTCGTACGAGGACATGGGAGGCGGCGAGCTGTACTGCGACACCTGCGGGCTCGCCCCGGTCGTCGCACCCGGCGGGCTGATCGGTTCGACGCCGACCGGCATCGCCGTACCCGGCAAGAACACGGGAACGGGAACGGGTACGGGTACGGGAACGGGTGGCATCGGCGGGACCGATTCGAGCTCCTCGCGGAGTTCGCGGGCGTCCTCGCGTGCCTCGTCCCGCTCGTCTCGCTCGTCGACGTCTCGCCGTTCGGTCTCCGGCCGTCTCTCGCGTTCGGTCTCCGGGACGTCCGGGGGCCGTTCGGTGTCGGTGCGCAGCTCGGGCACGTCGACCGGGCAGTCCGCCCGGAACCGGCTGGGCGCGGGCCTGGTGACGATCCCGGAGGTGCCGCGTCCCGACCCGCGGGGCGCGGTGATGGAGAACCCGGAAGTCCCCGAGCGGAAGCGTTTCTGCTCCCGCTCCGACTGCGGCGCCCCGGTGGGCCGTTCGCGCGGTGACCGGCCGGGGCGTACGGAGGGCTTCTGCACCAAGTGCGGGCACCCGTACTCCTTCGTGCCGAAGCTGCGCGGCGGGGACATCGTCCACGGCCAGTACGAGGTCGCGGGCTGCCTCGCCCACGGCGGACTCGGCTGGGTCTACCTCGCCGTCGACCGGGCGGTCTCCGACCGCTGGGTGGTGCTGAAGGGCCTGCTGGACACCGGCGACCAGGACGCGATGGCCGCGGCCATCTCGGAGCGCCGCTTCCTCGCCGAGATCGAGCACTCCAACATCGTCCGGATCTACAACTTCGTCGAGCACCTCGACCAGCGCACCGGCTCCCTGGACGGCTACATCGTCATGGAGTACGTCGGCGGCAAGTCGCTCAAGGAGATCGCCAACGACCGGCGCACCCCGGACGGCCGGCGCGACCCGCTGCCCGTGGAGCAGGCCTGCGCGTACGGGATCGAGGCCCTGGAGGCGCTCGGTCATCTGCACAGCCGGAACCTGCTGTACTGCGACTTCAAGGTCGACAACGCCATCCAGACCGAGGACCAGCTGAAGCTCATCGACATGGGCGCGGTCCGGCGGATGGACGACGACGAGTCGGCGATCTACGGCACGGTCGGCTACCAGGCCCCGGAGGTGGCCGAGGTCGGCCCGTCGGTCGCCAGCGACCTGTACACGGTGGCGCGGACGCTGGCCGTGATGACGTTCGACTTCCAGGGCTACACGAACGTGTTCGTGGACTCGCTGCCCGATCCGGAGCACATCACGGTCTTCCGGACGTACGAGTCGTTCTACCGCTTCCTGGTCCGCGCCACGGACCCGGACCCGGCGCGGCGGTTCTCGTCCGCGCAGGAGATGGCGGAGCAGCTGACCGGCGTCCTGCGGGAGGTGGTGGCGCTCCAGTCGGGGCGTCCGCGTCCCGCCCTTTCGACGCTGTTCGGCACGGAGGTCCGGGTCACGGACACGGCGCTGTTCGCCGAGCTGACGGAGGACGTGTCGCTGCTCGGGGCCCGGAAGGGCGCCGGGAGGCGGGGCGGAAAGCGGGCCGGGACTCAGGGCGGGAGCCAGTCGGCCCTGGCTCCGTCCGGGCCTGGGGCGGCTCCCGTCGCGGCCGGCCCCAGGGCGCCCGGGCTCGGGTGGCTGCTCGCCGCGCTCGACGCACCCGCCACCGCGCTCGCGCTGCCCGTGCCGCGCGTCGACTCGGGCGACCCCAACGCCGGATTCCTCGCCGGACTGGCGGCCGCCGCCCCCGCCGAGCTGCTCGGCGCGCTCCAGGCCGCTCCCGCGCCCTCCACCGAGCTGCGGCTGCGCACCCTCCGGGCCCACCTGGAGCTGAGCGACGCGCCCACCGCCGTACGGACCCTCGCCTCGCTGGAGGAGCGGGACCCGGACGACTGGCGGGTGGTCTGGTACCGGGGTGTGACCTCCCTGGTGACCGGGGACCACGAGCACGCGGCGCTCGCCTTCGACGCGGTCTACGACGCCTTCCCCGGGGAGCCGTCGCCGAAGCTGGCCCTCGGGATCTGCGCCGAGGTGCTCGGCCAACTGGACAACGCCGCCGAGTACTACCGCCTGGTGTGGGCGACCGACCCGAGCTTCGTCAGCGCGGCCTTCGGCCTCGCCCGGGTGCAGCTCGCGGCGGGCGACCGCGCCGGAGCCGTGAAGACCCTGGAGTCCGTGCCCGAGGCCTCGATCCACTACACGGCGGCCCGGGTCGCGGCCGTACGGGCGCGGCTGCGGCGGCGCCCGGCGCACGAGCCGCTCGGCGCCGAACTGACGGCCGCCGCGGCGCAGGTCTCCGCGCTCCAGGGCTTCGGTCTCGACGCGGTGCGCCGGGAGCAGTTGTCGACGGAGGTCCTCGGGACGGCCCTCGACTGGGTACTCTCCGGGAGTCCCGGTGCGGCACCGGGCGGCGGCACGCTGCTGCTCGGAAGTGAACTGGACGAGCGCGGACTGCGCTTCGGCCTCGAACGCTCGTACCGGGTGCTGGCCCGGCTCGCCCAGCGGGGCGAGGAGAGGATCGAACTGGTGGAGCGGGCCAACCGCTTCCGCCCCCGGACGTGGGTGTGAGGATGTCCCAGAAGCCGAAGCCTGAGCCGAAGCCGTCGCACGGACTCGCCGCCTGCCCGGGCTGCGCGGAGCCGCTGGACTCGGGTGACCGGTTCTGCGGGGCGTGCGGCCACGACCTGTCGGCCGTCCCGGCGGCCGAGACGGAGCCGGACCGCCCGACCGTGGCGATCGTCGCGCCCGTGGTCTGGCCGGCCGCCCCGCCCCGGGAGGCCGGTTCGCTCTCGACGGCGACCCAGCACCCGGGCGACCTGCCGGGCACCGACTCCGGCGGCCGTGACCTGCCCACGATGGCGGTCCGTACGGACGGCCCGCCCGTGTCCCCACCTGCATCGACACCGGCGCCGGCGTCCGGGGGCGACTTCGAGCTCGCCGCCCCCGACCCTCGTACGGCGGTCCAGGTGGATCCGCCCCAGGCGCCTGCCCAGGCACCGGACCAGGAACCGCCTCAGGCCCCGGCCCCGGCCCAGGCACCGGCTGCCGCCGCCCTGTGCGTGGCCTGCCGGGCCGGGCGGGTGGACACCGACGGCTACTGCGAGAACTGCGGGCACGCGCAGCCGCGCGAGCGGGACCACATGGAGCAGGAGCTCGGCACCGTCGCCGCCGTCAGCGACCGGGGACTGCGCCACCACCGCAACGAGGACGCGTTCGCCGTCTCGGCGACCACCCTCCCCGACGGCTCCCCCGCCTCCCTCGCGATCGTCTGCGACGGCGTCTCCTCGGCGACCCGCCCCGACGAGGCCTCCGCCGCCGCCGCGCAGGCGGCCGGCGCCGCGCTGCTCGCCGCGCTGCCCCGCGGCATCCACCCGCAGCAGGCCATGCACGAGGCGATCGTCGCCGCCGCCGAGGCCGTCAACTCCCTCGCGGAGGAGCCCGGCCAGGACGGCGCCGAGCACGACCCGCACCGCAACTCTCCGGCCTGCACCATCGTCGGCTCCGTCGTCGCCGACGGCCTGCTGATCGTCGGCTGGGTCGGCGACAGCCGCGTCTACTGGGTGCCGGACGACCGCACCACCCCGGCCGTGCGGCTCACCGAGGACGACTCCTGGGCCGCCCAGATGGTCGCGGCGGGCCTGATGAGCGAGGCCGAGGCGTACGCGGACGAGCGCGCCCACGCGATCACCGGCTGGCTGGGCGCCGACGCGTACGAACTGGACCCGCACACGGCCGCGTTCAAGCCGGACCGCTCCGGGATCGTCGTGGTCTGCACCGACGGGCTCTGGAACTACGCGGAGGGCGCCGAGGACATGGCGAGGATCGTCCCGCCGGACGCGGCGGGCCGCCCGCTGGGCGCCGCGCAGGTCCTGGTCGGCCACGCCCTCGACGGCGGAGGCCACGACAACATCACGGTGGCGCTGCTGCCGTTCACCGTCTCTCCCCCCGGGGCAGGATCCGCCTGAGCGGCCGCCGATCCCCCCACCCCCCTTTTCTCCCTTCCCTGTTGTCGCCCGAGGAGCCGAAACAGATGGCGAACTTCTCCAAGCCGACCGTGCCGCAGTTCTCCGTGGACGTGTACCAGAACGAGTTCCTCCCGGAGGGCGGGCGCGAGGTCAGCGCCATCGTCACGGTCACGTCCACCGGCGGCGGCACCAGCGGCGGGTTCGGGGGCCCCGCGGGCGGCGGCTCGGCCGGCGTCGTGATCATGGTCGACTGCTCCGGCTCGATGGACTACCCCGCCACCAAGATGCGCGGCGCCCGTGAGGCGACCGCCGCCGCCGTCGACACCCTGCGCGACGGCACGTCCTTCGCCGTCGTCGCCGGCACGCACGTGGCCAAGGAGGTCTACCCGGGGAACGGCCGGCTCGCCGTCGCCGACTCCCGGACCCGGGCCGAGGCCAAGGAGGCGCTGCGGAGCCTGTCCGCCGGCGGCGGCACGGCGATCGGCACCTGGCTGCGCCTCGCGGACCGGCTGCTCTCCTCCGCCGACCTCGCCATCCGGCACGGCATCCTCCTCACCGACGGCCGCAACGAGCACGAGTCGCCCGAGGAGCTGCGGGCCGCGCTGGACGCCTCCGCGGGCCGGTTCACCTGTGACGCGCGCGGGGTCGGCACCGACTGGGAGGTCAAGGAGGTCACCGGGATCGCCTCGGCGCTCCTCGGCACGGCCGACATCGTCGCCGACCCGGCCGGTCTCGCCGCCGACTTCACGGTGATGATGGAGCAGGCCATGGGCAAGGGCGTGGCGGACGTCGTACTGCGCCTGTGGACGCCGGTCGGCGTGGAGATCGGGTACGTGAAGCAGGTGGCGCCGGCGGTCGAGGACCTGACCGGCCGGCGCACCGAGGCCGGGCCGCGCGCCGGCGACTACCCGACGGGCTCGTGGGGCGACGAGTCCCGCGACTACCACGTGAGCGTGCGCGTCCCGCAGGCCGCGATCGGCCAGGAGATGCTCGCCGCCCGGGTCTCCCTGATCGCCCCGGACCCGGCGGGCGGCGACCCCCGGCCGCTGTCTCAAGGACTGGTACGGGCCGTGTGGACGGACGACCTGGCGATGTCCACGTCGATCAACCCGCAGGTCGCGCACTACACGGGGCAGGCGGAGCTCGCGGACGTCATCCAGCAGGGGCTCGATGCCCGCAAATCGGGCGATCACGACGGCGCGACGGCCAAACTGGGCCGCGCCGTCCAGCTCGCGGCGGCCTCCGGCAACGCGGATACGGCGAAACTCCTTTCGAAGGTGGTCGACGTCGTCGACGCGGCGACGGGTACTGTGCGTTTGAAGGCGAAGGTCGCGGAAGCGGACGAGATGACACTCGAGACCCGCTCCACCAAGACCGTTCGCGTCAAGAGGTAGAGGTAGCCCGGCCCGCCGGGCCGGACGACGAGAGGGGGAAGCGCCGACATGCCGACCTGCCCGAACGGACACCAGTCGGTCTCCGACGACTGGTGCGAGGTCTGCGGCCATCGCATGGCCGGGGCGGGCGCGCCTGCGGGTGCCGTACCGCCGCCTCCCCCGCCGCCGCCCGCGTACGGATACCCCGGCCCCGGAGGCTTCGGCCCCGGCGGCGACTCGAACGCGACCGCGCAGGCGGAGCTCTGCCCGCAGTGCCGTACCCCGCGTGAGCACATGGCGCCGTTCTGCGAGGAATGCCGCTGGAACTTCCTCACGAACACGGCGACCTCGTACACGCCGCTGGCGCCGCAGCAGTCCGGGCCGCCGCCCGGTCTGAACCTGCCGCCCGGCTTCCAGTCCCCGCCGCCGCCCCCGCCGCAGCAGCAGCAGCCTCCGCAGCCGCAGCAGCCGGACCCCTTCGGGTACCAGGGCTCGCGGCCCTCCCAGGTGAACCGTCCGGCCGAGCCGCTGGGCGCCGAGCCCACGCACCACCAGGCCCCGCCGCAGCGCCCGCCGATGCAGCAGCAGCCGATGCAGCAGCAGCCGCCGGCGCCGCCCGGGTACCTCCAGGGTCCGCCGCCGCACCAGGCCCCGGTCCAGGCGCCGGTCCCGCCCGCGCCGCCGCAGCCGCGCGCGGACGACGACTGGGTCCTGTCGCCGCCGTCGCAGCCGCAGCCCCCGCAGCCGCCACCGCACCAGGCGCCGCCGCAGCAGCAGTTCCACCAGGCTCCGCCGCCGCCCCCTCAGCAGCAGCACCAGCAGCACCACCAGCAGCAGCACCACCAGCAGCAGCCCCCGCAGCACCAGCAGCCTCCGCAGCAGCAGTTCCAGCCGCCGCAGCCGCCCCTGGGCTGGACCGCGGTCATCGGCCCGGACCGCGAGTACTTCATGGCGATGATGCACCGCAGCGGGCCTGAGGCCTCGGGCCTCAACCTGCCCGCGTACTCGCCGGACAAGCACCTGCCGCTCCAGGGCAACCAGATCTCCATCGGCCGCCGCCGGCACTCCACCGGCGAGTCCCCCGACATCGACCTGTCGGTGCCGCCGGAGGACCCGGGCGTCTCGCACCAGCACGCCGTGCTCGTGCAGCAGCCGGACGGCTCGTGGGCGGTGGTGGACCAGAACTCCACCAACGGCACCACGATCAACGGCGGCGAGGAGCCGATCCAGCCGTACGTCCCCGTCCAGCTCCAGGAGGGCGACCGCGTCCACGTCGGCGCCTGGACGACGATCACGATCCGGCGCGGCTAGGGCTGTCGGCCCTGATCCGCACGACAGGCCCTGAAGCCGGCGCCGTCAGGCCACGGGCAGGGGCCAGGCGTACGGGCCTCCGGGCTCGTCCAGCCAGGCCCACTGCCGGTCGCCGCTGACCGTCACCCCGAAGCGCTCCCGCTCCGGCTGCCCCTCGCGCAGCCAGAGCGAGAGCGCTTCGCGTCTGTCCAGGACCTCGGCGACGAGACCCCACAGGAAGCCGAAGCGTTCGTCCCCGGCGGGGCCGTGGCGCGGGCCCTGGCGCTCCGGGACGTGGGCGGCGGCGCCCCGCAGCGCCACGAAGTACGCCGAGGTCTCCAGGAACCGCCCCTCCGCGTGCGTACCGTCGCGCACGCGCAGCAGGACGAGGCCGGTGGAGAGCGGGGCGAGGACCAGGGCGCCGGGCCGGCACTGGGCGATCCAGGGGAACGGGACGGCGGGCACCGCGCAGGTCGCGACGATCCGGTCGTAGGGGGCGTGCTCGGCGCAGCCGCGGGCGCCGTCGGCGGCGAGCACCGCGGGTCGGTACCCGGCGGCGGCGAGATGGGTCCTGGCGGACTCGGCGATCTCCTCCTCCAGGTCGACGGTGGTGACGTGCTCCTCGCCGAGCCGGTGGCAGAGCAGGGCCGCGTGGTAGCCGGACCCGGCGCCGATCTCCAGGACGTCGTCCCCGTCGCGCACGTCCAGGGCCTGGAGCATGAGCGCCATCAGGGAGGGCTGGCTGGCGGAGGAGACCAGTTCCCCGTCGCGTACGCGGGTGGCGATCGCCGTGTCCGCGTAGGCCCCGTGCAGCCAGCGCGCCCGTCGCGCGGGGTCGGGGTCGCCGGCCCAGAGCCGTTCGTAGCCGCCGGTCCCGGAGACGTAGTACGAGGGGACGAAGAGGTGGCGCGGGACCTCGGTGAAGGCGGCCCGCCAGGCGGGGTCGGACAGCAGGCCGTACCCCTCGATCTCCCGCACGAGCGCATGTCGCTCCCGCGCACCGGCCCCGGCGGACTCGCCCCACGGCTCACCCATGCCTCCACTCTCCCGCCACCGGAGGCCTCCGGCGAGCGGTCGCCGGGTCTCCGGTGAGCCGTCCCAGGTCTCCGGGCGAGCGGTCGCCGGGCCTCCGGGCGAGCGGTCGCCGGGGAGGTCCTAAGCCTCCGGTCCTCGGTCCGGTCATCTGAGACGATGGAACGGTGAACGAGATTCCCGGGGAAACGACGCAGGAGCAGACCTTCTACGAGCAGGTCGGCGGCGAGGAGACCTTCCGCCGCCTGGTCCACCGCTTCTACGAGGGCGTCGCGGCCGACCCGCTGCTGCGCCCGATGTACCCCGAGGAGGACCTCGGCCCGGCGGAGGAGCGCCTCGCCCTCTTCCTGATGCAGTACTGGGGCGGCCCCCGCACGTACAGCGACCACCGCGGTCACCCCCGCCTCCGCATGCGCCACGCCCCGTTCACCGTGGACCAGGAGGCCCACGACGCCTGGCTCCGCCACATGCGCGCCGCCCTGGACGACCTCGAGCTCGCCCCCGAGCACGAGGCGGAGCTGTGGCGCTACCTCACCTACGCG
Organism: Streptomyces sp. NPDC042346; assembly: GCF_055581845.1. Lineage (NCBI taxonomy): Bacteria > Bacillati > Actinomycetota > Actinomycetes > Kitasatosporales > Streptomycetaceae > Streptomyces > Streptomyces sp. NPDC042346. Next base: position 223,287 of record NZ_JBVJEH010000003.1, on the reverse strand, counting down.
GCGGCCTCGATGGTGAACACGGCCGGCTGACGGACCTTCACCACCCCACACCACCACCGCCCCCCCTGGACGGACACATTCCGGAGACGGAACGCCGATTAACGGTCACGATCCCATCAAGGTCGGTCCGTAAGCGGTTTCCAGCCGCCCCTGCACTCTGAAAGAGTCCAGAGGAAGTCCGGGGGGACTCGGTGGGCTTACGGAGAACTTTCGGCGGCGCTCCGCGCACGCAGGCTGTTTCAGGGTTCCAGGGGGATGGGTGACGGGGTTCGTATTCCTGCGTGTCAGGGCTCACCGGCTGTTGCTGGCCGCGGCGCTGCTCGCCGTACTGCTGACCACCACCGTGCTGGCCACGCTCGCCGCCTTCTCCTCGTCCATCGGGGACGCGGCGCTCCAGGCGGGGCTCCAGGGGCGGTCCGCGCCCGCCGCGTCGCTGCTCGTGACCGGACAGGTCGACGCCGCGAAGCGGGCGAGTGCCGAGGAGGCCGTGCGGGACGGGGCACGGAAGACCTTCGACGGGCTGCCGGTGACCGTACGGCGCCTCGAACGCTCCGGGCCGTACGCACTCCCCCGCGGTCTTCAGCCACCCGCCGCCCGCAAGGGCGATCCTGACCTCACCCGCTTCGCCGCCCTCGACCGCTCGCGGCTCTCGCTCGTCCGGGGCGCCTGGCCCTCGGCCGCCCGCACCGGCGGCGTCGTCGAGTCGGCGATCCCCGAGGAGGCCGCCCGGCGCCTCCGGATCACGCCGGGGACCGTGCTCGCCCTCGGCGACCGGCTCGCCGAGGGCAAGGTGGTGAAGACCCGGATCACCGGCGTCTACAAGCCCATCGACACCGCCGACCTGTACTGGCAGCTCGACCCGGCCGGCGGCCGCGGCGTGCGGACGGTCGCCTTCACGACGTACGGACCGCTCTTCGTCGACCCGGCCGTCCCCGCCTCCGGAGCGCTCAGCGCCGGGGACACGTCCTGGCTCGGCACCGCCGACTTCAGCGGCCTCACCACCGACGGGATGGACGCCCTGCGCGTCTCGGCGACCGAGGCGCCGAAGGAGCTGGCCTCCGCCACCGAGCCCTTCGGGACGACGATCGCCGCGGCCACCGCGCTCCCGACCGTCCTGGAGCAGACCCAGCGCGCGCTGACGGTCTCCCGCTCGACCCTCCTGATCGTGGCCGTGCAGCTGGTGCTGCTCGCCGCGTACGCGCTGCTGCTCGTGGCCCGGCTGCTCAGCACCGAGCGTTCCGGAGAGACGGCGCTGCTGCGGGCCCGCGGCGGTTCGCGGCGCCGGATCACCGGGCTCGCCGCCGTCGAGGCGCTGCTGCTCGCGCTGCCCGCGGCGATCGCCGCCCCGCTCCTGACCGGCCCGCTGACCCGGCTCTTCGCCGAGCGGTCCGCGCTCTCCTCGCTCGGGGTGAAGCTCGACACGACGCCGTACCTCCAGGTGTGGCTGGTCGCGATCGCCGTGGCGCTGTGCTGCGCGGCGGCCGTCGTGGCTCCCGCGCTCGCCGCCGGGGACGGCGCCGCCGTCTCCCTGCGCAAGACCCGCTCGGGCACCCTGCCCGCCCCCGTACGGGCCGGGGCGGACATCGGTCTGCTCGCCATCGCCGCCGTCGCGTACTGGCAGTTGCAGCGGCCCTCCGCCACCGGCGCGACCCTCGGGTCGGGCGAGGCCGGCGGGGGCTCCGTGGACCCGGTGCTCGTCGCCGCGCCCGCCCTCGCCCTGCTCGCCGGCACCGTCCTGACCCTGCGTCTGCTGCCGCCCGCCGCCAAGCTGGCCGAGCGGCGGGCCGCGAGCGGGCGCGGTCTCTCCGCCGCCCTCGCCGGCTGGCAGTTCAGCCGCCGGCCGCTGCGCGGCGCGGGCCCGGTGCTCCTGCTCGTCCTCGCCGTGGCGATGGGCATGCTGGCCATCGGGCAGAGCAACTCGTGGGAGCGTTCGCAGCGGGACCAGGCCGACTTCCGGGCCGGCGCGGACGTCCGCGTGCTCGCCGCCGGCCCCGGCGAGCCGACCCAGACCGAGCTCCTCGCCGGCCTGCCCGGTGTCACGGCCGTGGCCCCGGTGCACCGCGCCTCGACGGACGTCGCCGGGAAGAACGCGACCGTCCTGGCCGTCGACACCCGCACGGCCGCGGGCGGGCTGCTGCTCCGCCCCGACCTCGCTGGCACCTCCTCCACCGACTCCCTCTTCGCCCCGCTCGCCCCCGAGGCCGGGACCCGCCCCGGGCTCCCCCTGCCCGCCGGCACCCGGACGCTCGGCATCGACCTGCGCACCGTCGCGGCGGCCCGCACCTCAGAGGCCCGGGTCACGGTCGTCCTGGAGGACCCGAACGGCATCCCGTACCGGCTGGCCGTGGGCTCGCTGCCCTCCGACGGCCGCACGCACCGGCTGACCCTCGACCTCGGCGCCCTCGCCGGCGGGCCCGGCGCCACGGGCGGCGCGGACACCGCGGGCAGCAAGGGCTCCGGCGGCCTGCTCACCCTCACCGGCCTGGAGCTCATCGGCGAGGTCGACGACGGCGAGAAGCACCCGCTGACCCTGAACGTCGAGCGCTTCACCACCGTCGGTCCTGACGGCACCGAGCGGACGCACGCGCCGGGACGGATCCTCGCCGACTGGGCCTACGCCGCCGAGCAGACGCTGAACGGCACACCTGATCTCACCGTCCAGGCGACCGGCCGTCCCGGCTCCGCGGGACCCGGCGGCCGCCCCGCGCCGTACTCCGTCGCGTACGCGATCAGCGGCAAGGAGGTGGGGGGCAGGTTCTTCGTGACCGAGGAGTACACCGTCCGGCTGACCGCCCCCGGGCCGAAGGCGCCCGCCCGGCTGCCGGCCGTGGTCACGGAGACCTACCTGGCCGCGACCGGCGCCAAGCCCGGGGACAAGCTGGAGATCACCCTCGGCGGCAAGCCGGTCGGCATCACCATCGCCCGGGTGGTCAAGGAGCTGCCGACCACCGGCCCGGGCGCCCAGGGGGCCTCCGCCACCACGCCCGTCGCCACTCCTGAGGACGGCGGCTCGATCCTCGTCGACCTGGCCTCGGTCAACCGCTATCTGGCGAGCGACGAGACCGCGAGCGTCCCCGCGAGCGAGTGGTGGCTGACCGTCGCACCCGACCGGTCGGACGAGGTCGCCGCGGCCCTGCGGGCCCGCCCGAGCGCGGACCCCGAGCAGATCCTCGTACGCGACGAGACCGCCGCCGACCTGCTCGGCGACCCGCTCGGCGCCGGACCCAACGCCGCCCTGATGGCCGTGGCGGCGGCCGCCGCCGCCCTCGCCGCGGTCGGCTTCGCCGTCGGCTCGGCCGGTTCGATGCGGGAACGGTCCGCCGAGTTCGGGGTGTTGCGGGCGCTCGGCACCCCGCAGCGCCGCCTCGCCCGGCTGATCGCCGCCGAGCAGGGCGTACTCATCGCCGTCGGCCTGCTCGTCGGCATCGGGCTCGGCACGGTCCTGGCCCGGGCCGTCGTCCCCCTCGTCGTCCTCACCGGCCAGGCCACCCGGCCCGTGCCCCCGGTCCTGGTGGAGCTGCCCCTGGGCCAGGTGGCGCTGCTCGTCACCGGCGTCGCCGCACTGCCGCTGGCGATCGTCGCGGCGATCGCCCTGCGCCGCACCGACCCGGTCGTGACCCTGCGCCACCAGGGGGAGAACTGATGACCGCCGCACGCAGGGAGAACGAGAACAGGGAGAACACCGACATGCCCCGGTCCGACAAGGCAGCCCGGTCCGCCAGGGCCCCCGGGTCCGGCAGCGCCCCCGGATCCGGCAGGGCCCCCGGGTCCGGCAGGCCCGCCCGCGCCGTGGCGCCCTGGGTGCGGACCCGGCTGCGGACCGCGCCCTGGGCCGCCGGCTCCCTGGCGCTCCTCGTCCTGGTCACCGTCTACCTCGCCGCCGCGCTCCCGCGCGCCGTCGACGCGTACGAGACGGAGGGACTGCGGCACGAGATCGAGGCCGCGGAGCCCCGCAACAGCATCATCGAACTGACCCAGCCCGGCGGCCTGGGAGGGCCGCTCGCCGAGCGCGAGGCCGCCCTGGCCCCCTCCGTCCTCCTGAACAAGCGGGACACGCTGCGCTCCCTGCTCCCCGAGCCGCTGCGGACCGACCCGAAGCAGACCGTCCACGGCGTCCGTACGATCAAGCGGATCGACGGGCTCGACAAGTGGCTGCCCCGGCCCGACGGCCTGTCCCCCGAGCTCGTGCTCTCCTCCCCGTCCGACCTGACCGCCCACGCGACGGTACGGAAGGGCAGAATGCCCGCCGGATCGGCGCGCGCCCCGGAGGCCGTGGTCACCGCGGCGACCGCGAAGTCCCTCGGCATCAAGCCCGGTTCGGTCGTGCACGTGCCCGGCGTGGTGAACGCGGAGCCCGTCGGCGTGACGGTCACCGGCATCGTGGAGCCGCGCGGCATCGAGTCCGCGTACTGGGCGGTGGAGCCGCTGCTGCACACCCCGGCGCTCACCCCGATCGTCGGCGACGAGGTGAAGTACTACTGGCAGGGGGCACTGCTCCTCTCCCCCGCCTCGGCACCCGTGACCCTCTCCACCACCGGTGAGCCGGAGGCCTACTGGCGGTACATGCCCACGGCGGGTCACCTCACCGCGAGGGACGTCGACCGGCTCGACGCCGCGCTCGGCTCGGCGAGCGCCGGACCCGACCTGGTCTCGATGCGCCAGGTCATGGGGAACACCGGCGCGCTCACCACCAAGCTCGACGAGATCGTCGACTCCTTCCGCTCGATGCGCGAGGCGATCGACCCCGTCGTGGCCGTCGCCGTCTTCGGCATCGGCGCGGTCGCGGCCGTCGTCGTCGCGATGACCGGAGGCCTCTTCGCCGCCCGCCGGGACAGCGAACTGGCGCTGCTGCGCTCGCGCGGCGCCTCGCTGACCGGCATCGGGCTGCGCCTGCTCGGCGAGACCGCCGCGGTGGCCGTGCCGGCCGCCGCGCTCGGCCTGGCCCTGGCGGTGTGGACCGTACGGCCCCCGGAGGTGACGGGCGGTCCCGCCGCCGACGCGGGCGCCGCGGCCGAGGCCGCCACCGGACTCCCCCTCGGCCCCTCCCTCCTCGCCGCCGCCCTCGTCGCACTCCTCGCGATGCTCGTCCTGCCGCTGCGGGCCGTCGTCATGCACCGCCGCCCGCGTCTGCACGGCGGCCGCGACGACCTGCTCACCGCCCGGCCCTCCCGCCGCCGCACGGTCGCCGAGCTCACCCTGCTCGTCCTCGCCGTGGGCGCCGTCGCCTCGCTGCGGCTGCGCGGCACCGGCGACTCCGGGGACTACCTGGTGAGCGCCGCCCCGGTGCTCGTCGGCGTGATCGCCGCGCTCGTCCTCGTACGGATCTATCCGCTGCCCCTGCGGTGGCTGGCCCGGCCCGCCCGCCGACTGCGCGGAGCGGTCGGCCCGCTGGCCCTGGCCAGGGCCGGACGCTCGTCCTCGACGGGCGCGCTGCCGCTCCTCGCGCTGGTCCTCGCGCTGACCACGGCCGCGTTCGGCGGCTCGGTCCTCGCCGGGGTCGCCGACGCCCGCGACCGGGCCGCGCTCCTCGCGACCGGCGCGGACGCCCGCGTCGACGGCTCGGTCGAGTGGACGCCGCTGCCGCCCGGGCTCACCGAGGCGGTGCGCGACACGGCGGGCGTACGGGACCTGGCCCCGATCCAAGTCGAGTACGGGGTGGCGATGCCGTCCTTGCAGGGCACCGCCGCCCAGCCGATGAGCGCGCCGCTCGTGGGCGTCGAGCCCGGCTCGTACGCCCGCCTCGCGGAGCGGACCGACTTCGGCCCGTTCCCGGCGAAGCTGCTCGCTTCGACCGGAAAGGGCGGCAAGGACGCCGTCGCGGACACCGAGCGGGTGCTGCCCGCGATCGCCTCACCCGCGATCGCCGAGCGGCTCGGCAGCGAGCCGCTGGAGATCGTGGCGGCGGCCGGCGTGTTCCGGGTGAAGGTCGTCGCGGTCCGGACGACCACCCCGGCCCTGACCGGCGAGGACTTCCTCGTCGTGAACGCCGCCGACCTGACCCACCCGAGGCCCACCGCGCTGCTCGTCACGGGAAGCTCTGTGGACGGGACGGCCCTGCGCGCCACGGTGAAGGCGAAGTCGGGCGACCTGTTCGTGGCGCTCCGCAGCGAGCTCCGCTCCACCTACGTGGACTCGCCGCTCCAGACGGGCGCCGAGCGGATCTACGCGGCGGCGATCGGCGCGGGCGCCGGCTACGCGATCGTGGCGGTGCTGCTCTCCCTGATGCAGAGCGCGCCGGAGCGGAACACGCTCCTCGCGCGCCTGCGGACGATGGGCCTGACCCGGAAGCAGGGGCGGCGGCTCCTCGGCCTGGAAGCGCTGCCGCAGGCGGTGCTCGCCGCGCTCGGCGGCATGCTCGTCGGCTGGGCGACGGTGCCGCTGCTCGCCCCGGGCATCGACCTGTTCCGGCTCGCGCTCGCGACGGCACCGGGCTTCGCGACGCTGGACAGCGCCCCGCTGCGGGCGGATCCCTGGTCCCTGGTCCTGCCCGCGCTCGGCGTCGTCCTCCTGACGGGACTGGCGGCGGCCGGGCAGGCCTGGTGGGCGGGACGCAGGGGCTCGATCAAGGAACTGAGGGCAGGAGACGCACGATGACGAAGACCGATACGACTCTCCCCACCGCCGCTTCGGGCACCACGCTGGAGGAGCTGGAGAAGCGGGCGACGGCACGGCGCGACCGGCCCTCGTACGGGCACGACGCGCTCATCGCCTGCGACCGGCTGGTCCGGATCTTCACCACGGACGGGGTGGAGGTACAGGCGCTCCAGGGGCTCGACCTCCTGGTGAAGGAGGGCGAGCTGATGGCGCTCGTCGGGGCCTCGGGCTCCGGCAAGTCGACGCTGATGAACATCCTGGCGGGCCTCGACGTGCCGACGGCCGGCTCCGCGAGCGTCGCCGGGTGCGACCTGCTCTCGATGGACGGCAAGGCGCGGCTGCGCTACCGCCGCGAGGTCGTCGGCTTCGTCTGGCAGCAGACCGCGCGCAACCTCCTCCCGTACCTGACGGCCGCCCAGAACGTGGCGCTGCCCATGCAGTTGCGGGGCGGCCGGACGAAGCGGAAGGCCGAGCGGGCCGAGGAACTCCTCGCGATGCTGGGCATCGCGGACGCCCGGGACCGGCGGCCGCACCAGCTCTCCGGCGGTCAGCAGCAGCGGGTGGCCATCGCGGTCGCCCTCGCCAACAACCCCGCCGTCCTGCTCGCCGACGAGCCGACCGGCGAGCTGGACTCGGCCACCGGCGAGCAGGTCTTCGCGGCCTTCCGCCGCGCCAACGAGGAGCTGGGCACGACGATCGTCATCGTCACCCACGACCAGGCGGTCGCCTCCGAGGTCCGCCGCACGGTCGCCATCCGCGACGGCCGCACCTCCTCGGAGGTGCTGCGCCGCACCGAGGTCGACGAGCTGGGCCAGGAGTCCCTGGTGGCACGGGAGTACGCGATGCTCGACCGCGCGGGCCGGCTCCAGCTCCCGGCTGACTACACGCAGGCGCTCGGGATGGAGCACCGGGTGGCGCTGGAGCTGGAGCAGGACCACATCGGGGTCTGGCCGGACGACGCGGAGAGCTGACGGACGACGAAACCGGGGAGGGCGTCGGGACGTCCCTCCCCGGGGGATGTCCAGGCCGTCGGGGGATGTCCATACCGGCGGGGGATGTCCAGGCCGTCGGGATCACCGAGACCGCCGGGATCGGGCGGCGATGTTCCTAGAGGTCGTTCAGCGCGATGAGTCCGGCGGCCGTGGGCCGGAAGCCGCACCGCTCGTGGAAGCCGGTGAGGTGGGGCTCGTAGTCGACGTGCAGCCAGTGCGCGCCGCGCGCGCGGGCCGCGCCGGCGGCGGCCCGTACGAGGGTGACGCCGAGCCCGGCGCGGCGCTCGTCCGGGTGGACGGTGGTGTCGAGGAGGAAGGCGTGGACGCCGCCGTCCCCGACGACGTTCACGTACCCGACGAGCCGCCCGGCGCGGCGGGCGGTGACGCGGAGCAGGCTGCGGGCGAGGACGGGACCGAAGTCGGTGTCCTGGTGCCCGGGCCAGGCGGCGTGGAAGAGGCCGTTGAGCTCGTCCCCGGTGAGGGCCCCGTCGACCTCGACGTCCACCTCGGCGTCCGTGGTCACCCGGGGGTGACCGTGAGGGACATCGGCGCCGTACGGAGGGCGATCGAGCCGTACGGGGTACGCAGCCGGAGCCACGGCCCGGAGGCGAAGAGCGCGACCGGGGCGACCGGCGCGTCCGGCGCGGACTCCGGGGCGGGCGGCAGGAAGCCCAGCGACTGGGCGGCGTGCACGGCCCGCAGGGGCAGCCCGGTGGTGCCGAGGGTCCGGGACCAGATCTCGCGGCCGATGCGGTCGCGCTCGGCCCTGGTCCGCCGCTCCTCGGGCAACTCCTCGTCCCGCGAACGGAATTCGGCGACGGCCGCGGCGACCGCGCCCCGCATCTCGGCGGCGGACGGGAGTCCGGCGACCGGCTCCCAGCCGGCCCGGGGCGGCAGCACGCCCGCCCAGGGCGGCCCGGTGACGGAGTCCGGGACGACGGCCTTGCCGGCCGACTCCTCGATGCCTTCGAGGAGTTCGCCGGCGGAGACGGTGACGTCCAGGTCGACGGCGTCGACGAGCCGGGCCGTACGGATGGCGAGGACCTCGAAGGAAGCCGGCCGTCCGAAGACGGCCAGCGCCCCGCCGCCCGCCTGGAGGCGGACGGCCGCGGCCCGGTCGTAGTGGACCAGCCGGCCCAGGAAGGCGGCGAGGGCCGCCGCCTCCCGGGCGTCGGCGAAGTGCAGCGGCGCGAGCACGGTCATGCGGCGGACGTCATCCCGTCGTCGACGTACTCCTGGAGGAACTCGCGCTCCTCGGAGGTGATCCTCCGAGGACGCTGCGCCTCCAGGTCGAAGGGCACGACGACCGTGGACGCCCGGACGTACACGACGTCCGCGTCCTTGACCTCGTAGGCGATCGTCAGCGACGCCGCGCCTATCTTCGTGACCCACGACTCGATGGTCACCGGCTCGTGCCGGTGGACCAGCGGCCGCTTGTAGTCGATCTCGTGCCGGGCCACGACGGACCCGCCGGAGAACGAGGGGGAACCGTCCCCCGGCGCCAGCCGGAACATGAAGTCGATGCGCGCCTCTTCCAGGTACCGCAGGAAGACGACGTTGTTGACGTGCCCGAAGGCGTCCATGTCCGACCAGCGCAGGGGACAGCTGTAGATGTGCCTGGTCACTGACCTCAGCCTCGGGTCAGCTTCTTGTACGTGGCACGGTGCGGACGGGCCGCCTCGGCGCCCAGGCGCTCGATCTTGTTCTTCTCGTACGACTCGAAGTTGCCCTCGAACCAGTACCACTTCGACTCGCCCTCGTACGCGAGGATGTGCGTCGCGACGCGGTCCAGGAACCACCGGTCGTGGGAGATCACGACCGCGGCGCCGGGGAACTCCAGGAGGGCGTTCTCCAGCGACGACAGGGTCTCGACGTCGAGGTCGTTGGTGGGCTCGTCGAGGAGCAGCAGGTTGCCGCCCTCCTTGAGGGTGAGCGCCAGGTTGAGGCGGTTGCGCTCACCACCGGACAGCACGCCCGCGGGCTTCTGCTGGTCCGGACCCTTGAAGCCGAAGGCGCTGACGTACGCGCGGGACGGCATCTCGACGTGGCCGACGTTGATGTAGTCCAGCTCGTCGGAGACGACGGCCCACAGCGTCTTCTTGGGGTCGATGTTGGCGCGGCTCTGGTCGACGTACGAGATCTTGACGGTCTCGCCGACCTTGATGGAGCCGGAGTCCGGGGTCTCCAGACCCTGGATCATCTTGAACAGCGTGGTCTTGCCGGCGCCGTTCGGGCCGATGACACCGACGATGCCGTTACGGGGCAGGGTGAAGCTCAGGTCGTCGATGAGGACCTTGTCGCCGAAGGCCTTGGAGAGGTTCTCGACCTCGACGACGATGGAGCCCAGGCGCGGGCCCGGCGGGATCTGGATCTCCTCGAAGTCCAGCTTCCGCATCTTGTCGGCCTCGGCCGCCATCTCCTCGTAGCGGGCGAGACGGGCCTTGGACTTGGTCTGACGCCCCTTGGCGTTGGACCGCACCCACTCCAGCTCTTCCTTGAGGCGCTTGGCGCGCTTCTCGTCCTTCTTGCCCTCGACCTTGAGGCGGGTGGCCTTCTTGTCGAGGTAGGTGGAGTAGTTGCCCTCGTAGGGGATCGCGCGACCGCGGTCGAGCTCCAGGATCCACTCGGCGACGTTGTTCAGGAAGTAACGGTCGTGGGTGACGGCCACCACGGCGCCCGCGTACTTCGAGAGGTGCTGCTCCAGCCAGTTCACCGACTCGGCGTCGAGGTGGTTGGTGGGCTCGTCGAGGAGGAGCAGGTCCGGGGCCTCGATGAGCAGCTTGCAGAGCGCGACACGGCGCTTCTCGCCACCGGAGAGGTTGGTGACCGGCCAGTCGCTGGGCGGGCAGCCCAGGGCGTCCATGGCCTGCTCCAGCTGGGCGTCGAGGTCCCAGGCGTTGGAGTGGTCCAGGTCCTCCTGGAGCTTGCCCATCTCCTCCATCAGCGCGTCGCTGTAGTCGGTGGCCATGAGCTCGGCCACCTCGTTGAAGCGCTTGAGCTTGCCCATCTGCTCGGCGGCGCCGTCCTGCACGTTCTCCAGGACGGTCTTCGACTCGTCGAGCTTCGGCTCCTGCATGAGGATGCCGACGCTGTAGCCGGGCGAGAGGAACGCGTCACCGTTGGACGGCTGCTCGATCCCGGCCATGATCTTCAGAACGGTGGACTTACCGGCACCGTTCGGGCCCACCACACCGATCTTGGCGCCGGGCAGGAAGTTCAGGAAGACGTCGTCGAGAATCACCTTGTCGCCGTGCGCTTTACGCGCCTTGCGCATGGTGTAGATGAACTCAGCCAAGAGAAACCGTCCGGCGAAGAGTGAGTGGGCAGATACACCCCATCTTGCCTGACCGCCACCCTCAGGCGGAAACCGGTAAGACCGGCGCGAGGGCGGAGAGGGCGCGGAGACGGGGCGGGGGAAGGCGTGCGGGAGCGGCCCGGGCGGGGCTCGGGCCGGGTTCCGTGTGGGGCCCGGACGGGGTTCCGGGTGGGGCCTCCGAGGGGCTGAGGAGGTCCCGGACGTGCGACGGCCCCCGGACGGGCCCGGACGCGGATGCGAGCCGGGGCCGTACGAGGGCCGTGCGCTGGTCCTGCGGTACCTCACGGAGTGAAGCGCGTGTGACGCGGATCACTCCGTGCGGTCAGGTACCGGACGTCGCCGTCAGTGACCGGCGGCCTTCTTCTTGCGGAGGATGAAGACCGCGGCTCCACCGATCACGACGAGCGCGGCGGCGATGCCGGCGATCATCGGGGTGGCGTTGGAGCTGCCGGTCTCGGCGAGGTCGCCGCCACCGGTGGTGCCGGTCGTGCCGGCGGTGTCACCGGTCGGGGCCGTGGTCGACGGAGCGGCCGACGGGGTCTCCGTCGAGGGCTGCGTGGAGGGGGTCTCCGACGGCTCGGTCGAAGGCTCCGTGGTGGGGGTCTCCGACGGCTTCGGGCCGGGGGTGGCCGTCTTGCAGTCCAGGACGCCCTCGAAGGTCTCCTCGAAGCCGTTCGGACCGGTGATCGTGAACTTGTACGCCTCGTCCTCGGCGACCGGGACCGTCACGGTCTTCGTCTCACCGGCGGCGATCGTGTACGAGGTGCCCTTCAGGTCGAAGGTCCAGTCCTCGTCGCCCTTGTTGGAGGCGATGATCTCCAGGCCGCCCTTGGCGCAGTCCTTCGCGACCGTGACGGCCGGGACGGCACCCGTCTTCGCCCAGGTCGCGGAGGCCTTGGCGGCGACGGTGGAGTCGCTGGAGCCGGCCAGGATCAGGGTCTGCGAGGGGCCGTCGATGGAGACGAAGGCGCGGCCCAGCTGGACCTTGGTGGTGGCCTCGGCGGTCAGCTCGGCGGTGCCGTCGGCGGTGCCGGCGGGAACGTCGAAGAAGATCTGGTCGCCGTTCTTGGCCTCGGAGACGGGCTTGCCGTCCTTGTCCACGACCGAGACACCGGCCGGGGCGCCCGCGGAGGCCGCGATCTTGGCGATCTCGGAGTTCGTGGAGACCGTGATCGGGCCGAGGCGCTCACCGGCCTTGCCCGCGACGGAGGAGGGCGAGAGGCTCAGGGAGGCCTTGGGCTCCTCGAGCTGCTTGGCCTCCTTCAGCAGGTACTCGGTCAGCTTCTGGGCGTCCTCGTCCTTCGGCGTCGCGGTGACGTCGTCGGAGAGGGTCCAGATCGCGGCCTGGGTGCCGGCCGCGGCCTCCTTCTTGGAGAGGTCGACGCCGACCTTGCCGCCGAGGGTCTCGGCGGAAAGCTCCGGGTAGCCGTTCTCCAGGATCCAGAGGATCTTGCCGGCGTTCTCGTTGTCGTGCAGGGAGGACTCGCCCCAGCCGACTTCCTTGTAGTCGAAGTCGTGCTTCGCCGGGGTGCGGAGGTCGATGCAGTACGTGAACAGCGTGCCGCCGCCCCCGACCTCCATCTTGAAGAGACCACCCTGAACGGACCACTTGTCGCCGTTCTTCTCGGTGATCTGGACACCGCCGACGTCGGACGTCAGGCCGCCGAGCTTGGCCGTGACACCGCCCGTCCCCGCGGGCTCATCGGCCATCGCCGGAGCGGCGGTGGCTATCGCACCGGCCGCGACAAGGCCGGAGACCAGGGTCGCGGCGGCCAGGCGGGCAGCGCCACGCCCACGAACTGAAAACATTGCTTTCCCCTCCGGGCGGGCCGCTCCGCGAACATGGTCTATTCGCATGGGGGGAGCGCACGCCAGCAGACTCACCGACTCGATGGGCTCAAGTGCCACATGAGTACCCGGGAATCCTATGGATGCGGAACCCCCCGGTGCCCGGCCATACGTTCAGATAACCATTCCGTCTCAGAATCGTTATGCCTCCGGCGAGTTGGTCGACAAATCCCCACAACACATGGTCAGGGGGCCGTCACCAACCGCTTCGTGGCCTCCGTCCAAGGGTCCTGTTCGAGCCCCGGACCGGGCCCCTGACCGGGCCCCTGGCCGGGCTCCGGATCGGGCAGCCGGACGAGGGTCGGTTCCGGCTCCGGTCGTGATCCCGGCTCCGGCCGGGACCCCGGCTCCACCCTCGCCGCACGCCGGAAGGCCGCCGTCCCCCGCGTCAGATCGTGCCCCACGGCCACCGCGTCCACGTCCACGAAGGTCTTGCGCTGCCCGTCGCGCTCGTCCTCCCGCACCTTCAACCGGCCGTGCACCACGAGCGGTTCCCCGACGGAGACCGAGGCCGCGAGATTGGCCCCGAGCGACCGCCAGGCCGACACCGTGTAGAAGCTCGTTTTCCCGTCGGACCAGAGCCCCCGCTCCCGGTCCCAGCGTCGCGCGGTCACCGCGAAGCGGAACCGCGCCACCCCGCCCCCGGCCGTCTCCCGGTACTCCACCGCCGTCGCCACGTTGCCGACGAGCGTCACGGTCGTGTCGTTCATGGTTCCGCCCCCACCTGTGCGTTTCTCTCGGTCGGCACCATGGTGGGGGCGGTGGGGAACATCCCGCCGGAGCCTGTGGACAGCCCGACGCTTGTGGACAACTCCCCCACCCGAAAGGGGAAAAGCCCGACATGGGCGCGTGCGGGCGCTACCTCCCCCGCACGCCCGCCCTCGTCGCCCCGAGCCGCGACGCTCCGGACCGGAGCCCGCCGACCACCCGCGCCGAGGCACGGGTGCCGACCACCGTCGCGTACTGCTCGCGCACCTCCCGGTAGCGCATCAGCTCCGCCGCCACCGGGTCGAGCACCCGGGCCCGGCCGCAGGCCGCGGCCGCCTCCCGCAGCCGGCGCTCGGCCTCCTGCCCGTACCGCCGGGCGGGGCCCTTCACGGCGCCCTCGCAGGCCCATTCGACGAGCGGCCCGCCGACGATGCCGCCGAGCATCACGAGCACCGGCGGCAGGAGCCCCGGCTCCACGACACCGACGATCTGGCCCACCAGCCACAGCGCGCCGAAGATCTGCAGGAGCGTCATCACGGCCTGCGCGAGGACGGCGGCCGGCCACCAAGCGGGCCGGGGCGGCCGGGCGGCCGGGTCGCCCATGCTCGCCGTCAGCTCGTCCAGGGCCTCCGGCAGCCCCTCGGCCCCGCGCGCCGCCGCCTCCCGCACGGCCTGCGCCCAGGGAGTGGGGAGCCCGCGCGAGGCCTCGTCGGCGACGATCCGTACCGCCTGCTCGACGCGCTGGCGCGCCGTCAGTTCGTCCTCGACGGGCGAGTCGGGGCGCGGATCGGTGGAGCCGTGCGCGCGCATCCGCTCGTACCAGCGGTAGAGCCGCAGCCAGGGCGTACCGCAGGCCCGGATGGCTCCCCGGCGCCAGACCCGCTCGGCGGCCTCCCCGGCGGCCTGGGCGCCGACGGCGACCGCGAGCCGGTCCGCGAAGTCCCCCCGGGCGCGCTCGTCGAGGCCGGAGCGGCCCTCGGCGAGGTAGGCGGGGCGCAGCCGGACGGCGGCGGCGTCGATGTCGGCGGCGAGCCGGCGTTCGGGGGCGGTGCGGTCCTGGACGAAGCGGCCGACGAGTTCGCGCAGTTCGGGGACGCCCTCGCCGCTCAGCGCGGAGACGGCGAGGACGGTGGCGCCGGGTTCGCCGTGCTCGCCGAGTGCCACGCCGTCCTCGTCGAGGAGGCGGCGCAGGTCGTCGAGGACGAGGTCGGCGGCCTCGGTGCCGAGGCGGTCGATCTGGTTGAGGACGACGAAGGTGACCTCGGCGTGCCCGGCGAGGGGGCGGAGGTAGCGCTCGTGGAGGGCGGCGTCCGCGTACTTCTCGGGGTCGACGACCCAGATGACGGCGTCGACGAGGCCGAGGACCCGGTCGACCTGGTCGCGGTGGGCGGTGACGGCCGAGTCGTGGTCGGGGAGGTCGACGAGGACGAGGCCCTGGAGGTCGGCGTCGGCGGCGCCGCCGGCGAGGGGGCGGCGGCGCAGCCGGCTGGGGACGGCGAGCCGGTCGAGGAGTCCGGCGGCGCCCTCGGACCAGCTGAGGGCGATGGGCGCGGAGGTGGTGGGGCGGCGCAGGCCGGTCTCGGAGACGGGGACGCCGGCGAGGGCGTTGAAGAGGGTGGACTTGCCGCTGCCGGTGGCGCCGGCGAGGGCGATCACGGTGTGCCGGGAGGAGAGGCGCTGGCGGGCGGCGGCCTCGTCGAGGACGCGCCCGGCCTCGGCGAGGGCCTCGCTCTCGACGCGGGTGCGGGAGAGCCCGACGAGCTCGTGGAGGGCGTCGAGGCGGGTACGGAGGGGCCCGCCGTAGTTCCCGCCGAGCAGCGGCAGCGAGTCCTCCTCGGGAGCCTCGCGCTCCGCCTCCCCCACGACGGCGGCCCTCTCGCTCGCACGCCGGGCGATCAGTCCGTCGTCCCACCGCTCCCGGCCACCGGTACCGCCGCGCTCGTCGTCGACCACGTCACTTCTCCTTCTGCAGTACGGAGAGCGCGGCGATGAGCTCCGCCTGCGGCTCGGGGGTCACGTCGAGCCCGTCGAGGGGCGCGAGGCGCCGGTCGCGCTCGGTGTGCAGGACACGGTCGACGGACGAGAGGACCAGCTCGCCGCCCTTGTCGCGCAGGCGCAGGGCGGCCTGGGCGCCGAGGAGTTCGGCGAGGCGGTCGCCGGCGGCCCGGGCGCGCCGGCCGCCGAGCAGGGAGGCGGCGAGGAGCGCGGCGACGGTGTCGGCCTCGGGGACGGCGGTGCGGGAGGCGCGGGAGGCTCGGGACCCGGGGGGTCGCTCGACGTTCCGCACCTCCTCCTCGGCCAGTTCTTCGAGTACGCGGCGCCAGCGGCGTACCTCCACGCCGATCCGCTCCCCCGCCTCCCGGTCGCCGCCGGTGCGCGGCGGGCCCAGGGCCTCGGCGGCGGGGTCGCGCTGCCAGGCGTCGCGTACGCGCTCCTCGGCGGCGGCTACCGCGCAGTGCAGGAGGGCGGCGAGGGACTCGGCGAGGGCGTCGAGGAGTTCGTCGGCGGTGCTGTCGCGGGGGTAGCCGCGCCAGCGGGTGCGGGCGTCCCCGGCGAGGACGGCGCCACGGCCCAGCTGCTGCCGCACCCGCTTGCCCTGCTCGCGGTAGGCGGCCTCGACGGCGCCGCCGAGCCGGACGGCGGAGGCGTACTGGGCGGCGACCGCGCCGGCGAGTTCGGGCAGCCGGGCGTCGAGGGAGGTGATGACCCCGGTGGCGGTCCGGTCGACGGCCTGCTGCCGGGCGGCGGGGTCCACGGCGCGGTGGGCGAGCCAGGCGCGCAGCGGGGCGACGGCACTGTCGGGCAGGAGCCCGCTGCCGCCGTCCGTGGACTCGGGCAGCTCGGGAATGGTGAAGCGCGGCACGTCGCCGAGGCCCGCCTTGTCGAGGAGCGCCTCGTACTGGCGGGAGACCTCGCCGATGACCTGGTGCGGGACGCGGTCGAGGACGGTGACGAGGGTGGCGTCGTACTCCTTCGCGGTACGGAGCAGGTGCCAGGGGACGGCGTCGGCGTACCGCGAGGCCGTGGTGACCATCACCCAGATGTCGGCGGCGCAGATCAACTCGGCGGCGAGGAGTCGGTTCTCGACGACGAGGGAGTCGATGTCGGGCGCGTCGAGCAGGGCGAGCCCCCGGGGCAGGGAGGCGGCGGTCTCGACCCGCAGGGCGTTCTCCTCGGGCGGCTCCTCGGTGGAGTGCTCCTCGTCGGCCTGGGGCAGCCAGACGCGGGTGAGCTGCGGGAGGACGCGCATTCCGGCGAACCAGTGGTGGTCCTCGGGGTGGCAGACGAGTACGGGGGTACGGGTGGTGGGCCTGAGCACCCCCGACTCGCTGACGCGCCGCCCCACAAGGGAGTTGACGAGCGTGGACTTCCCGGCCCCGGTGGAACCGCCGACGACGGCGAGGAGGGGGGCGTCGGGATCCTTCAGGCGGGGCACCAGATAGTCGTCGAGCTGAGCGAGGAGCTCGGCCCGGGTCTGCCGGGCGCGTGAGGCGCCGGGGAGAGGGAGTGGGAGACGCACGGCGGCGACACGGTCGCGCAGGGCGGAGAGTGCGTCGATCAGCTGAGGCCGTTCGTCCAAGGTCACCACATGCGAAGAATGCCCAATTTATGAGTGTTTTTGAAGCGTATAGGCGCCCTACGCGCCGAGAGAAGAGAAGGGCGACCGGGACCGCAGGCATAACGAGTGCACAACACCCGCCCCGAGCGGCGTGAAAACCGCTGCGCGAATCGCACCTGCCTGCGATTATCGTTCCGCTTCACCGAACCTCCACATCGTGCCACGCAGGTGAAGCAACCGGGCCAAGGCGATCGGAGCCCTATCCTTGTCCCGGCAGGCCACACCCCACCCACCAGGGCCTCCACGCCACACGGCCACCACCCGGCCCCCGTAGCTCAGTGGATAGAGCAGGTGCCTTCTAAGCACTTGGCCGCAGGTTCGAGTCCTGCCGGGGGCGCACGACGGAAGACCCTCCTTCGGGAGGGTCTTTTTGCATCGGTGCGTCAGCCGGTCAGGCGTTCCAGCAGGAGGAAGCCGCCGATGGCGATCATCATGGCGCCGGAGGCCCTGGTGACGGCTCGGGCCGCCGAGGGCCGGGTCTTGAGGACGGTGCGGGCCAGGACGCCGACGGCGAGGTAGACGACGGCGCACGCGGTCAGGTGCAGCATGCTGAGCAGCCCCGTCTGCGCGGCCACCGGCCAGCCGTCGGCGGTGTCGATGAACTGCGGGAACAGCGAGAAGTACAGCAGCAGCGCCTTCGGGTTCAGGCCGCTGATCCCGGCGCCCCTGAGCATGACCTGTACGCGGGAGGCGTCCGCGGTCTCTCCGGCGGCCGTCGGCACGGCCGGCAGCCGCAGAACGCCCCAGCCCAGCCACAGCAGGTAGCAGGCGCCCGCCACGGTGAGGGCGGTGACCGCCATCGGGGAGCTCGCCACGAGCACCGCCAGGCCCGCGACGGCCACCAGCGCGTACGCCGTGTGGCCGACGACCAGCCCCGTGACGGCGGGGACGACCGACCGGTCGCGCAGGCCTGCGGAGATCGCGTAGGCCCAGTCCGCGCCCGGCGTGAACACCAGCAGCAGGTCCACCACCAGGAAGGCCGCCAGTGTCGTCGTGTCCATCGATCGTTCCCTCTCACGTTCCTTGCTCCGAGAGGGAAGGCTAGGGCGGATATGCCCGAAAGTGTTTGCTTAATTATCCCGACAAGGGGGTAAGTGAGGGAGAATTTTCTTCATGGATGCCATGGACCGGAAGATTCTTACCGAGCTACAGCTGGACGGCCGTCTGACCATCACCGAGCTGGCCGCGCGCGTGCGGCTGAGCGTCTCCCCCTGCCACCGTCGCCTGCGCGACCTCGAACGCGAGGGCGCCATCCGCGGCTACCGCGCCCTCGTCGACCCGGCCGCCGTCGGTCTGAACTTCGAGGCCCTCGTCTTCGTCACCCTGCGCTGGGAGAACCCCGACACCGTCACCACGTTCGAGACGGCCATCACGGCCATCCCCCAGGTCATCCAGGCCCAGCGTCTCTTCGGCGAACCCGACTACCTCCTCCGGGTCGCCACCACCGACCTGGCCGCCTACCAGCAGCTCTTCGACCGTGAGCTCTCCCGGCTGCCCGGGGTCCAGCGCCTGGCCTCCACCCTCGTCATGAAGAACGTCATCGACGACCGCCCGCTGCCCGAGTAGGCGGCGACGCGCGTGAGCGGGCCCGAGCCCGAACGCCCCGACCGGACGGTCAGGGCGGTCGGGATCGGGCCCTCGGTCGTCAGCGGACCTCGGTCTTCAGCGGACCGGGTGCGGCAGGCGGACGCGGACCAGGGTCGTCTCCACGTCGCTGTCGACCAGGCGGCCCGCCGTGTCGAAGGCCGCGGGGCCGTCCGTCATGCCGAAGTCGTTGTCGTTGAGCAGGACGAGGGTCGAGCGGCCTTCCAGGGCGATGCCCTCGATCTTGCCGGGGACTCCCTCGACGGTGTTCAGGTCGACGACCAGGCGCTTGGCGAGGACCGGGACCTCCGCCGACGCCGCGTCGTCGAGCTGCTCAAGGGTCGGGCCGGCGGCCGTGTCCCAGGTGGTGTCGAGGATGTCCGTGCCGCGGCGGAGGTTCACCTCGTACACGCGGGAGGCCTTGTCGGTGCGCTCCTGGACGAGGAGGCGGTCGCGGCCGAGGGCGACGAGGGCGGAGATCTTGAGCTCGGAGGTCTTGGTCTGGCCGGGCTCGACGACCTCGACCGGGTCGAAGCGGTAGGCGTACTCGGCGGTGACCTCGTGCGTACGCGTCGAGAAGCGCAGCAGACGCGTGGTGCGGGAGTTCTCGCCCGCGACCTTGTCGGGGTTGAGCAGCGGGCTCTGCAGGGCCATGACCAGGTCGCCGCCGGGCAGCAGCGCGAGGCCCTCGAAGCCTCGGTTGACCTTGCGCTGGAGGAAGATCGACGGGAGCGACTCGATCACCGGGTAGTCGGCGCCGGTGAGGCCGAGGCCCTTCGGGACGTGGCGCGCGAGCACCCGGCCCTTCGCGGAGACGTGCACGAGCGAGGGGCCGTACTCGTCCACGAGCCAGAAGCTGCCGTCCCGGTCCCGCACGATGCCCTCGGTGTCCAGGCCGTTCGGGTTGTACGGGAGCGGGGTGGAGGCGTCGTACGTGTACGGGGCCTCGTCGCGGCCGGGCTGGTTGGGCAGGCCGGTCACGGGGGCGCCGGAGGCGGTGGTGAGCGGCAGGGCCTTCAGGACCTGGACGCGGCCGCCGACCGCCCGGATCTTCACGATCGCCGGGTCGAAACCGGGCACGGGGAACGTGCGGCGCTTGTCCTTGCCGACGGCTATCTGGCCGTTGGGGCCGCGGTCGGTCACCGTCCAGTACTCACCGGGTCGTTCGGCCGGGTACAGGTCGCTGCCGATGCCGCCCAGGTCGACGCCCCGGTCGTCCTGGACGCTGCCCGGCAGCAGGCCGTTGCTGAAGGCGGCGAGCGGGAGGTCGGGCAGGGTCGAGGCGGAGACGACCCGCGCGGTGGAGCCGTGGTGCGCCGGCGTCGCGTCGGCCGTCCCCACCACCACCGAGAGCGCGAGGGCGGCGGAGACGGGAAGCACGACGGCGGCGGGCCGGCGCAGGAGACGCGGATTCAATCTGAACTCCTTGGACACGTACGGGCGGGTGAGCGCGGGCTCATCGTGCGGTTCCGCGCGCAACGCCCGGCTACGTGTTCACGGCGAACGGGTGAGTCCTGGGTGAACGCGCGTCTGCGGCAGCCGAAGGCGGTGGCGGTGCCGGCTCCGGTCAGTAGCGGTCGAGGATCAGCTGCGTCTTGAGGATGTCGCCGTGGTGGAGCCAGCCGTTCGTCTCGGCGACGGCGATGGCGTCCTCGTGCAGCGCGGCCGCGTCGGCGTACGAGTCCGTCTTGAACGACAGCTCGACGACGTACTCCGTGCCCGTGCCGCCCACTCCGACGACCGGCAGCACCTCGATGCTCGCGTCGTCCGAGGGGCCCCAGGCGCCGCCGTACACCTTCGCGGTCACCGGCCCGTGCGCGCGGGAGACCTGGAGCGTGTTCTTGCCCCAGTCGGCGCTGCTCCAGTCCTCCAGCTTGCCGGGGATGTCGTTGACGAGCCAGGTGCGGCCGGTCGTGCTCGTCGGCAGCGCCGTGCCCGAGTAGCCGCTCGCGCTGTGGCTCTTCTCGTTGCTGAAGCTGAGGGTCTGCTTGGCGTAGCCCCAGTCGACCTCGGCCTTGTAGTTGGTGTCGCTGCTGGAGAACCCGGCGGCGTTGGCCGTGGTGAGGGCGGCGTTGATGTCGCCGTTCGTGACGGGGAACCGCTTCTTGTACGTCTCCTCGAAGGAGGATCCGCTCTTGTGGCGGAGGCGGACGCTCCACCCCTGGGCGTCGAGCGCCAGGCCGTCGGTGTCGTAGTAGCTGTACGAACGGGCCTTGGCGGAGCCGGTGATGCCGAACGCCGACTTGACCGCCGCGCTCGGGGCGTAGGCCGAGTCCAGCGCCGCCGCGGTGAGGTTGATCTTCACCTCGTACGTCGGTACGGCGTTGGCGGCGGCGTACGCCGGCGAGGTCGGGGCGAGGAGCGCGACGGCGACGGCGAGGGCGAGAGCGGAACCGGCGGCGGCCGGGCGCGCGGCCCGGGAGGTGAAGGTCATGCCGCTGATCGTCACGAGGGAGGGTGAGGGGCGCGTGACGGCCGGGCGTGGGGTCGGTGAACCGGCGGCGACACCCCGGCCTCCGCCGTCGGCGAAACGGCGGCGACACCCCGGCCTCCGCCATCGGCGAATCCGCCGCGACACCCACCCTCGCGCCTGACGCCCCTAGCGCAGCAGCAGGTTCGTGCCCACGTCGTCCGGGACGGCCTCACGGACCGGGGTGCTGTCCGGGCCGGGGACGCGGAGGCCGGGGATCGGGGTCCGGGTGGTGCGGTGGAGCAGGACCGTGCCGTCGTGGCGCCAGACCTCCGTGTAGCCGTGGTCCAGGAGGAGTTCGACGCGCGCGCTCTGGTCGTCCGTCGACGCGAAGGGGAACGTCCTGTGTTCCACGCGGAGGAGCACCCAGTCCGCGCCCCGCGGCGTCGCGTCGGCGATGACCACGTGTGAACGGGCCGTCAGGCGCGGGGCGATGGTGTTGTCCGCCTCCACCGTCGCGCCGTCCGGGATGAGTTCCGCGGCCGTGGCGAGAGGTCGCTTGTCCGGGCTGGGTGTCCACTGGTCCGGGCGGACGAGGAGACCGAGGCCGAGCGTGACGGCCGCCGCCGAGGAGAGCGCGACCGCTGTGAGCGCCCATCTCCGCGCCACCGTACGGTTCTTGTGGAGGCGGGCGAGTGTCTCCAGGGACGCCGTGACCAGGATCGGCCACAGGAACGCGTCGTAGTGGTTGATCACCGGCCAGTGGTTCGGATTGTCCGAGAGCACCCGCTCCGCGAGGAGGGGCACGGCGAGCAGGAAGGTCGGCGAGCCGAGCGGCAGCAGGGCGAGCGTGCCCAGGATCCAGGCCAGCATGGCGACTTTGACGAAGGGGGTGACGGAGACCTGGAGCAGCACCCACGGGGCCGTCAGGACGTGGGCCAGTGCGGCGCCCGGGTCGGCGCCGAGGCTTCCGTACGACCAGTAGTAGCCGTCCGGGCCGCCCATCGCCGGGAGGAACCAGGTGATGGCGGCGGCCGATACGAGGGGCCCGGCGAGGGCCAGCGCGGCGCCCGTGGCCCGGCCCGCGCGGTCGCCCGCGCGGTGCGCGCGTACCGCCAGGACCAGGCCGAACGCACCGGCCACCAGGCCCATGTCCTCCTTCGTCGCGCACAGAAGGAGCGCCCAGCAGGCCGCCGCCGCGTACCGGCGGGCCAGTCCCCGTTCCAGCATCAGGAGGGTGAACGGCACCGCGAAGGCCACCTCGTGGAAACCGTTGTAGGAGGAGTTGAGGAGCGGCCAGCCCACCGCGTACACCAGCCCGCCGAGGTCGGCCGCCCTGCGGACGACCAGCGGGTCGGCGCCCCGGTCGGCGCCCCGGTCGGCGCCCTGACCGGCGCCCCGGAAGCAGTGACGGGCGATGCGCCGGACCACCGGCACACCGGCCGCGAACAGCGCGGCCTGCGCGAAGAGGAGAACCCGCGGGTCGTCCCACACCCAGTACAGCGGCGCGAGGAGCGCGAGCGCCGGCGTGAAGTGGTCGCCGAGCAGCGAGAAGGCGGGCGGGAACTCGTGGTGCACGTTCTTGATCGGCGATCTCGGCAGCTCGAAGTGCGCGTACGCGCGCACCGCCTGGTCGAATATCCCGAGGTCGAACCCCGTGAGCCGCAGGGCCGTCCAGGACTGCATCCCGAGCCCGAAGCAGACGAGGAAGCAGAGCAGGGTGAGGGCTGCCCCCCGCCTGCGCGGGGACACGGACGGTGCCGACCGCGGCGTCGACACCGGGTGGACGGCCGGCGGCTTCCGTATGTGTATCGGAGCTGTCGAGGTCGATCCCATGTTCGAGACAGTACGTGTCTCGAACGTTCGGGAGCGAGAATCGGGCCATGGTGATCACCGCGCGCGCCCTCAACCGCTCCACCCTCGCACGCCAGTTGCTCCTCGACCGGGCCCCGGTCGACGTCGGGGAGGCCCTGCGGCGGGTGGTCGCCCTCCAGGCGCAGCAGCCTGGTTCGCCGTACGTGGCGCTGTGGAACCGGGTCGCGGGTTTCGACGCGGGGCGGCTCGACGGCGCCGTGGACGGGTTCCGGGCGGTGCGGTCGACCCTGATGCGGCTGACGCTGCACATGGTGCACGTCGAGGACTACCGGGCGTTCCGCGAGGGCATGGAGCCGACGCTGCGCGGTTCGCGGCTCGGCGACCACCGGTTCAGGGCGGCGGGGTTCACACCGGCCGACGCCGACGCGCTGCTGCCCGGGCTCCTCGCGTACGCCGAGCGGGCGCGGACCGGCGCCGAGATGCTGCGCCGGCTGGAGGAGGGCCGCGGCGGACCGGTGGAGTCCGTGGTCTGGCGGATGATCCGGCAGTACGCGCCGCTGTGGCACGCCCCGACGGGGCCGCCGTGGTCGTACGGCACGGCGCAGTCCTTCGTCACCGCGAGCACCCTTCCCGAGCACAGGGATCCGGACGCGGTCGCCGCGGGCCTCGCGGTGCTCGTCCGCCGCTATCTGGAGGGGTTCGGCCCGGCTTCCGGGGCGGACGTCGCGCAGTTCTCCATGGCGCAACGGGGCCGGGTGCGCGAGGCGTTGGCGGCACTCGGCGACCGGGTCGAGTGCCTGGCGGGCCCCGACGGGACGGAGCTGTACGACGTGCCGGGGGCGGCCCGGCCCGACGAGGACGTGCCCGCCCCGCCCCGGCTGATGGCCATGTGGGACAGCATCCTGCTGGCGTACGCCGACCGCGGCCGCGTCATCCCGCCCGAGTACCGCAAGTCCGTGATCCGGGTGAACGGCGACGTCCTGCCGACGCTGCTCGTCGACGGACACGTCGCCGGGGTCTGGCGGGCCGTCGACGGCGGGATCGAGGCCTCGGCGTTCCGGCCGCTGCCCGCGCCGGTCTGGGAGGAGCTGGCCGGGGAGGCCGCGGCCCTCGGGGCGTTCCTGGCGGGCCGGGATCCGCTGGTCTACCGGCGCTACGACCACTGGTGGGCCAAGGGCCTGCCGGTGGTCGAGACGAAGGTGTTCCCCACCCGCTGACTCGGCCGCCATTGCCAGTGGCCGGGACTGCACATATCTTCGAGCCGACACCACCTACGGACCGGGATGCTCGTCAGTCCCGGGGCGGTCCGCCGTTCACGGGCCGGACGGCGGGGGGCGGACCTTCGGGACGACGGTTCGCCGGACGCCGGGCGTACGGGATATCCGTATCCACGTACCCGCAGGAGCTGAGCAGCACATGAGCAAGCACGTCCTGGCACAGAACCAGTACGGCAAGGCCGAGAACCGCATCGTGACGGTCACCCGCAAGGGCAACGACGGCGCCTGGCACGAGATCCGCGACCTGAACGTGTCGGTGGCGCTGCGCGGCGAGTACCGCGAGGTCCACCTGACCGGCGACAACGGCAACTGCCTGCCGACCGACACCACCAAGAACACCGTCTACGCCTTCGCCAAGAAGCACGGCGTGGCCTCCCCCGAGGCCTTCGGCATCCTCCTCGCCCGGCACTTCGTGACCTCGCAGCCCGTGATCCACGAGGCGCAGATCCGGATCGAGGAGTACGCCTGGGAGCGGATCTCCGTCCCCACGCGCAAGGAGCAGCACTCCTTCGTGCGCAAGGGTCAGGAGGTCCGCACCGCGCAGATCACCTACTCGGGGACCAGCGGGCTCCAGGTCCTCTCGGGCCTCAAGGACCTGACGGTGATGAACTCGACGAACTCCGAGTTCCACGGCTTCATCAAGGACGAGTACACGACGCTCCAGGAGGCGTACGACCGGATCCTCGCCACCAAGGTGACCGCGCGCTGGGCGAACTCGGCCCCGGCGGCGGAGGACGCGGAGCACGACTGGGACCGCTCGTACGACAAGGTGCGGCGCCACATGCTGGAGGCGTTCGCGGAGACGTACAGCTACTCGCTCCAGCAGACCCTGCACGCGATGGCCGACCGGGTCCTGGACCACGTCTCCACGGTCAACGAGGTCCGGCTCAACCTGCCGAACAAGCACCACTTCCTCGTGGACCTGGAGCCGTTCGGCCTGAAGAACGACAACGAGGTGTACTTCGCGGCCGACCGGATGTACGGCCTGATCGAGGGCACCATCCACCGTGACGGCGTGCGGCCGGTGATCGCGACCAGCGACTGGATCACCGCGTAGGGACCACCACGTAGGGACCACCACTTAGGGATCACCGGGTAGGGATCACCACGGCCTGGCCGTCTCGACTCCCAGCCATACGGCTCCGAGTCCGGCGGCCAGGCTCCCCGCCACGTTCAGCACCGCGTACCCCTTCGCCCCGCCCTCGTACAGCTTCAGCGTCTCGTACGAGAAGGTCGAGTACGTGGTGAGGGCGCCGCACAGACCGGTGCCGAGCAGCAGGTGCAGCCGCTCCGAGGAGACGCCGGTGAGCAGCCCGAGCACGAACGAGCCGACGACGTTCACGGCGAACGTGCCCCAGGGAAGGCCGAGGCCGAAGCGGGCCTTCGCCAGCCGGTCGGTGAGATGGCGCAAGGGCGCGCCGACGGCGGCGCCCGCCACGACCAGGAGCCAGTTCACGCGGGCGTCACCCGCACCGGTGCGACCGCCCGGGTGACGGCGACCCCCGCCCAGACGGCGGCGAGGGCGGTGAGCACGGTCGCCCCCATGTAGAGGAGGCCTCGGGTGGCGTCGCCCGCGGCCAGCAGCCGCTGGGTGTCGAGCGCGTACGTCGAGAAGGTGGTGAAGCCTCCGCAGAAGCCGGTGCCCAGAAAGGGGCGGAGCAGCGGATGGGGAGCCACGCGGATGCGGGTCTCGGTCAGCAGCACCATGAGGACGCCGAGCGTCGCGCAGCCCACCGCGTTCACCGTGAAGGTCGTCCAGGGGAAGGCGTGGGGCGGGGTCGGCCACACCAGCGAGGCGCCGTAGCGGGCGACCGCGCCGAGGGCGCCGCCGGCGGCGACGGCCCCGACGACCGGCAGCTCACCGCGCGTTCCCATGCCCCGAAGGGTACGGGGCCGGGGCGCGGAGGAAGTCGAGGCGAGGCGCACAGGCGCGGTCCCCGGCCTGGGGCATTAACCGGGAGCCGGCCCGTGCAGCCTCGCTCTGCGATGGTCCGGCCACGCAACGCGACGGGTCAAAGCGGGGCCTGTGAGTCTGTCAGATCCCCCCGCGGGGTATTCCGGACCATCGCGCCAGGTGTCCGGAACCATGCCATGGAGACGGCTGTGACCTGGGGTGATGTAGGGGGAGGTGGTCCGGCCACCATTCGGCGGCCGATTCGGGTGCCGGGTACACCTCGTCCCCGTGGGCGGGGACGGGCGACGGTGGTGGAGCAGCGGGAGGGAGCTGCGCAACCTTCGGGCAGGAGTGTCGTGAGTACATCCGTCGCAACCAAGCGCAGGGCCACCACCGGGGCCGTCTCGTCCTTGCCGGTGCCCTCGAGCCTCGCCTCGCCCGTCGGTGCGGCCGGTTCGGGCGAGGAGGCCTACGCCGAGCTGTGTTCCGCGCTCTTCTCCGGCTTCCCGCGCCGCGACCAGCGCCTGAAGGCCGAGCAGTACCTGCACGGCCTGCTCACCGCGCAGGGCCGCAAGTCGATCCGGAACATCGCCGCGCAGATAGGCGGGCCGGCCGCCGAGCAGAGCCTGCACCACTTCGTCTCCAGCTCGACCTGGGACTGGCAGCCCATGCGGGCCTCGCTCGCCCGGTTCCTGGAGCGGAACAGCTGCCCGCAGGCCTGGGTGGTCCGGCCGATGCCGATCCCGAAGGCCGGGGAGCACTCGGTGGGCGTGGACCGGCGGTTCGACCCGGAGCGCGGTCAGGTCTTCCACGGCCAGCAGGCGTTCGGGGTGTGGTTCGCGAGCGACGAGCTGAGCGTCCCCGTCAACTGGCGGCTGTTCCTGCCGGACCCCTGGGTCAACGACCGGACGCGGCGCGACCGCGCGGAGGTTCCCCAGGAGGCCGGCGAGGAGACCCTGGAGGAGTGCGCGGTCGCCGCGGCGCTCGACACCGCCCGCTGGCAGGACGTCACCCGCAAGCCGGTGCTCCTCGACATCCGAGGCGGCGCGGGCCGCGCGGCGCTCACCCGGCTCGCCGGGGCCGGGGTGCCGGTCGTGGCGCGGATCGGCCCGGGTTCGCGGCTGGCGATCGCGGACCGTTCGCTGCCGGGCTTCGGCGCGGGGCCGCTCTCCGCGGTCCAGATCCTGGAGTCGCTCAAGGGGCTGCGCAGGCCGGTGAGCTGGGTGGACACGGTGGCCGGTGTGCGGACCTCGCGGACGTCGCTCGCGACGGCCGTCCGGGTCGCGCTGCCCACGCCGGGCGGGGAGCGGATGCGTCCCCTGGTGCTGCTCGGCGAGTGGGACGACCCGCGGCGGGCCCCGGCCCGGGTGTGGATCAGCGATCTGACCAACTCCCCCGTCGGCTCCCTGCTGCGGCTGACCAAGCTCGCGCGCCGGGTGGAGCGGGACTTCGTGGAGGTCGGCGAGGGGGCGGGGCTGCGGGACTTCGTGGGCCGCTCGTTCCGCGGCTGGCACCGTCACATCACGCTGGCCTCGGCCGCCCACGCGGCGACGCTCCTGGCCTCCTCGGACTGGGACGCGGCCTACGACTCCGGCTACGCGTCGCGACGCTCGGCGAGCTGACGGAAGATCACGCGACCGGCACCCCCCTTAGGGGGTGTCGGTGGCGGCCCGGCCCCGGGAGAGGACCTCGCGGGTGCGCTGGAGACGCAGGGCGAGCTGGACCTCCAGGACCTGGCCCGGCTTCTGCCACTCCGGGCCGAGGAGTTCGCCGATCCGTTCGAGTCGGCGCGAGACCGTGTTGGGGTGGACGTGCAGCGCCTCGGCCGCGTTGGTCGGGCTGCCGCCGGAGGCGAAGTACGCCTCCAGGGTGCGCGTGAGGTCGGTGAACCGCTCGGCGTCGTAGTCGAGTACGGGCCCGATCGCCCCCTCGACGAAGCCCTCCACGTCGTGGTCGTCGGAGAGCAGCATCCCGAGGAAGCCCAGGTCGTGCACGGACGCGGCCGAACCGGTGGCGCCCAGAGCGCTCATCGCGTCGAGGCACCGCCCGGCCTCCAGGTGCATCCGGCCGATGCCGTCCGGGCTCATGGCGGGTCCCGCGGCGGCGACGGAGACGGGGTGGCCGAGCAGCGGGGACAGCTCGGCGGCGACGGCCTTGGCGGCGGCGGACGCGTCGATCCCCGGGAGCAGCAGCACGATGCAGCCGCCCTGCACGGTCTTCAGACCGGAGAGGCGGTACGCGTACGAGGACGCCCACACGACCGCCCGGCCCTGCTCGCCGCCCTCGGGCCGGGCGAGCACGAGGACGTGCGGTCGGCGCAGGTCGACGCCGAGACGGCGGGCCCGCTGCGCGATCTGCTGCGGCGCGTGCGGCGGGTCGGCGATGAGGTCGTCGAGGAGCTCGTCGCGTACGGGCCCTTCGGCGACGGCCGTGGAGCGCCGCATCAGGAGGAGGAAGGCGACGGACTGGGCGGCGAGTTCGAGGAGCCGCTCGTCCTCGCCGGTGAGCCCGCTCGCGGCGCGGATCACGAGGCCGCCGAGGTCCTCGGAGCCCGCGATGACCGGGGCGACCCAGGTGTCGTCGTCGGCGAGGACCGGGCGGCGGCGGGCGTGCGCGTCGAGCGAGGCCTTGGCGACGGCCTCCTCGTCGAGGCCGGGGATTTCCGCGCCGGCGAGGACGCGGCCGCCCTGGTCGCGGATGAGGACGGTCGCGTCGAGGGCGTCCCCGGCGGCCTTGGCCACGTTCCCCAGGTCGCCGCCCGCGAGGACGAGGTTCATGATGCGGCTGTGGGCCTCGCTGACGTGCCGCATCCGGGTGAGGCTGGTGCGCACGCGGGAGCTGTCCCGCTCCAGTTCGGAGACCTCGGCGCGGGTCCGGTCGAGGAGTCCGGCCTTCTCGACGGCGAGGGCGGCGAGGTCGGCGAGCGCGGCGAGGAGGGCGAGCTCCTCGGAGGTGTGGTCGCGGACGCGCCGGTCCGCCCCGTACAGCACGCCGATCACCGCGTCGCCGCTGCGCAGTGGCGCGGCCATGATGGCGTGCAGCCCTTCGGCCCGGACGGCGGCCTCGGCGGCCTCGTCGAAGGCCGGGGCGTGGACGCCGGCGTCGAGGGAGCCCGAGGGGGCGAACCGCTCGTCGGCGAGGTAGTCGGCGGTCCAGACGGGCTCGCCGTGGAGCTGGACGGCGCCGCCGAGTCCGTACCCCTCGGCGATCTTGAAGCCGGGGGCGAGGCGGGGTCCGGCCGGCCGGCCGGAGCCGGGGTCGAGTCCGGCGCGGGCGCCCTCGGTGGTGTGGACGTAGCAGCTGCCGTGCTGTCCCCGGAGCGTCACGAACGCCATGTCGAGGCCGAGGAGCCGGCGGGCGCGGCGCGTGATGACGCGGAGCAGGCTGTCGAGGTCGTACGAGAAGGTCAGGTCGCGCGCGGTGTCGGTGAGGGCGGCGAGTCCGGCCTCGCGGCGCGCGTCGTCCTCGCGTCCGGAGCGGACCTCGTCGGCGAGCTTCACGGCCCGCTCCAGGCGGTCGAGCCCCTCGCCGGAGAGTCCGGTCAGGCGGGCCTCGTCGAGGAGTGCCTCGAAGCGGGCGGCCGGGGCCCGTCCGGCGAGCAGTTCGAGGACCGTGAGCAGCGCGTCGGCACTGCCGGCTGCGTCCGCGCCGTGCGAGGTCATGGCCTCCACCCCCGTAGTAGAGCGAAATAGGGCACCTCGGTGGAAACCCATCCCACCCGCCGAAATTAATTCGGCTTCGGGAGTCGGTCAACCTCGGCGTGCCGCACGTCCACAACGGCGACCTGACGTACTTCGTTCCCGACGACGCCCCCCGAGTCCCGGCCGCCCCTCAGACGAGCGAGCCGACGGGGACGGGACGGGCCCGCACCGGGCTGTACTGGGCGGGCACATGGGCCGGCAGGTGCGCGGCCATGTGGGCGGGGATCCGGGAGGGCGGCCGGGCGGGTGCCTGGGCGCCGAAGACGGAGCGGCCCGCGGTGTTCCGCACGGCCAGGACCGAGCGGTGCAGCCGGCGCAGGCGCGCCGAGGGCTCCATGCCGCTCTCGGCCGCGAGGGCCGCGCGCAGCCGCTCGTACGCGGCGAGCGCCTCGTCGTGGTGGCCGCAGCGCAGCAGGGCGACCATGTAGTGGGCGTGCAGGGGTTCGTTGGTGCGGTAGCGGGCGACTAGTCCGGAGAGTTCGGAGACCAGCTCGGCGTGGTGCCCCAGGCCCAGCTGCGCCTCGACCCACTGGTCGAGCACGCTGAGGCGGGACGTTTCGAGGCGCTCGATCTCGCGGCGGAGCCGGGGGCCCGCCGCCACGCCCGCGTACGGCTCGCCGCGCCACAGGGCGAGCGCCTCGCCGAGCCGGAGCGCGGCGCGCGTGAGGTCGCCCGCCTCCATGGCCCGGTATCCGGCGCCCGCGGCGCGCTCGAACTGCCAGACGTCGAGCACGCCGCCGCCGGTGTCGAGGCGGTAGCCGCCGGGCTGGGAGACGAGGATCGCGTCGGCGGTGCGCCGGTCGGACCAGCCCGGACGGGGCTCCGCCGGATCGGCGCCGCGCAGCGCGCTCGCGATGAGCGTCCGCAGCTCCGCTATGTGGGACTGGAGTTCGGCCCGGGCGCCGCGCGGGGCGCCGGAGGGCCAGAGCTCCTCGGTCAGGACCGTCACGGGGACGACCTGGTCGGCGCTGGCGGTGAGCAGGGCGAGCAGCTGCCGCGGTGCGGCTGCCGTCGGGGTGATCGACACGCCGTTCTCCCGAACCGACAGTCCCCCCAGAATCCGGACGTCCACCTTGCCCCCTCAGTGCCTGTGCGGTGTCTGTGCGCGGGATGACCCTCGTTGATTAGAAAAGACCCCCGTAGGCATGTCAATAAGAAACCGGAGGGTACGGAAACCTGACCCGTGATATCGGGGTGCTTCACCCCATTTGAGGGGATATTTCGGCGTCAGGTTTTCGTCACTGGCTTAGACCTTTGGCCCCCGAAAGGCTGTTTCAGGACTCGGGGGTACGCTTTCCCGGGGTCCTTACGGACGCGGGAGGGGTCCTCAACCGCGATTTCGCGCCAGAAACCGCCCGGTGGGTACGGTTCACAGCACGGCGGCGGCGATGACGAGGCCGAACGCGACGACGATCAGGGCCGTACGCACCCGGTGGAATCCGTTCCACCGCTTCTCGAAGGCGGCCCGTACCGCCGCCGGGTCCTCGCCGGCCGCTCCTCCCGGGCGCTCCGAGGAGGCGAGGGCCACGTTCAGCGGGACGTTCCCGGCGACGGTGACCAGGTGGTTGAGGGCCGCGCACACGAGCCCCGCAAGCAGCAGCCACTTCTGGGTGTCCGTACGCCCGTCGACCGGGACGAGGAACGCGGCGGCGGGGAACGCGACGACCCCGAGGAAGACCAGCAGGAACACGGCCCTCGGGACGCATTCGTTGATCCGGCGCATCGCCGTGACGAACTCCGCGTCCGTCAGACGGGCGAGGGCGGGCATGATCCCGGTCTGGAAGATGAGCAGGAAACCGGCGTAGAGACCGGTGAATCCGACGGCGAGAGCGAGCAGCAGGGTGGCCATGCGGCCATTCTGGCCCGCCACCCGCCCCGCGCGTCGACAGTACGGGTCACACGACAACAACTGTACGGGTCAACCGACTTCGGCCGTACGGGTCGCACGGGCCGCCCTGACCCAGCTGTACGGGTCGCCCCGACTCGGCTGTACGGGTCGCCCGGCTCGGCTGTACGGGCCGCCCCGACTCAGCGGTACGGGCACCCGACCTCAGCTGTACGGGTCGCCCGACCTCAGCTCGCCCTCCCGGGAGGCGCCGTCGCCCGGCTCCGCGGCCGGCCCGCGCAGCCGCTCGGCCTGCCGGACCGCCTCGGCGAGCTCCCGGACCACCGCAGACCCCGACCGTCCCGCGATCGCCTCCGCCCGCTCCGCGAGCGCGCCGAGCCCGGGGTCGCCCGGCAGGCCGCCGCCGCGCAGCGCGTCCGCGAAGTAGGCGGTGATCGCGGTCAGCTGGAGGCTCTCGTGGCCGCCGTCCCACAGCCCCGCGGCGAGCGCCTCGACGGCGACCGTGCCGGACCGCTCGTGCGGCGCCCGGGTCGCCGGGTCGAGCCAGCGGACCGTGGCGGTGGCGACGCGGCCCGTCGCCCCGGGCCGGGTCTTCACCACGTACAGCGCGGTGACGGTGTGCCCGGCGCCGACCTCGCCGCCGTCCACCCGGTCGTTCCGGAAGTCCTCGTCGGCGACCTCCCGGTTCTCGTACCCGATCAGCCGGAAGCTCTCGACGGTCCGCCGGTCGAAGGCGACCTGCGCCTTGGCGTCGCGGGCGCGCAGCTCGACATGGGCGGGCAGCTGGTCGACGAAGACCCTCCGGGCCTGCTCGGGGGTGGAGACGTACGTCGTGTGGCCGTCGCCCTTGTCGGCGAGGCGCTCCATGAAGTCGTCGCCGTACTCACTGCCGACGCCGACGCCGAAGAGCGTGATCCCGTGGGCCCTGCGCTCCTCGTCGATGCGGGCGAGGATCCCGTCCGCGTCGGTCTCGCCGGTGTTGGCGAGGGCGTCGGAGAGCAGCACGACCCGGTTGGTGGCGCCCTCGCGGCGGCCCTCGACGGCGACGTCGTAGCCGGTGCGGACACCGGCCTCGACGTTGGTGGACGAGGTCGTCGCCAGGGACTCCACGACCTGGCGGATCCGGGCGCGGGACTCTCCGACGCGGGTCATGGGCAGCCGGGTCTCGGCCTCGTCGCTGAAGGTGACGAGGGCCATCGAGTCGTCGTCGCGGAGCTCGCCGGCGAGGAGCCCGAGGGACTCCTTGACGAGGTCGAGGCGGCCGGGCTCGGCCATCGAGCCGGAGATGTCGACGACGAAGGTCAGGGCGGCGGGCGGGCGTTCGCCGCTCCGGTCCGCGCCGCGGGTGGCGAGCCCCACCCGGACCAGGGACCAGCCGTCCCGGCCGGTGCGGGCGCCGTCGAGGCTCACGCCGAAGCCGTTGTCCGCCGGGCGCGGGTAGTCGGGGCGGAAGCTGTTGACGAACTCCTCGGGGCGCACGGTCGACGGGTCGGGCAGCCGGCCCTCGGCGAGGGTGCGGCGGGCGTAGCCGTACGAGGCGGTGTCCACGTCGAGGGCGAAGGTGGAGAGGTAGTCGGGGGCGGGGGGCCTGATGCGCTGCTCGCCCTCCCCGGGCGCGGCCGCGTCGGCCCCGGGGGTCGCCGTCCCGGGGGCGACGTACCCCGGTTGCGCGGCCCCGCCGCCGGAGGCGCCCGGTGCGGTGCGGCCGCCCTCGGCGCGTGACGCCTTGTCGGCCGTCACGCCCGACGCGCCGCAGCCGCCGACGGCCAGTCCGGCGACGAGCAGCCCCGCGATCGTGGCGCCGAACCGGGCCCTGCGGCGCCCGTTCGCCGCCGCGTTCTGTCGACTCATGCGATCTCCCCCTCTTCGTACGGCACTTGTGAATGTGACGAACGAAGCGGCCGGGCGGAGCAGTCGAAGGAGTTGCGGATGGATCTCGATGTGGCAACGGCGACAGGGGCGGACGAGGGTGGCATGGATTCGCCATCCTTCTCAACAGGGGTTGTCACCGTGTGCAGTCACATGCGTACATGGAGTGGACATCGATCGGGCGGGGGTGGTCAGCGGTGGCAGAGAGCGCGGGCTCCGTGATGCTCGCCCGTTCGGCGATGAACCGGGCCGCGACCGAGGGACAGCGGCCCGCGGGGCGCCCGGTCCGGGGCGCGCGGCGCATCAGTGCCGCGCTCGCCGGGCTGGCCGCTTCCACCCGGCACGAGCTGCTGACCTTCGACGATCCCGTCGCCTCCGCGGGCTGCGCGATCCCCGGGCCGTTCCTGGAGCTGGCGGGAGCGTGCATGCGGGCCGCGGCGGAGCGGGCCGAGGAGGTCCGGCGGATCGTGCCGCGGCACGCCCTGCCCCGGCTGGAGGACGGGCTCCGGATCCCCGGCCGGGCCCGGCTCGCGGACGCGATCCCGTTCAAGCTGATCGTCGTGGACCGGACGGTGGCGGCGATCCCGCTCGATCTGGAACTGCTCTACAACGGGCTGCTGCTGATCCGCGACCCGGTGGTGGTGCAGGCCCTCGTCCGGACGCACCACGCCTGCTGGGCGGCGGCCGAGGAGCTGACGTACGTACCGCCGCCCGCTCCCCCGCCGCGGGATCTCGCGCCGCAGCTGCGGCCGGTCCTCGACGCGCTCCTGTCGGGGCTCACGGACGAGACGGCGGCGGCCCGGCTCGGCATGTCGGCGCGGACGTACAGCCGCCGGGTCGGCGAGCTGATGGCGGCCCTCGGCACGACGAGCCGCTTCCGCGCGGGTGCGGAAGCGGCTCGGAGGGGGTGGGTGTAGCCGCGGCTACGACACGATGTCCTTGCGGGCGAAGCCGCGGAAGGCCAGGGCGAAGAGGACCACGGCGTACGTCACCGAGATCGCCGCTCCCTTGATCATGCCGCCCCACTCCAGCTGCGGCTGGAGCGCGTCGATCCAGGCGAACTGCCAGTGCGCGGGCAGGAAGTCGCGCCAGTCGCCGAGTGCCGTGACGGCGTCCAGGACGTTGCCGACGATGGTCAGGCCGACGGCGCCGCCCACCGCGCCGAGCGGCGCGTCGGTGCGGGTGGAGAGCCAGAAGGCGAGCCCGGCGGTGACCAGTTGGGAGACGAAGACGAACGCGACGGCGACACCGATCCGGAGCACCGCGTCCATGGCGGGCACGGAGCCGCCGGTAGGCAGCTGGAGCGGCCCCCAGCCGTAGGCGACGGTGCCCGCGGCCAGGGCCACGAGCGGCAGCAGGACCATCGCGGCCGCGCTGTAGCCGAGGGCCACCGCCAGCTTCGAGGCGAGGAGCCGGGAGCGGGGCACGGGCGCGGCGAGGAGGTAGCGCAGCGAGGACCAGCTCGCCTCGGAGGCGACGGTGTCGCCGCAGAACAGCGCGACGGGCACGACGAGGAGGAAGCCGGCCGAGACGAAGAGGCAGGTCGCCGCGAAGTTGGCGCCGGAGGCCGTCGCCGTGTCCATGAGGGTGATCCGGCCGTTGCGGTCGCCGTCCCCGGCGCCGCCGATCGCGAAGGCGGCGATCAGCACGAAGGGCAGGGCGACGAGGATCCCGCCCATGATCAGGGTGCGGCGCCGCTTCCACTGGCGCAGGGCTTCCACGCGCAGCGGCAGGGTGCGTCCGGCCCGGTAGCCGGGGGCGGGGACGTCCGCCGGGGTCGCGGTGGCCGTGGTGGTGGTCGGCGCGCTCATGCGGATCCTCCTCCGATCAGGGTCAGGAACGCGTCTTCCAGGCGCCGGTGCGGTCCGACCCCGGTCAGCGGTACGTCGAGGCGGACGAGGTCGCCGATGAGGGTGGTCGTGTCGGTGCCGTCGAGGACGACGAGGAGCCCGCCGTCGGCGCGGGCGGCGGAGTCGACGCCCGGGAGGGCGCCGATCTTCTCGACGAGCGGGTCGTCGACGTCCCCGGCCAGCGTCACGAGCAGGGTGTCGCCGGAGCCGGTGATCTCGGCGACCGGTCCGGCCTGGACGAGCCGGCCCCGGTCCATGACGACGAGATGGGTGCAGGACTGCTCGACCTCCGCGAGGAGGTGGCTGGAGACGATGACGGTCCGGCCCTCGGCCGCGTACCGGATCATCACCTCGCGCATCTCGCGGATCTGCGGCGGGTCGAGGCCGTTCGTCGGCTCGTCGAGGATGAGCAGGTCCGGCAGGCCGAGCATGGCCTGGGCGATGGCGAGGCGCTGCCGCATGCCCTGCGAGTAGGTGCGTACGGCGCGTTCGAGGGCGCTGCCCAGGTTCGCGATCCGCAGGGCGTCGTCCACATGGGCGTCTTCGGCGGGACGGCCGGTGGCCTTCCAGTACAGATCCAGGTTCTCCCGGCCGGAGAGGTGCGGCAGGAAGCCGGCGCCCTCGACGAAGGAGCCGACCCGGGAGAGGACCGGGGCGCCGGGGCGGATGGCCTGGCCGAAGACCCGGATCTCGCCCTCGTCGGGCCGGATGAGGCCCATCAGCATGCGCAGGGTGGTGGTCTTTCCGGCGCCGTTCGGGCCGAGGAGGCCGAGGACCTGGCCCTGTTCGACGCGGAAGGAGAGGTCCTTGACGCTGTACCGGTCGCCGCCCGCGTACTTCTTGGAGAGACCGGTGATCTGGAGGGGTACGGAGGTGAGTTCCGGGTCCGGCGCGGGGGCGGTGGTGCGGCGGCGGGCGGTCAGGAGGAGGGCCGCAGCGGCGGCGAGGCCGAGGAGCGGCAGGCCCCAGACCCACCAGGGCAGGGCGGCGGCCTGGGTGTCGAGGCCGGGCGCGGTCGGGACGGTCAGCGGGCCCTCGACGGCGACGGTGTAGCCGGCGGGGACGGTCGGGGAGGCGTAGCCGAGGTCGGTGGCGGCGAGGACGAGCCGCAGCCGGTGCCCGGCCTCCACCTCATGGTCGATCGCGGGCAGGGTCAGGGCGACGCCGCGGCCGGCCTTGGCGTCCTCGACGCGGACGGGGGTGACGAGCTGGGAGGGCAGCACCTGCTGCCGGCCGTCGGGCCCGACGTCGTACACCTTGGCGAAGAGGACGGCGGAGCCGTCGGCCGCGGTGGAGGTGACCTTGACGCGGACGGTCGGGGTGCCGGTGATCCGGACGGCCTCGGCCTGCGGCTTCGCGTCGAAGCGGGCGTACTGGCCGGGGAAGTCGAGGGAGAGGCCGACGCCGAGGGAGGAGAGGCCGGAGAGGCCGCCGCCGAGGCCGGGGACGGCGGAGATGGCGGGCGGTGCGGCGCCGGCCGGGTTGGCGAAGGTCTGCGGGGGCCCGGCGAGGGCCATGCTCTCGGTGGCCCCGGTGGCGGCGGTGAGGCCCGGGTAGCGGTCGGCGGTCGCGGCGCGCAGGGTGGCCTGTCCGTCGGTGGAGTCGACGCCGCCGGTGCGGCTGACCCGGAAGGCGGGGCCGGTGTCGGCGGAGGTGTCGCGCTTCAGCCAGCGGTCGAACCAGGTGCTGATCCGCTGCTCGACGCGCTCGGTCTCGCGGTCGCCGCCGTCGTGGCCGCCGGCGATCCAGTCGACGGCGACGGGGGCGCCGTTGGCGCCGATCGTGCGGGCCATGGCGTCGGACTGGGCGAGGGTGAAGAGGGAGTCGGACTGGCCCTGGACGATGAGCGCGGGCACCTTGACGCGGTCGCCGACGGCGGAGGGGCTGCGGGCTTCGAGGAGGGCGCGGGCGGCGGCGTCGGGCTTTCCGCTGACGGCGACGCGCTGGTAGAGGGAGCAGAGCTCGGGGGTGAAGCGGCCACAGGCGTTCGCGGCGGGGGCGGTCGCGCCGGGGCGGCCCGGGCCGGACTGGTCTCCCGCCGAGAAGAAGATCCCGGCCCAGAGCTTCTTGAAGACGCCGTTCGGGAAGAGGGCGTCGGCGAGGTTCCAGTAGGTGATCTGGGGGGCGACGGCGTCGACGCGCGGGTCGTGTCCGGCGGCGAGCAGGGAGATCGCGCCGCCGTAGGAGGCGCCGGTGACGCCGACGCGCGGGTCGCCGGCCTTGTCGAGGAGGACCTCGGGGCGGGCCGCGAGCCAGTCGATCAGCTTCCGGACGTCCGCGACCTCGTGGTCGGGGTCGTTGAGGCCGATCTCCCCGGTGGAGTCGCCGAAGCCGCGGGCGGACCAGGTGAGGACGGCGTAGCCGTCGCGGGCGAGCTGCTCGGCCTGGGCGCGGACGTCGTTCTTGGAGCCGCCGAAGCCGTGGCCGAGGAGGACGGCGGGGCGCCGTTCCCCTCCGCCGCTCGTGAAGTACGAGGTGTCGAGCCGTACGCCGTCGATGTCGAGCGCCTTGTCCGCGCGGTGCACGGGCGGCGGTTCGTCCGAGGCGACGGCGGTCCAGGTGCCGGCACCCGCGAGGACGGCGAGGACGGCGGTGACCGCGGCCCACCGGGGAAGTCGGAGTCGCATGGGTCGAGCCTATGCGGGCCGACTCGTGCGGCACTCCGGTCCGGAGGGGGAGGCGCCCGACCTCCTCGGGTCGTACGGAGGGGCACCCCGTACACCGGACGCAGTACGCGCCCGGGACGCGGACGGCCGAACGGCCCCCGGTGTGCGGCGGTACGCACACCGGGGGCCGTTCGTCAGGAGCCGCTCGTCACGGCCACGACCGGCAGGTCAGTGGTTGCGGGGGAAGCCCAGGTCCACGCCGGACGGGGCGTCGGACGGGTCCGGCCAGCGGGTGGTGACGACCTTGCCGCGCGTGTAGAAGTGCACGCCGTCGTTGCCGTAGATGTGGTGGTCGCCGAAGAGCGAGTCCTTCCAGCCACCGAAGGAGTGGTAGCCCACCGGCACCGGGATCGGCACGTTGACGCCGACCATGCCGGCCTCGACCTCCATCTGGAAGCGGCGGGCCGCGCCGCCGTCACGGGTGAAGATCGCGGTGCCGTTGCCGAAGCGCGAGCCGTTGATGAGGGCGAGGCCCTCCTCGTACGTGTCGGCGCGCAGCACGCAGAGCACCGGGCCGAAGATCTCGTCCTGGTAGGCGGCGGCCGTCGTCGGCACGTGGTCCAGGAGGGACAGGCCGATCCAGTGGCCGTCCTCGTGGCCCTCGACCGTGTAGCCGGTGCCGTCGAGGACGACCTCGCAGCCCTCGGCAGCCGCGCCGGTGACGTACGAGGCGACCTTGTCGCGGTGGACGGCCGTGATGAGCGGGCCCATCTCGGAGGTCGGGTCGTTGCCGGGGCCGATCTTGATCTTCTCGGCGCGCTCGCGGATCTTGTCGACGAGCTGGTCGCCGATGGAGCCGACGGCCACGACCGCGGAGATCGCCATGCAGCGCTCGCCGGCGGAGCCGTACGCCGCCGAGACGGCCGCGTCGGCCGCCGCGTCGAGGTCGGCGTCCGGGAGGACCAGCATGTGGTTCTTCGCGCCGCCGAGCGCCTGGACGCGCTTGCCGTTGGCGGAGGCGGTGGTGTGGATGTGGCGGGCGATCGGGGTCGAGCCCACGAAGGAGATCGCGGAGACGTCCGGGTGCTCCAGGAGGCGGTCGACGGAGACCTTGTCGCCGTTCAGGACGTTGAAGACACCGTCCGGGAGGCCCGCCTCGGCGAGCAGCTCGGCGATCTTCAGGGCCGGCGACGGGTCCTTCTCGCTCGGCTTGAGGATGAAGGTGTTGCCGGTCGCGATGGCGATCGGGAACATCCACATCGGCACCATGGCCGGGAAGTTGAAGGGCGTGATGCCCGCGACGACGCCCACCGGCTGGCGGATCGAGGCCACGTCCACGCGGTTCGACACCTGGGTGGAGAGCTCGCCCTTGAGCTGGACGGTGATGCCGCAGGCCAGGTCGACGATCTCCAGGCCGCGGGCGACCTCGCCGAGCGCGTCGGAGTGGACCTTGCCGTGCTCGGCGACGATCAGCTCGGCGATCGCGTCGCGGTTGGCGTCGAGCAGCGCGCGGAACTTGAAGAGGATCGTGGTGCGCTGCGCGAGGGACGAGGTGCCCCAGGTCGCGAAGGCGTCCTTGGCGGCGGCGACGGCGGCGTCCACCTCCTCGACGGAGGCGAGCGCGACACGGGTGGTCACGGCGCCGGTGGCCGGGTCGGTGACCGGGCCCCAGTTGCCCGACGTGCCCTCGACGGCCTTGCCACCGATCCAGTGGTTGACAGTCTTGACGGTGTTCGTCATGACGAAATGCTCCTTCAGAGATGGCGGCGTCGGGCGGTGACGTGCCGGTCGTACTCCTCGCGGGCCTTGACCGCCGACGGGCGGGTCGACGTCTCGGCCACGGGCACATCCCACCACGCCTGGGCCGGGGGCGGGCCCGACACTGTGTCTGCCGTTTCGGTCTCGACGTAGACACATGTGGGAACCGTCGCCTTCCGCGCGTCCGCGAGGGCTTCTCGCAGGTCACGCACGGTGCGGGGGCGCAGCACGCGCATGCCGAGGGAGGCGGCGTTGGCCCCGAGGTCGACGGGGAGCGGCGCTCCGGTGAAACCGCCCTCCGCGTCCCGGTGGCGGTAGTCGGTGCCGTACCGCTCGCCGCCGACCGCCTCCGAGAGGCCGCCGATGGAGGCGTATCCGTGGTTCTGCAGGATGACAAGACGCAGGGGCAGTCGTTCCTGCACGGCGGTGACGATTTCGGTGGGATTCATGAGATAGGTACCGTCGCCGACGAGCGCCCAGACGGGCCGGCCGGGCGCGGCGAGCAGGACGCCGAGGGCCGCGGGGATCTCGTAGCCCATGCAGGAGTAGCCGTATTCGACGTGGTACTGGTCCGTGGAGCGGGGCCGCCAGAGCTTGTGGAGGTCGCCGGGGAGCGAGCCTGCGGCGTTGATCAGGATGTCGCTGCCGTCGACCAGAGTGTCGAGTACGCCGAGGACCTGGGCCTGGGTGGGCCGGGCGTCCTCGTCGGGGACGGCGTAGGCGGCGTCGACGCGGTTCTGCCAGCGGAGTCGCTCCTCGGCGTACTCGTGCACGTAGTGCGCGGCGACGTGGTGCGGCTCCAGGAGCGTGTGGAG
This sequence comes from Streptomyces sp. NPDC042346, assembly GCF_055581845.1. Taxonomy (NCBI): domain Bacteria; kingdom Bacillati; phylum Actinomycetota; class Actinomycetes; order Kitasatosporales; family Streptomycetaceae; genus Streptomyces; species Streptomyces sp. NPDC042346. The sequence continues at coordinate 182,785 of NZ_JBVJEH010000003.1, read as the reverse complement.
CTGTTCCAGGCCCTCGCGGGCGTCCGCCACGAGCGGCAGGGCGGCCATCTTGTGGGAGTCGAAGGCGGCGACGTTGAGGTTGACGAACCGTACGGAGGGGTGGCCGAAGAGCGTTCCCGAGGCGGTGGTGAAGTCGGTCCAGCGGGTGCCGACGCCGATGACCACGTCGGCGGTGCGGGCCAGGTGGTCGGCGACGGCGGTGCCGGTGTGGCCGACGCCGCCGACGTCCTGGGGGTGGCCGTGCGGCAGCGACCCCTTGCCGGCCTGGGTGGAGGCGACCGGGATGCCGGTCAGCGCGGCGAAGTCGTGGAGCGCCTCCTCGGCCCCGCTGTACCGGACGCCGCCGCCGGCGACGATCAGCGGACGGGTGGCCGCGCCGATCGCCGCGACCGCCGCGTCCAGTTCGTCCTCGTCCGGGGAGGGGCGGCGCACCCGCCAGACCCGCTCGGCGAAGAACTCCGCCGGCCAGTCGTACGCCTCCGCCTGGACGTCCTGGGGCAGCGCGAGGGTGACGGCGCCGGTCTCGGCGGGGTCGGCGAGGGTCCGCATGGCGGCGAGCGCGGCCGGGATCAGCGCCTCGGGGCGGCCGATCCGGTCGAAGTACCGCGAGACGGGGCGCAGGCAGTCGTTGACCGAGACGTCGCCGGCGTACGGGAGTTGGAGCTGCTGGAGGACGGGGTCGGCGGGGCGGGTGGCGAAGGTGTCGCCGGGGAGGAGCAGGACCGGCAGGTGGTTGATCGTGGCGAGGGCGGCGCCGGTGACGAGGTTGGTGGCGCCGGGGCCGATGGAGGTGGTGACGGCGTGCGCGGAGAGCCGGTTCGACTGGCGGGCGTAGCCGACGGCGGCATGGACCATGGCCTGCTCGTTGCGGCCCTGGTGGAAGGGCATCGACTCCTCTTCGACCAGCGCCTGGCCGATCCCGGCGACGTTCCCGTGGCCGAAGATGCCCCAGGTGGCGGCGATCAGCCGCTGCCGGGCCCCGTCGCGCTCCGTGTACTGGGCGGCGAGGAAGCGGACGAGCGCCTGGGCGACGGTCAGCCGGATGCTCATGCGTATCCCTCCGTGTGGTCCGGATGGAAGGAGATCTTCCACTCCCGTTCGGCTCCGGGGCCCGCCATGACGTTGAGGTAGTAGAGGTCGTGACCCGGCTGGGCGATCGACGGCCCGTGCCAGCCGTCCGGTACGAGCACGGCGTCGCCGTCCCCGACCTCGGCGAGGAGCTCGGCGCCGCCGGGCCGGGAGGGCGAGATCCGCTGGTAGGCGAGGCCGTGCGGGCCGGCGATCTCGTAGTAGTAGATCTCTTCGAGGAGGGACTCGGCGCCCGGGCGGTGCTCGTCGTGCTTGTGCGGCGGGTAGGACGACCAGTTGCCGCCGGGGGTGACGACCTCGACGGCGATCAGCCGGTCGCAGTCGAAGGCGCCGGCGGCGGCGAAGTTCCGCACCTGGCGGGCGCGGTTGCCGCTGCCGCGCGTCTCGACGGGAACCTCCGGCGCGGAGCCGTAGCGGGCGGGGAGTCGTCGCTCGCACTTCGCTCCTGCCAAAGCGAAGCGGCCTCCCGCGCCGGAGGCGATCTGGGCGTGGGCTCCGCGCGGTACGTAGGCGAAGTCGGTCACTCCCGCGAACACGTCGTCGCGGCCCCGGAGTTCGAGCACGTCGCCGTCGACGCGCACGCTACAGGCACCGGAGAGGGGAAGCACGATCCATTCGGAATCCCCGCTCTCGAAGGAGTGGTTCTCCCCCGGCCCGAGGGTGAGGATCCGGAGGGCGGAGTGCTCCCAGCCGGCCCCTTCGGGGTCGATGCGGAGCGCGTACGGCCCGTGGGCGGCGGACCCGGCGGGCAGGTGGAGGCGCTCGGGGCGCGAGGGACCGGTGGGGTAAGCGGAACCGGAGGGGTGAGAAGGGCCGGAGGGGCCGGAGGGGTGAGAAGGGCCGGAGTTCATGGCGGGATCCCTACCCCTTCTCCGGGATCGTTCCCGTGCCCGCCGCGAGCGCCTCGGCGATCTCCTCCGCGTACGGCATGGCGGAGGAGCAGGCGAGGCGGCCCGCGACGATCGCGCCGGCGGCGTTGGCGTGGCGCAGGGTCCGTTCGAGGTCCCAGCCGGCGAGGAGGCCGTGGACGAGCGCCCCGCCGAACGCGTCGCCCGCGCCGAGCCCGTTGACGACGTCCACCGGCAGCGGCGGCACCTCGGCGGACGTGCCGTCGGCGGCGAGCGCGAGGACGCCCCGGGGGCCCTGCTTGACGACGGCGAGCCGGACCGCGCCGGTGGCGAGCAGGGCGCGGGCGGCGGCGTGCGGTTCGCGCTCGCCGGTCGCGACCTCGCACTCGTCGAGGTTGCCGACGGCGACGCTCGCGTGGCGCAGGGCCTCGGCGTAGTACGGGCGGGCCTCGGCCGGGTCCGACCAGAAGACGGGCCGCCAGTCCAGGTCGAGGACCGTCACCTCGCGGCCGGCCCGGGCGCGCAGCGCCTCCAAGGTCGCGGCGCGGCTCGGTTCGGCGCACAGGCCGGTGCCGGTCGCCCAGAAGACCCGGGCGGCGCGGATCGCGTCGAGGTCGAGCTCGTGCGGGTGGATCTCCAGGTCGGGGGCCTTGGGGTGGCGGTAGAAGTGGAGCGGGAAGTCGTCGGGCGGGAAGAGTTCGCAGAAGGTGACGGGGGTGGGGTAGGCCGCGACCTCGGTCACCCAGCGGTCGTCCACGCCGAAGCGCTTGAGGTCGTGGTGGAGCGCGGTGCCGAAGGGGTCGGCGCCGGTGCGGGAGACGAGCGCGGTACGGCGGCCGAGCCGGGCGGCGGCGACGGCGACGTTGGCCGGGGAGCCGCCGAGGAACCTGCGATACGTCTCGACGCGGTCGAGCCCGACGCCGCTCTGGAGCGGGTACAGGTCCACGCCGAGGCGCCCCATGGTGATCAGGTCGTACGGCTCCGTCTCCACGCGCCCCTCTTTCGCCTGCGGCCCCGCCCTCAGGTCTAGTCGGCCGCCCGGAGGCGTGTCAACGACATGTCCGGACATTCGGACGCCCTGTCCGCGTGTCCGCCTGCCCGCTTGACGCTCCTCTCGGGCCCCGGCCAAGGTGGCAGACATGACGAAGCCGTCGAAGCCGTCGTTGCCCCCGTCCCCGGCGCAGTCCCCGTCCCTGTCCCCGTCGCAGTCGCCGTCCCGTATCCGCGTCGGATCCGCCCCGGACTCCTGGGGGGTGTGGTTCCCCGACGATCCGCGGCAGGTGCCCTGGCAGCGCTTCCTCGACGAGGTGTCCGGCGCGGGCTACGGATGGATCGAGCTCGGGCCGTACGGCTATCTGCCCACCGATCCCGCCGTCCTCATCGAGGAGACCGCGCGGCGCGGGCTGCGGGTCTCGGCGGGGACGGTCTTCACCGGGCTGCACCACGGCCCGGCCGTCTGGGACCGCACCTGGGCGCACGTCGCCGAGAACGCCGCGCTCGCCCAGGCCGTGGGCGCCGGCCATCTCGTCGTCATCCCGTCGTTCTGGCGGGACGACCGGACGGGCGAGGTCCTGGAGGAGCGCACGCTCACGGCGGAGCAGTGGCGGGATCTGACCCGGCTGACGGAACGTCTGGGACGGGAGGTGCGGGAGAGGTACGGGCTGCGGCTCGTCGTCCATCCGCACGCCGACACCCATCTCGACGGCGAGGAGAGCGTGACGCGCTTCCTCGACGCCACCGATCCGGAGGCCGTCGCGCTCTGCCTGGACACCGGGCACTACGCGTACGCGGGCGGGGACAGCGTCAAGCTGATCGAGAGTTACGGGGAACGGATCGGCTACCTCCACCTCAAGCAGGTCGATCCGGAGGTCCTGGCGCGAGTGGTGGCCGAGGAGGTGCCGTTCGGCCCGGCGGTGGCGCGGGGCGTGATGTGCGAACCGCCGTCCGGGGTGCCCGCCCTGGAGCCGGTGCTCGCCGCCGCGCAGGCCCTGGACGTGGACCTCTTCGCGATCGTCGAGCAGGACATGTACCCGTGCGAGCCGGACACTCCGTACCCGATCGCGCTGCGCACCCGGCGCTTCCTGCGCTCCTGCGGCGTGTGACCGGCGCATACCCGTGTGACCAGGGGTGACGCACGCAGACACACCGTCGTCCGCATGCATCACTTCCGTCACACAGGTCCTCGCTCCGTCACGCGTGTCTCCGTTACGCGGGTCTTCCGTCACAGGCGCTCGACAGCCGCTCTCCTCCTGTCGGCAGGGGTCGTTCAACGGGCACAGGCTCAGTGATCACCAACGCCCGCCCGCAGCGCCCCCGAACGGCACCCCCTGCCGCCGCTGCGCGGTGCGCAGGGAGGTACCAGGCATGACGGACAAGAGGCTCTGGTCGTACAAGGACATCGCCGCGCACATCCGCGTCCAGCCGGACACCGTGCGCTCGTACCGGAAGCACGGTCTCCTGCCGGCCCCCGACCAGGTCGAGTCGGGCAAGCCCTACTGGTACGCGGACACGATCCGCGCCTGGGTCGCCAGCCGTCCCGGCAACCGGGCCCGCCGCGACTGAGGCCTGTCGTCCGCACCTGACGGGCGAGGACGCCGGGTCCCGGAGTGTTCCGGGGCCCGGCGTCCTGCTGTCCGGCCGGCCGTCCTGCCGTCAGGTGATCAGCGAGGCGCGGCCGCGCTCTCGCGCCGCTCCTCGGCCGCCTCCGCGGCGACCGGAGCCGGCAGCGGCGCGGGGCCGTCCGACTCGCTGACGCCGAAGCGGTCGTGGAAGCGGCGCAGCGGCCCCGGGGCCCACCAGGTGAGGCGGCCGGTCAGCTTCATCACGGCGGGGACGAGGAGGCTGCGGACCACCATCGCGTCCATGAGGACGGCGAGGGCGACGCCGAGGCCGAGCATCTTGGTGTTGGTGACCCGTGAGGTGCCGATCGCGATCATGACGACGGCGAGGATCACGGCGGCGGCGGTGATCAGGCCGCCGGTGCGGCGCAGCCCGAAGCGGACGGAGTGCTCGTGGTCGCCGGTGGCGTCGTACTCCTCCTTGACGCGGGAGAGCAGGAAGACGCCGTAGTCCATGGAGAGCCCGAAGGCCACGCAGAACATGAGGACGGGCAGCGTGGTCTCGATGTCGCCGGTGGGGGTGAAGCCGAGGAGCCCGGCGAGGTGGCCCTCCTGGAAGACCCAGACGACCGCGCCGAACATCGCCGTGAGGCTGAGGGCGTTGAGGACGACCGCCTGGACGGGGATCAGGACGCTGCCGGTGAGCAGGAAGACGAGGAGCAGGGTGGCGAGGACGACGATCGCCGCCGCCCAGGGCAGCCGCTCGGCGAGGGCGTCCTTGGAGTCGACGAGGACGGCGGCCTGTCCGGTGACGGCGGTGTCGAAGGGCGCGGGTGCGGCCCGGAGTTCGCTCACGACCCGCTGGGCTCCGGGGCCGACGGTCTCGCCCTCGGGCACGACGGTGAAGTAGGCGTGGCCGCCGCCGCCCGCGGTGACGGGGCCGTCGGCCCGGCCGACGCCGTCGAGGGCGGCGATCCGCTCGCGGTAGGCCGCGTACTGGGCGGGGGTGGCCCGCCCCTCGGCGAGGACGGTGATCGCGCCGGCGGGGTCGCCGGGGAAGCCGTCGCGGAGCTGGTCCTGGACGACCCGGGAGGACGCGGTGACGGGGAGCTGGCGGTCGTCGGCGGTGCCGAACTTCACGCCGAGGAAGGGCAGTCCGAGGAGGACGAGGCCGGCCGCGGTGGCGACGGCGAAGACCGGCGCGCGGCGCATCACGAGGTCGGCGGCCCGGGCCCAGCCGGATCCGTCGGCGGCGTCCTCGCGGGGCGGCCGGCCGCGCCGGAGGAGGCGCCGCAGGTCCAGGGCGTTGACCCGGTCGCCGAGCAGGACGAGGGCCGCCGGGAGCAGGGTGAGCGCGGCGGTCGCGGCGAGGACGACGACGGCTATCCCGGCATAGGCGAAGGAGCGCAGGAAGTACTGCGGGAAGACGAGCATCGCGGAGAGCGAGACGGCGACGGTCAGCGCGGAGAACAGCACGGTCCGCCCCGCCGTGCGCAGGGTGGTGCGGACGGCGGTGTACGTGTCGGCGCCGGCGGCGAGCTCCTCGCGGTAGCGGCGGACGACGAACAGGGCGTAGTCGATCGCGAGTCCGAGGCCGAGGGCGGTCGTCAGGTTCTGTGCGAAGACCGAGACGTCCGTGAACTCGGTGATGCCGCGCAGGACGGCGTTGGTGCCGAGGATGGCGACGATGCCGACGCCGAGCGGAAGGAGGGCGGCGACGGCGCTGCCGAAGACCATGACGAGGAGGACGAGGGTGAGGGGCAGGGCGATGAGCTCGGCCCGCAGCAGGTCCTCCTGGATGATCACCTGCATCTCGTGGCGGACGGCGAGGCCGCCGCCGAGGGTGACCTCGACGGGGCCGTGCGTGCCCCGGTATTCGGGGGCGATCCGTTCGAGGACGGCGCCGGCGTCCTTCTCGTCGCCGTCGATCCGGGCGGCGATCACCGCCTGCCGGCCGTCCTCGGAGCGGAGGGCGGGCGAGCCGCTGGACCAGTAGGAGCCGACGCCGTCGACGCCCGGCTCGGCGTCGAGGCGCTCGGCGAGCTTCCGGGCCTCGGCGGCGACGGCCGGCGCGTCGACCGCGGCGGTCCCGGCGGTCCCGGCGTCTCCGGCGGTCCCGGTCTCCTCGGTGTCGAGCTCGGTGTCGGGCTTGGTGTCGAGGAGGAGGAGCAGGTTCGGCTGCGAGCCGGGGAACTCCCGGGCCAGCGCCTCCGTCGCGTACGTGGACTCGGCGGCCGGGTCCTCCCAGCCGCCGCTGCCCATCCGGTCGGCGACGCCGCCGCCCGCCAGGACGGTGAGGGCGGTGAGCACGAGCGCCACGAGGAGCGTGAGGCGCGGCCGGGCGGTGACGAACCGCGTCCACCCGCCGCCCGTACCCCCACCGGGTGTGGATTTCTTGACTTCGGCCATGACGCGGTGTCCCCTTCACCTGACCCATGTGCGCGCTTCCCGGCAGGTCACATGGGTCGCCCATTGCCATAGAATGACAAACACGAGTGATCACTCGCGTTTTCCAAGAATGCGAGCGACCTCTCGCATTTGTCAAACGTGTCGCGAGGAGAGCTGGGGACAGCCATGTCCGAGAAGCGCGAGAAGCCCGAGATGTCCGAGGAACCGAAGCCGCGCCGCCATCAGGCGCGCGGCGAGCGCCGCATCACGCAGCTGCTCCAGGCCGCCGCGAACGTCTTCTGCGCGAACGGCTACACGGCGGCCAGCACCAACGCGATCGCCCGCGAGGCACACGTCTCGCCCGGCACGCTCTACCAGTACTTCCCGAACAAGGAAGCCATCGCCATAGAGCTCGGCGGCCGCCTCATGCACGAGATGCGCGAGGCCCACGGCCAGGTCTTCACCCCGGAGAACCTGTCCCTGCCGCTGCCCCTGCTGCTCGACGCGATCGTCGACCCGCTGATCGAGTTCAACTGCGCCAACCCCGTCTTCCTCGCCCTGATGCACGGCTCCGAGATCCCCGGCCGGATCGCGGAGGAGCACGACGCCCTGCACGCCTCGCTGATCGAGCGGGTCCGCCTCCTGATCACGCACTACCTCCCGGGCCGCCCGACCGAGGAGTGCGTCCGGATCGCCGACATGGCCTTCGCGGTCTTCAAGGGCGGCCTCGCCCTGGTCCTCGCCGCCCCCGAGGGGCCCGAGCGGGACGCCACCGTCGCCGAGCTGAAGCTCGTCCTCCTGCGCTACCTCGACCCGGTCATCGGCGACGCCGCCGTCGCCACCCGCGCCGGGCTCACCACGCCTCGGAACCCCTGACCGCCTCGGAGGGCAGCGCCTTCTCCCCCGCCCGCGCCCGCAGCTTCAGCGCGAGCAGCGGGAAGACGAGGACGGAGGCCATGCCGGCCCCGACGAGCGCCGCCGCGTCGCCCGCCGTCAGCTCGTGGTCGTCCACGCCGATGGTCGTGATCGCGACGACGAGCGGCAGCGCCGTGGAGCCGTAGAGGACGAGCCCGCCCCGGTCCTTGCGGTCGAGGTCGCGCGGGGCGAGGAACCAGATCGGCCCGCCGCGCACGACCAGGAAGAGCAGCAGGAAGACCGGGAGCAGGAGCAGGGTCCGGCCGCCGGAGAGCAGCGAGTCCAGGTCGAACTCGATCCCGGTGACGACGAAGAAGACCGGGACGAGGAAGCCGAAGCCGACGGCCTCGATCTTCTCCAGGATCTCCGGGCCCGCCTGGGGCGCGGCCCCGGTCAGCACGAGCCGGGTGATGAGCCCGGCCGCGAAAGCGCCGAGCAGCACGTCGAGCCCGAGCGCCGTCGAGGCCCCCAGCATCAGGGCGAGCAGCAGGAAGACGAAGCGGACGGCGAACTGGCCGCTGCTGTGCAGGGTCTTGGCGATGATCCGGGAGAACCACGGCGGGCGCGGGCGCAGCGCCCAGAAGACGGCGGCGGCCGTGAGCGCGGCGAAGACCGCGAGGAGCACGGTCGACTCGGCGGCGGCGCGGCCGCTGAGCAGCAGCGCCATCGCGATGATCGGGCCGAACTCGCCCACCGCGCCGAAGGCCATGACGACCGAGCCGAACCGGCCGTGGAGCTCGCCCGCGTCCCGCAGCACGGGCAGGACGGTGCCGAGCGCGGTGCTGGTCAGCGCCACCCCGATGAAGACGCCCTTGGCATAGCCGCCGCCCAGCAGGATCCCGGTGCCGAGCCCCAGCGCGAGGGCGGCGACCCAGGCCCAGACGGCGCGCTTGAGGGTGTCGCCGCGGACCTTGCCGAACTCGATCTCGTACCCCGCGAGGAAGATCAGCATGGTGAGGCCGAGCTCCGAGAGGCCGTCGATCAGCGCGTCGGGGTGGGCCCAGCCGAGCACGTCGGGGCCGATGAGGATGCCGAGCAGGATCTCGAAGATGACCAGGGGTACGGGGATCCGGCGTCCCACTCCGTAGGCGAGCAGCGGCGCCAGGACGGCGATCGCCATGATCAGGATGAGCGTGGTCCCCGAATGCGACATAACGGGTATTTACCATAAGCTCCGGTCAGATGACCTGTCGGCGGAGGGACTTGGAGGTCTTCCGGTGCACGAGTACCCACCCACCACACAGACGCCCCCGCCGCCGGCGGCCCCGCCCACCCCGCAGCCCCGCCCCGGACTGTGGAAGCGCTGCCTGTGGGGCGGCCTGGCGCTCTGGATCCTGACGGCGGTCGTCACGTACGCCACCGAGAACACCACCCTGCTCCCCACCCTCATCCTGCTCGGCAGCTTCCTCGTCCCGGCGGTCTTCGTGCTCTGGGCGTACGAGCGGCACGGCCAGGACTTCGGCGTGCCGGTGATCCTCGGCTGCTTCCTCACCGGCGGCATCCTCGGCGTTCTCGGCGCCTCCGTCATGGAGTACTACCTGCTCCACCCCTCCCTCTGGATGTTCCTGGGGGTCGGGCTGATCGAGGAGGCCGTGAAGCTGGCGGCCCTGATGTTCGTCGTACGCCGCTATCCGCGGCTGCGCGGCATCCGCGCCGGACTCGTCCTCGGCGGCACGGTCGGCTTCGGCTTCGCCGCCTTCGAGAGCGCCGGGTACGCCTTCAACGCCGCCGTCACCATGGACGGCATCGACCTGCGCTCCCTCCTGGAGACCGAGATCCTGCGCGGGGTGCTCGCCCCCTTCGGCCACGGCCTGTGGACGGCGATCGCCGGCGCGGTCCTGCTCGCCTACCGCCGCCCCGACGGCCGCTTCCGCTTCGCGGGGCCCGTCATCGGCACGTACCTCGGGGTCGCGGTGCTGCACGCGCTCTGGGACTCCATGCACGGCATCGCGCTCTGGCTGGTGCTGCGCATGACCACCACCGACCTCGACCGCTCGCTCTTCGCCCAGGGGTACCTCCCGCAGCCCACCTCGCAGCAGGAGCACCTCTTCACCCTCTTCTCGGTGGGCGGGCTCGTCCTGGTGACCCTGGCGGGACTCGCCTGGCTGAGATCACTCGCGCGGCGCGACCGGGACAGGAGTGGAATTTATACCCCCTAGGGGTATAACCTGGTTGTGTAAGGACCTGAACCCCGAAGGAGCGCGCCATGTCCGCCGAGACGAAGACCGAACTCACCACCGTCTACCAGGTCAAGGGCATGACCTGCGGCCACTGCGAGGGCGCGGTCTCCGGCGAGATCTCCGAGATCCCCGGCGTCTCCTCGGTCACCGCCGTCGCCAAGACCGGTGAGGTCACCGTCGTCTCCGACGCCCCGCTCGACGTGGAGGCCGTGCGCGCCGCCGTCGACGAGGCCGGCTACGAACTCGTCTGACCGACCCCTCCTCGTCAACACCGCGCAGGGCCGTACCGTTACCGGGTACGGCCCTGCTCTCGTTGGGAAGCACTCATGACGTCCACGATCACCGAGCTGACGATCGGTGGCATGACCTGTGCCTCCTGCGCGGCCCGCGTCGAGAAGAAGCTCAACCGGATGGACGGGGTGACCGCGACGGTCAACTACGCCACCGAGAAGGCACGCGTCGAACATCCCCCGGAGCTCCCGGTCGGCGACCTGATCGCCACCGTCGTCAAGACCGGCTACACCGCCGAGGAACCCCTGCCGCCGGAGCCCGAGCCCGAGCCCGACGAGGCCCCCCGGGAGGACCCCGAACTCGCCTCCCTCCGGCAGCGGCTGACCGTCTCCGCCGTCCTCGCCGCGCCCGTGATCCTGCTCGCCATGGTCCCCTCGCTCCAGTTCGACAACTGGCAGTGGCTCTCGCTCACCCTCGCCTCCCCCGTCGTCGTCTGGGGCGGGCTGCCCTTCCACCGGGCCGCCTGGACCAACCTCCGGCACGGCGCCGCCACCATGGACACCCTCGTCTCGGTCGGCACCCTCGCCGCCTACGGCTGGTCGCTCTGGGCCCTCTTCCTCGGCGACGCCGGCATGCCCGGCATGCGCCACGGCTTCGACCTCACCGTGGACCGCTCCCAGGGCGCCTCCACCATCTACCTGGAGGTCGCGGCCGGGGTCATCACCTTCATCCTGCTCGGCCGCTACCTGGAGGCCCGCGCCAAGCGGAAGGCGGGCGCCGCGCTGCGGGCCCTGATGGAGCTCGGCGCCAAGGACGTCGCCGTCCTGCGCGGAAGCACGGAAGTACGGATCCCGGTCACCGAGCTGCGGGCCGGCGACCTCTTCGTCGTACGCCCCGGGGAGAAGATCGCCACCGACGGCACCGTCACCGCGGGCGCGTCGGCCGTCGACGCCTCCCTCCTCACCGGCGAATCGATGCCGCTGGACGTCACCGAGGGCTCCGAGGTGACCGGCGGCTGCGTCAACGTCTCGGGCCGGCTCGTCGTCCGGGCCGCCGCCGTCGGCGCCGACACCCGGCTCGCCCGCATGGCGAAGCTCGTCGAGGACGCCCAGAACGGCAAGGCCGAGGTGCAGCGGCTCGCCGACCGGATCTCCGCCGTCTTCGTCCCGGTCGTGCTGCTCATCGCGCTCGGCACCCTCGTCACCTGGCTCCTGCTCACGGACGACCCGACCGCCTCGTTCACCGCCGCCGTCGCCGTCCTGATCATCGCCTGCCCCTGCGCGCTGGGCCTCGCGACCCCGACCGCGCTGATGGTCGGCACGGGACGCGGCGCCCAGCTCGGCATCCTGATCAAGGGCCCCGAGGTCCTGGAGTCCACCCGCCGCGTCGACACCGTCGTCCTCGACAAGACGGGGACGGTCACCACCGGCCGGATGCGGCTGACCGGCGTGCACGTGTACGGCGGCGGTTACGGCACCTCGGGCACCGACGAGACCGAGCTGCTGCGCCTCGCGGGCGCCCTGGAGCACTCCTCCGAGCACCCGGTCGCCCGCGCGGTCGCGGCCGGCGCCGCCGAGCGGTGCGGCGAGCTCCCCGTACCGAAGACCTTCGAGAACGTCCCCGGGCTCGGCGTCCGCGGCTCCGTCGACGGCCGGCTCGTCCTCGTCGGCCGCGCCGCCCTCCTCACGGCCGAGGGCGTCGAGGCGCCCGCCGCCGCGGAGCCCGGCGCCGTCCACGTCGCCTGGGACGGGGTCGCCCGCGGCACCCTGACCGTCGCCGACACCGTCAAGGACACCAGCGCCGAGGCGGTCGCCCGGCTGCGCGGCCTGGGACTCCACCCGATCCTGCTCACCGGGGACCACCGGGCGGTCGCGGAGGCCGTCGCGGCGGAGGTCGGCATCGACGAGGTGATCACCGAGGTGCTCCCCGAGGAGAAGGCCGGGGTGATCCGGCGGCTCCAGGAGGAGGGCAGGACGGTCGCGATGGTCGGCGACGGGGTCAACGACGCCGCCGCCCTCGCCACCGCGGACCTCGGCCTGGCGATGGGGACGGGCACGGACGCGGCCATCGAGGCGAGCGACCTGACGCTGGTCCGCGGCGACCTGCGCGTCGCGGCGGACGCCATCCGGCTCTCCCGCCGCACCCTGGCGACGATCAAGGGCAACCTCGGCTGGGCCTTCGGCTACAACGTCGCCGCCCTGCCCCTGGCGGCGGCCGGACTGCTCAACCCGATGATCGCGGGGGCCGCGATGGCCTTTTCGTCCGTCTTCGTCGTATCCAACAGCCTGCGACTGCGGCGCTTCACGTGAATTGACCTACACGTGACGCACAGGACCTTCACAAAGAGATCTAGATCACAGATATTGGGGGGTAACCATCTGGGCTGTTCGCGAGTCTAAGTGGGCGATGCCGAGAACGTCTTGGGGGACGTTCATGGAATGTCTTGGGGGACGTTCCTAGGCAAGCGTTGGCCGGGGCACGTGCACCGGGGAGCTTTGAGCGGCCCTCCCGTACGTACCCCGGCAGACCGCCCCGCGCCCGACCGCGCAGCTACTGCTGACGCCGGCAGACGCCCGGCCCGGATCCCGTGGGGGGAATCCGCACCGGGGGATATGGGAAGCGCCCCGACCGTCGACCCGTGGGGGGATCGGCGGCGGGGCGCTTCCTGCTTTCTTTTAAGGCTCGGTTCGCCTCCGGGGCGCTCCAGTCGGTTTCGAGATGACGATCGTGCTCGACCCTCCTTCGTCGGGCCTCCGCGCGTTCGTCATCTCGAAACCGACCGCGCCCCTTCGGCTCACTCGCCGAGGCGCAGGTCAGGTCCCGTGAGGAACTAGCGGGCCTCGACCGGGACGAAGTCGCGGAGGACCTCGCCCGTGTAGATCTGGCGCGGGCGGCCGATGCGGGAGCCCGGCTCCTTGATCATCTCGTGCCACTGGGCGATCCAGCCGGGAAGCCGGCCGAGCGCGAAGAGCACGGTGAACATCTCGGTCGGGAAGCCCATGGCGCGGTAGATCAGGCCCGTGTAGAAGTCCACGTTCGGGTAGAGGTTGCGCGAGACGAAGTACTCGTCCGAGAGCGCGTGCTCCTCCAGCTTGAGCGCGATGTCGAGCAGCGCGTCGTCCTTGCCGAGCGCCGAGAGGACATCGTGCGCCGCCGCCTTGATGATCTTGGCGCGCGGGTCGAAGGACTTGTACACCCGGTGGCCGAAGCCCATCAGGCGGACGCCGTCCTCCTTGTTCTTCACCTTGCGGATGAAGGAGTCGACATCGCCGCCGTTGGCCTGGATGCCTTCCAGCATCTCCAGGACCGACTGGTTGGCGCCACCGTGCAGCGGGCCCCACAGGGCCGAGATGCCGGCGGAGATCGAGGCGAACATGTTCGCCTGCGAGGAGCCGACCAGACGCACGGTGGACGTCGAACAGTTCTGCTCGTGGTCCGCGTGCAGGATCAGCAGCTTTTCGAGCGCGGCGACGACGACCGGGTCCAGGTCGTACTCCTGCGCCGGGACCGAGAAGGTCATGCGCAGGAAGTTCTCGACGTACCCGAGGTCGTTGCGCGGGTAGACGAAGGGGTGGCCGATCGACTTCTTGTACGCGTACGCCGCGATCGTCGGAAGCTTGGCGAGCAGCCGGATCGTGGAGAGGTGGCGCTGCTTCTCGTCGAACGGGTTGTGGCTGTCCTGGTAGAAGGTGGACAGCGCGGAGACCACCGACGACAGCATCGCCATCGGGTGGGCGTCCCGCGGGAAACCGCGGAAGAAGTTCTTGACGTCCTCGTGGACGAGCGTGTGCTGCGTGATCTCGTTCTTGAAGGTCGACAGCTCGTCGACCTTGGGCAGCTCACCGTTGATCAGCAGGTACGCCACCTCAAGGAAGGTGGAGCGCTCGGCCAGCTGCTCGATGGGGTAGCCGCGGTACCGCAGGATCCCCTGCTCACCATCGAGGTAGGTGATCGCGGATTTATAGGCGGCGGTGTTGCCGTATCCGCTGTCCAGGGTGACCAGACCGGTCTGGGCTCGGAGTTTCCCGATATCGAAGCCCTTGTCGCCGACGGTGCTCTCGACCACCGGGTAGGTGTATTCACCGTCCGCGTACCGCAGTACTACAGAGTTGTCGCTCACGTCATCCCTCACCGACGTAGTGCCTCTTCTTCGAGGTGCCCTGACTGTCTCTACCATCCCCCATTTGGCTCAGGAGAGTGCACTCGGGGTCGACCATTGGGCCAATCGGCGGCACTCAGTGCCGCCAACCTTCATATCCTGCCCCCTTCGCCCCGGTTCCGGTAGACCTCCGTGATCTTTCACACCGGAGCTCCACCTGTGAGGCGATGGGACAGTGCGGTAAAGCGCCTGCCCGCCGACACCGTGCGGACCGCCTGGGCTATCGCCCGGCGCGAGCCGACCAGGACGACCAGCTTCTTGGCCCTCGTCACGGCCGTGTAGAGCAGATTCCGCTGGAGCATCATCCAGGCGCTCATGGTGACGGGGATCACCACCGCCGGATACTCGCTTCCCTGCGAGCGGTGGATGGTGACCGCGTACGCGTGGGCGAGTTCGTCCAGCTCGTCGAAGTCGTACGGCACCTCCTCGTCCTCGTCCGTGCGCACGGTCAGCCGCTGCTCGACGGCGTCCAGGGCGGTGACGACGCCGACCGTGCCGTTGAAGACGCCGTTCGCCCCCTTGTCGTAGTTGTTCCTGATCTGGGTGACCTTGTCGCCGACCCGGAAGACCCGGCCGCCGAACCGCTTCTCGGGCAGGTCGGGGCGGGCCGGGGTGATCGCCTGCTGGAGCAGTCCGTTGAGCGAACCCGCGCCCGCCGGGCCCCGGTGCATGGGGGCCAGGACCTGGACGTCCCGGCGCGGGTCGAGGCCGAACTTGGCCGGAATGCGGCGGGCCGCGACCTCCACGGCGACCCGCGCGGCGTCCTCGGTCTCCTCCTCGACGAAGAGGAAGAAGTCCGGCAGGCCCTGGGTGAGGGGCGGCGTGCCGGAGTTGATCCGGTGCGCGTTCGTGACGACCCCGGACTGCTGGGCCTGCCGGAAGATCCGGGTCAGCCGCACGGCGGGTACGGGGCTGCCGGGGGCCAGCAGGTCGCCGAGGACCTCGCCCGCGCCGACCGAGGGGAGCTGGTCGACGTCCCCCACGAGGAGCAGGTGGGCACCGGGTGCCACGGCCTTGACCAGCTTGTTCGCCAGGAGCAGGTCGAGCATGGAGGCCTCGTCGACGACGACCAGGTCGGCGTCGAGCGGCCGGTCCCGGTCGTAGGCCGCGTCCCCGCCCGGTTTGAGCTCCAGGAGCCGGTGGACGGTGGAGGCCTCGGCGCCGGTCAGCTCGGCGAGCCGCTTGGCGGCCCGGCCGGTGGGCGCGGCGAGGACGACCTTGGCCTTCTTGGCCCGGGCCAGCTCCACGATCGAGCGGACCGTGAAGGACTTGCCGCAGCCGGGGCCGCCGGTGAGGACCGCGACCTTGCAGGTCAGGGCGAGCCGGACCGCCTCCTCCTGCTCGGGCGCGAGCGTGGCCCCGGTGCGCTCGGCGAGCCAGGCCAGCGCCTTGTCCCAGGCCACGTCCCGGAAGGCGGGCATGCGGTCCTCGCCGGTCCGCAGGAGCCGGCCGAGCTGCCCCGCGAGCGACAGCTCGGCGCGGTGGAAGGGCACCAGGTACACGGCGGTGACCGGCGCCCCCTCGGGGCCGGGCACCGACTCCCGTACGACCCCCTCGGGGTCCTCCGCGAGCTCGGCCAGGCACTCGATGACGAGCCCCGTGTCGACCTGGAGGAGCTTGACGGCGTCGGCGATCAGCCGCTCCTCGGGCAGGAAGCAGTGGCCCTGGTCGGTGGATTGCGACAGGGCGTACTGGAGGCCGGCCTTCACCCGGTCGGGGCTGTCGTGCGGGATGCCGACGGCCTGCGCGATGCGGTCGGCGGTGAGGAAGCCGATCCCCCACACGTCGGCGGCGAGCCGGTAGGGCTGGTTCTTCACGACGGAGATGGAGGCGTCCCCGTACTTCTTGTAGATCCGGACCGCGATGGAGGTGGAGACGCCCACTCCCTGGAGGAAGACCATGACCTCCTTGATCGCCTTCTGCTCCTCCCAGGCCGCCGTGATGTTCCCGGTGCGCTTGGGGCCCAGACCCGGGACCTCGATCAGACGCGCGGGGGACTCTTCGAGGATGTCGAGGGTGTCGAGCCCGAAGTGCTGCGTGATGCGGTCGGCGAAGACCGGGCCGATGCCCTTCACGAGACCGGAGCCGAGATAGCGGCGGATGCCCTGGATCGTCGCCGGGAGGATCGTCGTGTAGTTGTCGACGGTGAACTGCTTGCCGTACTGCGGGTGGGACCCCCAGCGGCCCTCCATCCGCAGCGACTCCCCCGGCTGGGCGCCGAGCAGCGCACCGACGACCGTGAGGAGGTCGCCGGCGCCGCGCCCGGTGTCGACGCGGGCGACCGTGTACCCGCTCTCCTCGTTGGCATAGGTGATCCGCTCCAGCACCCCTTCGAGCACTGCCGGACCGCGACCCTCGTTCGACATGCACCGACCGTAGCGAAGGCCTCGGACACCCGGGACGCCCTGTGGACAACTCGCGTCCCGGGGTGCCGGGAAGCTCAGAGCGCCGCGGTGAGGTCCAGTTCGACCCGCTGTCCGGGGAATCCGAGCTGCGCGACCCCGAGCAGCGTGCTCGCCGTGGTGAAGGCGGGCCCGAGGGCGGACGCGTTGAGCCGTGCCCAGACGGCGGCGAGTACCGGCCGCTCGTCGCTCACGACGTAGATCACGGACTTGACGACCCGGTCCGGCGTCGCACCGACGGCCGCCAGCGCGGCCAGGGCGTTGGCCACGATCTGGTCGACCTGTCCGTCCACGTCGTCCCCGACGAGCGTGCCGTCCGGCCCCAGGGGGCACTGCCCGGCCAGGTAGGCCGTACGGCCCGTCTCCACGACCGTGACGTGGTGGTATCCGGGGGTCGGGTGCAGGCCTTCCGGATTGACGCGCCGTATCTCCGTTGTCATGGCCCTCATCGTGACGTCCGTCCGGCAGTGCGGCAACGGAGATTCTCCCGACGTGCCGTCCCACCGCTCCCCGCCTAGCGTTTCCGGCATGAGTGAACCTTCCTTCCAGGACGACGTCCTGACCGAGCTCGGCGACGACCGGCTCCAGGAGATCGCCGGGCTGCTCGGGACCGACGCCACCGGGGCCCAGGAGCTCGTGGACAGTTCGGTCACGGAGCTCTCCGGCGAGCTGCGCCGGGCGGCGGCCGAGCCGGCCAGCGCGGACGAGGTCCGGGCCGCCGTCGACGAGGTCGCGTCGGCCGAGCCACCGCTCCAGGGCGTCGCCACGCTCGGCGGCCTGGCGGCCGGGGGCCTGATGGCCGGGGTGCTCGCCAAGCTCGCCCGCCCGGCGGCGAGCGCGGTCGCCAAGCGCACCGGCCTGCCGCCCGCGACGGTCGACCGCGCAGTCGACATCCTGGTCCCGGTCATCGTCGCCGCCCTCACCAAGCGCGCCGCCGCGAAGAAGGGCGGCGACGGCCTGGGCGACCTGCTGGGCGGCGGCGGCAAGAAGTAGCCGCCGGCCTCGAAGCCTCAGGCAAGCCGTACCGTTCGCGGCACTCTCAGACCGCCAGGAAGCGTTCCAGGGTCTCCTCCAGGACCTCGACGCCGTCCCGTGCCCACAGTTCGTCGTTGAAGAGTTCCACCTCGACCGGGCCGGTGTAGCCGGCCTTCTCCACGAGGTCCGCCCAGGCCCGGAGGTCGATCGCGCCCGTGCCCAACTGGCCCCGGCCGTTGAGGACTCCGGCCGGCAGCGGGGTCGTCCAGTCGGCGAGCTGGAAGGAGTGGACGCGGCCCGCCGCGCCCGCGCGTTCCACCGCGGCCGGGGCCCGGTCGTCCCACCAGAGGTGGTACGTGTCGACGGTGACGCCCACCTGCTCGGCCGGGAACCGCTCCGCGATGTCCAGGGCCTGATCGAGCGTGGAGACCGCGCAGCGGTCGGAGGCGTACATCGGGTGCAGCGGCTCGATGGCGAGGCGGACGCCGCGCTCCCCCGCGTACGGGGCGAGTGCCCCGATGGCCTCGGCGATCCGGGCCCGCGCGGAGGGCAGGTCGGGACAGGCGGGGGTGAGGCCGCCGGAGACCAGGACGAGGGTGTCGGTGCCGAGCGTCACGGCCTCGTCGATGGCGGCGCGGTTCTCCGCCTCCCAGCCGTCCGCGGTGAAGAACCCGCCCCGGCAGAGGGTGGTGACGGCGAGGCCCGCGTCCCGTACGAGAGCGGCCGCCGCCTCGACCCCGTACTCCTGGACGGGTTCGCGCCACAGGCCGACGCCCGGGACGCCGAGCCGGACGCACTCCGCGACCAGTTCGGGCAGGGCGAGCTGCTTGACGGTCATCTGGTTGATGCTGAAGCGGTCGAGGTTCACTGCGGTACTCCGTACACGGTGAGCAGGGAGCGCATGCGGGCCTCGGCGAGCGCCGGGTCGGGGAACAGGCCGAGTCCGTCGGCGAGTTCGTAGGCCCGGGCGAGGTGCGGGAGCGAGCGGGCGGACTGGAGGCCGCCGACCATCGTGAAGTGCTCCTGGTGGCCGGCGAGCCAGGCGAGGAGGACGACGCCCGTCTTGTAGAAGCGGGTCGGGGCGGCGAAGAGGTGCCGGGAGAGCTCGACGGTCGGGTCGAGGAGCTTGCGGAAGCCCGCGACGTCGCCGGTGTCGAGGGTCCGGACCGCCTCGGCCGCGAGCGGGGCGAGGGGGTCGAAGATGCCCAGCAGGGCGTGGCTGAAGCCCTGTTCGTCGCCGGCGATGAGCTCCGGGTAGTGGAAGTCGTCGCCCGTGTAGCAGCGGACGCCCTCCGGGAGGCGGCGGCGCAGCTCGACCTCGCGCCGGGCGTCGAGGAGGGAGACCTTGATGCCGTCGACCTTGTCGGGGTGGGCGGCGATCACGTCGAGGAAGGTCTCGGTGGCGGCGTCGAGGTCCGCCGAGCCCCAGTAGCCCTCCAGGGCCGGGTCGAACATCGGGCCGAGCCAGTGCAGGACCACCGGTTCGCTCGCCTGGCGGAGGAGGTGGCCGTACGTGTCGAGGTAGTCGTCCGGGGTCGCCGCCGCGGCGGCGAGGGCCCGGGAGGCCATCAGGATGGCCTGGGAGCCGGTCTCCTCGACGAGGGCGAGCTGCTCCTCGTAGGCCTGCCGGACGGTCAGGAGGTCGGCGGGTGCGGTGAGCTGGTCGGTGCCGACGCCGCAGGCGATGCGGCCGCCGACGGCCTTCGCCTCGGCGGCGGAGCGGCGGATCAGCTCGGCGGCCCCGGCCCAGTCGAGGCCCATGCCGCGCTGGGCGGTGTCCATGGCCTCCGCGACCCCGAGGCCGTGGGACCAGAGGTGGCGGCGGAAGGCGAGGGTGGCGTCCCAGTCGACGGCGGCGGGCGAGTCGGGGGTGGTGTCGGCGTACGGGTCGGCGACGACGTGCGCGGCGGAGAAGACCGTACGGGAGACCAGGGCGCCGCCCGTGGGGACGGCGAGGGGCTCCGTGCGGGGCGTGTGCTCCCGTACGCCTCCGCCCGCCTGCGGGAGGCGGATCACAGGGAGACCTCCGGGACGTCGAGGCGGCGGCCCTCGGCGGCCGACCTCAGTCCCAGCTCGGCGAGCTGGACGCCGCGGGCGCCGGCGAGCAGGTCCCAGTGGTACGGCTCGCCGAGGGTGACGTGCCGCAGGAAGAGCTCCCACTGGGTCTTGAATCCGTTGTCGAACTCGGTGTTGTCGGGGACCTCCTGCCACTGGTCGCGGAAGGACTCGGTGACCGGGATGTCGGGGTTCCAGACGGGCTTCGGGGTGGCCGAGCGGTGCTGGACGCGGCAGTTGCGGAGTCCGGCGACGGCGGAGCCGTGGGTGCCGTCGACCTGGAACTCGACGAGCTCGTCGCGGTTGACGCGGACCGTCCAGGAGGAGTTGATCTGGGCGACGGCGCCGCCCTCCAGCTGGAAGATGCCGTACGCGGCGTCGTCGGCGGTCGCGGCGTACGGCTTGCCCTGCTCGTCCCAGCGCTGCGGGACGTGGGTGGCGACGTGCGCGGCGACGCTCGTGACCCGGCCGAAGAGCTCGTGGAGCACGTACTCCCAGTGCGGGAACATGTCGACGACGATGCCGCCGCCGTCCTCCGAGCGGTAGTTCCAGCTGGGGCGCTGGGCGTCCTGCCAGTCGCCCTCGAAGACCCAGTAACCGAACTCGCCGCGCACGGACAGGATCTCGCCGAAGAAGCCGCCGTCGATGAGCCGCTTGAGCTTGAGCAGGCCGGGGAGGAAGAGCTTGTCCTGGACGACGCCGTGCTTGATGCCCTTCGCCTCGGCGAGCCGGGCGAGCTCCAGGGCGCCGGCGAGGTCGGCGGCGGTGGGCTTCTCGGTGTAGATGTGCTTTCCGGCGTCGATGGCCTTGGTGAGGGCGTCGACGCGGGCGGAGGTGACCTGGGCGTCGAAGTAGATGTCGACGGTGTCGTCGGCGAGGACGGCGTCGAGGTCGGTGGACCACTCGGTGAGGCCGTGGCGCTCGGCGAGCGCGCGCAGGGCGTGTTCGCGGCGGCCGACGAGGACGGGCTCGGGCCAGAGGATCTCGCCGTTGCCGAGGTCGAGTCCGCCCTGCTCGCGCAGCGCGAGGATCGAGCGGACGAGGTGCTGGCGGTAGCCCATGCGCCCGGTGACGCCGTTCATGGCGATGCGGACTGTCCTGCGTGTCACGAAATCTTCCTCTCCCGGCAATTCCGCGCCTCGATAGAAAGCGCTTTCTGTCTGGGAGGAAGCTAACCTGCCGACATCACGCCGGACAAGGGCCTCGGAGGTAACGCACACGATGACCGTCACCCTGGCGGACGTGGCCGCCCGCGCCCGGGTCTCCCCCGCGACCGTGTCCCGGGTCCTCAACGGCAACTACCCGGTCGCCGCCTCGACCCGCGAGCGGGTCCTGCGGGCGGTGGACGAGCTGGACTACGTCCTCAACGGCCCCGCGAGCTCCCTGGCCGCCGCCACGTCCGACCTGGTCGGCGTGCTGGTCAACGACATCGCCGACCCCTTCTTCGGGATCATGGCGAGCGCGGCGCAGAGCGCGATCGGAGAGGTCGCGTCGGGGCGGGCCGGGGGCGAGAAGCTCGCCGTCGTCTGCAACACCGGCGGCTCCCCCGCGCGCGAACTGACCTACCTCACCCTGCTCCAGCGGCAGCGGGCCGCGGCCGTGATCCTCATGGGCGGCTCGCTGGAGGACCCCGGGCACCTGGCGGCGACGGCGGGCAAACTGGCCAAACTCGCGGAGGCGGGGACCCGGGTGGTGCTGTGCGGGCGGCCGCCGGTGCCGGGCGACGCGAACACGGCGGCGCTCGTCTTCGACAACCGCACCGGCGCGCAGCGCCTGACCGAGCACCTGCTCGACCTCGGACACCGGCGCATCGGATACGTGGCGGGCCCGGCCGACCGGACGACGACCCGGCACCGGCTCGAAGGCCACCGGGCGGCGCTCGCGGCGGCGGGGGTCGCCGAGGGGCCGACGGTCCACGGCCCGTACGACCGCCGGTCCGGCTACGAGGCGACCGCCGAACTCCTCGTCCGCGACCCGGACTTGACGGCGGTCGTCGCCGCCAACGACACGGTGGCGCTCGGCGTCTGCGCGGCCCTGCGGGAGCGGGGCCTGTCCATCCCGGACGACGTCTCGGTGGCGGGCTTCGACGACCTGCCCTTCTCGGTGGACGCGGTCCCGGCCCTCACGACCGTCCGCCTGCCCCTGCACGACGCGGGCGTACGGGCGGGCCGCCTGGCCATGGGCGCGGAGGAGCCTCCGGCGGGGGGTCCCGTGAACGTCCCGGGGGAGCTGGTGCTCAGGGGGTCGACGGCCCGGCCGCGGGGGTAGCGGGTCAGTATCGTGAGACGTACCGAAACGCGGAGGCCCCATGGCACCACCGATGATGAACGCACTCAGCGCCTGGGAAGTGCTGGACGGCGTGAACCTGCCCGGTGGATACCGCGTGGAGATCACGGACGGGAAGATCATCCTGACGCCGCGCACCGAGCAGCAGTCAGACGTCGTCATCGACGCGGCACCCCAGATCGATCAACAGCTGGCCGACGAGGGCGAGATCCTCTCGGACGTCATGATCGACTTCCCGTCCAGCCTGTACGGCTACGCCCCTGATCTCGCCATCGTCGCCCCCGGCTCCGAGCTGAACAGTCGGGGGCGCTACGAGTGGCACAGCCTGGAGGCCGTGCTCGAGGTCGTCTCGAAGAGCACGCGGGACAATGACTTCGACAAGAAGTTCCGGATGTACGCCGAATGCGCCATCCCGCTCTACGTGATCATCGACCCGTCGGACAGCACCTGCACCATCCACCGGAACCCCACGCGTACCGGCGCCTACATGGACCAGGAGCAGATCGCCTTCGGCGAAGACCTGGTCCTCCCCCTCGAAGGGCGGGAGATCGTCGTGAAGACCGACGGATTCCCCCGCTCCGAGAGCTGACCTAGTTCTCCGGCGTCAGGCCCGTCGCCGTCAGGACCGCTTCGACCGTCTCCTCGATCGTCTGGTCCGCGTTGTCGATCCAGACGCCCTCGCCGGAGAGTTCCTCGCGCATGGCCTCGTCGAGGAAAGCCCAGTTCGTGGTGAGCTTCTTGTGGCGGGCGTTGTTGCGTTCCCAGGCCTTGTCCGGGCCCGGGGCCAGGATGACCACGTGGAGCTTCGCCGTCTTCGTGTGGGCGCGGTAGAAGTCCAGGTGGGAGCGGCGTACGACCACGTCGTCGAGGACCGGCAGGAAGCCGGCCGCGGCGAAGCTGTCCGCGAGGAGGCAGCCGTTGCGGGCGCGCAGCAGGATCTGGCGGTCCGCCTCCGGGTCGCCGTCCGGGCTGGGCCAGCGGCAGCCCTGGACGATCAGCTCCTGGAGGTGGTCGACCTCGATGTGCGCGGAGCGGGCGAAGCGGGCCGCGAGGGCCGCCGCGACGGTCGACTTGCCGCTGCCCGGGATGCCGGCGAGCAGGACGGCGCCGGGCGCGGGCTCGGGGGTGTCGACGGTGATGTGCTCGAAGGTCATACGGGCCTTTCCTCGCAGGTGGGACCGGACGACGATACGGTCACGGGCTCCCGTGCCGCCAGGGAATTACGGGGCGGCGGCGTCCGGCGCGCTCCCGGTGCGAAGGAGGTCAGCGCCACTCCCCCGACCAGCAGCGCCGCCGCGCACCAGCGGAGCGGGCTCACTCCCTCTCCCAGGAACAGGGCGGCCGAGGACATGCCGAAGACGGGGACGAGGAGCGAGAAGGGCGCGACGGAGGAGGCCGGGTGGCGGCGGAGCAGCCACCCCCAGGCACCGAAGCCGAAGACGGTCGTGATCCAGGCGACGTAGAGGATGACGCCGACGCCCGTCCAGTCGAGTCCGCGCAGGGCCGCGAGGTCGCGCTCCGGTCCCTCCAGGAGGAGGGAGAGGGCGAGCAGCGGCAGGACGGGCACGGTGCTGACCCACACCATGAAGTTGAGGGCGTCGGGCGGGGAGGCCTTGCGGGTCAGGACGTTGGAGACGCCCCAGCAGGCCGCCGCCGCGACCACCAGGGCGAAGCCCGTGAGCGCCCCCGCCGCACCGTCGAACGCGCCCTCGTCGACCGCCGCGACGCCGATGCCCGCGAGGGCGACCGCCATGCCCGCCACCTTGAGCCGGCCGGGGCGCTCGCCGAGGGCCGCGAAGGCGAAGAGCGCGGTGAAGACCGCCTGGACTTGGAGGACCAGGGACGAGAGTCCGGCCGGGGCGCCGAGGTCCATGCCGGTGAAGAGCAGCCCGAACTTGGCCACGCCCAGGACGAGTCCGACGCCCACGATCCACTTCCAGGCGACGGTGGGGCGGCCGACGAGGAAGACGGCCGGCAGGGCGGCGGCGAGGAAGCGGAGGGCGGAGAAGAGCAGCGGCGGGAAGTGGTCGAGGCCGATCTCGATGACGACGAAGTTGACGCCCCAGACGGCCGCGACGAGGGCGGCGAGGGCGAGGTGGGCCGGGGCGAGACGGGTGGGGACGGAGGGGAGGGTGGGGAGGGCGGAGGCTGAGGGGAGGGTGGGGGCTGAGGAGCGCGAGGGGGCGGGGCTCATGTGTCGAGCATCGCGCCGGCGACCGTGTAGCACCAGCACGGGTTCCTTCATGGTGGGATGAAGCAACACTTCATCCACTGCACCCGAACCCACTCCGACGGGAGCCCCCCGTGCTCGATCTCGGCCGTCTGCGCGCCCTCCACGCCGTCGCCGTCCACGGCAGCGTCGGCGCCGCCGCCTCCGCCCTCGGCTACACCCCGTCGGCGGTCTCGCAGCAGATCGCGAAGCTGGAGCGCGAGACCCGTACGACCCTGCTCGAACGCAGCGGCCGCGGCATCCGCCTCACCGACGAGGCCCATCAACTCGCCGACACAGCGCAGCAGTTGCTCGCCCTCGTGGAGGAGGCCGAGGTGCGGATCGAGGAGCGGCGCGGTCTGCCGTCCGGGCGTCTGACGATCGGCTGTTTCGCGAGCGCGGCGCGCGGTCTGATGCCCCGGGCGCTCGCGGAGCTGGCCCGGCGCCACCCCGGTCTCGACGCCCGCCTGTCGGAGGTGGACCCGCACCTCTCGATCGACCTGGTGGCGCGGGGCGTGATCGATCTGGCCGTGGTGCACGACTGGGACATCGCCCCGCTGCCGGCCCCGCCGGGGGTCGAGCGGGCGGCCGTCGGCGACGACCTGTGCGACATCCTCGTCCACCGGGACCACCCGCTGGCGGGCCGGAAGTCGGTGCGGCGGGAGGAGCTGGCGGACGAGCGGTGGATCTCGCAGCCGCCGGGCACGGTCTGCCACACCTGGCTGACCCGGACGCTGCGGGCGACGGGGTACGAGCCGCTGATCGCCCATCAGGCGGAGGAGAACCACACCCAGGTCGCCCTGGTGGCGGCCGGTCTGGGCATCGCGCTCGTCCCGCGGCTCGGCCGCGGCGGGCTGCCGCCGGAGGTGACGCCGGTCCACCTCGACCCGGTGCCGACGCGCCGGCTGCACGCCATGTGGAGGACGGGGGCGGCGCGGCGCCCGGCGATCCGGGAGACGGTCCGTACGCTCCAGGAGCTCTGGCCCTCCGTCACGTCCGTCACGTCCGTCGCGGGCGCGTAGTCGGCCGGGGCCCGAGGCGATTCCTGCGCGGATCCTTGACCTGGCAGTTACTTTCGGGCTATCCGTGACACCTTGGAAGTTTCCTTCAACCTCGCACGGCCGGAAGGAGCATCAGTGCACCACCGCGCCCCCGCCCCCTCCCGACGCACCCTTCTCACGGTGACCGCCGCAGCCGCCGCAGCCGCCGTCACCGGAGTCACCGCCCCGGTGGCCCACGCCGCGCAGGAGCGGCACGACGACAAGAAGCTCCAGCGAATCATCGATCGGATGTCCCTGGAGGAGAAGGTCGGCCAGCTCTTCGTCATGCGGGTGTACGGCCACTCCGCGACCGCCCCCGACCAGGCCGACATCGACGCCAACGTCAAGGAGATCGGCGTCCGCACCGCCGCCGAGCTGGTCGAGCGCTATCACGTCGGTGGCGTCATCTACTTCTCCTGGGCCCACAACACCCGCGACCCGCAGCAGATCGCCGAGCTCTCCAACGGCATCCAGCAGGCCGGTCTCGCGCAGCCGACCCCGGTCCCCCTGCTCATCTCGACCGACCAGGAGCACGGCATCGTCTGCCGGGTCGGCGAGCCGGCCACCCTGGTGCCCGGGGCGATGGCCCTCGGCGCGGGCGGCTCGCTCGCGGACGCCCGGAAGGCCGCGCAGATCGCGGGCGCCGAGCTCGCCGCCGTCGGCATCCGGCAGAACTACGCCCCGGTCGCCGACGTCAACGTCAACCCGGCCAACCCGGTGATCGGCGTCCGTTCCTTCGGCTCCGACCCCCAGGCGGTCGCCGGTCTGGTCGCCGCCCAGGTCAAGGGCTACCAGCGGGCCGGGGTCGCGGCCACCTCCAAGCACTTCCCGGGCCACGGCGACACCGCCGTCGACAGCCACTACGGCCTGCCGACGATCACCCACACCCGGGCCCAGTGGGCCGAGCTCGACGCGCCGCCCTTCGCGTCGGCGATCGCCGCCGGGATCGACTCGATCATGACGGCGCACATCGTGGTGCCCGCGCTCGACCCCAGCGAGGACCCGGCGACCCTCTCCCGGCCCATCCTCACCGGCATCCTGCGCGAACAGCTCGGCTACGACGGCGTGGTGGTCACCGACTCGCTCGGCATGGAGGGCGTGCGCACCAAGTACGGCGACGAGCGCGTCCCGGTCCTGGCGCTCAAGGCAGGGGTGGACCAGCTGCTCAACCCGCCGAACCTGGACGTCGCCTGGAAGGCGGTCCTGGCGGCGGTCAAGGGCGGCGAGCTGACGGAGAGCCGGCTCGACGAATCGATCCTGCGGATCCTGCGGCTCAAGGCGAAGCTGGGCCTCTTCCGGCAGCCGTACGTGACCCGCGCGGGCGTCGACCGGGTGGTCGGCACCCGGGCGCACCTCGACCGGGCCGACCGGATCGCCGAGCAGACCACGACCCTGCTCCTCAACGAGGGCGGCTTCCTGCCGCTGAGCCCCGCCGGCCACGGCAAGGTCCTCGTCGTCGGCGCCGACCCCGCCTCGCCGTCCGGCACGACCGGGCCGCCCACCACGACCCTGGCCACGGCCCTCGGGGAGCTCGGGTTCACCGCGACGGCGCTCTCCACCGGGATCACCCCGACGGCCGCGAGGATCGAGGAGGCGGTGGCGGCGGCGGCCGGGCAGGACGTCGTCGTCGTGGGCACGTACAACATCACCGCGACCAGCCCGCAGCGCACGCTCGTCGCGCGGCTCGTCGCGAGCGGTGTGCCCGTCGTGACGATCGCGATCCGCAACCCGTACGACATCGCCCGGATCAGCGGCCAGCGGGCGACCCTCGCCGCCTACTCCTGGACCGACGTCGAACTCCGCGCCGCGGTCCGGGTCCTGGCCGGGCGGGCGCGGCCGAAGGGGCGGCTGCCCGTCCCGGTGCAGAGCGCGGACGACCCGACCCGGGTGCTGTACCCGGTCGGCCACGGTCTCTCGTACAGCTGACACGCGATACGGGTGTGCCCGGCGGTCCTCCGAGGACCGCCGGGCACACCCACGCGTACTGGGGAGTTACGGGCGCAGCCCGTGCTCCCGCGTCACGTCCTCGTCGACCGCCTTGTCGAGGCGGGCGTCGAAGCGCGCCAGGGGCTGCGCCGCCTCGACGGCCGGGGCGGAGACGCCGGCCCAGGCCAGGATGCGGGCGGTGGCGTTCTCGCGCTCGGCGTCGACGAGCCCGGCGACGTTGGCGCCGTGGTTCGCGCCAGGCGCCGTGTAGACGTAGCTGTCGCGCGCGCCCTTGCCGAGGTGGAACGGCTCGGAGCCCCACGGGTCGTTGCCGCCGTAGACGAAGAGCATCTGGTTCGCGTTCCTGCGGACCCAGTTGTCGACGTCCCGCATGACCTGCGGCTGGAACTTCATCGGGATGGAGCTCGGCACGAAGTTGCGGGCCGGCTGGTAGCCGTAGCGGCTGAGGCCCCCGAGGTGCGGCTGCTTGATGCTGGGCGAGCCGAGCTGGGTGGCCGCCTGGTAGTAGTACGGCGTGTAGTAGTCCAGGCCCTGGTCGGTGTAGGCGGCCCAGCCGGAGTAGGCGTCGATCGTCTCGTAGACGGCGTCGTCGCTCGCGGTCGCCGCGTCCGGGATCTGGTCGCAGACGTCCTCGCCGTAGTACTGCCAGAAGCCCCAGACGAAGTCGAGGACGACGGCCTCGTAGGCCTTGTCGACGGTGCCGATGGTGTTGAAGGTGGCGCCGTCGGCCTCGGACTTCTCCTTGAACTTCTTCTGCAGCGGCTCGCGGCGGACGAGGGCCTCGCGCTGCATGTTGTTCAGGCGGTCGCGGCAGGCCTTGGTGCCGACGTTCGCGAAGAAGCGGTCGTAGGCCGAGTCCTCGTTGTTCACCACGTCGTTCGGGGCGACGTACGCGACGACGCCGTCCATGTCACGCGGGTAGAAGCGCTCGTAGTAGGTGGCGGTCATGCCGCCCTTCGAGGCGCCGGTGGAGAGCCAGTTCTCCTGGTAGATCTTCTTCAGCGCGGTGTAGATCCGGTGCTGGTCGCTGGCCGCCTGCCAGATGTCGAGCTTGGACCAGTCGGCCGGCTGCGGGCGGGACGGCGTGAAGAAGCGGTACTCCATGGAGATCTGGTTGCCGTCGATGATCCGGGTCGGCTCGGCGCGGCTGGGAGTGGTGCTCAGGCCGTAGCCGCTGGTGCGGAAGACGGTGGGACGGCTCGTGTCCTTGTGGAGGACGGAGAGCCGCTGCTTGAAGGTGCCCGCCCACGGGCGCTTGTGGTCGATCGGCTGGACGTAGTCCAGGACGAAGTAGCGGTAGCCGGCGTAGGGCTTCTCCTCGATCAGGCTCATCCCGGGGATCGCCAGGATGCGGTCCTTGATGTCCGTGCTCTGCGAGTCGGCGACGGCGGTGGGGCTGTTGGCCTCCGTGTCCGCCGCGGTGGCCACGCCCGCGGTGCCGACGGTGCCTATGAGCACCGCGAGCGACACCAGCCCTCTGAGCGACTTGCGCATTCGTCCTCCCCTTGGTTCACAACGGTGTCGCGAACCTAGCGGGGGCAACGTGTGGACCGCCAGACCTTGTTGGTCCTTACTCTTGGACTTTCCTGTGCTTCAGCAGAGGAAAGACCCGGCGTCAGCAGGGGAAACGGGTCGGCGTCAGCACAGGATCCAGCCCGTGGACCTGCCCTGTCCGGCCACCGAACCGTAGGCGCGGACGCAGCGGTTGAGGGCGTGGACGGTGACCGGGCCGGTCTGCCGGCCGAACCGTCCGGCCTTGACGGCGGGACGGCCGCCGCGCGGCTGGAGGGAGACGGTCATCGGACGGGCGGCGCCGGGCCGCTTGGCGACGGTGACGGCGCAGGCGTAGTGACGGGTCCGGTAGAGGCGCAGCTCGCCGGTGGCGAAGCGGTAGGTCTTGGCCGGGCGGCCGGTGCAGACGGAGACGGCCTCGGCGGTGGCGCCGCCGCCCGGTCCGGGCCAGGGGGTCAGGAGCAGCGCGAGGGCGGCGAGGAACGGGACGAGGACGCGCGCGAGCAGCCGTCGGCGGTGTGGTGCGGGTGTCGCGTCCGTCGGCATGTCCGTGAGCATGCGGTCCCCTCCCGAGCGAGTCTCCGTACGGACGTACGGAGATTCAGGCGTACGGGCGTACGACGCACGAGCCACCGGAATGGTTGCCTCCGCGTGCTGACGCGAACGTCGTCAGGACGAACAGCGGGAAGACGGCCTCGGCGCGGGGGCGGGGGTCGGGGCGCATGCCCTCGTCCAAGCCTGCGGGGCGGAGGACGGGAATCCGCTCGGATACTCAGCCGGGCGGACGGCCCGCACTCACCCGCGCACGCCCGCCGCACGCCTACCCGTACTCACACCCGCCCGTCCGCCGGTGCTCACACCCGCACGCCCGCCCGTACTCACCCGCGCCCGCCCGCCCGTGCTCACACCCGCTCGGGCTCCGGTTCCTCCGCCTCCCCGATGAAGGCGCTCCACAGCGACGCGTACCGGCCGCCCAGGGCGAGCAGTTCGTCGTGGGTGCCGTCCTCGGCGACCCGGCCGTGGTCCATCACGACCACCCGGTCCGCGCGGGCCGCCGTGGTCAGGCGGTGGGCGACGACGAGCGTCGTCCGGCGGCCCGCGAGCCGGTCGGTGGCCTGGTTGACCTGGGCCTCGGTGGCCAGGTCGAGGGCGGCCGTGGCCTCGTCGAGGAGCAGGACGTCCGGGTCGACGAGCTCGGCGCGGGCGAGCGCGATGAGCTGGCGCTGGCCGGCGGAGAGGTTGCGGCCCCGCTCGGCGACCTCGTGGAGGTAGCCGCCGTCGAGCGTGGCGATCATGTCGTGCGCGCCGACCGCGCGGGCCGCCGCCTCGACCTCCGCGTCGGTCGCCTCGGGGCGGCCGTAGGCGATGGCGTCGCGGACCGTCCCGGGGAAGAGGTACGCCTCCTGGGGGACGACCCCGAGCCGGTGGCGGTACGCGGTGAGGTCCAGGTCCCGCAGGTCGGTGCCGTCGGCGGTGACCCGGCCGCCCGTCGGGTCGTAGAACCGCGCGACCAGCTTGACCAGGGTCGACTTGCCCGCGCCGGTCTCGCCGACGAAGGCGACGGTCTGCCCGGCCGGGATGCGCAGGTCGATGCCGGTGAGGGCCTCTTCCTCGCCCCCGTACGCGAAGGACACGTCCTCGAACGCGATCTCGCCGCGCAGCGACCGCACGTCCCGGGGCGCGTCGGCGGCGGCCGTCGACGTCGGCTCCTGGAGCAGCTCCTGCATCCGCTTCAGCGAGACGGCGGCCTGCTGGTAGCCGTCGAAGACCTGCGAGAGCTGCTGCACGGGGGCGAAGAAGAGGTCGATGTAGAGGAGGTAGGCGACGAGCGCGCCGGTGGTGAGGGTGCCGCCGTCGATACGGTTCGCGCCGACGATCATGACGCCCGCGGCGGCCACCGAGGACAGCAGCGTCACGAACGGGAAGTAGATCGAGATCAGCCACTGGCCGCGGACGCGCGCCTCGCGGTACTCGTCGCTGCGGGCGGCGAACCGCTCCGCGCCCGAGCGCTCGCGGCGGAAGGCCTGCACGATCCGCAGCCCGACGACCGACTCCTGGAGGTCGGCGTTGACGACGCTGATCCGCTCGCGCGCCAGCTCGTACGCCTTCACGCTCGACCGGCGGAAGAAGTACGTGGCGACGGCGAGGACCGGCAGGGTCGCGAAGACGACCAGGGCCAGCTGGAGGTCGAGCACGAGCAGCGCGACCATGATCCCGAAGAAGGTCACGACCGAGACGAAGGCGGTGACCAGACCCGTCTGCAGGAACGTGGAGAGCGCGTCCACGTCCGTGGTCATGCGGGTCATGATCCGGCCGGTGAGCTCGCGCTCGTAGTAGTCCAGGCCGAGGCGCTGGAGCTGGGCGAAGATCTTCAGGCGCAGGGCGTAGAGGACCCGCTCGCCGGTGCGGCCCGTCATCCGGGTCTCGGCGGTCTGCGCGACCCACTGCACGAGCACGGTGACCAGGGCGAGCGCGGAGGCCGCCCAGACGGCGCCGATCGCGAGCCGGTTCACGCCCTCGTCGATGCCGTGCCGGATCAGGACCGGCAGCAGCAGGCCGGCGCCCGCGTCGAGGGCGACCAGGCCGAGGCTGATGAGCAGCGGGACGCCGAAGCCGCGGAGCAGCCGGCGCAGGCCGTACGCGTCCTCCGGGGAGACCGCGCGGGCCTCGTCGATCCCGGGGGTGTCGGTGGCGGGCGGCAGGGCCTCGACGGCGGCGAGCAGCTCGGGGGTGGCTCCGGGGGCCGGGCTCTCCTCGTCGGCGCGGCCGTCCCGTACCCACAGGGCCGGGGTGATGCCGCGCTCCGCGTCGAACTCGGCGTCGAGCTCGGCCCGCAGCGTGGCGTCCTCGGGGAGCTCGGCCGGGGTCACGTGCCCGGGCGAGACGGCGCCGAGCTCGTCGGGGTCGGTGAGGAGACGGCGGTAGAGCGCGGAGCGCTCCTCCAGCTCCTCGTGGGTGCCGATGTCGGAGAGCCGGCCGTCGTCGAGGACGGCGATGCGGTCGGCGAGGCCGAGGGTGGAGCGGCGGTGGGCGATGAGCAGGGTCGTACGGCCCGCCATGACCGCCTTCAGGGCCTCGTGGATCTCGTGCTCGACCTTGGCGTCGACGGCGGAGGTGGCGTCGTCGAGGAGGAGGAGCCGGGGGTCCATGAGGATCGCGCGGGCGAGCGCGACGCGCTGGCGCTGGCCGCCGGAGAGGGTGAGGCCGTGCTCGCCGACCTTGGTGTCGTACCCCTCGGGCAGCTCGGCGATGAACCGGTCGGCCTGGGCGGCGCGGGCGGCGGTCTCGATCTGCTCCTGGGTGGCGTCCGGGGCGCCGTACGCGATGTTGGCGCGGACCGTGTCGGAGAAGAGGAACGAGTCCTCGGGGACGAGGCCGATCGCGGCCCGCAGGGAGTCGAGGGTGAGCTCGCGGACGTCGTGGCCGCCGACGAGGACCGCGCCGTGGGTGACGTCGTAGAAGCGGGGCAGGAGGAGCGAGACGGTGGACTTGCCGGAGCCGGAGGCGCCGACGACGGCGACGGTCTCGCCGGAGCGGATGTCCAGGGAGAAGCCGTCGAGGACGGGGCGCCCGTCCTGGTACGAGAAGGAGACGTCGTCGAACTCGACGGTGGCCGGCGCGTCGGCCGGGAGCTCCTTCGTGCCGTCCTGGATCACCGGCTCGGTGTCGACGAGGTCGAGGACCCGCTCGACGCCCGCGCGGGCCTGCTGGCCGACGGTGAGGACCATGGCGAGCATCCGGACCGGGCCGACGAGGGACGCCAGGTAGGCGGAGAAGGCGACGAAGGTGCCGAGGGTGATCTGGCCCTTGTAGGCGAGCCAGCCGCCGAGGGCGAGGACGGCGACCTGGCCGAGGGCGGGCACGGCCTGGAGGGCGGGGGTGTACTTCGAGTTCAGCCTGATCGTGCGCAGCCGGCCGGCGAAGAGCTTGCGCCCGGCCTCCCGGATCTTGCCGGTCTCCTGGTCCTCCTGGCCGAAGCCCTTGACGACCCGGACGCCGGTCACGGACCCGTCGACGACGCCCGCGACGACCGCGGCCTGCTGCTGCGCGTGCCAGGTGGCGGGGTGGAGGCGGGTGCGGCTGCGCTTGGCGATGAACCAGAGGGCGGGGGCGACGGCGAGCGCGACGAGCGTGAGGGGGAGGGAGAGCCAGGCCATGACGGCCAGCGAGATGACGAAGAGCAGGACGTTCCCGATCGTCATCGGGAGCATGAAGAGAAGGCCCTGGATGAGTTGCAGGTCGCTGGTGGCCCGCCCGACGACCTGCCCGGTGGACAGCTCGTCCTGCCGCCGCCCGTCGAGCCGGGTGATGGTCCCGTACATGTCGGTACGGAGGTCGTGCTGGACGTCGAGGGCGAGACGGCCGCCGTAGTAGCGGCGGACGTACGTGAGGACGTACACGAGGACGGCGGCGCCTATGAGGAGCCCGGTCCAGACGCCGAGGTCCCGGGTCTTCGTCCCGACGACGTCGTCGATGATCACCTTGGTGACGAGCGGTACGAGGGCGAGCACGGCCATGCCGACGAGCGACGAGCCGAGCGCGAGCACCACGTTGGCCTTGTAGTGCCACGCGTACCCGGCCAGCCTGCGCGCCCATCCCTGCTGCCGCTCGCCCGCCTGTTTCTGCCCGACCGCCGCCACGAGTGGCCTCCCGTTCGTCCTGCTCTACCGGAAGGCCCAACACGCCTGGGCTGCGATTTCATCCCGCTGCAACAAACCGAGCGAGTGATAGGGAATGAGTCGCACCGAGGGACGACGGAGCGAGCAGCATCCGGGGACGGGGACGGGCCGGGAACGCCGCCGCCCCGCCACCCGGGCGAGGGCGGCGGGGCGGTTCGGGCGGGACGTCGGTCAGAGGTGCGTCGGTTCGAACATCCTCAGGAGGGCCGGGAGCACGACCACCGACGGGCCCGGGGTCGCCAGGGCCTTCGTCAGGTCGGTCGTCAGCGTTTCCGGGGTCGTCGTCGCCGCCGGGACGCCGAAGGACTCGGCGAGGGCGACGAAGTCCGGGCGGGTGAGCTCGGTGCCCGTGGCCTCGCCGAACGCGCCCGTCATGTACTCGCGCAGGATGCCGTAGCCGCCGTCGTCGACGATCAGCCAGGTCACGTCGAGGTCGTACTGCTTCGCCGTGGCCAGCTCCGCGATCGAGTACATCGCGCCGCCGTCGCCGGAGACCGCGAGGACCGGCTGCGAGGAGTCCGCGGCGGCCGCGCCGAGGGCGGCGGGGAAGCCGTAGCCGAGGCCGCCGGCGCCCTGGGCGGAGTGCATGGTGTTCGGGTGCCGGGCGTCGAAGGCCGACCACGCCCAGTACGCGAGGATCGTCATGTCCCAGAAGCTGGGGGCCCGGTCCGGGAGCGCCTCGCGCACCGCGGCGACGATCCGCTGCTCCAGACCGAGGTCCTGGGCGGCGATCCGGTCCCGCACCTTGGCCAGGACGGCCGAGACCCGCTCGGGGGCGGTCGGGTCCGTGCGCTCGTCGACCGTCTCCAGGAGCGCCTGGAGGGCGAGCCGGGCGTCCGCGTGGATGCCGAGCGCCGGGTGGTTCGACTCCAGCTTGCCCGCGTCGGCCTCGATCTGGATCACCCGGCCGCGCGGGGCGAAGGTGTGGTAGTTCGAGGACAGCTCGCCGAGGCCCGAGCCGACGACGAGGAGGACGTCGGCGTCCTCCAGGAAGTCGGTGGTGTGCCGGTCCTCCAGCCAGGACTGGAGCGAGAGCGGGTGCTCCCAGGGGAAGGCGCCCTTGCCGCCGAAGGTGGTGACGACGGGCGCGTCGATCCGCTCGGCGAGCGCGAGGAGCTTGCCGGCCGCGTCGGAGCGTACGACTCCGCCGCCCGCGATGATCACGGGCCGGGCGGCCTTCGCCAGCAGGTCGGCCGCGACGGCGGTGAGCTCGGGGCGCGGGACGACGTCCTCGGGGGTCGCGTCCATCGCCGTCACGACCGGCAGGGTCGTCTCGGCGAGGAGCACGTCCTGCGGGATCTCGACCCAGACGGGCCCGTGCGGGGCGGTGAGCGCCGATTCCCAGGCCGCGGCGATCGCGGACGGGATCTGGGACTGCGTACGGACCGTGTGGACGGACTTCACGACGTCCCGGAAGGAGGCCTGCTGGTCGCGCAGCTCGTGGAGGTAGCCGTGCCGGCCGCCGCCGAGCCCGGCGACCGGGATCTGGCTGCCGATCGCGAGGACCGGGGCGGACGCGGCGGCGGCCTCCTGGAGCGCGGCGAGCGACATGAGCGCGCCGGGTCCGGTGGAGAGCAGCAGCGGGGCGGCCTCGCCGGTGATCCGGCCGTAGGCGTCGGCGGCGAAGCCGGCGTTGTTCTCGACGCGGAGGCCGACGTACCGCAGGGCGGAGCGGCGCAGGGCGTCGAACATGCCGAGCGCGTGCTGGCCGGGGAGGCCGAAGACGGTGGTCGCGCCGAGGCCGGTGAGGGTCTCGACGACGAGGTCGCCGCCGTTGCGCCCGGCGGGCGGGTTGAGCGCGGCCTCGGTCTGCGCGGCGGTCGGGCGCAGGACCAGGTCGTGGTCGTGGGTCATGGACGGTCCCCTTGCGGCGTGGCGTGGCGTGGTCGGTGCGGTGCGGCCCGGCGGCCCGGCCCGGCGCCTGCCGTCGGCGGGCGCCGGGCCGGGCGGGACGTTACTTCGCTTCGCGGCTCGCCGCGATCTGGCGGGACATGATCGTCGTGAGTTCGTACGCCGTGTGCGACGCGGCGACCGCGGTGATCTCGGCGTGGTCGTAGGCCGGGGCGACCTCGACGACGTCGGCGGAGACCAGGTTGCAGGAGGAGAGGCCGCGGAGGATCTCCAGGAGCTCGCGGGAGGTCATGCCGCCGGCCTCGGGGGTGCCGGTGCCGGGCGCGTGGGCCGGGTCGAGGCAGTCGATGTCGATGGAGATGTACAGCGGGCGGTTGCCGATGCGCTGGCGGAGCTGGTCGGCGACCTCGTCGGCGCCGCGGCGGTAGATGTCGGCCGAGGTGACGATGCCGAAGCCCATCTTCTCGTCGTCGGTGAGGTCCTGCTTGCCGTAGAGGGGGCCGCGGGTGCCGACGTGGGAGAGCGCCTCGGTGTCGAGGATGCCTTCCTCGACGGCCCGGCGGAACGGCGTGCCGTGGGTGTACTCGGCGCCGAAGTACGTGTCCCAGGTGTCGAGGTGCGCGTCGAAGTGGAGCAGGGCGACGGGGCCGTGCTTCTTGGCGACGGAGCGCAGCAGCGGCAGCGCGATGGTGTGGTCGCCGCCGAGGGTCATCATGCGGGCGCCGGTGCCGAGGAGGTCGTCGGCGGCGGCCTCGATGGTCTCGACGGCCTCGTTGATGTTGAACGGGTTGGCGGCGATGTCACCGGCGTCCGCGACCTGGGCGAGGGCGAAGGGGGAGGCGTCCTGCGCCGGGTTGTAGGGGCGCAGGAGGCGGGAGGCCTCGCGGATGGCGTTGCCGCCGAAGCGGGCGCCGGGGCGGTAGGAGACGCCGCTGTCGAAGGGGACGCCGACCACGGCGATGTCGGTGGTGCCGACCTCGTCGAGTCGCGGCAGCCGGGCGAACGTCGCGGGACCGGCGTACCGCGGCGTGCGGGACGAGTCGATCGGGCCGCGCGGGGTGTTCTGGTCGCTGCTGCTCATGGCGGGTCCTCCTGGGTGTGGCGGGTGTCGTCCGGACGGGTCTCGTCCGGTGGTGCGGGTGGTTCAGCCGGTCGCGGCCACCGGGACGGGCCCGGCCTCCGGCTCGGGTGCTCCGGTGGTGTCCTGGCCCGCGAGCCGGGCTCGCCAGTTCGCGAGCACGGCCGCGTCCGTCGGGCGGGTCGCCAGGGAAACGATCACATACGCGGCGAGCGAGGCCAACAAACCATAGTAAACAGGCTCATTTGCCAGGATTCCGTAAGTCCACATCAGGCCAATGACGGCGAGACCGCCGACGGTGACCGCCGCGAGGGCGCCCTGGACGGTGCCGCGGCGCCAGAGCAGGCCGCCGAGGATCGGCACGAGGAGCCCGCCGACCAGCAGGTTGTAGGCGACGGTGAGGGCCTGCACGACGTCGTTCAGGGCGATGGCGATGACGATGACCGCGACGCCCATGATCAGGATGAAGAGGCGGTTGCCCTTCACTTCGTCGTGGTCGTCCTTGTCCGCGGTCGCGGTGCCGCGCAGCCGCGACCAGATGTCGTTGTTGGCGACGGTGGCGCAGGCGATGAGCGCGCCCGAGGAGGTGGACATGACGGCGGCGAGCGCGGCGGCGAGGACGAGGCCCCGGACGCCCATCGGCAGCTCGTCCTTGACGATGGTGGCGAAGGCGTCGTCGGCGCTGGGCAGGTTCGGGTAGAGCACCTTGGCCGCGGTCCCGATGACGGCGCCGGCCAGCGCGTACAGCAGACAGTAGGTGCCGGCGACGGTGCCGCCCCACTTGGCGACCTTGTCGGTGCGGGCGGTGAAGACCCGCTGCCAGATGTCCTGGCCGATGAGCATGCCGAAGGTGTAGATCAGCACGTACGTGAAGATCGTCTCGCCGCCGATGCCGAGGGGCTCGAAGTACGAGGTGGGCAGCGCGGCCTTCATCTCGGCGAAGCCGCCGGCCTTGACGACGGCGATCGGCAGGAGCAGGAGCAGCACGCCGATGGTCTTCACCACGAACTGGACCATGTCGGTGATGGTGATCGACCACATGCCGCCGAGCGTCGAGTAGGCGACGACGATGGTGCCGCCGAGGATGATCGCGAGCGTCCGGGGGAGGTCGAAGAGGACGTCGAAGATCGTGGCGTAGGCGATGGTCGAGGTGACCGCGAGCATCAGCGTGTACGCCCACATGACGACGCCCGAGATGACGCCGGCCCGGCCGCCGTAGCGCAGGTCGAGCATCTCGGAGACGGTGTAGACCTTCAGCCGCGCGATCCGGGCGGAGAAGAAGACGGAGAGGGCGAGCAGGCCGAGGCCGATGGCGAAGACCATCCAGGCGCCCGAGAGGCCGTACTTGTAGCCGAGCCCGACACCGCCGATGGTGGAGGCGCCGCCGAGGACGATGGCGGCCATCGTCCCGGAGTACATCCAGGGCCCGAGGCGGCGGCCCGCGACCAGGAACTCGCTCTTGGACTTGGCGCGGCGCATGCCCCACCAGCCCATCGCCAGCATGCCGGCCAGATACAGGGCGATCACTGTGTAGTCGACGGCCATGCGGCCCTCCTTCGCGAACCTCGGTGGCGTGTCGTGCGGGGGAATGACCCAGGTGCTGATCGCGGGGACATCCGCCCGTACCCGCGGCTCTGGGATGTCACGACAGTAGGTGGCCGGAATGCGACGAAGAAGTGTACGTTTCCTCCACTGTCCGGGCGGGGGATGTACGAAAGGCCCATGACGTCCATGCCCCCGACGACTCCCACGCCCCCTGTGGATCCGGCCTCCACTCCCCCGGCGCCACCGGTCCCGCTGGCCGCGCTGCTCGCCCGCCGGGACCTCGGGCTCCGGCTGCTCACCGGGTCCGAGGACGTCCCGCTCCACTGGGTGCACACCTCGGAGATGGCCGACCCGTATCCGTACCTCCTCGGCGGCGAGCTGCTCATGACGGCCGGCGTCCTGCTCACCGACCCGGCGCACTACGTCTCCCGCGTGGTGGAGGCGGGGGCGGCGGCGCTCGGTTTCGGGGTGACGCCCGTCTACGACACGGTCCCGGCGGAGCTCGTCGAGGCCTGCGCCCGGCACGGCCTCCCGCTGGTCGAGGTGCCGCCGAAGACCCCGTTCACGGCGGTGGCCCGGGCGCTGTGGCGGCTCATGGCGGAGGCCCGGCTGCACGAGCTGCGCCGGGTGACGGAGGCGCAGCAGTCCCTGGCGACGGCCGCGGCCCGGCCCGCCCCGGTCCCGGCGGTGCTCGGCGCGCTGGCGTCCCGGCTGGGCGGGCGGGCGGTGCTGTTCGGGGCGGACGGTACGGAGTCGACGGCGGCGGGCCGGGCGATCCCGGACGAGGCGGCGCGGGCGCTGCGCGGGCTGGTGGGGGTCCTCGGGCCGCGACCCGGCGGTCCCGCCTCGGCGAGCGGGGACGGCGGCGGACTCCGGCTCGCCGCGTACGCGCTGGGCGGCGGGGACGGGCTGACGCTCGGGGTGGCGGCGGAGCGGCGCGATCCCGGCGACCACACGATCGCGGGCGTCGCCGTGGTGCTGCTGTCGCTCCTGACGGCCCCGCACCGGGGCGCGGACGTGACGGTACGGGACGGGGCCCTGGTGCGGCTCCTCCTGGGCGCGGCCCCGGAGGAGGTCGCGGGGGCGCTGGGCGCGGGGCCCTGGACGGTGGTCCACGCCCGCGGCGGCGACGGCACCCCGTTCGCGGCGACGGCGCTCGCGGCGGCCCTGGGCACACCGCTGGTGGAGGCCGCCCCGTCGGAGGAGGCGGGCAGCGGCCCTTCCCACGGCACCCCCGTGACCGTGCGACTGCTGCTGCCCGCCTCCGCCCCCGTGACCGTCCAGCCCGGCTGGACCCTCGGGGTCGGTGCGCCCGCCGAGGCGGCGGAGCTCGCCGCCGCCGACGCGCAGGCGGCCCGGGCCCTGCGCCGGGCGGAGGCCACCCGGACGCCCCTGGCCCGGCACCGCCCGGGTGGCATCGCCGCCCTGGTGGACCCGGACGAGGCCGCCGCCCACGCCCGCGCGCTGCTCGCCCCTCTGACGGAACCGCTCGGAGAGACCCTGCGCGTCTGGCTGTCCCTGCACGGCAGCTGGGACCGGACGGCGGCGGCGATGGACATCCACCGCAACACCGTCCGGCAGCGGATCACCCGCTGCGCCGCGCTCCTGGAGCGGGACCTGGACGACCCGGACGTCCGGATGGAGCTGTGGTTCGCCCTCGGCACGGTGTAGCCCGGAACCGGATCCGCGGGCACGACAGCGGCGCGCCCGGGTTCCGGCCTCGCCGCCGCGGAGCCGTGGTGAGCCCTTGGGGGAGCCCCCGGGTCAGTAGAGCTTGTTGACGGCGGTCTTCGTCGTCGTGCGGAAGGCGGTCAGCGGGGCGTCCTTGAAGTCGCCCATCTGACCCCAGCGGACGAGGGTGACGGTGCGGCCGTCGCGGCCGACGGAGAAGAGGTGGATGTCGGTGATGCCGATCTGCGGGTCGGCGGTGTCCAGGCTGTAGACCCAGGCGCCCTCCTCGACGGCGAGCTTGCCGTGGGAGGCGCTGACGGCGTGGAGGCCCGGGTTCTGCCGCTCCAGCAGGGGCCCGCAGCCGGCGAGGGCCTTGCGGAGGGTGTCGACCAGCTTCACGGCGTCGGCCTCGGTGCGGGCGACGGTGGTGATCTGGACGCCGTTGGTGTCGAGCTCGGTGCTGAACTCGCGGTAGCGGGTGTTCTGCGCCGGGATCTTGTACGGGGCGCAGAGGGCGCCGCCGTTCTCCGGGACGCCGGTGAAGACCTGGGTGGCGGTCCACGGCGTCGACGACGGCGGCATCTGGGAGGCGGCGAGGAAGGCGGGCTGGGCGGCGGCCTGCGCCGGGCCCGTGGCGAGGGCGGCGAGGCCCAGGGCGGCAGCGGCGGTGGCGGCGAGTGCGGTACGGAGCTTGTTCATGGTGGTGAATCCCCCGTCGGGTCGTTCGGTCAGTGCTTCCACCAGCGTCGGGGCCCCGCCCGCCCCGGGCAACGGTGGCGCGCCCTCCACCCGTCCCGGAACCATCCCACCCCCGCTGACGTGCAAGGACATAAAGCGTGGGACGCAGGGGCGAGGGGGATGGAATGCCGAAGGACGCCGCCGTCGAGGAGTTCGCGCGGCTCGTGCGCGCGCTGAAGGCGCGGGACGGGCGCAGTTACGAGGCGCTGGGCCGGCGCCTGAGCGTCGGCGCGTCCACCCTCCACCGCTACTGCTCGGGCGCGACCGTCCCGGAGGAGTTCGCCGTGGTCGACCGCCTCGCCCTGCTGTGCGGGGCGGGCGAGGAGGAGCGGCGGGCCCTGGAGGTGGCCTGGGGCCGCGCGGACCGCACCCGTCGCCCTCCGGTGCCGGAGCCCGACGCGGAGCCCGCGCCCGGCCCGGAACCGAAGCCGGCACCGGAGCCCGAGCCGGCCGCGGAGCCGGAGTCCGACCCGGCGCCGGAGTCCGACCCGGCCCCGGAGCCTGCGCCCGACCCGGACCCCGAGCCTGCGCCCGGGCCCGAGCTGGAACCCGTGCACGCGCGCGTGCCGGGCCTCCCGTCCGAGCGGCGGAGGCGCCGGTGGGGGTGGGTGGGCGTGGTCGGCGGGGCGCTGGCGGTCGTGGGGACGGTGACGCTCGGAGCCGTACTCCTGCCCGGGAAGACCCCGGAGCGGGCCGCCGAACCACCGGCGCCGCTGACGTGGACGGTCGCCTCGCACCTCTGGAAGAACGGGTGCGGGCACACCTACCTCGTGGAGCGGACGCCCCCTCCCCCGCCGGAGGCGGCCGACGCGCGGAGCTGGGCGGCGGCGCGGGGGGCCGTGCACGGCGGGGAGACCCTGGTGCGGGTGTCGGTGCAGGGGAAGGGCGCGGCGGCGGTGGTGCTCCAGGCGCTGCACGTGCGGGTGGTGGAGCGGGGCGCGCCGCTGCCGTGGGCGGCGTACCGGATGGACGACGGGTGCGGCGGGGCGGTGACGCCGCGCCTCTTCGAGGTGGACCTGGACCGGCCGCGGCCGGTGGCGCGGGCGCTGGACGGGTACGACGCCTCCGGGGAGGAGGGCCGGACGCTCCCGGCGGTCTCCTTCCCGTACGCGGTCAGCGCCGCCGAGCCGGAGGAGCTGCTGGTCTCGGCGGGGGCGGCGGGGTGCGACTGCCGCTGGTACCTGGAGCTGGAGTGGAGCTCGGAGGGGCGCCGGGGCACGGTCCGGATCGGGGACGAGGACGGCGCACCCTTTCGGACGAGCGGGGCGAAGGGGCGGCCCGTGTACGGGTACGACTCCGTGGGGCGGGCCTGGATCACAGGCGAGGAGTCTGGACAGGGTGGGTGACCGCTGGGTAACTTCGTTGACGACAGACTGAGCAAGCGCTTAGACAACTGGGCCCGCCCGCACACCGGAGGAGTCGCACCGTGCGCCGTACCGTATTCAACGAGGACCACGAGGCGTTCCGGGAGACCATCCGCGCCTTCATCGAGGCCGAGGTCGTCCCCGTCTACGACGAGTGGTTCGCGGCGGGCCAGGCGCCGCGCGAGTTCTACGACAAGCTCGGCGAGCTGGGCATCTTCGGCATCAACGTGCCCGAGGAGTTCGGCGGCGCGGGCCTGGACACCCACAAGTTCGAGGCCGTCCTGTACGAGGAGACCTCGCGCGCGGGCGTGGCCTTCGGCGGCTCCGGCGTGCACGTGCTGCTCGCCCTCCCCTACATCAAGATGCTCTCCACCGACGAGCAGAAGAAGCGCTACCTGCCGAAGTTCGTCACCGGCGAGGAGATGTGGGCGCTGGCGATGACCGAGCCGGGCACCGGCTCCGACGTCGCGGGCATGAAGACCACCGCCAAGCTCTCCGAGGACGGCACGCACTACGTCCTCAACGGCTCGAAGACCTTCATCACCGGTGGCGTCCACGCCGACCGCGTGATCGTCTGCGCCCGGACGTCCGCCCCGTCGGCCGAGGACCGCCGCTTCGGCATCTCCCTCTTCGCCGTGGACACCAAGTCCGAGGGCTACTCCATCGGCCGCAAGCTGGACAAGCTGGGCCTGCGCACCTCCGACACGGCCGAGCTGGCCTTCGTCGACGTCAAGGTGCCGGTCGAGGACCTGATGGGCGAGGAGGGCAAGGGCTTCTCCTACCTCGGCCACAACCTGGCCTCCGAGCGCTGGGGCATCGCCTTCGGCGCCTACGCCCAGGCCAAGGCCGCCGTCCGCTTCGCCAAGGACTACGTGCAGGACCGCACCGTCTTCGGCAAGCCGGTCGCGCACTTCCAGAACACCAAGTTCGAGCTGGCCGCCTGCCAGGCCGAGGTGGACGCGGCCGAGGCCGTCGCCGACCGCGCCCTGGAGGCCCTGGACGCCGGCGAGCTGTCCCCGGCCGAGGCCGCGAGCGCCAAGCTCTTCTGCACCGAGGTCGCGCACCGCGTCATCGACCGCTGCCTCCAGCTGCACGGCGGCTACGGCTACATGAACGAGTACCCGATCGCCCGCCTGTACGCCGACAACCGCGTCAACCGCATCTACGGCGGCACCAGCGAGATCATGAAGTCGATCATCGCGAAGTCGATGGGCCTGTAGTCCAGGTGCCCGAACCGCACGACGCACTGGATGCCCTGCTCGATCTGCTCGACCTGGAGCGGATCGAGCGGGACATCTTCCGCGGGGAGTCCCGCTCCGCGCTCGTCCCCCGCGTCTTCGGCGGCCAGGTGGCCGCCCAGGCGCTGGTGGCGGCGGGCCGCACCGTGCCCGAGGACCGGCTCGCACACTCCCTGCACGCGTACTTCCTGCGCCCCGGGGACCCGGGCGCGCCGATCGTCTACACGGTCGACCGCATCCGCGACGGCCGCTCCTTCACCACCCGCCGGGTCGTCGCCGTCCAGCACGGCCAGCCGATCTTCCACCTCTCCGCCTCCTTCCAGGCGTACGAGGAGGGGCTCGACCACCAGGCGGACATGCCGGCCGCGCCGGACCCGGAGTCGCTGCCGACGGCCGCCGAGATGCTTCCCCGGCACCTGCCGGCGGAGGTCGCGGAACGGCTGGTCGAGGCGCGGGCGGCGGTGGACCTGCGGTACGCCGACACCCCGCCCTGGGGCTCCGTCGGGGAACCGCGCGAGCCGCGCTCGCAGGTGTGGTTCCGTACGAACGGCAAGCTGGCCGACGACCACCTGCTGCACGTCTGCCTGGCGACGTACGTCTCCGACATGACGCTGCTCGACTCCGTCCTGCTCGCGCACGGGCGGGGCGGCTGGGCCGTCGGGGACGTGGTCGGGGCCTCCCTCGACCACGCCATGTGGTTCCACCGGCCCTTCCGGGCCGACGAATGGCTGCTCTACGACCAGGAGTCGCCCTCCGCCTCCGGCGGACGCGGACTCGGCCAGGCCCGGATCTGGACGCAGGACGGGAAGCTGGCCATCTCCGTCATCCAGGAGGGTGTCGTTCGCGTTCCGCGCTGATGATCGGACATACCGTCCGGTCATGGCGGATAACGGCGAAAGCACGGGGACCGGCGAGCGCGCGGGAAACGGCGAGCA
Source organism: Streptomyces sp. NPDC042346 (assembly GCF_055581845.1). Classification (NCBI taxonomy): domain Bacteria; kingdom Bacillati; phylum Actinomycetota; class Actinomycetes; order Kitasatosporales; family Streptomycetaceae; genus Streptomyces; species Streptomyces sp. NPDC042346. The sequence continues at coordinate 138,892 of NZ_JBVJEH010000003.1, read as the reverse complement.
CGCGGGCACCGGCGAGAGCCCGGGGAACGGCGAGAGCACCGTCACGGTGATCGTGGCGGCGGCGGCGAACCTCGGGATCGCCGTCGCCAAGGCCGTCGCCGGCATCATCAGCGGATCGAGCGCGATGCTGTCGGAGGCGGCCCACTCGGTCGCCGACACCGTCACCGAGGGCATGCTGCTCACCGCGCTCAAGCGGAGCGACAAACCGGCCGACGAGGAGCATCCCGTCGGATACGCGGGCGAACGGTACGTGTGGGCGATGCTGGCGGCCGTCGCGACCTTCGTCGGCGGCGCGGTCTTCTCCATCTACGACGGCATCCACACCCTCGTCCACGGCGAGGAGCTCGGCGACCCGCTCGTCTCCTACATCGTCCTCGGCGTCGCCTTCCTCCTGGAGGGCTACTCCCTGCGGACCGGGATCAAGCAGGTCCAGGCCGAGGCGGAGCGGATGAAGACCCCGCTCGGCCGCTACCTCCGGTACACCGCGGACACCACCGTCAAGGCGGTGGTCATGGAGGACTCCGCCGCCCTCGCCGGACTGATGCTGGCGGCGGGCAGCCTCCTCGGCGGCCAGATCACCGGCTCCGGCGTCTGGGACGGCGTCGCCTCGATCCTCATCGGCTTCCTGCTCGTGTACGTGGCCTGGGTCCTCGGCCGCTCCAACGCCGAACTCCTCATCGGCCGCCCGCTCCCCCGGTCCCTGCGGGACGCGGTCCGCGAGGAACTGCTCACCGTCCCGCACATCGTGGACGTCGTCGAGCTGACGACCCTCATCCAGGGGCCCTCCGAGGTCCTGATCGCCGCGAAGATCGACTTCCGGGACGTGGCCTCGGCGGAACAGATCGAATGGACCTGCGAGGACGCCGAGGCCCAGCTCCGCGAGCGCTTCCCGTCGATCCGCCGGGTGTACCTGGACCCGACGCCGGGCCTGGGCCAGCTCCGGGCCAGGCCCTCGGATCCCTCAGAGCAGGCCTGAGGCGTCCAGCGTGTACGCCGTCATCGGCTCGTAGAAGCGGGGGTCGACGACGTGGTCGTCGAGCGGGATCGTGACCTGCATCGTGCCCTCGGCCTCCCCGATGAAGAGGGCGGGGTCGTTGCAGTCCGCGTAACCGACGGAGTCGATGCCACGCTGGCCCGCGCGCCCGGCCCAGCCGTGGTCCGCGATGACCAGGTCGGGACGGCCCTCCTCGCCGAGCGCGTCGAGGATCGCGTTCATCGGCTCCGGGGAGTGGGTGTGCCAGAGGGTGGCACCGCGCTCGAAGACGGCGACGTCGGCGAACTGCACGACGTACCCCTCGTCGGCGATCAGCCCGCCGGGGATGCGGACGATGTCGCAGCCCTGGGCGCGCAGCGCGGCGGCGACCCGGCTGTGGACGTCGATGAGCGCGCCCGGGTGACCGGTCGCGAAGAGGACCCGCTCCTTGCCGGCGGCGGCCTTGCGGAGGCGGGCGGCCATCCGGTCGAGGCCGTCGACGGTCAGCTCGGGGTCGATGGTGTCCTGGCCGGTCCGGTGGGCCGGGTCGTCGACGACCCCGCACCGCTCGGCCATCACGGCGAGCACGTCCTGCTCGTCGGCCCAGCGGTCGCCCAGCTCCAGACCGAGCCAGTAGTGCCGGTCGCCGTTGGCGAGCTTTCTGTAGTGGGACAGGTTGTTGTCGCGCGGCGTGGCCACGTCTCCGGCGATCCGGGTGCGGACGAGGTGCTCGACAAGGGCGGGGCGGCTGAGTATCGGCATGGGGTTCATTCTGTCCGAGTGCGCTCTGTGACGAGCAGCCCGTCCCGGACTACGGACCCCGGACCCCGTCGCGCCCTACTCGGCCCCCAGCGCTCCGAACGCCCCGTGCGCCAGCCGGCGCAGCAGCGCCTCCATCGGTTCGCGCCCGAGTGCGGCCAGGTGCGGGGTCGAGTTCAGGAGCCCGAAGACGGCGTGGACGGTGGTCCGCACCTCGGCCTCGCCGACGGCCGGGTACAGCTCCCGCACCACCGGCACCCACAGCTCCACGTACTGGCGCTGGAGCTGCCGCACCCGCTTGCGGTCCTCGTCCTTGAGCCGGTCGAGCTCCCGGTCGTGGAGCGTGATCAGCGGCCGGTCGTCGAGGGCGAAGTCGATGTGCCCGTCGACGAGGGAGGCGAGGACGGCCTCCGGGTCGCCGGTGGTCTCGCCGACCCGGATGCGCCCGCCGGTGAGGAGCCGCTCGCTGATCCCGACGAGCAGCTCGGCGAGCATCGCGTCCTTGCCGGGGAAGTGGCGGTAGAGCCCGGGGCCGCTGATGCCGACGGCCGCTCCTATCTCGTCCACGCCCACGCCGTGGAAGCCGCGCTCGGCGAACAGGCGGGCGGCCTCTTTGAGGATCTGCTCGCGTCGCGTCGGTGCGGTGGTCCTGGCGGTCGTGGTCATGCGATCGATTCTAGACAACCCGGTTAGCGGTCGTTAACCTGAGCGGCATACGTTAACGCTCATTAACCGAGCAAGGGAGCTCGAGGGATGCAGCAGGCACCTGTGCTGACGAGCGCGGCGGATCCCGCGTCCGCGGCCTGGCAGGCCAACGAGGCAGCGCACCACGAGCTGGCCGCGACCCTGCGCGCCAAGCTCGCCGCCGCCGCGCTGGGGGGCGGTGAGAAGTCCCGCGCCCGGCACACGGCGCGCGGGAAGCTGCTGCCGCGGGACCGCGTGGACACGCTCCTCGACCCGGGCTCTCCGTTCCTGGAGCTGGCCCCGCTCGCGGCGAACGGGATGTACGGCGACCAGGCCCCGGCCGCCGGCGTCATCGCCGGCATCGGCCGGGTCTCGGGCCGCGAGTGCGTGATCGTCGCGAACGACGCCACGGTCAAGGGCGGCACGTACTACCCGATGACCGTGAAGAAGCACCTGCGCGCCCAGGAGGTGGCGCTGGAGAACCGTCTCCCCTGCCTCTACCTGGTCGACTCCGGCGGCGCGTTCCTGCCCATGCAGGACGAGGTCTTCCCCGACCGGGAGCACTTCGGGCGGATCTTCTACAACCAGGCCCGGATGTCGGGCGCCGGCATCCCGCAGATCGCGGCGGTCCTCGGCTCGTGCACGGCGGGCGGCGCGTACGTCCCGGCGATGAGCGACGAGGCCGTGATCGTACGGAACCAGGGCACGATCTTCCTGGGCGGTCCGCCGCTGGTGAAGGCGGCGACCGGCGAGGTCGTCACGGCGGAGGAGCTCGGCGGCGGCGAGGTCCACTCGCGGATCTCCGGCGTCACCGACCACCTCGCGGAGGACGACGCGCACGCCCTGCGGATCGTCCGGAACATCGTCGCGACGCTCCCCGAGCGCGGCCCGCTCCCCTGGTCGGTCGAGCGGCCCGAGGAGCCGAAGGTCGACCCCGCCGGGCTGTACGGCGCGGTGCCGGTGGACTCCCGCACCCCGTACGACGTGCGCGAGGTGATCGCCCGGGTCGTGGACGGCTCCCGCTTCCAGGAGTTCAAGTCCGAGTACGGGCAGACGCTGATCACCGGCTTCGCCCGCATCCACGGCCACCCGGTCGGGATCGTCGCCAACAACGGCATCCTGTTCGCCGAGTCCGCCCAGAAGGGCGCGCACTTCATCGAGCTGTGCGACCAGCGCGGGATCCCGCTCGTCTTCCTCCAGAACATCACCGGCTTCATGGTCGGCAAGGCGTACGAGCACGGCGGCATCGCCAAGCACGGCGCCAAGATGGTCACGGCCGTGGCCACCACCCGGGTCCCGAAGCTGACGGTCGTCGTCGGCGGTTCGTACGGCGCGGGCAACTACTCGATGTGCGGCCGGGCGTACTCGCCGCGCTTCCTGTGGATGTGGCCCAACGCCAAGATCTCCGTCATGGGCGGCGAGCAGGCCGCGTCCGTCCTCGCGACGGTCAAGCGGGACCAGCTCGGCGACGAGTGGAGCGCGGAGGACGAGGAGGCCTTCAAGGCTCCGATCCGCGAGCAGTACGAGACCCAGGGCAGCGCCTACTACGCGAGCGCCCGGCTCTGGGACGACGGGGTCATCGACCCGCTGGAGACCCGGCAGGTCCTCGGCCTCGCCCTGACCGCCTGTGCCAACGCGCCGCTGGGTGACCCCCAGTTCGGCGTCTTCCGGATGTGAAGGGCTCCCAAGAGATGCGCAGCATGTTCGACACCGTGCTGGTGGCCAACCGAGGAGAGATCGCCGTCCGCGTCATCCGCACCCTGCGGGAGATGGGCGTGCGGTCGGTGGCCGTCTACAGCGACGCGGACGCCGACGCCCGGCACGTACGGGAGGCGGACACGGCGGTACGGATCGGTCCGCCGCCGGCCGCCGAGTCGTACCTGTCCGTCCCCGCCCTCCTCGACGCCGCCGCCCGCACCGGGGCGCAGGCCGTGCACCCGGGGTACGGCTTCCTCGCGGAGAACGCCGGCTTCGCGCGGGCGTGCGCCGACGCGGGTCTGGTCTTCATCGGCCCGACCGCCGAGGCGATCGCCCTGATGGGCGACAAGATCCGGGCGAAGGAGACCGTCAAGGCGGCGGGCGTGCCCGTCGTCCCCGGCGCGGCCGACCCCGAACTGGTCGAGGCGGCCCGCGAGCTGGGCGCACCCGTCCTCCTCAAGCCGTCCGCCGGCGGCGGCGGCAAGGGCATGCGGCTCGTCCGGGACCTGGCGGTCCTGGAGGAGGAGATCGCGGCGGCCCGCCGGGAGGCACGGGCCTCGTTCGGTGACGACACGCTGCTCGTGGAGCGGTGGATCGACCGGCCGCGGCACATCGAGATCCAGGTCCTCGCGGACACCCACGGGAACGTGATCCACCTGGGCGAGCGCGAGTGCTCGCTCCAGCGCCGCCACCAGAAGATCATCGAAGAGGCGCCGTCCGTGCTCCTCACCCCGGAGGTCCGGGCGTCGATGGGCGCGGCGGCCGTCGAGGCGGCGCGCTCCTGCGGCTATGTGGGCGCGGGCACGGTCGAGTTCATCGTCCCGGGCGTCGACCCGTCGGCGTACTACTTCATGGAGATGAACACCCGCCTCCAGGTCGAGCACCCGGTGACGGAGCTGATCACCGGCGTCGACCTGGTGGAGTGGCAGCTGCGGGTCGCCGCGGGCGAGCCGCTCCCGTTCGCGCAGTCGGACATCACGCTGACCGGCTGGGCGATCGAGGCCCGCATCTGCGCGGAGGACCCCTCGCGGGGCTTCCTCCCCTCGGGTGGCACGGTGCTCGCCCTGAACGAACCGCAGGGACAGGGCGTCCGTACGGACTCGGGCCTGTCGCAGGGCACGGAGGTCTCGTCCCTGTACGACCCGATGCTGTCGAAGGTCATCGTCCACGCCCCGGACCGCCCCACGGCCCTGCGCCGGCTGCGCGCGGCCCTCGCCGACACGGTCACCCTCGGCGTCCCCACGAACGCGGGCTTCCTGCGGAGGCTGCTGGCCCACCCGGACGTCGTCTCCGGTGCCCTGGACACGGGCTTGGTGGAACGGGAAGCGGAAAGCCTGGTCCCGTCGGGCGTCCCGGAAGAGGTGTACGCGGCGGCGGCGGCCGTACGGCTGGCGGAGCTGACCCCGGCGCCCCGGGACGGCTGGGCGGACCCCTTCTCGGTCCCGAGCGGCTGGCGGCTCGGCGGGCGTCCGGCCCCGCTGCCCTTCCCCGTACGCGTCCCGGGACTCGAACCCGTGACGGTCGAGGCGCCGGGCGGCGCCCGGGTCACGGACACCGCCGTGACGGTCACGCTCGACGGGCTCACCCATCACTTCCACCGCAGCGGCAACTGGCTCGGCCGGGACGGCGATTCCTGGCACGTGCTCGACCACGACCCCGTCGAGGCCGCGCTCAGCGGGGCCCGGCACGGTGGGGCGGACACGCTCGCCGCGCCGATGCCCGGTACCGTCACCGTCGTCAAGGTGGCCGTCGGGGACGAGGTCGAGGCCGGGCAGAGCCTGCTCGTCGTCGAGGCGATGAAGATGGAGCACGTCATCTCCGCCCCGCACGCCGGCACCGTCACCGAGCTCGACGTCACGCCCGGTTCCACCGTCGCCATGGACCAGATCCTGGCCGTCGTCGCCCCCCGGGAGGAATCATGACCACGGGCCTGGGTCTGCCCATGACCGTGCGCGACCCCGCTCTGCCCGCCCGGGTGCGGATCCACGAGGTCGGGGCCCGCGACGGGCTGCAGAACGAGAAGTCGGCCGTCCCGACCGCCGTGAAGGCCGAGTTCATCCGGCGGCTCGCCGCCGCCGGCCTGGACACGGTCGAGGCGACCAGCTTCGTGCACCCGAAGTGGGTGCCCCAACTGGCGGACGCCGAGGAGCTGTTCCCGCTCGTCCGCGACCTGCCCGTCCGCCTCCCGGTCCTCGTGCCGAACGAGCGCGGTCTCGACCGGGCCCTCGCGCTCGGGGCGCGGGAGATCGCGGTCTTCGCCTCCGCGACGGAGTCCTTCGCGAAGGCCAACCTCAACCGGACCGTCGACGAGGCGCTCGCGCTCTTCGCGCCGACGGTCACCCGCGCCATAGAGGCGGGGCTCAAGGTCCGCGGCTATCTGTCGATGTGCTTCGGCGACCCCTGGGAGGGCGCCGTCCCGATCGAGCAGGTCGTCCGCGTCACGAAGGCCCTCGCCGAGATGGGCTGCGACGAGCTGAGCCTGGGCGACACCATCGGTGTCGCCACCCCGGGCCACGTCCAGGCGCTCCTGGCCGCGCTCGACGAGGCCGGGGTCCCCGCCTCCCGTATCGCCGTGCACTTCCACGACACCTACGGACAGGCCCTGTCCAACACCCTCACCGCGCTGCGGCACGGGGTGACCACGGTCGACGCCTCCGCCGGCGGCCTCGGCGGCTGCCCGTACGCGAAGAGCGCGACCGGCAATCTCGCCACCGAGGACCTCGTGTGGATGCTCGACGGTCTCGGCATCGAGACCGGGGTCGATCTGGCCGCCCTCACCGCCACGAGCGGGTGGATGGCCGAACAGCTGGGCCGGCCCAGCCCTTCCCGTACCGTCCGCGCCCTCTCCCACAAGGAGTGACGAAACCCATGTCCCTCGACCACCGGCTCACCGAAGAGCACGAGGAACTCCGCCGTACCGTCGAGGCCTTCGCGCACGACGTCGTCGCCCCGAAGATCGGCGACTACTACGAGCGGCACGAGTTCCCGTACGAGATCGTCGCCGAGATGGGCCGCATGGGCCTGTTCGGGCTGCCGTTCCCCGAGGAGTACGGCGGCATGGGCGGTGACTACCTCGCGCTCGGCATCGCCCTGGAGGAGCTCGCCCGGGTCGACTCCTCCGTCGCCATCACGCTGGAGGCGGGCGTCTCCCTCGGCGCCATGCCGGTCTTCCGTTTCGGCACGGAGGAGCAGAAGCGGGAGTGGCTGCCGAAGCTGACCAGCGGCGAGATGCTGGGCGCCTTCGGTCTGACGGAGCCGGGCGCGGGCAGCGACGCCGGCGGCACCCGCACCACGGCCGTCCGGGACGGCGACCACTGGGTCATCAACGGTTCGAAGTGCTTCATCACCAACTCCGGTACGGACATCACGGGTCTGGTGACGGTCACGGCGGTCACCGGCCGCAAGCCCGACGGCCGCCCGCTGATCTCCTCGATCATCGTCCCGTCCGGCACGCCGGGCTTCACGGTCGCCGCCCCGTACTCGAAGGTCGGCTGGAACGCCTCGGACACCCGGGAGCTCTCCTTCTCCGACGTCCGCGTCCCCGTGGAGAACCTGCTCGGCGAAGAGGGCCGCGGTTACGCGCAGTTCCTGCGGATCCTGGACGAGGGCCGGGTCGCGATCGCGGCGCTCGCCACCGGGCTCGCGCAGGGTTGTGTGGACGAGTCGGTGAAGTACGCGCACGAGCGCCACGCCTTCGGCCGGCCGATCGCCGACAACCAGGCGATCCAGTTCAAGATCGCCGACATGGAGACGAAGGCTCACATGTCCCGGATCGGCTGGCGGGACGCGGCCTCGCGGCTCGTCCTCGGCGAGCCGTTCAAGAAGGAGGCGGCGATCGCGAAGCTGTACTCCTCCACGGTGGCGGTGGACAACGCCCGTGAGGCGACCCAGATCCACGGCGGCTACGGCTTCATGAACGAGTACCCGGTGGCCCGCATGTGGCGCGACTCGAAGATCCTGGAGATCGGCGAGGGCACGAGCGAGGTCCAGCGCATGCTGATCGCGCGGGAGTTGGGCCTTCCGGCCTGATCCACCGACGCACCGAAGGAGCCCGTCACCCCCACCCGGGGCGGCGGGCTCCTTCGCGTGATCCACGCCTCACGCCCCCACCCCTACTGATCGACGTTTGGTTAGGCTAACCTACCTTCGACTTACCTTGGCCCAGCATTTCGGCCCCACTTCGGCCGACCCCTGCTCGTACCGAAAGCGACTCCGCCATGCCCAGCACCGCCCGCGCCACCCGTCTCACCCGTCGCGGCCTGCTGGCCGCGGGCGGTGCCCTCGGGCTCGGCGCCGCGCTCGCCGCCTGCGGCAGCGACACGAAGAAGGACGGCGGCGCGACGGCCCCCTCCGCCTCGGCCAAGTCCGGTTCCTGGGAGTTCAAGGACGACCGCGGCCTGACCGTGAAGGCGAAGGCCACCCCGAAGCGGATCGTCGCCTTCACCGGCACCGCCGCCGCCCTGCACGACTTCGGCGTCGAGGTCGTCGGCGTCTTCGGCCCGACCTACGTCGAGGACCCGAAGACCAAGGCGAGGAAGCCGGACGTCCAGGCGGGCGACCTCGACATCGACAAGGTCGCGGTCATCGGCAACGTCTGGGGCGAGTTCAAGATCGAGGAGTACCTCAAGCTGAACCCCGAGGTCCTCGTCACGGACATGTGGGAGAAGAACGACCTCTGGTACGTCCCGGCGGAGCAGAAGGACAAGATCCTCAAGATCGCCCCGAGCGTCGCCCTGTGGGCCTCGGACCTGTCGATGCCGGCCGTCCTCCAGCGCCATGCCGACCTGGCCGCCTCGCTCGGCGCCGACGTGCAGACCGCGCAGATCAAGGCCGACAAGGCCCGCTTCGAGGCCGCCGCCGAGCGCGTCCGCAAGGCCGCCAAGAGCAAGAAGGACATCAAGGTCCTGATCGGCTCCGGCTCCCCCGACCTCTTCTACGTCTCCACCCCGGTCCGCCCGACCGACACGCTCTTCTTCAAGGAGCTCGGCGTCAACCTGGTCGTCCCGACCAAGCTGGACCAGGGCGGCTGGTTCGAGGGCCTCAGCTGGGAGAACGTCGACAAGTACCAGGCCGACGTCATCATGCTCGACAACCGCACCGGCACCCTCCAGCCCGAGCAGCTGAAGGCCAAGCCGACCTGGGGCGCGCTGCCCGCCGTCAAGGCCGGCCAGGTGATCCCGCGCGTGACCGAGCCCGTCTACTCCTACGCCAAGTGCGCCCCGCTCCTGGAGGACCTGGCGAAGGCCCTGGAGAACGCGAAGAAGGTGTCCTGACCCGTGACGACCGCCGAGACCGCCCCCTTCCAGTTCTTCTCCCTCCAGGTCGACCGGACCCGGCGGCTCGGCCCGTCGCTGGTCCGCGTCACCTTCACCGGCGAGGACCTGAAGAGGTTCGCCGCCGGGGGCCGCGACCAGTCGCTCTCCCTCTTCCTGCCGCACCCCGGCCAGGAGGCGCCCGTCCTGCCGCCGCTGGACGACCCGAACATGTACGCGATCCTGGGCGCGTGGCGGGCGATGCCCGACGGCGAGCGGGCCGTGATGCGCTCGTACACGGTCCGCGAGCAGCGCACGGACCCGAACGAGATGGACATCGACTTCGCGATCCACGAGGACGGCGGACCGGCCTGCCGCTGGGCCGCGCAGGCCACGCCGGGCGACCGCGTGGTCGTCCTCGGCCCGGCGGTCGCCGCGAACACGGGCGTCCGCTTCCAGCTGCCCGAGGACGCCGACTCCGTACTGATCTGGGCGGACGAGACGGCCCTGCCGGCCGCCTCGGCGATCCTGGAGTGGCTCCCGGCCGAGACCCGCGCGCAGGTGTTCCTCGAAGTGCCGTACTCCGGCGACCGCATGGACCTCGCGACCGAGGCGGACGCCACGGTCACCTGGCTCGTACGGGAGGAGGGGGCGCCGTCCGCCGTGGACGCGGTGCGCGGGGTCGAACTCCCCGGTGAGGCCCCGTACGTGTGGATCGCGGGCGAGTCCGGCGCGGTGAAGGCGCTGCGCCGCCACTTCGTGCGCGAGCGCGAACTCGACCGCCGCCGGGTGACGTTCGTCGGCTACTGGCGCAAGGGCCTGTCGGAGGACGCACTGCGCGAGGTGCCGGACGAGACGCAGGAAGACGCGTAACCCCTCCCTCCCCCGCCCTCCCGCAACCCCTCCCCCCGCTCCCCCCGTTTCCCCAAATGACCCCCAACCCTTCCCGGTTGGGGGTCATTTGGCTTTCAAAATTAGGTTAGGCTAACCTTACTTTTGCACGGCTTCCCTCAGCGTTCCTCCCGAAAGGGCCCCCACATGCGCTCCCACCTGCTCAACGACGCCACGGCGGAGAGCTACCGGCGCTCCGTCACCGAAGGAGTCGAGCGGGTGGCGGACAAACTCGCCGCGACGCGCCGCCCGTTCACCGGTGTCACGCCCGCCGAACTGGCCCCCGTCATCGACGCCGTGGACCTCGACCGGCCGCTCGGTGACTCCTCCGCCGCCCTCGACGAGCTGGAGAGCGTCTACCTCCGCGACGCCGTCTACTTCCACCACCCCCGCTACCTGGGCCACCTCAACTGCCCGGTCGTCATCCCCGCCGTCCTCGGCGAGGCCGTCCTCTCGGCCGTCAACTCCTCGCTCGACACCTGGGACCAGAGCGCCGGCGGCACCCTCATCGAGCGGAAGCTGATCGACTGGACGACCGGCCGGATCGGCCTCGGCCCCGCCGCCGACGGCGTGTTCACCAGCGGCGGTACGCAGTCCAACCTCCAGGCCCTGCTCCTCGCCCGCGAGGAGGCCAAGACGACGGACCTCTCCAGGCTCCGCGTCTTCTCCTCCGAGTGCAGCCACTTCAGCGTCCAGAAGTCGGCCACCCTCCTCGGCCTCGGCGCCGACGCCGTCATCTCCATCCCGGTCGACCGGACCAAGCGCATGCAGTCCGTCGTCCTCGCCGCCGAGCTGGAGGCCTGCCGCGCCGAGGGCCTCGTCCCGATGGCGATCGTCGCCACCGCCGGCACCACCGACTTCGGCTCCATCGACCCGCTGCCCGAGATCGCCGCCCTCGCCGACGAGTACGGCGCCTGGATGCACGTCGACGCGGCCTACGGCTGCGGACTGCTCGCCTCCCGCACCCGCCGCCACCTCCTGGACGGCATCGAGCGGGCCGACTCGGTCACCGTCGACTACCACAAGTCCTTCTTCCAGCCGGTGAGTTCCTCCGCCCTCCTGGTCCGCGACGGCGCCACCCTGCGCCACGCGACGTACCACGCGGACTACCTCAACCCGCGCCGCACGATCGCCGAGCAGATACCGAACCAGGTCGACAAGTCGCTCCAGACGACCCGCCGCTTCGACGCGCTCAAGCTCTGGATGACGCTGCGCGTGATGGGCGCCGACGGCGTCGGCGAACTCTTCGACGAGGTCTGCGACCTGGCCCGGGAGGGCTTCGCGCTGCTCGCCGCCGACCCGCGCTACGACGTCGTGGTCGAGCCGCAGCTCTCCACCCTCGTCTACCGCTACGTCCCCGAGGCCGTGACCTCGCCCGACGAGATCGACCGGGCCAACCTCTACGCCCGCAAGGCCCTCTTCGCCTCCGGCGAGGCCGTCGTCGCCGGCACCAAGGTCGACGGCCGCCAGTACCTGAAGTTCACCCTGCTCAACCCCGAGACGACCGCGGCCGACATCGCCGCCGTCCTCGACCTGATCGCCGGCCACGCCGAGCAGTACCTGGGAGAGACCCTTGTCCACGCCTGAGACGCCCGAGACGTACGACTTCATCGGCATCGGGCTCGGCCCGTTCAACCTCGGACTCGCCTGCCTGGCCGAGCCCATCGACCACCTGAACGGTCTCTTCCTGGAGTCCAAGCCGGACTTCGAGTGGCACTCGGGGATGTTCCTCGAAGGCGCCCACCTCCAGACGCCGTTCATGTCGGACCTGGTCACCATGGCCGACCCGACGTCCCCGTACTCCTTCCTCAACTACCTGAAGGAGAAGGGCCGGCTGTACTCGTTCTACATCCGCGAGAACTTCTACCCGCTGCGGACCGAGTACAACGACTACTGCCGCTGGGCCGCCGGAAAGCTGACCTCGGTCCGCTGGTCGACGACCGTCGCCGAGGTGACCTTCGACGCCGCCGACGACGTCTACGTCGTCGCCACCGAGGCCGGGGAGACCTTCCGCGCCCGCCGGATCGTCCTCGGCACCGGCACCCCGCCGTACGTCCCCGAGACCTGCCAGGACCTCGGCGGCGACCTCATCCACAACTCGCGCTACCTCCCGAACAAGGAGGAGCTCCAGAAGAAGAAGTCGATCACCCTGGTCGGCAGCGGCCAGAGCGCGGCGGAGATCTACTACGACCTCCTCTCGGAGATCGACGTCCACGGCTACAAGCTGAACTGGGTGACCCGCTCCCCCCGCTTCTTCCCGCTGGAGTACACGAAGCTCACCCTGGAGATGACCTCCCCGGAGTACGTGGACTACTTCCACGCGCTCCCCGAGCAGACCCGCTACCGCCTGGAGACCCAGCAGAAGGGCCTCTTCAAGGGCATCGACGGCGAGCTCATCGACGCCGTCTTCGACCTGCTCTACCAGAAGAACCTGAACGGCCCCGTCCCCACCCGCCTCCTGACCAACTCCGCGCTGCACGCCGCCGCGTACGACGACACCAGCGGCACGTACACGCTCGGCTTCCGCCAGGAGGAGCAAGAGAAGGACTTCACCCTGGAGACCGAGGGCCTGATCCTCGCCACCGGGTACAAGTACACCGTCCCCGCCTTCCTCGAACCGGTCCGCGACCGCATCAACTGGGACGCCCAGGGCCGCTTCGACGTGGCCCGCAACTACGCGATCGACACGACCGGCCGCGGGATCTTCCTGCAGAACTCGGCCGTGCACACCCACTCGATCACCTCGCCCGACCTGGGCATGGGGGCGTATCGCAACGCGTACATCATCGGGGAGATGCTGGGCTCCCAGTACTACCCCGTAGAGAAGACCATCGCTTTCCAGGAGTTCGCGATATGACCGTCCGCTTCCGCCCGCTCGATCCCCTCAAGGACGCGGAGCTGATCCACGCCTGGGTCACCCACCCCAAGGCCGCCTTCTGGATGATGCAGGACGCGAGCCTGGAGGACGTCGAGCGCGAGTACGCGGCGTTCGCCGCCCACCCGCACCACCAGGCCTTCATCGGCCTGGTCGACGAGGTGCCCGCCGTCCTCATGGAGCGCTACGACCCCGCCCACCTGGAGCTGGTCGGCCTCTACGACCCGCTGCCCGGCGACGTCGGCATGCACTTCCTCGTGGCCCCGACCGACACCCCCGTCCACGGCTTCACCCGCAAGGTGATCACCGCCGTGATGGCGGAGCTGTTCGCCGACCCGGCGACGGCCCGCGTGGTCGTCGAGCCCGACGTCTCCAACAAGGCCGTCCACGCCCTCAACGAGATCGTCGGCTTCGTGCCGGAGCGCGAGATCCAGAAGCCGGAGAAGAGGGCACTGCTGAGCTTCTGCACCCGGGAACAGTTCGAGGCGGCCGTGGCGGTGTCGATATGAGCACGATCAACCACTCCCCCGACCCGGTGGCCCACCTCACCCCCGACCGCTGGGCGACCGCCAACCGCGCGCTGATCCGCAAGGGCCTCGCCGAGTTCGCCCACGAGCGGCTCCTCAACCCGCAGGAGCTGGGCGAGAGCCGCTACAAGGTCCTCGGCGACGACGGCACGACCGAGTACCGCTTCACGGCGGACCGGTTCGCGCTCGACCACTGGCAGGTCTACCCCGACTCGATCAGCCGCCACCGGGGCGACGAGCAGCTCCCCCTGGACGCGCTCCAGTTCATCACCGAGCTGCGCGGCGCCCTCGGCCTCAGCGACGAGATCCTGCCGGTCTACCTGGAGGAGATCTCCTCCACCCTCGCCGGCACGGCGTACAAGTCGACCAAGCCCCCGGTCACCTCCGCCGAACTGACCCACGCCGGCTTCCAGGCGATCGAGACCGGGATGACCGAGGGCCACCCCTGCTTCGTCGCCAACAACGGCCGGCTCGGCTTCGGCGTCGACGAGTTCCGCGCGTACGCCCCCGAGGCCGCGAGCGACATCCACCTGATCTGGCTGGCGGCGCGGCGCGACCGCACGACCTTCACGGCCGGCGCGGACATCGCGTACGAGACGTTCATCCGCGCCGAGCTCGGCGACGCGACGGTGGACGCCTTCGCCGCGACCCTCGCCGCCCGCGGCCTGAACCCGGCCGACTACCTCCTCATGCCCTGCCACCCCTGGCAGTGGTGGAACAAGCTGTCCGTCACCTTCGCGGCCGAGGTGGCGCAGCAGCGCCTCGTCTACCTGGGCGAGGGCGACGACACGTACCTGGCGCAGCAGTCGATCCGTACGTTCTTCAACACGTCGGACCCGACGAAGCACTACGTGAAGACGGCCCTCTCGGTCCTCAACATGGGCTTCATGCGGGGCCTGTCGGCCGCGTACATGGAGGCGACCCCGGCGATCAACGACTGGCTGCACACGCTGATCGAGTCGGACGCGACCTTCCGGGCGGCCGACTTCTCGATCATCCGCGAGCGGGCGGCCGTCGGCTACCGGCACATGGAGTACGAGGCCGCGACCGACCGCTACTCCCCGTACCGCAAGATGCTGGCCGCGCTGTGGCGCGAGTCCCCGGTCCCGACGCTGGCCGAAGGCGAGCGCCTGGCGACGATGGCCTCGCTCCTCCACGTGGACCACGCGGGCGCGTCGTTCGCGGGCGCCCTGATCAAGGAGTCGGGCGTCGCACCGACGGCCTGGCTCCGCCGCTACCTGGACGCCTACCTCCTCCCGATCCTCCACAGCTTCTACGCCTACGACCTGGCGTTCATGCCGCACGGCGAGAACGTGATCCTGGTCCTGGACGAGCAGGGCGGGGTCTCCCGGGCGATCTTCAAGGACATCGCCGAGGAGATCGTCGTCATGGACCCGACGGCGGTCCTCCCGCCGGCGGTGGAGCGCGTCCGCGCCGAGATCCCCGAGGACATGAAGCTCCTCTCGGTCTTCACGGACGTCTTCGACTGCTTCTTCCGCTTCCTGGCGGCGACGCTGGCGACGGAGGGCGTCCTGGACGAGGAGAGCTTCTGGCGGACGGTCGCGGAGTGCACCCACGCCTACCAGGCGTCGAAGCCGGAACTGGCGGACCGCTTCGCGCAGTACGACATGTTCGAGGAGACCTTCGCCCTGTCGGCCCTCAACCGCCTCCAGCTCCGCAACAACAAGCAGATGGTCGACCTCTCGGACCCGTCGGCGGCCCTCCAGCTCGTCGGCGACCTGGTCAACCCGATAGCCCGCTTCGCCTGACCCACCCCTGAACCGACGCGAGCCCCACCGGAGCACGGTCCTCCGGCGGGGCTCGCGTCCGTTTCCCGCCGTGGGTGGGCCAGGCGGCTCCGGGGGGGCTCACCTTCAAAGGCGGGCCGGCGACTGGAGCGTGCGCGAGGATGGCGGGCGCAAGGCCGACGCAAAGGTTCGTGAGGGGATCCGAGATGCGACTTATACGTAGTGCCGCCTCCTTGCTCGGAATGGGACTACTGGCGTCAGCATGTTCCGCATCGCCGTCGAATTATTCGGAATCATGCTCGACCGGAGAAGTCTCGGCGCAACTGAGAACGAAATACTCTCTAGGCCACCTCCCGGATATCACTGCCCTTAAGTTTTGCGAGAAGGAGGACAAAGATGGCTTCTCGGCGAACATGTCGTTCGTTGCGGACTCGACCGACAGCGTCGCGTACCTCGCCTCACTAGGGATGCGCTGGCAAGATTTCGTTCGAGCCTCACCGGACGAAGTCAGCCGACTTTCTCGCACCGAGGGCGAGGGCTGGAAGCTCCATGACGGCAAGCCATACCTGACAAATTCGCGCTCCCGCGACTGGAACGGGGAGTGCCTGTTGGACTACTTGGCTTACGTCCCAGAAGGGAAAGGGTGGAAGGGGGAGGTGTTCATTGGAATGTACTGTCAGGAGTGACAGTGAGGCTGGGGCACTTCAAGACCGTGGTGATCATGCGAGTCCGGAGGCCGCAGTCGTCCCTGGAATGCGAAGCACTCCTACTTGGAGCGGGAGTTGGAGCGGGTCACTGGCCCATGACTGGCCGTACGGCCGTGACGGCCACGAGGTGGAGTCACCGGGGGCGAACCGCGCCGGTCACCAGGGCGACGTACTCGACCGTGACGGCAAAGGTGTCGTGCCCGGCGGCGACGGCGTGCGCCAGGCATTCGACGTTCACGCCCGACGGCTCGGGCGTCGGCTGCGTCTCCCAAGTGCACTCGCCGTCCATGCAGTACGCCGTCGCGACGACCTCCCCTTGCGGGTGCGGCCCGATCCGGCGCGTCACGGACACGTCCACCGGCGCCGCCGTCACGGCTTCACGATCCGCATCTTCGGCGGGTCGTGCGGGTGGTTGCGGATCTCCACCACGCAGTCCACGGCGGCGGATTCGTCGTGCTGCGGCCCGGTGCCCATGTAGAGGTCGAACCACCGAGCGAGGTACGCGCACGGGGTGCAGTCCGGGACCGGCTCGGGCCGGGGGCGGAGCCCGTGGTCGGCGGAGAGAACGAGCGTGGGGGGTACGGGGGTGGTGAGGATGCGGATGGTCGACCACTCGCCCTCGGTGGGCGCACGCAGGTCCTCGGGCAAGGCGATCCACTCGGCCCCGCCACCCGGCGGGCGCAGGTAGACACCCCCGGCCTGACTGCGCGACACCCTGCCGAGCCGGGTCGTTCCGTTGCCGGTATCGGCCACGTACGCGCCGGCGGCGGGTTGATGTACGGACACGGTCACTCCTCTCCGTAGCGGATCCACTACCAGGGGTGCTTAGCGTGACCTACAGTCAGGAGCGCATCAACGTGTCGCGGAAGGACGGAAAGTTGGTGACGAGCCCTTGAATATCAAGGAGTTGGATCCTGAGAGCTCTCCACAGGCGGCGTTCGGGGCACGCCTGCGCCGGTTACGCGAGGAGCGCAGCTGGTCCCAGGAAGAGTTGGGTTCGCGGATGGGGTACTCCGGGACACATCTCTCCTCCGTCGAAACTGGTCGCAAGATGCCGACTTTGCGCCTTGCCCGACGTGCGGACGCCGCTCTGGGAACAGACGATTCGTTCGAGCGCGAGTGGCGCGACATGCGGCAGGGGGCGCTCCTGGAAGGCTTCCCGGAGTACGTGGAGCACGAGGCCCGGGCAGCGGAGATCCGGCTGTACGAGGTGGGCGTCATACCCGGCCTGCTCCAGACACCTGAGTACGCGACCGTGATCACCGAGAGCGCCGTCAAGCGGGGAGCCATCACCACGGAGCAGGCCCACGAGCGGCTCACGGTCATCGCGGAACGGCAGGCCGCGCTGGTTCGCGCCTCTCCCCCGCTGATCTTCGTCGTCCTGGACGAAGGCTGCATCCGCCGACCCATCGGCAAGGTGGCTGTCATGGAAGCCCAGTTGGCGCGTCTCGTCGAGTTCGCCGAACAGCCGAACACCGTGCTCCAGATCGCCCCGTTCGACATGGGGATTCGGCGGCCGCTCAGCCTGCCGGTCACCATCCTCACGATGCCTGATCGATCGCTGATGTCGTATGCCGAGTCCGCCCAGCGGGGTCATCTGGACCGCGAAATCGCCTCGGTCCTGCCCATGCTGACGACCTACCATCAGCTGCAGGCCGAAGCGCCCTCCCAGGCGGAATCCGTGGCCTTGATCAACCAGGCGCGAAAGGGCACCCCGTGACGACCGATTCCCCCCGTTGGTTCAAGTCCTCCTACAGCGAGAACGGCGGCCAGTGCGTCGAGGTCGCAACCCATCTCGTCACCTCCCACGGCATCGTTCCCGTCCGTGACTCCAAGCGGCCCGCCGGTCCTGCCCTCAGCGTCGCCACCACCGCCTTCTCGGCCTTCGTGGCCGGCCTCAAGGGCAGTGGGTTCGGCAGCGCCTGACCCACCTACGTACACGGAACGCCCGGCCAGGTCTCCCCGGCCGGGCGTTCCGCGCGTGCGGACCGGCTACTCCCCCGGCCAGGGCACCTGCGGCGAGCGGTAGTAGTCGATGCCGAGCGCGTCGAAGCGGAAGGACTGTTCCGCGAGGCGGACCTTGTACGTGTCCCAGTCGTGGGTCTCCGCCGGGGACCAGCCCAGTTCCGCGAGGCCCGGGAGGCGGGGGAAGGCCATCACGTCGAGGTCGTCCGTCGTCGCCAGGGTCTCCGTCCAGAGCGGGGCCTCGACGCCGCGGACGGCGCTCTCCGGGGCGCCCGGCAGGTAGGTCGCCGGGTCCCAGTCGTACGAGCGCTGGACCTCGACCGTGCCGGCCCAGGCGAGGCCGAGCGGGGTGTCCTTCGTGTACTTCATGTCGAGGTAGGAGCGGTCGGCGGGCGAGAGGATCAGTCCGGCGCCGTTCCGCGCGGCCGCCGCGACCCGCTCCTTCTCGGCTGCGGGGGTGCGGTCGAGGCCCCAGTACTGGACGAGGGCGCCGTCGACGGGCTTCGTTCCGGTCAGCTGGTGCCAGCCGACGACCGTCTTGCCGTACTTGGCGACGACGGGCTGCACCTTGTCCATGAAGGTCACGTAGTCGGCGTGGCTGGTGGAGTGGGCCTCGTCGCCGCCGATGTGGAGGTAGCGGCCGGGGGTGAGGGCGGCGATCTCGCGGATCACGTCGTCGACGAAGTCGTACGTGACGTCCTTGGGCACGCAGAGGGAGCTGAGGCCGACCTTGACGCCGGTGTAGAGGGGCGGGGCGACGCCGTCGCAGTTCAGCTCGGCGTAGGAGGAGAGGGCCGCAAAGGTGTGGCCCGGCATGTCGATCTCGGGGATGACCTCCTGGTACCGGGAGGCCGCGTACCGCACGATCTCCTGGTACTCCTCCTTCGTGTAGAAGCCGCCGGGGCCGCCGCCGACCTCGGTGGAGCCGCCGTGGGTGGTGAGGCGGGGCCAGGAGTCGACGGCGATGCGCCAGCCCTGGTCGTCGGAGAGGTGCAGGTGCAGGGTGTTGATCTTGTAGAGGGCGAGCTGGTCGATGAACCGCTTCACCTCGTCGACGGTGAAGAAGTGGCGGGCGACGTCGAGCATGGCGCCGCGGTAGGCGTAGCGCGGGGTGTCGGTGATCGTGCCGCCCGCGATCTTCCAGGGGCCGGTCTGGACGGAGTCGCGCTCGACGGCGGCGGGCAGCTGCTGGCGGAGGGTCTGGACGCCGCGGAAGAGGCCGGCGGGCTCGCGGGCCGTGAGGGTGACGCCGTCGGGGCCGGAGTGCAGGCGGTAGCCCTCCTCGCCGAGCTCGGTGTCGTCGGGGTCGAGACGGAGGCGGATGCCGTCGTGGGCGGAGGCCTCGTCGACGATGTGGAGCGGGAAGCCGGTGGCGGGGCGGAGCAGCCCGGCGAGGTAGCGGCCGACGGCCCGGGAGTCGCGGGAGCTCTCGTCGACGCCGATGCGGGTGGCGGGGGTGAGGGTGTACGGCTCGCCCTCGGGGGCGACGGAGGCGGGTACGGGCACGATGCGGCCGAGCGGGCGGACCTCGGGTTCGGCGGCGGCGGCCTTGCCGTCGGCGCTTCCGGTGTCGGCGGTGGCCTCGCCGCAGCCCACCCCGGCGGTGGCGACCAGGAGGAGTGATCCGATGAGGCGAGGGATCCTTCGGCGCTGACTCACGGGCATGGTCCCCTTCGGGTGATCGACACGTCTTCGGGTGATCGGCACGGCTCCGACGCCCGCTCTTCCGACGTCCTGTTGTTCTTCAGTTCTCTATATCCCGTCGGCAACCATGCGTACCGCCACCCCCACTCCGGGTCAAGGTCTGGACCAATCTCCTCGTTTCCGCTCCCGAACAGGACACGCCTGCCCGATTTCGGGCAGGATTCTTGCATAGGGGCCGCGGTACCCCTCAGTATTCACGGGTGCTCGAACGCCGCCCGTCGCATGACGACCTCGTCGACCATCTGGTCCGCAGCACCGCGCTCCAGCGCGGTGAGGCCGCCCGGGTGGTGCTCGACGTGCTGGCGTACTTCGACGAGACGACCGAGGAGTTCGTCCGCCGCCGCCACCGCGAACTGCAGTCCGGCGGGGCCGTGAACGCCGAGATCTTCGAACGGATCGCGGCGGAGCTGCCGCACCGGGCCGTGGCGCCACCGGAGCTCTCGCTCCGGCAACTGCGCCGCATCGTCTACGGCTGAACCGCCTACGGCCGAGCAGCAGCACCTGTCACCAACCTGGAGGGGTTTCACCTTTATGTGCGGAATTGTCGGTTACATCGGAAAGCGCGACGTCGCCCCCCTGCTCCTTGAGGGCCTGGCACGTCTGGAGTACCGCGGTTACGACTCCGCGGGCATGGTCATCACCAGCCCGAAGGCCACCGGCCTGAAGATGGTCAAGGCCAAGGGCCGGGTCCGTGACCTGGAAGCCCGCGTCCCCAAGCGCTTCTCCGGCACCACCGGCATCGCCCACACCCGCTGGGCCACCCACGGCGCCCCCAGCGACGTGAACTCGCACCCGCACCTGGACCCCGAGAACAAGGTCGCGGTCGTCCACAACGGCATCGTCGACAACGCCCAGGAGCTGCGCGCGAAGCTGGAGGCGGACGGCGTCGTCTTCGCCTCCGAGACCGACACCGAGGTCATCACCCACCTCATCGCCCGCTCCCAGGCCACCACCCTGGAGGAGAAGGTCCGCGAGGCGCTCAAGGTCATCGAGGGCACCTACGGCATCGCCGTGATGCACGCCGACTTCAACGACCGCATCGTCGTCGCCCGCAACGGCTCCCCGGTCATCCTCGGCATCGGCGAGAAGGAGATGCTCGTCGCCTCCGACGTCGCCGCCCTGATCGCCCACACCCGCCAGGTCGTCACCCTCGGCGACGGCGAGATGGCCACCCTCAAGGCCGACGACTTCCGTACGTACACGACCTCGGGCACCACCACCACGGCCACCCCCGAGACCGTCGAGTGGGAGGCCGCCTCCTACGACATGGGCGGCCACGACACGTACATGCACAAGGAGATCTCCGAGCAGCCCGACGCGGTCGACCGCGTGCTGCGCGGCCGGATCGACGACCGCTTCTCCACCGTGCACCTCGGCGGCCTGAACCTCGACGCCCGCGAGGCCCGCACCATCCGCCGCATCAAGATCCTCGGCTGCGGCACCTCGTACCACGCCGGCCTCATCGGCGCCGGGCTCATCGAGTCCCTGGCCCGCATCCCCGCCGACGCCGAGCCGGCCTCGGAGTTCCGCTACCGCAACCCGGTCGTGGACCCCGACACCCTCTACATCGCCGTCTCCCAGTCCGGTGAGACGTACGACGTCCTCGCGGCCGTCCAGGAGCTCAAGCGCAAGGGCGCCCGCGTCCTCGGCGTCGTGAACGTCGTCGGCTCCGCCATCGCCCGCGAGGCCGACGGCGGCGTGTACGTCCACGCGGGCCCCGAGGTCTGCGTCGTCTCCACCAAGTGCTTCACCAACACGGTCACCGCCTTCGCGCTGCTCGCCCTGCACCTGGGCCGCATCCGCGACCTGTCCGTCACCGACGGCAAGCGGATCATCGAGGGCCTGCGCAAGCTGCCCGCGCAGATCAGCGAGATCCTCGAGACCGAGGACGAGATCAAGAAGATCGCCGCGGAGTACGCGGGCGCCCAGTCGATGATGTTCATCGGCCGTGTGCGCGGCTACCCCGTCGCCCTGGAGGCCTCCCTCAAGCTGAAGGAGATCTCCTACATCCACGCCGAGGCGTACCCGGCCTCCGAGCTGAAGCACGGCCCGCTCGCCCTCATCGAGCCGGCCCTGCCGACGGTCGCGATCGTCCCCGACGACGACCTGCTGGAGAAGAACCGCGCCGCCCTGGAGGAGATCAAGGCCCGCAGCGGCCGCATCCTCGCGGTCGCGCACCAGCCGCAGGCGAAGGCCGACCACACCATCGTCGTGCCGAAGAACGAGGACGAGCTGGACCCGATCCTGATGGGCATCCCGCTCCAGCTCCTCGCCTACCACACGGCGCTCGCCATGGGCCGCGACATCGACAAGCCGCGCAACCTGGCCAAGTCCGTCACGGTCGAGTAGCAGCCGGTCGGGGCCTGTCCCCCCGACCCGCACCGCACCGCCGGGCCTGTCCCCCGGCGGTTCGACCGGACACGAGAACGGTCCCTGTCGCACACCCAGGTGCGACAGGGACCGTTCTCATTTTTTCGGGGCTCGGTTCGCCTCCGGGGCGCTGGTGCGACTGCCGACGGTCGACCGTGCTCGATCCCTCGTTCCTCGGGACCTCCGCGCGCTCTCCCTTTCGACAGCCGCGCGCCCCTTCGGCTCACTCGCCGGCGCTCGTGGTCACCCCGCGGCCGGGGCGCTCGTGCCCGCCGAGCGCCGGAGGGCCGTCGGCCAGCCCGCCACCGCGGCCGTGGCGCCGTACCAGGCGGCGAAGCCCGCGACGGCCGCGACCCAGCCGCCCGCCTTCGCGAGGCCGCCGTTGTCGGCCAGCGCGCCGATGCCGATCAGCAGCAGCGCGACGAACAGCAGCCCGTACACGCCCTGTCCGAACAGACCGCTCCCCGCGGCCGCCATCGTCAGCGTGAGCGCGAGAAGCGCCCACAGGAGCATGAAGAGCCCCACGGCGTCCGCCGAGGCCCCGCCGCCGACGGCGGTCCCCCAGGTGAACCAGAAGGCGCCGAGCGCCGCGTACGCCGTGCCCTCACCGGTGCTGCCGCCGCGCAGGGCGAGCAGTCCGACGAGGAAGAGCGCCACCCCGCCGACCCAGGTGGCGAGGCCCGCGGCATCCGCTGCCGCGACGTTGTCGATGACACCCGTCCCGCCCAGCCCGAAGGCCAGCAGGGTCAGTCCGAGTGCGAGGTTGCCGAGAGTGGAGGTGCTGTTCCCCGCGGCGACTTCGTTGTCCACGGCGGGCTCCCTTCAGGAGTGCAGACGTGCTGCGTGAGCTGCTGTGATCCGGTGACCCTTATCTACCCTTCACAAGCGCACAATTCACCTGAGGAAGGCCGAATTATTGTCCGGTGCACGCCAGTTGGGGATCGGAGCACGGAAGCGAGCCGCCGCGAAGGGGGTCCTACGGGATGACGATCACGGGCCGCTGGGCGCGACGCGCGAGGCGGCCGGCCACCGAGCCGAAGATCCGCCCGACGATCCCGTGGGTGGAGCCGACGACGATCGCGTCGGCCGAGTACTCGCGGCCGACCTCCTCCAGCTCGTGACAGATGTCGCCACCGCGCTCGACGAGGATCCACGGCACCTCGGAGAGGTGCTCGGCGCAGGCCAGCTCCAGACCGAGGACCTCGGTGCGGTGATCCGGTACGTCGACGAAGACCGGCGGCTCGCAGCCGGCCCACACCGTGGTGGGCAGCCGATTGGCCACATGCACGATGATCAGGCCGGACCCGGAGCGGCGGGCCATGCCGATGGCGTACGCGAGGGCTCTCTCACTGGACGTGGAGCCGTCGAAACCGACGACCACCCCGTGCCGGAAGGCCGGGTCGCAGGAGTGGCGTGGCTGTTCTACCGCGAGGGGGTCGACCGTGGAGTCGGCGACGCGCTTGCGGTCCGCGGGTTCGGGGAATTCGTGACCGGCCATCGGTGTCTCGGCGAAGAGAGTCCTCGTGGGAAGGGACGGGGAAAGGAGGGGGCGGAACAACGGGTGGCGGCGGAGCTGTGTCCGGGAATCATCTTCCCAAGCCCATACCCCCAAGGGTACGGCGACACTCCTCTCCTGCCCAGAGCCCGCCGTGCCACTCCCCGGCGCACGCCCCGCTCGCGCACGGCGTCCCAGGGAGCATGCCCGAGGGGTTCGCGATCTGGCAATGCCGGTTGTGCCCTACAGGCGTCCGTACGGGGGCCAAACGGACGTCGCCCACAGTGACCGGAACGTTCCACTCCTCGTTCCCCACAGGTCCAGCCCACCGTCGTAGGGAGACCGCCCGTGCCCGCACCATCGACCGCCGCAGGCCAGACCTCCACCGGATCCGTCCCCGCCGCCGCGACCGCGACCGTGATCGCGCCCGCGACCGCGTCGGCGGGTCCGGGCAGGGAGCGGGACACGGGCGCCGGGACAGGAACCTCGGACGCGGCCGGTGACGTCGTCCGGTGGGCGGTCTTCTGCTGCGTCCTCGTGCCCGTGGTGCTCGTCGTCTACGGCACCTCGATCGGCGGAGCCGCCGGGACCGCGCTGGGACTCGTCTCGGTGACGGCGGCGTGCCGGCTGCTGCTGCGCCGCTCGGAGCGCGGACTACGGGCCGAAACCGTACGAACCAGGCACCGAAACTGAGCCGGGGACGCGTCCGACCCCCTTCGAGTTGACAGGTTCGCACACCCGAACCCATATGTTTTCAGCCAACTTCCATTCTCCGGCGAGTCCTTGGCGGAACGGTTGGCCAACCCCGGCGCCGACAGCCCCCGAAGCCCCGGAATACGGCCCCACCCCCTACGCCCACCGGGCGTTCACGGCGCCGCCCCTTCCCTTGGCGGCCGCCAGGTGGAACGCTTCGCGATCGATCGCTTCGCGCCAAGTGGCCTTGTCGACAATCCACCGGATGGAGAACTTGTCACGCCGGTGCCACGGGACACAGTAGATTCGATCATGGGTACCGAAGACTGGGGTCTCGTGCAAAACCGAGGGGAAACGTGCAGGAGCGACACGACCAGGGAGACGCGAACACCGAGGGGGGCTTAGCGTCATGAGCCAGGACTCCACCGCACCGGAGGTCGCACGGAAGCTGTCCGGGCGCCGCCGTCGCGAAGTCGTCGCGGTGCTGCTGTTCAGCGGCGGCCCCATCTTCGAGAGCTCCATCCCGCTCTCTGTTTTCGGCATCGACCGGCAGGACGCCGGCGTGCCCCGCTACCGGCTGCTCGTCTGCGCCGGCGAGGACGGACCGCTGCGGACCACCGGCGGGCTCGAACTCACCGCGCCGTACGGTCTGGAGGCCATCGGCCGCGCCGGGACCGTCGTCGTGCCGGCCTGGCGGTCGATCACCTCGCCGCCACCGCCGGAGGCGCTCGAAGCGCTGCGCCGCGCCCACGAGGAGGGCGCGCGGATCGTCGGCCTCTGCACGGGGGCCTTCGTCCTCGCCGCGGCGGGCCTGCTCGACGGCCGGCCGGCGACCACGCACTGGATGTACGCGCCGACGCTCGCCAAGCGCTACCCGTCGGTCCACGTGGACCCGCGGGAGCTCTTCGTCGACGACGGCGACGTCCTCACCTCCGCCGGCACCGCGGCCGGAATCGATCTGTGTCTGCACATCGTGCGGACCGACCACGGCACCGAGGCCGCGGGCGCGCTGGCGCGCCGGCTGGTCGTCCCGCCGCGGCGCAGCGGCGGTCAGGAGCGCTACCTCGACAGGTCTTTACCAGAGGAGATCGGCGCCGACCCGCTGGCCGAGGTCGTCGCCTGGGCGCTGGAGCACCTCCACGAGCAGTTCGACGTGGAGACCCTGGCCGCGCGCGCGTACATGTCACGGCGGACCTTCGACCGCCGGTTCCGCTCGCTGACGGGCTCCGCCCCGCTCCAGTGGCTGATCACGCAGCGGGTGCTCCAGGCGCAGCGGCTGCTCGAGACCTCCGACTACTCGGTCGACGAGGTCGCGGGCAGGTGCGGCTTCCGCTCGCCGGTGGCGCTGCGCGGCCACTTCCGGCGCCAGCTCGGCTCCTCGCCGGCCGCCTACCGGGCCGCGTACCGGGCCAGGCGACCGCAGGGTGAGGTCGGCACGGTGGTGCTCGATTCCGCCGTGCCCGCCCAGGTCGCCGCCGGCATGCGGCGCCCGGTCTCCCCGCTGGAGCAGGGGAAGCCGCACGCGGACGCCTACGCTCCCGGCCGCCCCTCCTTGCCGGGCCAGCGCAGCGCGCCGTAACGATGACCCGCGCGGCCACAAGCGGCGCACCGCAGGACCGACGGGCGCCCGGGGACACCTCCCCCGGGCGCCCGTCGGCCGCTCCCCCGGGGGAAAGGCACCTGGGGGTGACACCCCCTAAGGTGGACGCATGAACGATCGCATGGTGTGGATCGACTGCGAGATGACCGGGCTCTCGCTGACGGACGACGCACTCATCGAGGTGGCCGCACTGGTCACCGACTCGGAACTGAACGTGCTCGGCGACGGGGTGGACATCGTGATCCGCCCGCCGGACGCGGCCCTGGAGACCATGCCCGAGATCGTGCGCCAGATGCACACGGCCTCGGGACTGCTCGACGAGCTCGCCGGCGGCACCACGCTCGCCGACGCGGAGGCCCAGGTCCTCGCGTACATCCGCGAGCACGTCAAGGAAGCCGGCAAGGCGCCGCTGTGCGGGAACTCGGTCTCCACAGACCGCGGCTTCCTCGCTCGGGACATGCCTGCCCTGGAGGGCCACCTGCACTACCGGATCGTCGATGTCTCCTCGGTCAAGGAGCTGGCCCGCCGCTGGTACCCGAGGGCGTACTTCAACAGTCCGGAGAAGAACGGCAACCACCGGGCGCTCGCCGACATCCGCGACTCCATCACGGAGCTGCGCTACTACCGGGAGGCGGTCTTCGTCCCGCAGCCCGGACCGGACTCGGAGACCGCGAAGCGGATCGCCGCGCGCCACTCCGCGCCGACGGAGTAGACCCGTCCGAACGGGGTCGCTCGCGTCCGGAATCAATGCGGGCGCGAGCACCCCCCAGGACCCTGTAGACTTCTTCTCGGCCGGTCGGGGAAACCCGAGAAAATCGCCGGTCATGGTGGGTATAGCTCAGACGGTAGAGCACCTGGTTGTGGTCCAGGATGTCGCGGGTTCGAGTCCCGTTACTCACCCTGAAGGCCGAGGCCCCGGTTCGAAAGAACCGGGGCCTCGGTCGTTTTCGTGTGCCGCTAGCCGCAGGCGAAGACCGTCGGGGGCGGGTTGGTGCCGGTCCAGGTGCCCGTGAAGCCGAAGGAGACCGAGGCGCCGACGGCGACGGGGCCGTTCCAGCCGACGTTCCGGGCGGTGACGGTGGTCACACCGGTGCCGCCGGTGCCCGTCTGTGTCGGGGTCGCGTTCCACATCTGGCCGATGCGCTGTCCCGCGAGGTACTCCCAGCCGAGCGCCCAGCCGGTCCAGGCGGTGGTGGAGGTGTTGGTCAGGGTGACGTCGGCCTGGAAGCCGCCCTGCCACTGGTGGGTGACCTTGTAGGCGACCTTGCAGGCGCCGGAGGGGGCGGGCGGGTCGGTGGGGTCCGTGGGGTCGGTGGGGTCCGTGGGGTCGGTGCCGCCGCCGGTCTCCGCGGTGTCGCCGTAGATGATGCCGCGTCCGTTGGTGGAGACGTACACGCGGCCGTAGACCCGGGGGTCGCCGGTGATCGTGCCGCCGGTCCAGCCCCACTGGTGGGCGTCGTCGTTGATCCGGACCCAGCTCGCGCCCGCGTCGGTGGAGCGGAAGACGCCCCGTACGCCGCCGATCTTCGCGCTCGTGTAGAGCGCGGGGTACGTGGCGCCGGGTGCGGCCTTGCCGAAGCCGACGGTGTCGGCCTGGTCGACGCCGGAGACCCGGGTGAAGGTCGCGCCGCCGTCGGTGGAGTGCCAGAGGCCGTAGGCGGAGTCGGCGGCGCCGCCGGCGAACCAGATGTCGCCCTTCCTGCCGGGGACGGCCTTGAAGCGGGCGTTGCCCTTGGCCGGGAGGCCGGTGGCGCGGGCGGTGAAGGTCGCGCCGCCGTCCGTACTGGCGTAGAAGGTGCCGTCCTTGACGCCGTAGAAGGTCTTCGGGTCGACGCGGTCGGACTCGACGGTCGCGCCGGCGGGGATGCCGGTGGAGGCGGTCCAGGCGCCTCCGGTGCCCGTGTGGACGCCGGTGCCGTCCGGGCTCCACACGTACCGGCCGCCGTCGGCGGACGCGGCGACCGTGCCGCCGCCGGTGACGCCGGAAGGGTCCTGTCCCGGGGACCAGTCGGCGCCGTTGTCGGCGGAGAAGGCGATGTGCGGCCCGCCGTCGAGGTTGCCGGAGCGGACGACCGCGTTCGGGTTCGTCTCGGCGTAGTCGAGGCTGGTCGTGGAGGTGAAGTTCGGGGAGGTGAACATCATCGACGGGACGGTGGCGAGGTCCGTGTGGCGGAACCCGCCGATGTCGCCGAGGGCGCTGATGAGCGGGGCGCCGGAGGGCGGGGAGACGAGGTCGAGGACGGCGGTCTCCTCAAGTCCCTTCACCATGGGCCTGATGGTGAAGTTCGTCCCCGTGTCCCACCGGGTGAGTTCCTGGGTGCCGTAGATGGTGGCGCCCGTGCCGTACATCATGCGGTTCGAGTCGAAGGGGTCGATCTCCAGGGCCTCGGTCATCCAGCCGAGTTTCGGGGTCTGTTCGGGCGCGGCCGGGGTGGCGCCCCAGGTCAGCCAGGGGACGGAGGAGACGTCCATCGTGTAGCGGTCGGCGCGGGTCGGGTACGAGGTGTAGTCCCAGGCCCTGGTCCAGGTGGCGCCGGAGTCGGTGGAGCGGAAGATCTGGGTGTCGGGCCACCAGGCGCTGTAGGCGGAGACCATGACCGTGCCGGGCTTCCGGCGGTCGACGGTGAGGCCGCTGAAGCCGTGGAAGGTGTCGGCCTCGGCGACGGGGCTGATGTTCTTCCACTCGCCGGTGGCGGTGGCGTACCGCCAGACCTGGCCCTTGCCGCCGTCGTACGGGCCGGCCTTGTCGCTGTACGCGAGGTAGAGGTGGCCGTTCCGCGCGTCGAGGACGCCCTTGTGGGCGAGGTAGCCGGTGGGCTGGCCGGGCAGCCGGTCCCAGGTGACGCCGGCGTCGGTGGAACGGTAGACGGCGTTGTCCTTGTCGCCCACGCCGACGTAGATCGTCTTCGTCGCGGTGCCGGCGGTGCCGGTGGACTCGTCGAAGGTGACCCAGACGATGCCCTGCTCGTCGGAGTCGTAGCCGCTGGTGTCGGTCGGGTCCTGCTGGTATCCGCCGGGGTTGGTGAAGGTGGTGACCTTCGACCAGGTGACGCCGGAGTCGGTGGAGCGCCACAGGCCGTTGCCGCTGGGCGCGCCGAGGTAGAGCACGCTGTTCCTGTGCGGGTCGACGGCGAGGCGCTCGCCCATGCCGCGGCCCGGCATGTTGCCGCCGAGCTTGAAGGGGAGGTCGGTGCGCTGCCAGGTGGCGCCCCGGTCGGCGGAGCGGAGGACGGCGCCGTTGCCGGGGTCCCAGTCGTTCGTGTACGTGCCGACCGCCGCGTACAGCCGGTCGGGGTCGACGGTGTCGGAGGCGAGGCCGACGACTCCGGTGTGGCCCCAGTGGTCCCAGTCGACGGAGTCGAGGAGCGGGGTCCAGGAGGCGCCGGCCTGGTTCCAGCGGTAGACGCCGCCGATGTCGGTGCGGGCGTAGACGAGGTCCTTCTCGGTCCGGTTGAAGACGATGCCGGGGACGAAGCCGCCGCCGTCGACACGGACGTTCTTCCAGGTGTACGAGGCGCTGGGGGCGGCGGAGGCGGGTGCGGCGGAGGCGGGCTCGGGGGAGGTGGGCTTGGCGGAGGCGGACGCCGCTGTGACGTTCGGCGCCGCTGCCGTGAGGAGGCCCGCGGTCAGGGCGAGGCCCGCGAGGAGGTGGCGTGTTCTGCGCATGGGTATCCCGTCGAAGATGAGTGGGAGCGCTCCCACTATTGAGTCGGGGTCAGAACACGGTCAAGGTCCGGGAGTCGTCGAAGACGTTCGACGACGCGCCCGCCGCGTACGGCCGGGAGGGTGGTGCGGGCGGGTGGATTCCGCGCGGCCCGGCGAGCTGTCCCCCGCCGCCCGGACGGGGCCGCACTACGGTCGGGGCCCATGGGGAGCAGGAGGAGGAACGGGCCCGTCGCCGTGCTCGCCCTCGCCCTCCTCCTGGGCGTGGCGCTCGCCGGCGGCTGCGCGACCGACCCCGCCGCGCCGCCCGCGGCGGGCGTCCCGGTGCGGGAGCCGGTGGACGGGGGCGGGCGGCGGATCACGCTCACCGTCGGGGTGTTCGGCACGTTCGGCCTCCAGGAGGCCGGTCTTTACGACACGTACATGCGGCTGAACCCGGACGTCGCGGTCCGGCAGACCTCCCTCACCCGCAACGACGTCTACTACCCGCAGCTGCTCACCCACCTCACCGCCGGCTCCGGCCTCGCCGACGTGCAGGCCGTCGAGGTCGGCAACATCGCGGAGGTCCTCGCCACGCAGGCGGGCCGGCTGGACGCGCTCGGCTCGGCGCCGGGCGTCGACCGGGATGCCTTCCTGCCATGGAAGTGGGCGCAGGGCACGGCCCCCGACGGGCGCACGCTCGCGCTCGGCACCGACATCGGGCCGCAGGCCGTCTGCTACCGCAAGGACCTCTTCGCCCGCGCCGGACTGCCGACCGAGCGGGGCGCGGTGGGGCGGCTGTGGGCCGGGGACTGGCGCAAGTACCTGGCTGCCGGGGTCCGTTACCGCGAGCGGGCCCCGGAGGGCACGGCGTTCACGGACTCCGCCTCCGGGGTGATGGCGGCGGTCACGGGCAGCGCGGCGCTCCGGTACTACGACGAGCGGGGCGACCTGATCGTGGCGGTCAACCCGGCCGTACGGGAGGCGTGGGACCTCGGCGCCGCGTTCGCCCGGCAGGGGCTGACGGCCCGGCTCCAGCAGTTCACGCCCGGCTGGGACCAGGCCTTCGCGAACGGCGCGTTCGCCACGGTCGCCTGTCCCGCCTGGATGCTCGGCTACATCCAGGACAAGGCGGGCCCGGCCGGGCGGGGCCGGTGGGACGTGGCGGCGGCGCCCCGGCCGGGCAGCTGGGGCGGCTCGTTCCTCGTCGTGCCGTCCGCCGGGCGGCACCGCGCCGAGGCGGCGCGGCTCGCGGCCTGGCTGACGGCTCCCGCCCAGCAGGCGGTGCTCTTCGAGCGGCGCGGCAGCTTCCCGAGCGCCTCGGCCTCGTACGCGCTCCCGGCGGTCGCGGAGGCGCGGCACCCGTACTTCGGCGACGCCCCGGTCGGCGCGGTCTTCGCCGCGGCGGCCCGGGGCGTCCCCCGGGCCCCGGTCGGCCCGAAGGACGCCCTCGTCGCCCAGACCCTGGCGGACGTCGGCATGCTCCAGGTCGACCAGACGGGCCGCCCGCCGGAGTCGGCCTGGCGGGCCGCGATGAAGGCGATCGACAACGCGCTGGACCGGTGAGGGCGCGGTGACGGAGACACAGACGCCCACGGACCCGCCGGAACCGACCGACCCACCGGAGCCCCGACGACCGGCCGACCCGCCACCGCCGACGCCCGGCCCGGGGCCCGCCGGACCCGGAGCCGAAACCGGAGACCGGGCCGGGGCCGGGGCCAGAGACCGGGCCGAGGCCGGACCCGGACCCGAGGCCGGAATCGGAGCCGCCACCGCCGCCACCGCCGCCCCCTCCCGGGGTCTCGGGGTGCGCGGTCGCCCCCGGCGTACCCCCGTCGGCTCGCGCTGGGCGCCGTACGTGCTCGTCGCGCCGTTCTTTCTCTTCTTCGGGGCCTTCGGGGCGTTCCCGCTGCTCGCCACCGCCTGGACCTCGCTGCACCGGGTCGAGCTGACGGCGCCCGCCGAGGCGGAGTGGGTGGGGCTGCACAACTACGCGCGGCTGCTCGACGACGCGTTCTTCTGGAACGCCCTCGTGAACACCGTCGTCATCGGCGTCCTCTCCACCGTCCCGCAGCTGCTGCTCGCCCTCGGCGTCGCGCACCTCCTCGACGTGCGGCTGCGGGGCCGGGGGGTCTTCCGGGTCGTGGCGCTCGCCCCGTACGCCACCTCGGTCGCCGCCGCGACCCTCGTCTTCGCGCTGTTCTACGGGCGGGACCACGGGATGGCC
This sequence comes from Streptomyces sp. NPDC042346, assembly GCF_055581845.1. Taxonomy (NCBI): domain Bacteria; kingdom Bacillati; phylum Actinomycetota; class Actinomycetes; order Kitasatosporales; family Streptomycetaceae; genus Streptomyces; species Streptomyces sp. NPDC042346. The sequence continues at coordinate 107,082 of NZ_JBVJEH010000003.1, read as the reverse complement.
AACTGGGCCCTGGGGGCGGCCGGGCTGCCCCCGGTGGACTGGCAGAACGGCCCGTGGGCGTCGAAGCTCGCGGTGTCGTCGATCGTGGTCTGGCGTTGGACCGGCTACAACGCGCTGATCTATCTGGCGGCGATGCAGACGGTCCCGCGCGAGCTGTACGAGGCGGCGGCGCTCGACGGGGCGTCGCGGTGGCGCCAGTTCCTGCACGTGACGCTGCCCGGGCTCCGGCCCGCGCTCCTCTTCACGGCGCTGGTCTCGACGATCGGCGCGACCCAGCTCTTCGGCGAGCCGCTGCTGTTCGGGAGCGGGGCCGGTGCGTCCGGTGGCGCGGATCACCAGTTCCAGACCCTCGGGCTCTATCTGTACGAGCAGGGCTGGGTGAACCTCCATCTGGGGCGGGCCGCGGCCATCGCCTGGGCCATGCTGCTCGTCCTGGTGGCGCTGTTCGGGGCCGTACGGCTGCTGCGCGGCGGTCTCGGGCGGCGCCGGGGGCGGGTCTCGTGAGGACGGAGCGGGCCGGCTGGGGCACGTACGCGCTGCTCGCGCTCTTCACCGCCGTCTCGGTCTTCCCGCTGCTGTGGACGGCGGTCGCCGCCTCGCGGACCGGTACGCGGCTCGCGGCCACGCCGCCGCCCTTCCGGTTCGGGCGGAACCTGCCCCGGAACCTGGAGCTCGCCTGGACCGACGCCCGGCTGGGCGAGGCGCTGGCGAACACCGCGCTGGTCGCCGGGGCGGTCGCGGCGGGGACGGTGCTCTTCTCGACGCTCGCCGGGTTCGCCTTCGCCAAGCTGCGGTTCCGCTTCAGGGGCACGCTGCTCGTGCTCGTGGCGGGGACGATGCTGATCCCGCCCCAACTGGGGGTCGTCCCGCTCTATCTGCTGATCGCGCGGCTGCGCTGGACGGACGAGCTCCAGGCGGTGATCCTGCCCTCGCTCGTCTCCGCCTTCGGGGTCTTCTTCATGCTCCAGCACCTGCGGCGGGCGCTGCCGTCCGAGGTCCTGGAGGCCGCCCGGATGGACGGGGCGGGGACCCTGCGGACGGTGTGGCACGTGGTGCTGCCGGCGGCGCGTCCGGCGATGGCGGTCCTCGGGATGCTGTCGTTCGTGGCGGCCTGGAACGACTTCTTCTGGCCGGTCCTCGCCCTGACGCAGACGGGGAACCCGACGGTGCAGGTGGCGCTCACGGGCCTGGGGCGGGGGACGGTGCCCGACCAGTCGGTGGTGATGGCGGGGGCGCTGCTCGGGACGCTGCCGCTGCTCGTCGTCCTCGCGCTGTTCGGGCGGCACATCGTGGGCGGGGTGATGCGGGGTGCGGTGAAGGGGTGAGGCGCACTCGAACAGGCGCCCATCACCCGGACGGGTGAGGCGGTGATCCACTTCCGCCGTACCCCCTGTTAACTTCCCCTTATGTCCGAACTTCTTACTTTTTCTCCCCCCTTGGGTGAGGTGACGGCGGATGGGAGTCCTGCGTGACAATCCCGAACTCGCCCTCTTCCTCTGCCTCTCGGCCGGCTACCTCGTCGGCAAGCTCCGGGTCGGTCCCATCACGCTCGGCGGCATCTGCGGCACCCTGATCGTCTCGCTGCTCGTGGGCGCCTGGACGAAGGTCACCGTCTCCGACGACGTGAAGACGATCTTCTTCGCGCTCTTCATCTTCTCGCTCGGCTACATGGCGGGGCCGCAGTTCTTCTCCAACCTCAACAAGAAGAGCCTGCGCTTCTTCGCCCTCTGCCTCATCGAGGTCGTCTGCGTCGTCGGGATCGCCCTCGGCCTCGCCGAGGCCTTCGACCTCGACGTCGGCACTGCCGCCGGCATCCTCGCCGGGGCCGCCACCGAGTCCGCGGTCGTCGGTACGGCCACGGAGGCCATCGGCAACCTCTCCGACCTGACGCAGGCGCAGATCAGCGAGTACCAGGGCCATGTGGCCACCGCGTACACGGTCTGCTACCTCTTCGGCCTCGTCACCATCGTCATCTACACCAGCCAGATCATGCCGATGATGCTGCGGATCAACCTCCGCGACGCCTCGCGCGAGCTGTGGGAGAAGATGCGCGGCTCCGGCGGCGGTCTGGAGTCCGACGAGCGCGAGGCGCTCCCGGGCATGGTCGGCCGGACGTTCCTGGTCACCCTCGCGGACGGCGCCAAGGTCGGCGACCTGGAGCGGCGGCTCGGCGACCGGGTCACGATCGAGGCGGTGAAGCGGGGCAGCAAGGTCCTCACCCCTCCCCCGCCCGACTTCGAGCTGACCCTCTCCGACCTCGTGCTGACGGTCGGCCGGCGGGCGAACATCATCGAGGCGGGGCGGGTCATCGGACCGGAGACCCCGGCCGTCCCCGGCCTGGACACCCCGCTCGCCACCACCGAGGTCTCGCTGACCGACAAGAGCATCGTCGACAAGTCCCTGGACACCCTCTTCAAGGAGCACCCGGAGTTCTCCTCCGGCGGGGTGTACGTGACGGACGTGGTGCGCAACGAACAGCATCTGCCGGCGACCCCGGAGACCGTCGTCGGCCGCGGTGACGTGCTCACCCTGGTCGGCTCCCGCTCGGGCCTCGGGAAGCTGGCGTCCAAGGTCGGCGCGGTCGTGAAGAACGACGCCACGGACTTCATCTACCTGGGCCTCGGCATCGTCTGCGGTTCGCTCCTCGGGCAGGTCGTGGTCGAGTTCGGCGACGTCCCGCTGTCGCTCGGCACGGGCGGCGGCTGCCTCATCTCGGGCCTGCTCTTCGGCTGGTTCCGCTCCCGCACGCAGACCTTCGGCGCCTTCCCGCCGCAGGCCGCCACCACCCTCAAGGACATGGGCCTCGCGATCTTCATCGCCTGTACGGGTCTGATCTCCGGCCCGCAGGCCTGGCCGCTGCTCAAGGAGTACGGGGCGCTGCTGCCGTTCGCCGGGATCGCGATGGTCCTGGTGCCGGCGACGATCTCGCTGATCGTCGGCCGCAAGTTCCTGAAGATCGAGAAGCCGCTGCTCATCGGCGCCATCGCGGGCCAGCAGTGCTCGACGCCCGCGATCACCTCGATCACCCAGGTCGCCCAGAGCTCGGTACCGATGCTCGGCTACACGGTCACGTACACGCTCTCCAACTTCCTGCTTCCGCTGACCGGCCCCCTGCTCGTCGGCATCCTCGGAGCGTGAGAGGAACCCATGATCGATTTCCTCAACCGGAACATCTTCCAGCCCCACCCCGAGCTGCTGATCTTCATCACGGTCGCGCTCGGCTTCCTCTTCGGCAAGCTCCGCTACAAGGCGATCGCGCTGGGCGCCGTCACCGGCTGTCTGGTCGCCGGTCTGCTGCTCGGCGCGCAGTTCAAGGTCACGATCGACGGCACGGTGAAGAACCTCTTCTTCACGATGTTCCTCTTCGCCCTCGGCTACAAGGTCGGCCCGCAGTTCTTCCGCGGCCTGAAGAAGGACGGCCTGCCGCAGGTCCTCAACGCGGTCATCGTCTGTGTGACGGGTCTGCTCGTCTCCTGGGGCTTCGCCGTGATGCTCGGGTACGGCCCCGGGCTCTCGGCCGGTCTCCTCGGCGGCGCGCTCACCCAGTCCGCCGTCATCGGTGTCGCCCAGGACGCCATCGGCAACCTGCCGGGGCTCTCCGCCGACCAGATGAAGAACGAGGAGAACCTGGTCGCGATCGGCTACGCCGTCACGTACCCGCTCGGCACGATCCTCTGCGCGATGCTCCTCGCCAACGTCCTGCCCAAGCTCTACAAGCGGGACCTGGCCGCCGAGTCGGCGCAGCTAGCCAAGGAGCTGGACGCGCCGGGCGACGACCCCGACCTGGCCGAGGGCTACTACGAGGTCGTCCTCCGCGCGTACCGCATCGACCGCCCCGACCTCGTCGGCCGGACGATCGACGACTTCGAGAACCAGCAGCGGGAGCTCGGCCACCGCATCTACCTCACGCGGGTGCGGCGCGACGGGAAGATCATCGACCACACGCAGTCGACGGTGCTCCGCGAGGGCGACGTCGTGGCCGTCAGCGCGCTGCGCGGCTCGCTCGTCGAGTTCGACGCCCGGACCCACATCGGCCCGGAGACCGACGACGTCGAGCTGCTCGGCTACCAGACCGAGTCGCTGCACGTCGTCGCCTCGGAGAAGGCGCAGCTCGGCAAGACGGTCGCCGACCTGCGGCGCGAGCCCTTCATGGTCGGCGTGTACATCGACAAGATCTACCGCTCGGGCGCGGAGTTCCCGTACCGGCTCTCCACGGCCCTGGAGCGCGGCGACACGGTCGTCCTGACGGGCCCGAAGCGGCTCGTGGACCCGGCGGGCAAGGCGATCGGCAAGCCCGTGCCGACCTCCTTCGCCACCGACATGCTCTGGGTGGGCCTCGGCATCTTCCTCGGCGGCTGCATCGGCATCCCGGCGCTCACCGTGTCGGGCGTGCCGATCTCGCTCTCCACCTCCGGCGGCGCGCTGATCATGGGTCTGGTCTTCGGCTGGATCCGCGGCAAGTACCCGACGTACGGCAACGTGCCGCCCGGCGCCCAGTGGTTCATGGACACCCTCGGCCTCTGCCTCTTCGTCGCGGTCGTCGGCATCAACGCCGGCCCCAGCTTCACCAGCGGCCTGTCGACAGCCGGCTGGGGACTGCTGGTCTGGGGCGCGGTGGCGACGGTGATCCCGCTGATCGTGGGCTTCCTGTACGGCCACTACGTCCAGAAGATCCGCTTCCCGATCCTGATGGGCGTCCTGGCCGGCGGCCAGACGACGACCGCGGCGATCGGCGCGATCAACGAACAGTCCAAGTCGCAGATCCCGACGCTCGGTTACACGATCCCCTACGCGGTGGGCAACGTCCTGCTGACCATCTGGGGTGCCGTGATCGTCATCCTCAACCACTGACGCGAACCCCTCACCAGTAAGGACGAGCCGTGCCCAAGACCACCTTCACCCGCGAGGAGATCCAGTCCTTCGCGCAGCTCTCGCCGTTCGAGCTGAAGGACAAGTTCATCCAGATCGCGCAGGCCGCGCAGGCCGACAAGCCCGGCCAGAAGGAGAAGTCGCAGGCCCAGATGCTCAACGCGGGCCGCGGCAACCCCAACTGGGTCGCCACCGGCCCCCGCGAGGCGTTCTACGCGCTCGGCTACTTCGCGCTCTCCGAGTCGCGCCGCGTGTGGACCGCCGACAACCTCGGCGGCATGCCCGAACTCGCCGGCTCCGGCACCCGCTTCGACACCTTCGTCCGGCAGCACCCGGACCTGCCCGGCGTCGAGATGCTCCAGGACTGCGTCGCGTACGCCGTCGAGCGCTTCGGCTTCGACAAGGACGCCTTCGTCCACGAGCTGACCGACAGCACGATCGGCGACAACTACCCGGTGCCGGACCGGATCCTGGCCCACACCGAGCAGATCGTCCGCGGCTACGTGCACGACGAGATGTTCGACAAGCGCCCGCCGGCCGGCAATCTGTCGCTCTTCGCGACCGAGGGCGGCACGGCCGCCATGTGCTACATCTTCGACTCCCTCATGAAGAACGGGATCCTGAAGAAGGGCGACAAGATCGCCCTGATGGTGCCGGTCTTCACCCCGTACATCGAGATCCCCGAGCTCGACACGTACGAGTTCGACGTCGTCAACGTCCACGCGAGCCTCTTCGCGGAGACCGGCGTGCGCGAGTGGCGCTACCCCGAGGAGGAGGTCGCCAAGCTGGCGGACCCGTCGGTGAAGCTGGTCTGCCTCGTCAACCCGTCCAACCCGCCGTCGCTCGCGCTGAGCCGGCGGGTCGCGGACCAGATCAAGGACATCGTCGCCACGCGGAACCCGAACCTGCTGCTCGTCACGGACGACGTGTACGGCACGTTCGTCGAGGGCTTCCGCTCGCTCGCCGCGGACCTCCCCCGCAACACGCTCCTCGTGTACTCGTACTCCAAGCACTACGGCTGCACCGGCCACCGGCTCGGCGTCATCGGCCTCCACGACGACAACGTCATCGACGGGATGATCGCGAACCTGCCGCAGGCGGAGAAGGACCGGCTGGACAAGCGGTACGGGACGCTGAGCCTGGAGCCCGGGAAGATCCGGTTCATCGACCGGCTCGTCGCCGACTCCCGGCAGGTCGCCCTCAACCACACCGCCGGGCTCTCGCTGCCCCAGCAGGTGATGATGTCGCTCTTCTCCCTCTTCGACATGCTGGACGAGGGCCAGGCGTACAAGGAGAAGATCCGGGCCATCGTGCGCCAGCGCCTCGACCTGCTCCTCGAAGGCGCCCAGATGAAGATCGCCGACGACCCGAAGCGGGCCGGGTACTACATCGAGCTCGACCTGATCGCGGAGGCCGAACGGGTCCACGGGAAGGACTTCGCGGCCTTCCTGGAGAAGAACTACGAGCCGGTGGACCCGCTGTTCCGGCTGGCCGAGCAGACCAGCGTCGTCCTCCTCAACGGCGGCGGCTTCGACGGCCCCGAGTGGTCCGTCCGCGTCTCCCTGGCCAACCTCGACGACCTGGACTACCTGAAGATCGGCCACCACCTGCGGGCGATCTTCAACGACTACGCGGAGGAGTGGAAGGCCTCCCGCGCCTGAGGCTCCGGGAAGGGGAGCGCGCCCCGGCCGGGGTGGGGTGTCTCGGCCGGGGCGCGCGCTGTGGGGGGACGGGGGCGGCTGACGGGGGTGGCCTTGCGGGGGCCTGCGGCCGGCGGGCTACTTGTAGGCGGCGAAGGCCTTCGTGAAGGCCAGGGGCTGCTGGAGGATCGACGAGCAGGTGGCGTCGGCGTAGTTCACGGCGCCGGCCGCGCACTGCTTGTCACGGGTCGAGGACCACATCGAGAGCCAGCCGATCCCCTTCGACTTCGCGAAGTCGACGAGCTGCGTGGCGTCGTCGACCCGGAAGACCTCGCTCGCGACGTCGTTCACGCCGATCATCGGGGTGACCGCGACGGCCTTCCAGGCGGCCGCGTCCGAGAGCCCGAGGACGCCCTTGACCTGGGCCTGGGTGGCGGTGGCCGCCTGGATCGCGTACGTGCCCATGTCCGCGCTGTACGCCGGGCCGTAGTCCATCGCCATGATGTTGACGGCGTCGACGCGGACCCCGTTCTTCTTCGCGTCGGCGAGCAGCGCCACGCCCGGCTGCGTCAGGCCCTCGGGCATGACCGGCAGGGTGAAGGAGACGTTCAGACCCGGGTGGGTCTGCTGGAGCTGGGCGATCGCCTGGGAGCGGCGGGTGTTGGCGGCGGTGTCCGGCAGGGCCGCGCCCTCGACGTCGAAGTCGACCTTGGTGAGCTTGTACTGGTCGATGACCTTGCCGTACGCGGCGGCCAGCGCCGAGGAGGACGAGCAGTTCAGGGCCAGCTCGTGGCCGGCGGCGCCGCCGAAGGAGACGCGGACGTCACCGCCCTTGGCGCGGAGGGCGCCGATCTGGGCCGCGACCTTGTCGTTCGCCAGGTCGGTGACCCCGCCCCAGAGCGGGGCGCAGGAGCCGCCGGAGGTGATGAAGGCGAGGTTGAACTCCTTCACGCCGGTGGCGTCGGCGGTCGCGAGCAGGTCGTACGTCGGGTAGAGCGAGGTGTCGACGTACGGGGCGTACTTGGCGGCCGTGGGCTCGGGGGCGGGGCCGCCCGTCGCGGTGGGGGTCGGGGTGGGCTTCACCGTGGCCGTGGCCGTGGCCGTGGGGGTCGGCGTCGGGGTCGGCTTCACGGTCGCCGTGGCGGTGGCGGTCGGCTTGGGGGAAGCGGTCGCCGTGGCAGTGGCCGTGGCCGTCGGCTGCGGGGAGGCGGTCGCGGTGGGCTGCTCGGTGGGGCGCCCGCTGGGCGTGGGGGCGGGGCCTCCGGCGGAGCACGCGGCCTTGTTGATGAGGCAGTCGACCGGATCGCCCGCCGCGCCCGCGGCGGAGGTCACGAAGCCGACGGTGACGGACTGGCCGGGTGCCAGCCGCTTGTTCCAGCTCGCGGGCCGCACGGTGACGTGGCCGCCGGAGACGGTGTACTCGCCGTTCCAGAGGGAGCCGATGGCCGTCCCCGCCGGGAGGTCGAACTCCAGCGTCCAGTCGTTCTGGGTGGTGGTCGTCTCGTTGGTGACGACGTACTGGCCGGTGTAGCCGCCGGCCCAGGCGCTGGTCCGGGTGTACGCGGCGCCGACGGCGGCGGCCTGCGCGGTACCGCCGAGCGCGAAGGCGGTGCCGCCGGCGATCGCCGCCGCGACGACGGCTCCGACGACCTTGGTCCTGGTGCTCGCCCTGCGCCGGTGCGAACTGGTGCCCATCGCGTGCCTGCCTCTGTGTGCCGGGGTGTGGGGGTGGGGTGCGGCAGCACGCTAGCGACTGGGAAAGGGACAAATAGCCACGATCGGCCAGGGGTTGGGATTCTTAGGCTCCGCTTAAGGAAGGCATCGGAACCACGAAAGGTTCGGCCCCGCGCACCCCGTTCCGCTCAGGCGTCGGCGGCCCGGCGGGTGCCCGTGCCGCCGCGGCGGCGGCGGGCCGGGCGGTGGCCGCGGCGGCCCGTCGTGGCGCCCGCGCGGCGCCCGTCGAGCCCGATCCAGACGCGGACCTCGGTGCCGCCGAGCACGGAGTGCCCGATGGCGACGTCTCCGCCGGTGGCCTCGGCCATCCGTCGCACGATGTCCAGGCCGAGGCCCGTCGAGCCGGGCCTGCCCCCGCTGTTGCCGCGGGCCAGGGCGGCGGCGGGGTCGGCGATGCCGGCGCCCGCGTCGGAGACCAGGACGATGACGGCGTCGTCGCCGTTGTGGACGTCGATGGAGAAGGCGGTGCCCTCGGCGGTGTGCCGGAAGACGTTGCCGAGGAGGGCGTCGAGGGCGGCGACGAGTTCGGGGCGGGCCACCGGGATGCGTACCGGACGCTCGACGCCCGCGACCCGTACCCGCCGTCCCTCGTCCTCCGCGAGCGCCGACCAGAAGTCCATCCGCTCGCGGACCACCTCGGCGGCGTCGCAGCCGGCGCCGGGACCCGTCGCCTGGGTCTGCGGCTTCGCCTCCCGGGCCGTACGGATGATGATGTCGACCTCGCGCTCCAGCTGCTCGACGGCGGCCCGGGTCTGCTCGGCGGCCGGACCCGAGCCGAGCGAGGCCGCGTTGAGCCGCAGCACCGTCAGCGGGGTGCGGAGCCGGTGGGAGAGGTCGGCGGCGAGCTCGCGCTCGTTGGCCAGGAGCTGGACGACCTGGTCGGCCATCGAGTTGAAGGCGACGGCCGCCGACTTGAGCTCCGGCGGGCCCTCCTCGGGCACGCGCGCGCCGAGCCGGCCCTCGCCGAGGTCGTGGGCGGCGCCCGCGAGCCGCTGGGCGGGCCGGACCATGCGGACGCCGAGCCGGTCGGCGACGGCGACGGAGCCGACGATCAGCGCGATGCCGACCCCCGCGAGGACCAGCCAGGCGGTGGCGACACCGTTGGTGACCTCGCCCTCGGGGACGAAGAGTTCGACGACGGCGACCTCTCCGCTGCTGAGCGCCGTGGGCTGGAGCAGCGCGAAGCCGCCCGGCACCTCGGCGATGGAGGCCCGGCCGAGCCGGCGGGTGGCGGCGAGCTCCTCCGCGTCGGCCCTGCGGGTGCCGATCTCCAGCGCGGTCCCGCCCGAGTCCTCGGCGGGCACGTGGACGGCGAGCCGCCCGGCGGCCCCGTCCTCGGTGGTGGCGACGGCCTTGTCGAGCTCCTGGCGGTCGGTGGTGATCGCGAGGACGGGGGCGAGCCCGGCGGCCCGCCGTTCGGCGTTGGAGAAGGCCCGGTCGCGGGCCATCTCCTTGACGACGAGCCCGAGGGGTACGGCGAAGGCGACGACGACCATGACGGTGACGGCCAGCGACACCTTGACGAGCGCCCACCTCACGGCTGCGGCTCCCGGGGCGGCTCCAGTTTCACGCCCACGCCGCGCAGGGTGTGCAGGTAGCGGGGCCTGGCGGCCGTCTCCCCCAACTTCCGGCGCAGCCACGACAGATGGACGTCGATGGTCTGGTCGTCGCCGTAGGACTGCTGCCACACCTCGGCGAGCAGCTCCTTGCGCGGGACGACCACACCGGGCCGCCCGGCGAGGAAGGCCAGCAGGTCGAACTCGCGCCGGGTGAGGTCCAACGGCGCCCCGTCCAGCTCCGCCTGACGGCGCAGCGGGTCGACGGTGAGCCCGCCGACCCGGATGGCCCGGGAGGGGGGCGCCTCGCCGGCGGCGGACCGCGCCCGGCGCAGGACGGCCGCCATGCGGGCCGAGAGGTGGTCCACCGAGAAGGGCTTCACGAGGTAGTCGTCCGCACCGGCGTGCAGGAGCCGTACGATCTCGGCCTCGTCGTCCCGGGCGGTCGCGATGATCACCGGTACGTCGGTGATTCCGCGCAGCATCTTGAGCGCCTCGGACCCGTCCAGGTCGGGCAGTCCGAGGTCCAGGATGACCACGTCGAAACGGAAATGGGCGACCTCGCGCAACGCCTCCAGAGCCGTACCGACGCTCCGTACCGTGTGGGAGGCCTCGGAGAGCTGGCGGATGAGGGCGGAGCGCACGAACTGGTCGTCCTCGACCACGAGCACACTTGCCATGGGCCGCACCGTACGCCATTCGGGGGAACAGGTGAGCAGGGGCGACCCCGGTCATGATCCGCCGGGCACGCCCCAGGCCCACCCTCGCGTACCGCTGCTCACAGGGTGGTGCACTATGGGCCGGTGCGAAGAGGACTCGTTCACGCCCTGGCCTGGTCGCTCGCCACCGGCGCGGCGGTCACCCTGTCCTGGTGGGGAGTGCACACGGTGCTGTCCGGCACGGTGTACGACCCCCCGCGCGCGCTGCCGCTGCCGGTCGGCACCACCGAGGACGCGTCGGCCGTGTCCGGCGGTGATCCGCTGACCTCCTCGACGCACGGTTCCGAGACCCCCGGGGCCTCGGCGCCGCCGTCCCCGAAGTCCACGCCGAGCGAGCGGCGCACGACCTCCGCCACCCCCTCTTCGGCCCCCGCTTCGCCTCCTTCCGGCCGGCCGGAGACCACGGCCGCGGCGCCCGCCACCACCACGCCCGCGCCCGCCACCACCGGCGCGGCCGCCTCCGCCTCCTCGGTGAAGAGCTACACGGTCGACGGCGGCCGAGTCACGTTCGACCTCGGCGAGACGTCCGCCGAGCTGGTCTCGGCGACGCCCGCGTCCGGCTGGCAGATGCAGGTGTGGAAGCAGCCGACGTGGATCCGGGTCACCTTCACCCAGGGCGGCCGCGAGCTCTCGGTCTTCTGCCTGTGGCACGACAGCGCGCCCCGCGTGGAGATCGAGGACCGGCAGACCTGACCGGCCCCGGCCCCCGGCCCCCGGCCCCCGGCTCAGCGGAAGACGGACGCGGGCGGTACGGGCGAGGGCTTGGCGCTCGCGTCGGTGACGGGGGCCGCTCCGCCGGCGAAGTCGGCGAGCTCCCGGCCGTGCTCCACCCGGCCCGGGTGCGGATCGGTGGCGACCCGGCGGGTGAGCTCGGCCACCGGCAGCTCGCGGTCGGAGGCGAGCAGCACCGCGTTGCCGAAGCGGCGGCCGCGCAGCACCGTGGGGTCGGCGGTCAGCGCGAGTTCGGGGAAGACGGCGGCGGCCGTGGCGATCTGGCCGCGCAGATGGGTCAGGGGCGGGCCGTCGGCGAGGTTCGCCGCGTAGAAGCCGCCGGGCTTCAGGACCCGCCGCACCTCGCCGAGGAACTCGGTGCTGGTGAGGTGGGCCGGGGTGCGGGCCCCGCTGAACACGTCGGCGATGACGAGGTCCGCCCAGCCGTCCTGCACCTTGGCGAGTCCGGCGCGGGCGTCTGTGGAGCGGACCCGGATGCGCGCCCCCGCGTCGAGGGGCAGTTCCCGGCGGACGAGCTGGACCAGGGGCCCGTCGAGCTCGACGATCTGCTGGGTGGAGCGGGGCCGGGTCGCGGCGACGTACCGGGCGAGGGTGAAGGCGCCGCCGCCGAGGTGCACGACCTGGAGCGGCCGGTTCGGCGGGGCGGTGAGGTCGGCGATGTGGCCGAGGCGCCGCTGGTACTCGAAGGAGAGGTGGGCCGGGTCGTCGAGGTCGACGTGCGACTGGGGGGCGCCGTCGATGAGCAGCGTCCAGGCGCGCGGACGTTCCCGGTCGGGTATGAGTTCGGCGAGCCCGCCGTCGACGGTCTCGGCGACGGAGGCGGCGGAGGCCGCCCGGTCACGCTGTTTGTTCCTGGCCACGGTCCCCATTATCGGGGCATCTCCGGCACGACCCCGCCGGTACGCCCGCCGAGGGGGCTCAGTGGCAGCCGTCGGCCGCTTCGATGAGCCGGGCCGCCTCGCCGAGCGCCTCGCGCAGCACGACCGGGTCGGTGACGGGGTCGGTGTCCCCCGGCGGCAGCAGCCAGCCGGCCGGGCGGGGGGTGTCGCCCGTCGGTTCGGGCAGTTCCGGCAGCTCGGGGAGGCGGAGCCCGCGCCCCGAGGTCCGCGTACACGCGCTGCCCGGCATGTCCCAGGCCGCGGCCGTGCCCGGCGGGACGAGGAAGCCGAGGGTGTCGCAGGCCCCGTCGTGCACCACCGGGCCGACCGCGGGGGCGCTGCCGCGGCGCAGGATGTCGACGGCCTCCAGGCCCTGCCGGACCGGCACGGTCACCAGGTCCCAGGGCTCGGCGGGGGGCTGGGGGGCGCCGCCGTCCGGGGCGGGTGCGTGCCACGTGGCCGACTGCGAACCGATGTCCGTCATGGGGACCCCTCCTCGCTCCAGAGGAGACACGTTCCGTCTCTCCCTTACGGTTCAACGCCCGTGCGCGTCAACGGCTACGGCGGCATGCCGCTGCAAAGGATGGCAGTTCATGGCAGATCGCAGGCGAGATATCCGATTTGTAGCCAAACTCAGCGTACGCATCCGGTCACAGCAGGTACGTTCTTGCCGCCGGACCACCCGGCAGCACCAGGAGAGGGCTCGGCCATGGCGATGTCACGGGCAGTTCCCAATCTCGCCTTCCGCCGGCTCCGCGGACAGCACTCGCCGGCGGAGTTCGCCGCGGCTGTCCGCCGGGCGGCGCGGGAGATCGGCGAACAGGTCGCGTGCGACGCCCGCTACATCGGGCGCGTGGAAGCGGGCGAGATCCGCTGCCCCAACTACGCGTACGAGCGGGTCTTCCTGCACATGTTCCCCGGACTCGGCCTCTCCGACCTGGGCTTCTCCGCGCGCGAGACCGTACGCGGCCGGCGGCAGGCCGCCCCGGCCGGGGCTCCGCCTCCCGCCGCGATCACGACCCGGAACGATGAGGAGAGCGACGTGCTGCGTCGCGCATTCATGACGAGCGGCTCCGCCACCCTGGCGGCCGCCTCGCTGGGACTCGGCGGCCCCGTCGTCGCGATCCCCGCCCCCCGCGGCACCCACAGGATCGGCGAGGCCGAGGTCCGGGCCGTCGAGGAGGCCGTACGGCAGATCCGTCTGCTCGACGACCGGCACGGCGCCGACGGGCTCTACAAGGTGGCCGCGCAGCCGCTCCGTACCGCGTACGCGCTGCTCGACACGGGAACGATGACCCGCCGCTCCACCGAGGACCGGCTGCACGCGGGCGCCGGCGAGCTGTCCCTCTCCGTCGGCTGGCTCGCCCACGACTCGGGCCGCCACGAGGACGCGCGCTCGCACTACGCGGAGGCCCTCGCCACCGCGCGGGTCTCGGGGAACGCGGCCCTGGAGGCGCACGCCTTCTGCAACACCTCGTTCCTGGCCCGGGACACCGGCAAGTACCGGGAGGCCGTCCGGGCGGCCCAGGCGGGGCTGCGGGCCGCGCAGCCCCTCGACTCGGCCCGGCTGCTCTCGCTGCTCTCGCTGCGGGAGGCGGCCGCGTGGGCGGGGCTCGGCGACCGGTCCGCCTGCGAGCAGGCCCTCGGCCGCGCCCACGGGCACTTCGACCGGGGGCCCTCCGACGGCGACCCCGAGTGGATGTCGTTCTTCGGCGAGCCCGAGCGGGAGGCCCTGGAGGCCCAGTGCTGGTCGGCCCTCGGCGACTGGGGCCGCGCCGCCCGCCACGCCCACCGGGCCACGGTCCTGCAGAATCCGTACTTCGCCCGGAACCTCGCGCTCTACCGCGCCCATCTGGCCAAGGACCTGGCGCACGCCGGGCGCCCGGACGAGGCGGCGGCGGAGGCGAAGCGCGTCGTGGACTCCCTCGAAGGCATCGCCTCGGCCCGGATCCGCGGGATGCTCGCGGAGACGAGCAGGGTCCTCGCCGCGTACTGACGGCGGGGCTGCCTGGCCGCCAGGGCCGCAGTGCCCTCTACTCCAGGTGGCCGGTGTCGTTCCAGCGCTCGATCGCCGGCGCGCCGTACGCCCAGCCCAGGGCCGAGAGGCTCGTCGGGTCGAGGCGGATGCGGGAGGCGAACGAGACGTCCTCGCCCAGCCAGCGCGCGCCGATCGACCGCAGGATGTGGCCGTGGGCGAAGACCAGGACGTCGCGGTCGGCGGAGCGGGCCCACTCGACGATCTCGTCGGCGCGGGCCGACAGCTGCGCGAGCGACTCCCCCTCGGGAACGGCGTCGCGCCAGATCAGCCAGCCGGGGCGGACGGCCTGGATCTGGGCCGGGGTCATCCCTTCGTACGCCCCGTAGTCCCACTCCATCAGCGCGTCCCACGGCTCGGCGCGGTCGCCGAAGCCGGCGATCTCGCAGGTCTCGCTCGCCCGGACCAGCGGGCTGGTGCGCACCTCCACGTCGGGCAGCCCCCGCCAGGGTCCGCGGTGGAGCCGCTCGCCGAGCAGCTTCGCGCCGCGCCGGCCCTCGTCGAGCAGGGGGATGTCGGTCCTGCCGGTGTGCCGGCCGAGAAGAGACCACTCGGTCTGGCCGTGCCGGGCGAGCAGGATGCGCGGTGCCATGGGAAGGCTCTCCAGGGGTTCACGGTGTGCGGACGTGCCTCTCCCATCATCTCCCACCCGAATTCGGGGTGACGAACGGGCGACCTCGGGACGGTTGTCAGTGGCGGATGCGAGACTTCCGCGGGTGAGCGCATCCCTGGACAGCGGTCTGCCCCGACCCTCGCAGACGACCCTTCGGCATCAGCTGGCCGATCTGCGCGGACCGGGCACGGCACCGCGCGCCCTGGACGCGCGGGCGCTCGCGGCGCTCGCCGCCAATCCCGGCTGCCGGCGTCGGGCGCTGCTCGACGGCGCCGGGGTCGACAAGGCGGCGCTCGCGTCGAAGCTGGGCTCCCCCGCGCCGTTCGGCCAGTCGCAGTTCGCGATCATGCGGGGCAACTCCTTCGAGGCGAAGGTCAAGGCGGACGGCGGCCGTGAGCTGCTGCGGCTGCTCGGCGTCGAGGAGCCCGGCGCGGTCTCGGTGCCCGATCTGGCGGCGGCCGGGCCGCAGGGGCGGACGGCCCGTACGGCGCTCGCGCTGCGGGAGGCGACCGCGGCCGGGGCGTGGGCGCTGCTCGACCATCCGCTGCTCGCCCTGGAGGTGGCCGGCGCCCCGGTCTATCTGGAGCCGGACGCGGTGGTGGTCGATCCCGACGGGCGGTGGACGGTCGTCGAGATCAAGTCCTTCCCGATGATCGACGGCGCGGCCGACGCGTCGAAGGTGGGCGCGGCGGCCCGGCAGTCCGCCGTGTACGTGCTCGCGCTCGAACGGGTGGCGGCGGTGACCGAGGGCGCGCGGGTCGCGCACTCGGTGGTCCTCGTCTGCCCGAAGGACTTCTCGAACGTGCCGACGGCCTCGGTCGTCGACGTGCGCAAGCAGCGGTCGGTGACCCGGCGGCAGCTCGCCCGGCTGACCCGTATCGACGAGATCGCGGACGCCGTGCCGGAGGGCGTCACCTTCGACGTGGCGGGGTGTTCGGCGGCGGAGCTGACGGAGGCCGTGGAGTCCGTGCCCCACGCGTACGCGCCGGAGTGCCTGGCCGCCTGCGAGCTGGCCTTCCACTGCCGGGCGCGGGCCCGGGAGGCGGGCGCGGTGGAGACCCTGGGCCGGGCGGTACGGGGTGAGCTGGGCGGCCTGACGACGGTCGGCGCGGTCCTGGCGGCGGCGCGCGGCGAGGCCGGCGACCCGGACGACCCGGCGGTGGCGGCCCTGCGCCGGGCTCGGGCGCTGCGCCAGGAGGCGCTGGACCGGGCGTCTGTCCTGCGCGCGGAGGTTTCGGGCCGGGCGTCGGCACGGTCCGAGGAGGCTCCCGTATGTCACTGATCTCCGCGCTCGCCCGGATGGAGGCCGTCGAGTCGGGCCGCGCCCAGCCGCTGGCCACCGTCCGCCACCGGCACGTGTCCGCGCGGCCGCTCGTCCTCGTCCCCCTGACGACCGCCGGTGAGGCGGGCGCGCCGCTCGGCGCGCTCGTCGGCACCGACCGCGAGGAGCCGCGGCTCCTGGTGGTGGCGCAGCCCCGGGACCGGGACCTGCGGTTCGCGTTCCTCGCCGACCTGGCGGAGGAGGTCCTGCCGTACGTCGACGCGTTCACGGACGCCGTCGAGGCGGCGGAGCGGAGCGAGGTCGACCCCGAGACCGGCAAGAAGGTGAAGGTCGAGGTCGAGCTGTGCGCGGACGCGCCGCAGCTGATCGTGCCGAGCCGGGCGGGCATCGAGTACGTACGGCTGCTGGGGCGGTCGACGCGGTTCCGGCGGACGGCCGAGCAGGACCCGGAGACGCCGTTTCCTGCGCCGCCGCGCGTGCCGCTGCTCGGACGCTGGCTGACGCACTTCGGCGAGCGGGCGCGGGTCCCCGGGTCCTCGCTGCTGCTCGCCGCGACGGACCTGCTCAACCGGCACTGGGCGACCGGCCAGTCCTCCCTGGAGGACCAGCACCTGGGCGCGCTGCTCGCCTGGATCGACCCGTCCGACGGGGAGACCGGCCCCGAGGGGGCGCTGCGGGCCGAGGCGGGGCGGGACGAGCGGGGTCAGCTGCTGTGCCCGCCGGCCGGTCCCGCCACCGACCCGGCCTTCGACAACAGGCTGCTCGCGCCCGCGATCGAGCGGTACGACCGGGCCCGGCAGGCGCTCGGCGCGGCCGAGGACGGCGAGGCGGCCGACACGGGCCTCGGCGAGCTGCACCGGGCCGAGCGGGAGATCCGGCGGCTCGTCGCCTCGCAGCTGAAGCCGACCTGGGACGCGGTCTGGCAGGCGCTCGACCTGCTGCGGGAGCTGCCGGAGGGCGCCAGGGTCGAGGACCGCTGGACCCGCGACCGGTGGTCGTTCACCGGCCACCGGGACCGGATCACGGCCGGTGAGCCGCCGCAGCCGCGCCGGGACGACGCCGTGGGGGCGGCCTCGAAGCTCGCGGCCCGCGAGCAGGCGCAGGGGCAGCTGGAGGCCCACGAGGCGCTCGACGACCCGCTGGTCCTGGCGGGGCGGCGGCTCGCGGGCGAGGCGTTCGCGGCGGAGGTGGCCGAGGTGACGATGGCGTGGACGGAGTCGAAGCGGCCCGCGCCGCGCCCGCTGCTCACGGTCCGCACGGAGGACCGGCCGCACCTGGCGGAGAAGGCGAAGGTGTTCCGCTCGCTCGACGGGAAGCCGCAGGCGGCGGAGTTCGTGCGGTACGAGGAGGACGGCTCGCTGGTCCTGCGGCTCCTCGACAGGATGGGGCGGTCGAAGGAGCCGGCGGCGGGCTCGGTGCCGGAGAAGGGCGAGCGGATCGCCTGGACCCTGTTCGAGCACGAGCAGCGGGTCGGGCCGAAGCTGCCGGACCCGGAGGAGACGCCCTGGACGCACGGCGGTCCGCCGCGGACGGACGCCGTCGAACTGCCCGACGCCGTGACCCCCGAGGACGTGCTGTGACCGTGACGACCGGTGAACCTCGCTTCGATCCGTCCGCCGAGGCCGGCCGGGCGACGGACGGCATCCTGGCGGACACCCTGCACGGCACCTCCCGCGGTGTCGTCGTGGACTCCCCGCCGGGCGCCGGGAAGTCGACCCTGGTCGTCCGGGCCGCACTCGAACTGGCCGCCGCCGGGCGTCCCCTGATGGTCGTCGCACAGACGAACGCGCAGGTGGACGACCTGGTGCTGCGGCTCGCCGAGAAGGAGCCCGGCCTGGAGGTGGGCCGGCTGCACTCGAACGACAGCGACCCGTACGACAAGGCGCTCGACGACCTGGCCAACGTACGGAAGTCGGCGAAGCCCGGGGAGCTGACGGGGCTGCCGGTCGTGCTCTCCACCTCCGCCAAGTGGGCGCACGTGAAGAACGTCGAGCCGTGGGCGCACGCGATCGTCGACGAGGCCTACCAGATGCGCTCGGACGCGCTCCTCTCCGTGGCGGGCCTCTTCGAGCGGGCGCTGTTCGTGGGCGACCCCGGGCAGCTGGACCCCTTCTCGGTGGTGGGAGCGGAGCAGTGGGCGGGGCTCTCGTACGACCCCTCCGCCTCGGCCGTCTCCACGCTGCTCGCGCACAATCCGGAGCTGCCGCAGCACCGGCTGCCGGTGTCGTGGCGGCTGCCCGCATCGGCGGCGCCGCTGGTCTCGGACGCCTTCTACCCGTACACGCCGTTCCGCAGCGGCACCGGGCCCGGGGACCGGACGCTCTCCTTCGGGGTGGCGTCGGACGGTTCGGGTCCCGACCGGGTCCTCGACGAGGCGGCGGAGTCGGGCTGGGGACTGCTCGAACTGCCGGCCCGCACCACCCCGCGCACCGATCCGGAGGCGGTCGGCGCGGTCGCCCTGGTCGTCCGACGGCTCCTGGACCGGGGCGGGGCGGCGGTCTCGGAGCGGTCCGATCGTCCGGTGCCCCTGACGCCCGACCGGATCGCGGTCGGCACCGCCCACCGCGACCAGGCGGCGGCGGTCCGGGCGGCGCTCGCGGGCCTCGGTGTGACGGGCGTGACGGTGGACACCGCGAACCGGCTCCAGGGCCGCGAGTACGACGTCACCGTCGTCCTCCATCCGCTGTCGGGGCGGCCGGACGCGACCGCCTTCCACCTGGAGACGGGCCGCCTGTGCGTGCTCGCCTCCCGGCACCGGCACGCCTGCGTCGTGGTCTGCCGCGCGGGCGTCTCGGAGCTCCTCGACGAGCATCCGTCGACGGAGCCGGTGCGACTCGGCGCGGCCGTGTCGTTCCCCGACGGCTGGGAGGCGAACCACGCGGTCCTCTCCCACCTGGCGGAGCACCGGGTGGCGTGGGATCCGGGCGCGGCGTAGGGCCGTTCCGGGGAACGGGCCCCGAAGGCGGGGTCCGGGCGCCAAACAGGGGTCCGGGAGCAGAACCGGGGCGCGCAGCGGGGGCCTCGCGCTCTTGCGCGGGGCGGGACAATGGAAAGCGGCCCGGGATCCCGGGCCGTGCCTGTGCGAGGAGGAGAAGAACGATGGCGGAACCCGCTGAGCGGAGCGGACAGCGACGGCTTCGGCCGGCACCGCTGGTCTTCGAGCCTGCCGAGGCGACCGCCGATCCGGAGCATTTCTTCGACCTGGAGTCGATAGAGGACCCGCGTGAACTGCTGGCCCGGGCGACGGAGCTGACGCTCGCGTTCCGCGCGGCGACGGACCGCGCGACGGAGTTCCAGGCGATCGCGGCGGCGCAGCTGGCGGATCCGCGCCGGTTCGACCGGCTGACGGCGGCGGACGTCGCCGAGCGGGCGGAGTGGACCGAGGACTACGCCCTGAAGATGATCGAGTTCGGCCGCGGTCTGATCCGGTCGAACGGGCGCTCGGCGGAGGAGTAACCGCCAGGCGCGAACCTGGGGCGCGGACGGGGGCGCGGGCCGGGAAGCAGCCCGCGAGTAGGCCGGGCGGAGGCGTCCCGTGGCATATGCGGGGCGCACGATACTCCTCGCCCACCCCTCTTGTCCGAGATTCCGGCAACTCTCGGAAACCGCATGGTCACGGCCGGTAGATCTGATCACATGACGACCTGGTTGCGCGACGAGACCCCGTACGACATCTTCCGTTTCCTGCGGGAGGGCGACGAGGGGCGCCACCAGACGGCCCGCGTGACCGCCGACGGGGCGGCCTGGCTCGCCTCGGCCGCCGGGGGCCGGCCAGGGGCCGCGCTCACCCGCTGGGAGGCGAGCCCGGCCTCGCCGGCGGCGCTGCCCTGCGGGACGGTCTTCGACGTCGTCAACGTGGACCCGGTCTTCGGGCGCCGGATGCTGGACCGCCTGTGGGAGGAGGGCCCGGGTTCCGGGCCCGTCGCCGTGCACCGGGGCCGGATGATGCTGTTCGCCGCGCCCGGGACGGCCCAGCGTTTACCGGCACTGCTCGACTGGGAGGAGTGGGGCGACGCCGTCCCCCGGCCGCTCTGTCACGGCGTCGGGGACGCGGTGACCGTGCCCCCGCTCACCCCGGCCGACTCCGCCGGACCCCGCTGGCTGGTGGCGCCCGACACGCGGAACCCCTGGCTGCCCGGGCCCGAGGTCATGCTCTGGGCCTGCGTGCGGGCCGCCCGGGCCGCCTCCGCCCCCGACGTGCGGGTATCGATTTTTCCTCCCGCCGATCCGGGTGCTAATGTCTACGACGTCAGCAGGCGCCGCTAGCTCAGTTGGTTAGAGCAGCTGACTCTTAATCAGCGGGTCCGGGGTTCGAGTCCCTGGCGGCGCACAGACGGAAGAAGCCCCTCGCGGAAGCGGGGGGCTTCTTCGTTCTCCCGTGACCTCCCGGGTCAGCCCGCTCCCGGCGGGGTGACCTTCACCGTCCAGCCGCCCGCCTCGGTACGGTCCGCCACCTCGACGCGGACGCCCGTCCCGGGCACGGTGAACGTCTCGCCCTCCTCCAGCGGCGCGTCCGCGAGCGGCGGGTAGACGGAGCGGTCCCAGCACGCCTCGGTGCGCGGGTGGGCGTCGACGACCTGGACCGGGCCGTCGCCGGAGGCCGCGCCGTTGCGCACCCGGTAGACGAGGACGCCCTCGGTGCAGGTGTCGGCGTCGTTGCCGGTGGAGCCCCGGGCCTCGATCGCCAGGACGCTGTCCGGGCCGGTCCTCACGACCGCGAGCCGGGTGCCGAGAGCGCCGCTCTCGGTGGGCGGGGCGTCGGTCGGCTCCAGGCTGACCAGCTGGGGGCCGGGCCCCTGCACGCAGGTCACCTGGGCGCGGGAGAGCCAGCCCAGCTTCCACTTGTGCCAGCCGAAGAGGTCGGGCGCGAGACCGAACTGACTGCCCATGACGTCCCAGTCCCCCACATGGGTGTCCCAGTCGCCCTTGCCGTCCGCCGGACGGTGGTAGAGGTCGGGCAGGTCGAAGACGTGGCCGGTCTCGTGCGCGAGGACGTTCCGGTCGGGCGGGTGCCGCTCGAAGACCGTGACGACCCGCTTGATCTCGGTGCCGTCGACCTCCATCGGGCGTTCGAGGTTGACGACCTTCGTCGCGTCGGAGTCCACGCCGGGCGCGTCCGGGTCGGCGACCAGGTAGACGACGTCGTACAGCGAGAAGTCGACGTCCGCGTCGGCGGCGGCGACCGCGTCGCGCAGATAGGCCGCGCGCTTCCCGGAGTCCCAGTCGCGCCGTATGTCGTACGCGCTCGACTCCCGCGGCATCCGGGTCCACTCGGACCGGGCGTGCGGGCGCAGGGCGAAGCGGCCGTAGGAGGCGCGCTCGAAGTACTCGCTGGTGGCCGGGAAGTGGTCGGCGGTGAGGTCGGCGGGGGTGGTGAGCGGTGTGGCGTCCGGGAACGACAGGAAGATCATGACCGCGTCGAGGGTGCGGGTGGGACGCGGATAGGAGCCGTTCCAGGTGTCGAGGCCGAGCGAGTGATGGGCCGCGGTGCGGGGCAGGACGCAGGGGTTCGCCACGGGCGCGCCCACGGCGGGGCCGGCGACGAGCCCGGTGGCGGCGAGCGCGGCGAGCGCGGTGAAGGCCGCCGCGCCGGAACGCAGGCTCGGCCGCTCCACTCCCCCGGGTGGCTGCTGACCCCTCACGTGGACCTCCGGATCGATAGGGCGGGACACCACAACCACCTTGTGATGGTTTGCGGCGTTTCGCATGTTTCCGCTGCCCCGGTCGGGTGAGGGAGCACCACGGGGTCGACGCGACACGAGCGGGCATCGCCTCACGGAAAGTCACAATCGGTCACGTCACCACCGACCCGTGTCAGACCCGTGCAGAAACGGTCAGGCGGGGGGTGGCGGTGGGGAGCCTCACAGCGGTCGGCGCTCCCCGCGGCGGCCCCGAAGCTGGAACGGGCCCCCGAGCTGGCTCTATGATCGGCACACTTTCCTTGGCCGACCATCCCGACCACATGTGAACGGCCCGACTGCACTACGGGAGCGAGCGGTGAGCGAAACCCCCGAAGGACCGGTGCATCCAGAGCCGCCGGAGACGACCCCGACCGACCTCGCCGTCACGGAGCGTCACGTCGACCCCTGTGCCACGCAACAGACCGGCCACGACCCCGGCCACGTCGCCGACCTCCGGCCCGGCCTCTGGTCCGGTCGCCGCCCCGAGTTCGACCCCGAGCTCCGGACCGACCGCCGGACCGGGCTCCCCGCCGACCGCCGGGCCGCCGAACTCCGGGACTACCGCGCCGCCTTCCGGGCCGCGCAGCTCGCCATGGCCGTCGTCGACCAGGACGGCATCGTCGTCACGGCCAACGACTCCTTCGGCGCCCTCCTCGGGACCGAGGCCGGGGCGCTCCGCGAGCAGGCCGCCGCCGATCTCGTCGACCTCGCCTCCGACGGCCGCACCTGGCACGCGTACCGCGAGGTGCTCCGCGGCCGCCGCTCCCGCTTCCGCTGCACGCGCCGCCTCAAGCACCCCGACGGGCGCTCACTGTGGGCCGAGGTCACCGTCTCCCCCGTACCGGACAGCCGGCGCGTCCTCCTGTCGATCGCGGACATCAGCGACCGGCGCGAGCTCCAGGCGCGGCTGCGCCACCTCCAGATGCACGACCCGGTGACCCGGCTGCCCAACCGGGCCCTGTTCTTCGAGCGGCTCTCGGCCGCGCTGGAGGCCGCCGCCCAGGACGCCGCCCAGACCGCCGCCCAGACCGCCGCCGAGGAGATCGCCCAGGACGTCGCGACGGACGGCGCGCCGCCGGTCGGCTCGTCATACGAGTCGCATGAGTCACACGAGTCACATGAGTCGTACGGGTATGGCAGAACAGGGCGGATCGGTCTCTGCTACCTCGATCTCGACGGCTTCAAGGCCGTCAACGACACCCTCGGCCACCGGATCGGCGACCGGCTCCTCGCCGCCGTCGCCGCCCGCCTGACGGAGTGCGCGGACAGCGACGGCTACACCCGCAGCGGCGGCCACCTCGTGGCGCGGCTCGGCGGCGACGAGTTCGCGATCCTCGTCGAGGACTCCACCGGTACGGAGCAACTGGCCGACCTGGCCCGCTCGGTGCTCCGCGCGCTCCAGCTCCCCTTCGACCTGGGCGGTCAGCGGCTCGCGGTCTCCGCCTCGATCGGCGTCGTCGAGCGCACCGCGCACGGGACGACGGCGACCGCGCTCATGCAGGCCGCCGACACCACGCTGTACTGGGCGAAGGCGGACGGCAAGGCCCGCTGGACCCTCTTCGACCCGGAGCGCAACGCCCACCGGATGACCCGGCAGGCCCTCTCCTCCACGCTCCGCCCGGCCGTGGAGCGCGGGGAGTTCGGCCTGGAGTACCAGCCGCTCGTGGATCTGGCGGACGGGGCGGTGCGCGGGGTGGAGGCGCTGGTGCGCTGGAACCACCCGCAGTTCGGCTCGCTCCCGCCGAATCGGTTCATCGGCATCGCCGAGGAGGACGGCTCCATCGTCGAGCTCGGGCGGTGGGTCCTGCGGACCGCCTGCCGGCAGGCCCGGCAGTGGCAGAAGGACCATCCGCGCGAGCGCCCGATCTTCGTCAGCGTCAACGTGGCGGTCCGTCAGGTCTGGGACTCCGACCTCGTCGCGGACGTCGCCGGGATCCTCGCGGAGACCGGGCTCGCCCCGCACCTGCTCCAGCTCGAACTGACCGAGTCCGCCGTGATGGGCTCGGCCGGACGGCCGCTCCAGGCCCTCCAGGCGCTGAGCGACATGGGCGTGCGGATCGCGATCGACGACTTCGGCACCGGCTACTCGAACCTCGCCTATCTGAGCCGGCTGCCGGTCTCCGTGCTCAAGCTGGACGGCTCCTTCGTCCGCGGCTTCCAGGACGAGGAACACGCCAACCCGGCCGACGAGCTGATCGTCGAGGCGCTCGTCCAGCTCGCGCACCGGCTCGGGCTCACGGTCACCGCCGAGTGCGTCGAGACCTCGGGGCAGGCCGCCCGGCTGCGCCGGATCGGCTGCGACACGGGGCAGGGCTGGCTGTACTCGCGGGCGGTGGCCCCGGACCGTATCGCCGAACTGATCGGCACGGAGCCCCTGCGGGTCTGACCCCGCCCGACCCTTACGACCCCGACCCGTACGACCCCGCCCGCCCTCGCCCCCGTCCCCGTAGGACGCAGGGCATGGAACTGCCCCCGGCCGGAGGGACATTCCGGGCGGGGGCAGTGGCTCATGAGGTGGTGCGCGGTGGGGTACCGCGTGGGGTGCCGAGTGGGGTGCTCAGCGGGTCAGGCACTCAGCAGGCGCCGAGGTCCTTCCAGACGCCCCACTCGCCGGTCGTGCCCGGCGTCTCGTTCTGGGTCCACCACTGGGCCTTGTACTTGCGGCCGTTGTGGGAGACCTCGTTGCCCGAGTTGTAGACCGTGCCGGCCACGTACGCCGGGACCGAGCCGCAGCCCGTGGGCGGCGTCGTCGGAGGCGTGGTCGGGGGCGTGGTGGGCGGGGTGGTGGGCGGCGTCGTCGGCGGGGTGGTCGGCGGCGTCGTGGTCGGCGGGGTGGTGGTGGCGCCGAGCGCGGTGTTGATCTGGCCCAGGAGGGTGGCGTTGTCGTCCAGGCCGAGGAGCGAGTACATCATCGCGCCGGCCAGACCGCGCTGCTTGGAGTAGTCCACGCGGGCCTGGATGGACTTCTGGTTGAGGCCGGTGAAGAACTCGCCGTCCTTGTAGAAGTACGAGGACTTCGACTGGTCGTCCCAGAAGGTCGTCGACGCGTTGTCGACGATGCCGCCGAGCTCCTTGTAGTGCGCGATGCCGGCCTGCTGGCTCAGCGGGCGGACGTTGGAGCCGCCGGTCGCGGTCTGCGCGAGGCCGTTGGTCGTGCCGGCCGGCACGCCCTTCCAGCCGCGGTAGTAGAACTCGTAGCCCAGGGTCAGCTTGTTGGCGGGGAAGCCGCCCGCGATGCCGTAGGTCGGGTTGCCGTCGATCCAGGAGTCGATGGCCGAGTCGATGCTGTACTTCTCGGTGCCCGGCGCGATCACGTCGGTCGGGTCGTTCGTCGAGGGGTACAGCGGGGACTGGTGGTACGTCGGCCCGTCGCCGTCCCAGGCGCCGTGCATGTCGTACGTCATGATGTTGGCGTAGTCCAAGTACTGGCCGATCTTGTCGGTCTCGATGTACTTGATCTTGTCCTGGCCGGCCGGGAGGGCCGAGGTCAGCAGGTACTTCTTGCCGCCGTTGGCCGCGCCGTACTCGTCGAGCTGCTTGCGGAACTCGGCGAGGAGGAGGGTGAAGTTCTGCTTGTCCTCGGGGGCGTAGTGGTTGCCCAGGTGGCCGCCGGAGGAGCCCGGGTACTCCCAGTCGATGTCAATGCCGTCGAAGATGCCGGCCGCCGTGCCCGCGCCGCCGAAGCCGCCCTCGACGGGCAGGTTGCCCTTGATGTACTGGTCGATGCAGGAGGAGACGAGCTTCTTGCGGCTCGCGTCCGTCTTCGCCGCGTCGCTGAAGTACTTGGAGTAGGTCCAGCCGCCGAGCGAGATGTTGATCTTCAGGTGGGGGTACTTCGCCTTCAGTTCCTTGAACTGGTTGAAGACGCCCACGATCGGCTGGTCCCACTTGTCGGCGACGCCGTCGACGCTGTCCGCCGCGCTGAAGGACTTCTGGTAGTCGGCGTACGAGTCGCCCGCACCGTCACCCGCGTTGGGGTTGTTGTCGTCACCGGCGGCCTTGTTGGCCTCGAAACAGGTGAGGTTGGTGGGGTGGATGTTGCCGAACGAGTAGTTGATGACGTCCAGCTTGCTCGCGATGCCCCGGGTGTCGAGGTGCTTGGGGTAGAACGCGTTGCCGTAGACGCTCCACTGGTCGTAGTACGCGATGCGCACGTTGCCCGCAGAGGCAGTGGTCGACGAGTCGGCCGCCTGGGCGGAGCCGAGGCCGACGGTCGCGGCAAGCGCGCCGGCGGCGAGGGCCGAGCTGAGAAGCGCGGCGATCAAGGGCTTACGGGGGTGCACGTGCGGCCTCCGAAGTGGGGGAGAACTGGGTGGTGCCGTACAGGAGCTGAGGAAGTGATAACCGGCACATGAACATCGCGTCAATGGTCTGAACCAGATTGAGGACTAGACCAATTCGCGCACGAAAGCCCTTGTCAGAGAGGTGCAGCACAAAGCGGAACCGCCCGCCACCATGGGTGACGAGCGGTTTAAGGTTCGCTTAGGGGTGCCGCGAGGGTGGTTCAGGGGTGAACCAACCGGTCGCGGAATCCCGGGTTTTTTACCCGGCCGACCCCGGCTCGGAGTCCGACGGCGCGGGGAGATCGGGGAGCTCGGGGAGCTCGTACGCGTCGGCGATCAGCTCGTAGCTCCGGATCCGGACCTCCCCGCCGTGCCCGTTGGCCGTGATCATCAGCTCGTCCGCGCCCGTGCGCTTCCGGAGGTCGTCCAGCCCCGTCCGGACCTCGTCCGGGGTGCCGTAGACGATGTTCGCCAGCCAGCCGTCGACGAACTCCCGCTCGGCGGGGCTGAAGTCGTACGCCTCCGCCTCCTCAGGCGTCGGCACCAGGCCCGGCCTGCCGGTGCGCAGGCGCAGCATCGCGAGGGCGCCCGCGAGGACCTCGCCGCGCGCCCGCGCCGCCTCGTCGGCGGCGAACGCCGAGACGCCGATCATCGCGTACGGGGCGTCGAGGACCCCCGAGGGCCGGAAGGAGTCCCGGTAGAGGTCGAGCGCCGGGATCGTGTTGCGGGCGGAGAAGTGGTGGGCGAAGGCGAAGGGCAGCCCGAGCAGGCCGGCGAGGCGGGCGCTGAAGCCGGAGGAGCCGAGCAGCCAGACCGGCGGCCGGCCCTTCGGGCCCTGCACGGGGCCGGGCACGGCGTGGATCCGGGCGTACGGGTGCCCGTCCGGGAAGTCGTCGTCCAGGAAACGGGTGAGCTCGGCGAGCTGCTCCGGGAAGTCGTCGGCACCTTCGTTCAGGGTGTTCGTGCGCCGCAGGGCGGCGGCCGTGGCGCCGTCGGTGCCGGGGGCGCGGCCGAGTCCGAGGTCGATCCGGCCCGGGGCGAAGGCCTCCAGGGTGCCGAACTGCTCGGCGATGACGAGCGGGGCGTGGTTGGGCAGCATCACGCCGCCGGAGCCGAGGCGGATGCGGCGGGTGTGGGCGGCGAGGTGGGCGAGGATCACGGCCGGGGACGAGGAGGCGACACCGGGCATGGAGTGGTGTTCGGCCACCCAGTGCCGGTGGAAGCCGCGCCGCTCGGCGAGCCGGCTCAGCTCGACGCTGGTGGCCAGCGCCTGTGTCGCGGTCCGCCCGCTGCCGACGGTCACCAGGTCCAGTACGGACAGCGGTACGGGCGCGGTTCCCCGCGCCTCTCCTCGAATAGCGTCGGTCACCGTAGGGACCCTCCTCGGCACACGTGCGGTTGGTGCGGACACTGCATCCGATCCACAACAGGAGGGGGTCTCCGGTTATTCCGTACGTTCTCGGCCACCGGAAGGGCCCTGGGCGGGTCCGCTTCCCCGTAAAAAATCTTCCGGTCCTCACCACCCGAACGCGCGCGCGAACCCGACCCCGCACGGCCCTGACCTGAGACTCTCTGAAGGAGTCATGACATAGGCATATGCCAGGGTGGTGCGCCGCAGCGTACGGCGGGGATCCTCCGCATCATTCTCGCCAACAGCCGCCCCTGAAACGGTCCTTGGCGGCTATCGTGGTACGAAAGCTTGCGGTCACAACCTGGTAGGGGGAAACCGTGGCGCTGAAGCCCGAGCCCACCGCGCCGTTCCACTCGGTGCAATACGCCTTGCGCGTCCTCGAGACGGTCTCACGGCACGGTGGCGGAGTGACGGACGTCCAGATCGCCCGCGAGACCGGCCTGCCCGTCGCCCACCTCTCGTCACTGCTCCTCATGCTCCGCCGCGAGGGGTACGTCGAGCAGGTCGCCGACGGCGCCTACGTCATCGGGGACTCCCTCGTCCTCCTCGGTTCCGGCCTGACCCGCCGCGAAGCGCTGGAGGCCAAGCTCCAGGAGACCCTGACCGAACTGCGCGACTCCGTCGGCGCGGCCGTCTACATCAGCCGGTACATCGACGGCGAGGTGAAGATCACCCAGTTCGCCGACGGCCCGCGCACCCCGAAGGTCAACGAGTGGGTGGACTTCCGCTCGGCGGCGCACGCCAGCGCGGTCGGCAAGTGCCTGCTCACCCAGCTCGACCAGAACGGGCGGCGGGACCACCTCGCCCGCCACAAGATCGCCCGGCTGACCTCCCGGACGATCACCAACGAGCGGATCCTCTTCTCGAAGCTCGACAGCCAGCCGGCGACCGTCCCCGTGCTGGACCTCCAGGAGTACGCGGTCGGCACGGTCTGCGCCGCCGTCCCGCTGACAGCGGGCTCGGCCGTGGGCTGCCTGGCGCTCTCCCTGCCGATCGAGCACGCCCACCGGCTGCGCGCCGCGGCGGACACGCTCAACCGGCGGGCCGCTCCGGTGGTGCTGTCGCTGGCGATCTAGCCGAGGTGCGCGAACCCGCCGGACGGTGCTCCGGCGGGGCGGTCACGAGCACCCCGGAACACCAGGTAGTATTTTCTCTGTCAGCAAGCGCCGCTAGCTCAGTTGGTTAGAGCAGCTGACTCTTAATCAGCGGGTCCGGGGTTCGAGTCCCTGGCGGCGCACAGACAGAGAAAGCCCCTCGCTTCGGCGGGGGGCTTTCTTGTCGTGCTCGTGCGCGTACTCCCGCTCCTCCCGCCCCTCCCGCCCCTCAGGCCCTGAGGTAGGTGAGGACGGCGAGGACGCGGCGGTGGGTGTCCTCGGCCTGCGGCAGGTCGAGCTTGGCCAGGATGTTCCCGATGTGCTTGCCGACGGCGGCCTCGGTCACCACGAGCCGGCGGGCGATCTCCCCGTTGGAGTGCCCCTCCGCGACCAGGCCGAGGACCTCCCGCTCGCGCGGGGTCAGCGCCTCCAGCGGGTCCCGGTGGCGGCGCAGCAGCTGCCGTACGACCTCGGGATCGACGACCGTACCGCCGTCGGCGACCTGGGTGAGGGCCTCGACGAACTCCTCGACCTGCCCCACCCGGTCCTTCAGGAGGTAGCCGACGCCGGTGCCGTCGCCCGAGTCGAGGAGGTCGGCGGCGTAGCTGCGCTGCACGTACTGGCTGAGGACGAGGACCGGCAGGCCGGGCCGCTCGGCGCGGAGCGCGACGGCGGCGCGCAGCCCCTCGTCCTGGAAGCCGGGCGGCATCCGGACGTCGGTGACGACGATGTCCGGGTCGTGGGCGCCGACCGCCTCGCGCAGGCCGTCGGCGTCACCGACGGCGGCGACGACCTCGTGGCCGAAACGCGTCAGGAACCCGATCAGTCCCTCGCGGAGGAGGACGCTGTCCTCGGCGAGGACGACGCGGAGCTTTCGGGGAGCGCGGGGAGCGATCGGCACGGGATCTCCACTCGGAGGAGGGTCGGCCCGCCCGGCGGGCTCATGATCGTCAGTGTGCCATCGAGGACGGCGATCCGGTCGGCGAGTCCGGTGAGCCCGCTGCCCCGGGCCGGGTCGGCGGCGCCCCGCCCGTCGTCCTCGACGTCGAGCCGCAGGACGCCGTCCGCGTGCCGGGCGGTGATCCTCGCCTGGGCGGCCCCGCTGTGCTTGCCGATGTTGGCGAGCGCCTCGCAGCCCGCGAAGTAGCCGGCGCTCTCCACGGAGGCGGGCAGCCGGGGCAGCTCGATGTCGGTGGCGACGGGGACGGCCGAGCGGTCGGCGGCGTCGGCGAGGGCCGCGCCGAGGCCGTAGTCGGCCAGGACCTGCGGATGGATGCCGTGGATCAGCTCCCGCAGCTCGGTCAGGACCTGCCCGGCCTCCGCGTGGGCCTTGGCCAGCTGGTCGGCGAGCGGTCCCGGCGGGGCGTCGAGGCGGGCGAGGCCGAGGGTCATGGTGAGGGCCACGAGCCGCTGCTGGGCGCCGTCGTGGAGGTCGCGCTCGATGCGGCGGCGCTCGGCCTCGAAGGCGTCGACGAGCCGGGCGCGGGAGGCGATGACCTCACCGATCCCGCCGTCCCCCGCGTCGGTCTCGCGCGGGGCGAGCAGGGCCCGGGCGAGGGCGGCGCGGGCCCCGGCGACGGCGGCGAGGGGGTAGGCGAGGGCGACGAGGAGGAGGGCGCCGAGGAGGGCGGCGGCGAAGGCCTCGGGGTAGGAGGTGACCAGGTACGCCTTGACGACCTTGGCCTCGTGGCCGTCGGCCGCCAGCTGGAACGGGGCGCTGAGGAGGGCGACGGGCAGGCCGACGCCGACGGCGAGCGCGATGAGGTCGAGGGGCCACAGGACGGTGGCGAGCAGCAGCCCGTACCCGAGCTCCCGCCAGGTCGCCTGCTCCCCCGCGCGGAGCCGGAGCCAGGCGGCCAGGCCGGGTGCGGTGGGGACGCGGTGCGGGTCGGGGGCCGGGTCCAGGTCGACGAGCCTCAGCCGGAGCCGCTCGACGGAGCCGAGGGCGACCCCGGAGAGGAGGAGCAGCGGCAGCCCGACGAGGAACAGCGAGAACACCCCGAGCACGAGGAGCACGAGACAGGCGAGGCCCCCGACGATCCCCCCGGTCGCGAGGTACCCGGCGGCCCGCCAGGGCCAGGAGCCGAGCGGGAAGCGTGACCGGGTGAGCGCCTGCCAGGGGTTACGGGGTTCCATGGGCGCCCACGGTAGGCGCGGGACCGGGGGCGGGGCCATGGGCCTGGGGGGCGT
Organism: Streptomyces sp. NPDC042346; assembly: GCF_055581845.1. Taxonomy (NCBI): domain Bacteria; kingdom Bacillati; phylum Actinomycetota; class Actinomycetes; order Kitasatosporales; family Streptomycetaceae; genus Streptomyces; species Streptomyces sp. NPDC042346. The sequence goes on along the minus strand of NZ_JBVJEH010000003.1, from coordinate 76,365 downwards.
GGCGGGGGTGGGGCTGGGCCTACCCCGGGGCCTTCCCGCCGATCAGGCCGGGGTGCGGCCGTGGCGGGCGTACTCCTCCTGGAGGGCGGCGGTCGCCTCGGGGGTCAGGGGTTCGTACGGGGCGGTGGGGGTCGGGCGCCACCAGACCGGGTCGGGGCAGAGGAAGGACGCCCGGCGCAGGCCCACGCGGTGGATCTTGTTGGTGGCCGTGAGGGGCAGCTCGCCCATCACGCGGACGAAGCGCGGCGGCATCTTCGTGCCCAGGTCCGGCTGCGCGGCGAGGAAGTCCGCGAACTCCGCCGGGTCGAAGACGGCCCCCTCGCGCAGGGCCAGCGCCGCCATGACCTGGTCGCCGGCGACCGGGTCCGGTATCGCGTACACCGCCACCCCGGCGGCCCGGTCCCAGCGGGCGAGGATGTTCTCGATCATCGCCGCCGCCAGGTTCTCGCTGTCGACCCGCAGGCGGTCGTCCGTGCGGCCCGCGAAGTAGAGGAATCCGGCCTCGTCCCGGTAGAAGAGGTCGCCCGTCCAGTACCAGCCCCCGCGCAGCCGGACCGCCTCCGCCTCGGGGTTGCGCCAGTAGCCCTCGAAGGGGCTGCGGCCCCGGTTGACGAGCTCGCCGACCGCCTCGTCCGTGTTGAGGAGCCGTCCCGTGGGCGAGAAGCGGGCCGGTGCGCACTCCTTGCCGGTCTCCGCGTCCAGGACGGCCAGGTCGTCGCCCGGCGCGGCCCGCCCGATCGCCCCGGTCGGGGTGTCCGGGGTCCGCTGGATCGCCGCGCCGCCCTCGGAGGAGCCGTACCCCTCGACGAGCGGGACCCCGAACCGCTCCCGGAACCGGGCCGCGTCGACCGCCCCCGCCTCCGTGCCGAAGCCGAGGCGCAGCCCGTGCGCACGGTCGTCCGGGCCGGGCGGGGTCGCGAGCAGGTACTGGACGGCCCGGCCCACGTACGTGAAGTAGGTGGCGCCGAAGCGGCGTACGTCGGGCAGGAAGCCGGACGCCGAGAAGCGGGCCCGCAGCGCGACTCCCGCGCCCGCGGAGAGCGCGGGCGCCCAGTCCGCGATCACCGCGTTGCCGTGGAACATCGGCATGCAGACGTAGTGGACGTCGTCGGCCCGTACGCCGAAGTGGGCGACGAGCGAGGCGCCGGCGGCCGCGAGCCGTCCCTGGCTGCAGAGCGCGGCTTTGGGCGCGCCCGTCGAACCGGAGGTGAAGGAGAGCAGGAAGCGGCTGTCGGGGCGTACGGGACCGAGGGTCGCGTCGCCGGGGCGGGCGTCCCCGTAGGGGGCGAGGAGCTCCCGGTAGGCGTCGGTGTCCGTGACGAGGATCCGCAGCCCGGGCAGCGCCAGGCCGTCGAGGAGCGGCAGGTGGGCGCGCTGGGTGACCAGGATCCGGCAGTCGGTGTGCCGGATGTCCCGGGCGAGTTCGGCGCCGCGCCGGGTGGGGTTGATCCCGGCGACGGCGGCCCCCGCGAGGGCCGCCGCGCTGAGCCAGAGCGGGTACTCCGGCGTGTTGTCGAGCAGGATGCCGAGGTGCGGCTCGCGCCCCGGCAGGGGTGGCATCAGGTCCACGAGCAGTGCGGCCCGCGCGGCGGCGCCCGCGGCGACCTCGTGGTGGCTGAGGGTGTGGTGCTCGTCCCTCAGGCCGATCCGGCGGTCGCCCCATTGGCGCCGTACGAGCTCCGCGACGGTGTCCGCACCCCTCATGGACCGGACTTTAACTGACGTTCCGTCAGATCTGAACGGTCAGGACGCGACCGTCAGAACGCGACGGTCAGGACGCGGCCGTCAGAACTTGACGTCCGAGCAGGCGTAGAAGGCGTTCGCGGTGTCCGCGATCGTCCACACCGCCAGGATCAGGTGACGGCCCGTCTTGCCCGCCGGGATCGTCCCGGAGTGCGAGAGGGTCGCCGGCGGCTGCTGGTTGTTGTAGGGGACGGTGAGGAACGGCTGCGGGTCGAGCGCGGCCCGGGTCAGCTTCTGACTCGGGTCCCAGCCGTTCTTGGTGATGTAGTACTTGAAGTTGCTGGTGGCGTGCCGGGCCGTGAACTGCCAGCGGAAGCTGTAGCTCTGCCCGGACGTGAGCTGCGTCGCGGGCCACGCACCGCCCCGGGGGTCGTCGAGCTGGGCGAACTGCGTGAGCCCGGCGGAACAGATCTTGCCGTCGGCGGGACCGGCGGCGGGGAAGCCCTTGAGGCCCTCGACCGACTGCGGCTCCCACTGGATGGAGCCGCAGTTGGTCACGGTGCCGTTGGCGCAGAGCTTCTGACGGCTGATCGGCGAGTCGGTGTAGCCGTGGCTTCCCGCACTGCCGGTGGCGAGGAGGGAGGCGCCGGCGACGCCGAGCGCCACCACCGCCGTCCCGACGGACTTCTTGCGCATGTGCATGCTGTCGCTCCAGGAGAACGTGGGGGAGTTCCGTTGGGCCGTGCGCACGCGTGCGGTCTTACCGGGTTTGCTTCGGGTGACTCATTTTGGTCTGGACCAAGTACCAAGGTATGGACGGAAGTTGAACATGTCCATCCCCTCAGGCCCCCTCCGCCGGCGCCGTCCTCCCCGTGTAGAACGCCACCGTCAGGTCCTTGACCAGCGCCTTGCGCTCGTAGTCGTCCAGCTCCACCAGACCACGACTGGTCAGCCGGTGGACCACGTCGTCCACCGCGTCCACCACCGACGTCAGGACACTGTCCCGGTGCTTCGCGTCGATCGCCGCGATCCGTCGCCTCTGCATCGCCGCCGCGACCTCCGGGGCGTACTCGATACGGGTCGGCTGCGCCGAGAAGACGTCGACCCCGACCGGGGCGCACTCCGCCGACAGCATCCGCGTCAGGGCCTCGCCGACCGCCTCCGCGTCCCGGAGCGTCGGGGCGTCCTCGTGGAAGGCGTCCGCCGGAAGCTGCGACAGCACCCGGGCCATCGCCGCCTCCACCTGCTCGCGCAGGTACTCCTCGTGGCCGTCGACCCCCAGCGCGGCGCGGACGGTGTCCCGCACCCGCCACACGACGAGGACGACGACGTCCAGGGCCGTGCCCTTCGCGTCGACCGCGGGCAGCGGCTCGCTGCGCCAGTGCCGGAGCCGGACGTCGACGCGACGCCGGAGCAGGAGCGGGCTGACCCAGACCAGGCCCGTACGGCGGACGGTGCCGCGGTAGTCGCCGAAGAGGGTCAGGACCCAGGCGTAGCCGACCCGGCCGCGGCCGAGCCCGCCGAGCGCGAAGAGGGTGGCGACGACGCCGAGCGCGAGCAGCGCCCACTGGCCGAGGTGGATGCCGTGGTACGGGCGGGCCGGCAGCCGCAGCATCCGCGCCGCCTCGGCGGGCACGGCCCCGGTCCACCACACGAGCGCCGCGCATCCGGCGAGCGCGAGGGCGCCGCCGGCCACACCGACCCAGCCGGGCAGCACCGGTCCTGGCCGCTCGACGAGATCCGGATCGGCGGTGGGCGCGGGGCGGGAGGCGGACCGGGACTGCTCGCGGGTGGGGGCCGGGGGGAGGGCCGGAGTCGGAGCCGGGGTCGAGGACCACGGCTTGGCCTGCCCCTTGGTCCTCGCCTGCGGCTGCGCCTGCTTCTTCTGGCTCTCGGTCTGCGTCTGCGTCTTCGCGGGTGCCGGGATGGCGGCCTTGCCGTTCTTCGCGGGGGCGGTGGGCGCGGCCATCGCGAGGGTGTCGGGGCCTCCGTCGTCCACGGTCGCGCCGAGCGCGGGGGCGCCGCCCTCCGGCTCGTCGCGGAAGAGCAGGTGCACCGGGATGGAGCCGGTGGTCTCGGCCCCGATCACGTTCTTGCGCCGCGCCACCCGTACGACACCGGCGACGGGCACGGCGAGCGCGGCGACCCGCGCACCCGTGATCCGTGCGAAGTCGGGCACGTCGACGCGCTCCTTCACCACGGAGACCTTGGCGGTGGCCTTCGCGGTGACCGGGGGCACGGGCACGGCGGCGGGCGTGGTGTCCACGGCAGCCGAAGCGGCCGCCGGAGCCGACCCGGTCACCGGAGCCGAAGCGGCCACCGGGGCCGGCGACGCGCTGTCGGGCGTCTCCGCCGGCGTACCGGTGGAAGGACGGTCGGCCTCGGGGGTCGCCGTACGGGCGGCGGTCGGGGTCAGGGCGACCGCCGGGGTCGCGGCGACCGTCGGCTTCACGGCGACCGCCGGGTCGACGGGGCGTGCGGTGGCGGGTCGCTCGGCGGCGGGCTGTTCCGCCGCCGGGGAGGCCCCGCTCGGTGCGGTGGGGGCGGGTGCCCCCGCGGCCGCGCTCGTCGGCGGCTCTTGCCCAGATGCCGCCGGGGCGGACGGACCCGTGGTCGTACCGGCGACCGAACCCAGGGGGTGCGCGCCCGTCGGCGTAGCCGCCTCGGGAGCCGAAGGGGCGGGCGTACCCGAGGGCGCACCCGAGGGCGCACCCCCGGGCGCGGGCGCACTCGCCGCCGGAGCGGACGGCCCGGCGGTCTCGCCGGGGGCCGGGTGCGGCGCGATCCGGTCGGCCCGGTCGGCCGGGGCGGCCGTCGGCGTGTCGGCCGTCGGCGTGTCGGCGACGGTCGGGCTCGGAGGCGCGGCGGTCGCGGTCGTGGCCGCCGGGGCAGGTGGTGTCGGGGTCTGGTGCGGGGGCGTGGCCGTGGCGGGCGGTACCGGTTCCCCGCCCGGGTGGGGTGACGTGCGCGGAAGGGTGCCGTCCGTCAGACGTCTGGCCGTGCGGGCCGCGTCACGCGAGGCCGCCGCGCCGGAGTCCGCGGGGGTCGGGGTCGATGCGGTCATTCGGGTCCACCTCATGCTCTCGGGGTCATCGGAACAAGCGCCGCCAGGTCTCCGGGCCCGGGTAGCCGTCGGCCGCTCCGCCGCGCCAGCCCTGAGCCCGCTGGAACGCCTCGACGTTGCGGCGGTCCGCCTCCGTCCAGCGCGGACCGGGTCCCGACAGGTAGTGCTTGCCGAAGCCCCGCTTCACCAGTTGTTTGCCCAGCTTCTCCACATATGCGTTGGATTGGCCCGGACGGAAGGAGCCACGCCCGGGGAACTCCGTCCCATCCGTGCTCGACCCTCCCGAACCACCCGATCCGCCGATGCTCTTCCCCGTGCCGGTCACGAGCAGCCGCCACGTCTGCGGCCCCGGCAGACCGTCCGCTTCCTTGCCCTTCCAGCCCTGCGCCAGCTGGAACGCCTGGGTCGCCCGCCGGTCCGCATCGCCCCACTTCGGACCGGCGCCCTTGCTGTAGTACTTCTTGCCGCCGCGCTCGATGAGGAGCTTCCCGAGCTGCGTGACGTACGCGTTGTCGGCGCCCGGGCCGAACATCGCCGTCCCCGGGTACGGCGTGGCCGGCGTCGTCGGATTCGACCCGCCGCCGGTCGTGCCGCCCCCGCTGCCGCCGCTCACCACGCCCTTGTAGCGGTAGGCCACGTACCGGTCGGAGTTCTCCCAGTACGCCATCGGCGTCGCCTGCTTCCGCGTGCGCGGCTTGGTCTGCTCGTACGCGATGTACGAGGTGTGGGTGTAGTCGGTCCAGCCGCCGAAGATCGTGACGTGCGAGCCGCGCGTCGGGTTGGCCGGGTTGTGGAACAGCAGGATGTCGCCGGGCTGGAGCTCGGTGCGGTCGATCCGCTCGGCGAAGCGGTCGAGGCTGCCGGTCCACTCGTTGCTGCGCAGGTTCCAGGCCATGGAGATGTAGCCGGAGCAGTCCTGGCGGTACCCGTCCGACCAGTACTTCTCCATCGAGTACGGGACCTGCGCGGTCACCCACAGCTTGGCGCGGTTGATGATCTCGGCCCGGGTCGTCTGCCGCAGCGTGCCCGTCGAGATCTGACTGGTCGTCGGGGTCGCGACCGTGCCCGTACCGGTGCCGGTGCCCGGCGTCGCGTTCGGGGAGGGCTGGGAGCCGGGGCCCGGCGCTCCGTGCAGCGGCTCCCGCCCGCCCTGCGGGGTCTCCGGCCCGGGCCAGGGGGTCACCGCGTCGGCGGCGTCCGCGGCGGCCGAGCGCTCCCGCAGGACCGCCGACTCCACCTCCACGCCCGCACCCGCACCCGCGCTCGCGCTCGCCCCCAAGCCCGCACCGACACCCGCATCCGCACCCGCGCCCGCGCCCGGGGCCGCAACCGCGCCCGGGTCCGCGTCCGCAGGGGTGAACGGGCCCGTCGGGCCGGCCGGCTCCGCCGGGCGGGCGAGGGCCGTCGCCACTCCCGCCCCTCCCCCGCCAAGGACCACTCCCGCCGCCGTCACCAGGACCAGCGCGCGGCGCGCGCCGTGCGCGGCCGGGTGGCCGCCCGCCCGTACGGGCAGGCCAAGCGCGAGGCCACGGCGCTGCTGGGCGCAGCCCGGGCAGCCGCAGTCGGCCGCGGGTTCGAACTCCTCGAAGACCGGCACGCTCATGCGATTCCCCTCCACACTCGTCAAGATCTTTTGACCCTCGTTTCGGGCGCCAGTGTCTCAACTGTCTGGACAAATCGCATTTTGACGGATCGACGGCCTGATACGACCATCCGACAGGCCGGGCGCGACCGGTATTGGTCAGGAGCACACCTCCAGGTCGGGTAGAGTTCTCTCTGTCAGCAGGCGCCGCTAGCTCAGTTGGTTAGAGCAGCTGACTCTTAATCAGCGGGTCCGGGGTTCGAGTCCCTGGCGGCGCACGCAGAGTCAAGGCCCCCTCACCATCGGTGAGGGGGCCTTGGTCGTTCCCGTGGCGCTTTCCCGCCCGAACTACCGGGCGTTGCGGGCCAGTTCCAGGGCGTACGCGTCGAACCACTCCCCCGCCCTCGGTCCGCCCCGGCACTCCCCGTCCGACTCGCCCGGCCGCTTGATCCACAGATGCGCGGCGACCAGCGGGTCCCCGGTGCTGCGGGTCGGCGGCGCGCCGAGCGCGCGGCCCGGCGGGTTGCACCAGTTCTGGGCCGGGTCGCCCTCGGCGTAGGGGCCGTTTCCGTTCCTGCTGGTGTCGATCACGAAGGGCTTGCCGCCGACCAGGGCCGACAGCTGCCGGCCGTAGGCGGTGCTCGCCGCCGTCGTCTGGAAGTTCGAGACGTTGACCGCGAAGCCGTCGGCCTCGGCGATCCCGGCCTCTTGGAGCGGGCCGCTCAGCTGCGAAGGTCCGACCCAGCCCGCGTTGCCCGCGTCCAGGTAGACGGTGGTGGCCGGCTGCTGCTTCAGCCGTCGGACGGCCGCGCCGAGCAGCTCGTACCGCTCCGCGCGGTGCTGCTCCTCGGTGCAGCCGTCGACGACGTGCGTCACGGCGTCCGGTTCGAGGACGACTGTCGCGCGCCGCGCGCCGATGCCGCGGGCGACCCCGTCCACCCAGGCGCGGTAGGCGTCGGCGTCCGCCGCGCCGCCCGCCGAGTGCCGGCCGCAGTCGCGGTGCGGGATGTCGTAGAGGACGAGGAGCGCCTCGCGCCGGGCGCGGGTGGCGGCCTCGGTGAGCGCACGGGTCTCGGCCTCGGGCCGGTCGGTGCCGATCCACTCGGCCACGGGCCGGGACGCGATCCGCCGCAGGAGCCCGGCCTCGGCGGTACGGCCGGCTGCGAGGTGCGCGGCCATCTGCCGGGCGGCCTTGCCGTCGGGGTTCACCCAGTACGGGACGGGGGCGGACGGCGTGGGGGCGGGCGCGGGGGCGGCACCGGCGGCGGGCGGGTCGCTCCGCGCGGCGGGCGGGGTGGCCGGGCCCGGGCTCGTACAGCCGGCGGCGAGGAGGAACGCGAGCGCGAGGGCCGGGAGGGTGAGTCCCGCACGACGCACGCAAGGAGATACGGACATTCGGGGCCCCTCGGCACGTACGGAGCGGTCGCGGTCATCGTGACACGACAGCCCTCTGGACCGGGCGAGGCAGGGCCTCTACGGTTCCGGAACCCCGACCTCCCGCGGCCGGCACCGGGCTCCTCCCGCCGCCCGTGAGCCCCGCGGTCGAGGACCGGTCCGGCCGGTGGCGCCGCGGGACGCGAGCCACCGGCCGGGACCCGGTCGCCGGGATCGGTCGCCGGGGGTTCAGGTGCCCGGCGCCGCTGTCCCCGTCCCCGTGCCCGTGAGGTACGCCGAGACGACCACGTTCGCCGAGTACGTGCCGGCCGTGCGGTCGAAGGTGCCGCCGCAGGTGATCAGGCGCAGTTCGGCGCGGCGGGGCTCGCGGGGGCCGTAGACCTTCGTCGCGTCGAAGTCGTCGCGCGGGAAGACCTGGATGTCGTCGACCGTGAATTCGGCGACCGTGCCGTCCGTCCGGGTGACCCGGATCTTCGCGCCGGGGCGGGCCGCGCTCAGGCCGTAGAAGACCGCCGGGCGGGTGTCCGTGTCGACGTGGCCGACGAGCAGGGCCGCCCCGGCGGCACCCGGCCGGGTGCCGGCGCCGAACCAGCCCACCGTGTGGGGCGTCTCGAAGGGCGGCGGGTCGATCGCGCCCGTCCCGTCCAGGCCGCGCGCCACGACGGGCGCGGCGATGCCGAGGGACGGGACCTCCACGCGCCGGGGCTCGGCGGGGGCGATCGGCGCGTGGGCCGGGGGCAGGTCCACGCCGAGCGGCCGGCCGACGGCGGCGATGTCGCCGTGGGTGGGCGCGGAGCTGCCCCCGGGGCCCTCGGTGGCCTCGCGGCCCCAGAGCCAGAGCCCGAGGAGCAGCAGCGCCCAGGTCACGCCGGTGACGAAGCGCCCGGTGCCCGCCGGGCGGGTTCCGGGCGACATCCTCAGTCCGTGCCCGTGCCGGTGCCCGCACCGGTGCCGGCGGTCCGGCGGCGGGAGCTGCGGAAGGCGACCGCCACCGCCGCGATCGCGGCCAGGCCGAGGCCGAGCAGGGTGTACGGGGTGCCGAGGCCGCTCTCGCTCGTGGTCTGGGCGACTCCGGGGGCGGCCGGGGCGGCGAAGGCGGCGGTGCCGCCGCCGCCCGCGCGGACCGGGGCGACCGGGGTCGCGTGGTGGGTCGGCTCATGGGTCGGCTCGTGGGTCGGCTGCTGGTGCCTGACCTGCACCGTGCCGACGTCCCGGTGGTCGTGGCCGTCGCAGGTCACGCTGACCTTGTACGTACCGTCCTCGAGTCCGGACTTGACCGTGGTGTCGCCGAACAGCGGATAGCCCCCGCCGTCCCGGCCGGTGAGCTCCACGTCGGCGACGAACGCCCGGGACTTCGCGGCACCGGTCGTGCCCTTGCAGCCCTGGACGCGGACGTCCACGTCGGCGCCGGGCGAGGCGGTGGACGGGGTGACGGTGACCTTCACCCCGTCGTGGGCGTACGCGCTACCGGCCGTGGGTGCCAGTACGAGGAGCAAGGCCGCCCCTGCGGCACGGAGAGCAATGGGACCTGAACGCATCGTGACCTCCTGGTACTGGCAGGGTCACCCGGATCGGCGCTCTTCGCATCCGCAGCGGGGCCGGGCGGGGCCTCAGACGCGGTCGACGATGTCCGCGATCGAGTTCACGATCTTGGACGGGCGGAACGGGAAGCGGTCGATCTCCGCCTTCGACGTCAGCCCGGTCAGCACCAGGAAGGTCTGCATGCCCGCTTCGAGGCCGGCCAGGATGTCGGTGTCCATCCGGTCGCCGATCATCGCGCTGGACTCCGAGTGGGCGCCGATGGCGTTGAGGCCGGTACGCATCATGAGCGGGTTCGGCTTGCCCGCGAAGTACGGCTCCTTGCCGGTGGCCTTCGTGATGAGCGCGGCGACGGAGCCGGTGGCCGGGAGGGGGCCCTCCAGGGAGGGGCCGGTCTCGTCGGGGTTGGTGCAGATGAAGCGGGCGCCGGCGTTGATGAGCCGGACGGCCTTGGTCATCGCCTCGAAGGAGTACGTCCGGGTCTCGCCGAGGACCACGTAGTCGGGGGCGTGGTCGGTGAGGACGTAGCCGATGTCGTGCAGCGCGGTGGTGAGGCCGGCCTCGCCGATGACGTACGCGGTGCCGCCGGGGCGCTGGTCGTCGAGGAACTTGGCGGTGGCGAGGGCCGAGGTCCAGATGTTCTCGACGGGGACTTCGAGGCCCATGCGCGCGAGGCGGGCGTGCAGGTCGCGGGCCGTGTACATCGAGTTGTTCGTGAGGACCAGGAAGGGCTTCCCGGTCTCCCGCAGCTTCTTGATGAACGCGTCGGCGCCGGGGATCGGAACGCCCTCGTGGATGAGGACGCCGTCCATGTCGGTCAGCCAGGATTCGATCGGCTTGCGCTCTGCCATGGGTGCGGGACTCCTGCCGTACAAATGCACGCACGGGACGTGCGGTGTGCTGGGGGCGCCGCGACAGCGCTGTGGCGACGCCCCCAGGGTAGTCAGGAAGCCGTGACCTTGACCCCGTCGGTGATCAGGAAGCCGTGACCTTGACCCCGTCGGTGATCAGGAAGCCGTGACCTTGACCCCGTCGATCGTCCAGTACCAGTTGTTGGCGCCGGTGTAGCGGAAGCGGAAGCTCACGCTGGACGCCCCGGCGGGGACGTTCACGGTGAGCGACTGGGGCTGGGAGATCACGTCGGAGGTGTAGCTCTTGACGACGGTCGGGGTGCCGCCGTTGAAGCTCGCCAGGACCTGGGCCGTCTGGCTGCCCTCCTGGCGGTAGAAGGTCGTGAAGTCGAGGGTGGCCCTCGTCGCGCCCGAGACGCTGTACGCGGGGGTCACGAGGGTCGTGTCGTACGCGCCCGAGAAGGACTTGTCCGCCCACTCGTCGGAGTCGGCGACGGCGAAGACGCCGCGGGCGCGGACGTTCAGCTCGCGGGACTGGTCGCGCTGGGCGCGGGACCAGAACTCGTCGGTGGCGAAGGACCAGCCGCGCCACTCGGTCATGCCGCCGGTGCCCATGGCGTTGTTGATGACGGACCAGCCGCTGGGCGCGGTGTGGGTGAAGCCGAGGATCCCGGCGGGGATGCCCGTCTCGTCGACGCGGCCGGCGAGCGAGCCGTACAGGCCGTCGAAGGGGTCGGTCGAGCGCTGCTGGACCGGCTTGCCGTCGAGGCCCCAGGACGGGTCGGGGACGATGCCGAGCTGGTGGAAGACGGTGGCGGCGACGTCGACGAGCCGGGTGTCGATCGGGCGGGCGCCGGCGGCGATGCCGGGGCCCTGCGCGAGGACGAAGGTGCGGCGCTCCTCGATGGTGGAGCCGCCGTGGCCGCCGCCGTCGGTGTGGCCGTGGTCGGTGGCGACGATGACCGTCCAGCGCTCCGTGGCGTACGCCGGGCGGGCCTTGATCGCGGTGAGCAGCCGGCCGAGGTAGGCGTCCTGGACGTCGATGGCGTCGAGGTACTTGCTGTGCGCCGCGCCGTAGCTGTGGCCGATCTCGTCGGTCTCGCCGAAGTAGACGAAGAGGACGTCGGGGTTCTGGTTGCGGAGGATGTCCTCCGTCGCGTCGGTGATCACCAGGTCGTTGACCGCGTAGTCGTTGTTGTAGACGAGCTTGGCGTCGGCGCCGGGGGTGACGGTGCCGTGGGTGTCCAGCTCGGGCCAGTCGACGGCGGCGAAGAGGGAGAGCTCGGGGCGGATCTGGTGCAGGCGGGCGAGGAAGCCGGGGTACTGGCCGTAGTTCTTGCCGGTGAAGGTGTTGTCCTTCACGCCGTGCTTGTCGGGCCAGACTCCGGTGGAGATGGTGGACCAGCCGGGGCCGGAGGAGGTCGCGGCCATCGGGTTCGCGTAGAGCAGGGAGCGGCCGAACGTGCCGTTCGTCATCAGGGACTTGAGGTTCGGGGCCTTGGCGGCGTCGATCCTGTCGTACCGCAGGCCGTCCATGCCGACGACGAGCACCTTGTCCTTGCTGGTGCCGTTGGGGAGCGTGGGCGCGGCGGTGGTGGCCGCGTGGGCGGCGGGGGCGGTGAGCGCGCCGGTGGCGGCGACGGCCGCGGTGGCGCCGGCGGCGGCGAGCACGGTGCGGCGGGAGATGCCGGTGAGCGGCATGTCGTAGTCCTCCGTCAGGGGTCGATAGGGGGCGAACGCGCGCCAACGCCCCTGATTTCTCAGGGGCGTTGGTTCGTACCCGTTATCTTTCCGCGATCTGCCGGGGCTTTCCAGGGTCGTGCGGTGAACTCTTGGCTGCCGGTCGGCTGCCGGTCGGCTACCGGTCAGCTGCCGGTCGCGGACTTCCACGCGTCGACGTACGTCTTCAGGTTCTTGTCGATGTCCGCCCAGTCCGGCTCGAAGATCTCGACGCCGTCGAGGATCTTGGCGAGCTCGATGGCGTTGGCGTCGGTGGGCTTGACGTCCTTGCGGGCCGGGAAGCCGCCGCCGATGGCGCTGACCTCGCGCTGTGCCTGCTCGCTCAGCATGAAGTCGAGGAGCTTCTTGCCGTTCTCGCCGTGCGGGGCCTTGTCGACCAGGCCCGCGGCGTACGGCAGGGCGAAGGTGGTCGGCTTGCCCGCGCCCTTCGCCGGGAACCAGATGCCGAGGTTCGGCATTGACCGGGCCTGGGCGTAGTTCATCTGGACGTCGCCGTTGGCGACGAGCAGTTCGCCCTTGTCGACCTTCGGGGCGAGCTTGGAGGTGGAGGAGGACGGGCCGACGTTGTTGGCCTGGAGCTTCTTCAGGTACTCCATCGCCGGCTCCTGGCCGCCGAAGTCGTGCATGGCCTTGATGAGGACGGCGGTGCCGTCGCCCGCGACGCCGGGGGTCGAGTACTGGAGCTTGTTCTTGTACTTCGCGTCGAGCAGCTCCTCCCAGCTCTTGGGGGCGGCCGGCAGCTCCTTCTTGTTGTGGATGAAGCCGAAGTAGTTGTTGACGACCGAGGTCCACTTGCCGTCGCCGGACTTGTCGGCGCCGCTGACCTGGTCGGAGCCCTGGGGCTCGTACGCCTGGAGCAGGCCCTTCGAGTCGGCCTGCTGGATGAAGGGCGGCAGGGTCACGAGGACGTCGGCCTGGGTGTTGCTCTTCTCGCGGAGGGCGCGCTGCACCATCTCGCCGGAGCCGCCCTCGACGTACTCGACCTTGATGCCGGTCTGCTTCTCGAAGTCCTTGAAGACCTTGTCGTACCAGCCGTCGCCCGCCTCGCCCTTGAGGCCGTCGGCGCTGTAGACGGTGACGGTCTTCTCGTCGGAGGCGGCGGAGGAACCTCCGCAGGCGGTGAGGGTGGAGGCGAGGGCGAGAGCGCCGGTGACGGCGGCGATCGGCTTGGCGTACGTACGCATAACGTCGTTCTCTCCTGGTGACGGGCGTGACTGCGTGACGGGCGTGGCTGTGTGACGGGTGCGACTGTGTGACGGGTGCGACTGTGTGGCAGGCGTGACTGTGTGACGGGTGCGACTGCGCGACTAGCGGAAGGAGGCCTTGGTGCGGATGCGGGAGACCGCGAGGAGGGCCAGCAGGGTCGCCGCCATGAGGACCACGGCGAGCGCCGAACCGGTGAAGAGCGAACCCCGGTCGGTGGACGTGAAGATGAGCACCGGAAGCGGCAGCCAGTCCGGCGGGTAGAGCATCATCGTGGCGCTCAGCTCGCCCATGGACAGGGCGAAGCAGAGCCCGGCCGCCGCGTTCAGGGACGGCAGCAGGAGCGGGAGCCGCACCCGGAGCAGGACGTACGAGGGGCGGGCGCCGAGGCTGGCCGCCGCCTGCTCGTACATCGGGTCGAGGCGGCGGATGGCGGCCGCGACCGACTGGTGGGCGAAGGCCGTGACGAGCACGGTGTGCGCGAGGATCACGATCCAGCGCGTGCCGTTGAGGAGCAGCGGCGGCTGCGAGAAGGCCACGAGGACGGCGAGTCCGACGACCACGGACGGCACGGCGACCGGCAGCATGAACAGGGCGTCGAGGACGCGGCGGCCCCGCTTGCCCATCGCGGCGGAGGCGAGCGCCGCCCAGGTGCCGAGGGTCAGGGCGATCAGGCTCGCGGTGACGGCGGTGACCAGGCTGGTGGTGAGCGCCTGGAGGGACTCCCCGCGCACGGCCGCCGTGTAGTGGGCGGTGGTGGGGCCGGAGGGGAAGGCGCCGGACCAGTGCGTGGAGAAGGAGGCGGCGACGATGACGAGCAGGGGCAGGGCGAAGAGGGGGACGAAGAGGACCGCGAACAGCGCCCACGCCGTCCACTTGCCCGTACGGCTATGCACCAGCACGGCGGCTCACCCCCCGGTAGAGGACGTAGAGGCCCACGGAGAGCGCGACGTTGACGACGGCGACGACACAGGCGGCGGCGTAGTCGGATTCGAGGATCGCCTTGCTGTAGACGAGCATCGGGAGGGTCGTGACGCCCTTGGCGCCGGTGAAGAGGACGATCCCGAACTCGTTGAGGCACATGACGAGGACGAGGCTGCCGCCGGCGGCGAGCGCGGGCAGCGCCTCGGGCAGGATCACCTGCCGGATGATGCGGGCCGGCTTCGCCCCGAGGGAGGACGCCACCTCCAGCTGGGCGGTCTCCAGCTGCGAGAACGCGGCGAGGAGCGGGCGCATCACGAAGGGCGTGAAGTACGTGATCTCGGCGAGGAGTACGCCCCAGGGCGTGGTCAGGAACTGGAAGGGGCCGGTCGCGTCACCGGTGACGTCCGTCCAGACGCCGTTGGCCATGCCGACCGTGCCGTAGAGGAACAGCAGGGCGAGCGTGATCAGGAACGACGGGAAGGACAGGAACACGTCGATGAACTTCGCCACCGCCTTCCCGCCGGGGAAGGGCACGAAGGCGATCACGAGCGCGAGCGCGAAGCCGAGGACGAGACAGCCGACGGTGGAGGCGACGGCGAGCCACACGGTGGTGACGAGGGCGTCGCGGAAGGACGCGGAGGCGAAGACGTCGGCGTAGGCGCCGGGCGCCAGGGACTCCTGGACGACCAGCGCGAGGGGGTAGAGGAAGACGAGCGCGAGGACGGCGACGGGCGGCAGCGCCCAGACCCAGGCGGGCAGCGAGCGGGGCGTCCTCGCGGACCGGCCGGGCTCCTGGTCCGTCGCCGGGTCCCGGCCGGTCTCCTCGTCCGTCGCCGCCGGGGCGGCGATCCGCACGGCGCTAGCCATCGGTCACCCCCGCGCCGAGCAGCACCGCGTCCTGCGGGGCGAAGTGGAGCGCGACCTCGGTGCCGAGCGCCGGGGTCTCCCGGAGCTCGCGCACGTCCGCCTTCACGCGGTGGCCGCCGACCTCGACGTACAGCCGGTGGGTGGAGCCGCGCCACTGGACCTCGGTGATGCGGCCCCGGAGCGCGTTCGGCCCGTCGCCGAGGCCGACCAGGTGCGGGCGGACGCAGAGGGTGGCGCTCGCACCGGAGGCCACCCCGTCGGTGGGCACCTTCAGTTCGGTGCCCGCGAAGGCCACCCCGTCCGCGCCGACCGTCACCGGCAGCAGGTTGGCGTTCCCGACGAACGACGCCGTGAACTCCGTACGCGGGCGGCGGTACAGGTCCTGCGGGGTGCCGCAGTCCTGGAGCCGGGCCCTGTCCATGACGGCGATCCGGTCGGCGAGGGTGAGCGCCTCGACCTGGTCGTGGGTGACGTACAGGATCGACACGTCGGGCAACTCGCGTTGCAGCCGGGCCAGTTCGACCAGCATGCCGGAGCGGAGCTGCGCGTCGAGCGCGGACAGCGGCTCGTCGAGGAGGAGGACGCGCGGCCGGATCGCGAGGGCGCGGGCGATGGCGACGCGCTGCTGCTGCCCGCCGGACAGCTCGCGGGGGTAGCGGCGCGCGTACGCCGCCATGCCGGTCATCTCCAGGGCCTCGGCGACCCGGGCGGGGATCTCGGCCTTGGGCGCCTTCTGGGCCTTGAGGCCGAAGGCGACGTTGGCGTCGACGCGCAGGTGCGGGAAGAGGGCGTACTGCTGGACGACCATGCCGATGCCCCGCTTGTACGGCGGGAGGGCGGTGACGTCCTGGCCGCCGATGAACACCCGCCCGGAGGCCGGCCGGACGAATCCGGCGACGGCCCGCAGCGCGGTCGTCTTGCCGGATCCGGAGGGGCCGAGGAGGGCCATGACCTCGCCGGGTTCGACGGTCAGGTCGAGCGAGTCGAGGACGGTGGTGCCGCCGTACGCGACGGAGACGCCGTCGAAGCGGATACCGCTGTTCCTGCCCGTGCCGCCGTTCATGCCTCCAGCTCCCGGAGGAGAGACGGGAGTTCGGCGATCGAGGCGAGGACGTGGGTGGCGCCGTGCTCCGTGAGCGCGGGCTCGCCGTGGGCGCCGGTCAGCACGCCCGCCACGACGCCCGCGCCCGCGCGGGAGCCGCTGAGCATGTCGTACGAGGTGTCGCCGGCGACCGCGATCCGCCGGACGTCCTCGACCGCGCCCGTACGGAGGAGGGCCGCGAGGACCATGTCCGGGTAGGGACGGCCCCGGCCGCCGGCGTCGGCCGGGCAGAGGGTCAGCCCGACGAGGTCGCGCCAGCCGAGGGCGTCGAGGATGGCGTCCTGGGTGACCCGGGCGAAGCCGGTGGTGAGGACGACGGTCCTGCCCTGCTCCTTCAGCGTGGCGACGGCCTCGGCGGCGCCGGGGATCGGTGCGATCAGGCCGCCGGAGACCAGCTCTCCGTACGCCGCCTCGAAGGCGAGGTTGGCCTGCTGGGCGCGGTGCTCGTCGCCGCCGAAGAGGTGGCGGAAGACGGAGATCTTCGACTCGCCCATGGTGGCGCGGACGTAGTCGATCATCGTGGCGGGGTCCTCGCCGAGGCGCTCGGCGGCGGTGGCGAACGCCCGCTCGACGAGGCCGCCGTCGGCGACGGTCGTGCCGGCCATGTCGAGGACGACGAGGTCGTGCTGCTTCGGGTTGTTCACTGTGTTCACCAGCCCAGTTCGTTCGCGGTCGTCTCGGCGATGGCCGGCGAGCAGGTCATGCCGCGCCCGCCGGGCCCGGTCACCAGCCACACGCCGTCGCCGACCTGCTGGCGGTGCACGACCCTGCTGGTGTCGACGCACTGCGCGTACACGCCGGCCCAGCGGCGCCTGATCTTCGGCAGCGGGCGGCCGAGGAAGGACTCGACGACCCGGGTGAGGTGCTCGTAGGGGTCTTCGAGGGTGTCGAAGGCGAAGGGGTGCTCGTACTCGTGGGTGTCGCCGATGGTCAGTCCGCCGTCGAGCCGCTGCACCATGAGGAGCTGCATCTTGTGGGCGGCGGCGGTCGGGTCCTGCGGCTGCCCGGCGTCGAGGGCGTCGAGCGCCTCGGAGGCGTACGCCGGGTAGTAGCGGAACGAGTCGGCGTCGGCGACGGAGGTGGTGAGGGGCTCGCCGAGGGGCTCGGTCTGCATCATCTGGAGCCGGACCCGGCGGACGGGTATCTCGCCGGCCACCTCGCGGACGAGGCCGGAGAGCCAGGCGCCGGTGCACAGGACGACGGCGTCGCCGGTGTGCGTCTCGCCCCGGTCGTCGCGGACGGCAGCGGTCCCGCTCCCGTCGGCGGCGACGACGTCACGGACCTCGCGGTTCGGCAGGAAGGTGTACTTGCCGGTGGCCAGCAGGGCCTCCCGGAGGGCGAGTTGGGCGAGGCGCGGCTCGACGGCGGCGTCCCGCTCGCACCAGAGCGCGGCCTGGAACTCGCCCCGCAGGGCGGGGTTGACCGCGCGGGCCTCGTCCGCCGTCAGCAGCTTGTAGCCGCGGGCGGCGGCGTCGGGCCGCGCCAGGGCGGCCTCGGCGACGGCCAGTTCCAGGTCGTTGCGCACGGGCGTCAGGGAGCCGTTGGCTCGGAAGCCGAGGCCGGGGACGCGGGCCCCGATGCCCTCCCACAGTTCGCGGGCGCGCAGGGCGGTGTCGAGCTCCTCCCCGCCCGCGCGTCCGCTCACCCAGATCTGGCCGAAGTTGCGGAGGGACGCTCCGCGCGCCTCCGCCTCGCGCTCGATGTGTACGACCTCATGGCCGCGTTCCACTGCGTGCCAGGCGTGCATGGTTCCCACCACGCCGGCTCCTACGACGATCACCTTCATGGCCGAAACGGTCGTGGGGGCGGGTGGCCCGGACGGATCCGGTGGGCAACGGGACGGTGAACGGCCCGACAAGCTTGGACCAGACCCGTTACCTTTCTGTGACCTTAGAGGGGGAGTGAGTGAACGGGCCGGTCGCGTCAGTCCTGGCGGCCCAGGTGCGCGGTGAAGCTGAAGCGGTCGCCGCGGTAGAGCGTGCGGACCCGCTCCAGGGGGCGCCCCGAGGTGTCCCGGGAGACGCGGTGGAGCAGCAGCATCGGCAGGGCGGGCGGGGTGCCGACGAGCAGGGCCTCGCGCGGGGTCGCGAGCACGGTCTCGATCCGCTCGTCGGCGTCGCCGAAGGTCACGCCGAGGTGGTCGTGGAGGTAGGAGTAGAAGGAGGAGTCCGGGTCGAAGTCGACGTCCAGGCGCGGGACGCGGGCCTCGGAGACGTACGTGCTCTCCAGGCCGACCCGCTCGTCGTCGGCGAGCAGCACGCGCTCCATGTGCCAGACGGGCTCGCCGCGTTCGGCGCCGATCTCCGGCGCGAGCGCCTCCGGGCAGGGGAAGCGGTCGAGGGAGATCAGACTGCGGCCCGGGCGGCGGCCCTGCCGGCGGACGCCCTCCGTGTAGCTGGCGAGCGAGAGGGGCTGTTCGAGCTTGGGGCCCGCGACGACCGTGCCCCGGCCCTGGCGGCGCACCCTGCCCTCCAGGAGGAGTTCGCGCAGCGCCTGGCGGACGGTCTCTCGGGACACCTCGTACCGGACGGCGAGGTCGCGCTCGGTGGGCAGCAGCCCGCCCTCGCCCAACTCGTCGACGAGCAGGGCCAGTTTCGCCTTCACGGCGTAGTACTTCGGGACCCTGCCGTGCTCGGGAACGCCGGAACGGACGGGGGCGCCGGGGTCGGCGGGGGCGGTCTGGTAGTTCACCTGGGGATCGTCGCAGACGGGGATGAACGGGGAGGTGTACGGAGCGTGGCTCAGGGGTGCCGGGGGTGGCGGGAGTGGCGGGGGCGGTCGGAGTGGGGGGACGCGGTGCGGCGGGCGGTGCGGCGGGCGGTGCGGACGAGGGCGGTGCCGAGCAGGACGAGCGCGGCGGCGAACGGGGCGAGGAGGAGGGCGTCCCGGTCGGACTCCCGTCCGGTGTGGGCGAGTTCGGGGGTCGTGCCGGTGGTGGTGCCGCTCTTCGGATCCTTCGGTTCCTTCGGGCCCTTCGGGACCTTCGGAGGCTTGGCCGCGGGGCCCGTGGGAGCCGGGGGCGGGTCCGTCGCGCCCACGGTCGGCTCGGGCGTACCGGATGCGGTCGGGGCGACGGGGCCGACGGTCAGGCGGTAGTCGCCGGACGCGCCGATCCAGTCGCCGTCGGCGCCCCGGCGCTGGACGACCGCCGCGCTCACGACGACCTCGTCGGGGGCGGCGTCCTCGCGGAACGCGAGCCGTACGGGGACGGTGAGGCTCCGGCCCGCGGGGACCGCGAAGCCGCCGAAGCCGGTGAACGCGCCGACGTTCTCGGCCTCCTCGGTCTCCTCGAAGGCCACCGGCCGCCAGCGGGCCGACCCCTCGTCGTAGAACTCGAAGCGGATCTGGTCCGGCCGGAGGGCGCGGTCCCGGTCGGTGAGGACGAGGACGGGGTGGACGCCGGTGCAGGAGGCGTCGGTGACGTTCTCGAGGTCGAGCTTCCAGGCCTGGGGGGAGCCGCCGGCTGCATAGTCGGCCGGGCCGCCGTGGATCCGGGTCGCGAGCGGGAACCCGCCGTCCGGGGCCGTGCCGCAGGAGGGCGTGGGCGGGTCGGGGGCGGGGATGCGGGGGGCCGGGGCGTTGGGGGCGGGGGCCGCGGTGGCCGGCGCCCCCAACGGGGCACGGGCCGTCAGGGTCAGGGGTGGGACCACGGGGGACACGGCCGCCGGCGCCCGGCTCGCGAGGGCGGGGGACGCGAGCGCGGGGGACGCGAGCGCGGGGGACGCCGCGGCCGGGGCCGCGAGGGCTGGGGACGCCAGGGCCGGGGATGCCAGGGCCGCCAGGACGGGGGCCGCCAGGGCCGGGGACGCGAAGGCGAGGGTCGCGGTCGCGGTGACGGCCGAGGCGACCGCCGCTCTCGCCGTCGCGGCCAGGGTCACGGTCACGGTCTCGGCGAGGGCAGTGCGCTGGCGCAGGGGGGCGGGTGCCATGGGGTGGCTGCCTTTGCTGCTCGCGGGCGTACGGGTCGGCCGCGACGCTGCCACGCCCGTGCGGGCGGGCCGGACAGCGACACCGCTCGCGCCCCCGGACGGCCCGCACAATCCGCCTGATCAGCCTATTGTCCGAAGATCGGAGTAAGGATGAGCCACGCCGCCCCCACCGCCACCGCCTCCGGGTCCGCGGCCACGGCGACCGGCGTCGGGAGCCCGAGCCCGGCGAGGACCTCCCGGGACCCGTCGGCGAACACCTCCGGCGCGCCGAGCACCACCCGCCCGCCCAGCAGGACCTGATCGATGTCGAGGAGCCGTACGAGGTTGGCCGCGCCCGCGCCGAGGATCCGCGCGGCCTCGGCGAGTTCGCCGCGCCCGACCGCCGCCAGGCAGAGGACCTCCAGGCAGCCGCGCCCGCCGCAGTCGCACGGGGGCCCGTCGAGCTGCACGGTCTGGTGCCCGAACTCGCCCGCCCCGGTCCTGTCCCCGCGCAGCGGCGCGCCGCCGAGGACGAGACCGGCGCCGAGCCCCGTACCGAGGTGGACGTAGGCGAAGGAGCCGGGTGCCCCGGGCCGCAGGGCGAGGCCGAGGGCTGCGGCGTTCGTGTCCTTGTCGAGCACGACGGGCAGCCCGAGGCGCCGGGCCAGCTCGTCCCGTACCGGATACCCGTCCCAGGAGGGGAAGCCGGTCACCCGGCCGGGCACCCCGGCACGATGGTCCAGGGGGCCCGGCATGGCGACGCCGACTCCGAGGACGGGACGGAGGGCGGGACCGAGGACACCGGGAGCGGCATCGGGAGCGGCATCCGGAATGGGGTCCCCCTCCGCGAGCAGCGCCCGTACCTCTCCCGTCACCGCGTCCAGGACCGGCCCCGCCCCCTCCCCCAGGTCGACCGGGCGGCGGCGCAGGGCCACGACCGCGCCCGCGAGGTCCGTCAGGAGGGTCGTCAGCTCGTCGCGGTCGAGGTGGACGCCGACCGCGTACCCGGCGGAGGGCTCCAGGCGCAGGACCGTGCGGGGCTTGCCGCCCGTCGAGGCGCGGTGGCCCGCCTCGACGGCCAGGCCCTCGGCCCGGAGCCTGGCGGTGATCTTGCTGACGGCCTGGGGGGTGAGCCCGGCCCTCTCGGCCAGTTCCAGGCGGCTGATCCCCGTCTCCCCCGCCGTGCGCAGCAGGTCGAGCACGAGCGCGGCGTTGTGGCTGCGCAGCGCCGGTACGTTCACTCCGCCCACGCCCAGGCCCCTCGCATACCTCTGCTCCCTCTTCACGCCCCCATTGTCGCGGTCGCTTGCACTTTGGCAACAGCGTTGCTTAAGTGAGACGCATGACTGGCACCGCCCCCCGTACCCCGCGTGACCCGCGCGACCCGCACGAACCGCGTGACCCGCTCCGCGTCGGACTCGTCGGCTACGGCCTCGCGGGCTCCGTCTTCCACGCCCCGCTGATCGCCGCCTCCGAGGACCTCGTCCTCGCCGCCGTCACCACCGGCAATCCGGAGCGGGCCGCCGAGGCCCGCGCCGCCCACCCGGGCGTACGGGTCGCGGCCTCCCCCGAGGAGCTGTGGGAGCGGGGCGCGGACGCGCTCGACCTCGTCGTCGTCGCCTCCCCCAACAAGACGCACGTCGCGGTCGCGACCGCCGCCCTGGAGGCCGGGATCCCGGTCGTCGTCGACAAGCCGCTCGCCGGGACCGCCGCCGAGGCGCGCGGCCTCGCCGCCCTCGCCGAGGAGCGCGGCCTGCTGCTCTCGGTCTTCCAGAACCGCCGCTGGGACAACGACTTCCTGACCCTCCGTCGCCTCCTCGACGAGGACGCGCTCGGCGAGGTCCAGCGCTTCGAGTCCCGCTTCGAGCGGTGGCGCCCGCGCCCCAAGGGCGGCTGGCGGGAGTCGGGCGCGCCCGAGGAGATCGGCGGGCTGCTGTACGACCTGGGCAGCCACGTCGTCGACCAGGCCCTCGTGCTCTTCGGCCCGGCGGTCTCGGTGTACGCCGAGTCGGACGTGCGCCGCCCGGGCGCCGCCGCCGACGACGACACCTTCCTCGCGGTCACGCACGCCGGCGGCGTCCGCTCCCATCTGTACGTGAGCGCCACCACCGCCCAGCTCGGCCCCCGTTTCCGGGTGCTCGGGCAGCGCGCGGGCTTCGTGAAGTACGGGCTCGACCCGCAGGAGGCCGCCCTGCGCGAGGGCCTGCGGCCGGTGCCCGGCACGGTCTGGGGCGTGGAGCCGGAGGAGCTGTGGGGCCGGCTCGGCTCCGGGGAGTCCCCGCTGACCGGCGGCGGCACCCCGGTCCCGTCGCTGCCCGGCGCCTACCCGGCGTACTACGCGGCCGTCGCCGCCGCCCTGCGCGGCACCGGCGAGAACCCGGTCACCGCGCACGAGGCCGCCGCCGCGCTCGACGTCCTGGAGGCGGCGAAGCGGTCGGCCCGCGAGGGGATCACGGTGACGCTGTGAGCGAGGTCAGCGAGGTCCACGAACTGGAGGCCCAGGAGGCCCGCCTGGTCCTTCCGCGCTTCACCCACGAGGACGCCTGGACGCTCGGCACCCTCCTCGTCGGACTGGCCCGGGAGCGGCGGGCGCCCGTCGCGATCGACATCCGGCGCGGGGCGCAGCAGCTGTTCCACTGCGCGCTGCCGGGGTCCAGCGCGGACAACGACGCCTGGATCGACCGGAAGCGGCGGGTCGTCGAGCGGTACGGCGCGAGTTCGTTCCTGGTCGGCGCACGCTTCCGCGCCAAGGGGACGACCTTCGAGGCGTCCTCGCGCCTCGACCCCGACCGGTACGCCGCCCATGGCGGTGCGTTCCCGGTCGCGGTCGAGGGCGCGGGGGTGATCGGCTCGGTCACGGTCTCGGGCCTGCCGCAGGCCGAGGACCACGCGCTGGTCGTCGAGGCACTGGAGCGACTGCTCAGTTCGTACGCCGCCGGCGACGGCTGAGGGTCACGAGGATCCCGCCGCCGAGGGCAAGACCGACGGCGGTGGCGCCCATGACGATCTTCCCGGTGCCGGCGCCGGTCTCGGGCAGTTCGCCGTTCGGGCCGTGGTTGCCGCCGGAGTCGCCGTAACCGCCGGAGTCGCCGTAACCGCCGGTGTCACCGCCGCCCGTGCCGCCGCCGTTCGTGTGGCCGCCCGAGTCCCCGCCCGTCGAGCCGCCGGTCGTGGGGTCGGTGGGCGTCGGGGTGGGATCGGTGGGGGTCGGCGTGGGGTCGGTCGGGGTCGGCGTCGGGTCGGTCGGCGTGGGTGTGGGGTCCGTCGGGGTCGGGGTGGGATCGGTCGGGGTCGGCGTCGGGTCGGTCGGGGTCGGCGTCGGGTCGGTCGGGGTCGGCGTCGGATCCGTCGGCGTGGGCGTCGGGTCCGTCGGCGTCGGGGTGGGCGTGGGGTCCGTGCAGGACGGGAGGTCGCCGTTGAACGGGTAGGCGTGCATCTCCTGGCCACCGCCGCCGTCGGGCTCCGAGGCGTGCGTCAGGTTCCCGGTGGTGAAGAAGCGGCCGTTCGTGCCCGGCATCGTGACCGTCGCCGTGCTGGCCTGGTTGCCGATGAGCACGCTGCCCGCGAACTGGGCCGTCCCCTCGAACTTGACCGTCGCGGCGTCCGGGAAGTTCCACAGGACGCGGTCGCGCAGGCCGTCCGGCAGCCCGGCGATGTAGGTGTCGACGGTGCGGTCGGCGCCGAGGACGTTGACGAGGACGGTCGCGTCGGCCGGGATGTTCGCGAAGCGGATGCCCTGCTGCCCGCCGCTCGCCGACTCCAGGTCGAAGTCGGCGTTGAAGACCTGGAGCGCCGAGGTGCCGTCACCCGTGAAGACGGTCTCGGTGTCGTTGTTGGAGGCCGTTCCGGTGGGGGTGCGGGAGGCGCCGTTCACGTAGGCGTAGCACTGGCTGGCGTCGGTGAGCTGCCCCCGGAGGGCGGTGTACGGGTCGGCGGCCTCGGTGTCGTGGACCGGGGTGGGGTTCACCGTCCCGGAGAGCAGGCCCCCGTACCGTACGACGCCCTTGACCTCGGCCTCCTCGGCGAGGAGGCGCTGCCCGGACGCCACCGTCAGGTCCTTGCCGACGGTGAGGAAATCGGTGCCGTCGTCGGGCGGGACGCGTGAGCCGGCGCCGACGATGCCGACGTTGTAGACGCCCGAGACGCCGGCGCGCTTGTTCTGGTCGAAGCCGCCGAGGACGACGACCTTGCCCTCGGCCTCGGCCGCGGCCTCGCGGACGAGGAAGTCGCCCCCGACGAAGACGTTGATGTTGTTGTCGCGATAGATGACGGCGCCGCTGTTGATGTCGGGGAAGCCGTTGGGCGGGCAGTTGCCCGGCAGGCAGGGGCCGAGGCCGCCCGGCAGGGGATCGGCGAAGCCGTTGACGGCCAGCGCGCCGACCAGGGCGGTGGCCCCGACCGTGGCCGCGGCGATGACGGCGAGGCGGCGCCGGGTGGGCCGCCGGTCGTGCGTGTCGTGTTCCATATGGGGCAATATGCAAAAACGATACGAAAATGGCGACGCCCCACGCGGGACGCCGCCAATTTCACGCCAGTGCGTTCAGGCCACGCTCAGGCGCTCCCGAGCCGCCCTCAGGCGCCTTTCAGCTCCTGCCGCTGCCGGCCGAGGCCCTCGACCTCCAGCTCGACGACGTCGCCGGGGCGCAGGTACGGCTTCGGCTCCGGCTGTCCCATGGCGACGCCCGCGGGCGTACCGGTGTTGATGATGTCGCCCGGGTAGAGCGTCATGAACCGGCTGACGTACCGGACGACCTCCGCGACCGGGAAGATCTGGTCGGAGGTGTGACCGTCCTGCTTGAGCTCGCCGTTCACCCAGAGGCGGAGGGAGAGGGCCTGCGGGTCGGGCACCTCGTCGGCGGTGACCAGCCAGGGGCCGAGCGGGTTGAAGGTCTCGCAGTTCTTGCCCTTGTCCCAGGTGCCGCCGCGCTCGATCTGCCACTCGCGCTCGGAGACGTCGTGGGCGACCGCGTAGCCGGCGACGTGCGCGAGGGCCTGCTCGTCGGTCTCCAGGTAGCGGGCGGTGCGGCCGATGACGATCGCGAGCTCCACCTCCCAGTCCGTCTTGACCGAGCCGCGCGGCACGAGCACGGTGTCGTCCGGGCCGACGACCGTGTCGGCGGCCTTGAGGAAGACGACCGGCTCGGCCGGGGCGGCCTGGCCGGTCTCGGCGGCGTGGCCGTGGTAGTTCAGCCCGATGCACACGACCTTGCCGATCCGGCCGACCGGCGGGCCGACGCGCAGCCCGGTCGCGTCGAGCGGGGGCAGCACACCGGCCCCGGCCGCGCCGCGGATCCGGTCGAGCGCGGAAGCGTCGGCGAGCAGCCCGCCGTCGATGTCGTCGACGAGCGCGGACAGGTCCCGGAGGACCCCGTCCTGGTCGAGCAGGGCGGGACGCTCGGCTCCCGGCGGGCCTACGCGCAGCAGCTTCATGGTCTTCTCCCGGTGGTCGAGGTGGGCCCGGGAAGGGCCCTGAGGGTGCCCCGGCCGATGGAGTGCGGCCATCGGAGGATTGGTCGATCCTCCAAGAGAACGGGTCACTCTGCAAGACCCCGTTCACGCACTGGACCCTTACGCGCGAGTAGTAACGGCGCCGGAGGCCTTCTTCCCGACCTTCTTCCCTGCCTCTTTCCCTGCCGCCTTCCCTGCCTCCTGCTCCCCCTGGTCCCCCTGGTCCCGGAAGAGGAACGCCCGCTCGACGGCGCTCCAGGTGGTGCTGGTGACGACGTAGAGGGCGGCGGCGAGGGGGACGACGGCGACCGTGATCAGGGTGGCGAAGGAGAGCAGCGGCATCACCTTGGCGATGGCCCCCGCGCCGGGCGTGGGCTGCCCCAGGTCGAGGGGCTGGGCGGCGAGCTGCCGCTTCGTGCGGCGGTAGGTGAAGACGGCGACGGCGGTGACGATCGCGAAGAGGACGAGGTAGACCTGCCCCGCCGGGCCGAACACGCCTCCGCGGGAGAGGGCGTCGGCCCAGTGGTCGCCGAGCGGGGCGGCGAAGAGGGTGTGCCCGGCCATCCGGTCGCCGGAGAACAGGTGGTACATGAGGAAGAACGCGGGTGCCTGGAGGAGGCTGGGCAGGATCCCGGCGAAGGGCGAGACCTTCTCCTTGGCGTGCAGCTCCAGCGTCGCCTTGCGGAGGCGGTCGGGGTTCTTGGCGTGCTTCTTGCGGAGGGCGGCGAGCTGCGGGGCGATCCGGGTGCGGGCCTTCTGGCCGCGCGCGGCCGCCCGGGAGAGCGGATGGACCGCGAGGCGTACGAGCATCGTGAAGAGCACGATCGCGGCGGCCGTGGCGGTGGTGGCGAAGAGCGGCTGGAGCAGGTCGGCGAGCCACTCGACCAGGGAAGCGAAAACGGACAAGGGGAGCCCTCCGTGGGGTCTCGTCGTGCCGGGAGAGATTCGGGTCTCGGCATGACGGATCCGCGTGAGGACCTTCCGGTGTGCGTCGGGCTCCGGCGTGGGCTCCCTACGCGGCCGTCGGGAGGGGACGGCCGGGAGCTCGGGGTCTGCGGCGGCCTGCGGCGTCGGGATCGCGCTGGGGCAGGAAGGCGGTACGCCGCTCACGGTCGCGTATCGCCGTACGGACGCGGGTGGCGGGGACGGCGGGGGCCGTGGGGGCGCCGATGAGGGCGCAGACGACGGTGGTCGCGGCGAGGACGACGGCGGCGAGGCCGGCGCCGTCGGAGAGGAAGAGGCCGGCGAGGGCGAGGAGGAAGAAGAGCGGCGCGAGCACGCGCAGGAGTACGTTCCTGACCGTCATCGGCCACCCCCTCTCGCACGTCTCTCGGCTTTCCTACCCAGATGACGCACGGGATCGATCAGGAGTTCCCGACGGCCTCGGGAACAACAGGAACGCCGGGAACGACGGGAAGGACGGAATCAGCAGGATCGCCGGGAACAACAGGGACGAGGAGTCGGCGAGGCCGCAGCAGGGCGCGGCCGACCGGATCGCCCGGGTCCGGGTCGAGCCCGGCGCCGGGCCGCATCTCGACGTCGGCGGGCGGCACGGGGAGGCGGCAGGCGGGGCATTCGCCGTACGGGCCGAGCTCGGTGCCGCAGTCGGCGTGGTGGAAGTGGCGCACCGGTACGGCTCCGGGGACCTCGGCCCGCCCCCAGGCGCCGAGCGAGCGCAGGACGGGCCAGAGGGCGAGGCCGCGCTCGGTGAGCACGTACTCGTCGCGCGGGGGCGACTCCTGGTAGCGCCGCCGGTCGAGGACGCCGGCCTCGACGAGGGCCTGGAGGCGGGCGGCGAGGACGGCGCGGGGGGCGCCGAGGTGGACGAGGAAGTCGTTGTAGCGGCGGACGCCGTAGAAGGCGTCGCGGACGACGAGGAGGGTCCAGCGCTCGCCGACGACCTCAAGGGCGCGGGCGATGGAGCACTGCTGGTGGGCGTAGTCCTTGCCGAGAGCCATGGAACCATCGTACCCGTTGCAGGTTCATTGAACGAACCTAGCTGCTAGGTTAGGTTCGTTCATTGAACTGACGGGTGGAGGTCCCTGCCATGCCCCAGCTAGCCACCACCTCCGGAGCCCCTGCCCGCACGCGGCCGGCCCGCCCCTCCGCCACGCTCGCCGTCACCGGCGCCGCCACGGCCGTCGCGCTGATGAACTACACGGCCCCGATGCTCACCCTCCCCGACACGGCGGCCGCCTTCGGGACCCCGGACTCGGCCCGGGCCTGGCTCCTCAACGGCACCCCGCTCGGCCTCGCCGTCCTCCTCCTCGTGGCCGGCAGCCTGGCCGACGCGCACGGACGGCGCCGGGTCTTCCTCCTCGGCACCCTCGCCCTGGGCGTCACCACCGGCCTCGGCGCCTTCGCGGGCTCCACCCTCGCCTTCACCCTGGCCCGGATCGCCCAGGGCGCGGCGAGCGCGGCGGTCCTCGCGGGCAGCCTGGGCCTGCTGGCCGACGCGTACCCCTCGGGCCGCGACCGGATCAGGGCGACCGGCATCTGGGGGGCGTCGGTGAGCGGCGGCATCGCGCTCGGCCCGCTGCTCGCGGGCGCGCTGAGCCTGGTCGACTGGCGGCTCGCGTACGAAGCGCTGGGGCTCGCCGCCCTGGTGATCGCGGCGGCCGGCGCACGCACGCTCGCCCCCGACACGGCGAAGAAGGCGCGGCGGACCCGCCCCGACATCCCGGGCGCGGTCGCCCTCGGCCTGGCCCTGGCGGCGCTGCTCACCGCGCTCACGCTCGGCAGGGACGGCTGGCTGCGCGCACCGGTGGGCCTCCTCCTGCTGGCCTCCGTCGCGCTGGCGGCGGTCTTCGTGGCGGTCGAGCACCGGAGCCGTACGCCCATGATCGACCTGGCGCTCCTGCGCCGGCCCGCGTTCCTGGCGTCGACGCTCGGGGCGCTGTTCACGGGCCTGGCGGTGATCGGCCTGTTCAGCGTGGTGCCCGCACTGCTCCAGAGCGGGGCGGGGATGTCGCCGCTGGGAGCGGCCGGACTGTTCGTGCTCTGGTCGGGCACCGCGTTCGTGGTGGCCCTCCAGGCGCGCCGCCTCGCGGGCCGGCTGTCCGCCGCGTACCAGCTGTCCGTGGGCTTCACCCTGTCGGCGGCGGGGGTCCTCGCCCTGCTCGGCGGCCTGGAGGGCCCCTGGCCGCGCCTCCTCCCCGGCCTCCTCGTGGCGGGCGCGGGCAGCGGCCTCCTGAACGCGGCGCTGCCCCGGCTCGCCGTCGACTCCGTACCGCCGGAGCGGGCGGCGATGGGTTCGGGCGCCAACAACACCGCCCGCTACATCGGTTCCGCGGCGGGCGTGGCCCTGACGCTGGCGCTGACGACGGCGGGCCCGGACACGGCGCTCCTGGTCTCGGCGGGCCTGGCCCTGACCGGCGCCGCGCTCACCGCCGTACTGGGGAGGCGGCCGGAACGACGGCCGCGTCCGTGAACTCCTCCAGGGCGAGGACGTCCTCGTCGGGCCGCTCGTCGCCGGTCTCCGGCGGCCCGAGGAGGCTGACGGAGACGGCCACGGCGAGATTGGCGACGAGGGCGAGCAGCCCGGCGTTGACGCCCCACAGCGGATCGTTCCCGGAGAAGACGAGCGCGCAGACGATCGCGACCCCGACCCCGAGCCCGCACACCCCACCCCTCAGCGTCATCCCCCGCCACACCAGCCCCAGCAACACCAACGGCAGGAGCTGCGCCATCCCTTCGTAGGAGATGAGGGAGAGACGGACGAGGGTGTTCGGCGCGGTGTACGTCATGACGAGGGCGAGCGTCCCCGCGACGACGACCACGAGCTGGGCGGCGCCCTTCTCCCGGCGCCGCAGACGGGGGGAGAGCGAAAGCACGCTCCGCCCCCACATGGTGCCGATGACGAGCATGAACACGGCCATCGGGACGATCGAGGAGAGCGCGGCCGCCACCCCGACGAGACCGACGGCCCAGGCGGGGAGCGAGTCGGTGACGAGCTCGAAGAGGGCGAGGTTCGACTCGGCGCCGACGAGACCCGGGACGACGAAGAGGGCGGCCATGCCGAGGAGCATGGGAACGAAGAGAAGGACGTTGTAGGCGGGCAGCCAGACGGCGTTGCGCCGGAGGGTGTCGGCGTCACGGGCACCGAGGTACCCGGCGACGGTGGTCGGGAAGATGACGACGGTGAGGGAGTTGAGGACGGTCGTGGAGGCGAACCAGCCGACGCCGTACCCGCTCTGCTCGCCGCCGTGCCCGGGAAGCGACAGCCACTCGCTCTTCTCGTCGACGAGCCGCCCGAAGAACTCCCCGATCCCGCCGAAGTAGTGCAGCGGCACGTACACGGCAAGAAATCCCAGCGTGAGAATCACGAGCGCGTCCTTGAGGACGGACACCCAGGCGCTGCCGCGGAGCCCGCTGACCACGACGAAGCCGGTGGTGACGGCGAAGGCCAGGAAGTACGCGAGATCCAGCCCGATCGTGCCGTACGAGATCGTCGACACGACCACGCCCATGCCGGTGATCTGGAGCTGGATGTACGGCAGGAGGAACACGGTCGCGAGGACGGCGACGGCCGCGCCGAGCCAGGGCCGGCGGTAGCGGTGGGCGGCGATGTCGCTGAGGGAGACGAGCCCGTGCTTGCGGGCGTACCCCCAGAGCATGGGCCCGACGACGTAACCGACGGCGTAGCCGCAGGACATGTAGGCGACGACGTACAGGACGGGGGCGCCGTAGTTGTAGCCCCAGCCGGCGGCCCCGAGATAACTGAAACTCGTATAGCCCTCCCCCGCCATCAACACCCAGATGAAAACGGGCCCGAGCGAACGCCCGCCGACCGACCACCCGTCGAGCCCACCGCTGGTGTCCCGCCTCACGGCGAGAAGCCCGAGGAGAACGGTGAGCACCATGAAGACGCCGAAGACGGTGACGGCGACGAGCGCAGGACTCACGACCGCCCCTCCCGCCGGTCCCCCTGCCGGTCCCCTCGCCGGGCGAGGGCGACGGCGAACGGCGTGAGGACGGTCGCCCCGAACAGCCACAGGACGAACAGCGGAACGGAGTTCACCAGCGGCAGCGCGGCGACGAACAACACGTACGGAACGAGGAGCCACAGCAACTGGGGCCTGCGTCTGATCAGCCGGTTCACCCGGTCGAGATTAGCTTCGCCCAGACGACGAGCCGGTAGGCACTGCTGAACTCGGGGGTGCAGGTGGTGAGGGTGAGGTAGGACCCGGCGGCGGAGTACCCGTAGGACGGCTTGACGAGCGACCGCGGAACGGCGCGGACGACCCCGACGTCACGGGGCGCGGTCTGCGGAAGGACCTGGTCGACGCGGTACGTGTACGTCCGCTCCCGGGTCCGCACGGTGATGCGATCCCCTTCGCGGAGCCGGTTGATGTACCGGAAGGGCTCGCCGTGGGTGTTGCGATGCCCGGCAACCGCGAAGTTCCCGGGAAGCCCGGGCCCGGCGGTGCCGGGATAGTGCCCGACGTACCCCTTGTCGAGGACAGAACGCTTGGAGACGCCGCGGGCGACGGGCGCGGTAAGGCCGATCCGGGGAATACGGAGAACGGCGAAGGCGCGGGAGTCGGAGGGGGAAGGGGCACGAGGCGAGGAGGCGCGGGGAGGAGCCTCGGATTCGACGCCCCCGGAAGAACCCCCGGCGTCGTCACCGACGCCTCCCCCACGAACGTCCCCGACGCCCTCGCCCACCACCACTTCCTCGGGCTCCACGTCACGCCCCGGGGGAGAGATCTCCCACTCCCGCTCCCACTCGCGCTCCAGGGCGCTCACCTGCTCGCGGGCCTCGGCACGGGCCTCCTGATTCGTCCACCAGAGCTGATGGACGACAAGAAGAAGAACGACAACCCCGCAGGTGACGACGGCCTCGGCACAGACCCAGAGCACACGGGCACCCCGACGACGCCGCCCCCGCCCCTGGACGACGACCGGCACCCGCTCCCGCACCCTGTCCTGCACCCTGGCCCGCACGCGGGGCACGATAAGCGCTGAGGCACCAACTCTCCAGGCCCGTACAGCAGTACGGTGAAGGGTATGCGCCCCGACACTCCTGCCGCCCACACCACCGAAGCCGAGCGCCTGCTGCGTACGGCAGCGCAGTACCCGGGAGACCGGGAACCGCTCTACCTCCAGGCCGCGGCCCACCGGGAACTGGCGGGCGACCGCCCGGGGGCGACGGCCCTCTACGACGAGCTCCTGACCTCCTCCCCCGCGAACCCGCACCTGATCAGAGCGCTGAAGGCGGCGAACCTCTGGGAGTACGGCCACGAGGCCGAGGCGCGGGCGATCATCGACGGCGTCCGGCGCGCCAAGCCGGCGGACGCGGCACCGTGGGAGATCACGGCGGAGACGCTGGAGGCGCACGACGAACTGGAAGCGGCGGAGTCCACGCTCACAGAAGCGGCGACGCTCCTCGCCACAACCCCCCACGACCTCCCCCACGCCACCCAGTCGCTCCTCACGACCCGCCACAGGATCCGCAGGATGCTGGCGCTCCCCCACGACGACTGGGACACCCTGGCGGACCGGCTCCACACGGCGGCCGTCCCCCTGGACGAACTCCACGACCCGAAGCGCCTCTGGTCACTGGGCTCCTCGGACCCGGCGGAACTCCAGGCCGAGATCACCCGCCTCCGCTCGGAACTGGGCACTTACCGCACGGCCCTCTCCCGCCCCTTCCCGGTGGCGGTCCTGCACTGGCCGGAAGCGGAACTCGACGAGCTCCTGACGGCGTACCCGGAACTGGAGGCGGAGTACCCCACGTACAGAGCCCACCTCACCGACATCGAAGCCTCCCTCCGCGAACTCGCCCAGGCGGGCACCCCCAACCTGGGCATCGTCCGAGCGACGGTCCCCTCCTACGAAGCCTTCGCCGCCTCGGAAGCCACCCGTCCCTCCAACGCCGACCTCCTCCCCCAATACGCCACCACCCTGGCAGCCCGCGGCCGCGCCACAGCCTGGCCCCCGGCCCACGACGCGGCTTGCTGGTGCGGGGCGTCGCGCAGCTACGGGGGCTGCCACGGGGGTGCTACGGCCTGACAGCAGACCTACTCGGAGGTCATACCCCAGTCCCGTGCCCTGGAAGAGCCGTTCCACCCAGCATCGGATCGCCATATCGATGCGATTCCATGGTCCTCCAGGTACGAGGCGTAGGCGCCGATCTCCTCGGAGAAGAGCCCTATGAGGAAGGGCTCAGAGTGCCCCTGATAGAGGAAGTGCCGATACTCGAAGAGCTGCCCCACCGCCTCACGAACCGCCTTGGTCGGATTTCCGTTGCGAACAACCTTGGCTTCGATGAGCCATTCCTCACGCGCCTCTGTCCCGGCACCCGGACACCGCAGGACAAGGTCCTTGGGGTGCTGCCCTAGCGTGATGGGGACGTATCCGCGCTCCGCGATATGGATGCCGA
Organism: Streptomyces sp. NPDC042346; assembly: GCF_055581845.1. Classification (NCBI taxonomy): domain Bacteria; kingdom Bacillati; phylum Actinomycetota; class Actinomycetes; order Kitasatosporales; family Streptomycetaceae; genus Streptomyces; species Streptomyces sp. NPDC042346. The sequence goes on along the minus strand of NZ_JBVJEH010000003.1, from coordinate 43,675 downwards.
AGTCCTCGATCAGCCCCTCATGGCTGCGCTTCTTGACTTGCTGGCGGGCCTTGATCTGCGCGATGTATTCGCCGCTGCTCTTCGGTTGGAAGCCGGCAAGAGGATCGGCGACCGAGTGAGCGTGGCCACCAGGGTCGTACGACATCTCCAGCGCATCCGCGTCGTCGCTCATCCACCAAACGCGGTCGGCCTCCTCAGCCCGTCGCAGCAACGTGATAGCGACCAGCAAGTCCTCCATCAGCGCGACATCACTCGGCAGGGCAGCCGTGTCGTACGACTTAGCAATGACACTGGCCGCCTCATAAGCCCGAGGGCGCGCCGCCTTGTCCCGGAGTTCCGGCTCGTCTACCCAACCGTGCCGCTCCTGTCGCGACACAGCGCGGCGGAGTCGCGCCGCATGTCGACGAAGGTGCACCTCGCGCGAGGTGCCCCTACCCAATCGCTCCTCCAACCAGGTGATCCCTTGCTGCAAGGTCAGAGACACGTGCTTCAGATCGGCACTGAAGATGTAGGCGAGATACAACCCCTTCTTGGGGTCGGTCTGGCCGCGCTCGTCGAAGATGCCGATCCACGGTGTCGCGGCCGGAGTCGTTTGCCCTCCGTGCCCCTTGGCCCGGAACCCCGGCGGGAGAGCCAGATCCGTTCGGTCCGCTACCCCCCGCAAGACCTGCTGACCCTTCACATCGCGTGTCGAACCAGCCATGCGGTCGTATGTGCTCGCGACCTCGCTGAGCAAGTCTCGAATCCCCATACGGAGAATCTAGATCAGGAGGTCACCCCGCTGAGCGGCGCTCGCTCCACCTCGTCAAGTCGCGCACCCTTCACAGGCCGGATTCGAACCGTGTCTGGGCCATGTCCAGTACATCGTCGGTGTCGTAGCCGTGGGCTCCCATCCAATGGAGGAGGTCCACGATCACATCAATCGCCGCGTCCTGGGCCACGGGAAGGGCCAGTCGACTGGCGTTGACTGATCTCGGGGATGCGACAGCGCCGTAGAGCAAGATCATCGCCTCCGCTCGTGTGACGCGCGCGCCTCCCCCGTGCCCGTTGGGTGAATTGAGATCGGTGGCAATTTCACACCACGTCACCTTTCCTTCCGTCCCCAGCGAAACGCCCCAGCGGTCAGCCATCGCGTCCAGCAGCGCCATGCCCCAGCCGGACTCGGAGTCAGGACCAGCGGTGATCAGCGCCGGCAGCGACTGGCTGTCCGAATCGCGCATTTCGATCCGCAGGTAGGTGCCATTCATCGCCAAAATCAGCACCGCCGGCGTCCCCGGACCCGCGTGCCGAATCACGTTCGTGACGAGTTCACTCACGCAGAGTTGAGCCACCTCGATCTGCCGTGGCAAGCCCCAGGCCCTGAGGTGAAGCCGCACGATACGCCGCAACGCGGCAACTTCCTGAGGCTCGGCCAAGAACGAGAACTCCCACGGCTTCCGCAGCATGCACGCGTCCTGGTTCACATCGCCTCCTCCCGCTCGCCACCTCCAGCGGGCTCTGTCACCGTGAGTCTCTCGGCGTCCTCGGCCTCCCATGTGCCGCCCCCGCCCCAAACGTGGCGCAGGACGTAGACGGAGCCCCCTCGGACGTCGGTCACGATGGCCTTCCGGTTGGTGACCTCGTCGCGTACCTGATCGCCCACCCAGGGCTTCCCGTCCTTCACGCCCGCTCCTCCTTCAGCTCGGCCCAGACCTGCTTGCCCCACCGGTACAGCTCGGTATCCCATCTCTCCGTGAGCGTCTCGACCAGAAGCAGACCTCGCCCCCGGACTTGGTCACCGTTGGGGTCCGTATTCAGGATCGGGACAACCCTGGAGCGGTCGACCACGCCCACGCGAACCCCATGCGCGGAGGGCCGGGAGACAATCACGCGGATCGACGGAAGTCGACTGTGGTCGACCGCGTTGGAGACCAGCTCGGTCATCACGAGCGTGGCGTCCTCAGCCAACGAATCCAGGCCCCAGAGAGTCAGCGCCGTGCAGACCAGCCGGCGAGCGACTCCCGCGCTCCGCGCCTCACGCGGGAGCGTCTGCGAGTAGGCGGGGTACCCCGTGGGGCGAGACGTGACAACCGCAGCTGTAGGGCGCCCGATGGAAGGAGGTGTGAGCCACTCGCGTGCGGACATCCCCGCCGCTCCACCGTCGTCATCACCCGCGTGGCTGAAAGTCACTAGTTGCCCTCCCGCCGTAGCCGGTTGGTGGTTTCGTGTTCTCTCAGCGAACCGCGATTCGCGGTGGGCGGGCATCCCCGTTCGGGCTCCGATGCCGTCAAACCCGTCAAAGATTGTTCTCTTGTGAACAGGGGCGCAGCATGGCGCGCAGGAACGTTGAACTGGCCGCGGTGATCGCAGAGACCGGCTGGTCGCAGCCCGTCGTGGCTGCCGCGGTAGTGCGTGTCGCGGCAGAGGCCGGCATCGATGAACTCCTCACCGTCAAGCGCTCACACATCGCCATGTGGGTCGCGGGTACCCGACCCCGGGGCCGGGCGGCCGACATCCTGCGCGAGACTCTGTCGCGGCGATTGGGGCGTCCCCTCACGCTCGCGGAGCTCGGCCTCGCGGGACATGGCTCGGATACGGTCACCCCGTCCGAGTGGGACACCGACACGCTGACGACTCTGGTCGACTTGGGGAGGAACAGCATGGACCGCGACCGCCGCCGGCTCTTCACCGGCGTCGCCGCCTACTCCGTCGGCGGATTGGTCCTACCCAGGGAGCCATGGTGGGACGAAGCCCCACAGCGGGCGCGCTCCCGCACGGTCGGCCCGAACCGAAGGGTTGGCGAGACCGAAGTGCGGGCCGTTCGCGAGATGACCGAGTTCTTCGCCCGACGCGATCAACGGCACGGCGGCGTCGACGGTCGGACAGCCCTCTACCAGTACATCGTCGACGATGTCGCCAGGTACGTCAGCGGAGTGTTCAGCAATGAGCACTCGCGTCGATCTCTGTATTCGGCGGCAGCCGAGGCCGTGTACGTGGCCGGCTGGATGAGTTTCGACGCCTCCCAGCACGAGCCCGCGCGACGCTACTTCACCCTCGCGCTCAAGCTGGCCGCCGAAGCCGACGACGCTCCCCTCGCGGGGCACATCCTGCGGGCGATGGCTCATCAGGCCATAGACCTGGGACACGGCAGGGCGGCCCTGGACCTTGCCACCGCCTCCATCGAGCGCAAGCGATACACCCGCGCCACCCCGCGTGAAAGAGCCTTGATCGGTGTCGTACGTGCGCGAGCGTTGGCCGTGGACGGTCAGAGAGGCAACGCCATCGCCGCGATCCACCAGGCCGAGACCGACCTTGCTGGGGCAACAGCGGGCGACGACGAGCCGCATCGGGTCTGGTTCTTCCAGGAAGCGTCCCTCGCACATGAAACAGCCCGCACTCTGTGGGCCCTGGGCGACCTGGACGGTGCGCTGCACCACTTCCGTACCAGCGTCCGACACCGTAGGGCCGACTCCTTCAGTCGAACCCACGCCGTCACGCTCGGATATATGGGTGCGGTCCAAGCCGGACAGGGCAACATCGACGCGGCCTGCACGACCTGGTCCCGGGCCCTGGACGCGATGGACGGGGTTCAGTCCGGCAGAGCTCGGGAAGCGGCCGTCACCATGCGGACAATCCTGTCCCCGTTTCGCAACCGCGGAATCCCCTCCGCCTCCGCTATCGACGAACGAGCTCGGGCCGCACTCCTGCGAGTAACCTGACAGCGCCGAAGTCCCGTATCCCACAAGGGGCGTTGCCGAGAAGGAAGAAGGGCAAACCGTGCCTGCACAGTCCATCGAGGTGCCGGTCATCGCCGACGTAGTCGGAGGCCACACCGGACGGCTCGACGACTTCAAGGGCGGGGTGGAATCGATCATCCGTCTGCGGCCGGAATTCCCCGTGGAGACCCTTCAGGGCATCGAGGAATTCTCCCACCTCCAGGTCACGTGGTTCTTCAACCTCGGCTCCCCGGACGATGTCGCGCTTCACGCACGCAGCCCCCGCGACAACCCCGCATGGCCAGCGACTGGCACTTTCGTCCACCACAACCATCGGCGCCCGGCACGGCTCGCCACGTCTTTTCCGACACTACTCAAGGTCGAAGGACGTGACCTGCACGTCGCGGACCTCGACGCCGACGACGGCACGGAGGTCGTCGATCTTGTAGCGGTGTTCCAAGAAATGCTCCCCCGTGGGCCCGTCACTCAGCCGACCTGGCCGGGCGAGATGCTCGCGGACTACTGGAGAAACGCCTCCGAACGCTGAGGCGAGGTAGCGGCTTCATGCCGGGCGGGGCTCTGAGGGTGGTCGTTTCCGGTGAGCTTCTGGTGGGACCGCCCTCTTTCCGAGAGTCGCACCTTCCACCACCGCGTCAAGGGCGCCTTCGGCGTCGCTACGCGATGGGCTGCGCCCACCCTTGACCCGGCGGCTCCAGGAGCGAAAAACCTCTCGGAGGGCGGTCCGGGGGCCGGGGTAGCGGGAGCGGGTGGCAGGCCGGTGGGTGGGGGCTTGGTCCGCGCCTGGGGCGGGTGGGCACCTTCCGTCGGTTCGGGGTGCGCGGTCGTTGAATGGGGCAGCCGGGCCGAGCTAAGCGGGCCACGGCCGGTGGGTGGTGGGGATTCAGGCCCCGCTGATCACTCCCGGTGGTTAGGGGCACGCCTAACCCGCAACTACTCCAGGTAACAGCCCTCGAAATAAGCGACAAAGGGCACATTTCACCCTCATCGGGCCGCGAAAGTGCACGAATGTCTCGCCGACAGCACCCCGCCACCCACCAAGACAGACCAGCGGGGCCTGAATCCCCACCACCCACCGGCCTTGCCCCCGCTAAGCCAAGCCGGGCCGCCCCATTCAACAACCGCGCACCCCTACCAAGCCAAGGGAGCCCACCCTGCCCCACCGCAAACCAAGCCCCCACCCACCGGCCCGTCAGGCGCCGTCCAGCCCCGGCCGATACCCGGGCCCCCGCGTGGCCACGCCCCCGGCCGCCCTCCGAGTGTGAAAAGGCGGCCTCCGCCGCCGGGTCAAGGGTGGGCACAGCCCATCGGCGAAGCCGACGCGACGAAGGAGCGCCCTTGACGCGGTGGTGGAGGCCGCCACACTCGGAAAGAGGGCGGCCCCACCAGAAGCAGACCTGTCCCTCAGCCCTGCGAGCCTCCTCGTTAGGCTCGTATGCGCCGATACCTCACCGATCGAAAGGGACCTTCGCCATGCCCCGCATCCCCTCCCCCGCCATAGCCGCCGCCGGACTCGTCGGGGGATATGCCGTTGCTCGGTGGACCAAGAAGCGGCCGCTCGGTGGGGTCGTGCTTGCCGGGGCCGGGGCGCTTGCCGCTCGGGAGTGGCAGCAGGTCGGTGGGGGGAAGGTGGCCGCCGGGCTCACCACCGCCTACGTCGCCGCGTTCGCCGGGTCGCATCCGCTCGCGAAGAAGATCGGCGCCTGGCCCGCCGTATTCTCCGTCGCCGGGGGTGTCGCCGCGGCCTCCTGGGCCGTCACCCGTGAGAAGGGCTGAGGCCCTCAGCCTCCCAGTGCGTGGCTGAAGGTATAGATCAAGAGGCCCGCCAGCGCGCCCACCACCGTGCCGTTGATGCGGATGAACTGGAGGTCGCGGCCGATGTTCGCCTCGATCTTCTTCGAGGTCTGGGTGGCGTCCCAGCCGGCGACCGTGTCCGTGATCAGGGACGTGATCTCGTCCCGGTACGTCGTGACGACGTACGACGCCGCGTCCTCCGCCCAGCCGTCGACCTTCCGCTGGAGGCGGGGGTCCGTCGCCAGGCGGTTGCCCAGGGACATCAGTGAGGTGCGTGCGCGCAGGCGGAGTTGGCTGCGGTCGTCGTCGGCCGCCGCGATGATGAGGGTGCGGATCGAGGACCATGCCGAGGCGATGATGTCCTGGATCTCCGGGCGGGCCAGGAGGTCCGCCTTCAGGCGCTCGACGCGGGCCCGCGTGTCCGTGTCCGCCTGGAGGTCGGCCGCGAAGTCCGTCAGGAAGCGGTCGATCGCGCCGCGCGCCGGATGCGCCGGCATGTCCCGCATCTCCGTCACGAAGCGGAGCAGCTCCTTGTAGACCCGCTCGCCGATGCGCTTGTCGACGAAGCGCGGGGTCCAGCCCGGCGCGCCGCCCTGCACCGCGTCCATGACCGAGTCGCCGTGCGTGACCAGCCAGTCGTGCGCGCGGGTGCAGACGAGGTCCACCGCCCGGTGGTGCGCGCCGTCCCCGACGATCTTTTCGAGGGTCTTCCCGAGTCCTGGGGCGATCTCCGCCGACTCCGCCCGGCGCGTGATGGCCTCGCCCACGACCGCCTGCACGTCCGAGTCGCGGAGGACCGTCAGTGCCCCCCGCAGCGCCGTCGACGCCTCCGCCGTCACCCGGTCCGCGTGCGCCGGGTCCGCCAGCCACGCCCCCAGCCGGCTGCCGATGCCGAAGGCCTGGAGCCTTCCCCGTACGACGTCCGCGGAGAGGAAGTTCTCGCCCACGAACGAGCCCAGTGAGGCGCCCAGCTGGTCCTTCTTCGTCGGGATGATCGCCGTGTGGGGGATGGGGAGTCCCAGGGGCCGGCGGAAGAGCGCCGTCACCGCGAACCAGTCCGCGAGCGCGCCGACCATGCCCGCCTCCGCCGCCGCTGCCACGTACCCCGCCCAGGGCCCCGCCCCCGAGCTCCGCGCCCAGGTCGCGAGACCGTAGATCACGGCCACCGCCAGCAGCAGAGACGTCGCCAGCGTTTTCATCCGCCGGACGCCTCTGCTCTTCTCCTCGTCAGCCGCCGTGTACGAGAAACTCACCAATGGACTCGACCTCCTACGTCCCTACATCAGGGACTCCCGGCGACCCTCCCGAGTTCCCCCGTACATCTTCGCGATCACCGCCTCGATGTCCGGCTCCCGCACCGACAGGTCGAGAAGGGGGTACCTCGCCGCCACCGCCGCCACCAGTGGCGCCGCCGAGGCGGAGGCCGGGAAGGCCAGCCACTGGCGGGGGCCCTCCCTCCGTACGAAGCGCGCCCCCGGCACCTCGATCGGCGGCAGCTCCCGCTCCAGGTCGACCACCAGGAGCCGCTCGCTCTCCCCGACCGCGTGCAGCCCGGCCAGCTGCCCGTCGTACATCAGCTTCCCGTGGTCGATCACCATCACCCGCGAGCACAGCTGCTCGATGTCGGTCAGGTCGTGGGTGGTCAACAAGACCGTGGTGCCCTGCGCCGCGTTCAGGTCCTTCAGGAACTCCCGCACCCTCGCCTTCGACACGACGTCCAGACCGATCGTCGGCTCGTCCAGGTACAGCACCTCCGGGTCGTGCAGCAGGGCCGCCGCGATGTCGCCGCGCATCCGCTGCCCGAGGGAGAGCTGCCGGACGGGTACGTCGAGGAGGTCGCCCAGCTCCAGGAGCTCCACGCAGCGAGCGAGGTTCTCGCGGAAGCGGTCGTCGGGGATCCGGTACATGCGGTGCATCAGCCGGTACGAGTCCTTCAGCGGCAGGTCCCACCAGAGCGTCGTCCGCTGCCCGAAGACCACCCCTATCCGCTGGGCCAGCCGGGTCCGCTCCCGCGCCGGGTCGATGCCCGCGACCCGCAGCCGGCCCCCGCTGGGCGTGAGGATGCCGGTCAGCATCTTGATCGTGGTCGACTTCCCGGCCCCGTTCGGACCGATGTAGCCGACCATCTCCCCGCGCTCCACACCGAAGCTGATGCCGTCGACCGCCCTGACCTCGCGTTTCGACCGCCGCAGCAGGCCCGTCCTCCGGCGGATCGTGAAGGTCTTCTCCAGTGACTCCAACTCGATGAACGGCACGGCCTCAGCTTCCTGTCGATCGGTACGAACGGATTCCGGCCCGCCACGCGAGCCCCGCCACCCCGCAGCAGACCGCCGCCACCAGCGGCGACGCGAACACCGCCCAGCCCGGCACGCCCGCCGGGGCCGGCCGGTCGAGCACGTACAGCGCGGGCAGCCAGTTCACGAACGCCAGCGGTACGACGTACACGACCCCCCGCACCAGCTCCTGCGCGAAAATCGTCGGCGGGTACCCGAGCAGCGTGTTCCCGCCGTACGTGAACGAGCTCGTGACCTCGGCCGCGTCCTGCACCCAGAACAGCGCGGACGCGCCCAGCACCATCACCGCCGAGAAGATCACCGCCCCGCAGAGCAGCATCACCGGCAGGAGCAGCACCTTCACCGGCGTCCAGTCCACGTCCAGCAGGACGAGCGACCACACCAGGACCAGCAGGCCCTGGGCGACCCGGCCGAACCGGCGCAGCGCGAACTTGTCCGCCGCGACCTGCGCGAGCAGCGGCGCCGGACGCATCAGGAACATGTCGAGCGAGCCGTCCCTGACCCGCTTCCCCATCCGCTGGACCGAGCCCATCGTCAGGTCCGCCAGCCCGAAGGACGTGCCCGCCGTCCCGTACAGCAGCGCGACCTCCGCGAAGGCGAAGCCGCCCAGGCCCTTCACCTGACCGAACATCAGGAGGATGACGACGAAGTCGAAGAAGGTGACGCAGAAGCTGGTGGCCAGGGTCAGGGCGAAGGAGGAGCGGTACGTCATCGTCGACCGGATCCACATCCCGGCCACCATCCGGTACGTACGCCAGGACTCCGACACCCACCGGTACGGACGCCAGGAGTCCGGCACCTGTCGTGGCCCGCCCAGGTGCGCGCCCAGGTGCGCGCCCCGGGGCTCCTCCTTCGCGCGGAGCGTCTCAGCCACCCTGCACCACCACCTTCCGCGTCGCCGCCGCCTGCACCAGCCGACCCGCCCCGAACAGCACCAGCGCCCAGCACCCCTGGAAGGCGTACGCCCCCGCCAGCTCCCGCCCGCCCGCGTACTTCCCCAGGTACACGTCGGCCGGCACCTGGAGCATCGACGCCCACGGCAGCACCCGCGCCAGCTCGCCCAGCGCGCCCGGGAAGACGGTCAGCGGGAGCAGCATCCCCGAGAAGAACAGGCCGCCCAGCCACGCCACCTGCACCACGCCCTGGCCGTCGAGCAGCCAGAACGCGCTCATCGCGACCAGGTACCAGATCGCGAAACTGACGATCGAGCCGAGCGCCACCGCCACCAGGAACGCGAGCCACGTCCCCGGGCCCGACGGCAGCGTGAAGTCGAAGACGAGCGCGCCGACCGCCATCGGGACGACCCCGCGGCCGAGCAGCTGGTAGGCCGACCGGCCCAGGTTGGCCGAGAACCACCAGGTCTGGAGGTCGGCGGGGCGGTAGAGGTCGACCGCGATGTCCCCGGTCCTGATCCGCTCGATCAGCTCGTCCTCGAAGCCGCCGCCCATCAGCCCGCAGACGGTGATCAGCCCCTGTCCGATCCACACATAGGCGAGGGCGTCGTCCATGGAGTAGCCGCCGAGCTGCGGCCGTTCGTCCCAGAGAGCGATGTACGTGTACGACAGGATGAAGCCGAAGACGGTGTTGGTGAACACCCCCGCCGCCGTCGCCACCCGATAGGTCGCATGGCGCCGGAAGCCACCCGCGGCCACCGTCGCGTACAGCCGCAGCATGCCTCTCCTCCCCGGAAACGTGCACAATGCGCCGAAAAACGCCGAAGCGCACGACCCTAGCGAGGAGCGACTCCGCACCGCGAGCGGTTTTCTCGCCGCCTTGCCCTCACATTCGGGTCGCATTCAGGAGTTTCATCGCATGACGTGCAATATGAGGTGCCATGCCCCCTTCCTCCGGTACGAGCGACACCCCCCGGCCATCCCGACCGGGCTGGGAGCCGAGGGACCCCACCCTCTCCGCTCCGCCACCCCCCGCGCCGAACCGGCCCCGACGCGCGGGACGCGTCCGGCGCGTCCTGCGGACCCTGTTCGGCCTCTGCCTGCTCGGCGTCCTGCTCCTCGCCGGAGCCTTCGCCGCCGGCTACCTCCTGGTGGACATCCCGCCCGCCAACGCCGCCGCCGTCGCCCAGTCCAACGTCTACCTCTACCGCGACGGCAGCCCCATCGCCCGCGACGGCGAGGTCAACCGCGAGAACGTCCGGCTCGACCAGGTCCCCCTCGGCGTCCGCCAGGCCGTCCTCGCCGCCGAGGACCGCGACTTCCACACCTCACGCGCCGTCGACCCCAAGGCCATGGTCCGCGCCGCCTGGAACACCGTCACCGGCAAGGGCCGCCAGTCCGGCTCCACCATCACCCAGCAGTACGTCAAGAACTACTACCTCGGCCAGGAACAGACCCTCACCCGCAAGGCCAAGGAGTTCTTCATCGCGATCAAGCTGGGCCGCGAGAAGACCGCGGAGGAGATCCTCCAGGGCTACCTGAACACCAGCTACTTCGGCCGGAACGCCTACGGGATCCAGGCCGCCGCCCGCGCCTACTACGGCAAGGACGTCGAGCAGCTCGACACCGCCGAGGGCGCGTACCTCGCCTCCCTCCTCAAGGCCCCCAGCGCCTACGACGTCACCACCCACCCCGAGAACCGGGCCACGGCCGTCGCGCGCTGGAACTACGTCCTCGACGGCATGGTCACCGAGGGCTGGCTCGGCCGCGCCGAACGCGCCGCCGCCCGCTTCCCCCTCCCCCAGACCGCCCGCCCCGCCACCGGCCTCTCCGGACAGCGCGGCTATCTCGTCCAGGCCGTCGAGGAGTACCTGACCGGCCACGACGTCATCGACGAGAACACCCTCGCCGCCGGCGGCTACCGCATCACCACCACACTGGACCGCGCCCAGCAGGAGACGCTCGTGCAGGCCGTCGAGGACCGGGTCATCTCCCGGCTCGACCCGGCACGCGACCCCGTCGACCGCTACGTACGGGTCGGGGCGGCCGCCGTCGACCCGGCGACCGGGAAGGTCGTCGCGATGTACGGCGGCATCGACTACACCCGGCAGTACGTCAACAACGCCACGCGCCGCGACTACCAGGTCGGCTCCACCTTCAAGCCCTTCGTCTTCACGGCGGCCGTGCAGAGCGGGGCGCAGACCCAGTACGGCCTGCCGATCACCCCGTACACCCTGTACGACGGGACCAACCGGCGCCCGGTCGAGGGCTGGAACGGCAGCCCGTACGACCCCGCCAACGAGGACGACACCAGCTACGGCGAGATCGCCGTCGGCGAGGCCACCGGTCTGTCGGTGAACGCGGTGTACGCCCAGATGGCCGTGGACGTCGGCCCCGCGCACGTACGGCGGACCGCCATCGCCCTCGGCCTGCCCGGCTCCACCCCCGACCTCACCGCCTCCCCGTCCATCGCCCTCGGTCCCGCCACCGCCAGCGTCCTCGACATGGCCTCGGCGTACGCGACGCTCGCCGCGCACGGCCGGCACGGCACGTACACGCTCGTCGAGGGCGTCACGAAGGGCGGCGAGACGGTGGACCTGCCGTCCCGCCCGGCCGGGCAGGCGGTCACCAGGGAGGCCGCCGACACGACCACGTCGATCCTGCGGAGCGTCGTCGAAGCGGGTACGGGCACGGCGGCGCAGGCCGCGGGGCGGCCGGCGGCGGGCAAGACGGGCACGGCGGAGGACGACAAGGCCGCCTGGTTCGCGGGCTACACCCCGGAACTCGCGACGGTCGTCGCGCTGATGGGCCAGGACCCCGAGTCGGGCCGGCAGGAACCGCTGTACGGGGCGCTCGGACTGCCCCGGATCAACGGCGGCGGGGCACCGGCCGAGATCTGGGCCCGGTTCACCCGGGAGGCGCTGGCGGGAACGCCACCGCGCGACTTCGACCTCCAGCTGATGGCGGGGGCGGAGGCACTGCCACCGGTACCGCCGATGCCGGACGGCCCGGAGGGCCCGGAAGGACCGGGGGGCCCAGGCGGATCGGGTGACCCAAGTGGCCCAGGCGGACCGGACGGGCCGGGCGGCTCGGGCGGCGAGGAAGACCTCTACCTGACCGGCGAGGCGGGCCCGGGGTCAGCGGTCTCCCGCAGCCCCCTGCCGCCCCGCAGCCCCCAACCGCCCGGCAGTCCCCTACCGCCTGGAAGTCCCCAACCACCCGGCAGTACCCACCCGCCCGGCAGCAGCCCTCGTCAGTGACCGGAGGTCGCCTTCAGACCCACCACCGCGACGAGCAGCAGACAGACGAAGAAGATCCGGGCGGCGGTCGCCGGCTCACCGAGCACCACCATGCCGAGCACCGCCGCACCGGCCGCGCCGATACCGACCCACACGCCGTACGCGGTACCGATGGGCAGCGTCTTGGCGGCGTGCGAGAGCAGCAGCATGGAGGCGACGATCCCGGCGCCGGTGAACACGCTGGGCCAGAGCCGCGTGAAGCCGTCGGTGTACTTCATACCGATCGACCAGCCGACTTCGAGCAGACCCGCGACCACGAGAAGAACCCAGGCCATGACGACGACACCTCCGCGAGACGGAACAACAGGGGGTGCGTCGTCTTGTCGTCATCCCGGTACGGCGCGTCTCGTCGGGTGTGTCTCCAGGCTAGCAAAGAACATGCAAAGGCCCTGGTGACGATGGTCACCAGGGCCGGCAGCTCTACGTCTACAGATACAACCCGGTCGAGTCCGTAGCGCCCTGGAACCGGTCCGCGGCCACCGCGTGCAGGTCCCGCTCCCGCATCAGTACGTACGCGGTGCCCCGCACCTCGACCTCGGCGCGGTCCTCGGGGTCGTACAGCACGCGGTCGCCGATCTCGACGGTCCGGACGTTCTGACCGACCGCGACCACCTCGGCCCAGGACAGGCGACGGCCGACGGCGGCGGTCGCCGGGATCAGGATGCCGCCGCCGGAGCGCCGCTCCCCCTCGGGGGAGTCGGTGCGGACCAGGACCCGGTCGTGGAGCATCCGGATGGGCAGCTTGTCGTGCGTGTTCTCGCTCACGGTCCGAACCTACCTGCCCGGGCGTGTCGCCCGCGGCCGGGAGGGGCCATCGACCGCTATCCCTTGCTCCTGCGGGAGGACGCGGCGATCAGCCCGACCACCGCGACGGCGACGAGCGCCACCGGCACGACCCGCTCCAGGCGGGGTGCGCCGTCCTCATGGGTGAAACGGGCCTTCACGTCCGAGACGACCCGGTTGACGGCGACGAAGGCGCGGCCGGCGGTCTGGTCGACCGTCGAGGCGACCTTGGCCTTGGCGTCCCCGATGATCGTCTTGGGGTGCACCCGAATGCCGATCTCGTCGAGAGTGACGGCGAGCTGCTCGCGCCGGCGGACGATGTCCGCCTCGATCTGCGCAGGGGTCCTGGCGTCCGACACCGCGCTGCCTCCGTAGTCGTGTATCCGGTCGTTGACGGACAGTCTGTCAGCTCCACCGCCGATGGGCCGCCCCCGACCCCTATTAGGCGACCCCCATTAGGCTCTGAACGCGTAAGCGCACTTTCCTGAGGAGAGCCATGAGCGAGCGACTGCAGACCGGCGACACCGCCCCCGCCTTCACCCTGCCCGACGCGGACGGCAACGACGTCTCGCTCGCGGAGCACAAGGGCCGCAAGGTCATCGTCTACTTCTACCCGGCGGCCCTCACCCCCGGCTGCACGAAGCAGGCCTGCGACTTCACCGACAACCTGGACCTGCTGGCAGGTGCGGGCTACGACGTCATCGGCGTCTCCCCCGACAAGCCGGAGAAGCTCGCGAAGTTCCGCGAGAAGGAGAACCTGAAGGTCACGCTGGTCGGCGACCCGGAGAAGACGACCCTGGAGGCGTACGGCGCCTTCGGCGAGAAGAAGCTGTACGGCAAGACGGTGACGGGCGTCATCCGCTCGACGATCGTCGTCGACGAGAACGGCCTGGTCGAGCACGCCTTCTACAACGTGAAGGCGACGGGCCACGTAGCCAAGATCATCAGGGACCTGGGCATCTGAGCCCTCGCCCTGCGATGCCGAACGGGCCGTACCGCCTTCCGGGGCGGTGCGGCCCGTTCCGCTTACCGGACGCGACAGTACGCGATATGGCGTAACCGTCCGATATTCGGCTCGTTACTCCGTGCGAGGCCACGAACTGGTGGCCGGAGCGGAGGGGGCCCGATGGGAACGAGCGCGTACACGAAGGAGCGCCTCGAAGCGGCGGCGCGGGGAGCGCGGACGCTGACGGAGGCGCTGGAGCGGCTGGCGGTGGATCCGAAGAGCTCGTCGCGAAGGTACGTGCGGGAGCGGATGCGGAAGCTGGGGGTGGACATCTCGCACTTCGAGCAGGAGGGGACACGTTGGACGCGTGACGTCCTGACGCAGGCCGTGGCCGCCTCGACGAACATGTCCGAGGTGCTGCGGCACCTCGGGGTGGAGGTCGTCGGCGGGCAGCACACCCACATCAGCCGACGGATCAAGGCGTACGGGATCGACACCTCGCACTTCACACCCTCGGTCCGAACCGGGAACATGCGATTCAACCAACGGCGCCGGACGGCCGAGGAGATCCTCGTCGCGAACGGCTCGGCTCATGCACAGCGCATCCCCGGCCGGCGGCTCAGGAGGGCCATCCAGGAGCTCGGCCATGAGGAGCGATGTGCCCTGTGCGGGATTGAAGCCAAGTGGCTGGGCGATCCGCTGCCGCTGGAGGTTGATCACATCGACGGCAACTGGCGGAACAATCAGATCGAGAACCTGCGGCTACTCTGCCCCAACTGCCACTCGACGACGGACAGCTACCGAGGCCGGGGCAAGGGTCGCACACGATGACGAGCGGCACGCGGTACACCCGCGAGCGCCTGACCGAAGCGGCGGCGCGGTGCGCCGACATCGACGAGGCGATCGCCTTCCTGGGTACAAAGCCGTACAACGCACTCCCCCGCTACCTCATGAGGCGCTTCACCCACTTCGGCATCGACGTCTCACACTTCCCGCCCTTCGGGAGACTCGCCCGCCCGAGTGCACATGACCTGCGGGAGGCGGTCGCGCAGTCGACCTCCGTGAGGATGACTCTGCAACGTCTGGGCCGAACAGGCAACGCTACGCAGCGCGCGAATCTACGGAGATGGATCACGGAAGAAGGCCTGTCAACCGCCCACTTCCTGGGGCAGGCCCACCAGCGCGGCAAGCCGAGTCCGACCGCCAAACGCGCGGAAGACATTCTGGTACACCACGACAACACGTACCGGACGACCACCAAGCGGCTGCACCGCGCTCTGAGCGAACTCGGTGTGCCCGAAGAGTGCGCTCGATGCGGCGTCGGCCCCGCGTGGCTCGGCATGCCAATGACCCTGGAGGTCGACCACATCAATGGGGACTGGCGCGACGACCGGCGCGAGAACCTGCGGCTGCTGTGCCCCAACTGCCATGCGGTCACGAGCACCTGGTGCAGGGGAGGCAGAAGGGAGACCGCATCAGCCCAGTAGAGTGGTGGCGATGGGCCCGTACCCCAGCTGGCCAGAGGGTGCCGGTTTAGGTCCGGTATGTCGTGGGTTCGAGTCCCACCGGGCCCACGCCGACGAGGGGCGCGTCACCACTAGGTGTCGCGCCCTCGTCCGACCGTTCTCAGCCCAGCAGCTCCCGAACCACCGGTACGAGTGCTCGGAAGGCCTTGCCTCGGTGGCTGATCGCGTTCTTCTCCGCCGGGGTCAGTTCCGCGCAGGTCACCTCGTGGCCGTCCGGCTGGAGGATCGGGTCGTAGCCGAAGCCGTTCGTGCCGACCGGGGCGTGGCGGAGGGTGCCGCGCATCTGGCCCTCGACGACTCGTTCCGTGCCGTCCGGGAGGGCCAGGGCCGCCGCGCAGGCGAAGTGGGCCGCGCGGTGGGAGTCGTCGATGTCGGACAGTTGGGCCAGGAGCAGGTCCAGGTTGGCGCGGTCGTTGCCGTGGGTGCCGGACCAGCGGGCCGAGAAGATGCCGGGGGCGCCGTTGAGGACGTCGACGCAGAGGCCGGAGTCGTCGGCGACCGCCGGGAGGCCGGTGGCCCGGGCCAGGGCGTGGGCCTTGAGGAGCGCGTTCTCGGCGAAGGTGACGCCGGTTTCCTTGACGTCGGGCACGTCGGGGTACGCGTCCGCGCCGACGAGTTCGAGGTCGAGGCCCGCGTCGGCGAGGATCGCGTGGAGTTCGGTGATCTTGCCCGCGTTGCGGGTGGCGAGGATCAGACGGGTCATGCCCCGATTATCCGGGGCTGGCGCGGTCCGTTGGACCTCTAGCCCGGGGTGCAGACCTTCGCCACTTCGCTCGCCCCGTCCGTGATCGGCTGGATGTCCGGGGTCGTGTCGCCGTTCTTGACCGCTGTACGGACGGACTCGACGCCCTTCGTGAGGTCGTCCACCGCCTTCTTGAGGTCGGCGTTGTCCGTGGTGTCCTTGAGGTTGCCGAGCTCGGTGCTGATCGAGTTCAGGGACTCCTCGATCTGCGTCGGGTCGTTCGAGGCGTTGGAGACGGCCTGGCTGAGCTTGTCGACCGACGTGGCTATCGCGTCGGCGGTCTTGACGCAGTCCATGGCGGTGTCGAGGGCTCCGCAGCCGCTCAGGACGGTGGTGAGTGCGGCGGCGGTGGCCACGGCGAGTGCGAGACGGCGCTTCACGGCGGGTTCTCCCCCAGGTACGTAGGACGAACGACGGGCGGGCGCACGGAGCTTATCCGTGTGCCCGCCCGTCATGACGCAGCGAGGGGTCAGAGGGTTCCTTCGAGCGCCTTGCGCTGGATCTCGGCCAGTTCGGCGCAGCCGCCGGAGGCGAGGTCGAGGAGCGCGTTGAGCTCCTCGCGGTCGAAGGGCTCGGCCTCGGCGGTGCCCTGGACCTCGACGAAGCGGCCGTCGCCGGTGCAGACGACGTTCATGTCGGTGTCGGCGCGGACGTCCTCCTCGTAGCAGAGGTCGAGGAGGGGTACGCCGTCGACGATGCCGACGGAGACGGCGCCGACGGTTCCGACGAGGGGCTGGCGGCCGGCCTTGACGAGCTTCTTGCCCTGGGCCCAGGCGACGGCGTCGGCGAGGGCGACGTACGCGCCGGTGATGGCGGCGGTGCGGGTGCCGCCGTCGGCCTGGAGGACGTCGCAGTCGAGGACGACGGTGTTCTCGCCGAGGGCCTTGTAGTCGATGACGGCGCGGAGCGAGCGGCCGATGAGGCGGGAGATCTCGTGCGTGCGGCCGCCGATCTTGCCGCGGACGGACTCGCGGTCGCCGCGGGTGTTGGTGGCCCGGGGCAGCATGGAGTACTCGCCGGTGACCCAGCCTTCGCCGCTGCCCTTGCGCCAGCGCGGGACGCCTTCGGTGACGGAGGCGGTGCAGAAGACCTTGGTGTCGCCGAAGGAGATGAGGACGGAGCCCTCGGCGTGCTTGCTCCATCCGCGTTCGATGGTGACGGGGCGGAGCTGTTCGGGGGTACGGCCGTCGATACGAGACATGGGACGAGGGTAGCCGGAGACGGCGGAGGGCCTCGCCCATGACGAAGGGCCCGTTCCCCTGCCGGAACGGGCCCTTGTCGATGCGAGTCAGTCGCTCGCATCAGGTCTCACATCAGGTCTTCGATCTCCGCGGCGATCGGGTCCGCGTCGGTGCCGATGACGACCTGGATGGCGGTGCCCATCTTCACGACGCCGTGGGCGCCGGCGGCCTTGAGCGCGGCCTCGTCGACGAGGTCGGCGTTGATGACCTCGGTGCGCAGGCGGGTGATGCAGCCCTCGACCTCTTCGATGTTGTCGATGCCGCCGAGCCCGGCGACGATCTTCTCAGCCTTGCTGGCCATGTGTTTCTCCCTGTCCGTTCCGTTCGCGCGAGCGCGAATCTCGGCGCACCTGTGGTCCGCTTTGTCACGGTAACCCACGGTTGGCCCAACTTCGCGAGCGAGTGCCGCCGTTCTGCCGAATGATGACGATCACCGGCGGCCTGTCCTCAGCGGGCTCCCGGAGCCTATCGCAACTGGTCTACACCAGTGTGCAACGGAATGCGGACCCGGCATGTTCCGGGCAGGGAGGACGCCGATGAGTACGGACAGCGCCGCGGCGCGGCCGCAGAAGTCCCTGTGGGGCGGGCTCTTCCAGGGGCTGCAGAAGATGGGGCGCAGCCTTCAGCTCCCCATCGCGGTGCTGCCGGCCGCGGGCATCATCAACCGGCTCGGCCAGCCGGACGTCTTCGGCGCGGAGGGTCTCGGCTGGGACAAGGTCGCCGCGGTGATGGCGGGCGCGGGCGGCGCCCTGCTCGACGGCAACCTCGGTCTGCCGCTGCTGTTCTGCGTCGGTGTCGCCATCGGCATGGCGAAGAAGTCGGACGGCTCGACCGCGCTCGCGGCCGTCGTCGGCTTCCTCGTCTACTACACGGTCCTGCGTCAGTTCCCGAAGGACTGCCCGCCGGGTACGAGGGACATCGGCGGCGGCTGCCTGGCGCCCGGGGAGGCCTTCGCCGCCTACACGTACCAGAACCCCGGTGTCTTCGGTGGCATCGTCATGGGTCTGATGACCGCGTACCTGTGGCAGCGGTACCACCGGACGAAGCTGGTCGACTGGCTGGGCTTCTTCAACGGCCGCCGTCTCGTCCCGATCATCATGACGTTCGTGGCGATCGTGTTCGCCTCGCTCTGCCTGTGGGTCTGGCCGCCGATCGGTGACGCCCTGGAGAACTTCAGCGACTGGCTGGTCGGCCTCGGCGCCTGGGGTTCCGGCATCTTCGGTGTGGCGAACCGTGCGCTGCTCGTCATCGGCCTGCACCAGTTCCTGAACGTGCCGATCTGGTTCCAGTTCGGCACGTACGAGAAGCCGGACGGCACGGTGGTCCATGGCGACATCCCCATGTTCCTGGCGGGCGACCCGAACGCGGGCCAGTTCCTGACGGGCTTCTTCCCGATCATGATGTTCGCGCTGCCGGCGGCGGCGCTCGCGATCACCCACTGTGCGAAGCCGCACCGCCGCAAGGAGATCGGGGGCCTGATGCTCTCGGTGGCGCTGACCTCGTTCGTCACGGGCATCACGGAGCCGCTGGAGTACTCGTTCCTCTTCATCGCGCCGGCCCTGTTCGCGATCCACGCGGTGCTGACGGGTGTCTCGATGGCGGTGACGTGGGCGTTCGGCGTGAAGGACGGCTTCAGCTTCTCGGCGGGTCTGATCGACTACGTGATCAACTGGGGCCTCGCGACGAAACCGTGGCTGATCATTCCGATCGGTCTCGCCTTCGCGGTCGTGTACTACGCGATCTTCCGTTTCGCGATCACCAAGTTCAACCTCCAGACGCCCGGCCGCGAGCCGGACGAGATCGGGGACGAGATGGAGCGGGAGAACGTCAAGTAGCGCTGCGGTCACCCTGGAGAACCTGACCGATTCGGGGCTTTCGCCCCCCTCGTAAGCCCTGCACAAGGCCCCTGGACCTGACGGTCCGGGGGCCTTATGTCGTGCATTTCCAGCTATGGCCGAGCACACAAAATTCGCAGGTTCCTTATCTAAGTCTCACGTGCTAAAACTGGTCTACACCACTGATTGGTGTAGACCACGCGGTCCAGACCACCGCGTTCCACGAGACGTCGCCTCCCCCCGTGTTCACTGTCCCTGGCGGCGCCTTGCCTTACTGGAGGAAGTTGATGAGTACGGCCACCGCCCAGGCCGCCGCTCCCGCGAAGAAGCGCGGATCCGGCCTGTTCCAGGGCCTGCAGAAGGTCGGTCGCAGCCTGCAGCTGCCGATCGCCGTTCTGCCGGCCGCGGGTATCTTGCTCCGTCTCGGCCAGGCCGACGTCTTCGGAAAGGACGGTCTCGGCTGGGACAAGGTCGCTTCCGTCTTCGCCACCGCCGGCGGCGCGGTCTTCGACAACCTGCCCCTGCTCTTCTGTATCGGCGTCGCCATCGGCTTCGCCAAGAAGGCGGACGGCTCCACCGCCCTGGCCGCGCTCGTCGGCTTCCTGGTCTACAGCAACGTGCTGAAGGCCTTCCCGATCACCGAGGCCGTCGTCAACACGACCGCCAACAAGGGTGTCGACGTCGCCGCGACGTTCAACAACCCCGGTGTCCTCGGCGGCATCCTGATGGGTCTCATCTCCGCCGTCCTGTGGCAGAAGTTCCACCGCACCAAGCTCGTCGACTGGCTCGGCTTCTTCAACGGCCGCCGTCTCGTCCCGATCATCATGGCCTTCGTCGGCACCGCCATGGGTGTCCTCTTCGGCCTGATCTGGGAGCCCATCGGTGAGGGCATCTCCAGCTTCGGCGAGTGGATGACCGGCCTCGGCGCCGGTGGCGCCGGCCTCTTCGGCCTCATCAACCGCGCGCTGATCCCGGTCGGCATGCACCAGTTCGTGAACACCGTCTCCTGGTTCCAGATCGGTGACTTCACCAACGCGGCCGGCGAGGTCGTCCACGGTGACCTCAACCGCTTCTTCGCCGGTGACCCGAGCGCCGGAATCTTCATGTCCGGCTTCTTCCCGATCATGATGTTCGGCCTCCCGGCCGCCGCGATCGCCATCGCCCACGCCGCTCGCCCCGAGCGCCGCAAGGCCGTCATGGGCATGATGGTGTCCCTCGCGCTGACCTCCTTCGTCACCGGTATCACCGAGCCGATCGAGTTCACCTTCATGTTCATCGCGCCGGTCCTCTACGCGATCCACGCGGTCCTGACCGCCGTCTCGATGGCCGTCACCTGGGCGTTCGGTGTCCACGCGGGCTTCACCTTCTCCGCCGGCGGCATCGACTACCTGCTCAACTGGAACCTCGCGACCAAGCCCTGGCTGATCATCCCGATCGGTCTCGTCTTCGCGGCGATCTACTACGTGGTCTTCCGCTTCGCGATCACCAAGTTCAACCTCCCCACCCCGGGCCGCGAGTCCGACGAGGAGCTCGAGGACCTCACCAAGGCGTGATCCTCACCCGCAACGCGGAAGAGCCCCGGAACCGTACGGTTCCGGGGCTCTTCCCGTGTGCTCAGATCTCGTAGACCGCGCCCGGTCTCGCCAGCTCCGACGGGCCCGTGTACACCTCGCGCGCGTCCGCCAGGTTCTGCTCGCCGTCCGTCCACGGCGGGATGTGGGTGAGGACCAGCCGGCCCACATCGGCGCGGGCCGCCTGCGCCCCGGCCTCGCGGCCGTTGAGGTGGAGCGCCGGGATGTCCTCCTTGCCGTGGGTGAAGGAGGCCTCGCAGAGGAAGAGGTCGGTGCCCTCGGCGAGCTCGTGCAGCGCGTCGCAGACCCCGGTGTCACCGGAGTACGTGAGCGAACGGCCGCCGTGCTCGACGCGGATGCCGTACGCCTCGACCGGGTGGCACACCTTCTCCGTACGGACCGTGAACGGGCCGATCTCGAAGGTGCCCGACTTCAGCGTGCGGAAGTCGAAGACCTCGCTCATCGAGGTGGGCGAGGGGGTGTCCGCGTACGCCGTGGTCAGCCGCTGCTCGGCGCCCTCCGGCGCGTAGACGGGAATCGCGTCGCAGCGTCCGCCCTCGTGCCGGTAGTAGCGGGCGACGAAGTAGCCGCACATGTCGATGCAGTGGTCCGCGTGCAGATGGCTGAGGAAGATCGCGTCGAGGTCGTACAGACCGATGTGTCGTTGCAGCTCGCCGAGGGCGCCGTTGCCCATGTCGAGGAGCAACCGGAAGCCGTCGGCCTCGACGAGGTAGCTCGAACAGGCCGAATCCGCGGACGGGAACGACCCGGAGCAACCGACGACGGTGAGCTTCATGGAGCGTGAACCTCCGTGGACGGGTGCGGAAAGCGCGCTGAGGGAGGGGGAGGCTGTGCGGTCTGTCGAGCGTAAGGCGCACCTGGGCCTGTCGCTCCTTCGCGGCGGCCCGTTGTGGGCGAACTCACGGGCTCTGTCACCGGTTCGGATGGATGGCGGGGCGCCACGGCGGAGTGAGTCGCACGCCGGTACCGTCTTGAGGTATGGACACGTCATGGTGGCCCGCGCTGGTCGCGGTCGTGGTGATCGCGCTGGTCGTGGTGGTCGCCGGCGGACGGAAGAGTTCGTCGAACAAGCCCACGGGCCGGCGGCCCTCGGGGCGGGGCCGGGCGCCGCAGCGGACCCGGCCGCCGGGCCGGCCGACCGGGCCGCGGAAGGCTCCGTCGCGGCTGCCGCGGGCGGGCGAGATCTGGTGGGCGGACGTGCCCTTCGAGGACGGTCCCGGTTCGAAGGACCGGCCGTGTCTGGTGCTCTCGCTCCGCGGTGACAGCGTGCTCGTCGCCAAGATCACCAGCAAGTACCACGACGAGCGGCCGGGCGTGATCGCGCTGCCGCCGGGGGCGGTGGGCGACGCTCAGGGGCGGCCGAGCTTCCTGGAGACGGACGAGCTGCGGGACGTTCCGGTGCGGGACTTCCGCCGGAAAGCGGGAACGGCGGACCCGGTCGTATGGGACCAGGTCCGCCATCTGGCGCGCTGATGCAGCGGATGTAGCTGATGTAGCTGTAGCTGATGGAGCCGGAGGAGGCTCAGGCCCAGAGCTGACCCTGGACCGTCTTGATCGCCTCTTCGGTCGTCGCGGCCGTGTAGAGGCCGGTCGACAGGTACTTCCAGCCGCCGTCGGCGACGACGAACGCGATGTCGGCGCTCTCGCCGGCCTTGACCGCCTTGTTGCCGACGCCGATGGCCGCGTGCAGGGCGGCGCCCGTGGAGACGCCCGCGAAGATGCCCTCCTGCTGGAGGAGTTCCCGGGTGCGGGTGACCGCGTCGGCGGAGCCGACCGAGAAGCGGGTGGTGAGGACGGAGGCGTCGTACAGCTCGGGTACGAAGCCCTCGTCCAGGTTCCGCAGGCCGTAGACGAGGTCGTCGTACCGCGGTTCGGCGGCGACGATCTTGACGTCCGGCTTGTGCTCGCGCAGGTAGCGGCCGACGCCCATGAGCGTCCCCGTCGTGCCGAGGCCGGCGACGAAGTGGGTGATCGAGGGGAGGTCGGCGAGGATCTCGGGGCCCGTGGTGGCGTAGTGGGCGCCCGCGTTGTCCGGGTTGCCGTACTGGTAGAGCATCACCCAGGACGGGTTCTCGGCGGCGATCTCCTTGGCGACGCGTACCGCCGTGTTCGATCCGCCCGCCGCGGGGGACGAGACGATCTCCGCGCCCCACATGGCGAGCAGCTGGCGGCGCTCCTCGCTGGTGTTCTCGGGCATGACGCAGACGATGCGGTAGCCCTTGAGCTTGGCGGCCATGGCGAGGGAGATGCCGGTGTTGCCGCTGGTCGGCTCCAGGATGGTGCAGCCGGGCGTGAGCCGGCCGTCCTTCTCCGCCCGCTCGATCATGTGGAGCGCGGGGCGGTCCTTGACCGAGCCGGTCGGGTTGCGGTCCTCCAGCTTCGCCCAGATGCGGACGGAGTCCGAGGGCGAGAGCCGGGGGAGGCGGACCAGCGGCGTGTTGCCGACCGCCGCCAGCGAGGAGTCGTAGCGCATGTGGATCAGACCATGCCGCCGGCGACGGCCGGCAGGATCGTGACGCTGTCGCCGTCGGTGAGCTTGGTGTCGATGCCGTCGAGGAAGCGGACGTCCTCGTCGTTCAGGTAGACGTTGACGAAGCGGCGGAGCTTGCCGTCGTCGACGATGCGGGCCTCGATGCCGGTGTGGCGGGACTCCAGGTCGGCGAAGAGGTGGGCGAGGGTGTCGCCGCTGCCCTGGACGGCCTTCTCGCCGTCGGTGTAGGTGCGGAGGATGGTCGGGATGCGGACCTCGATGGCCATGACGTGGGCTCCTGTCGGAAGTGGCGTGATCGGCGCGTGGCGGGGGCCCCCGCGCGGAGGGGGGTCGTACGGGAGTGCGCTCGATGTCGCGTGGGTCGCTCAGAGCGCAGCGCGGGACGTACACATCGCGCTGGAGAGGCGGCACAGGTCGACGTGCAGGCGTGCCACGAGCAGGGGTGTGCCCGGAGTCTCTTCGCTCACGTCGTGGGAAACCATGGGCTCATCGTATCGATTCCCGGTCCGGGTTCCGGAATGTGATCTCACATGGTGGATAGTTTCTGACCGACTGCCGGACTGTGCAGGTAGACGACGGTCGGGCTGCCGGTCCTCGGATGCGGGATGACCTCGGCGTCCACCCCGTAGACGGCGTCGAGGAGGGCGGGGGTGAGGACCTCGGCGGGGGTGCCGCCGGTGACGACCCGGCCACGTTCGAGGACGTAGAGGCGGTCGCAGTACGCCCCCGCGAGGTTGAGGTCGTGCAGGGCGAGCAGATTGGTGGTGCCCAGGGTCCGCACGAGCTGGAGGACGTCGAGCTGGTGGCGGATGTCCAGGTGGTTGGTGGGCTCGTCGAGGACGAGCAGGGCCGG
Source organism: Streptomyces sp. NPDC042346 (assembly GCF_055581845.1). Classification (NCBI taxonomy): domain Bacteria; kingdom Bacillati; phylum Actinomycetota; class Actinomycetes; order Kitasatosporales; family Streptomycetaceae; genus Streptomyces; species Streptomyces sp. NPDC042346. The sequence continues at coordinate 19,673 of NZ_JBVJEH010000003.1, read as the reverse complement.
GTCCTGGACGAGGGCGCGGGCGACGAGGGCGCGCTGGCGTTCGCCGCCGGAGAGGGTGGGGTACGGGCGGTCGGCGAGCTCCGTGAGGCCGACGCGGGCGAGGGCGGCCCCGGCGCGCTCCCGGTCGGCGCCGGTGTCGCCCTCCCAGAACCGTTTGTGCGGGGAGCGGCCGAGGGCGACGAGTTCGCGGACGGTGAGGTCGAACTCGGTGCCGCCGTCCTGCGGGACGGTGGCGACGCGGCGGGCGCGGGCCTTGGGGCCGAGGGCGTGGAGGTCGTCGCCGTCGAGCGTGGCGCGGCCGGCGGTGGGGGCGAGGGTGCCGTAGACGCAGCGCAGGAGGGTGGTCTTGCCGCTGCCGTTGGGGCCGATGAGGCCGACGGTCTCGCCGGGGCGGACGGTGAGGTCGACGGAGCGGAGGCGTTCCTCGTACGAGAGGCCTTCCAGGCGCAGTTCGGTCACCGGGGTGCTCCTTCGGTCACAGGGGTGCCCCTTCCGGACGGCGGCGCATCAGCCAGAGGAAGAACGGGCCGCCGGTGAGTGCGGTGAGGACGCCGACGGGGATGTCCTGGGGTGCGGCGACGGTCCGGGCGGCGAGGTCGGCGAGGACGAGGGCGAGTGCCCCGCCGAGCGCGGCGACCGGGAGGAGCCGGCGGTGCGGGGCGCCGACGGCGAGCCGGGCGGCGTGCGGGGCCATGAGTCCGATGAAGCCGACGGCGCCGCTGGCCGCGACCATGACGGCGGTGACGAGGGAGGCGAGGACGAAGACGGCGGCGCGGAAGCGGGCGGTGTCCAGGCCGAGGACGGTGGCGCCCTCCTCGCCGACGAGGAGGAGGTCGAGGGGGCGGGAGAGGGTGAGGAGGGCGCCGACGCCGAGGACGAGGACGGCGGCGGGCAGGGCGAGGGTGTCCCAGCGGGCGCTGCCGAGGCCGCCGAGCGACCAGAAGAGGGCTTCCTGGAACTGTTCGGGCCGCCCGGCGACGACGAGGAGCAGGGTGGCGAGGGCGGAGAGGACGTACGAGACGGCGACCCCGGCGAGGACGAGCCGGGCGCCGGTCATGGTCCCGCCGCGGCGCGCGAGCCCGTAGACGAGGACGAGGGCGACGAGGGCGCCGGCGAAGGCGCCGCCGGGCAGGGCGATCGTGGTCGTCACCCCTCCCCCGACGCCGAGGACGAGCACGAGGACGGCTCCGGCGGAGGCGCCGGAGGAGATCCCGAGGAGGAAGGGGTCGGCGAGCCGGTTGTTGACGAGGGCCTGGAGGACGGCGCCGACGACGGCGAGCCCGGCGCCGACGACGACGCCGAGGAGGACCCGGGGCAGCCGGACGTCGAGGACGATCGTGCGGTACGGGGAGGGGGCCGCCCGCCCGGTCAGGGCGTCGAGCACCTGGCCGGGCGGGATGCGGACGGAGCCGAGGGCGAGGGAGGCGAGCCCGGCGAGGGCGAGGGCCAGGGCGAGTCCGGCGACGACGAGGACGTACCGCGACGTCCCGGAGGCGGACGTCCCGGAGGTCTGCGCAGCCTTCGCGTCGGTCTTCTCCTCGGCCCTGTCGAGGGTCGTGGTCACCGGGCCGGGTGGAGCTGGGCGGCGAGCTTGTCGACGGCGGCGGGGACGCGGACGCCGAGGACGGTGTCGGAGAGCGGCATGACGGCGAACCGGCGGTTCTTGACGGCGGGCACGTCCTTGAGGGCGGGGTCGTCGAGGAGCCGCTTCTTCTTCTGCTCGACGGTGGTGGAGCCGTAGTCGTAGATGACGATGACCTCGGGCTTCCGGTCCACGACCTGTTCCCAGGTGGCGTCGCCGAAGGACTTGTCGAGGTCGGCGAAGACGTTCCGGCCGCCGGCCCGGGTGATGAGCTCGTTGCCGATGCCCTTGCCGCCCGCCGTGAACGCGGTCTTGTCGCCGCTGTCGTAGACGAAGACGGAGACCGGCGGGGTGCCCTTGAGGCGCTTCTCCGTGGCGGTCACGGTCGTGCGCGCCCCGCGGGTCCAGGTCTCGGCGCGGTCGGCGACGCCGAAGGTCCTTCCGATCTCCCGGACTTCGCGGTAGAGGTCGTCGATCGAGGTCGAACCGGTCGGGCAGTACTCGGTGTTGAGGCGGGTCGCGATGCCGGTGCGCTTGAGGTCGTCGCGGCTACGGCCGTCCTTGGCGTCGAAGGCGGAGGCGTAACCGCCGTACACGAAGTCGGGGTTGGCGGCGAGCAGGGCCTCCTTGGAGGGGTACTCCTTCGCGAGGACGGGGACGGCGTCGTAGGCCTTCTTGTAGGCGGGGAGGACCGCGTCGTCGAGGTAGGCGGTGCCGACGAGCGACTTCTCCAGGCCCAGGGCGAGCATCACCTCGGTGACGTGCTGGTTCATGGTGACGACGCGCTTCGGCGGGGCCTGGTAGGTGGTCTTCACGCCGCAGTTGTCGACGGTGTACGGGAATCCCGGGGCGGGCTTCGCCGAGGAGGTCTGCTCCGCCGGGGCCGAGCAGGCGGCGAGGAGCGGGACGAGCGCGAGCGCGGGCAGCAGGGTGCGGCGGGGCCGGGACATGACGGTTCGAGCCTCCTCCGGGGATTTCCACGTCCCCGATCGGTGGTGGAGGCGGCAGGTCAGTTCCTGGCTCCCGGCGCCCGAGGGCGCCGGTCACAGTGGCGGGACCGTGCCGGATTCACACCGGCTTCCTGGGTCCTGCCGCCCGTTGGTCCGGGCCAGTCTCTCACCCGGGTCGTCCGTCACTCGGGCCAGGCGGAGTTCCGGATGGTCTCCACGAAGTCGCCGGGCGTGAAGCCGGGGACGTAGTGGCGCAGGACGTCGGCCTTGACGTTGCCGAAGGTGGTGTCGGGCTTGGGGGCGATGCCTTCGGCGAAGGCCTCCAGGATGCGGCGCTTGAAGTCGGGGCGAGGGTGGGCGGCGACGATCGCGGCCCGGTCCTGGGGTGTGACGGCGGCGGGGTCGTCGTAGCCGATGCCGAGGACGTCGTACTCGACGCCGGCGGTGACGAGCGCGACCTCGGGTTCCATGAACTCCGGGATCCCGGGGGTGGTGTGGAGGGCGATCGCGGTCCAGACGCGGCGGACGGCGTCCTCGTCGGCGCCCTGTGCGCGCAGGAAGGCGGCGGCCTCCTCGGCGCCGTCGACCTCGAAGCGGCGGCCGCTGGACCGGTGGACCTCGCCGAGGCCGAGGTCGTGGAACATCGCGCCGACGTAGAGGAGTTCGGGGTCGAAGGCGAGGCCGAGGGCGCGGCCCCGGAGGGCTCCGAAGAGGTAGACGCGGCGGGAGTGGTGGTAGACGAGCTCGCTCGCGGTGTCGCGGACGAGTGCGGTGGCGGCGGTGGCGAGCTTGCTGTCGGGGATCAGCGCGAGTGCGTTCATGCGGACCAGCCTCGCCGCCCGGCCCGTACCCTCGCCATGTCCTCACGGACAGGCATCCCACAGAATCGGACACATGACTCTCCACTCTGTGCTGGTGCTCGCCTTCGACGGGGTCCGGCTCCTCGACGTCTCCGCTCCCCTTGAGGTGTTCTCCACGGCGGGAGCGGCGGGGGCGGCGGGGGCGGGCTACGAGGTGCGGGTGTGCTCGCCCGGTGGGCGGGACGTCCGTACCTCGTGCGGGCTGCGGATCGGTGCCGACCTCGCGGCCGGGGAGGCGTCGGGCGCGGACACGCTGATCGTGCCGGGGGCGGTGGACGTGGAGCTGTGTACGGCGCTGGCGCCGACGGTGGCGGCCCTGGCGGCGCGCTCGCGGCGGGTGGCGTCCGTCTGTACGGGCGCGTTCGCGCTCGGGGCGGCGGGGCTGCTGGCCGGGCGGCGGGCGACGACGCACTGGGAGCACGCGGCGGGGCTGGCCCGGCGGTATCCGGACGTGGAGGTGACGGCGGACGCGATCCACGTGCGGGACGGCGAGGTGTGGACCTCGGCGGGGGTGACGGCCGGGATCGACCTGTGTCTGGCCCTGGTGGAGGAGGACCGGGGGCCGGCGGAGGCCCGTGCGGTGGCGCGGGACCTGGTGGTCTTCCTCCAGCGGCCGGGCGGGCAGTCGCAGTTCTCGGCGGCCTCGCGCACGCCCCCGACCGGGCATCCGGTGGTCCGTCCGCTCCTGGACGCGGTGGCGGCGGATCCGGCGGCGGACCACAGCGCGTCGGCGCTGGCCCGGCGGGCGGGGGTCAGCGCCCGGCATCTGGCCCGGCTGTTCCGGGAGCAGATCGGGGCGACCCCGGCGGCGTACGTGGAGCGCGTACGGGTGGAGGCGGCGCGGATGCTGCTGGAGGGCGGGGCGAGCGTGACGGGGGCGGCGGCGCGGAGCGGGCTCGGCAGCGACGAGAGCCTGCGGAGGGCGTTCGCCCGGCACTTCGGGGTGACGCCCTCCGCCTACCTGGCCCGTTTCCGTACGACGGGGGGCAAGGCCTACGCGTAGGCCTCGACGATCTCGACGTCCTCCTCGGTCACGACGCCCTCGACGATCGTGAAGGAGCGGAACTGGAAGGGGCCCGCGCCGTCGGTGTCGGCGGTGGAGACGAGGACGTAGTGGGCCTGCGGCTCGTTCGCGTACGAGATGTCCGTGCGGGACGGGTAGGCCTCGGTGGCGGTGTGCGAGTGGTAGACGATGACGGGCTCCTCGTCCCGGTCGTCCATGTCGCGGTAGAGCTTGAGCAGGTCCGCGGAGTCGAACTCGTAGAAGGTGGGCGAGCGGGCGGCGTTCAGCATCGGGATGAAGCGCTCGGGGCGGCCGGTGCCGGCCGGGCCCGCGACCACGCCGCAGGCCTCGTCGGGGTGGTCCGCGCGGGAGTGTTCCACGATCTGGTCGTACAGGGCCCGGGTGATGGTCAGCATGCCGACAGGATAAGCAGACGGGCCGTCCCGTACCGAGGAGTGGTACGGGACGGCCCGGATGCTGGACAGGGGTCGGTCAGGAGCGCTTGGCGAAGGCGGCGCCCTCGGGGTTGCGGGCCTTCAGGACCAGGTACGAGACGGCGAGGATCAGGCCCCACACCGGCGCGCCGTAGAGGGCGACCCGGTTGTCCTTGTCCATGCCCATGGTCACGACGACCATGGCGATGAAGGCGAGCGAGAAGACGCTGAACCAGATGCCGCCCGGCGCCTTGAACGGCGACTGCGGGAGCTCGCCCCGGTCGGCCTTGAGGCGGTAGCGGATCTGACAGATCAGGATGACGATCCAGGCCCACATGCCGGAGATGGTGGCGAAGGAGACGACGTAGTTGAACGCCTCGCCGGGCCACTGGTAGTTGATCCAGACGCCGACCATCATGAGCGCGGCCGAGACCGTGGTGCCGATCAGCGGGGTGCCGGACCTGGTCAGCTTGGTGAAGGCCTTCGGGCCCTGGCCGTTGAGCGCGAGGTCGCGCAGCATGCGGCCGGTGGAGTACATGCCCGAGTTGCAGGAGGACAGGGCCGCGGTCAGGACGACGAAGTTGACGATGGCGGCGCCGACGCCGAGGCCCATCTTCTCGAAGGCGGCGACGAACGGGCTGACGCCCGGCTTGAACTCGGTCCAGGGGACGACCGACAGGATCATGATCAGCGCGCCGACGTAGAAGACCGCGATGCGCCACGGGACGGTGTTGATCGCCTTGGGCAGGACCGTCTTCGGGTCCTTGGACTCGCCCGCGGTGACGCCGACGAGCTCGACGGCGAGGAAGGCGAACATGACCATCTGGAGGGTCATCAGGGTCGAGAAGATGCCGTCCTTGCCGGCGAAGAAGCCGCCGAGGTCCCACAGGTGGGTGACGGAGGCGGTGTCGCCGGCGTCGGAGAAGCCGAGGGTGAGGATGCCGGCGCAGATCAGGATCATGCCGACGATCGCGGTGACCTTGACCATGGAGAACCAGAACTCCAGCTCACCGAAGAGCTTCACGGAGATCAGGTTGGCGCCGTAGAGGATCACGGTGAAGACGAGCGCGGAGAGCCACTGGGGGATGTCCCACCAGTACGTCATGTAGGTCGCGGCGGCGGTGACCTCGGTGATGCCGGTGACGACCCAGAAGAGCCAGTACGTCCAGCCGGTCGCGAAGCCCGCGAACGGACCGATGAACTCCCGTGCGTACTCGGAGAAGGAGCCCGAGACCGGGCGGTACATGAGGAGCTCGCCGAGCGCCCGCATGATGAAGAAGATGACGAGGCCCGCGACGGCGTACGCGAGGATCAGGCTGGGTCCCGCGATGGAGATGCCCTTGCCCGCCCCGAGGAACAGGCCGGTGCCGATGGCGCCGCCGATCGCGATCATCTGGATCTGGCGGGCGCCGAGTGCCCGGTGGTAACCCTCGCCCGATGCGGAGTCCTCGGCCTCATTGCCGTCGTGCTGCTTGTCGACCTGCACTGAGGTCATGGTGGTGCGCCTTTCTCCATGCTGATCCGCGCGACTGCGAGTGCGTCTGCCGCGGATCAGGTCCTGATCCCCCCGGATGTGGAATGGAGTGCCACCGGCGGTCAGCCGGTCGAAGCGCCCTCGGGAACATGGGTGGCGTGCCCGAGTGGTCGTGAAGATTTATCACGGGGTGGGGGGTGATCGACGGAGGTGCGTGTGGCGTGGGCCACAGAAAAAGACGGACAAAAAGGACTCAAGACGGCAAAGGCGGACGCTCTGATAACGCATTCGTTATCCGGATTTGAGCGTCCGCTGAGCGAACATCCCGCACGCCCGAGGGTGCGGCCACCGCATCGGCCACTACATCGGCCACCGCATCGACTGCGACTACGACATCAGGGTCTCGACGAGGGACTCCTGGAGCGCACCGAGCCAGAGGTACGCCATCACCATCGGCTTGCGCGGGTCGGAGTCCGGCAGCCGGTACAGCTGCTCGCTCTCCTCGTCCGTGAGCTCCAGACGGGTGCCGATGGTCAGCCGGAGGTCGTTGAGCGAGCCGAGCCAGGCCCGGGACTCGTCCGGCGTGAGCTTCAGGACGACGCCGCCCTCGCCGATCGCGTCGCCGGAGAGCGCGTCCAGGGCGCGCACGACCACGAGGGCGTCCTCGCGCTTGCGGGCCCGCAGGTCGTTCTCCGTGTAGCGGCGGAAGTCGGCGGCGGACGCCCGCAGCTCCTCGCTGTCGTCCCCGTACGCGTCGGGGAAGAGGCGCCGGAGGGCGGGGTCGGACGGGGGCTCGCTCGGGCCCTCGGCGAAGAGCGCGGCCAGCGGGTCGGCGTCGGCCGCGGGCTCGTCGCCGGGGCCGATCAGCTCCATCAGCTGGACGGTGAGGGAGCGGAGGATGGAGACCTCGACCTCGTCGAGCGCGACGGCCGCACCGCCGCCGGGCAGGGCCTCGAAACGGCCGGCCATCAGAAGCGGTCCTGGGAGAGCGTCGCCCACAGTCCGTAGCCGTGCATCGCCTGCACGTCCCGTTCCATCTCCTCGCGGGTACCGGCGGAGACGACCGCCTTCCCCTTCTCGTGCACGTCGAGCATCAGTTTGTGCGCCTTGCCCTTGGAGTAACCGAAGTACGACTGGAAGACGTAGGTCACATAGCTCATCAGGTTGACCGGATCGTTGTGCACGAGGGTCACCCAGGGCACGTCCGGTTCGACGACCGCGGAGACCTCCTCGGCCGATTCCGTACGTTCGATCTCAATAGGCGCGACGCTCACTCACCCCATGCTGCCACCCCGAGGGCCCCATCGCACAAACGGGTCACCCGTACCGCCCCCCTATTCGTCACTCTGACGATTTCTGCGCTAGCATCGCTGACATGAACGCTGCGGACCTTGGGCTGCCGGTGGACGTGCCGTCGACCGCGCTCTTCACCGATCAGTACGAGCTGACCATGCTCCAGGCGGCCCTGCGGGCCGGCACCGCCGACCGGCACTCGGTCTTCGAGGTCTTCACCCGGCGGCTGCCCGAGGGGCGCCGCTACGGCGTCCTCGCGGGTGTCGGCCGGGTCCTGGACGCCGTCGAGAACTTCCGGTTCGACCCCGCCGTCCTCGGCTTCCTGCGCGAGCGCGGCATCGTCGACGAGCCGACCCTCGCCTGGCTGGCCGAATACCGCTTCTCCGGGGACATCTGGGGCTACCCCGAGGGCGAGGTGTACTTCCCCGGCTCGCCCGTGCTGCGCGTCGAGGGCTCCTTCGCCGAGTGCGTGCTCCTGGAGACGGTGATCCTCTCCATCCTCAACCACGACTCGGCGATCGCGGCCGCCGCCTCCCGCATGTCGGCCGCGGCCGGCGGGCGCCGCCTCATCGAGATGGGCGCCCGGCGCACCCACGAGCTGGCGGCCGTCGCCGCCTCCCGTGCCGCGTACGTCGGCGGCTTCGACTCCACCTCGGACCTCGCGGCCGGCTTCCGCTACGGCATCCCGACCGTCGGCACCTCCGCCCACGCCTTCACCCTGCTCCACGACAGCGAGCGGGACGCCTTCCGGGCGCAGGTCGAGACCCTCGGACGGGGTACGACCCTGCTCGTCGACACGTACGACGTGACCGAGGCCGTCCGTACCGCCGTCGAGGTGGCGGGGCCCGAGCTGGGAGCCGTCCGCATCGACTCGGGCGACCTGCTGCTCGTCGCGCACCGGGTGCGGGCGCAGCTCGACGAGCTGGGCGCCCGGGACACGAGGATCGTCGTCACCTCGGACCTCGACGAGTACGCCATCGCCTCGCTCGCGGCGGCGCCGGTCGACGCGTACGGGGTGGGCACGCAGCTGGTCACCGGCAGCGGCCACCCGACCTGCTCCATGGTCTACAAGCTGGTCGCCCGGGCCCGCTCGGCCGACCCGAAGGCGCCCCTGGTGCCGGTCGCGAAGAAGTCCATGGGCGGCAAGGCCTCGGTCGGCGGACGCAAGTGGGCGGCCCGGCGGCCCGACGCGTCCGGGATCGCCGAGACGGAGGTCGTGGGCACCGGACCGGTCCCGCCGGAGCTCATGGACCACCAGCTCCTGGTCGAGCTGGTCAAGGGCGGCGAGGTCGTGGCCCGGGAGCCGCTGGAGGCCGCCAGGTCCCGCCACATCGCGGCCCGCGCCGGGCTGCCGATGTCGGCGATCCAGCTCTCGCGCGGCGAGCCGGTGCTGCCGACGGAGTACGTCTAGGGCCTGTCGGGCGGATCGGACCCCGCGGCCCCGGCCGTGATCCGCCGGACAGGCCCTGGAAGCCTTGGGGCTTCCCCTCCCCTGCGGAGAGGGAAGTCTCTAGGCTCGAAGCCACCCCTATCCGACGCGCTAAGGACACCCGCCATGCACCGCGCATTGATCGTTGTGGACGTTCAGAACGACTTCTGCGAGGGCGGCAGCCTCGCGGTGACGGGCGGCGCGGACGTCGCCGCCGCCATCACCGACCTGGTCGGCCAGACGGCGGGCTCCTCCTACCGGTACGTCGTGGCCACCCGGGACCACCACGTCGACCCGGGCGCGCACTTCGCGCCGGAGGGCGAGGAGCCGGACTACGTGTCCTCCTGGCCGGTGCACTGCGTGGCCGGTACGGAGGGGGTCGGCTTCCATCCGAACTTCGCGCCGGCCGTCGCCAGCGGGGCGATCGACTCCGTCTTCGACAAGGGCGCCTACGACGCGGCGTACAGCGGCTTCGAGGGTCTCGACGAGAACGGGCGGACGCTCGCGGGGTGGCTGCGGGAGCGGGACGTCACCGAGGTCGACGTGGTGGGTATCGCCACCGACCACTGCGTCCGGGCGACGGCCCTGGACGCGGTGCGGGAGGGCTTCCGGACCCTCGTGCTGCTCGATCTGACGGCCGGGGTCGCGAAGGCGACGACGGAGAAGGCCCTGGAGGAGCTGCGGGCGGCCGGCGTGGAGCTGACGGGCGAACCGGTGGTGTGAGCGCCGCACCGGGCCCTGTCGTGTGGTGCGTCAGGCCCTGTCCTGCGGTGCGCCGGGCTCTGTCCTGACCTTGATCCGCCGGGCGGCCTACGCCGCGGGCTCCTTCGGGAGGGTGCGGACCGGGTGCCAGAGTTCCTGGGCGGCGCCCGGGGCGGATCTCCAGAGCAGGCCGTCGGGGTGGTGCAGGACGGCCGTGATCTCGTCCGGGGTGGGCGGCTCGCTGTTGCCGCGGAGGTAGACCGCGCGCAGGCCGAGGTTCCGCAGCCGGGTCAGGGCGCGGGCACGGTTGGCGGCGTGGACCAGGAAACGTACCGAGGCCCCGTCGCGGGCCGGGCTGGGCAGCCCTATCGCGACGACCACACTGCCTCCCGGCAGCTTGCAGAACCCTCCGTTGGGCATGCGGAACCACTCCCCCGTGGATCAGATGTCAATAAGAACTGCGTCAGACGCACCTAAACACGATCGGCCGCCGCCCGCTAGGGGGCGACGGCCGATCGTGCTTTGACCTGCAGTTTTATCGACTACTTGGTCGACGGGCCAACCTGAACCGTGATCGTCTGGCCGTTCTTCGGCTCCTTGACGACCTGGATCTTGGTGTTGGTGTCAGTTACCTTCACACCGGCCCGCTCGGTCTCCGGGTACCAGTAGGTGCCCTTGCGGTCGTCGAAGACCGGGTTGCCGGCCTGCGACGGAACCCACGTGCCCACGCCCGCCTTGTGCAGCTGGAAGCCGTCGGTGCGGGAGAGGCTGAAGGGAGAGTCGTACGCCTGGACGCGGTTGCGCATCAGCGTGCCGTCGGACCACTTCAGCGGGCTCGGGTGCGCGTCGATCGGGAGGATCCGACCCACGCCCGGGTGCTTCGAGGTGTTGTTGTCCTTCTGGGACAGGTCCCACTTCCAGATGAGCAGACCGTTCTGGTACGGGTAGTGCTCGACCCAGCTGGACTTGTCACCCGTGAAACCGAAGTTGTACGGGCCGACCTTGAGGGTCGCGTCGTACGAGACGTACTGGCGGTTCTCCGCGATGTAGTACTGCTCGTAGTCCTTGCTGAAGCCCTTCCCGATGCGCGAGAAGCCCTTCGAGACCCAGCCGTTGTCACCGTTCTCGGCGTTGTCCGAGAAGACGTTGGCACCGTCCGCGGCGAGGGTGATGGCGTCGGCGGTGAAGCCCTTGCCGCCCGCGCCGCCGTCCGTCTGGTAGCGGAAGCGGAGGTCGAACTTCTTGCCCGCGTAGGCGTCGAGGCCGTAGACGAGCTTCTTGTGCGCACCGGAGACGTCCGTCAGCGACGGGGAGCCGGCCGCGTCGCGCGGGAGCGCCACGCCGTCGGCGGTGCCGTCGAGGGCGGTCCAGTTGGCGCCGCCGTCGGTCGAGACCTCGGCGTAGAGGAAGTCGTACCCCTTCTCGATGTCCCACCAGCCCTGGAGTTCCAGGGAGGCCGAGGACTTGCCGGTCAGGTCGACCGGCCGGGTCAGGGTGTTCTTGAGGTCGTCGCCCATGTTGCTCCACCACTGGGTGGCACCCTCGGCGGGGGCCACGACATCGGTGGGGACGGACTTCTTCGGCAGCTCGACGACGAGCGCCTGCGGGTTCTTGGTGTTGTACTCCGAGACGCCCAGCTTGTGGGTGGTCTTGGTGCCACGCTGCCAGTCGTTGACCTTGGCGTAGTTCAGCCAGCCGAGCTGGAGCTTGTCCCAGGCGGTCATGTCGCCGGGCAGGTCGCCGATGGCGTCCTTGCCCTGGCCGAGCCAGGAACCGGACGACATCAGGGTCCAGAACCCGGTCGAGTTCTCGCCGCCCGAGGTGTCGTAGTGGTCCGGCAGACCGAGGTCGTGGCCGTACTCGTGCGCGAAGACGCCGAGGCCGCCGTTCTCCGGCTGCATCGTGTAGTCGCCGACCCAGATGCCGGTGTCGCCGATCTGCGTGCCACCGGACTTGTTGTTCGCCGGACCGGTCTTGCCCGCGTTGGTGCCGTACGCGTACCAGCGGTGGGCCCACAGCGCGTTGGTGCCCTCGGCGCCGCCACCGGCCGACTCGTCCTCGCCCGCGTGGACGATCTGGAAGTGGTCGATGTAGCCGTCGGGCTCGTTGAAGTTGCCGTCGGCGTCGAAGTCGTAGCGGTCCCACTGGTCGTACTGCGCCAGCTCGGCCTTGATCTGGGCGTCGGTCTTGCCGGCGGCCTTCTGGGCGGCGGCCCAGGCGGTGACGCCGTCACGGACGGTGTCCCAGACGTTGGAGCAGTTGGTGTCGCCGCACCAGTTCGAGCCGTAACGGGCCTCGTTGTAATCGACCTTGACCCAGTCGGAGACCGTGCCGTCGACCGAGTAACGGCCGGACGAGGTCTTCTCGTAGTAGGTCTTCAGCGACTGCTTGGGCTGTCCCTTGGCGTCCTTGCCGGTGCCGAAGTACAGGTCCTGGAAGTGCTTCTGGTTGAAGTCCGCCTGCCAGGCCGTGGAGTTGTCGTTCGCACGGTCCGGCTCGGCTATGGCGTTGTGCAGGGGGCCGGGCTCGCCGCCGTACTTCGGCTTCAGCTCGGTCGTGTCGTCGTCGTCACGGTCGACGAGGGTGGTGTTGTCCACCTTGTCGCCGAACTCGACGAGGATCGTGAAGATCTTGTCGGTCTTCTCGCGGCCCAGCTCGACGTACTTCTTGCTGTCGAGCTTGACCACCTTCGAGCCGCCGCGGCTCTCGACCTTGGCCTCGCCGCTCAGCACCTGCTCCAGGGCAGCCTTGCGCTGCTGCTCCTGCTGCTTGCTGAACGGACCGTCGAGGTCGTGGTCGACCGTCGTCTTGTCGACGGTCTGGATGCCGGCCGGCGACACGTTTCCGTTGCTGTCGGCCCAGGCGGTGGAGAAAGTCGAGGCGGTGGCGGCGGTGGCCGCGAGCGCCACGACGACTGCGGACGCTCTGATCGCCCGTCGTCTGTTGGTCACTTGATGTAGTCCTCCCCGGCGCCCACGCACCCGGACCGAGGTGGGGAGTCCGGCCGGCGGGGGTCGCGCGTCACAAGTGACGACATTTGACCGGAGTGGCGCAAGAAAAGACAGATCTTGACTTGCACAGACCAACTGCACTATGTGGGAGCGGATTTCCGATAATCGGGCATCCAACGGGCGCATCGCGGCGGACGACGGGGGTTTGCGTGACTCTGTGCGCCCCCCGTGCACCGGCACGGTGGGTTAGGTCACGCTTACCACTGGTTCCCTCCGGGCATCCACCGTCATAGAGTCGAACCGATGTCCTGAGGGGGCGGTACCTGTCATGCAGCGACCGAACGCCGCACAGCTCGCCTACGGTTCGGCCACCGTCGTCCTCGCGACCGTCGCCCTGCTGTTGCTCTCCCGTACGACGACGACCCTCGGGATCGCGGTGATCTGCGCCGCGGGCCTGCTGCTGGGCGTGCTCGTGGCGGTGACGATGCCGGTACGGACGAGACCCGTCAAGACCTCCGCGGCGCCGGTTCCGACCGCTCCCGCCGCCCTCGGGAACGAAGAGATCCGGATACCGGCCGCGCGCGTGGGCGCGGGCGCCGATACCCGGATCGGTTCGTGACGGTTCGTCCGTACTCGTACCGGACGGGTTCTACTGCGCGGTGACGACCACCACCGTCTTCGCCGCCTTGTCGTGCAGACCCTGCTTGTAGGGCTTGTCGACCAGGATGAGGATCAGCAGGAGCAACGGCCACAGGCAGGCGCAGCAGACCAGCGCGGGCACCCACAGCACGACGGCCCGCAGCAGCGACTGGTTCATCGGGGGCGTCGAGCCGTCGTTGAGCATCGCGACCCGGAGCTTCAGCAGCTTCTTGCCGAGCGTCTGGCCGCCCTTGGCCACCATCACGGTGTCGTAGGCGACGAACGCGACGATCGTGAGGAGCTGGAAGACCAGCTGGCTGCCGCCGTTGAAGCTGTTGACCGTGTCGCCGAAGTCGTTGCCGTCGTCGGTCACGCGCTTGTAGACGTCGAATGGGATGCCGATGAGCGCCAGCGGCACCGCGACGATCAGCCAGTCGATCAGGCGGGCCAGGATGCGCCGGCCGGACTCGGCGAGCGGCGGCATCCCGGAGAGCGGATCGGTCCCGCCGTAGCCACCGCCGTAACCGCTCCCGTACGGAGGCGGGGGCGGCGGCATGTTGTCGTACGGGGAACCGGGCGGGGAGCCGTAGGGGTTCCCGGGCGGGGGACCGCCCGGGGGCGGGCCCGACGGAGGGGGTCCGCCCGGGGGCGGTCCGGACGGGGGCGGTCCGCCCGGCGGCCGGCCCGGCGGGGGCGTTCCGTCGGGCGGTGGCTGGCCGGCGGAGGGCGGGTTGGGCTCCTGCGGCCTCTTGAGGAACGGGTCCTCCTCGGGCGGCTGGCCGGACGGCGGCTGGTCGGTGCTCATGGGGGCAGTGCATCCCGGGGGCGACCACCCCGCAAGGAATCATCGCCCGTTCGGGGGACCGCCTCCGCCGACCGGCCCTGAACCGGCGGACCGGCGGACCGGCGGACCAACGGACCGACCGGCTCGAACTGGCCGGCCCCGGACGCCCTGGACGCCCTCTAGCGGGCGACGAAGGTGCGGGCCGCCTTGTCGTGCCAGCACTGGCGCCAGGGCCGGTCGAAGAGGCACCACAGGACGTTGAGGACGCCGATGACCAGGAGGCCCAGGACGCTGTAGACGAGCCAGCGCCGCAGGGCCGCGCCGAACCGCGGCGGCTGGTGCGACTCGATGTCCCGCACCTCGAGCCCGCACAGCTTCTTGCCCAGGGTGCGCCCCCACTTGGCGGTGGGCAGCGCCTCGTACAGGACGCCGATGACGAACAGCGAAGCGAGCGCGATGCCGAACTGCACGGAGGTCGTCGAGTCCAGGAGCCAGACCTGGACGGTGGTGCCGGACTGCTTGGCCGCCTCGATCTTGCCGTCGATGTGGTCGAGGGCTGCGGTCACGAAGGGGACGGCCGCGGCGCCGACGAGCGCGCCCAGGACGAGGGTGTCGATCAGCCGGGCCAGCAGGCGCCTGCCGAGACCCGCGGGGCGGGCGGAGGCCTGGGCGCGGGCCGCCTGCTGGAACACGTCCTCGACCGGCGGCTTCCACGGCAGGACCGGCTGCTGCGGCTCCTGTTGCGCCTGGGGCTGGGGCTGGGGCTGAGGTCGGGGCTGGGGTTGAGCCTGGCGCTGGGGCTGCTGGGCCCAGGAGGGTGTGGAGGGGGCGGGGGCGGGCGCCTGGGCCACGGGCTCGGGGGCCGGCTGCGGCTGCGGCACGGGGGCGGGCGCGGGTGCGGGGGTGACGGGCATGCCGCCGAGGCGCGCGGCTCCCCCGGCCGACCGGGGGTCCGCCGCCGGGGCGGGGGCCGGAGCGGGCGCGGGAGCCGGCGCGGCGGCGCGGGGCTCGACCGGCTCGCCCGCGCCCGCCACGGGCCACTCGGCCGGGCTGCGGGGGTCGGGGACGGCAGGGGCCTGCCGCTGCGGCAGGGCCTGGGCCGGGGCCTGGGCCGCCGGGGCTTGAGCCGGGGCCTGGGCCTCCGGCTGCGCCTGGGGCGCGCCCCAGGCGACCTTCTGGTCGCGGTCGCCGCCGAAGCCGGTCTGCCGGGAGGTGTCCGCCTGCCAGGCCGAGGAGGGCTCCGGCGTCGCCGGCGCCTCGTCGAAGAAGACGGGTCCCGTCTCCTCGACCGCCGGCACGGGAGCCGCGGGAAGGGCCGCCGGGACGGGCGCCGGGGCCAGAGCCGGGCTGTGGGCCTGGTGCTGCGCCGCGCTCGGGGCCTGATGCTGAGCCTGGTTCTGGGCCTGGTGCTGGGCCTGGTTCTGGGCCTGGTTCTGGCTCGGTACGGGAGCGTGGTGTTGGGCCGGCGCGAGGTTCCGCGCCGCCGCCGGGTACTCCGCGACCACCGGCGCGGGCGCCGGGCCGGAGGCCAGGATCGGACCGGCGGGGACCGCCCCGGCGGGCGGGTTCGGTGCGCCCTCGCCGTCCTTGGGGGCCGGCCGGCTCGTACCGGGCACCCAGGCGCCCCCGTTCCAGTACCGGATGTACCCGGGAATGGACGGGTCCGGGTAGTACCCCGCCTGCGGTACCTCTCCGCCGCCTCCAGGAGGAGTAGCCACTGCCCCGACTCCGTTCAGTCACAACGCCTTTGATCCCACGGCCGCACCCCCGGGCATGCCGCGCCCAAGGAGGACAGTAACGAAGAACGTCCCCGAGGGAAGAAAGAGCCCACGAGAAAGACCGCCTTCGGGCGACAGAGGCCGGAATTGATCACTCACCGTGATGTTCGGGCCGAGACCTCCGGGGTCGGTGGGGTCCCTCAAAAACTTTCCGAAAAAAACTTCCCGAAGTCGCGTAATGAACGGCGTGGACCCCGCTCTCTCCAGGTGAAGGCCCGTTCGGGGCCCATCGCGAGAGGACGTCCGACCATGCAGAACACCGACAACACCACCGTCGAGCGCGAGCTGGAGCTCAAGCTGGTGCTCTCCCCCGAGCGCGCCGTTCCCGTCCCCGCCCGCCTTGCCTACCGCACCGACGACCCGTACGCCGTCCACATCACCTTCCACGTCGGCACGGACCACCCGGTCAACTGGACCTTCGCGCGCGAGCTGCTCGTCGAGGGCGTCTTCCGGGCGTGCGGCCACGGCGACGTCCGCATCTGGCCGACGAAGGTCGACGGCCGCAGCGTCGTCCTGATGGCGCTCTCCTCCCCCGACGGCGACGCCCTGCTCGAAGCCCCCTCCGCGCAGGTGTCCGCCTGGCTGGAGCGGACCCTGCGCGCGGTGCCGCCGGGCACCGAGTCCGAGCGGCTCGGCATGGAGGACGGGCTCGCCGAACTCCTGGCGACCACCGTGATCACCGACGAGCTGTGGCTGCGCGACCCGTGGCCGTCGGACGAGTCGCAGGACGGCGAGCTGTGAGCCGGGTGCCCTACCTCACCCTCGTACCGGAGCTCTCAGAACAGCTTTCCGGGGTTGAGCAGCCCCAGGGGGTCGAAGGTGTGCTTGATCCCGCGCTGGAGCTCGACGCCGACCGGACCCAACTCCCTGGCCAGCCACTCCTTCTTGAGGACGCCCACGCCGTGCTCGCCGGTGATCGTGCCGCCGAGGGCGAGCCCGAGCGCCATGATCTCGTCGAAGGACTCCCGCGCCCGCCGCGACTCGTCCTCGTCGGCGTGGTCGAAGCAGACGACGGGATGGGTGTTGCCGTCCCCCGCGTGCGCGCAGACGCCGATGGTCAGGTCGTACTTCTCCGCGATCGCCGACGTGCCCTCCAGCATCGCGGCCAGCTTCGTCCGCGGCACGCACACGTCGTCGATCATCGTCGCGGGCCTGATCGTCTCCAGGGCCGTGAGGGAGAGCCGGCGTGCCTGGAGGAGGAGTTCGGACTCGGCGACGTCCGCGGCCGGCACGACCTCGGTGGCGCCCGCGGCCGTGCACAGCTCCCCGACGGCGGCCAGATCGGCGGCCGGGTCCGGGCTGTCGAAGGCACACAGGAGAAGCGACTCCGTGGTGTCGGGCAGACCCATGCGCGCCAGCTTGTTGACGGCCTGGACGGTGGTGCGGTCCATGAGTTCGAGCAGCGACGGGGTGTGGCCGCGCTCCATGATCGCGCAGACGGCCTCGCAGGCGGCGGCCGCGGAGGGGAACTCGGCGGCGAGCGCGAGCTGCGCAGGGGGCTGCGGCCGGAGCGCGAGGACCGCCCCGACGACGATGCCGAGGCTGCCCTCGGAGCCGACGAAGAGCCTGGTCAGGTCATATCCGGCGACGCCCTTGGCGGTGCGGCGGCCGGTGGTCAGGAGCCGGCCGTCGGCGAGGACGACGTCGAGGCCGAGGACGTACTCCGCGGTGACGCCGTACTTCACGCAGCACAGACCTCCGGAGGCGGTGCCGATGTTCCCGCCGATGGTGCACGTCTCCCAGCTGGAGGGGTCCGGCGGGTAGTACAGGCCGTGTTCGGCGACGGCCCGTGACAGCACGGCGTTGACGACGCCCGGTTCGACGACGGCGATGCGGTCGACCGGGTTGATCTCCAGGATGCGGTCCATCTTCACCAGGGAGAGCACGATGCAGCCGTCGGAGGCGTTGGCGCCGCCGGACAGGCCCGTGCGGGCTCCCTGGGGGACGACGGGGACACGGAGTTCGGTCGCGGTCCGCATGACGTGCTGGACCTGTTCGACGGTGCGGGGGAGCACGACGGCCGCGGGGGTGCCGGCCGCGCAGAAGCTCGCCATGTCGCGGGAGTAGGAGGCCGTCACGTCCGGGTCGGTGAGGAGCGCCTCGGCCGGGAGCCCGGCGCGCAGCCGCGTCAGAAGATCGTCCATGCCTCCAGCGTGGCACCCGGGGCCATCGGTGTGAACCCGCCGGGGCGGGCGCTTCGTGTGCTCTTCGTACAGGCGCGTACGGGCGCACAGTGAGCGCCATGAAGACCCAGAACGTGTCGAGGACGGTCCTGGCGGCAGGTGTGGGCGCGGTCCTCGCGGCGACGGCCCTGCTGTACGTCCCCGAGCTCGTCGGCCAGGGGCCGCCGCGCCCGCCCGGTCCGGCGGAGCGGGCGACGATCGCGGCGCACGCCGGCGCGCAGGCCGCGCTGCCGGATCTGGCGGCGCTGATCACCGACCGCGAGACGTGGCTGCGGGCCCACCCCGACGACGACGCGTCCTGGGCGGCGCTCGGCGCGGCGTACACGGAGCGCGGGACGCGGATCGGTGACGTACGGGACTACCCGAGGGCCGAGCGGGCGCTGAAGCGCTCCCTGGCCGAACGGCCCGCCGCCCGGGGCAACGTCGACGCGCAGCTGGGTCTCGGGGCCCTCGCGGGGGCGCGTGGCGACTGGCGGTCCGCCAAGGAGTGGGGCGAGCGGGTACGGAAGGCGGCGCCGGGGCGCTGGCCCGCGTATCCGGTCCTGATCGACGCGTACAACGGCCTCGGCGACTACGAGGCCGCAGGGAAGGCGACGGAGAAGCTGGGCGAGCTGCACGCGGGCGCGGTCGTGCGCGCGCGTGCCGCGCAGACGTACCGGAACCGGGGCTGGCGCGAGGACGCCGACGCGGCGGCGCTGGACGCGGTGGCGCTGGCGGAGACGGACGCGGAGAAGGCCGCGTCACACGCGCGGCTCGGGGACCTGGCGTGGGAGCGGGGCGAGGCGGCGGAGGCCGTTGCCTCGTACGGCGCGGCGCTGCGGCTCGTACGGGACCACGGGCCGTCGCTCGCGGGGCGTGCGCGGGCGCTCGCGGCCCTGGACCGTCCGGACGAGGCCCTGCGGGACTGGCGGGCGGCGCTGGCCCGGCTGCCGCTGCCGGAGTACGTCCTGGAGGCCGGTGAGCTGTACGAGGCGATGGGCCTGGACGGGGACGCGCGGGCGCTGTACGAGCGGCTGCGGACGGGCACGTGGGTGCGGGCGGAGGTCGCTCTGGGGCTGCTCGACGCGGACCACGGCGACCCGGCGGCGGCGGTCACGCGGCTGCGGGCGGAATGGGCGCGCGGGCACCGCTCGGTGGCGGTGGCGGACGCGCTGGGGTGGGCGCTGTACCGGGCCGGCCAGCCGAAGCAGGCGCTGGAGTTCGCGAAGCGGGCCACGGACGAAGGGCTGCGGAGCGCGCCCTTCGCGTACCACCGGGGGGAGATCGAACGGGCCCTGGAGCTGCACGGACCGGCCCGCCGCCATCTGGCCGAGGCGCTGCGGATCAACCCCCGCTTCTCGCCCCTGCTCGCGCCGAAGGCGGCGGAGGCGGTGGCGGCGCTGGGCGAACCGTCGGACGAGCTCCCGCGGGAACTGCGGCCGGAGAAGCCGGAGAAGGCGGAAAATCCGGAGAGAAAGGCGGAGAAGACGGAAGCGGAAAAGGTATCGGGGCCGGCCGCACCGGAGCCCCCGCGCGCCTAGGGGGTGTCTTGTCGATCAGGCCGGATCAGGGAGCGGCGTCTGGTGCCGTGGATCGCAAGGCGGAGGAGGGAGTCAACGCGGAGCGTTGGCG
>NZ_JBVJEH010000002.1:0-1148709 GCF_055581845.1 Streptomyces sp. NPDC042346 | reverse complement strand
GGAGCGATCAACGCCCACGACTCATCCGTCAGTTCATGTCGACGCACCACAAACGGAGCAACGACCGACCGACTTTCCGGACACGGCCTAGGGCCCGTCCGACAGGACAGGCCGGCAGCGTTCCCGGTCGTCGGTCCACGAGACAGGCAGCCGGTCCGGGCCCTTTCGCTGCCCTACCTGCCTGTGAGGGCCGGTGGGGCGGTGGAACCGCGTAGCAGCGGGCGGAGGCATGCGGATACGGTCCCTGCCGTGGCGCGTTGAATCATGCACGCGTCACATCAGGGAGGGAATTCATGCGTACACCCTTGTTCCGGCGTCTGGCCGCCACGGCCGCCGCGCTGGGACTCACTTCGCTCGGCCTGCTCGGCGCGGGCGTCGCGCCCGCACAGGCCGCGGTGAGCGACTGCCCCACGGGGTACTTCTGTGCGTGGGCGAACACCGACAGCACGGGCTCGATGTTCAAGACGCAGTCGAGCAAGGCGACACTGGGCACGTGGGACAACAAGTTCCGCCTGATCATCAACCGCACGCCGGGTTTCGCCTGCACCTTCGACGAGCCGAACTACGAGGACGGTGCCGGGCGGTACGGGAACGACGGCTACACCACCAGCATCGCCAGCAGGTCCGTCAGTTCGGTGAAGATCGTCCGCACGATCCGGGAGTGCGAGGGACCCGCGTACCCCTACTGGCTCACGGAGACCTCGCCCAAGGCCGCGGGCTTCGGCGACATGAACGGCGACCGGAGGGCGGACGTCCTCGTCCGTGACCTGGTCGGACGCCTGTGGTTCCTGCCCGGTGACGGCAGTGGCCGGCTGGTCGGCGCGGGCGGCTGGAACGCCTTCAACGCCATGGTCCGGCACGGCGACTTCAGCCGGGACAACCGCGAGGACGTGATCGTCCGCGAGGCGGCCACCGGCAGACTGTGGCTCTACCCCGGCACCGGGACCGGCGGCCTCGGCACGCGCAAGCTGATCGGCGCCGGCGGCTGGAACGCCATGAGCCGGATCGCCGCGTTCGGCGACCTGACCGGCGACGCGCGGGCCGACCTGCTCGCGGTGGAGAAGTCCACCGGCAGGCTGTGGCTGTACCCGGGCACCTCCACGGGCACCCTGGGCGCACGCAAGCTGCTCGGCACCGGCGGCTGGAACGGCATGAACGCCCTGGCGGGCGTCGGTGACATGAACGGCGACGGCCGGGCCGACCTCTACGGCCGCGAGGCGTCGACCGGCAAGCTCTGGCTCTACCCGGGCAAGGCCGGCGCGCTCGGTTCGCGTGTGCTGGTCGGCAGCGGCGGCTGGAACGGCATGCCGACGATCATCGCCAACGGCGACTGGTCGGGCGACGGCCGACCGGACCTCATCGCGACGAATGCCGGCGACGGCATGCTGTACCGGTACGCGGGTACGGGCAGCGGCGGCCTCGGAGCCGGCGACTGGCTCGGCGGCGGCGACTGGCGGGACCTGAACGGCGCCTTCTGACCCTCGAAAGGGCCTGCGCCTCCGGGCGGGGGCCCTTTCACGCACCCGGCAAAGACCGTTGCAGTACCAGGCCCTGCCCGGCGGATCATGGCCGGGACCGGGGCCGCGCCCGGTAACGGCAGCGGGGCCCGGACCGCGCGTCGCGGTCCGGGCCCCGGCCCGTGCGGTGCCGCCCTGCGGCGGAGGCGCGTCAGCTCTGCGCGGTGGTGTCGCCCGCCTGTGCGGTGCCCTCGGCCGTGCCGGTCTTCTCGCGCATCTTGCGCACCAGCTCCGCCTTGCGGTCGGCCGCACCCTGGCGGTCGAGGTTGCGGTGCGGACCGTTGTTCTGCCGTTCGGCGCGGGACAGCTTCTTGCGCTGGCCGCCGCCCTGGCCCACGGGGTTGTTGATGTTCTTGCTGTCGGTCACGGGTTCTCCCGGTAGTGAGGTGAAGTGATCTACGGATTCATCGGTGGGGGACGGGCGGCGACGTCGAAGGACGTCAGCAGAGGCCCATCACGCGCTCACTCGTGAATCGGCGTCTGGAAGAACATGACAAAGACGTTACCCGGTTCCGTCGGCCCCGCGGACCAAACGTTTCGCCGCCCGGCGTCGGCGGGGCCTTCGGCGGGGCCTTCGGCGGGGCCTTCAGCGACCGCCCGGGGCACGTGCGCGCGGTGGCCGGTCGGCCCCGGGCCTTCTTCCTACACTGGCGGGCATGGCATGTCGCATCAGTGAACTGGTCATCGACTGCGTCGACCCCGTCCGGCTCGCCGCGTTCTGGAGCGAGGTCCTCGGCTACGTGGAGCTCGGCCGGGAGGACGGGAGCATCGAGATCGGGCCGCCCGGCGCCGGCTTCGGCGGCCCGCAGCCCACGCTCATCCTCAGCCCCAGCAGCGACCCGCGGGCCGGGAAGCTCCCGCTGCACATCGACGTCAACCCCACCGACCGGGACCAGGACGCCGAGCTGGAGCGGCTGCTCGCGCTCGGTGCCAGGCCCGCCGACATCGGCCAGGACGGCACCGAGAACTGGCACGTCCTGGCCGACCCGGAAGGCAACGAGTTCTGCCTCCTGCGGACCCGGCTCCAGCCCCTCTGACCCGCGCGTCCTGACACCGAGCCCCCGTCCGTACGCCCCACGGCCGGGGGCTCACGCGCGTCGGGTGCGGCGCCCGGGCCCGCCCCCCAGTTCCGCTCGCACCCTTGATCGTCGGCTCCGAGAACAGCATGATCATCTGCGTCCACGAGATCAGACGACGACATGCACGCAACTCCGGAACGGGGATCCCCTCATGCGAGTCAAAGCCTTCGACCACCTCGTACTCAACGTGACCGACGTCGACAAGGCGCTCGACTTCTACACCGGATCGCTGGGCCTCGTGCCCGAGCGGGTCGAGGAGTGGCGGGCCGGCAAGGTTCCCTTCCCGTCCGTGCGCATCGACGAGGGCACGGTCATCGACCTCTTCTCGCGCCCGCGAGGCGAGTCCAACGTCGACCACATATGCCTGGTCGTGGACCCCCTGGACTGGCAGGAGGTCATCGACTCCGGCACGTTCGACGTCCTTGAGGGCCCCGTCCCGCGCTGGGGTGCGCGCGGCTCGGCCCAGTCGGTCTACGTGAAGGACCCGGACGGCAACACGGTCGAACTGCGCTGGTACCCGCAGGACGCCGAGGCCCCGGCGGCCGGCTGACCGTCGGGCACGGGCCGAGCTGCCGGGCCCGGCCGATCTGCCGGGCCCCGGTCGACTCTTGCCGAGCCCCGTGCGATCTGCCGGGCCCCGGCCGATCCGCCGGGGCCCGGTGCCTGCCTCAGGGCCGGTCGACGGCGTGCTCCTTCAGGAAGGCGCCGGCGTGGGCCGCCGCCTCCTCCTTCGTGGCGTACCGGGTGTCACCGTCGGCCGCGCCGCTCGTCCCGTCGGCGCCCGTGCCCTCCCACAGCCACCCGCCGGACGGCGTCTCCTGCACCAGTTCGGCCGTTCCGCCGCACAGGGCGAGGGGGGTGCTCGGTCCTGTTGCGCCAGGCACCGAACGGTTCACGGCGTCGGGCCACTTCTTGCGGGCTCCCTGCCGGGTGATGCCCCAGACGGCGCCCATCTGCTCGTAGCTCGCGCCGTAGGACCCGGCGGTACCTGCCGCGATCGCCGTCAACCGCTTGACCTCCGTGTCCACCACCTTCCAGGCGCCCAGCACGGAGAGCGCCACGTCGACCGGCTCCGCGTTCCACATGCGGTCCGCGGGCAGCCCCGACGCCCGGGAGCGAAGCGCCGATGCGAGGGGATGGAGGGCGTCGTAGAGGGCCTTGTGGAGCTCCGCCTGCTCTTCGGGAGTCATCTCCGATGAAGTCATGCGACAACTATAGTTAACGAGCACCGGAAACGGAAACAAAAGTTTCCGACTGTCGGCGTCCGCGGCGTCAGGCGTCCCGGTGCAGGTCCCGGGTCTCGGGGCGTGGCCGGAAGCCGGCCGACTCGTACGCGGCGACGGCGGCGGTGTTGGACGTCGGGGTGCCGACGAACGCGCTCGACGCGCCCAGTTCCCGGAGGGCGGCCGCCGCGGCGAGGGTGATCGCCCTGCCGTGGCCCTGGCGGCGGTGGTCCCGGTGTACGCCCATCGGTTCGAGCACGCCGGGCCTGCCCGGGCCGGCCGACCACACCGTCACCGACGCCACCGCGTCGCCCCCGTCGTCGTACGCGACCAGGGACCGGGCCTCGGAGAACGGCAGCCCGGCCGCCATCGCGTGCCAGTGCCCGCCCGTGAACCTCGACCCCTCGAACGCGGACCGGTGCACCGCGGCGAACACGTCCGCCCGCTCCGGCCCGACCACCTCGATCCGCAGGCCCGGATCGTCCACCCGCTCCGTGAGGTCCCGGTGCAGCGGTGTCCACGACTCGCCGGCGGTCCAGCCGTGCTCCGCCAGCAGGTCCTGGACCAGCGCGCCCGCCGGCGCCTCGACGTCCGCCTCGCCCCCGGGCAGTACCCCGCGCTCCGGATCGGTCACGTCCTCGACCACCCGCCGCGCCAGCTCCTCCTCCCGCCGCGCGTCCGGCGCGACCGTCAGCCGTACCAGCCCGGGACCGTCCAGCAACCCCACCGCGAGGATCCGTCCGTCCCGGCGCCAGGTCCTGACCGCCGCGGCGGTCGCCTCCGCACCCGACCGCCAGAACCAGCCCACGTCCCCCGGATGCAGCTGCATCGGCGCCCCCTCGTCCTGCCACTCCCGCAGGACGCCCACCACCTGGCCCAATCCGTCGACTTCCGGCGTGCCCGATTCGATTGCCATGTCCCCGATCACACACCAGCGCACCGACGGCCGGCACCGGGTTTTCGACCGGCCTCGTGTGTCCGGGGCGCGTCCTCGGGACCGGCGCGCTGCCCGGCCCGGAGGCGCGCCCCCGGAAGCGGCGCGCTGCGTCCGAACGGCGTCAGGCGTCTGCCCCGCACGAGCGCGTCCGGCCCCGCGTGCGGAGTGTTCGGCGGGGTGCCGCCGGTCTTCCGGCCATAGTGCGGCCCATGACACGCACCCCCTCCCGTACGCGTCCCCGTGCGGGCGCCCGCAGGGCCCTCCTCTGCGCCGCCCTCCTCGCCGTCACGGTCCAGACGACGGCCCCCGCACCCGTGTCCGCCGTGTCCCCCGAATCCGCCGTGTCCGCCGAGTCCGGCGGCCCGGGCGGACACGGCGGACGCGACTGCGTGCGGACCGAGGGCCCCCGCGACGACCGCGCCCGTCAGATCCTGGCCATCACCCGCAAGGCCAAGAAGGACCTCCGGCTGAAGTCCGTGCAGCTGCGGGTCACCGTCGACGGACGCGAGGTCGTCACCGACGCGCTCGGCGAGTCCATGACGAACGTCCCGGCCCGGCCGGACATGCACTTCCGCGCCGGCTCCGTCGCGTTCGCCCACATCGGCACCGCCCTCCTCCAGCTCGTCGAGGAGCGGAAGGTCCGGCTCGACGACACCGTGGAACGCTGGCTGCCCGATCTGCCGAAGGCCGACAAGATCACCCTGCGCATGCTCGCGACCAACACCACCGGTCTCCACGACTACGTCACCGACCCGGCCTTCCTCGCCGAGCTGGAGGCCCACCCGTTCCGCGCGTGGACCCCGGAGCAGCTCGTCGCCTACCCCCTCCGCCACTCGTTCTGGTACGAGCCGGGGGCAAGCTGGAGCTACTCCCACGCCAACTACGTGCTTCTCGTCGCCGCACTCGAGAAGATCACCGGCGTCCCGATCGACCGGCTGGTGGAGGAGCGGGTCACAGGGCCGCTCCGCCTGCGCGACACGCAGAGCAACCTCACCCCCGAGATCCCGCGACCCGCCCTGCACGCCTTCACCTCCGACCGCGGCCTCTACGAGGAGTCCACCTTCTGGAACCCCTCGTGGACCACCGCGCCCGGCGCCGTCATCACCACCCACATCTGTGACCTCGCCCGGTCCGCCGAGGCCATCGGCAGCGGCGAACTCCTCTCGCCCCGCTCCTACCGGACCCTGCTCGACCCCGGCACGGTCGGCCTCGGCGGGGCGACCGAGAAGTGCCCCGCCACGATCTGCCTGAAGCAGACCGAGGCCAAGCACTTCGGCTTCGGCGTCATCGTGGTCAACGGCTGGGTGCTCCAGAACCCGTCCTTCTCCGGGTACGCGGCGATCCAGGCGTACCTGCCGTCCGAGCGGCTCGCCATCGCGGTCTCCGCCACGAAGACGGCGACCACACCCGACGGCAACACGGCCGAGGTGGTCGCCCAGCGCATCGCGGCCGAACTCGCCCCGGGTACGCCCCTGGCCGTCGGCTGACCCGAGGCGCCCGACGCCTACGCCGACAGGACCCGGCGCTGGTGGACCCGCAGGTGCAGGGTCGCCAGGTCGAGCAGCGGAGTCGCCACCCCGAGGGCGCGCGCACGATCGGTCAGGTCGCCGAAGAGGTGCTCGACCTCGGTGGGCTGCCCCGCCGCCAGATCGCGGTACAAGGACGGCACCATCGGCGAGCCGGACGCCGACACCACGGCCAGCGTCGCCGCCCGCTCCGCCTCCGGTACGGGGTGGCCCGCCGCCGCGGCGACGGCGGCGGCCTCGTCGAGGACCGCCGGGCCGAGGGCCGGACCGCCCGGGGCGTCGTACACGTCGCCGACGGTGCCGCGCATCAGGCTCGTCACGGCGCCGAACGTCGTGATGAACACCCACTTGTGCCACATCGCGGTCATGACCTGATCCGGCACCGGCGCGTCGATCCCCGACGCGTCGAGGACGGCCCGGATCCTCTCCACGCGCGGGGTGACCGTCCCGTCCTGCTCGCCGAACGCCAGGTGGGCGAGCGGGGCCAGCCGGAGGATGTCACCGGAGTCGTCGAGGGTCGTGACCACCTTGGCCACCCCGCCGAGGACCGCGGACGCGCCGAAACGGGCGTTGAGGACGTCGATGTGGGCGAGGCCGTTGAGGAGCGGGACGACGGCGGTGTCCGGGCCGACGGCCGGCGCGATGTCCTCGACGGCCCGGTCGAGGCCGGTGGACTTCACCGAGAGCAGGACGAGGTCGTACGGGCCGGTCAGCTCGTCGGCCGTCACGAGCGGCGGCGTGAGCATCCACTGCTCGCCGGGGGCGAGGACCCGCAGCCCGCGCTCGCGCAGCGCTGCGGCGCGGGCCGGACGGACCAGGAAGGTGACGTCCTGTCCGGACCGGGCGAGCAGGGCGCCGAAGTAGCCACCGGTGGCACCGGCGCCGACGACCAGGATCTTCATCGTTGGGGACCTCTCGTGGGGCGCCCCTGGGGCGCGGTGGTGAGCAGGGGGGTGAGCAGCCGGTGCGGGCGGGCGAGCGCCGCCGTCACCGGGTCGGCGTCCACGGCCGGGGGCCCGGTCGGGTCCCCGGGCGCGGGAGCCAGCCCCGGTCCGGGGGTGACCAGGACGTCTCCTACGGGTACGGCCGCGCCGCAGCCCGTACACCGTCCGTCGGCGTCGAGAGGGGCCTCGTCGGTGACGTGCCGGAAGACACGGCGCGGGCCGCCCTCCGCCGCGTAGAACTCCTCGCCCCAGGCGGTGAGCGCGCGGACCGCCGGCCAGAGGGCGATCCCCTTGGGCGTCAGGACGTAGACCTCGCGGCGGCCGGTGCCCGTCTCGGGCCGGCGGTCCAGGACGCCGGCGTCGACGAGGGTGGCGAGCCGGTCGGTGAGGACGGCCCGGGGGACCGTCAGATGCGCCGCGAACTCCCCGAACCTGCGGACCCCGTAGAAGGCGTCGCGCAGGATGAGCAGCGTCCAGCGCTCGCCGATGATCTCCATCGAGCGGGAGAGGGCACAGGTCTGGCCGCGGTAGTCGCGCGGAAGCGTCATGGGGTGACCCTAACCCGAAACAGCCCGAAAGAGTTCGGTCACCGAACTGTTTTCAGGTGAGCGAAAGGGACGACTAGGCTCTCGCTCACCATGAACCAGCCCACGGAACCCAAGGCCGACAAGTCGGGAGTGCGCCGGCACAACCTGAGCCTCGTCCTGCGGACCGTCCACGAGGCGGGCGAGACGACGCGGGCCGCGGTCGCCGCCCGTGTCGGACTCACCCGGCCCGCCGTCTCCTCGCTCGTCGAGCAACTCCTCGACCTCGGCTTCCTCGTCGAGTCGGGCAAGACGTTCAGCGGGCAGGCGGGGCGGCCGGGCACCGTGCTGAAACCGGCGGACACCGGCCCCGCGGGGCTCGGCGTCGAGATCAACATCGACTACGTGACGGTCTGCGTCGTCGACCTGACCGGCGCCGACCGGGTCCGGCGCACCGAGCGCCTCGACAACCGCGCCGCCGGCGCCGCCGAGGTCCTGGACCGGGCCGCCCGCATCGCCGCGGAGGCCCTCGACACGGCGGCCGGACGGGGGCTGACCCCGGCCGGAGCCGGGCTCGCCCTCCCCGGGCTCGTCACCGGCGGGACCGTCCGGCAGGCGCCCAACCTCGGCTGGAACGAGGTCGACGCCGAACGCCTCTTCGGCGAGGCCCTCGCCGCACGGCGCCCCGGCACGGGCGGACCGGCCGGCCTCGCCCTGACCTCCGACAACGAGGCCAACATGGCGGCCCTCGCCGAGCTGTGGTTCGGCGCGCTCGGCGACCTCCGCACCTTCCTGCACCTGACCGGCGAGATCGGGGTCGGCGGCGCGATCGTCGTCCACGGCGAACTCCTGCGCGGCGCCCACGGCTTCGCCGGCGAGATCGGCCATCTGGTCGTCGACGCCGAGGGGCCCCGCTGCCGCTGCGGATCGCGCGGCTGCCTGGAGCAGTACGCGGGCCAGGCGGCGCTGCTGCGGGCGGCGGCGGCCTCCGACGTCGCGGAGCTCGTACGCCGTGCCGGGGCGGGGGACCCCCGCGCCCTCGCCGCGCTCTCCGAAGCGGGCCGCATGCTCGGCCGCGCCCTGTCGGGCGCCGTGAACCTCCTCGACCCCGAGGCCGTCGTCCTCGGCGGCATCTATCCGCGCCTCATGCCCTGGCTCGCCCCGGCCGTCGCCGAGGAGCTCGCCGCCCGGGTCGTCTCCGGCCTGTGGACGGCGGACGCGGACCGCCTCCGCCCCGCCTCCCCGGCGACCGACGCGGCCCGCGGCGCGGCGGCCCTCGTCCTCCACGACGTCCTGACCGACCCGTTGGCCTACGCCACGACGGGAAGCGGCTGAACACCCCTCAGGGGGTGGGTGGTTCGACGAACGGGCGGGTCAGGTGGGCCGTGGCCAGGAGCGCGCCGCGTTCGGCGGCCCGCGCGAGCTGCTGCTCGCGGGAGGCGCGGGCCACGGCCGGGTCGCGTTCGTGGGCGTAGGCGACCGCCGGATCGGCGAGCTGGACGGCGTGCACGAGGAGGTCGCCGGTGACCAGGACGTCCCGGCCGCCGGGGTGCTCGACGAGGACCGACTGATGGCCCGGCGTGTGCCCCGGCGTGGGCAGCAGCGTGACACCCGGGCGGAGCCGGTGCGTGCCCTCGATCTCGTACAACTGCCCGGTGGCCCGCAGGGGTTCCACGACCCAGGACCACACCGGGTCGCCCCGGTCGAGCGCGGCGGTCTCCGCGCCCTGGACGACGTACCGGGCCTGCGGGAAGACGGGCTGCCCGGCCGCGTCGGCGGACCAGCCCGTGTGGTCCTCGTGCAGATGCGTCAGGACCACGGTGTGGACGTCCGCCCGGTCGATCCCGGCCTCCGTGAGCAGGCCCGGCAGCCGGCCGGGGACGGGACACCAGGGTGCCCCCGGTCCCTCGGCGGGGCCCACCCCGGCATCGATCAGGATCCAGCCCGTACCGCCCGGGTCGGCGACGGCGAAGCAGCGGAAGTCCAGCCGCCAGGCTCCGTCGGGCCCCACCGCCCCCGGGTCCAGGGCCGCCGCCGCGGCCCAGTCCGCGGCGCGCGCCCCGGGGAACGCCTCC
The DNA here is from genome assembly GCF_055581845.1 of Streptomyces sp. NPDC042346. Taxonomy (NCBI): domain Bacteria; kingdom Bacillati; phylum Actinomycetota; class Actinomycetes; order Kitasatosporales; family Streptomycetaceae; genus Streptomyces; species Streptomyces sp. NPDC042346. The sequence continues at coordinate 1,138,884 of NZ_JBVJEH010000002.1, read as the reverse complement.
CGCGCCGGTGCGAAGAACATCCCCGTCGCGTCGAGCAGGGCCGTCACCGATCCCCGCCGCGCCGTTCCCCCACTGTCCGGTGACATGGCGCCGACTCTGCCACCGCGAGGCTCCGCCTGCCCAGGGGAACAGGGACAGGGAACGGGGGATGGGGAACGGGGATGGGGAACGGGGATGGGCAATGGGGTGATTCCCGGGCCCGGCCGCCGAGGTGACGTGCTCTCATCCCGCTCTCACGCGGGCCTTATCCCGCCATCACGAGCCGCGCCTACCTTCGCGCCATGTTCTTCACCTACCTCCGGCGCGAGCTGCGCCGCCGCAGAAAGGCGGCGCTCGTCGTCGCCTCCGGGCTCGCGCTCGGGATCGCGCTGGTCATCGTCGTCAACTCCGTCTCCTCCGGCATGAAGGTCGCGCAGGGCAAGGTGCTCGAGTCCTTGTACGGGCTCGGTACGGACCTGACGGTGACCAAGGCCCAGGAGCAGCCCGAGGCGGGCGCGCGGCCGCAGCGGCCCCGGTTCGAGTTCCAGGGCAAGGAGGACGGCGGGAAGGAGCAGAGCAGCGACCGGCTGATGGTCCAGGGCTTCCAGACCCTCGCGGACTCCACCGTCGCCACGGTCGCGAAGCAGCAGGGCGTCGACCGGGCCGTGGGCGGTCTGAGCCTCGTCAACCTCAAGATCAACGGCGAGTTCACGCGCGGCCGGATCCAGCGCGGCGAGGCCCAGCCGGCCCAGCCGGCGCAGCCGGGCGGCGGGACGGGAGGGGCCGGGGACGGCTCCGGCGGGGCCGGGGAAGGCTCCGGGGGCGGCTCCGGCCCCAGCGACACCGTCACCGGCGGCGGCGCCGCCTTCGACGTCAACTCCTTCACGCTCTACGGCACCGACGTCACCGCCCCCGACCTCGGGCCCCTCACCACCTCCACCGTCTCCAAGGGCCGCACCTTCACGACCACCGAGACCGACGCGAAGGTCGCCGTCCTCGACAGCGCCTACGCCCAGCAGGAGGGGCTCGCGGTCGGCGGCAAGCTGACGGTCAAGGGCGTGTCGTTCGAGATCATCGGGATCGCGACCGCCGACAGCGGCCAGCCCGCCGCCCAGGTCTACCTGCCCCTGAAGCAGGCGCAGTCGCTCTCCGACTCCGCCGGCAAGATCACCACGATCTATGTGAAGGCCACCGACTCGACGAAGATCGAGAAGGTCAAGACCGCCATCCAGAAGAACGTCACCGGCACCACCGTCACCACCTCGGCCGACCTCGCCCAGACGGTCTCCGGCTCCCTGGACACCGCCGCGAACCTCGCCTCCACCATGGGCACCTGGCTCTCGTACGCGGTGCTCGTCGCCGCCGTCCTCGTCGCCGGTCTCCTCACCTCCTCGGCGGTCGGCCGGCGCGTCCGCGAGTTCGGCACGCTCAAGGCGCTCGGCTGGACGAGCGGCCGGGTCACCCGCCAGGTCGTCGGCGAGGCCCTCGTCAACGGTGTCGTCGGCGGCGCCCTCGGCATCGCGGTCGGCCTCGCCGGAGCGTACGCGGTGACCGCCGTCAGCCCGAACCTCACCGCCGAACTCGGCGCGAGCGCGGGCGGCCTCGGCGGGCGCGGCGGCGGCATGGTCTTCGGCGGCGGAGCGGGCGGCCCCGGCGGAGCCCGTACGGCCGTCGGCAAGACCGTCGACATCGCCCTGACCGCCCCGGTCGGCATCACCACCGTCGGTCTCGCCGTGCTCCTCGCCCTCGGCGGCGGCCTCGTCGCCGGCGGCTTCGGCGCGTGGCGCGCCTCGCGCCTGCGTCCCGCCGACGCGCTGCGCCGCGTCGAGTAGCCGAGCGGCCGACCGCCCGCACCACCTCACACAGGAGTCGCACCATGTACGAACTCACCGGCGTCACCAAGCAGTACCGGCGCGGCCGGACCAGAGTGGACGCCCTCGCCGGCGTCGACCTCACCATCGGTCAGGGCGACCGGCTGGTCATCCAGGGCCCCACGGGCGGCGGCAAGTCCACGCTGCTCCAGATGCTCGGCGGCCTCGACCGGCCCACCTCCGGCAGCGTCCTCCTCGACGGCACCGACCTGGCGAAGCTCTCGGAGAGCCGACTGACGGCCGTACGCGGCCAGAACATCGGCTTCGTCTTCCAGAGCTTCAACCTCATCCCCACCCTCACCGCCCTGGAGAACGTGGAGACCGCCCTCGTCCCGCTCGGGGTCAGAACCGCCGACCGCCGGAACAGGGCGGCCGAGGCACTGGATTCGGTCGGGCTCGGCGAACGCCTCGGGCACCTGCCGTCCGAGCTCTCCGGCGGCCAGCAGCAGCGCGTGGCCATCGCCCGCGCGCTGGTGAAGCGACCGAAGGTGCTGCTCGCCGACGAGCCCACCGGAAATCTCGACGAGTCGATGCGCGACGAGATCGTGGACCTGCTCGAAGGGCTCTGCGAGGAGCACGGGCTGACCTTCGTCATGGTCACCCACGACAGCGCCGTCGCCCGCCGCGCACCCCGCCTGGCCACGATCCGCAAGGGCCGGATCACCGTGAAGGAGAACCGTCCGGTCGACCGTCCGGTCGGCTGAGACGGGGCCGGAGCGGGGCCGGAGCGGGGCTGAGACGGGGATCACTCCACCGTAACGGTGTTCGGCATTGTCGAACGCCGTTACGGTGGCCGGGCATCAGGAGTCCGGAGTCAGGGAGCCGCCATGTTCACCTTCACGTCCCAGGACGGCGTCGTCATCCACGTCCACACGTGGCTCCCCGAGGGGGACGCGCGGGGCGTCGTCCAGATCGCGCACGGCATGGGCGAGCACGCCGCCCGCTACGCCCCGCTGGCCGAGCACCTCACCGGCCTCGGCTTCGCCGTCTACGCGGGCGACCACCGCGGGCACGGACTCTCCATGCACGCGGGCGCGGGCCACTTCGGCGAGAACGGCTGGAACCTCCTCGTCGAGGACGTCGCCGCCCTCACCCGGATCGCCCGCGACCGCCACCCCGGGGTCCCGGTGATCCTGCTGGGGCACAGCATGGGCTCCTTCGCCGCCCAGCAGTACCTCCTCGACCACGCCGCCCTGGTCGACGGCGTCGCCCTCTCCGGCACCACGGCCGTGGACGGGCTCCTCGCCGGACTCGTGGAGGCCGCCCGGCAGGCGGCGGAGGCGGGCATCGAGGGCGGCGGGATCTTCGACGCCTTCAACGCCGCCTTCACGCCGCACCGTACGGACGCCGACTGGCTCAGCCGCGACGAGAAGCAGGTCGACGCCTACCTCGCCGACCCGCTCTGCGGCTTCGCCGCCGACGACCGGGGGATGGCCGACATGGGCGCGGCCGCCGGCCGGCTCGCCGCGCCCGAGGGCATCCCGGCCGACCTGCCGGTCTACGTCCTCGTCGGCGACCACGACCCGCTCAACGCCCGCCTCGCCCTCTCCGACCTGCTGGTCGCCCGCTACCGCGAGGCCGGGCTGACCGACCTCACGTACCGCAGCTACGAGGGCGCCCGCCACGAGCTCCTCAACGAGACCAACCGGGACGAGGTCGTCGCCGACCTCACCGCCTGGATCGCACGCGTGGCGGGCTGACTCCGCACCCTCCCTACACGCGCACGCCGTGGCCGCGCAGATAGGCCAGCGGGTTGACGTCCGAGCCGAAGTACGGCGTGGTCCGCACCTCGAAGTGGAGGTGCGGACCCGTCACCCGGCCCGACCTCCCCGACCGCGCGATCCGCTGGCCGGCCGAGACGCTCTGCCCGGGGGACACGTCGATCTGCGAGAGGTGGGCGTACTGCGTGTAGCGGCCGTCAGGGTGACGGATCACCACCTCGTAGCCGTACGAGCGGCCGTACCCGGCCGTGACCACGCGCCCCGGACCGACCGACCGGACCGTCGTCCCCGTCGGCACCGCGAAGTCCTGGCCCGTGTGATAGCCCCGTGACCAGGCGCCGGGCTGCCCGTAGTACCCCGTGAAGACGTACGAGGAGACCGGCACCGTCCAGCCCCGCGAGGAGGGCGTGGACGGGGCCGTGGGGCCGGTCGGCTTCGAGGTGTTCCCCGAGGTGCCCGTCCGCTGCTCGTACTTCCACTGGTGGCTGGTCCAGTACCAGTGGCCGCGGTACTTGTACCAGTAGACGCGGTCCTGGGCGTCCCATCCCTGCCGTCCCCGGAAGACGGGCTCGCCGCTGCGGCCCCCGCCCGCCGCGGCCTGCCGGCTCACCTCGCCGGTGCCGCTGCCGGTGCCGGTGCGCTGGACGTACGTGGACTGGTGACTGGTCCAGCGCCACTCGCCGGCGGCGTTCCGGAACCAGTACTTCGAGCCGTCCCAGCCCGCGTGCGCCGGGGCGGGTTCGGCGAGCGCCGTTCCGGTCCCCGCCCCCACCAGGGCGACCGCGCCGACGGTCGCGACGACGGCACGGCGCACCCCGTGCAGGGTCGCCCCGCCCCGTGCGCCGGCCGCGCCGCCGTTCCGGGCGGCCTCGGCGCAGCCCGCGCAGGGGCAGTCCAGCGCTATCTCGTCGGTGAATTCGGGTGCGGTGAGTTCGGGTGCGGTGAATTCGGGGGTGTCCACGATCCTCGTCACTCCTGATTCTGTGGGGCCGGCCCGCCACGCCGGGTGTAGAAAGCCACGGTCAAGTCCTTGACCAGGGCCTGGCGTTCGAAGTCGTCGAGTTCGACGAGTCCGCGTGTGGTCAGCCGTGTCACCGTGTCGTCCACGGCGTCGATGACACCGGTCAGGACGGAGTCCCGGTGCTTGGCGTCGAGCGCGGCGATCTGCCGCCGCTGCATCGCGGCGGCCACCTCGGGGGCGTACTCGATGCGGGTCGGCTGGGCGGAGAAGACCGCGATGCCGACCGGCCGGCACTCGGCCGCGAGCATGCGGGTGAGGGCGTCGCCGACGGCCTCCGCGTCCCGGAGGGTCGGCGCGTCGCCCCGGAAGGCGTCGGCGGGCAGCTGGGAGAGCACCCGCGCGACGGCCGCCTCCACCTGCTCCCGCAGATAGCCGAGATGGTCGTCGACGGCGAACAGCGCCCGGGCCGTGTCCCGCACCGACCAGACCACCAGGACCACGACGCGCAGCGCCGAACCCTCGGCGTCGACGACGGCGATCGGCTCGCTGCGCCAGTGCCGCAGCCTGACGTCGATCCGGCGGCGCAGGACGAAGGGGCTGACCCAGGCGAGGCCGGTCCGCCGTACGGTGCCCCGGTAGCGGCCGAAGAGCGAGAGCACCCAGGCGGAGCCCGTACGGCCGCGGGTCAGGCCGCCGAAGGCGACGACGGCGACGACGGCGCAGCTGGCGAGCGCCGCCCACTGCCAGGGCAGCAGGTGCACGGCGCTCAGGGGGCGGGCCCGCCAGAGCGTCGCGGCCGCCCCGCCGAGCGCGGTCAGGGCGACGAGCACGGCGAGCCAGCCGGGGACGGCGGGTCCGGGGCGCTCGACGAGGTCGGGGTCGGGGTCGGAGGGCGGCGGGCGCCGGGAGACGGCGATCGCGGGGACGGTCTGCGGGGACTGAGGGGACTGCGGGGAGTGTGGGGATTGAGGGGACTGCGAGGTCGGCACGGACCGCGCGGAATTCAGGGACGGCAGGGACTGCGTCGAGGGTGTCGACTGCGTCGACCGCACGGGCGCTGTCGGTCCGTCGAGTCCTGTCGGTTCCGTCTCCTCGGGCCGGTCGCCCGGCCTGGGCAGGGTGGCGGTCGGTCGCGCGGGATCCGACCGGAAGAGGTCGTCCATCGGTATGCCGTCAGGATGACGACGCACGCGGACGGGCAGGGGCCGCTTCTGTGGCTCGGTCATGAGGCCCTTCCGGCCATCAGGAGATGACGGCACGTCGGATGATCTTCAAAGACCATCGTCACAGGGGTGAATGTCCGGAATGCCGCGACGAAAGTCCCGAATGTCCGGGACTTTGGTCCCTTGGCCAAGGCTTCACGGCGAGCATGTGTCAGTGGGGGCGCCTACCGTTTTCGTATGACGAAGACGAGCGGTGGGGGAACGTTCGAGGCGGCCACGGGCGACGGTCCGCCGCTGCCCGGGGCCGAGGCCGAGCAGCGGTCGCGGGAGGTGCGGGCGGCCCGGGACGGGCTGCTCCAGATCAGGCGCCTGACGAACGGTCGGGGCGGCGACCCGGCGGCGGTGCCCGCCGAGTGGGAGCGCGGGAGACCGGTCCGCGCGGTGGCCCTGGCCCTGGAGCACGGCGGGCTCACCCCCTCGTCCGTGGACGCCTCGGGCGTACGGGTCGCCACCGGCTACCGGGTCCGGGCGGGGGACCGGCCGGCGACCGCCGTGGTGGAGTGGCTGGGCCCGCCGGGCTCGGGAGCCGCCCAGGAGGAGGCGGAGGCGCTGGCCGCGTGCGTACCCGTACTCGCGCGACTGGGCTGGGAGGCGCTGCTCTACCGGGGGCCGCGCGGGCGTCGCTTCCTGGAGGTGGAGCCCATGAATCCGTGACGGGAACGGGCGGACCGCCATCGAAATTCGATGCCGCTCGACGGTGACGTCATGTCAGGATCCAGCGCATGTCGATGCGATACCCGAACCCCTTGCGCCCCGGTGACCGGATAGGCGTCACCTCGCCGTCGAGCGGAGTGCCCAAGGAGATGCGTGCGCGCCTCGACGTCGCGATCCGCGACGTGGAGGCCCGGGGGTACGAGGTGGTGGTCGGCGCCTGCATGGACGGCGCGGGGCACGTCAGCGCCCCCGCCGCCGAGCGTGCGAGTGAGCTGACGGCGATGCTGACGGACCCCGGCATCAGGGCCGTCGTGCCGCCGTGGGGCGGTGAGACCGCGATCGACCTGCTTCCGCTGCTCGACTGGGGCCGGCTGCGGGAGGCCGAGCCGACCTGGCTCGTCGGCTACTCCGACATGGCGACCGTCCTGACGCCGCTGACGCTCCTCACGGGGACGGCGACCGTGCACGGGAACAACCTCATGGACACGCCCTACCGCGTGCCCGAAGGTCTGCTGTCCTGGCTCGACATCGTCGCCGCCCCACGGGGACACGCGTTCACCCAGGTCCCGCCGGACCACCACCGGGCCGCGGGCTGGGACGACTACCGAACCCATCCCGGCGTACGCGAGTTCACGCTCGACCCCCCCGGCAGGTGGACCAGGCTGGACGGCGACGGAGACGTGGACGTCGAGGGACGGCTGATCGGGGGCTGCGTCGAGATGCTGTGCAACCTCACGGGCACGCCCTACCTCGACGCCTCCGCCTTCGCGCGGGCCGAGGCCCCGGAAGGACTCCTCGTCTACGTCGAGGCCGGGGGCGACGACGCCTTCGCCATCTGCCGGTACCTGCACGGCATGCGGCTCGCGGGCTTCTTCGACGCGGCGAACGCGGTCCTCGTCGGCCGGACCTCGGCGCCCGGCCGCGACTCGCTGAGCCAGCACCAGGCCGTGCTCGACGCCCTCGGACCGCTGAACGTGCCGATCGTCGCCGACGTCGAGTGCGGGCACGTCGCGCCCTACCTGCCGATCGTCAACGGAGCGCGCGGCCGCGTCGTCCACACCGCGGCGCGCAGCGAACTGACCCAGACGCTGGACTGACGCGCAGGGGCGTCAGGCGATCGAGGCCGAGACGATCGCCGAGACCGCGAGGTTGCAGGAGGCCGTCACCCACACCGCCGGGTGCGGCTCGGGGTCGACCAGCGTGGCGCCGAGCTTGCCCGGCGTCACCAGGTCGACGACGAGGAAGGCGACCGCCATCATCACGAGGCCGAGCAGGCCGAACGCGGCGGTGGAGACGAGCCCCTTGCCGAAGTCGTGGTACGTGGTCCAGATCGACGTGAAGACGATGCCGCCTATGCCGAGGAGCGCGGAGCTCAGCAGGATCGCGGCGTTGCGGTTGCGCTCTTCCCAGATCTGCCGGCCGAGCTTCCCCGGCGTCAGCAGATCCACGAGCACGATGCCGAGGATCAGCAGGACCACGCCGAGGGCGCCGTACGCGCCCGCCCGGCCCAGGCCGTTGACGATGTCGCTCATGGGTTGCCGACTCCGGAAGGGTTGCGATCGCGGGGGATCGGTGGTCAAGGACCGGCAAAATGTAGCGCACAGGTCAACCGCGCCCGCCGTCCGCCCGGAAATCGGGCGGACGGCGGGCGGTACACGCGGATTACCGGGGGCGGTGGGGCCGTTCCGTCAGGCCCCCGCCGGCAGGTCCTTGGCGCGCGAGCGGATCACGAACGCCGTGACGGCCTCGACCACGCCGACCACGAGCAGCCAGACACCGACGAGGACGGTGAGGACCGCCGCCGACTCCAGCGGCGACACGATCAGCACCACGCCGGCGACCGCGCTCACGACGCCGAGGAAGATCTGCCAGCCGCGCGCGGGCATCGCGGGGTCGGAGGCCGCGGCCACCGTCTGCGTGATGCCCCGGAACAGCCAGCCGATGCCGATCCAGAGCGCGAGCAGCAGGGTCGACTGCATCGCGCCCCGGAAGCAGAACAGACCGAGCAGGATCGAGAGTGCGCCGCTGATGAACGCCATGACCCGCAGCGCCGTCGTCGCGTGCGTACCGAAGGCCGCGACCAGCTGCATCACGCCGCTGAAGAGCAGATAGAGGCCGAAGAGCACACCGGCCACCCTCAGGGAGGCGTCCGGCCAGGCGAGCACCATGATGCCCAGGACCACCGAGACGAGTCCGGCGACGAGCAGCGCCTGCCAGGCCGCGCCCGCCAGCACACCGAGCGGACCGGGCGGTACGTCGTGCGGCGAGGGTCTGTCATGAGTCTGTGTCATGGAATCTTCGGTCCCTTTCCATTCGGGGGGCAGCGGTCAGCGTGCGGTCGCGTAGCCGCTGAGGAAGAGCGCCTCGGCCAGTGCCATGTGCTCGATCTCGGAGGGGTCCACGCTCTCGTTGGGCGCGTGGATGAGGCAGCCGGGCTCCTCGACGCCGATCAGCGCGATCTCCGCCTCGGGGAACCGGTCGGCGAGCACGTTGCACAGCGGGATCGACCCGCCCTGCCCCGACTGGACCATCTCCTTCCCGTACGCCTCGCGGAGTGCCGACGCCAGCGCCCGGTAGGCCGGACCGTCGGTCCGCGCCCGGAAGGGCTGCCCGGCGCTCTCCGCCTCCACCTCGACCCGGGCGCCCCAGGGCGCGGCCGCGGTCAGATGGTCGGTGAGCGCACGGAGCGCGTCGTCCGCGTCGATGCCCGGCGGGACCCGGAGGCTGACCCTGGCCCGTACCTTCGCCTGGATCGCGGCCGAGGAGCCCACGACCGGCGGGCAGTCGATGCCGAGGACGGTGACGGCGGGCCGGGCCCAGAGCTCGTCGGCGACCGAGCCCGTACCGACGAGGGACACGCCGTCCAGGACGCCCACGTCGGTCCGGAACTGTTCGGCCGGATAGTCCACGCCGTCCCAGGAACCGTCGCCCGGCAGCCCCTTGATCGCGGTGTTGCCGTGCTCGTCGCGCAGGCCGTCGAGGATCCGTACCAGCGCGGCCAGCGCGTCGGGCGCGGGGCCGCCGAACATCCCCGAGTGCATCTCGCCCTTGAGCGTGGAGACGGTCACCACCACGTTGGTGAGCCCGCGCAGCGACGTCGTCGCGGTGGGCAGTCCGCGCGCGAAGTTGCCGGTGTCGCAGATCAGCAGGGCGTCGGCGGCGAACAGGTCGGGCTGGAGCGGTACGAGCTGTTCCATGCCGCCCGTGCCCTGCTCCTCCGAACCCTCCGCGACGAATTTGATGTGTACGGGGAAGTCCTTGCCCTCCGGCCCGCCCAGCGCGCGCAGGGCCGTCAGATGCATGGCGATGTTGCCCTTGCAGTCGGCGGAGCCGCGCCCGTACCAGCGGCCGTCGCGTTCGGTGAGCTCGAAGGGCGGTGTCTGCCAGGCGTCGTCGTCGAGCGGCGGCTGGACGTCGTAGTGGCAGTAGAGGAGGACCGTGGGCGCCCCCTCGGGGCCGGGCGCGTGGCCGACCACCGCGTCCGTGCCGTCCGGGGTCGTCACCCGCCGCATGTCGCGGAGACCGGCCTCGGTGAAGGCGCGTACGAGGAAGTCGGCGGCCTTGGCGCACTCCTCCGGCGGGAACTGCCGGGCATCGGCGACGGACCGCATCGCCACGAGCGCGGTGAGGTCCTCCTTCGCCCGGGGCATCAGCGTGCGGACCCTCTCCCGCAGGGCGGCGGTCTCGGGGGACTCGGCGGTCATGCGTACCCACTCTCTTCGGGTCGGCCACAGCTCCCTCACTAAAGCAACGGAGGACAATTGCCGCAAAAGATGACTCCGATGGAGCAGAGGACGGTGCTCCCGGGCGGCGCGTCCGGAGGAAGGGGCCGAGAGTGGACGGCGTACGAGTCCGCCTTCCCGCACGTTACGGAGCCCTCATGTCCCATTCCCGGCTCAACCGACGCGACCTCGGACTCCTCGTGCTGCGGGTCGGCACCGGAGCCGTACTCGCCGCGCACGGCACGCAGAAGCTCTTCGGCTGGTTCGGCGGCGGCGGCATCGAAGGCACCGCCAAGGGCATGGAGGCCATGGGCTTCTCGCCCGGCCGGGAGAGCGCGATCGCCGCCGGTCTCGGCGAGGCGGGCGGCGGTGTCCTCCTCGCCCTCGGCCTCGCCACCCCGGCGGCCGGCGCCGCCGCGGCCGGCGCCATGACGGGCGCCGTCGCCGTCCACGCCCCGGCCGGCTTCTTCGCCCAGGGCGGCGGGTACGAGTACCCGGCCTTCCTCGGCTTCACCGCCGCCGCGATCGGCATCGCGGGCGCGGGCCGGTACTCCCTCGACCACGCCACCTGCCACGTCCTCGACCGGCCGTGGGTGGTGGCGACCGCCTTCCTCGGCACCGCGATCGCGGCCGCGGCCGTCGTCGGCCGCCGCAGCCAGGACCAGGCGTCCCCGGACGACGGGGAACCGGTGGACGCCGCACCCGGCGAGGAGCGTTAGGCTCGCCACCGAGGAAGGGACGGGCGCCGCGCATGAAGATCGATCTGACGGACACCAACTCCAGCAAGATCAATAAGGCGATCCTGGAGGGCCGCCGGGCGGTCGGGACTCCCGCCGTGGGCGTCGTGCTCACGATGCTCGTCGTCACGGACGAGGAGAACGCCTACGACGCGGTCCGGGCCGCCAGCGAAGCCTCGCGGGAGCACCCCTCCCGCATCCTCGTCGTCATCAAGCGCCACGCCCGCTCGCCCCGCGAGCGGCACGAGACCCGGCTCGACGCCGAGGTCAGGCTCGGCAGCGACGCCGGTTCGGGCGAGACGGTCCTGCTCCGTCTCCACGGCGAACTCGGCGCCCGCGCCGACTCCGTGGTCCTGCCGCTGCTCCTGCCGGACGCGCCGGTCGTCGTCTGGTGGCCCGTGGACGCCCCCGAGGTCCCCTCCCGGGATCCCCTGGGCGTGCTCGCGCAGCGCCGCATCACCGACATGTACGCCGTCGAGGACCCGCTCGCCGCCCTGGAGGCACGGGCCGCCTCCTACGCCCCCGGCGACACGGACCTCGCCTGGACCCGGCTCACCCCGTGGCGCTCGATGCTCGCCGCCGCGCTCGACCAGGCCCGGGCGACCGTGACCTCCGCCGCCGTCGAGAGCGAGGCGGAGAACCCCAGCGCCGAACTCCTCGCCCGCTGGTTCGAGGTCCGGCTCGGCGTCCCCGTCGACCGGATCGTGTCCGACGGCCCGGTCGTCACGGCCGTCCGCATGGGCACGCCCGACGGGGAGATCCGCATCGACCGGCCGGAGGGCCCGGTGGCCCGCCTGGCCATCCCCGGCCAGCCCAGCCGGGTCCTCGCCCTCAAGGTCCGGACCACCGCCGAGCTGATCGCCGAGGAACTGCGCCGTCTCGACCCCGACGAGGCCTACGCGGCCGCCCTGCGCGGCCGCGCCTGACCCACCCGGTGCGGGCTCGGCCCGTCGGCCGAGTCCGCGGGCTCAGCCCTCCGGGGTGAAGCTCACCGGCAGCGTCGCCATGCCCCGCAGGATGCCCTCGCGCCGCGTCAGATCGGCGTCCGGGTCCGTCAGGCGCAGGTCCGGGAAGCGGCGGAGCAGGGTCCCGATGGCGATCCGGGCCTCGGCCCGGGCCAGCGGCGCGCCCAGGCAGAAATGCACACCATGGCCGAAAGCGAGCTGTTGCGGGACCTCGCGGCGTGCCACGTCGAGGATGTCGGCCCGGTCGTACCGGGCCGGGTCGCGGTTGGCCGCCGCGAGCCCGATGATGATCATCTCGCCCGCCGGGATGGTGACGCCGCCGATCTCGTACGTGTCGACGGTGAAGCGCGCGACGCCCCGGCTCACCGGGCCCTCGTAGCGCAGCAGTTCCTCGATCGCGCCGGGCAGCAGCGAGGGGTCGTCGCGGAGCGCCGCGAACTGCTCGGGGTGGCGCAGGAGCGCGTGGACGCCGTTGGCGATGAGGCTCGCCGTCGTCTCGTGACCGGCCAGCGTGAGCAGGATGGTCATGGCCGTCAGCTCGCGGTCGCTGATCCGCTCCTCGGCCTGCGCGGCACAGAGCGCGCTCAGCAGGTCGTCCTTCGGATCGGCCTTGCGCTGCGCGATCAACGGCTCGAAGAACTCCGTGAGTTCGGCACGGGCCTGCGCCCCCTTGGCGAGCCGCTCGGGCGTGTTCGGGGGCATGATGAGACCGACCGCGAGGCGGGCGAAGTCGGGCTGGTCCTCGGCCGGGATGCCGATGAGTTCGCTGAGGACGGCCATGGGCAGCGGAAGCGCGAACTGGGAGACCAGATCGGCGGATCCGCGTGCCGCGAAGGCGTCGATGAAGGCGTCGGTGTGCGCCTGGACGCGGGGTGCCAGCTGCTCGACGCGGCGGAAGGTGAAGGCCTTCGAGACGAGGTTGCGCAGCCGGGTGTGGTCCTCGCCGTTGGCGACGAGCATGCTGGCCATCAGGACGTTGGTGCGTTCCTGATGGGCCATCTCCTCCTCAAGTCCGTTGACGCCGACGGGACTGCTGCTGAGCCGGGGGTCGGTGAGCGCGGCCACCGCCTCGTCGTAACCGGTGACCATCCAGACTTCAAGGGTGGGATTCAGCCGGACGCGCTGGACGACTCCGTGCTCGCGGATGCGCTCGAAGAGCGGGTACGGGTTGGGCTGTTGGGCGACGTTTACCGGGACATCGTGAACAATCGTCTGGTCTTTGCCGGTCATCTTCCGTAACTCCCCGAAGCTTTGTGAAAGATCTCTGGCAGGTAGTCATACCAGCCACCTCAGTTGCGTGGTAGCGTCACCGGCGCTCGGCTCGCATGATGTTCGAAAGTTGCACGGGGAAGGACCGGCGAACCGCCGGTGGCACGACGGCGAGACGCTCCGCCCACCGGCGGATCCACGTCTCGCACTGTTCGACTCGGAAGCACTCAAGGCCACAACCAGGCCGTATGCGAAGGGGGAGACGTTTCGTGGAGCAAGCGGCAGCTGTGGACCCGATCCTGGATCTGATCCGTCCGTCGAACCTGCGGAACCCGTACCCCGCGTACGCCCGGATGCGTGAGTCCACTCCCGTCTTCTGGCACGAACTGCTCGGTTCCTGGGTCCTGACCCGGCACGCCGACTGCCTCGCCGTCCTCACCGACAGTCACCGATTCGCCTCCGACTGGCGCCGCGCCGGGGAGGACATCCCCGCGCCGCTGCTGAGCGTGCAGACCCTCGATCCGCCGGAGCACACGGCCATCCGGCACCTGCTCCTCGACGGATTCCGGGCACAGGACCGGCGGGCGCTGCACGACGGTCTGGAGCTCCAGATCGCGGACCTGCTGGCGGAGTTGGCCGAGCGGCCCTCCTTCGACTTCGTCGGAGAACTGGCCGAACCGGTCGCGCTGCGCTTCGTGACCGCCTTCCTCGGCGTCCCGGCCCCCGAGCTCGACTGGTTCGTGCCCATGTCCCGTACCGTCGTCGACGGCATGGACGCGGGCCTGTGGCCGGAGAAGCACGAGCCCGCCGTCGCGGCCCGCGCCCGGCTCGCCGAGTACGCCGGCGGGTGGCTCGCGGATCCGCCCAAGGAAGGGCTCATCGCCCATGTCGCCGAGCACGCGGCGGACAGCGGCGTAGAGGAAACGATTCTTCGGAACAGTCTGCGCGCGGTCCTCCACGCCGGCTACGAATCCGCCTCGCGGCTCCTCGGCAACGCGGCGGCCGCCCTCCTCACCACCCCCGGCGCGATGGCCGCCTTCCCGGCGACTCCGGCCTCCGCCGTGGACGAACTCATCCGGTACGACGCACCCGTCCAGGCGGACGCCCGGGTCTGCGTCACCGACACCGAACTGGGTGGCGTCACGATGAGAGCGGGTGATCCGGTCACGCTCTTCCTGGGCGCGGCCAACCACGACCCGCTCCGCTTCGACCACCCCACAGACCTGCGACTCGACCGCGCCCCGAACCCTCACCTCGGGTTCGGCCGCGGAGCCCATGCCTGTCTGGGCGCGTCCATGGCGATCCGGCTCGCCGGATCGGTCCTCGGGGCCCTGGCCAGGGACTACCCGGACGCACGGGGAGTCGCGGAACCGGTACACCGGCGCAATCTGACCCTCCGCGGTCTCGACCGCTTCGAGGTCACTCTGCGCCCACGAGCGGGGGAGGGGGTACGACCATGAAGTACTGGCACTGACACCAGTGAGCGGGGCGCCCGTCCGGGAGGCGCGCGCCACGCCTCGTGCACGCCTGTGCACGACCTGAAGCCCGAGCCGCTTGTACGGCTCGGGCTTCAGCCCTGTCCGGGCCCGGACGGAACGGGCCGCGGGCGGAACGGGCGGGCCGGGCGGCTCAGTTGAGGGTGTCGGGGTCCGGTCCCGTGCGCAGTCCGCGGTCGAGGGCCGCGACCGACCGCATCTCGTCGTCGGAGAGGACGAAGCCGGGGCCGAAGACGTCGATGTTCTCGCGGATGCGGCCGGGGGTCACGGACTTCGGGATGACGACGTTCCCGAGCTGGAGGTGCCAGCGCAGCACCACCTGGGCCGGGGACTTCCCGTGCCGGGCGGCGATCGCGGCGATCGCCGGGTCGGCGAGCACCGCGCCCTGCGCGAGCGGGCTCCACGCCTCGGTGACGATCGCGTGCTCGGCGTGCAGCTCGCGCAACTCCCGCTGCTGGAGCGCCGGGTGGAGCTCGATCTGGTTGACGGCGGGCACCAGGTCGCTGCTGTCCAGGAGCCGACGGATGTGCGCGGGCTGGAAGTTGGAGACTCCCGCGGTGCGGACCCGCCCGTCGGCGACCAGCGTCTCGATGGCCTTCCAGGTGTCGACGTACAGGTCACGGGCCGGGGTGGGCCAGTGGATCAGGTACAGGTCGACGTGGTCGAGGCCGAGCTTGGCGAGGCTGTCGTCGAAGGCCCGCAGGGTGGAGTCGTACCCCTGGTCGGCGTTCCACAGCTTCGTGGTGACGAAGAGCTCCTCGCGGGGGACACCGGAGGCGGCGAGCGCGCGGCCCACCCCGGCCTCGTTGCCGTAGATCGCGGCGGTGTCGACGGAGCGGTAGCCGGCTTCGAGGGCGTGGGCCACGGCGGTGGTGGTCTCGTCGTCCGGGACCTGGAAGACGCCGAAGCCGAGCTGGGGGATCTCCGTGCCGTTGTTGAGGGTGACGGTGGGGACGTGGGACATGGGTGTACTGCCTTCTCTGCGATTCCGGGTGATGTGAGGTCGAGGGCGCCGACGCCGGCGGCGGAGGCGAGAGCCGGGGACGCGGACGCCTGGTCGAGGACGGTCGTCGCCCGGAGTGATCAGTGGTGTACGGGAGTGCGGGTGTCGGCGGTGGCGGTGTCGGCGGCTTCGGCCGTGGGAGTCCGGCGCTCCAGCGCCGCGGACCAGAAGGCGAGGCCGAGGGCGGCGGCGGCGAGGGCGGCGCCGACCCAGTTCGGGGCGGTGTAGCCGAAGCCGGCGGCGATGACGCTGCCGCCGAGCCAGGCGGCGAGCGCGTTGCCGAGGTTGAAGGCGCCGATGTTGACGGCGGAGGCCAGGGTCGGCGCGCCGTGCGCCTGGTCCAGGACGCGCTTCTGCAGCGGCGGCACCGTGGCGAAGCCGAGCGCCCCGACGAGGAGGATGCCGATCGCGGCGAGGACCTTGTGGTGGGCGGCCACGGTGAACAGGGCGAGGACGATCGCGAGCCCGCCGAGGGCGGCGTACAGCAGGGGCATCAACGCACGGTCGGCGTACCGGCCGCCGATCAGGTTGCCGAGGAACATGCCGACGCCGAAGAGGACGAGGAGCCAGGTGACCGCGCCGTCGGAGTAGCCGGCGACCTCGGTCATCATCGGTGCGATGTAGGTGATCGCGGCGAAGACGCCGCCGAAGCCGAGCACCGTCATCGCCATCGCGAGCAGCACCTGCGGATTGCGGAACGCCTTCAGCTCCTGGCGCAGGTGGGTGCCTTCCGGGCGGGGCATGGCGGGCACGAGCCTGGCGATGCCGAGCAGCCCGATCACACCGAGCACGGCGACGAGCGCGAAGGTGGTGCGCCACCCGACCGCCTGCCCGATGAAGGTGCCGAGCGGTACGCCGACGATGTTGGCGACCGTCAGGCCGGTGAACATGGTGGCGATGGCGCCGGCCTTCTTGTCCGGCGCGACGAGCTCGGCGGCGACGACGGAACCGATGCCGAAGAACGAGCCGTGGGCGAGCGAGGCGATCACGCGGCCCGTCAGCATCATCCCGAAGCTCGGGGCGACGGCGGAGAGCGTGTTGCCGAGGACGAACAGGCCCATCAGCAGCATGAGCATCCGCTTGCGGCTCACGTTGCCGCCGAGGACGGTCAGCAGGGGTGCGCCGACGACGACGCCGAGCGCGTAGCCGGTGACCAGCAGGCCCGCGGTGGGGATGGAGACGCCGTAGTCGCCGGCGATGTCGGGCAGTAGTCCCATGACGACGAACTCGGTCGTTCCGACCCCGAAGGCCCCGACTGCCAGGGCGAGGAGCGCGAGCGGCATGGCTCCGTCCTTCCGTGTTTGCTTGAGTAGGCTGCTTACGTGCTGCAACAATAATTGCAGACGCGCCATAAGCGCAAACGCGGATAACGTGCTTCTGGTGGGGGTGGGGGTGGGGGTGGGGGTGGGGGTCCTCTCATGGATGTCGCGCTGCGTGGCTGCGTCGCCACGCGCGATCTGTGCCTGGCCGTGATCGCCCGGGATCAGGCACGGTGGAGATGCCGGATCGGCCGGCGGCGGAGGGGGTGCCCGGCTACGACGTGGCCATGGGAGCGAGCCGGAGCGACAGGGCATCCCGTGCGGGCGCTGCCCCTGCTGTGGGTGGGCAGCGCCGCGGCGAACGCGTGCGGGGCGGCGGTGTCAGCGGGCGCCGAAGACCTGTGTCCAGTAAGGGCCGCCCGCGGAGTGGATGCCGATGCCTATCTCCTTGAACGAGCAGTTGAGGATGTTCGCGCGGTGCCCCGGGCTGTTCATCCAAGAGTCCATGACCTGTTCCGGCGTGCTCTGGCCCATGGCGATGTTCTCGCCGTACGTCGACCAGGGGTAGCCGGCTGCCGTCACCCGTTCCCCCGGGCCGTCGCCGTCGGGGTTGGTGTGGTCGAAGAAGTCACGCGCCGCCATGTCGTCGGAGTGGCCCTGAGCCGCCCTGGTCAGGGTCGAGTTCATCGACAGCGGGCCACAACCCGCCTTGGCGCGCTCCGCGTTGACGAGGGCCACGACCTGGTCGGCGGCCGAGCTCTGGCCCTGGTCGTTCTGCGCACCGGCTCCGGTACCGGTGCCGGTACTGGCTCCGGTACCCGCGCCCGAGTCCGTGCCCGTGTCGGTGCCGGAGTTCGAGTCGGTGCCGGTGCCGGTGCCGGTGCCGGTTGACTGTGGGCCGCCCGTGGGGGCCGTGGTGCGGGGCGGGGTCGTCCTCACCTGGGGCGGCGGGGTGGTGCGGGCGGGACGGGTCGGCTCGGTGGTGGTCCGCGCGGTGGGCGATGCCGACGTGGAGGGGCGTGCGGCGGCGGACTTGGAGGTGGACGGTGAGGAGGAGGGGGTCACCGGTTCCGTCACCGGGGCCCCGGAGTGGGAGGACGGGTCGTGGGCGAGTGGCAGGTCCGGGCCCGAGGCTGCCAGCCGGTTCGCTTCGAGGAGCTCGTCGTCCCCTCCACGCCCCCCGTACAGCGAGAAGGCTCCGCCCGTGACCGCCATGACCACGACACCGGCGGCGATGACGGCCCGGCGCCGGTTCCGTTCCTGCGTCTGACGACGGCGACGGAGCGCCGCACGCGAGCCGCGCCGGCCCGGTATCGAGGAGGCCGAGGCCGTCCCGTGGCGGGATATCAGTGGGGGCAGTTCGGTCGTACCGTACGGGCTTGCGGCCGTGAACGGCTGCTCGGTGCTTTCGTACGAGACGGAGGCGCCGTGTGAGCCGGGGGCGTACGAAGGCGCAGGCAGTGGTGTGACGTCTTCCCGGGCGGCCGCACTCGCCTGGGCCGCACTCGCCTCGGCCGAACGCGCGGGGCGCGTGGCCGTCAGGAGGATCGCCGCGGGGACCAGGCCGTTCCAGCGCGTCGCGCAGTGCCCGCAGGCGAGCGTGTGCTGGGCCAGGTGGTCGCGCCACGGGGCGGAGGGCCGGCCGTCCCATCCCGCCGCCTCTCGGCTCAGGCCGCGGCAGGGCGCGTTCTCGGTCAGTGCGCCCGCCACGACCCGGGCTGCGTCGAGCCGGGCCTGTAGCCCCTCGACGCGGACCGTCGTGTCTTCGACGGACCACCGCAGCGCGGCCGCGGTCTCGAAGCGGGTCAGCTCACCCGTGCACTCCAGCCGCCACAGGGCCAACAGTTCGCCGTCGTCCGGGTCCAGCCAGCGCGCCGCCGTGGTGATCTCGTACGCCTGACCCCTCGGGTGCTGCCACTCGGCGGCCGGCGTCGCGGCGTCCCCCTGCGCGAAACCGGCCGGCTGCGCGTGCCGGTGCCTACGGATCCCGTCCACGGCGATCGCGACCAGCCACGGCCTGAAGGTGGCGGGATCGGACACGGCGGCCAGCCCGTCGAGGGCGCGCAGCATCGTCTCCCGTACGACGTGTTCGACGTGCTCGGCGCCCCCACGGCCGCTCATGGCGAGCGCCACGGTGGTGCGGATCAGGGGCAGGTGGGCGGTGACCAGCTGCTCCCGCGCCCATGGGTCACCGTTCCGTGCCGCCATGACCAGCTCGGTGTCCCGCTCGGTTCCTGTGCTCTGCCGCACGCCGACTGTCCCGTCTGTTGGAGATGGTTGCGCACGGGAGAGCCTGGGGCCCGGGCATGGATAACGGAAAGCGGAAGGACGGTGAAAGTGATGTGGGTCACGCGGGGTGGTGAGGTGTGCGGGGTCGACAGTCGGGTCCGAATCCGCCGCCTATCGTGAGGACATGGACGTGGATCGCCTGGCCGGAGCGGAGCGGGAACTCGGGGCAGACCGTCGCGCGGTGCTGCCCCCGTTGCTGCGCGTGTGGGTCGGGCTGGTCGCGGCCCTTGCCGCGCTCGTGGCCGTCGTGCTCGGGGTCCTCTACAGCGGCCGGGGCGACCCCGGCGCGGTCGACGCGTGGCTCTGGTCGACGGCGGACGGCGTGCCGCCGCCGTGGCGGACGGTCGCGCTCGCCACGGACTTCCTGGGGGAGCCCGTGGGGGCGGCGATGCTGGTCGTGGCCCTCGTGGCGGGCTGCCTGCTCCTTCGGCGCCCTCGCGCGGCGGTGCTCGTCGTCGCCGGTGCCGGTCTGACCGTGGCGACGACGAGGCTGCTGAAGCACCTGGTGGGACGCACCATCCACGGCGACGAGAACCTGTCCTACCCGAGCGGGCACACCGCCTTCCTCACCGCGCTCGCCCTCGCCGTCGCGCTGCTCGCGACCGGCCGGCTCGGGCTCGGCAGGGCGGCCGGCACCTCGCTCGTGCTCGTCGCGGCGCTGGTCGCCGGCGCCGCCATGGGATGGGCGCAGGTCGTCCTGGGCGCGCACTACCCGACCGACGTCCTCGGCGGCTGGTGCACCGCGCTGGTGGTGGTGCCGGCGACCGCGTGGCTGGTCGACCGGATCGCCGACGAGGGCCGGTGGCAGCACCGCTGACGTCACGTCACGTCACCTCACGTCATGCAATGTCGCGGCGCGGTGCTGCGCCGCACCGCACCACGCCGCGCGTCAAGCCAAGCGGCGGAATACCGGCTTCACCGGCCGCCCGGCCAGCCACGGCGTGGGGTCGGCGGCGTCCAGTGCCTTCCGGTACACCGCGCACGCCTGGGTCACCACGTCGACGGTGCGGTCGATGTCCGCCTCGTCGAGCGCGCTGCTCACCACGAACGACGGGGCGAGCACCCCGCCCGCGAGGAGCCGGCGCAGGAACAGGGTGCGGTACTCCTGCGACGGCCGGAGGTTCTCGTCGAGGGTGGCGAAGACCAGGTTGCTGGCCCGCCCCCGGACGACGACGTGCTCGCCGACGCCCATCGCGGCCGCCGCCTCGCGGACACCGGCGGCCAGCCGCTCGCCGAGGGCGTGCAGCCGCGCGGTGATGCCCTCCTCGGCGTACGTGGTCTGCACGGCCATCGCGGCCGCCAGCGAGTGCGTCTCCGCGCCGTGGGTGGTGGACAGCAGGAACACCCGGTCGCCGGAGTGGCGCAGCCCGCCCCACTCCATCAGGTCGCGGCGCCCGGCCAGCGCGGAGACGGCGAACCCGTTGCCCAGCGCCTTGCCGAACGTGGAGAGGTCGGGGACGACGCCGTACAGACCCTGGGCGCCCGCCTCCGACCAGCGCAGGCCGGTGATCATCTCGTCGAAGACCAGGACGCAGCCGTGCCGGTCGGCCAGCTCGCGCAGTCCTGCGAGGTACCCGGGCGGCGGCTCGGCATGGCCGGCGGGTTCGAGGATCAGACAGGCGACCTCGCCCTCGTACCGGCTGAGCAGCTCCTCGGTGGCGGCCAGGTCCCCGTACGGGAACGCCACGGTGAGCTCGGTGGTCGCCGCCGGGATGCCGGCGTTCATCGGCGTGGTGCCGATGAACCAGTCGTCGACGGAGAAGAACGGGTGGTCGCCGCAGATCGCCACCCGGGGGCGCCCGGTGACGGCGCGGGCGAGGCGGACGGCGGCGGTGGTGACGTCGGAGCCGTTCTTCGCGAACTTCACCATCTCGGCGGTCGGCACCGTGGCCAGGAAGCGTTCCGCGGCCTCGACCTCCACGATGGAGGGCCGGACGAAGTTGCTGCCGCGGTCGATCTCCCGGCGCACCGCCTCGTTCACGCGGGGGTGGGCGTGGCCGAGGCTGACCGACCGGAGCCCCGACCCGTACTCGATGTAGCGGTTGCCGTCGACGTCCCAGACGTGGGCGCCGCGGCCGTGGCTGATGACCGGGGCGAGGTTCTCGGGGTACTGGTCGTCGCCCTTGGCGTAGGTGTGCGCGCCCCCGGGGACCAGGGCGTGCAGCCGCTCGTTCGCCTGCCGCGACCGGGGCAGGAGGAACTCTTCGCTGTCCATGCTGACGTCACTTCTCCGTTTGCTCGAGGGCCTCGGCGAGGCTCGGCGCCTTCCGGTCCCGTTCGGACATCGATACGGGCGGCAGCGGCCAGGGGACGGCGAGTTCCGGGTCGTCGAAGGCGATCGTCACGTCCTCGGCAGGATCGTGCGGGCGGTCGATCCGGTACGACGTGTCGGCGGTCTCGCTCAGCGCCTGGAAGCCGTGCGCGCATCCCGCAGGGATGTACAGGGTCGCCTGCGTCTCGCCGGACAGCTCGAAGAAGGCCCGGTTGCGGTACGTCGGGGAGTCGGGCCGCAGGTCGACGACGACGTCGAAGATCCTCCCGTACGAGCAGCGCACGAGCTTGGCCTCGCCGGCGCCCGAGCGCAGGTGCAGGCCGCGCAGCACGCCCCGGACCGAGCGGGACACGCTGTCCTGGACGAAGGAGTTCGGGTCGAGGCCGACCGAGCGGACCACATCGGCGTCGAACGTGCGGCAGAAGAAGCCGCGTTCGTCGGCGTACGGCGTCGGCTCGAAGAGGTACGCGCCGTCGATCTCCGGGACTTCGGTCGCTTTCATGGGGTCTCCCGCAGGGCGTGGGCGTGGGTGGGGGCGTGGTCGGTCGTCGGGAACAGGGCCGCGGTCAGGGCGGTGAACTGCTCCTCCAGGCGCCGGGCGGCGACCTGGTTCCGCTCGGCGAGGGTCACCCGCAGCTCCGCCGCGGCCTTCTCCAACTCCCGGAACTGCTCCAGGAGTCGGTCGGCGTCGACCTCGCGGGCAGGGTGGCGGTACGCGGCGAGTCCCCGCTGGGCCATCAGCGCGTCGCTCTTCGCCGCGTAGCTGAGGGCGAGCGTCGGCGTTCCGACCTTCAGGGCGCAGACCAGGTTGTGGTAGCGAGTCGCCACCACGGCCTCGGCCGCGGCCGTCTCCTTCATCAGGTCGGCCAGCGAGGCCGCGTCGGCGGCGGTGACCAGCGGCGAGTCCACGGCGTCGAGGATCGAGGCGACCACCGCCCTGTCGACCTCGTCGCCGGTGAGCAGCCGGACCGGTCTGCCGTCCCGAACCAGCGCGCGGACGAAGGCGGTTACTCCGTCCACGTAGCGCCGGTGGATCTCCTCGGCCCGGTCGCGGTCGTCGTCGCCGCCGTGGAAGTCCATGACGCCGACGCAGACCAGGCCCGGTGTCGCGGGCTCCGAGGGCGTCGGCAGGGCGAAGGCGAGGTCCGGGTAGACCTCGTCGCGCGCGGTGTCCACGCCCATCGCCCGCATCGCGTCGCGGGACAGGCCGTCCCGGTACGAGCGGTACGTGGCGAGCCGCGCCGACCAGCGCACCAGGGCCCGGGTCGAGCGGTTGCCGATCGCGTCGGCGCCGACGCCGGCCAGCGCGACCCGGGTGCCGAACAGGCGGCCGGACGCGCAGAGCAGGAACAGCGCGTACGGGAATCCCCACGGCCGCAGCGGCAGCGTGGCCTCCAGGACGCCCATGCCCGGCACGATCACCACGTCGTGCCGGCGCACCCAGGCGGCCGTACGGAAGGCGTCGACGAGCTTGCCCAGGCCCTTCCCCGCGATCGCGCCCGCACGCGACGCGGTCCGGTACTCCCCGCGGTACCAGTGCAGCCGCGTCGCGGGGATCCGGTACCGGGCAGAGACGACCTCGGGTCCGCCGCACAGCGCGTCCACGACCGCCTCCGGGTGCTCGGCGCGGAGGTACCCGAGCACGGCCTCCAGCGAGCCGTCGTTGCCGAGGTTGCCGGAGCCGAGCAGGCCGAACACCCCGACGCGGGAGGCGGTCACGCCCGCCGCCCCTCGCGGCCCGCGACGAGTGCGTCGACGGAGACGGTGAGCTTCGCCGGGTCGACCGGGGCCCGGTCCTCGACCCGCTCGCCCGCGCCCGGCCGGGCCCTGCTGGTCGCCCACGCGGCCAGGTGGCGGTAGCACGCGCGCCGGTCGGCCGTGGACAGCGGCGCCCGCCGGATCGCCGCGACGAAGCCCCAGACGTACTCGGCGAGCAGCCGGGGCGTCGGGTGCAGGAGGCCGGCCCGGCGCGGGTCCAGGTTGACGCACCGGGACCGCTTGGAGGGGTTGGCCCGCTCGGCGCGGGTGGGGTGGTCGCGGCGGAAGTACAACAGCTCCGGCACCTGGTGGAAGGGCCCGTGCAGGCCGATCTCGGAGACGAACGTGCGGTCCGCGTGGTGGTAGCTGTCGTGCGGCTTCACCCGGCGCAGCACATCGGCCCGCATCACCCCGTAGAAGTCGTCGCCACCGGGCTCGAACAGCATGCTGCGGAAGCGCTCCGGCGCGTGCGGCGAGGCGGTGGCCAGCGTGTACTCGTACGGGACCTTCACCTGCCCGTCCTCGTCGATGACCGCCTGGTCGGCGTGGGCCAGGATCACGTCCGGCCGCTCGTCCAGCGCCTCCACGCAGCGCCGCAGCAGGTCCCGGGCGTACAGGTCGTCGTGCGAGGCCCACTTGAAGAGCTCGCCGCGGCACTCGGTGAACACGTAGTTGTGGTTCGGCGCGGCGCCGATGTTCCGGGGGAGCCGGATGTACCGGATGCGTGAGTCCTTCTCGGCGTACCGGCGGCAGATGTCCCCCGTGCCGTCGGTCGAGGCGTTGTCGGAGACGACCAGCTCGAAGTCCTCGTACGTCTGGCCGAGCAGGGCGTCGAACGACTCGGCCAGGTACTCCTCGCCGTTGTACACGGGCAGGCCGATGCTCAGTCGGGGTCGGGCGGTCATGAGGTCCTCGCTTCGGGAACATCGGCAACATCGGGAACGGCGGGCACGGGAACGGCGGGCACGGGATCAGCGGGCAAGGGAACATCGGGAACAGGAGCATCGGGAACGTCGGGAAGGGGCTTCCGGTGGTGCTCCCGCAGGGCCGAGCGCAGTTGCAGCCACCACACCGCCGAGCTGCAGACGGTCGCGGCGGCCACGCCCCAGGCCGAGCCGACCGTGCCGGCCGCGGCCGCGCCGCCGAGCCCGCCGGCGACGTAACAGGCGGAGGCGATCAGCTGGCTGCGCAGGCTGCGCCGGGCCGCGCCGAGCGCGCGCAGCCCGGCCGCCGCGCCGGTGCCGAGGCCGGCGCCCGCGACGCCGAGCGTGACCGGCACGATGAGCTCCGAGGCGCCGCTCCAGACGCCGCCGAGCACGAGCTCGCCGACCCGGTCCGGTACGAGCAGCAGCGCCCCGCCCCAGAGCAGCGCGGCGGCGGCCTGCCCGCCGCCCAGCAGGAGACAGAACGCGCCGAGGCGGTGCGGGGCCCGCCGCAGCACCCGTGCCGCCTCCGCGACGGTGACCAGGGAAAGACCCATCAGGACGGCGAGGAACGGGCCGAGCAGGAGCTCGGCGCCCCGGACCACCCCCACGGCGCCGACCCCGACGATCGCGCCGAGCCCGTACGCCCGCAGCTGGCTCGCGCCGCTGTTGGTGACGTTCTCGACGAGGTACCGCGAGCCGAGGTCGCGGTGCTCGCGCATCCACGCGCGGGCCCCGGCCGGCCGGGGCCGGATCCCGGACTGGAGCAGGCCGTACCCCGCGGCCACCGCGGCGGACGCGCCCCAGGCGAGCACGAAAGCGGCCACGCTGCCCACCCGGGCCGCCACCACCATGGCCGGGACGAGCGCGACGGCCCACACCATGTCGTTGACGAATGCCTTCCGCCCGGCGCCGGCCGCGAAGAACGCGAACCGCCACGCGTCCTGCAACAGCAGCCCCGGCAGGACGACGCCGAGGCAGGCGAACGCGGTCCCCACCGGGCCGCCGAGCGCGAGGCCGACCACGAGGGACACCGCGCCGAGCGCGGCGCCGACACCGAGCGCCGTACCCGACGACCTGGCCACCGCCGCACGCCAGGACGCGTCCGGCACGCCGCTGAACCGCACCACCAGCGGATCGGTGGCCAGCCCCCGGGAGACGTTGAGCACCACGCCGTAGGTCACCCAGGCCAGGCTGAACACGCCGAACGCGGTCAGCCCCAGCGAGCGCGCCACATAGATCCCCACCGCGAAGTTGGAGATGCTGGACGCCGCCTGGTCGGCCAGTCCCCAGGACAGCCGGCCCGCGACGGCACGCTTGGCGGTCCGCCGGTCCGCCGGTGTCGTCGTCTCTCCCTCGGTGGTCATCGGCGTCATGCCTTGATCAGCCCGGCGGCGCCCAGGGCGTCGGCCGCGGCGGCGACCGTGTCGAACGGCAGCCCGGACCGCTCGGCGACGTCCAGCAGACGGTGCTCGCCGTCGGAGAGACTCAGCACCCAGAGCATGGCCATCTGGGCCTGCTTCGCGTCGCTGCGCCCGCCGAGCGACTCGTACAACCCCCGTCGTCCCAGCTGTGGTTCGCCGTAGGGGCTGAGGTTGACGTACCGGCGGTTGCGGTCGAGCACCTCGAACGCCTCGCGGCAGACGGCGAGGGTGTCCTCCATCGCCTCCGGGGAGACGAAGTCCGGGTTGTCCGCCGAGGTGTGGTACTCGGGGTAGCCGGCGTACGGGGTCCGGCTGAGCGAGCCCACGCCGAGGTCGAACCCGGGGGAGCAGTACTGCCGCTCGTCGTAGCCGTACGGCGTGAACTCGGCGACACGGTGCGGGCGTTCGGACGCGGTGAGGACGTGCCGCATCACCCGGTCGATCTCCGCGTCGCCGCGCCTGCTCTGCTTGTACGTCAGCTGTCCGGTGTCCCCGGCGCAGGCCAGCACCAGGCCGTGCTTGACCCGCTCGATCCGCTCCGCGTTGCGGGCCAGCCAGGTGATCGCCCCGATGGTGCCGGGCGCGAAGATGAACCGGTAGGTGTAGTACGGCGTCCGCTCGGCCAGCGCCCGGGCCAGGAACGTCGCCACCGCGACGCCGGCCAGGTTGTCGTTGGCCAGCGACGGGTGGCAGACGTGACAGGAGACGATCACCTCGTCGGCGACCTGCCCGGGGACCACGTGCTCGGCGTAGGTGAGATGGCCGTCCGCGAGCGTGGAGTCGACGCACACCTCGTACTCGCCGTCCGGCAGCGCGTCCAAGGTCTCCTGCGCCAGGCAGAACCCCCACTCCGGCGTGTAGTAACTGGTGCGGTACGGCACCCAGGTCGGATGGTCCGGCAGGGTGTGCAGGTGCTCGCGCAGCTCGGCCAGCGGCATCGTCCGCGACACCGGCACGCTGTAGCCGAGCACGTGCAGGCTGGACGCGGCGAAGTCCACGACGCGGTTGCCGGCGGCGTCGGCGACGTACGCGTCCCGGATGTTCCACTCCTGCGGCACCGTCCAGTCGAGGACCTCCGTCCCGGTCGGCACCTCGTGCACCTGGAGCGGAAGGTACTCGCCGACGATGTCCAGGGTGGCGCGCACCCCGTCGCCGGTGATGCTCCGGCACAGCGGGTACAACCGCTCCACCAGCTCGTGCATCCGCTCGCCGGCCGTCCTCATCGGCGCCACCGCAGGGTGTCGTCGACGGAGCCGGCCTCGGACGCCGCGCGCAGCACGGCGAGACGGGTGAAGCGGCGCTCGAAGTCCTCCCGGATCAGCCCGTGTTCGCGGTACGCGTCGGCGAGTTCGAGCGCGCCCCGCTTCACCGTCCACTCGCAGTCGAAGCCGGGTATCGCGGCCCGGAACCGGGAGAAGTCCACCCGGTACGAGCGCGGATCGGCACCGGTCTCCCCGGTGATCACCACCTTCGAGCCGGACACCGCCTCGGCGACCTGGTCGGCGATCTCGGCGACCGTGACGTTGTTGACCTCGCTGCCGATGTTGAACGCCCGGTCGTGCACCGCCTCGCGCGGCGCGGTCAGCGCCGCCTCGAAGGCCCGGGCGATGTCGGCGGCGTGCACCAGCGGGCGCCAGGGCGTGCCGTCGGACATCACGAGCACCTCGCCGGACAGGAGCGCGTGGCCCACCAGGTTGTTCAGCACGATGTCGGCGCGCAGCCGCGGCGAGAAGCCGAAGGCCGTGGCGTTGCGCATGTACACCGGGGTGAAGTCGTCGTCGGCCAGCGCGTGCAGGTCGTCCTCGACGCGGACCTTGGACTCCGCGTACGGCGTCACCGGGCGCAGCGGGGCGTCCTCGCCGACCAGGCCGTCACCGCCCGCGGCGCCGTACACCGAGCAGGTCGACGCGTACAGGAAGCGCGTCACCCCGGCGTCGCGGGCCAGCCGGGCCAGCCGTACGGAGGCGTGGTGGTTGATGTCGTAGGTGAGGTCCGGCGCCAGCGATCCCAGCGGGTCGTTGGAGAGCGCGGCCAGATGGATCACGGCGTCCACCCCGGCCACGTGCTCGGCCGTGACGTCCCGCAGGTCCACCCGGTGCCCGGACGGGTCGGCGGGCCGCGGGCCGAGGACGCAGTCGGCGAACAGGCCGGCGTCGAGACCGACGACCTCGTGTCCGGCAGCCGCGAGGACCGGGGCCATCACGGTGCCCAAGTAGCCCTGGTGTCCGGTCAGCAGTACGCGCAAGGTTCATTCCCCCAGGTCGAGAGTGAGTTTGGTGACGGCGAACGCCTCGGCGTACCGCGCGTGGCATTCGATGCCGCGGATCCGTGCGAGACCGAGGAAGGCCTCGCGGTCGTACCAGGGCCGGTGCCGCTGCGAGGGGTAGTGCTCCTGCAGCAGCCGGACCTTCTCCTCGGCGACCTCCGGCGACAGCGGCTGGTACGCCGTGGGACGGCCGAGATCGCCGTCCCACTTGACGATCTCGTAGCCGAGGACGAGATGGTCGCGGAACGCGGTCGGCAGCAGCCGCGCCAGGCCGCGGTGGTCCTGGTGCGCGTCGTCGGTCCGCGGGGCGAGGATCAGGTCCGGCTCGGTCCGCTCGCGCAGCTCCTCGACGGCGGCCTTGGCCTCCTCCCAGTGCGCGGGGATCCGGCCGTCCGGCAGCTTGAGGACGGTCAGCCGCAGGTCGGCGCCCGGGCAGAAGGCGGCGAGCGCCGCCCGCTCCTCCTGCTCCCGCTCGCCGCCACCGCCGGAGAGGACCAGGGCGTCGACGCGGACGCCCGGCCGCGCGAGGCACAGCGTCAGCAGCGTGCCGCCCGCGCCGATGGCGATGTCGTCGCAGTGCGCCCCCACCGCGACGATCCGGTCCAGACGCCCGGAGCCGAGCCGGATCACGCGGTCCTCACCCCCTCGCGCGCCCCCGCGCCGTCCCGTTCCCACACGGCCCACGGGCGGTCGCCCCGGGCGTAGGCGTCGTCGAGCGCGGCCCGCTCCTTCACGGTGTCGGTCGGCTTCCAGAACCCGCGGTGCTGATACGCCACCAGCCGTCCCTGCTTGGCGAGTTGGGCGCATCCGTCGGCGACCAGGTCCCCGTTCTCCGGGATGTGGTCGAACACCTCCTGGCGGAGCACGAAGTACCCGCCGTTCTCCCACAGCGGCATGTCGCTCACCGCGGTGATGCCCCCCACCAGGCCGTCCTCGCCCAGGTCCACGCAGTGGAACGACGACTGCGGCGGCACCACCATCATCGACGCACCCGCGTCGCGCCGGGCGAACCGGTCGATCATCTCCGGCAGCGGGGCGTCGGTGAGCACGTCGGCGTAGTTGGCGAGGAACATCTCGTCGCCGTCCAGGTGCTGCCGGACGCGGCGCAGCCGCTCCCCGATCGGCGACTCGATGCCGGTCTGCGCGAACGTGATCGTCCAGTCGGCTATGTCGGTGGACAGCAGCTCGGTCCGCCCGCCGCGCAGGACGAAGTCGTTGGACGTCGTCTCCTCGTACGTGAGGAAGAAGTTCTTGATGTGGTGGGCCCCGTACCCGAGGCACAGGATGAACTCCGTGTGCCCGAAGGACGCGTAGTAGCGCATGACGTGCCAGATCAGCGGCCGCGGGCCGACCATCGCCATCGGCTTGGGCACGTCGTCGGAGGCTCCGCTGCGCATGCGCAGCCCGTAACCGCCGCAGAACAGGACGACCTTCATGACTTGACCTCGACAATGCTCAGTTCCGGGATGGGGAAGACCAGCCGGCCGCCCCACTCGTGCACGAAGGACAGCTGCTCGACGAGCTCGGCCCGCAGGTTCCACGGGAGGACGAGCACGTAGTCGGGTCGGTCGGCGGCGATCTGCTCGGGCGCCAGGATCGGGACGCGGGTGCCCGGGGTGAACCTGCCGTGCTTGTACGGGTTGCGGTCGACCGTGTACGCGAGCAGGTCGGGCCGGATGCCGCAGTGGTTGAGCAGGGTGTTGCCCTTGCCCGGGGCGCCGTAGCCGACGACCGTCTCGCCGCGCTCCGCCGCCTCGATGAGGAACCGCAGGAGGTCCCGGCGCACCTTGGCCACCCGGGCGGAGAACTCGGCGTACCCGGAGAGCTCCTGGAGCCCGGCCGCCTTCTCCCGGTCCAGCACCTCGGCCACCCGCCGGGACGGCTCGCCGGCCACCGCCGCCGGCCGGGCCCACAGCCGGATGGAGCCGCCGTGCGTCGGCAGCAGCTCGACGTCCACGAGCGTGAGGCCGCCGCTCGCGAGCGCCCGCGCGGCCGACGCCACCGTGTAGTACTGGAAGTGCTCGTGGTAGATCGTGTCGTACTGGTTCTCCTCGATCAGGGTCAGCAGGTGCTGCACCTCGATGGAGACCCAGCCGTCGTCGGCGACCAGGGCGCGCAGCCCCTGGGTGAACCCGACGACGTCGGGGATGTGCGCGTACACGTTGTTGGCCACGACCAGGTCCGCCGGGCCGTGCTCGGCGCGGACGGCCGCGCCGGTGTCCGGGGACAGGAACTCCGTGAGCGTCGGCACACCCGCCTCCCGCGCCGCGGCGCCGACGTTCACCGACGGCTCGACGCCGAGGCAGCGGATCCCCCGGTCCACCATGTGCCGCAGCAGGTACCCGTCGTTGCTCGCGACCTCCACCACGAAGGAGTCGGGGCCGAGAGCGAGGCGCTCCACGGCGTCCGCGACGTACCCGCGCGCGTGCTCCACCCAGGAGGTCGAGTACGAGGAGAAGTACGCGTACTCCTTGAACGTCTCCTCGGGCGTGATCAGCGGAGGTATCTGTGCGAGCCAGCAGTCCGTGCAGACCCGCAGGTGCAGCGGGTACGCCGGTTCCGGCCGGTCCAGTTGGTCCGCGGCGAGAAAACTCTCGCACGGCGGGGTCGCCCCCAGATCGACGACGCTGGCCAGCGCCTCCGAGCCGCAGAGTCGGCATCGAGTCATCTACTTCCCCCCATTTCCGCCCGCGCGGGTACCCCGCCGCGAGCCCGCGTGTACGTTCCTTGCCGGCGGCGTACCGTCCCCGCCGCCGGACCACTCCGCGATCGCGGAGCGGTACCCCTCCAGCAGGCGCTCCAGCCCGACGGCCGGGCTGAACCCCTGCTCGTAACGGCGCCGTGCCGCTTCCCCCATCTCCCGGTTGCGCTCCGGATCGGCCGTGATCCGGCGGATGCGGGACGCGAGCGAGGCGGGCTCGCCCGGCCGGTGGAGCAGCCCGGTCACCCCCTCCTCGACGAGTTCGACGAAGGCGCCGTGACCGGCGGCGACGGCCGGGACTCCCGCCGCCATCGCCTCCGCGACCACCAGGCCGAACGTCTCCTGGGCCATCGAGGGAGCCACGACGGCGACCGACCGCGCGGCGGCGCGCCGGCACTCCTCCGGGTCCCACAGGCCGGCGTACCGCACGTCGTCCCGGCCCGCCGCCCAGGCGGTCACCTCTCCCTCCAGCGGCCCCGCGCCGGCGATCACCAGCGGCACGCCCACACCGCCGTCCGCGGCGAGCTCGTCCCACGCGGCCATGAGCAGCCGCACGCCCTTGGCCTCCGCGAGCCGGCCGAGGAAGAGCAGATGCTCCCCGGCGCCCGTGCGGCGGGCACCCGGATCGGGCACGAAGTTGTGCTTCACCGCGAGCCGTTCGGCCGGCATGCCGGACCGTACGAGGATGTCGCGCTGCGCCGCGGAGATGCAGAAGAACCGCTCCACGCCGGACCACCACCGCCGCCGGTTGACCGTCAGGCTGACCGCGAGCGGAACCGTCGCGAGGCGCGAGTTCCGATAGCAGCCGTGCCGGACGGCGGGCAGCGAAGCCGTCGACCCCACGCACTCGGTGCACGCCCGGCCGTCCCGGTGCAGCGTGCCGGGCGGGCAGACCTGGGTGTAGTTGTGCAGCGTGGCGACGACGGGCACACCGGCGTCGGCACAGGCGGCCAGCACCGCGGGGGACAGGAGCGGGAAGACGTTGTGGACGTGCACCACGTCCGGCCGCTCGGCGCGGAGCCGGGCGGCGAGCTCCGTACGGACCGCCGGGTTCCACGGCACCAGCAGGGGCACCGCGACCTTGCCGAGCAGGGACCGGGCGGCGATGTCGTCGCTGCGCCGCTCGAAGACGTCGACCCGGTGGCCGGCCGCGCGCAGCAGCCCCACCTCCTCGTCGACGACTCTGTTCTCCCCACTCGGCTGCGCCGAGGAATAGCGGTTGTGCACGACAAGGACATGCATGCTCAGATCACCTCCGGGCCCATCGCGGGATACGCGGCCGAGGGATCTCGACCGTCGGCAGGGGCGGGGCCGCCGCGGGTGCCACGAGCAGCGAGGCGGCCAGGGTCAGATGCAGCAGATACGCCGAGGCGTCACCGAGACCGACCTCGGTGTACGAGGAGAGCGCGCAGTAGCTGATCAGGAAGATCGCGCAGGCCCTCGGCAGCGACGGCGGCCGCAGCAGGGCCACGCCGCCCAGCACGATGATCATCGCCGCCACGAGGGTGACGCCGATCAGACCCTGCTCGTCGTAGACGGCCAGCCAGCTGTTGTCGATCGGCAGCCCGTCGAACGACTTGTCGCCCAGGCCCGTGCCGAAGAACTTCTCCCCGGTCGTCCGGGGCGCCGCCAGCAGGGCGTCCCAGACCTTGGCCCGGCCGGTGAGGTTGGCGAAGTTCTCCTGGCTCTGCCCGCGCAGGAACCAGGACCGCAGCGCGGAGCTGAACACGACGGCGGCCACCGCGGCGCACAGCACCGCCCAGGCGAAGAACCGGCGGGCGGCGGCGCTGGTCAGGACGAGCGAGCCGATCGCCAGCGCCAGGCCGATGAGCAGGCCGAGCGTGGCCGTCCGGGTATGGGTCATCGCCAGCAGGACGGCCGACGGCACGATGACCGTCGCCGCGGCGGCCCCGGTCGTCCGGCGGCCCAGCAGGAGCAGCACGGCCAGCCCGATGATCACGGCGGCGTACTGGCCGATCTGCGGCGGGGTCAGCGGCCACAGCGCGCCGACGAGCCGCCCGCCGTAGTACTCGGGCATGGCCGTGCCCGGTGCGACGACCAAGCCGACGGCGACCAGGACGAGCACCGCGAAGTACATCCGGATGTGGTACCTGACGAAGGTCAGGGTGCCGTCCCACCAGCGGCTGAGCAGCCACAGCGTGCCGACGAACAGCGCCAGCCGGGCGCAGCGGAACAGCGAGCCGAACCCGACGTCCGGCTGCACGCTGGCGATCACGCTCGGCACCAGGAGCAGGGTCAGCAGGAACACGAAGGCGCTGGGCCGGATGCGCAGCCGGAGATTGAGCGCGAGCGCCAGCCCGAACGCCACGACCAGCGCGCCCATGGTGGCCATCTGGATGAGGGAGCGGGGGAGCGGGACGACGGTCTTCGCCCCGGCGGAGCCCAGCGTGTTGAGGGCCAGCAGCGCCCAGGCGATACCGACGGCCTTCGGGGTGCCCGTGGGGCCCGGTGCGGCACCGGGCCGCCTGTCCGCCGTGCTCGCCGAGTCCGCCGTGTCCTGGCCGCCCGGCAGCGCGAAGCGCCGGAAGTCTCCGTTCATCTCAACCACCGGCCCGTGGGGCGAAGGTGCTGCCCGCGTCCTGCCGGTACGGCGGGCCCTGCCACTGCCGGGAGTCGAGCTTCCCGCCCGGGTCGCCGGCGGCGAAGCTCCACGGTCCGCTGTAGACGTTGTCGTACCAGCGGTTCCCCTGTCCGCGGGTGATCGCCTCGGGCACCCGCTCGCCCCGGTACGGAGACCAGTCCGGCGAGGAACCGGAGTTGGCGATCACCGCCATGCGGCCGCACTCCGCCGCGCACCCGGCGACGGACGCGTCCAGGACGAAGCGGTTGTCGTGGATCTCCACCCGCTGGGTCTTCCACCGGCAGTCGGCGTAGAGCGGCGCCGTGGCGATGGCCGGAGGCGCGCAGCGGGCGGTGTCCTTCACAAGCAGCGTGCAGTAGTCCGTGGAGGTGTTGGCCGGGCTGTTGCAGAACCGGTCGGCGTTCTCCCACAGGGTGATCCCGTTCCAGTTGTTCTCCAGCGTGTTCCGGTAGATCTCGATCTTGTCCGTGCGGGCCGGGACCCGGGGTTCGCCGCCGGCCTCGGAGACGTAGACGGTCGCGTACGGGAAGTCGTCGCCACGGGCGGACTCGCGGCCCTCGACCCGGTTGTTCCCTCGGATCGTGTTGTTCCGGATGATCGCGTTGTAGCTGGTCTCGTACATCAGCGCGGCACCGTCGTTGGCCTCCAGGACGTTGCCCTCGAAGAGGAAGTCGTTGTTGTTGGTGTCCGCCCACAACCCGGCACCGCGGTTGTCGTGCACCCAGTTGCCGCGTACGTCGGCGCCGTCGACGGCCCAGAACTTGATGCCTCCGGTGCAGCCGCAGCCCGGCTCCCGCCGCTCCCAGTCGTCGGTGTTGTTGCCCACGACCTCGTTGCCCTCGACGACCAGGCCGCGGATCGAGTCACCGGTCTTGTACGCGTTCATGCCGTACTGGCCGTTGCCGCGCAGGCAGCTCGCGCGGAGCCGCTGGCGGGCACCGGCCATCAGTCCGGCCCCGGAGTTGTACTGGATCGTCGCGTGCTCGATCACCCACCCGTCGGCCATGTCGTGGTTGACCACGCCCTCGTTGTTCGGCGCGACGAACCCCTGCACGGTCAGAAAGCGGATCGTGACGTCACGGGCGGTGCCGCCGAACGCGTACTGGTTGGTCTTCCGGCCGTCGAGCACCGCGCCCGGCGCGCCGAGGTAGCGGTTCCCCTCCTTGGCCATGACCTGGGCGTAGGCGTCCGGTTCGAGCCGGTGCGTGCCCGGCCGAAGCCAGAACGTGGTGTGCGGGGGGCTGCTCTCGGTCTTCGCGGCCAGGTCACCGACGACCGCGGGGTCGACCGTCACCGCGCCCGCCGGCGCCGTCGCCGGCCCGGGCGCCGCCTTGTCGCACACGCGGGCCACGGACGCGGCGGGCGCCCCGGCGCTTCCGGAAGGCGCCCCGGAGGTGGCGGGCGCCCCCGACACGGAAGGCGCGCCGGACGTGGCGGACGTGCCGGACGGCTCCGCGCCCGACGTGCTCGTACAGCCGGTCGCCGCCGCCAGGACCAGCGCCAGCGCCGCCACCGGCGATGCCCGGCGCCGCCTCGTGAACACCCCGCGCCCCCTAGCCGTGGAACCTGAGTACGGTGGTGAACTCCCCGGACGACGCCGCGCCGTCGGCGAAGCCCGTACCGACCAGCGTGGTGGCGGGCTCCTTGCGCCCGAAGCCGGCGGAGTACCAGCCCAGCGGTGGATCGGTCTCCCCGCGATGCGCCCGCCAGGACAGCTGCCCGGGCAGGTCGAGCACCGCGGAGCGCTCCTCGCCGTCCCGGGTCCAGGTGAGCGCGGCCCGGTCGCCCACCAGGTCCGCGGAGATCGCCGGACCGAGGTGGAACGCCAGACGTACGGGCCCGCGCTCGCCGCGGACCTCGTCGACCACCCGCAGCTCCCGGCTCGCGGCGGTCAGTTCCACCCTGCGGCGGTGCACGGAGCGCTGGTAGCCGTCGTGCTCGGCAGACCAGCGGGCCGTCCCCCCGGCGGAGGCGTCGGACGCGTCGGACGCGTCGGAGGCGTCGGACGTCTCAGCGAAGAGGACGCGGCTGCGGGCATGCCGGGTCCACAGGAACGGCCCACCGGAGACGGACTGGTCACCGCCGTCCCATTGCAGGGTGTTGTGGCCGATGGTCGACCGGAAGTACTGCCGCCACTCGGGCTGCCCGTGGTAGCAGTACGTCCCCGGGTCGGCGAGCACGTCGACCCCGTCGTGCCGGACCTCCACGGACAGCGCGTCCGCGTGGGCGTGCGCGGCGATGGACAGGAACCCGTGCGGCCCACCGTCGCAGCGGCACCAGATCTCCGCGGGACCGCGCAGGATGGTCATGCCCGCGTCGGCGAAATGGGCCGGTCGGCTTGCCGGGCGGGTCACGGCCGGTGCGGTCCCGCTCTTCGCGTACGGCACGACGAGCGCGGCGAGGAGCGGGGTGCGCACGTCGGTGCCGGTCACCGCCGGCCACCAGGCGAGCCGCCCGAACACGGCGTCCCCGGTGGCGAGGAGCGAGGCCCAGCGGTCGGTGCCCTCGCCGTCCACGATCAGACCGTGCCCGTCGTCCGCGTCCCCCTGGCGCGGCGGCCGCAACCGGCCGTCCACGACGGCCGCGAGCGCGTCGGTCATCCGCAGCAGCACCTGCCGGACCGACGCCGGGACCGGCACACCGGCGGCGTCCGCCTCGGCCACCGCGGCCAGACCGAGTTCGAGGACGAGTCCGTGGTACTCGGTGGCCAGCTCGCGGTTGAGGCCGGAGTCGAAGGTGTTGCCGCGCAGATGCCGCTCCAGCGACCGCAGCGCGCCGGCCCGCCAGCGCGCCGAGGAGGGGAACCACCCGAAAGCGCAGGCCGCGGCGAACTGCCCGGCGGCCTCGGCGATGACGTGGTTGTTCGCCGACGACCCCCGGCTGGGGAAGGCGGCCAGCCACCGCTGGTGGTGCCAGATCTGGTTCCGGGCCACCGGGTTGTCCTCGAACAGCCCGGCCGCGCCCGGCCAGCCGTCGAGGAGCCGGCGGATCCACACCCAGGAGATCAGCCGGATCCCCAGCTCGATGCCGCTGATCCAGTGCACACCGCGCAGGGGCGCGTTGGCCGCCCACCACAACCGCAGGTGCTTGGCCACGCGCTCGGCGTACCGCTCGTCCCCGGTGATCGCGTAGGCGGCGGCGAGCACGGTGAGGTACTGGTGCCGGGACGGCTCCCAGATCTGCTTGATGTCCCCGACCACCTCCTCGTCCCGGTACGGCACGTCGAAGGCGTACCCCCACGGGGCCCGGCGCCCGGTCTTCGGGTCGTACCACCAGTTCGGGTCGACCAGGTCGTCGCGGACCACCCCGAAGAACTCGGCGTGCCCGGCCATCAGCCGGTCCGCCTCGGCGACGAGCCGTTTCGCGGCGTCCGGCGGCACCGTGGCGAGCGTCCCCGGAGGCAGTACGGCGGTGAACCGGGCGCCGGTGACGGGCGGGCAGTCCGGCGGCGTCGCCCGCCACCGCCGCCTGCGCACCGTGTCGCCCAGCCGGCCGCCGACCTCCCGCGGCCCCATCCGGGACAGCCGCCGCAGGTACCAGCCCGCGCTCATGGTCATCGCGCGCCCGCCAGCGTCACCGGCGCGCCGGAGGCCAGCCCGGTCTGCACGGCGAGGGTGGCCGCCGTGGTGGCGACCAGCGACTCCAGCGACACCGGCATCGGCCCGCCGGTCCGTACGGCCCTGACGAACGCGGCCAGTTCGGCGGACTGGCCCTTGTCCCGGGCCTTGGGCAGCCGTGAGCTGACCCACCGCTTGGGGCCGGCCGTGCCGTCCGCGTGGACCGAGGCACGGACGAAGTCGTCGAGCTTCAGCACCTTGCCGTCCGCGACGAGGTCCAGCGTCTCCTTGGGGAAGCCGGGCGCGCCGGTGGTGACGTAGCTGAGGGTGGCGGTGGACCCGTCCGGGTAGCGCAGCACGACCTGCACGTCGTCGTTGCCGGGGGTGGCGACCGCGTACACCGAGACGGGGTCGGCCTGGAGCAGCCAGCTCGCCGTGTCGATGAAGTGCCCGCCCTCGCCGGCGAACCGCGAGCCCTCGGTGCCCTGCCGCAGGTACCAGCTGCCGTGCTGGAGCCGGCCCGCGTTGACCAGGTAGCGGAGGCTCGCCGGACCGGTCCGGGTGCCGAACCGCTTCCTGGCCTCCTGGAGCAGCGGCGCGAAGCGGCGGTTGAAGCCCACCTGCAGCCGGTCGTTGCCGGACTTCTCCACCGCCGCGAGCACACCGGCCAGCTCGTCCTCGGTGAGCGCCAGCGGCTTCTCCACGAACACCGCCTTGCCCGCGAGCAGTGCCCGCTGGGTCAGTTCGGCGTGCGAGCTGTGGCGGGTGACCACGAACACCGCGTCGACGGCCGGGTCGCCGAGCACGGTGTCGAGGTCGGTGGTCGCCCGGGCGAAGCCGAACTTCCGCTGGGCGTTGGCCGCGGACAGCGCCGTCGTGGTGACGACCGTGGACAGCTCGACGCCGTCGCGCCCGGTCAGGTGCGGCAGCAGCATCGACGTCGCGTAGTTCCCCGCACCGACGAACGCCAGCCGCACCGGCCCCTTCGCGGACCGGGCCGGGGCGGGAGCTCCGCCGCCGCGTCGCACCGCGGGCACCGTCACCGCCGGGGCCTCCGCTTCCCCCGCCCCTTCCCCCGCGTGTTCGGGGTACCGGAACAGCACGGCCACGGCCTTCAACTCGCCGTCCTTCAGGCGCCGGTACGTCTCGACGGCGTCGTCGAAGGCGGCGATGTGGGAGATCAGGGGCTCCACGTCGACGCTGCCGTGGGCGAGGAGATCGAGGAAGCACGCCAGGTTGCGGCGCTCGGTCCACCGCACGTAGCCGATCGGGTAGTCCCGCCCGTCGAGCTCGTACTCCGGGTCGTACCGGCCGGGACCGTACGAGCGGGAGAACCGGACGTCGAGTTCCTTCTCGTAGTACGCGTTCCACGGCAGGTCCAGGCGGCACTTGCCGATGTCGACGACCCGGCCGCGGTCCCGGCTCAACCGGGCGGCCAGCTCGACCGGCTGGTTGCTGCCGCCGCCGGCGGCCAGGTACACCTGG
This sequence comes from Streptomyces sp. NPDC042346, assembly GCF_055581845.1. NCBI lineage: Bacteria > Bacillati > Actinomycetota > Actinomycetes > Kitasatosporales > Streptomycetaceae > Streptomyces > Streptomyces sp. NPDC042346. The sequence continues at coordinate 1,100,807 of NZ_JBVJEH010000002.1, read as the reverse complement.
TCCACGCCGTGACCGCCGGTGAGCTCGGCGACGGCGGCCTCCACGGCCGTGGACGCCGGATCGCCGCAGGCCACGGCGCCCAGGCGCTCGGCGAGCTCGCAGCGCACCGGGTCGGGGTCGGCCCCGACGACCCGGACACCCGCGGCGGTGAGCAGCTGCACCACCAGCTGCCCGATCAGCCCGAGGCCGATGACCAGCGCCACCTCGCCGAGCTGCGGCTCGCCCTGGCGGACGCCCTGCAACGCGATCGACCCGACGGTGCCGAAGGCCGCGTGCCGGGGCTGGAGGCCGTCCGGCACCGGGGAGTAGAGGTTCTTCGGCACCCAGTTCAGCTCGGCGTGCAGCGCGTGCTCGTTGCCTGCGCAGGCCACGAGGTCGCCGACCTTCACGTCGTCGATCCCGGCGCCGACCTGCTCGACGACCCCGCACAGCGAGTAGCCCAGCGGCGTGTACGAGTCCAGCTTGCCCATCACCTTGCGGTAGGTGGCGGGCACCCCGTTGGTGGCCACGCTCTGCATGACCTTGGCCACCTGGTCCGGGCGGGAGCGGGCCTTGCCCAGCATCGACATGCCGGCCTCGGACACCTTCATGAGCTCGGTCCCGGTGGATATCAGCGAGTAGGCGCTGCGGACCAGCACACCCCCCGGCTTGCACCCCGGCACCGGCACGTCGAGCACCGCCAGCTCGCCGCTCTTGTAGTTCTGCACAACCTGCTTCACCCGAAGTCCCCTTGTTTCTCAGCTGTCTTCTACGCCGTCGAGTGAGTGCTCCGGTCGGACGCGGAGGTCGCGCCGCGATACCAGTACTCGAGGGTCAGCACATGCCACAGATGCTTGGAGAAGTCCCGCTGCCCGGCGGCGTCCTCGGCGACCATGCGGGCCAGCGCGTCGCGGCGCAGGATCCCGGAGTTGACGAGGACGCCGTCGTTCACCACCTCGCGCACCAGCGGTGCCAGGTCCCGGCTCATCCAGGCGCGCAGCGGCGCGCTGAACAGGCCCTTGGGCCGGTACACGATCTCCCGGGGCAGGATCGACGTGGCCGCCTCCTTGAGGACGGCCTTGCCCTGCCGTCCGACGATCTTGCGATCGCCGGGCACGGCGAACGCCGCCTTGACCACCTCGACGTCCACGTACGGCACGCGCACCTCGGTCGACGCGGCCATGCTCGACCGGTCCGTGTACGCGAGGTTCAGACCCGGCAGGAACATCCGGGCGTCGCCCAGGCACATGCGGTTCACGAAGTCGTCGAGGTCGTTGTCCTGGTAGACGTCCGCGTGCTCGGTCAGCACGTCGTCGACCGTCCCGGCCAGGTCCGGGTCGACCAGGGCGAGCAGCTCGTCCTGGTCGTACATGGTGTAGCTGCGCCGGAAGGCCGTCTCCTCCGGCAGATCGGCGAAGGACAGGAACCGCTTCGCGAACCGCACCGACCGGTATCCCCGGCGGGCCGTGGCGACCGGCAGCCGGTCCACGGCCCGGGACAGTCCGCTCCGCAGGGGTCGCGGGACGCGCTGGTAGCGCAGGGCGATGAGGTTGGCCAGGTGCTTGCGGTACCCGGCGAACAGCTCGTCGGCGCCCATCCCCGAGAGCATCACCTTGACCCCGGCCTCCCGGGCGGCCGAGCAGATCAGGAACGTGTTGATCGCGGCGGGGTCGCCGATCGGCTCGTCCAGGTGGTACGTCATCTGCGGCAGCAGGTCGAGGACGTTCGGAGCGATCTCGATCTCGTGCAGGTCGACGCCGAACCGCTCGGCCACCTGCCGGGCGTACCGCAGGTCGTCCGGCATCGCCTCGAACTTGGCGTCCTCGGCTCGGAACCCGATCGTGTAGGCGGAGATCCCGGGCTGGTCGCGGGCGGCCAGCGCGGTCAGATAGCTGGAGTCGAGCCCGCCGGAGAGGAAGGTCGCCACGGGCACGTCGGACAGCAGATGGCGCCGCGTCGACTCCTCGACGATCGCGCCGATGTCCGGCCGCTCCCCGGCCAGGGCCCGCTCCCGGCCCTCGGCGGCGACGTCCCGCAGGTTCCAGAACCGGCCGCGGTCCACCCGTCCGTCGGGCCGGCACCGGAGCCAGCTCCCCGGCGGCAGCTTCTCCGCCTCGCGGAACGCGCACCGCGAGTCCGGCACCCAGTAGTACAGCAGCGAGGCCACCAGGGCCCCGTGGTCCACCTCCAGCGAACCGCCGGTGGCGGCGGCGAGCGCCTTGAGCTCGGACGCGAACACCAGGCCCTCGCCGCGCCGGAGCAGGAACAGCGGCTTGATGCCGAGCTGGTCGCGGGCGAGCACCAGCTCACCGGTCCGCTCGTCGAAGATCCCGAACGCGAACATGCCGCGCAGCCGGGGCAGGCAGTCCGTGCCCCAGCGGCGCCAGGCCTCCAGGAGGACCTCGGTGTCGGACGTGCCGCGGAAGCGCACCCCGGCGGCCGCCAGTTCGGCACGCAGCTCGGGCGCGTTGTACAGCTCGCCGTTGTACGTCAGGACGAGGCCGCCCGACACCATCGGCTGGGCGCCCGTCTCGGACAGGTCGACGATGGCCAGCCGCCGGTGCCCGAGCTGCACGTCGCCGTCACCGACGGGGTGGCCGTACCGGCCCGCCCCGTCCGGACCGCGGTGGGCGAGGGTATCGGTGAGCCGGTCCGTGACGGCCTTCCCGTCCGGCCATCGGTACGTGCCTGCGATGCCACACATCTCTACCGCACCTCCTGGTCGTTGTCCGGGATCCGCGGGGCGTCGTCGTCCGGGATCCGCGCGGCCCACATCGGCACCCGCTCCGGCCGCCGCGGGCCCGTCCCGCTCTGCCGGGCGGGCCGGTCGATCCGTCCGCGCGGCGCCGTGTGCGGCCCGTCCCACAGCGTGCCGTCGGTCCGGTCGCGCGCGTCGGGGTCGCTCAGCACCACCCCGATCACCGCGATGCGCTGCTCGGCGAGCTGCCGCGCCACGGTGTGCAGCCATGCGGTGCTGCCGTGCCCGGCACGCACGACGAGCACGGTCCGTGTGCCGAGGTACGGGAGGTCGGCCCACGCCGTACCGGGCGCCACCGAGCCGACACCGAGGCGGAGTTGCCGGCGGGACACGGTCGCGGCGAGCTCGGCGCCCACCACGGTCGGGTCTCCGGCCTTCGGGCGGCGGTGGGTCAGCGGCTGTCCGGGCAGACCGTCGACGACGACCATGGGCCCGTCCGCGGCCAGTTCCCGGGCGAGGTCCAGGGCGAGCGCGCTCGTGCCGCGCGCACAGCCCAGTTCCAGCAGCGACAGCGGTTCAGGGGAGTCGCGCACGGTACGGGCAAGGGACGCCGTGAGCCGGGTCCGTGCCGCCCGGATCCGCCGGCGCCGCCACGGCCGGGGCGACCGGCGGGGCAGCTCGGCGACGACCGAGGCGCCGAGGTGCGCCGCGATCTCGCGGCGCAGCACGGGGCGGTCCGCCACGACCGAGCCGACGGCGGCCACCGCGAGCCCGAGGGCGAGTCCGAGGGCGAGCCCGATCGCGGCCTGGGTGGCGGCGGTCTTGGGCAGGGAGTGCCGCACCGGGCGCGGGGCGTCCACGATCTGGGTGCCTGCGATGAGGTGGGGCGTGCCGATACGCGCCTCCGCGGCGCGCTGGTCGAGATCGGCGATCCGCGAGTTGAGCTCGGCCCGGCGGGCGAAGAGCGACTCCATGTTCGCCGACGTCTTCGGACCGCTCTCCGAGGACGCGTCTCCGATCGCCTTGTTGACCTGGGTGAGCTCCTCCCGCAGCCGGTCGCGCTGATCGGTCAGCGCCTTGGCCTCGGAGTTCGCCGCCTCCTCTATCCGCCGCACATGGTCCGCGATGAACGCGTCGGCCAGCGCCTGGGTGCGGGCCACCGCCTCCGCGTCGCTCTCACCCGTCACCTCTATCTGCAGCACGTTGTTCGTCAGCCCGATCCCCGTGTAGTCCTTCATGAAGTCCTCCGGTTTGTCCGGGGACTTGAGGGCCGCCAGTGCATGGCCGGCGATCCGGGTGGTCTGCAGCAGCGCGACATCGGTGCGGATGAGCGTGCCGGGGTCGTTCGGCTGGTCCTCCTGATGCGCGACCAGCACCTTGGTCACCGCGGTCGGCGGCGTCGGCAGCAGGACGGCCAGCGCCACGCCGAGGAGCAGCCCGAGCAGCCCGAGGGAGCCCCAGAGCCGGCGGCGCCTGCGCACCGCCACCACCAGTACTTGCAAGTCGAGGAGCGGAGCGGCGGCCGACGGCTCCGATGTCGTATGCGTCGTCACCGCGTACCTCCCGTGGTGTCGGCGCCGACCGCGACCGCCGGTTCGGCGGGATCGCGGCGACGGCCGGCGGGACGCGGCGGACGGGCCCGGACCGGGCCGGCGAGGACGATGCCGACGAGCTCGTGCCGGGCGTCGGCACATGCCTCGGCGATCCCGGCGAGCTCCGGCGCGGTCCAGCTGCCCGCGCTGAGCACGACCAGGGCACCGGACTCCGGGCCGTGGTCCGGCACCATCGGCCGGGACACGGAGACCCCCACCACCCGCAGCAGGGGGGACTCCCCGCTCGACGAGTCCGGGGACGGATCGTTTCCGGCCTCGGCGACGAGCCGCCCGGCGGCCCGGCGGGCGATCTCGTCGCCGTCCGGGACGACGACGAGCAGTCGCCGGGGGGCCGGATGCCGGTCCCGGAGGCGGGCGCACACCCGCCGGTAGCGGATCTGCCGGGCCTCCTCGTCGTCGGAGGCCCGCGGCGTCGGCAGGTCCCACCGGGTGTCGACGCCGAGGAGCCGGCGGAGCAGGGCCCGCGGGCCACGGCCTCCCGGCCGGTGCGCGGACCGTTCACCGGATACGTCGACGCTGCCGAGCAGCGTCGAGCCCAGTGCCGCGGCGATCTCCGGCTGGGTCCGCAGCCGGCGGCTCATCCGCGCGGCGGCGAGATGGCCGATGACCGTGAGCAGGAAGAACAGCAGCGCCCCGGCGACGACGAGCTGCGTCCGCGTCGGCGGTGCCTCGCCGGTGGGCCGGGCCGCCGGTCCCATGACGACCAGGTTGGCCTTGCTGTCGGCCGGCTCGGCCTTGTCCAGCTTGTCCACGGACTCCTGCAGCGCGGTCCGCAGCTTCGCGAGCTCGGTGCGGGTCTGCACGCTCTCCACGGTCCGTCCCGTACCGGCCGCGTCGGCCAGTTCGGTGATGCGGCGGCTGGTCTGCGCCACCAGCTTCCGCAGTGCCTCGGGCTGCCCCGCCGCCTTGGGGTCGGTGTCGTTGCCCACGATCTGCGCGGCGTAGGTGACGAACTCCCCGGCCACCCGGTCGGAGAGACGCTGCGCGCGCTCCGCGGTGTCGGCCGTGCCCGAGATCGTGATGATGTTCCCGTCGGCGACCTCCGCGCTCACCCGGTCGCGGAGCTCGGTGCCGTCGACCCCGGCCCAGCCGAGCGCGGCGGCCGCCCGGTCGACCACCACCGAACTGGTCGCGATCTCCGCCTGCGTCAGCAGCTCGCGCTCCTCCCACGCCCCCGGCAGCAGGACCGACGCCGAGGTCGTGTAGCGCGGCGGAAGCAGCAAGGAGGTGCCGTGGCCGACGAGCGCACCCACCAGGGTGAGGAGGGTGAGAAGCCGCCAGCGCCGACGGATGATCCGCCCGATCGTGACCAGGCGTATGGTGTCATCGCTCAACGGCGGGGCCTTTTCCCTGTCTTGACCGGGCCGCTCGCCGACACGGGGGTGTGGTCGCGGCAGGCGGCGGCGTAGGCGGCCAGCAGCGCTTGCTGGGAGTGCCGCCAGGAGAGCTCCCCGCCGATCCGCTCCTGGCCGGTCTTGCCCATCCGGGCCCGCTCCTCCGGGTCGTCGAGGAGCCGCGCGATCAGCCCGGCGAACGCGGCCTCGTCGTTCGCGGGCGCGTAGACGGCGGCGTCACCGGCGGAGACGCGCGCCTCCCGCAGGTCGAACGAGACGATCGGCCGGCCCATCACCATGTATTCCAGGACCTTGTTCATGGTCGACACGTCGTTGAGCGGATTGCGCGGGTCGGGGGAGAGGCACACGTCCGCGGTGGACAGGTAGCGCACCAGGTCGGCGTCCGGAATGCGCCCGGTGAACTGGACCTGCTCCGAGAGCCCGAGCCGCCGGGACAGCTCGACCATCGCGTCGAAGGCGTCGCCGGCGCCGACGAACACCGCGTGCCAGTCGGTACGTCCTTGCTCGTCGCGCAGCTTCGCGAGGGCCCGCAGGGCGTAGTCGACACCGTCCTGCGGTCCCATGACGCCGAGGTAGCACAGCAGATGGGGCTTGCCGCGCTTCAACTCCGGCTCGGGCGGCACCGGGTGGAAGCGGTCGATGTCGGGTGCGCTGCGCACCACGAACACGTCCTCCGGCCGCCGGCCGCCGCGGCGGACCGCGACGTCCCGGTAGCTCTCGTTCGTGGCGAGCACGATGTCCGCGGCCCGGTAGGTCCGCCGTTCCAGCGCGCACACGGCGCGGTAGAGCAGGTCCTCGCCGCGGTCGAACCGGGAGAGGTACAGCTCGGGTACCAGGTCGTGCTGGTCGAAGACGAACCGCGCGCCGTGCCGCTTCAGCCACAGGGCCGGCAGGAACAGCAGGTCCGGCGGATTGCAGGCGTGGACCACGTCGACCGGGCCGACCCTGCGGGCCAGCCGGAGCGTGTGCCACAACGCCGTTCCGTACTCCCGCAGGTAGCCGGCGGGCCCTCCGGTGGCCGCGCGCAACGGGTAGCGGTGGATCCGCACCCCGTCGATCTCCGCCTCCGGCTCGGTGTCCCGCTTCTCCCCCCGGGGGCAGATGACGTGCACCTCCCAGCCCGCGTCGCGCAACGTCGTGCACTCCTGCCACACCCGTCGGTCGAACGGCACCGACAGGTTCTCCACCAGGATCAGCGCGCGCCGGACGGCGCCACTGGTCGCTTTACCAAGCAAGGCCCACGTACCCCGGTTCGGTCCGGCGCACGGCGGCGTCGGGAAGGTGGATGAGGTCGACGATCACCGGGCTGCCGTCATGGGGCAGCGCCGACAGCACGGCCGGGTCCTTGGTCCCGACCAGGGCCACCTCGGCATGGTCGAGCACCTCGCCGACGGAGTCCGAGAGCAGCTGCGCGAGGTGCGGCAGCCGGGTCTCGATGTACTCGCGGTTCGCGCCGAGCAGCCGGGAGAGGTTGACGTTGGGGTCGTAGATCCGCAGGTCGTACCCCTTGCCGAAGAGCCTCTCCGCCAGTTCGACGAGGGGGCTCTCGCGGAGGTCGTCGGTGCCGGGTTTGAACGACAGCCCGAACAGGCCCACCCGGCGTTTGCCGGTGCGTTCGACCAACTCCACCGCGCGCTGCAAGTGGTCGGCGTTGGAGGGCAGCACGTGGGAGAGGATGGGCACCGACACGTCGGCCCGCTGCGCCGCGTGGACCAGGCTGCGCAGGTCCTTGGGCAGGCAGGAGCCGCCGAAGGCGAAGCCGGGCCGCAGGTAGGCGGAGCTGATGTTCAGCTTGCGGTCGGCCAGGAACACGTCGATCACCTGGTGCGAGTCCACCCCGAGCGCCCGGCACACCGCGCCCAGTTCGTTCGCGAAGCCGATCTTGAGGCCGTGGAAGGCGTTGTCCGCGTACTTGATCGCCTCGGCCGTCGGGACCGGCACCCGGAACACCTCGCCGGGCAGTCCCTCGTACAGCGCCGCCACCACGTCGCCGCTCTCCCGGTCGAGCTCGCCGATGACGGTCTTGGGCGGGTCGAAGAAGTCCCGCACGCTCGTGCCCTCGCGCAGGAACTCCGGGTTGACCGCGACCCCGAAGTCCACCCCGGCCGTGCCGCCGGCGTACTTCTCCAGGATCGGCACCAGCAGGTTCAGGCAGGTGCCGGGGAGCATGGTGCTGCGGAACACGACGGTCTGCCGCCCGCCCCGCTCGGCCACCGCGGCACCGATCTGCTCGGTGACCCGCTCCAGATACGTGGTGCACAGACTGCCGTTGGCCTCCGACGGCGTGCCCACGCAGATCAGCGACACGTCGCTGCCCATGATCGCCTCACGGACGTCGTCGGTGGCGCGGAGCGCTCCGGTCCGTACGACCTCGGCGATGAGCTCGCCGATCCGCTCCTCGACCACCGGGGCCTTGCCGTCGTTGACCAGGTCGACCTTCACCTGGTTCACGTCCACCCCGATGACCTCGTGCCCCATGCCGGCCAGGCACGCGGCCGACACGCAGCCCACGTAGCCGAGCCCGAAAACGCTGATTCTCATGACGCGTTCCTCCCCCCATGCAGGCACTCATGGCCTGCGCTCCCCGTGCCTGCCGGACGACGCCCCCCGCGCATCAGTAGGCCCCCTGCCCGTAGAGCACCGCCCGCAGCGTCTTCCACAAGATCACCGTGTCCAGCGCGAGCGACCAGTCCTCCACGTACCGCAGGTCCAGCCGGACCGCCTCCTCCCACGACAGGTCGCTGCGTCCGCTGATCTGCCACAGGCCGGTGAGGCCCGGTTTGACCAGCAGCCGCCGCCGGATGTCCGGGCCGTACGCGGCGGACTCCTCCGGCAGCGGAGGCCGCGGGCCGACGAGCGACATCGACCCGGTGAGCACGTTGAAGAGCTGCGGCAGCTCGTCGATCGAGTACCGGCGAAGCACCGATCCCACCCGGGTCACCCGCGGATCCCGGCGGAGCTTGAACAGCAGCCCGGCGCCTTCGTTGCGGTCGGTCAGCGCGGCCCGTGCCCGGTCGGCGTCGGCGACCATGGTGCGGAACTTGAGAATGGTGAACTCGCGGCCGTCCTTGCCGACCCTGCGCTGGCGGTAGACCGGACCGCCCCGGCTGTCCACCATCACGAGCAGCCCGACGACCACCATCAGCGGCGCGAACAGCATCAGCAGGACCGCCGCGCCCAGCCGGTCGACGACCTCCTTGACCGCCCGGGGGCCGCCGCTGAAGGTCGGCATGCTGACCCGCAGCAGGGGGATCCCGAGCACCGCGTCGACGTGCAGCCGCGGGCCGGCCACCTCCATGAGCACGGGGGCCACGACCATCTCCGCGTCGCTGCCTTCGAGGTTCCACGCCAGCCGCTGCAGCCGGTCCGGTGACCAGTGCGGGTCCGGTGTGACCGCGACGACACGGTAGCCGTCGCGGCGGACGTGGCCCGCGACGTCGGCCAGCCGGCCGACGACCGGCACGCCGTCCAGGTGGTCACCGTCGCGCCCGGGACGATCCGCCGTGCACACCGCCTCCACCCGCCAGCCGAGGTGCGGGAACTTGCGGGTCCGGTTGATCAGATCGCGCACGGTGGCCAGGCTCCCGGCAGCGAGCACCGGGCGCAGACACCGCCCTTCCTTCCGCTGTTTGTGCAGCCAGAGACGCAGCAGATACCGCTCGGTCATGGTGACGAGCGCGATGGCCGGGATCGCGACGAAGATCCAGAGCTTGATGTTGGTCGAGGTGAGGGCGATCCCGCCGAGCGCCAGGACGACGACCGCCGCGAACAGCGAGCGCCCGAGCCGACGGAACTCCTCGGCACCCTGGCCGAGCACGGCCGGTGACCACGCCCGGCTCACCGCCAGCGCTCCCAGCACCAGCAGCTCGGTGCCGAAGGCGAGGATCCTCCACTTCTCGTGCCAGTTGGCCGCGTCCCGGGCCCCGAAGAAGCCGCCGATCGCCGCGACGACGAAGGCGGTGGCGACGGTGTCGCTGGTGATCACGGCACGGCGGTACCGCTGCTCCCAGTCGATCGTGGTCCGGCTGAACTCCCCGTTCTCCAGACGCCCGAGGGGCGAGGGAAACGGGCTGACTAATTCACCCTGCTGCACAGACCCCCCCAGGGCGTCAGTGGGCTCGACGTGTTGGCTCCACACGGTTCCTCCCCCCGGGAGACCCCCGCCTCCCGCGCTGTTCCTCCCCTCGGGAGGCCCCCGCCTCCCGCGCCGCGCCGATCCTCGCTCCGGGAGGCCCCCGCCCCGCCCGCGCATCACGTACTGGCTGTTGCAGCGCTACTGGAACATTCCGCTCCGGCGGCGGTGGACGCGACCTCGTGCCGTCCATGGCGCCGGTTCGAAAGATCATCATTTGTTACGTCGTGTCAGATCATGTGAAGCACGGTCAATCTAGACCATGAGGACTCGTCTGGTGAGGGAATGTACGCAACTTGTGGGCAACCTTTGAAGGTTGATCCACCGTCAGATAGTGACCCGCCGGTGCCGTGACGACCCGGTCACACCGTGCGACCTGTGGTGAAGGGCTTTCTCCTGCCCCGCCGGTCAGCGGCGGGGCAGGGGCCTCAGCCGCGGAGTCTCCCGGGCAGCCAGCGGAGCTGGGCCGCCTGCTGGAAGGCGCCGCCGCCCTCGTGGTCGTTGAAGTCGTAGACCTCGATCTCCTTGTCCTCCTCCGCGTACGCGTTGAAGGCCGCGAACACCGTCGACGGGGGGCACGTCAGATCCTCCAGGGCCGTCGAGAACAGGGCCGGTGCGGTGGCGCGCGCCGCGAAGTGGACGCCGTCGAAGTACGCGAGGGTCTCCCGCGCCTGCCGGACGCGGCCCCGGTGGGTCTTGAGGTAGTTGCCGATCTCGCGGTAGGGCGTCCGGTCCGTGACCGTCGTCGCCCGCGGGAAGTCGCAGAGGAACGGGACGTCCGGGGCCACCGCCACCAGGTCCCGCACCAGCCCCGCCACGGCCAGGGTGATGCCGCCGCCCTGGCTCCCCCCGGTCACCGCCGTGCGGCCCGCGTCCACCAGCGGGTGCGAGCGCGCCGCCTCCACGGCGCGGACCGCGTCCGTGAACAGCCGCCGGTAGTAGTACGTCGCCGGGTTCTCGATGCCCCGGGTCATGAAGCCCGGGAAGGAGGGCGCGCTGCCGACCGGGTCGGGGGTGTCGCCGGTGGCCCACCCGCTGCCCTGCCCCCGGGTGTCCATCACGAAGTGCGCGAACCCGGCGGAGGCCCAGAGCAGATGCGTGTGCGGCAGGCCGCGCCCGCCTCCGTACCCGAGGAACTCGACCACGACCGGCAGCGGTTCGGACGTGCCCGCCGGCAGCACGAACCAGCCCTTGACCGGCTGTCCGTCGAATCCGGCGAACGTCACGTCGTACGTCTCCACCGTGGCGAGGCCCGTCGCGACGGGCTCGAAGCGCGCGTCGAGCGGATGCGCGCGGGTCTCGTCGAGGGTCTTCGCCCAGAAGGCGTCGAAGTCCTCAGGCTCCACGGACGCGCTGCGGTAGGTGCGGAGTCGGTCGAGGGGCAGGTCGAACTGGCTCATGAAGACCACCTGGTGGGTGAGGGTCGCGTTCGAGATCTCGACCGGTCACGCCGGTCTTCCCCACCCTAGTCAGCGACCCCGGCCGATTCATATACGTGAATCGGCCGGGGCTCAGGAGAACCGGCCACCGACACTCCACGCCGAGCGCGCCACGAGAACGCTCCCGGACGCATCCCCGTGGCATCCTCGGACGATGCCCCACCGCGTCCGGCTGCGGGCCCTCGTCGTCCTGCGCGGAGGGACACCATGCTCATCAGCCACACCATTCGCCACGACGTCCTGCACGTGACGCTCCACCGCGACCTGGACGTCACCAACAGGGCCGCGGCCGCCCTCCAGATCCAGGCCCTCGTCCAGAGCCACCGGCCGGCCCGCGTGGTCATCGCGGTCCCGGCCGCCGACCCCACCCCCGCCACCCTCAGCGCCCTCGCCCGCGCGCACCGCATGTGCGGAAGCCTCGGCATCCCCCTCGCCCTGACCGGCGCGAGCACCCGCACGAGCCGCCTCCTGGACGTGAACACCGCGTAGGCGGTGTCCGGGGCGTCACTCACACGCCGGCAAGGCGCCGCCGACGTCCGAGGTGACCGACACGCGGTACCCGGAGCCGCAGGCGAACCTCATGGGCACCGAGATCCATCAGACCATCGTGCCGAGCGGCACCGGGGGCGTGTTGCCTCGATGGCGCCGACCGGGCCGCCGGTGGGGCGGTCGTCACAGACGGATGATGACGAGTGCCGTGTCGTCGGTGTTGCCGCTGGTGGGCAGGAGGTCCGCGAGGAGGGCGTCGGCCAGGGCCTCGGGGTCGGCCTTCCTGCGCCGCTCAAGGGAGTCGGCGAGGCGGGCGAGGCCGTCGTAGATGTCCTCGGCGCGACGCTCGATCAGGCCGTCGGTGTACATCACCAGTGTCGTGCCTTCGGTGAAGGCGGCGGTCGCTTGGGGGCGGGGAACGTGTTCGGGGCGGGCGCCGAGCGGTGGGTCGGTCGCCCGGTCGAGGAAGGTCACGCCCCCGTCGGGGTCGAGCAGTGCGGGCGGAGGGTGGCCGGCGCTGCTGTAGGTGAGGGTGTGGGTGTTCCAGTCGATGAAGGCCGTCGCCGCTGTGGTCGATTCCGCGCCCTCGACGGAGCGGGCGTACAGCCCGAGGGCGTCGAGGGCCTGGGCCGGGCCATCGGCGACAAGGGTGGCCGCGCTCAGCGCGCTGCGCAGTTGACCCATGACGCAGGCAGCGGCGAGGCCGTGGCCCACGACGTCTCCGACGGCCACCGCCATGCGGTCTCCGGGGAGGTCGACCAGGTCGTACCAGTCGCCACACACGTTGAGTCCGCTGATCGAGGGGTGGTAGCGCACAGCCGCCTCGTGGTGTCCGACGGGGCTGGGGGAGGGCAGCATCGCCTCCTGGAGGGCCACCGCCACTTCCCGCTCCCGGGCGTGCGCCTGGCGCAAGCGCTCGTTGACCTCTTGTAGTTCACGGGAGCGTGCGTAGAGCTCACCCTCCAGGACCCCGGACCGGGAGGTGTCGTCCGAGGGGTCCCGAGAGTGGATGAGCTGAGTGACCTCCTCCACGCGGTGCACGATCAGCACCACCTGGCCGTCGGGACCGAGCACGGGTGCGTTGACGGGGCTCCAGAAGTGCTCCTGCCAGTGGCCCGGCCGCTGGGGATCCTCGATGTCGTAGCGGAGCAATGCCATGGTGTCGCGCTCGCCGGTGGCCACCACACGCAGCATCGACGCCTCGGTCTCCCGCATCCCGGCGGCCGCCGGGTCGTGCGGATTCTCGGGGAAGGCGTCGAAGACGTAGCGGCCCACCAGCTGCGTGCGGGAGCGTCCGGAGAAGCGTGTGAAGTCTTCGTTGACATCGACGTACACCAGGTCGGGCGTGAGCAGGGCGACCATGCCGGGAAGGTCCTGGAACACCGCCGCGTAGTCGACTCGCTGCCCGTCCATGCCGCTGTCCACCCCACCTCGTCGCCAACCGTCAACGTCTGCTTCCACGATAGGAGTGAGCGTGTCACGAAGGCCGAGGCCCTACTCCTTCCGGCTCCGGTCCGTCACCCGGGCGGCGCTCAGGCGGGACGTCCCTCTTCGGGGCATCGCCGGGAGCCGTGTCGAACGCCGCCCGGAGCGATCACCGCGCACCACGCCCCGCATACCTCGGTCGGCCCGCCGGCCGGCGGTAGCAGGGCGGGGCGACGCCCCGGTCCGCCGCCGCCTCGGTCAGTTGCTTCCGGACTCCGGCGGCGACGGGGATTCGGTCGGCTGTGCGGTCGGTGGCGGTCGCGGCGCTGCGTTCACCGGGATGCCCCGCTCCCTCAGGACCCCAGTACCTCCACGTGGTCGCCGATCGCGACCACCAGGACCCGCGAGCCCGGTTCGGTGGTGCGCCAGCGGTGCCGGACACCGCCGGACAGCAGCAGGGTGTCCCCGCGCGACAGCCGGTGGATACGGCCGTCGGCCTCCACCTCCGCCGTGCCGTCCGCCACGTACATCAACTCGTCGTTGCGGTGCCGGAACTCGCGGTCCGCCTCGTGCTCGCCGACGAACTCCAGGGCGTGCAGCTGATGGCGGCCGCGTACCACCGGCCGGACGCGTGCCTCACGGTCGAGGCCGCTGTCGTCGCCGGCGCGCACCACGTCGATCGTGCGGGTCTCGTCCGAAGCCGCGAGCAGATGTACCGCCGTCGTGCCGAGCGCGTCCGCGATCCGTTGCAGGGACCGCATGCTGGGGCGCGCCCGGTCGTTCTCGATCTGGCTGAGGAACGGGGAGGAGAGTCCGCTGCGTTCGGCCACGTCGGCGAGCGTCAGGTCGAGTGCCCGCCGCCGTCGGCGTACGGCGGCACCCACCCGCGGTGTGTTCACGGCCTCCATGGACGTCCCGTCCTTCCCCACCCCACGGTGCCGTTCTCCCTGGTCGACGGCGCCTGACGGCACCCTACGCGGCACGCGCCGGAAACCCGGAGACGGTTTCGTACTGCCGACACACGCCCGTCACACAACGTCTCTACCGTCAAAGTCGATTGATCTCATCAAAGAAACTTTGATGACCGGCAACTGACGACTGACGACTGGACTTCCGACATGCCCCCGATCGACCAGAACTCGCGCCGCCGACGCCCCACCGGCCTCATCGCCTGCGACGAGGCGGCCGTGTACGACGGCTACACCCTCTACGCGCCGCTCACCGGCACGGGAGAGGTCCACCTCGTCGACATCAGCGGCCGTGCCGTCCACCGCTGGGACCTTCCCTACCGGCCCGGCCGCCATGCCCGGCTGCTCGCCGACGGAACCCTCGCCTACAACGGCGTACTCCCGGGCGAGCGCGCCCTTTTCCCCATGTGGCACAAGTACCGGGGCGGCGTCATGCTCCGGGCGGCACCCGACGGATCCGTCCTCCGGGAGCACCGGGATCCCCTCCAGCACCACGACGCCCACCATCTCGAGGACGGCCGCATCCTCTACACCGCCCTGGAGCCCCTGACCGGTTCCGAAGCCGCGACGGTACGCGGCGGGGTGCCCGGTTCCGAAGCCGCGGACGGCGTGGTCTGGGCCGACACCATCAGGGAAGTCGGCCCGGACGGCGAACTCCTGTGGTCCTGGCGCGCCGCGGAGCACCTCGACCGCGAGTCCTTCGCGCTCCACGAGGCGTACGCCCGCGAGCACTGGCCCCTGATCAACAGTGTCACGCCCCTACGGGACGGCAACATCCTCGCCAGCCTGCGCAGCGTCTCGGCGGTCGTCGTCATCAGCCGCGACACCGGCGAGATCCTCTGGCGCAGCCGACCCGGCACGGTCAGCCAGCAGCACGCGCCCACCGAACTGGACGACGGGCGGCTACTGGTCTTCGACAACGGCGTCTTCCGCCCCGGACACGACGTGCCCTACTCCCGGGTCATCGAGATCGACCGGGCCGGCGGCGACGTCGTATGGGAGTACCACGACCCGGCCCGCGAGTTCTTCTTCGCGCCCTTCATGGGCTCCGCGCAGCGCCTGCCCAACGGGAACACACTCGTCACCGACTCCCCGTCCGGGCGGCTCTTCGAGGTGACGAAGGACGGCTATCTCTGCTGGGAGTACGTCGTCCCCCACTTCGCCGGATACGACGAGAGCGAGGTCCGGGGCCTCTTCCCGTCCGAACCCAACGCCGTCTTCCGCGCCTACCGTTACGCCGCGGCCGACATCCCGTGGCTGGAGGCGACGGCATGACGACCACCCGAGACACTGACTCCGCCTCTGACTCCGCCTCCGCCTCGCCCCGGCCCGCCAAGGCCGTCGAGGCCGTCGAGCCCGTGCAGGCGCGGGTTCCGCTGCGGCGACTGGCACCGCTGGCGGCCCAGCACGTCCTGGCGATGATCGCCGCACCGGTCTCCACCGTCTTCCTCGTCGCCGGCACCCTGAAGATGCCCCCGGGAGCCACGGCCTCGCTGCTCAGCGCCGTCCTGCTGCTGTGCGGCGCGGGCGCCCTGCTCCAGTCCCTCGGCGTGTGGCGGATCGGCGGCCGCCTGCCGTTCGTCATGCTGCCCGGCGGCGCCGCGACCGCGCTGTTCCTCCAGATCGCCCAGGAACACGGCGCGCCGACCGCCACCGGTGCCGTCCTCCTGGCAGCGGCGCTCCTGCTCTCCGTACTGCCCCTGTACGCCCGGGTCGTACGCCTCTTTCCGCCCCTGGTCATGGGCGTGACCGTGCTGCTCATCGGGATCGCGATGATCCGGGTCGCCGCCCGGCTCATCACCGGCCCGGACGGCACCGGGGAACCGCGCGCGGTGCTCCTCGCCGCGCTGACGGTCGCGGCGACCGTCGCCGCGTACGTGTTCCTGCGCGGCGTCTGGCGCCAGACCTCCGTCCTCATCGGGATGGCGACCGGCACCGTCGTGGCGGTGACGACCGGCCTCGGGACCTTCGGTCCGGCGGCCGGCAGCGGCTTCGCCCTGCCGGACCTCCTGCCGTTCGGGTCACCCCGGTTCGATCTCGTGGCCGCCCTGCCGCTGCTCGTGTTCAGCCTCACCACCCTCGCCGAGATCACCGGACAGACCGTGCTCAACAGCGAGACCGTCGGCCGGACTCCCGCCCCCGAGCGGGACGTTCCGCGCGTCGCCCGCGCCGACGCCCTCGTCTCGATGGTGGGCGGACTGTTCGGCACGTCGCTCATGGTCACCAGCGCGGAGAACATCGGCATCGGCCGACTCACCGGAGTCCGCAGCCGCTTCGTGACCGCCGGGGCAGGCGTCCTCCTCATCGGCCTCGGGCTCGCCACCCCGGTGTCGCGCGCCCTGGCCGGCATACCGGAGGCCGTCGTCGGCGGCTCGTCCCTCGTCGTCTACGCCGTCATCGCCGTGATGGGCGTCGAGATGCTTCGCCGGGCCGACCTGTCCGGCACGGGCCAGGGCGGTCTGACGGCCGCGCTCGCACTCACCGCGGGGCTGCTGCCGCTGCTCACCCCGGACCTGTACGCGGGATTCCCCTCCTGGGCCCGTACGATCCTGGGCAGCGGCGTCGTCGCCGGCACACTGACGGCCGTCCTCCTCGCCGCGCTCCTGCGACCCGTCCGCGGCCCTCGTGAGCAGGACGAGGACGCCGACGCGGGAAAGGGCGCCGACCCACCGGAAGCGTGACGAACCGGTGAGAGCCACGCGGCGCGTTCGGTGCGCAGGCAGCCGCCCGCCCCGCGTGCCGAACTGACGGCGCCCTGCCAATACTTGACCGGTGATCTCCGAGACAGATGTGCGGTGAACTGGCCCTCGGGACCGCTGGGGTTCGCGGCCGGTCTGGTGATCTCGGCGGTGACGGCCCCGGCCGGGGTGTCCGGCGCGGTATTCCTGCTGCCGGTGCAGGTCAGCGTCCTGGGCGTGCCGTCCCCCGCGGTGACACCCACGAATCTGCTCTACAACGTCGTCGCCGGTCCCGGCGCCCTGATCCGGCATGCCCGCGCGGGCCGTCTCGACGGTCCGCTGACCCGCCTCCTCCCGGCCGGCCCCTGCCGGTGCCCTTCACCGGTAGTCGCGGGGGCGTGCAACCGCTGTCAGCTCGTCGGCGTGACGGTGATCACGGATACCCGCGAGGGAGAGCTGCGTAGGCTTGGGGAGTCGTCGGGGTGGAGCCCGGGAGGGCGAGTGGAGTCTTCCCAATGCCACCTGGCGAAGCGTCAGAAAAGTCGGCAAGTGGTCAGCGTGAGTCCTGAAAGACCTGCGGAAAGCTGACCGGACATGCGACTCGTTTTAGGGTGAGCAAACAGCCCTTGACCTGCAAAAACGCAGGCAGGGAGCCTATGTCCAGGAGTGCCTCGATGATACGTACGATGTTCAAGTCCAAGATCTAACTATTTGGCGTCGCCGCAGGTCAGGGGCATCATGTGCCCCCCTCAGGTCAGCAAACGGTCAGCATGCGTCCCGCACGTGTCCCGCTTGCTGACCTGCGACCGACAGTGCGGCGCCTGAGCAGATTCTTGGGCTGGAACGGATGGTGCGTGACATGGCCCGACAGCTCGCCCGCGGCATGGGGTCCTTCTTCAAGGACTGCGACTGCGCCAAGCCCACCCGCTGCCCGCACCCGTACTCGATCCGCTTCCGGGACGCTCTCGGCAAGCAGCGCGAGGAGTCCGGTTACGGCACGCAGGACGAGGCGATCGAACGTCTCACGCAGCTCTACGCGGAGAAGAAGACGACGGCGCCGTCGGTGGCGGTGGCCCGCCGGGAACTGGGGCAGCTGACGGTGGAGGAGTACGCGAAGCAGTGGCGGCCCCGGCAGCGCAAGATGACCGACTACTCCACCGGCGAGCACGTCGACAGCTCGATCAACGTGCACATCGTCCCGCGTCTGGGGTCACGGAAGCTGAACTCGGTCACGCCCATGGTGGTCGAACGCTTCCTGGACGAGATGGAGAACGACGGGGTCGGCCGCGGGAACCAGGTGAACATCTTCCGGGTCCTCAAGACCATCCTGCGGGACGCCTACACCAAGGGGGCCATGGCGGACGACCCGGTGAAGGGGGTCCAGGAGCCCGAATACGTTCGGGGAACGGTTGCCATTCCCTCTCTCGCCTACGTGACGAAAGCACTGGCCGTCGCCGACGAGGACCTGGCGCTGGAGATCGTCATGATGGCCGGCTGTGGCCTGCGCAACGGTGAGGCGCGGGCGGTGAACGTCAACAATGTCGTGGCGCAGGACGTCTACCGGGTGCGCGAGCAGATCCACTCCAACACGCTGAAGCCGGCGAAGCTGAAACACCGCAAGACGGGGGAGTTCCGGGAGGTGCCCCTGCCGCGGTCGGTCCGCGAGACGATCGAGCGGTACGAGGAAAAGCACGGCACCACGAAGGACGGCTACCTGCTGCGCGGTCCGGGCGGCTACTTCACCGAAGGCATGGAGCGGCGCCGGGTGAGGAAACTCTTCGCCGACTTTCCGCCGGAGGTGGGGGTGGGGATGTACGGCTTCCGGCACTACTTCGCCTCCAACGCCCTCGGCAACGGCATCCCCATCACCGACGTCGCGGAATGGATGGGCCACAAGTCCATCGAGGAGACGTACCGCACCTACCGCCACCTGATGCCGGGCAGCATCACCAAGGCCGCCCGGATCCTCGACGCCGGCCTCTGGGAAGCAGCCTGACGAGCGCGTAGGGGCCGCATGGTCTACAAGGGCGAGGAGATCTTCTTGAAGTCATCATCCAGGTGGCCCTGACCTGCAGGAATGTGAGCGATCAGGTACCTGGCCTGCGTTGATCCTTCTTTCGCGTTCTTTCAGGCTCGTACCCGCTTGGGTAGTCGATTCTCCCCACGCTCTCCCCAGAGCTGCTCGTGCTCCCCAAATTCTCCCCAGAGATGACCCGAGCTGCGGCCACAGGCGAGGGGGGAGCCAGTCCAACTCGGGCGCGGCCGTGTGCACGCTGAGTGGCTGCCGTAGGCAGGGCAGGAGCCTGTCTAAAGGTTCGTCGTCTGCCGGCATCGTCCGTGCTGAGGGTGATCAGCACGGTCTGGAGGACGGGGTCGGGGGTCGGGGTATCTGGCCCTGGCTTATGCCGCCCGCCGGAGCCGAAGGCAGGGTGCGCCAGTGGATGCGTTGCCCGAGTCCGAGAGGGGTGGGTAATGTATGTGCGCTTACACCGTCTTGGTCTGCTGTGATGTGAGGAGTCCCTTGCCCCCTTCCATCGCTGTGAAGACTGTCGGGAGTGGGTATGCCTGACACCGATCTTCTGCGTGCCAGCCGGGACGGTGATCAGTTCCATTACCACTGGGCGGCTCGCCAGGCGCTGAAACTACTGCTTCCCGACGCCGATCTGACCGCGATCGCTGTCGAGGGTGTGTCGCCCGACGACACCCAGGGCGAAGCTGGCGAGGACGTAGTCGACATCGCCGAGTACTACGGTGCGACCGGCCTTCACGAGGCCAACCGTGTGGTGTACCGGCAGCTGAAGCACTCGACCGTACAGGCCACGGAGGAGTGGACTGTGTCGGGTCTCTCGAAGACGGTCAAGGGGTTCGCGGAGAAGTTCAGGCAGATTCGTCAGGAGTCCCCGGGGCTCGAAGAGAAGGTGACCTTCGAGTTCCTTTCCAACCGACCGGTCCGCGAGTCCGTGCTTCGAGCGATCGAGGTCCTGGCAGCCGGTGGAGAGCCCGGTAAGTATGCGCACGAAGTCAAGTACCTCAGGCAGTATGCGGACTTCTCCGACGATGTAGCCGGTGAAGCCGTGTTCTTCAGTCGCCTAGAGGTGGATGCCACGGCCCCGGGCCTTCTGCGGCTCGAAGGGCTGTTCCGGCTGGACTTGACCGGTCTTCTTCCCGGTGCGCCGGATGTGCAGCCCCTGCTGCTGAAGGAGATGATCACCAGACGCGCGACCTCGCTCGAGGCGAACCACGTCGTTGAACGCTCCACGGTACTTGCCGCTCTCGGAGTTCCACCTGAGCATGTGCTGCCCGCGCCCAAGCTCATCGACCAACCCGGGCATGTCATCGTGACGGACCAGACTCGCGCGATCGTCGACGACATCGTCGGACTCATCGGGCGGCCCGTCGTCGTTCACGCGGCCGGTGGCGTGGGCAAGTCGGTGCTCACGACACAGATCGAACCGAATCTGCCTTCCGGCTCGGTCACACTCGTCTACGACTGCTTCGGAAACGGTGGGTACCGGCGTTCCAGTTCACCGCGCCATCAACATCGCCAAGGTTTGGTGCAGTTGGCGAACGAGCTTGCTGCGCATGCCCTTTGCGATCCGCTGATCCCGGTGGGCACAGCTCAGCCGGCCGACTACGCGAGGGCGTTCATGGCCAGGGTCCGGGGCGCTGCGGAGGCTGTCACGGCCTCCGCTCCCGGGGCGCTCCTGGTTCTTGTCGTGGACGCGGCTGACAACGCGGCGCTCATCGCGAACGATTGCGGGGAGCGGACCTTCGTCACGGACGTGCTGCGCGAGACGCTGCCGGACAACGTGCGGCTCGTGATGTTGTGCCGCAGCGAACGCATCGATCTGTTGAAACCGCCGCCCAACGTGTACAGAATCGAGCTCGAGGGCTTCGGCGTGGCCGAGTCCAAGCAGCATCTTGAGTCGGTACTCGGGCCGGTCTCGGAGGCACAGGCGGCCGAGTTCCATCGGCGTACCGGCGGCAACCCTCGGATCCAGGCCCTCGTTCTGGGTATGGCCTCGGACATCGAGTCCTGTCTGGTCTCTCTCGGGGAGGCGAGGCAGCACCCCGACGGCTCCCTCTTCGACGAACTCCTCCAGGACATGGTGGACCGATGCAAAGACGCCCACCACCTGAGCGCGGAGATCGACCGTCTGTGCGAGGCCCTGGCTGCGCTCCGGCCGAGGTTGCCCGTCAAGGTTCTGACCGAGCTGTGCGGAGTACCGGCCGCCCTTGTGCACAGCTTCGCGGCCGATCTCGGACGCCCGCTCCTCGTCGACGGTGACACGCTGCAGTTCCGTGACGAACCGACCGAGACCTGGTTCCGGACGAAGTACCGTCCCACCGGCAGCTCCCTGATCGATTTCATCGACCGACTGACCCCGCTCGCCGCCAACGAACCGTACGTGGCTGCCAGTTTGCCCCAACTGCTCTGGGAGGCCGGCCAGGTCGACACCCTCGTCGAACTCGCGATGACCGACGGCGCCCTACCCGAGGGCGATGACCTGGAACAACGGGAGATCGCCCAGCAACGGGCCCAGTTCGCTCTCAAAGCCACACTGCGCGTGGGAAAGGAGTGGGAGGCAACCCGGCTGGCCGTCAAGGCCGGCAGCCTGGCCGCCGGCCACTCCCGCCGCCTTCAACTGCTGCGGTCCAACACCGATCTGGCGGGGCAGTTCCTGGATGCCGTCACGATCGAGGACATCGTCGCGAACCGCAGCCTCGTTGGCGACTGGCCCGGTTCCAATCTTCACTGCGAGGGCGCCCTTCTCTCATTCGCCGCCGGCCAGACCGACTTCGCCCGCAGTCGGCTGCGCAGCGCCTCGGAATGGCTCAGGGCATGGGTGCAGCAGTCGGACGACGACGATGCGAACCGGCACAGAGTCACCGCGACGGATATTGCCGAGGTCGCCTTCGGGCTTCTCAACACCGACGGTGTAGAAGCATGTGTCAGCCATCTTGCTCGGTGGAGCCCCAACTGGGTGGCCTTCGAGGCCGGACTGATCATCGCCACCCGGCTTGCCGACTCGGGCCGCACCGAGGATCTGGAGGCTCTCGGCCTTGCGGCCGTGTCCTTGAAATACCTTCAGCTCGCGGTCGCTTCTGCCGCCTGGCAGGCCAACTTCGTCTGCCAGGCGCCCCTTGCGCGGCGCTTGGTGAGAAGGCTGAAGCGCCAGCGCCGATCCGTCTCCGCTCGTCGGCACCCGGGATACTCCGCAGAGAACAAGGAGCTTCCAGCGGTCGGTTGGATCGTCGCGATGGGCCTGCGCCACGGACTTCTCTCGGACGGGGAAGCCGAGCGGATCCTGCGGCTGAATCTCCCCGGCGACCTGGGTAGGGGAGCCGGAAGCCGCTGGGGGCGCGGCACCGACACGATCACGCTGTTGTGCGGCTTCGCGTTGCTGTCGAAGATCCGGAGACAGCCCTTCGACGCGGACGAGTTCGCCGGCGAAGACGTCCGGGAAGCGCGAAAGAAGCCGCACACGTACTCAAGTACCGCAAACGACCACAAGCGGAATGTCGTGCCCCTCGGCGCCTGGGCGAGCCTGTGGATCGACTGCCTCGTCGGAACCGCCAGCGACACGGAAAGTCTCTTCCCGGAACTCGTACCCCCTACCCCGTCCCACCGGACCCTTGAGGAGGTGCCCCACTTCCTGCACAGAGGCATTGCCGGGCTCGGCGTCCGGATCCTAGCCTTCGGCTCGTCCGAGGGAACGCGCCAGCAATTGCTCGACTGGTACCGAAGCGCGCAGCGGCACCTTCCTGATGGGGTCCTCATCGACGCTGTCCGAGCAGCGGCTCCTGTCGATGAGTTGCAGCACATCGCCGTCGAACTCGCTGAATCCGTGGCCGCTTCGCTCGACGCGGCTAAGGAGAGTGCCGAGTACAAGGCGGAGCAGATGGTGAAACTTACTCGCGCCGTCCAGCGATTCGACAGAAGCGAAGCTCACGCTTACTTCACCCAGGCGATCGATCTGACCGACCGCGTGGGCGACGACGTACACGCGTTGTGGCGGGCCTTCCTCTCCGTCGCCCGCCGAGCATCCGACGGCAATCACGACGACGACCGTCGTGCCTATCGCGTCGCCCAACTCACCGAAAGCCTGGAACCCTACCTTGGGGACGCAACGAATCACTCCGAGGTACTGGCCTCCATGGGCCGCTTGAGCGCCGCGACCGCGACGACCGTCGCGTCCCGCTGGCGCGACCGCCGCTTCTGCTCCGTGGGCTCATTCATCCAGGCACTGCTCGACGCAGAGGCCGGCCCGCTCGCTCCGTCCGCCGTTACCGCCGCAGCGCTGGTGCCGTTCGACGAGCACCGCGTCGATGAACTCCGTCTCGTCGAACGAGCACTGCGCGAGACTCCGCGAGACGGTGAGCGTATCGCTGGAACGTTGGGACAATTCCTACGGCCACGACGCTTCAGCAGCGCATCCTTCGAACGCCTCGACCGGACCGCCGCCGAACTGGACGTCGACATCTCCGGAACACTGCTCGCCCCTGGCAAACGCCACATCGCCTTCTCCGCATCGGGCGGTTACAGCTCGGGCCGATGGACCCCGGACAATGAGCAGGACGCAGCGCGAGCGGCTCGTGCACGGCAGGCCGAGGACGCCCTGGCAGAGTGCGACTTCTCCACCGCCGAAGGCTGGGAGCAGGCCCGCCACCTCGTTCGCACGTCCGACCACCTGCTGTATATGGAGCAGGTCATAGCCCACGCAGTAAGGGTGCCCCTGCGTGAACTTGACGACATGCTGGCCGCGTTCCAGTCCCATCCCAACCTCGACGCTTTCGACTACGCGCAGATGGTCAAGAAGCTGGCTGCTCTGCCGCTGCTGCCACGAGCGGCGCGCCAGCAATTGAGGCATCTCGCGAACACGGCCGCGACCCGGTTCAGTCGGGAGCTGACCACCAAGGTCTACGACCCCATCGGCCTGTCCGAACTCGCTCGTCTGGCCGACGAGCGCGATGCGGATCTGCTCGCGACGGCTCTTCGAGAACTCGGTTCGCAGTCGGCCGTGCTTCCCCCCGAGGAGTGCTATCACCTGGCAGCTCGGCTTGCCCCACGCCTTACCGGTCAGCAGGCGCAGGTTGTCCTCGACGACTTCGGCACCATGCTGGCTGACCTCTGCCCCGAGGATTCGGGCGACGGTGGGTTCGCCGACCTTCCCACTGGGCCGACCGGAGTCGTGGAGTGCTTCGCAGGCTATCTGTGGGCAGTCCTGGGTGACCCCGAGCAGGACGTCAGGTGGCGGGCCGCACACTGTGTCAGGCTCCTCGCCGAACTTAACTGCCAAGAAGAACTTGACGCCCTCCTACGATTCGCGCTCGGCACGATCGATGTGACTCCGTTCCATGATGCCCGTCTGCCCTTCTACGATCGGCACGCCCGTCAATGGCTGCTCTTCGCCCTCGCGCGGGCCGCTCAGAACCCCGCGACGCATCGGACACTTGCAGAGTTCGAGCCCTTGCTGCGGAGAGTGCTCTTCGACGACGGACCGCACGTTGTGATGCAGGAGAGCGCGAAAAGGATCTGTCTGGCCCTCGCCTCGTCCCGCCCTGAGATCCTGAGCGCAGAGGAGTTCGCCACCGTACGCGAGATCAACATCCCGACGGAAATCCTCACTGAGTCGTGGGAGGAACGAGCAGCAAGAAATCGAAGCCGTATGGAGGACGAAGCCCACGAATCCGAACCGAGCGACTTTCGCTTCTTCTGGGATTTCAAGGATGACTGGTGCAAGCCCCTCGGCGAAGCCTTTGGGGTCTCCGAGGAGACCGTCATAGGTCTCGCTGGGCGCACGATCACGGACGCCTGGCGGCTCCCCTACCGCGGCACCCACGAGGACGACCCGCGCCACACCCTCAGGCTGTACAAGGACGGGAGCACCTTCGCCTACCGTACGACCCGGCCGGACGCCGACGACCTGGACTTCTACCTCACGACTCACGCCCTGTGGACCGTGGCCGGGGAGTTGCTCAAGGTGCATCCCGTGTACCGGGAGAGCGGGGCGGACATGGACCTGTTCACTGACTGGCTTCGTGATTTCCGCGTCACTCGAGACGACGGCAGGTGGCTTGCCGACCGACGGGACCCCTCACCGCAGAGCGTTTTGAGAGGAAAGAACGAATCCCCGGACGCCGACTGGGTCTGGCGGCTGAACAGCAGGCACTTCAGTGAGCGTCTCGTGGCGGGTGACGGATGGGTCACAGTCTGGGAAAGCTCCGATGACGCGGGATATGAAGCTGAGCAGAGCGTCTTGATCCGTAGTGCCCTCGTCACTCCCGAGAGGGCCAGGGCACTGGTACTTGCCCTGCAGACAGCCCCTTCGTACATGGGCTACCGCATTCCCGATGCCAATGACAGCGACTACCAGTTCGACGTCCAAGGTTTCCGGCTCACCGGTTGGATCATCGATCCTGACGGGCGTGAGGGGATGGACAGTAAGGATCCGCTGGCCGCAGGGATCAAGTACCCGCCCTATATGCCTTCTGATGAAGTCATCGATCTGCTAGGGCTGGAAGCGGACGCAGATATGCGCGAATGGACTCGGGCTGATGACATCGCTCTTCGTAGCACCTGCTGGGACGATACTTCTACGACCGGTTCGGACCGTGTGACGGGTACTCAGGGACGGCGGCTGGAAATTCAGCGGGACGCCCTTCAGGAATTGCTGGCTCTGGCCGAACAGAGCATGATCGTCGAAGTGATGATCGACCGTACACACAAAGACCAGAAGCAGAGCTACACGACGAGGTCCCGCCAAAACGATGACGAATCCCTCCCCCCACGCGAACGGTCCTACAAGATTTACCTCTTCGATGACTCCGGAAGATGCGGCGAGCTTTGAGCGGACCCTCGAACTTGGCAAGGAGATCGCCGACAGTCTCTCTGAGAGTGATGTCCTGGGCCGCTGGATGGCCCACCGCATCGGTGACTTGATCGTGCAGGCGGAGGACGCCACGGGAGCAGAGGCGGATGGCGTACGCCGCGAAGCGACGACCGTCATCCTCGCGCTCTGGGACCACCGGACGGCATTCCCATCCCAAACTCCACCGCTGCGCGCGTTCGATTCCGTGTTCAGGGCATTGGAACGACTGAGCGAGCCCCAGGACCGCTGGAGCTTTTACCGGATGTTCCCGTCTGGGAGTGAACCCAGTGAGGACGACATGGTCGGAGCACCACTGCTTCGGGTGGCGCTGAGCCTTGAGGAGACCGTCCGTGGGGTGGTAGGTGAGATTGTCGCGCTTGCTGCCCAAGAGGCCGACGACAAGGAGGCCAAGTGGTTGAAGCTCTCGGAGCATCTCGAACCGGACGAACAACGAGCGGCGCGGGACGCCTTCCTTCGGCTGGCGCACACCCTCAAGGCGTACACCGATGGTGAAGATGGCGATCCCGCCGCACGCACAGGGCTCCCGAAGCTGATCGCTGCTCTGCAACGTGCCGAGTCACAGCTCGCAGAAGCTCGGCGGGCCCTCGAAGACGCTCTGCCCGCGATGCCGTCGGAGCGTGAACCCGACGGGCCGGTGTGAGGGTAGGGGCCTTTTTGGCGCCGCGAGGCGTAAAAGCCGCTACTGCCCGAAGGACGGATCCGGTCCGAAGTCGGCGACCTGCATGGTGGCGGATCCACCGGGCGGGCTGTTGAGCACCCCGCGGACGCGCACGGGGATGCCGGAGTCGTGGCAGCGGACTGCTTCGTGATAGCCGGCGTCGGGGAGGTCCATCCAGACTGTGCGACTGCGTCGCTGGATGAGGGCTTGGACGCCCACCCTGCGTGTCTCGTCGTCCGGATGCTGGTTCAGATGGGTGACCAGACCGAAGATCACGTTCTCGCGGCTGTAGACGCTCGTCTTGAGCTGATCGGACACCCGCTCCACGATCGCGATGGCGTCGTGGTTGAACTCGACCGATGTGGTAGCCCTCGTTGGTGAGGGCGAGAAGGGAGTCGCGACCGCCTGCCAGGGCCTGGGTGTACTTGAGTGCGCCCCAGTGCTCCGCCAGTCCCCGGCCCGCACCCCGCCACGACAGAGCGGTGGCCCGGGCGAGGGTGTGGAGCACGTCCCAGAGGGTCATTTCGAACTGCCGGGGCAGCTCCGTCGGCAGGATCGGGACGAGGGCGGGCTTCCGGCTGAGCGGCTCGTTCTCCTTCCGCTTCTCGTCGTCCGCTGCGATGGCGGCCTTCACCTTTCCGACGAGCGCGTCATCGGAGTGCACGGAGACGTTCGAGGGCTGAGTCAGGTCCTGGAGCACTTCCTCGGTCGGCTTCAACAGCTCTCCTTCACGGTGTGCGCGGGCGGTTCGCCATCGGGCTAGACCGTACGGAAGGGAGGAGCGGCGCACGCGAGTGCGCAGGGGCGTGTGGCTTTGGCTTCGTGCTGGGCGGGCTGGCGTGGGCGCCTTGGACCCGCCTCGCTCGCGAGTTCCGCGCTGCCGAGGGGCCTCGGGCGGGTGGCAGGCAGCGAGCTGGCTTTCGAGGCGGCCGAGCGTCGACCGGCTGATGGCCGAAGGAGCCGTGTTCCGTGAACCGGAGCGATGCCGTGCTCGACAGGGCGGTGGTGTGCGTGCGTACGTCGTCCGTGTGTGCAGAGCGGTCTCTCGCTTACCTGATAGATCATCAGGTAAGTCAGCATCCGGTCAGCATGAGTCCCCGCGCGTTCCGGGACGGTCGCCCCAACAGGGGCCGGTGCGAAGGGAAACCCCAGGCGGGAAGCCGTCCAGCCAGGCCGGAGCGATGTTCCTCACAAACATCGTCCGGCGCGTGCCGGTGTACAGTCGAGACCGCCCTTGACCTGCACAAAGCAGGCAGGGAGCCGTCTCAGAGGAGTTCACAGTGCTGCGCACTCTGTTCAAGTCCAAGATCCACCGGGCGACCGTGACCCAGGCCGATCTGCACTACGTCGGGTCGGTCACCGTCGACGCGGAGCTGATGGAGGCGGCCGATCTGCTGCCCGGCGAGCTCGTGCACATCGTCGACATCGACAACGGCGCCCGGCTGGAGACCTACGTCATCGAGGGCGAGCGCGGCTCCGGTGTCATCGGGATCAACGGCGCCGCCGCGCACCTCGTGCACCCCGGCGACCTCGTCATCCTCATCAGCTACGCGCAGGTCGAGGACGCCGAGGCGCGCGCGTTCCGGCCGCGTGTCGTGCACGTCGACGCGGACAACCGCATCGTGGAGCTCGGGGAGGACGCCTCCGCTCCCGTTCCCGGGAGCGACACGGTCCGTGCCCCGCACGCCGTACCCGCCCAGATCTGAGCCGAGGGAGAGCCACCGCATGGCCGAGCTGAAGATCCGCGACGACCGGACGAACGGACGCCTTGAGGCGTTCGAGGAGGACACCTTCGTCGGTGTCGTCGTCTACTTCGTCCTCGACGCCGAACCCCACGCCCTCGTGGCGGTCCACACCGTCGTCGAGGACGGGCACGAGGGGAAGGGGATCGCCGGAGCGCTCGTTCGCGAGTTCTACACGATCGCCGCCGGCGAGGGCGTGCCCGTCGTGCCGCTCTGCCCGTACGCCGCCAAGTGGGCCGAGCGTCACCCGGACGAGGCCCCTGTCCCTCCGGCGGACGTCGTCCGCGCGGCGAAGCTCCAGCTCAAGGCCACCCCCGGCCTCTGGTGATCCCGGGCGGGGGGCAGGACAGGCCCCCCGAAGGGCGGGATCCGGCGGGCGCGAGCCGGTCCGCCGGGTCACCCTGGGGAGCGAGGATCCCGACGACCGAGAGGTCCGTGATGACGCACCCGTTCCCCGATCCGCTGCCCCCGACCGTCCCGCCCCCGGTGCCCTCCCCGCCGCCGGTACCCCCGCCCAACCCCGTACCGACGCCGCCGGATCCCGTGCCCAGCCCGGTGCCCGAGCCCGGCGGACCCGTACCGGAACCCGAGCCTCAGCCCCAGCCTGGCCCCGCCGGGCACTGCCGGCCGTCAACGGGAAGGTGACGAACAGCGGTTGAGGTTCCGCGTAGGCCCTTGTCACGGAGCGTGCGCCACCCCTAACTTGGACGGCTGTTGCTGTGTTCAAGGGGGGCCCATGGCCGTACGCGGACGTCACCGCCGGCACCAGCCGAGCAGGATCAACCGTGCCTCGCTCACCGTCACCGCGGGAAGCGCCGGAATGGCGCTGCCGCTGATCGGCGCGGGAGCCGTACAGGCCGCCTCGCTGGACGTCTGGGAGAAGGTCGCGTCCTGCGAGTCCTCCTCCAACTGGCGCATCAACACCGGGAACGGCTACTTCGGCGGCCTCCAGTTCAGCCAGTCCACCTGGGAGAGCTACGGCGGCACGCACTACGCGCCGCGCGCCGACCTCGCCTCCAAGGACCAGCAGATCGCGATCGCCGAGCGCGTCCTCAAGGGCCAGGGGCCCGGAGCCTGGCCGGCGTGCGGCCCGAGCGCGGGCCTCGCCCGGGGCGGCGAGTCCCCGTCCGCCGGGGGGAACGCGCCGACGACCGCATCCCTGCCGGGGCAGCGCGTCTTACCCGAGCGGGTCACCCCGCGCGCCGCCGGTCCGACCACCGTGCCCACGGTCCGCGAGATGTACACGGTGACGCCCGGCGACTCCCTCTCGAAGATCGCCCGCGACGAGCGGGTCCAGGGCGGCTGGAAGCGGCTGTACGAGTCGAACCGGCCCGTCGTCGGCGACGACCCCGACCTGATCCACCCCGGCCAGCGGCTGACCCTGCGCATCGCCGCACCGAAGAAGCCGAAGAAGGCGGCCGAGGCGGCGCAGACGGCTCCTCCGCGGGTCGTGACGCCCCCGCCGGCGAAGGCAGCGCCTCCCATGAAGGCCGCCCTCCCGGTGAAGGCCGCCCCGTCGAAGCACCCGGCCACGAAGGCGCCCGCGCCGAAGACACCTGCGGCGAAGGCCCCCGCCACCAAGGCCCCCGCCACCAAGGCGCCGGTTCCTCGGACCACTCCCGCGGCCAAGCCGGCCACCAAGCCCGCGGCCAAGCCATCCGCGCAGCCCAAGCCCAAGCCCAAGCCGAAGCCGAAGACGCACACGCAGGCGAAGCCCGTCCCTCGGCCCGCGCCCAAGCCCCGTCCCGCCGCCGCGCCGGACGAGGACCGCTTCTCCGCCCCCGTCTCCGCCGACATCGGCACCCGCTACGGCACCCGCGGATCCTCCTGGTCCAGCGGCTACCACACCGGGGTCGACTTCCCCGTCCCCACCGGCACCTCCGTCAAGGCCGTCGCCGACGCCCGGGTCGTCTCCGCCGGGTGGGGCGGGGCGTACGGCTACCAGGTCGTCCTGCGCCACGAGGACGGCCGCTACAGCCAGTACGCGCACCTGTCCGCGCTCACCGTCCGTGAGGGCCAGCGGGTCCAGAGCGGTCAGCGCATCGGGCGCTCAGGATCGACCGGCAACAGCTCGGGACCGCATCTCCACTTCGAGGTGCGGACGGGTCCCGGGTACGGCTCCGACATCGACCCGCTGGCCTACCTCAGGGCACGGGGCGTCTCCATCTGACGCCGACGGCGCCGACGACCCCGTAGACCCCGCAGGCCCCGACGTGCGGTCCGGCCGGGCCTTCCCGGCCGGATCTGACACCGACAGGGCCTCCGGCGGGGCCGACATGCGGTCCAGGGTGAGCTGGACGAGCCCGCCCGCCGCGACCGCGCCGCAGATCAGCGCGGCGACGGTGCCCGCCGTGCCGTAACGGAAGCTCTCACCGAAGAGCGTGAGGCCCACGGCCGCCGCGACCACCGGGTTCACCACCGTGACCGTGGCGAGCGGGGCGGCAAGACCGGCACCCCGGTACGAGGCCTGCGAGAGGAGCAGCCCCGTCACGGCGAGCGCCGAGAGCACGAGCAGTCCCGTCCACTCGGCGAGCGGGGCGCCGGAGGTCCACTCCTCGGCCACGGACTTCGTGAAGACCGAGGCCATGCCGAAGGAGACGCCGGCCGCCGCGGCCAGGATCACGCTGCGCAGCACGGACCGGCCCACCAGGTGCGCCACCGTGAACAGGACGGCCACCACGGCGGAGGTGCCCGCCGCGAGCAGCCACCGCTCCCCGTCGGCGAGCGACTGCGCGTCCGTGCCGTTGGTGAGGCTCAGCAGGCCGGCGAGGCCGACCGTGGCCATGAGGGCGCCGCGCCAGGCCCGCCGCCCGGCCTTGCGGCCGACGAAGAGGGCCGCCATGGGCAGCGCGAACACGATCGTGAGGGCGCCCAGCGGCTGGACCAGGCTGAGCGGACCGAGCGCGAGGGCGACCACGTGCAGGGTCGCCCCGAGACCGTTGAGCAGGACGGACCCCCACCAGGCCGGGCTGCGCAGCGGCGCGTAGCGGGGACCGGCGGCGGAGGCCGCGACCCGCTCCTGCACGATCGCCGCGGCCGCGTAGGCGACCGCCGAGACCAGGGACAGGAGCACGGACAGCAGGAGGGGGCTCATACCCTCCACGATCTCTCTTCCGGGCGATTTCGGCGTCGTACCAGGGAAGGTCTTGCCGGGTACCGCCGTCGCAGTACACGGCTCGCGCGTACGACCGGAGATGTACACCCTCGCAGGTCGGAACGGGTGGAACGGGATCTTTCCGGCGCCCGGTCCCGGCGCGGAAGGAATCGCGGAAGAATCATGAAGCGCGGGCCGGGAGGCCTCGCCACGGCAACGGGGAAAGTGGGGGTCGACGCGTGGGACCGGACCTGGATCTCGTCGAGAGCGGATCGGTGGGCGGATTCTTCGCGCTGCGGACCACCGCGCCGGAGGCCGGAGGGGCCCACCGCCCCCTCGCCCTGCTGTACGCGGGGGAGGACGGCCCCCTCACCGCGCGCGTGGACCGGGTCGCCGCCCGGCTCCGCGCTCCCGAGCGCCGGGTCGGGGCCTCCGTCGCCCACCTCGGGCTCGCGGCCAGGCTCTGGTCGACCGCGCTCGGACCGGCCGCGCTGTACGGGCGCTTCCCCGACCTCGCCCCCGGCGAGCTGTACTGGGACGGGGCGCTGACCTCCCCCGACGACCTGTGGTGGGCCGGCTCCGCGACCCGTCCGGCCACCGTGGAGGCCCTCCGCGCGGCCGTCCAGGAGGCCCACCTCGTCCCGCTGCACGCGGCGCTGCGCCGCGACGGCCGGATCTCGCCCCGGCTGCTCTGGGGCAATGCCGGCTCCGCCCTCGCCGGAGCCCTGCGCGAGCTCACCCGCTGGGCCCGCGCGCGGGACCGGCCGGAGGTCGCCGAGCGGGCCGCCGCCCTCGTCTCCGGGCTCCTCGACCACCCGGACCTCGCCGGTACGGTCCGCGGCCCCCGGCTGCGCCGCGCCAGCTGCTGCCTCTACTACCGCTGTCCCGGCGGCGGCCTGTGCGGGGACTGTGTCTTCGACCACGCCCCCCGAACGGGTTTGGAGGGGCGGCCCCCCGCTCCGTAAAGTTGCTTCTTCGAGAGCCCGCAAGCGGCGGCGACGACGGACGAGCGAACGAGGAACCCGAAGGCCATGACGGTGACCGAAGAAAACCAGGACTACGGGCCGGGCGTCGACCCCGAGCGCCTGGCCGTCTGCCTGAGCGTCCTCGACGAGCTCGACGAGCTGGACGTCGACCACCCGGACGCGATCGTCGTCCGGCGCGCCACCGCCGGGATCTACCGGACCGTGAAGCAGCGCCGCCGCCAGGAGCGCCGGGCCGCCAAGACCGCCAACGACAAGGCGGTCACCGAGGCCACGGCCACCGGATCCGCGCAGCGCATCGACGACGAGACCGAGGGCATCCTGCCCTCCTCGGTGACGGAGGAAGGGCGGATCGCGGGGATACTCCAGCGTCCGCGCTCCTGCTACGTCTGCAAGACGCGCTTCGTCGAGGTCGACTACTTCTACCACCAGCTCTGCCAGCCCTGCGCGGCGCTGAACCGGACCAAGCGGGACGCGAGCGCCGACCTCTCCGGCAAGCGTGCGCTGCTCACCGGCGGCCGGGCCAAGATCGGCATGTACATCGCGCTGCGGCTGCTCCGCGACGGCGCCCACACGACGATCACCACGCGCTTCCCCAAGGACGCCATCCGCCGCTTCAAGGCGATGGACGACTCCGCGGACTGGATGCACCGCCTGGAGGTCGTCGGCATCGACCTGCGCGACCCGGCCCAGGCCGTGGCCCTCGCCGACCAGATGGCCGAGGCCGGGCCGCTGGACATCCTCATCAACAACGCGACGCAGACCGTGCGCCGCCTGCCCTCCGCCTACGCCGCCCTGGTCGACGGCGAGGCAGCCCCGCTGCCCGCCGGAGAGCTCCCGGCACACCACGTCATCGGCGCGTTCAACTCCGGCGCGGTCGGCGAGCTCGGGACGGCCGCCGCGCTGCCCGTCGGGGCGAGCGGCCTGGAGGCACAGCAGGTCGCCGACCTCGCCCTGGTCGCCGGCAACGCCAGCATCGCCCGGCACCTCGACGGCACCGCCATCGACGCGGGCGGCCTGGTGCCGGACGTCGTCGAGTCCAACACCTGGGTGCAGAGCATCGAGCAGATCTCCCCGGTGGAGCTCCTCGAAACCCAGCTGTGCAACTACACGGCGCCGTTCATCCTGATCAGCAAGTTGCGCCCGGCGATGGCCGACGCGGCGAAGAAGGCGGCCAGCGGGCGCGCCTACGTCGTCAACGTCTCGGCGATGGAGGGCGTCTTCAGCCGCGGCTACAAGGGCGCGGGGCACCCGAACACCAACGCCGCGAAGGCCGCGATGAACATGGTGACGCGGACCAGCGGCCAGGAGATGTTCGAGACCGACGGCATCCTCATGACCTCGGTCGACACCGGCTGGATCACCGACGAGCGTCCGCACTTCGACAAGCTGCGCCTCGCCGAGGAGGGCTTCCACGCCCCGCTCGACCTGGTCGACGGCGCGGCCCGCGTGTACGACCCCGTCGTGCGCGGCGAGGCCGGCGAGGACCTGTACGGCTGCTTCCTGAAGGACTACGCCCCCGCCAACTGGTAGGCGGCGGATCCACGGCCGGAAAAGGGCGCTCTACCTGCTGGTAGGGCGCCCTTTTCGGCTTCATTCACTCGATCGCATCACACTTCTGAGCCCGGTAGAGCGCAGGCGCGCTCATTTGGTTACTCTGATGTCCACGGTCGGCCACCGAGGAGACACACCATCCTCACGGCCGGTCCGGGGACTGGCCTGCCACCAAGGCCGCGGTCCCGCCCGATGAACGGCGCCACCGCGACCGACGGCACCAAGGCCCCATTGGTACGCGACACAAAGGAGTGCGCGGTGACACCCGAACTGACGAAGCAGGAACCGAAGCCGGCCGAATCCCACGACCGGCCCCGCCGGAACGGCGAGCTGGGAAGCCTGGAAGTGTGGGCCCATGCGGCCCCGATCCGGCTGGCGGGCTACGAGGACGACCTCGCGGAGCCCCACATCCTGCCCGGCATCGACTGAGTCGTCGACCGAGTGACCGGCCCGGCCGTCGACCGGGTCGTCGGCCCAGCCATCGACCGAACCGGTGCCCTGAGCTAACCCTTGCCGCACGCCGCTGCCCCCGTCCGCCTTCCGGCCGGGGGCAGCGGCATGTCCCCTACGCCGGGGCACGTCCTCCACTGGTGTACGTCCCCCACCGGGGCGTGTCCCTCACCGGAGCCGGATCGGCGGCAGGTACTCCCGCAGCAGCGTGCGGTGCCACCAGGCCCCGGTCTCGCGCAGCTCGCGCCAGGTCGTGTACCGGTAGCGGTACAGCCGGGCGCGGACGTGCGTCGGCGGCGCGTCGGGGAACGGGTTGTGGGCGAGCAGCCGCAGCGTGTCGCGGTCGCCGTCGAGCAGCCGCTCCACGAAGGGCCCGAACCAGTCGCGCGCGTACCCGGGGGAGAGCGCGGCGAACCACATCAGCCAGTCGAGGCGGAGGTGGTACGGGGCGAACTGGCGCGGCAGCCGCCGCGGATCGCCCGGCTTGCCCCGGAAGCCGTACTCCCGCCACACCGTGCCCGCGTGCGGGGCCGGGTCGTCGGTGCCCTCGACGACGATCTCGTCCCGCACCCGGCCGACGGTGCCGAACGCGCCGTACGTGTTGACCAGGTGGTACGGGTCGTACGAGCGGTTCATCGCCTGGTCGCGGGAGAGCAGATTGCGCACCGGCCGGTAGCTCCGGAACAGGACGAAGGCCGTCACCGCGACGACCACGGCCACGTACCAGAGCGGCGGATCCGGCCGCGGGTGGTCCCCGGTGAGCGCGGAGGCGTCCACGACCGACACGGCGAGCACGACGGTGAGCCAGTTCAGCCAGGCGAAGTTCCCGGAGAGCACCAGCCAAAGCTGCGTCGCGATCATGAGGCAGGCGGCGACCGTGGCGACCGGCTGCGGGGTGAAGAGGAGGAACGGCACGAACAGCTGGACGACGTGGTTGGCCGCAGCCTCGACCCGGTGCAGCGGGCGCGGGAGGTGGTGGAAGAACCAGCTCAGCGGGCCGGGCATGGGCTGCGTCTCGTGGTGGTGGTAGAGGCAGGTGAGGTTCCGCCAGCAGCGGTCGCCCCGGATCTTGATGAGACCGGCGCCGAACTCGACCCGGAAGAGCAGCCAGCGCAGCAGGAAGAGGACGAGGACGGGTGGTCCCGTGTCGTCGTTGCCGAGGAAGACCGCGAGGAAGCCGGTCTCCAGGAGCAGCGACTCCCAGCCGAAGGCGTACCAGGTCTGCCCCACGTTCACGATCGACAGGTACAGGCCCCAGAGCACGAGCCACAGGAGCATCGACACCGGGAGCGGCACCGCGTCGCCGGCGCCCGCCACGAGCGCCAGGGCGATCGCGGCCCCGGTCCACGCGACGGTCGCGAACAGCCGGTCGGAGTACCGCCAGTGGAAGAGCGAGGGGGTGCGGCGGGGCCGGGTCCCGCGTACGTACTCCGGTACCGGGAGCATGCCGCGCTCGCCGATCAGCGCCCGGAACTGGAGGGCGGCCGACAGGAAGGCCACGCAGTACAGCCCGGCGAGGCCCCGCTGGAACGCGATCCGGCTCAGCCAGAGGTCGGGCGCGGTGAACCACTCCATCGCTTCCAGTATCGGCCCGGGATCACGCCCTGACGAGACGCCGGAGGGTCCGGCCCAGACGGCGGGCGTACGCCTTCTGGAGCACGGGGATCAGCGGGCCGGCGAGCCGGGTGTACCAGGCGGCGGGCCGGCTGAACGCGGTGACCGTGAACCGGACCGTGCCGTCGGGCGCCAGCTCGACGACGAAGGACTCCTCGCCGCACTCCGGGTGCCCGGTCACGGTGCCGTAGGCGAAGCCGGTCCGGCACTCCTCGTACGCCGTCCAGACCACCGCGCAGGGAGCGCCGAGCCTGACCTGGCCGACCCCCACCGACACCTCCAGGCGGACACCGGGCTCGGCGCGGACGGCCTCGCTGCGGACGGTCGCCCCGGAGGCGCGGTGCATGCGCCAGGTGGTGACGGCGGTGCCGGCGGTCTCGAAGGCGGCGCGGCCGTGGCCGACGACCGTGCTGTGCCGCAGGTGGTGGTAGTCCGCGGGGAGCTCCTGCGGGGAGCGGGTGGCGCCGATCTCGCGGTAGGTGAGGCTCGGGCGGGGACGGGCGGGGTGGGAGAGGCTGGTCGTGAGGCGGGTCATGCCGGGAGCTCCGTTCGCTGGTGAGCCGGGGTGGTGAGGGGAAGGGACGGCTGCGGCGGCGATGCCGCCCGGTCCGTCCGGAGGCGGCGTCGGGCGAGCAGGGCGCAGACGGCGAAGCCGAGGGCGTTGCCCAGGCCGTGCGTCGCGGCCGTCCACGTCAGGCTGAGATGAGGCAGGCCGGTGGCCTCGCCGAGTGCCCAGCTCAGCGCGAGCACCATGGTGACGACGAGGACCAGGGCCGAGACGGCGAGCAGCGCGCGCGTGAGCCGGCCGGCCGCGAGTTCGCGGCGCTCGCGCAGCGTCAGGACCGCGACCGCCGCCATGCCGGCGGTCAGGACGACCGCCCCGGCGAGCTCGGCCCAGTCGTCGACGAAGTAGCCGGCCAGGACCAGCAGCGTGCCCGCCGGGACGCTGAGCGCGGCGAAGCGGGCCGTGGGGCCGTCGTCGGCGCGGCAGACGAGACCGGCGACCAGGGCGGCGGCGAAGCCCGCGAAGTGGAAGTGGGGGACGGTCAGCGCGAGCAGGTCCAGGTCGAAGCCGAAGAGCGGGTACGAGGCCCGCTCGGCGACGAGCGCGAGTCCTGCCACGGAAGGCGCGGCCAGCGCGGTGAGGACGGCGATCTCCCGGGGTCGCAGGGACCGGGTGAGGGCGAGGCGGGCCGGGGCCTGGAGCGCGAGCGCCAGCGTGGCGAGGGCGTAGACGGCGGCGAGCGCCGCCGCGAGGCCGGAGCGGGGCAGCCACAGGGCCAGTGCCCCGGGAGCGGCGAGCAGCGGCCAGGCCCGCCGGAGCGGCACCAGGCCCGGTGGCCTGGGCCCGTCCAGGAGCGCGAGCCCCGTCGGTACGACCCAGAACATGCCGATCATCACGACCGGGTTCACCAGTAGCGGCAGCGCGGTCACGAGACACCCCCCGATGCGAACGAACTTGAACGCGTTCAACTGACGAGCCGAGCGTAGGGCTTTTCTTGAACGCGTTCAAGTGGGGTGCTCTCGGGCGTTCGGCCGGCCGGGTGTCGGCCGACCCGGTCGGCCTTCCTCCGCTTGCGGGGGCCGGTGCGCTGCGACAGACATGGGGGACTGGCCGGAAGGAACCGGGCGCCGGGCCCCGGAGAGAGAAAGCGGGAGAACCAGGTGCGCACACCACCGCGCCGGACGCGGCGAACCCCCACCGCGATCACGGCGACGCTCGCCTCCGCTCTCTTCGTCGCCGGCTGCTCCTCCGGCGGACAGGGCGGCAACCACGGCGAGCAGCCCGAGGCCGCCGTCCAGGAGATCCACCTCCAGCCGGTCGGCGCTCGGGGCCCCGACCCCTTCACCGCGTCCACCGCCCGGATCACCGGCCGGACGGTCGCCCCGGAGCGGGACCCGGAGGCCGCCTCCGTCCAGCAGGGCCGCGAGATCACCGGCTCCACCCCCGGCCTCTACGGCGGCACCCGGTCGGAGGCCAGCTGCGACGTCGAGCAGCAGGTCACCTTCCTCTCCGCCGACCAGGGCAGGACGCGCGCCTTCGCCGAGGCCGCCGGCATCCCCGAGGCGAACGTCCCCGGCTGGCTGCGCGGGCTGACCCCCGTCGTCCTGCGCGCCGACACCCGGGTCACCAACCACGGCTACCGGGGCGGCCACGGCACCGCCTTCCAGTCCGTCCTCCAGTCCGGTACGGCGGTCCTCGTCGACCAGTACGGCTCCCCGCGCGTCCGCTGCGCCTGCGGCAACCCGCTCCGCAGCCCGGTCCAGGCCCGGGGCGGCGTCCACCAGGGCGAGCCCTGGGACGGCTTCGACCCCGAGCACGTGATCGTCGTCCGGCCGACCAGCACCGTCGTCACCAGCCTCGTCATCGTGAACGCCGCCGACAGCAGCTGGATCGAGCGGCGGACCGGCAGCGACGGGGCCGAGGACCGGAAGCCCGCCGTGGAGCCGGCCTGCGACCCGGACACGTGCCACCTGACCGGGACCGTCACACCGGAGCCAGCGAGCCCCGACCCCGTGACCCCCGACCCCGCGCGGCCCGAACCCGCGCGTCCCGACGCCTCCCGCCCGGAAGCGGCCACGCCGGCCGTGCCGGATCCGACGGGTCCCGCGCCCGCGACCCCGGACCCGTCCGGGAGCGGCGGCACGGGGACCGACCCGACGCCCGCGCACCCCGACCCGTACCAGGACCCGACCTCGGAGCCGTACCCCGACCCGAACGCGGATCCGTTCGCCGAACCTCCCGGGCAGCAGCCCTCGGACCCGTACACGGACCCCTATGCGGATCCGTACGCCGACCCGTACGCCGAGCCTCCCGTCTACCCGCCCGACGCCCCGGAGGGGGAGATGCCGCCCGAGGAGCTCTTCCCGCCCGACCCGGGGCAGCAGCAGCCCGAGACCTTCGAAGGCTGAGAGGGCGCAGGGGTGAAAGGGATCTTCGTGGTGCGCAGGGGCGGAGCTGCGCCTAGCGTGGCCCCATGAGCGCGGGCAGAGGGGGCGGGGAGGCGGCCGAGCGGCTTCGCCGTGGGCCGGGGGAGCCGGAGGCGCCGGACGCACCCCGGGTGCCGGACGAATCGCGAGGCTCGGACGAATCGCGAGGCTCGGACGAGTCGCGGGGCTCGGACGAATCGCGGGCCTCGGATCGACCACGGGCCTCGGATCGACCACGGGCCGCGGTCGAATCGCGGGCCTCGGAGGAACCACAGGTCTCGGAGGCGCCGCGGGCCTCGGGCGCACCTCGGGCCTCGCAGGCGCCGGGTGCCGTGGCCCGGATCCTCCACGACTACGGCTCGGCCTTCCGTATGGGCGGATTCGACTGGGACCTGGTCACCGGGACGATGATCATGGACGACACCGCCCTCGACGTCTTCGACATGGACCGCGCGGAGTACGACGGCCGTCCCGAGAGCCTCGGCCCCCGTGTCCTGCCCGACGAGGGGCGCCGCCTCGACACCCTGGTGGCGCAGGCCCTCAAGGAGGGCAGCGACCAGTACGGCGCGTACTTCCGCATCCGCCGCCGCGACGGCAGCCACCAGTGGACCCACACCCAGGGCCTGGTCGAGCGCGACGACACGGGCCGTCCCGTGCGCATCGTGGGCATCCTCCGCGACGCCACCCACGAGCTGAGCGAGTCGGCCGCCCGGCTCGGACTCGACGAGGGGCGCCGCCGGCGCGCCGGTGTCGTCGAGGGCACGACGGCCGCCCTCGCCTACGCCCGTACCGTCCAGGACGTCATCGACCTGCTCAACGACTCGCACGCCCTCGAACACTTCGGCGCCGCCAGCCTCGTCATGGGCCTCCTCGAAGCCGGCCGCATCCACCTGGTCGCCGAAGGGCCCGACGGCGCCTTCGTGCCGGGCACCCGCTTCACCCGGGTGGACGAGCCGTACCCGATGAGCGAGGTGATCCGGACCCTGCGGCCCCGGTTCATCGACTCGCCCCGGGACTTCGCCGAGTCCTTCCCGGTGCTCTGGCCGCACATCAGCGGACTCGGCATCACCGCCGCCGCCTATCTGCCGCTCATCGCCCAGGCCCGGCCCATCGGCGCGCTCGGCCTGCTCTACAGCGACAAGAACGGCTTCAGCGAGGACGAGCGGACGCTGCTCGTCGCGCTCGGCAGCAGCATCGCCCAGAGTCTCCAGCGGGCCGTGCTGTACGAGCAGGAGCACGACCTCGCCGAGGGGCTCCAGCAGGCGATGCTGCCGCGCCGCATCCCCGAGGTGCCCGGCGCGCAGACGGCCGTCCGCTACCGCTCGGCCCGCCTCGGCCAGGACATCGGCGGCGACTGGTACGACATCATCCCGCTCCCCGGGGGGCGGGTCGGCGCCGTCATCGGCGACGTCCAGGGCCATGACACCCACGCGGCGGCGGTCATGGGCCAGCTGCGGATCGTGCTGCGCGCCTACGCCGCCGAGGGACATCCCCCGGCGACCGTCATGGCCAGGGCCTCCGTCTTCCTGCACGAGCTCGACACCGAACGCTTCGCCACCTGCACCTACGCGGAGGTGGACCTCGGCACCGGCGTCGTCCAGATCGTCCGCGCCGGCCATGTCGACCCGCTCGTCAGGGAGACCGACGGGAGCTGCCGCAGGCTCCCGGTGGAGGGTGGGCTGCCGCTCGGGCTCTCCGCCGAGTTCGGCCGCCTCGACTACCCCGTGACCGCCCTGGAGCTCGACTCCGGGCAGACCCTGATGCTGTACACCGACGGTCTGGTGGAGAAGCCGGGCGCCGACCTCGACGAGGGGTTCCAGTGGCTCACCTCCCTCGTCCGGCGCGGACCCGCCGACCTCCAGCAGCTCGCCGACCACCTCTGCGACGTGGTCGCCGACCGGGGCGGCGAGGACGACGTGGCGATCCTGCTCCTGCGCCGCCAGGCCGCCTTCGCGCCCCACGGAGCCGGCCGGCTCCAGCAGCACGTGGCCCAGAGCGACCCGGAGGCGCTGAGCTCGGCCCGGCACATGATCAGGGCCGCGGTCCGGGCCTGGGGCGGAGGGGAGCGCGCGGACGAGATAGAGCTGGTCGCCGACGAACTGATGACCAACGCGCTGATGCACACCGACGGCGGCGCGATCGTGACCCTGCGGGTCCTGAGCGGGCCCGAGCGGCGGCTGCGCGTGGAGGTCGAGGACCGGTCCAGCGCACTGCCCCGGCGCCGTGAGGCGGGGGAGGCCGGGGTCTCCGGCCGGGGACTGCTCCTGGTCGAGCAGATCTCCGATTCCTGGGGCGTCGAGTCGCGGGGCGGCGGCAAGTGTGTGTGGTGTGAATTCACCGTGCCGAACTGATGTCGTCCGTGTCTGTTAACTGAGCGTGAACTGATCGTACTTGACCGTAACTGTCGGTACGCGATTGACTTCGAGTTCCTACCCCTCAGCGCTGGACGTGAGGACACCCGTGAGCAGCAGCAGCGAGCTACTGGCACCCGAGCAACAGGCACCCGAGCAACAGGCACCTGAGCCACAGGAACCCGAGCTACCGGCACCCGAGCTCCTGGCACCCCTGGACCTGGCCTTCTGGCACCTGGAATCCCCCACCCACCCCCTGCACCTCGGGGCCCTCGCCCACTTCGGGCCCGTCCCCACGGCCCCGGACCACCCGGACCACGAGCCACCGCCGGACGTCCTGGAACTGCTCGCCCGCCGCGCCGCGGCCGTCCCCCGACTCCGGATGCGCGTCCGCGACGTCCTGATCCCCGTCGGCGGCGCCGCCTGGAGCGCCGACCCGGACTTCGACGTACGCCGGCACGTCCGGGAGATCGCCCTCCCCGGCGCGGACTTCCCCGCCGAGACCACCAGGCTCGCCGCCGAACTCATGGAACGCCCCGTCGAGCGCGGCCTGCCGCCCTGGGAGATGTACCTGTTCACCGGCGCCCCCGACGGCTCCTTCGCCGTCCTCGTCAAGCTCCACCACGCCCTCGCCGACGGCATGCGCGCCGTCGCCATCGGCGCCGGGATCTTCGACGAGATCGCCGCCGGCCGCCGCCCAGCGCGCCGCCCCCGACCCGTACCCCCGCGCTCCTGGCTCCCCGGCCCCGGCCGCCTCCTCGACCTCGCCCGGGACCGGCTCGGCGACCTCGGACGGGCCGTCGAGGTCAGCGCCTCGGTCGTCGGCGCCTCCGTCGTCCGCGCCGGCCGCCTCGACGGGCGCCCGGCCGCCGCCCTCGCCGCCGAATCCAGCGGTACGCGCCGGCTCGCCACCGCGACCCTGCCCCTCGACCGCGTCCACCGGATCCGCCGCGCCACGGGCGGCACCGCCAACGACGTCCTGCTCGCCGTCGCCGCCGGAGCCCTGCGCCGCTGGTTCGACGGGCGCGGCCTGCCGCTCCCCGGCACCGACCTCCGGGCCCTCGTCCCCGTCTCCCGCCGCCGCCCAGGCGCGGCGCCCGGCCCCGGCAACAGCCTCTCCGGCTACCTCCTCGACCTGCCGGTCACCGAACCCGACCCGGCGGCCCGGCTCGCCGCCGTACGACACGCCATGGACCGGAACAAGGCCGCCGGTCCCTCCAAGGGCGCGGGTGCCGTCGCCCTCCTCGCCGACCAGCTCCCTCCGCTCGCCCACCGCTTCGGCGCCCCGTTCGCCGCCGGCGCCGCCCGACTCCTCTTCGACCTCCTCGTCACCCAGGTCCCGCTGCCCCGCTCCGCGCTCTCCCTCGGCGGCGCCCCGCTGCGCGCCCTCTTCCCGATGGCACCGCTCGCCCGGGGCCAGTCCCTGGCCGTCGCCATGTCCCCCTACGGGGGACGGGTCCACATCGGTCTCGTCGCCGACGGCGAGGCGGTCCCCGACCTCGACGCGCTCGCCGCCGCGTTCACCGCCGAACTCGACCTGCTGGACCCGCCGGACACCCCCTAGGGGGTGTCCTGTCATGCCGTGCACGTCGTGCCGGGGCCGACCTTCGTCAGGGCGATCAGGTACGCCTCGACCTTCCGGTCGACGCAGGCGCTGCGGCCGTATCCGGTGTGCCCGGGGGCGTCGAGCGACAGCAGCATCCCGCCGGGGAACTGGCGCGCCAGGCTCACGGCCTCCGCGTACGGCGTGGCCGGGTCGCCCGCCGTCCCCACGACGAGCACCGGCGGAACGCCCGCGGCCCGCACCCGGTGCGGGCGCTGGGCACCGGCCGGCAGGTCCTTGCAGACCAGCTCGTTCGCCACGCCGGTCGTGCCGTAGACCCCCGCGGCCTTGTCGGCGGGGCCGAGCG
This sequence comes from Streptomyces sp. NPDC042346, assembly GCF_055581845.1. Classification (NCBI taxonomy): domain Bacteria; kingdom Bacillati; phylum Actinomycetota; class Actinomycetes; order Kitasatosporales; family Streptomycetaceae; genus Streptomyces; species Streptomyces sp. NPDC042346. Next base: position 1,057,850 of record NZ_JBVJEH010000002.1, on the reverse strand, counting down.
CGTCCCAGTAGGCCTGGGCGTCGCGCGGGTGGGGGACGTCGAGACAGTTGATCGCGATCAGGGCGGCCTCGGCGTTGTCCTCGGGAACGTCGTCCTCGGGCCGGTCGCCCGCAGACCCGTCCTCCGTAGGTCCCTCGGAGGCGTCGTCGTCCGCGGGTCCCTCGGAGGCTTCCGCGTCGGGGTCCTGCGGCTGCTCGTCCCCCGCCGCCAGGGCCGCCAGCCGCGTCCCGTCCCCTCCGTCCGCCGCGACCAGCGCCTCGGACAGGGCCTGCCACTGCGCCTCCGGTGTGTACATGGACAGGCTGAGTGCCGAGACCAGGGTCGGCGCGTCGAGACCGTACGCGGAGTCGTCGACGGGCAGCGGCTCGCGCGCGGTCCGTTCGAGGAGCCGGTCGATCAGCGCGCGTATCTCCTCGGGCGTCGCGCCGGGACAGCCGTCGCCGACCGTGTCGGCGCAGGTGTCGGCGTACTCCTCCACCGCCTTCCTGAACCCGGTGGACTGGCCGAGCATGCGCTGCCGCCAGTCGAGCGACGGGTCGACGGCCCCGTCCAGGACCATCGCCCGTACGCGGCGCGGGAACTGCTCGGCGTACGAGGTGCCCAGGCTCGTGCCGTACGACCAGCCGACGTACGTCAGCCGCCGTTCGCCGAGGGCCGCCCGCAGCACGTCGAGGTCGCGGGCGGCGTCGTCCGTCCCGACGTGCGGGAGCAGCGGGCCGCCGGCCGCCCGGCAGTCGGCGGCCGTCGCCCGGGCGCTCGCGAGGACGTCGGCGCGCTCGGACGCGGTCCGGGGGTGGAGGGGCGCGGCGGCGGCGCTGTCCGGGGACTCCGCCCCGCCCTGCCCGGCGGGCTCCTCGGGGGTGCAGGTCAGGGCGGGCTCGCTGCCGCCGACTCCGCGCGGGTCGAACGACACGATGTCGAACCGCTCCCGCACGCCCGGGCCGATGTCGTCGGCGACGCCGTCCCGGACGAGCCGCACCCCGCGCTCGCCCGGGCCTCCGGGGTTGAGGACGAGCGAGCCGACGCGCTTCCCCGGGACCGCGGTGACGGCCTTCGCCACCGGCAGGACGAAGGTCTTGCCGTCGCCGGGGCGGGAGTAGTCCATCGGGACGGTGAGCGAGGCGCACCGGTGGTCGCCGCAGGGCCGCCAGTCGAGCTTCTGGCCGTAGAAGCGCCGCAGGTCGGGGCGGGAGGCGGGGTCGGCGGGGGCGGCCGAGGTCCTCGGCCGGTCTCCGTCCGAGCCGGTGCCGGCCGTGCAGGCCGCCAGGGAGGTGGCGCCGAGGACGGCGAGGGCGAGGACGAGGGCCTGACGGCGGCGTGGGGCGGTGATCACGAAGTACTCCCGTGGGTGGTCGGTCCAGGGAAGGATCACGCGCGGATGCTGAGGATTCGCTGAGGGCGGGCCCCCGCCCGTTCAGTCCGTCGTGGGCAGCCGCAGCACGAACCTGGCCCCGCCGTGTTCCCCGGGCCCCGCCGTGAGCGTGCCGCCGTGGGCGTGGGCGACCCAGGAGGCGATGGACAGGCCGAGGCCCGTCGACCCGGAACCGCTGCGGAAACGCTCGAACAGGGCGTCCGCGACCTCCGGCGGCAGCCCCGGACCGGCGTCCTCGACCGTCAGCGTGCCGTCCCGGACCACGGTGATCAGCACGTCCGCCGGAAGGCCCGGCGCGTGGCCGTGCGCGAGCGCGTTGCCCAGCAGATTGCCGACGGCCCGGCGTACGAGATCGGGATCGGCGACCACGACCGTCTCCTCGGCCTCGACCCGGACGCGGTGGCCCTCCGCGGGACCCTCGGCGGCTTCCTCGGCGACCGCCTCCGCCAACTGGTCCAGACGCAGGGGCTGGCGCGCCACCGTCGCCGTACCGGACATGAGCCGCGCCCGGGTGAGCAGCCCGTCGACCAGCCGGCCCATGCCCTCCGCCAGGCGCAGCGTGCGCCGGTGCACGTCCGTGCTGTCGGTCTCGCCGCGCAGCGCCGTCTCCGCGAGAATCCGGAGGGAGGCGGCCGGGGTCCGCAGATCGTGCGCCGCGTCCGCGAGGAACGCCTCCTGTTGGCCGAGCGCGGAGAGCGCGGGCCGGACCGCCCGGCCCGACAGCACGTGCCCGACGGCCGCGGACAGCAGCACGAGCACCGCGCAGCCGCCCGTCACCACCCACACGAGCCGCCGGTGGTCGTCCCGCTGGGCCGCCGCGTCGGCCATCGTCACCAGGACGCCCTGCGGGCCCTCGTCCTCCGCCGCCTCCGGCGCGTAGAAGGGCAGCGCGAACACCCGTACCGGCGCGCCGCCCGTCGTACGCCGGTCGAAGCCCCGCGCCTCCCCGGTCCGCGCCGCCGCCCGCCCGGCCTCCAGAACCACCCCGGGACTCACCGCCAGGCAGGGCGCGGCCGGCGCGTGCTGGACGGTCAGGCCGCCCGGATCGCTCGCGTCGCCCGGACGACCGCCCCGCTCGTCGTCCGTCACGAGGAGGACGGTCAGCGGCGGGCAGCCGGTGTTCACCGTGTCCGCCAGGACGTCCGTGGCCAGCCGCCCGTTCTCGTCGGTCTCCAGGAGACCGAGGGCCCAGCTGCTGTCCGCGTCCATCGCGTGGTCGAGCTGCTCCCGCCAGCGGGCGCTGTCGCTCCGTACGGCGAGCACGGCCATCGCGATCAGCCCCACGGCGCTGGTCAGCGCGAAGAGGAGGCTGATCCGCCGGCGGAGCCGCAGCACCCGTGCGGTCGGCGTGAGCGTCCGCGTCCGGCGGGGGAGCGCGGGCCTCACCGCACGTCGTCGGGCGCGAGCCGGTAGCCGACCCCGCGCACGGTGTGGATCAGCGGCGGCGACCCGAGCTTGCGGCGAAGCTGGGAGACGAGCACCTCCAGGACGTTCGACTGCGGCTCGGCCATCTCGTCCCAGCAGCTCTCGATCAGCTCGGCGCGGGGGACCGCCTGGTCCGCGCGGGCGGCGAGGACCTCAAGGACGGCGAACTCCCTGGTGGTGAGGGAGAGCAGGACCCCGGCCCGGCGGACGTGCCGGCGGGCGGTGTCGATCTCCAGATCGCCGACACGGTGCACCGGCGGGCGCACCACGGCGGAGCGGCGGCACAGGCTGCGCACCCGGGCGACCAGCTCGGGCACGGCGAACGGCTTGACGAGATAGTCGTCGCCGCCGCTCGCGAAGCCCTCCACCCGGTCCGCGACGGTGTCGCGCGCCGTGAGGAACAGCACGGGCACGTCGCGACCGCCGCGCCGCAGCCCCTCGACGTAGGCGGCGGCGTCCCCCGAGGGCAGCATCCGGTCGAAGACCGCGCAGTCGTACGCGGTGACGAACAGCGCCTCGTCGGCCCGCGGCAGGTCGGCCGCCTCGTCGACGGCGAGCCCGGCGGCCCGCAGAGCGGCGGCCACCCCGAACCGGAGGTCTTCGTCGTCCTCGACGAGCAGTACGCGCACGTCACCCACCCTAGGGGGTGTCTTGCCGATCAGGCCGGGCTCGCGACGCCTGGCACCGCGCCTCGCCGCGTTGTCGTCACTCGCCATGGCTCCGCCATGACTCCCTCCTCCGCCTTGCGATCCACGGCACCAGACGCCGCTCCCTGATCCGGCCTGATCGACAAGACACCCCCTAGAGGGTGTCCGAGACGTGTCCGGCGCGCGGCCCCGCCGCCCCTGCGGCAGGGTGGAGCCATGCCCGAACTGCCCGAGGTGGAAGCGCTCCGCGAGTTCCTCGACGCGCATCTGGTGGGCAAGGAGATCGCCCGCGTCCTGCCCGTCGCGATCAGCGTCCTCAAGACGTACGACCCTCCCCTCACCGCCGTCGAGGGCGCCGAGGTCACCGCGGTCGGCCGGCACGGGAAGTTCCTCGACCTCACCACCACCGGCGCGGCGGGCGAGCTCCACCTCCTGATCCACCTGGCCCGCGCGGGCTGGCTCCGCTGGCAGGACCCGCTGCCCTCCGGGCCGCCGAAGCCCGGCCGGAACCCGCTGGCCCTGCGTACCGCCCTCACCGGAGGCGACGGCTTCGACCTCACCGAGGCCGGCACCACGAAACGGCTCGCCGTCCACCTCGTCCACGACCCGGCCGACGTGCCCGGCGTCGCACGGCTCGGCCCCGACCCGCTCGCCGAGGACTTCGGCCCCGAGGCCTTCGCCGCCCTCCTCGCGGGCGAACAGCGGCAGATCAAGGGCGCCCTTCGCGACCAGAGCCTCATCGCGGGCATCGGCAACGCCTACAGCGACGAGATCCTCCACGCGGCGAGGATGTCGCCGTTCAAGCCCACCCGGAACCTCACCCCGGAGGAGACCACCGCCCTCTGGACGGCGATGCGGACCACCCTCCGCGAGGCCGTCGAACGCTCCCACGGCCTCGCCGCAGGCAAGCTCAAGGCCGAGAAGAAGAGCGGCCTGCGCGTCCACGGCCGGACCGGCGAACCCTGCCCCGTCTGCGGGGACACCATCCGCGAGGTCTCCTTCAGCGACTCCTCCCTCCAGTACTGCCCCACCTGCCAGACCGGCGGCAAGCCGCTCGCCGACCGCCGCCTGTCGAAACTCCTCAAATAGCCTCCCGCGCTCCTCGCGAAGGGCCTCTCGTGCTCCTCGCACAAGGCCTCCCGCGCTCCTCACGGACGGCCTCCCGCGCTCCTCCCCTAGACTCCCGCGCATGCTGCGCGTACTGGCCGTCGACGACGAGGAGCCCGCCCTCGGCGAGCTGCTCTACCTGCTCCGCGCCGACCCACGCGTCCGCACCGCCGAAGGCGCGGGCGACGCGACCGCGGCCCTGCGCAGGATCGGCCGCGCCCTGGAGACCGGGCCCGACGGCGACGACGGCATCGACGTCGTCTTCCTCGACATCCACATGCCCGGCCTCACCGGACTCGACGTGGCCCGGCTGCTCGCCGGCTTCGCCCGCCCGCCCCTCGTCGTCTTCGTCACCGCCCACGAGGGCTTCGCCCTCCAGGCCTTCGACCTCAAGGCCGTCGACTACGTCCTCAAGCCCGTCCGCCGCGAACGCCTCGCCGAGGCCGTCCGCCGCGTCCACGACCTGGTCCACGCCACCGCCCCCGCCGTACCGGCGGCGGGACCCGCCACCCCCGAGCAGATCCCCGTCGAACTCGGCGGGGTCACCCGGTTCGTCGCCGTCGACGACATCGCGTACGTGGAGGCCCACGGCGACTACGCCCGCCTCCACACCGACCACGGCAGTCACCTCGTCCGCATCCCGCTCTCCACTCTCGAAGAGCGGTGGGCCGCCCGGGGATTCGTCCGCATCCACCGCAGCCATCTCGTGGCCCTCGACCGGATCGACGAACTCCGGCTCGACGGCGGGAGCACCTCGGTACGGCTCGGCGACACCGACCTCGCCGTCAGCCGCCGCCACGCCCGCCACCTGCGTGACCTGCTGATGCGCCGGGCCGGGGGCTGATCGCCCAGGGGTCTGTCGTGGCCGGGGAGCGCTGCGTAGACTCCACGCGTCCCGGGCCCCACGGCCCGCCTGCCCGACCGGGCAGCCGCCGAGAGATGCCGGAGCGGACGCCGATGTCCGAGCACCAGCCGCCGCCCCGCAGACCCCGGCGCGAGACCGTCACGTACGCCTCCGCCCACGGCGGGGGCGCCGTCCCGGGACCCGCCCTGCGGCCGCCCGCGCACGCGCCCGCCCGCTCCGAGATCGACGAGCAGACCACCCTCGGGCACACCTACGTCCGCTCCCTGATGCGCAGCCAGCTGCGCGCCGCCCTCACCGCCCTCGGCGCGCTCGCCCTGCTCGTCGGCTCGCTGCCCCTGCTGCTCGCGCTGCCCGCGCCCGAGGCCCTGGTCTGGGCGGCGCTCGGCGCCGGGGTGTACCCCGTCGTCTGGGGCATAGCCCACTGGTACGTCCGCCGCGCCGAGCGCAACGAGCGCGACTTCACCGGCCTCGTCGAACGGTGAGTGGAACCGTGAGCGGAACGGCGAGTGGAACGGTGAGCGGGACGCTGAGCGGGACGGTGAAGCTCCCCGCGTGAACCAGACCTACGCCGTCGCGGCCGTCACCGCCGTCGTCCTCGCGACCGTCCTGATCGGCGCCCTCGGCCTGCGGATCTCCCGCACCACCTCCGACTTCTACGTCGCCTCCCGGACCGTCCGGCCCGGCCTCAACGCCGCCGCCATCAGCGGTGAGTACCTCTCCGCCGCCTCCTTCCTCGGCATCGCCGGACTCGTCCTCGTCCAGGGCCCCGCGATGCTCTGGTACCCCGTCGGCTACACCGCCGGATACCTCGTCCTGCTCGTGCTCGTCGCCGCCCCGCTGCGCCGCTCCGGCGCGTACACCCTCTCCGACTTCGCCGAGGCCCGCCTCGAATCCCCGCAGGCCCGCCGCCTCGCCAGCCTCTTCGTCGTCGGCATCGGCTGGCTCTACCTGCTGCCGCAGCTCCAGGGCGCGGGGCTCACCCTGGAGATCCTCACCGGCGCCCCCGACTGGGTCGGCGGGCTGCTCGTCGCCCTCGTCGTCACCGGCACCGTCGCCGCCGGCGGCATGCGCAGCATCACCTTCGTCCAGGCCTTCCAGTACTGGCTGAAACTCACCGCCCTGCTCGTCCCCGCCCTCTTCCTCCTCGCCGCCTGGTACGGGGACGGCGCGCCCCGGGCCCGCTTCGACGCCCCCGCCGTCCTCCGCGAGCACACCGTCGTCCGGGTCGCCGACACCGTACGGATCGGCCTCGACGCCCCGATCACCCTCACCGTCACCGGCAGCGTCGACGGCGTCCCGTACGACCACCGGACCGTCACCCTCGCCCCCGGCACCCACCACGTCCTCGCCTCCACCGAACTCGCCTTCGCGCCCGGCGCGGTGCTGCCCGAGCGAAGCGAGATGGGGGTCCCCCCGGCCGAAGGCCGGGGGAGGGCCGCCAGCGGCACCGACCCCCTCGGCTGGTCGCAGCCGCTGGCCGGGGGGCACGACGGACACCAGCTGTACGCCACGTACGGGCTGATCCTGGCGACCTTCCTCGGCACCATGGGCCTGCCCCACGTCGCCGTCCGCTTCTACACGAGTCCGCACGGCCGCGCGGCCCGCCGGACCACGCTCGTCGTGCTCGGCCTCGTCGGCGCCTTCTACCTGCTGCCGCCGCTCTACGGATTCCTCGGGCGGATCTACGCCCCCGAGCTCGCCCTCACGGGCTCCGCCGACGCCGCCGTGCTCGTCCTGCCCGAGCGGATCCTCGGCGGATCCGCCGGCGACCTCCTCGGCGCGCTCCTGGCGGGCGGGGCCTTCGCCGCCTTCCTCTCCACCGCCTCCGGGCTCACCATGTCCGTGGCCGGTGTCCTCACCCAGGACGTGCTGCCCTCCCGGGGCGTGCGCCACTTCCGCCTCGCGACCCTGCTGGCGACCGCCGTCCCCCTGGGCGTCGGCGTGGTCGCCTCCAAGGTGCCGGTCGCCGACGCCGTCGGCCTCGCCTTCGCGGTCTCCGCCTCCTCCTTCTGCCCGCTGCTCGTCCTGGGCATCTGGTGGCGGCGGCTCACCCCGCCCGGCGCCATGGCCGGGCTCCTGCTCGGCGGCGGCTCGGCCCTCGCGGCCGTGATGGCGACCCGGGCCGGGCTCGCCCCCGAGGGCTGGCCCCACACCCTGATGGCCTGGCCGGCCGTCTGGTCGGTCCCGCTCGGCTTCCTGACGATGGTCCTCGTCTCGCTCGCCACCCCGGGCCGGGTCCCGCCCGGCACCCCGGCACTCCTCGCCCGCCTCCACCTGCCGGAGGAGTTCACCGGCTCCGTCCCCTCCCAGGAGGTACGCCGATGACCGGCACCGTCCCTTCCCAGGGGGTACGCCGATGACCGGCACCGACCCTGCCCCGGAGGTGCGTCCATGACCGGCATCGCCCTCGCCGCCGCGGCCGCCGCCGGGGCCGTGCTGCTCGCGGCGGGCTTCGTGCTCGGCCGGTTCGCCGCCCGTCGCGGGGGCCGCACCGCCGACCCCGACCTCGGCACCCCCGTCGAACGGGCCACCTTCCACACCCTGCACACCGCCTCGCTCGCCGCGCCGCCGCTGCGCGCCGGGCTCACCGAGGAGACCGCACGCAAGGCGGCGAGCACCCTCCGCTCGCTGCTCGGCACCGAGGCGCTCTGTCTCACGGACCGGGCCTCGGTCCTCGCCTGGGACGGGCCGGGCGGGGACCACCACCGGGCGCACGTCCCCGCGCTGGCCGCCGACACCCTCGACACGGGCCGCAGCCGGTCCGCGCACACCGGCTGCGACGACCCGGCGTGCCCCCTGCGCTGGGCGGTGATCGCCCCGCTCACCGGCGAGGACGGGGTGCTCGGCGCGCTCGTCGCCTACGGCTCACGGGAGTCGGCGGTCCTGGTACGGGCCGCGACGGAGGTGGCCCGCTGGGTCTCCGTCCAGCTGGAGCTGGCCGAGCTCGACCGCTCGCGGACCCGGATCGTGGAGGCCGAGATCAGGGCCCTGCGGGCCCAGATCTCCCCGCACTTCATCTTCAACTCCCTCGCCGCCATCGCTTCGTTCGTCCGCACGGACCCCGAGCGGGCCAGGGAACTCCTCCTGGAGTTCGCCGACTTCACCCGGTACTCCTTCCGCCGGCACGGCGACTTCACCCAGCTGGCCGACGAACTGCGTTCCATCGAGCAGTACTTGGCCCTGGCGGGGGCGCGTTTCGGGAAGCGGTTGAAGGTGACGCTGCAGATCGCCCCCGAGGTGCTGCCGGTGACCCTGCCCTTCCTCTGCCTCCAGCCCCTGGTGGAGAACGCCGTCAAGCACGGTCTCCAGGAGCGGGAACGGGGCTGCCGGGTGACGATCGCCGCCCGGGACGCGGGCGCCGAGGCCGTGGTGACCGTCGAGGACGACGGCGTCGGCATGGACCCGGAGCTGCTGCGGGCCGTCCTGCGCGGGGAGCACCCGGCGGGCTCCGGCATCGGACTGTCCAATGTGGACGAGCGGCTGCGCCAGGTGTACGGGGCGGAGCACGGTCTCGTCATCGAGACCGGCGTCGGCGCGGGCATGAAGGTGACGGTGCGCATCCCCAAGTACCGCCCGGGCGTGCACCGTTCAGCGTAGGTAGAGCGACAGGTGGGCGAGTGGCAGGCCCAGCTTCCAGGCGGGCAGCCAGACCTGGGCCTTCTCGTCCACCGGCGACCCGGGATCGCCGTCCGCCGGGTCGTCCACGTCGGCGGCGCGCACCCAGGTGTCGCGCAGACCGCGCCAGGCGGTGTGGGCGAGGGCCAGGTCGGGCCCGTCCCCCTCCGCCGCGAGGCGGGCGGCGAGCCGCTCCTCGACCCAGGACGGCCAGGGCCGGTCGTAGGCCGTGCGGCGCAGCAGGGCCTCGACCGGCGCGGGGTGCGGGTCCTCCGACAGATGGACGGTGAGGGCCAGGGCCTGGAGGCCGGCCCGGTACTCCAGTGAGCCGGGCGCCACGAGCTCGGCGGCCCGCAGTACCTCGTCGGCCAGGTACTCGGCGCACAGCCAGGCCATCGGGACGGCGAGTCCGCCGCCACTCGTGCCGCCGGTGCCGTTCGTGCTCTCGGGCAGCAACGCTCCCACCTTCTTCTCCCGGACATGGGGACGCGTACGTCAGGGACCCGTACGACGGGACCCGGATGTCGGGGCCCCGGATGTCGGGGGCCCGGGGGAGAGCCTCCACCGTGAAGGGCCCCCGCGGGTCCCGCTTTGCTCAACTCGCCGGTGTGGATTCGGATACGTTTCCCGGCCGGATCGGTGCCGGTGGGGCGAGTGTCGCCATGTGTGGCGTGCGGGGCGGGAGCGGCGGGGCGCCGTGGCCGGTTCAGCCGAGCAGCGCGTACACGGCGGTGGCGTGCGCGGCGGTCTCCTGCGTGCCGTCGGCGGTCATCGTGATGTCGGCGAAGGCCATCCGCTTGCCCGTCTTGGTCAGCCGGGCCCGCACCAGGACGTCGCTGCCGACGACCGCCCGCTGGAAGGAGATCGACTGCTGGACGGTGGTCATCGGCACGAAGCCGCCGCGGGCCGCGGCGACCGCGATGACCGTCGCCGTGTCGGCCGCGGCCATCAGGGCCTGGCCGGAGAGCCCGCCGCCCTCCCGGGCGAGCCGGTCGGACCAGGGGAGCCGGAGCACGGCCCCGGCGGCGTCGACGGAGTCGACCGAGAGCCCCAGGTCGAGCACCCAGGGGGCGAAGTTGTCGGCGAGGATCTTCTCGGCGGCGGCGGTGGTCAGCGCCACGGCGGCGGGAGTCTGCGTCACGGCGTCATTGTGAAGCCGCGGCGCGCGGCCGGGCAACGCCCGCGCGGTGCGGACGGTAGCCGGGCAGCGACCGGCCGAGCTGCCGCAGGGCGTAGTGCGAGCGGGACTTGACGGTCCCGGCGGGGATGCCGAGGTCCACGGCGGCCTCGTTGACGGTCAGGCCGTGGAAGTACAGCCGGACGAGCACCGCCCGGTGCTCGGGGCTCAGTTCGCGGACGGCGGCCCGTACGTCGAGGGCGGCCTCGGCGGTGGCGGTGGCGTCGGCGGGGTCGGGCGTCACCGCGAGGACGCCGTCGCCGATCTCGGCGGGCCGGGCGAGGCGTGAGCGGCGGGCGTCGATGGCCAGTCGGCGGGCCACGGTGAAGAGCCAGGGCCGCATCGACTCGTAGGGGCCCTCGAAGGCCTCGGGGTGGAGCCAGGCGCGTACGAGGGTCTCCTGGGCGAGGTCCTCGGCGCGCTGCCGGTCCCCGTACGTCAGCCCGAGCAGGAACGAGAGCAGCGCGGGGCCGTGGTCCCGCTGCAGCTGCTCCAGGTTCCGTTCGTCGGTCGTCGCCGTCGTCATGCTCCCCGCCTCTCCCTCGGCTCGTCGTCCCGGCGGTATCCGAACGCATCCGGAAGACAAGGGACAGGGAAGGGACATCGGTCTGCGACGAACGGTCGCACCGAGCGGCGAATGGTACGGCGAACGGTCAGGCGGAGTTATTGCGTCCGTTTCAGCGGGGTTCGTGTGCTTGTGCGGCCTTGACCCTTGACTGCGGCTTTCCCGCGGGATCAATTCGTCAGAACAGGTGTTCATAGCAAGAGCTGAGCGGAGTGCCGCAGATGACCTCACGCACCAGACCGGCGGCGGTGACGGTCGCCGCCCTCCTCCTCGCGGCGGCCACGGGCTGCACCGTGGGCAGCACCCCGGGCGGCGGCTCGGGCGGTGCCACGAGCCCCGCCCCCGGGACCTCGGCCGGGCAGCCCGCCACCGGGCGGACCGCCCCGCCGTCCGCTGCCCCGGGCGGCGCCTCCGCACCCGCCGGATTCACCCTGGTCGCCTCCGGTGACGTCCTCCCGCACGACTCGATCATCCGGCGCGCGGCCCAGGACGCCGGCGGCGACGGCTACGACTTCGGCCCCATGCTCTCCGGGGCCAAGAGCGTCGTCGCCCCCGCCGACCTGGCCATCTGCCACATGGAGACCGTGTACGGGGAGGAGGGCGGCCCCTATACCGGCTACCCCGCCTTCAAGTCGCCGCCCGAGGTCGCCGCCGCCCTCAAGGCCACCGGGTACGACTCCTGTTCCACCGCCTCCAACCACACCCTCGACGACGGCGCCGCCGGCCTCCGCCGCACCCTCGACGCCCTGGACAGGGCCGGGATCCGGCACGCCGGCTCCGCCCGTACCGCCGAGGAGGCGGCGAAGCCCACGCTGCTCAAGGCCGGCGGCGCCACGGTCGCCCAGCTCGCCTACACCTACGACACCAACGGCTACCCCCTGCCCGACGGGCAGCCCTGGGCGGTCCGGCTCCTCGACGAGCAGACGGTGATCGCCGACGCGCGCGCCGCCCGCGCGGCCGGCGCCGACGTCGTCGTGGTGAGCGTCCACTGGGGCACGGAGTGGCAGACCGACGCCGACGAGCGGCAGCTCTCCCTCGGCCGCGCGCTCACCGCCTCCACGAGCGGCGGCCGCCCCGACATCGACCTGATCATCGGCACCCACGCCCACGTCCCGCAGGCGTACGAGAAGGTCAACGGCACCTGGGTCGTCTACGGGATGGGCGACCAGATCGCCGGGGACATGATCAACCACGAGGGTTCCTTCGACCCCCGGGGCAACCAGGGCACCATCGGCCGCTTCACCTTCGCCCCGCCCACGGCGCCGGGAGCGCGGTGGGAGGTCACCAAGGCGGAGTTCGTCCCGCAGTGGTTCGACACCGGCCGGGGCCGGGTCGTGAACCTCGGCGCCGCGGGCGACGGCGACCCGCGCCACGCCTCGATCCGCGAGACGATCCGCCAGGTCGTGCTCGGCAGGGGCGCCGAGAAGGACGGCCTGACCATGGGGAAGTAGGGCCTTCGGTACGCGGGCCGGTCACGGCACGACGGTGACCGGCCAGCGCCCCGCCTTCACCAGACGCACGGCCACCGAGCCGACGAAGCGGTGGCCCGCCGACTCCGAGACGCCCACCACCACCGCGTCCGCCGTCAGCTCCTCCGCCGCCCGGACCAGGCCCGCGTAGGCGTCGCCCTTGAACGTGTGGAACTCCCAGCGCACCTGCCAGAGGTCCCGCACCCGCTCCGTCGAGGCGCGGATCTCCGCGACCAGTTCCTCGGCGATCTCCTCGGTCGTCCCCGACACGGGCGCGCCGAGCGCGGCGCCCGCCGGGTACACCGGCTGCACGTACACGAGCGCGAGCAGGGCGTTCTGCCGCCGGGCGAGCCCGGCCGCGTACGCCGCCGCGCGCAGGGAGGAGTCGGAGCCGTCGACTCCGGCCATGATCACCTTCGGGCCGTCGGTGCCCCGTTCGAACCGGGTGGGCTGCTGTGCGGTCACCCCGCGAGGCTATCGGCTCATCGGGTGTTTTCGGACAGGGGGCCGGTGTCGATGAGCCGGGTGGGCCCTCGCCCGGACGAACCATTGGTCATGAAAAAGGATCAGATGCCCAACGGGCGCCGGGCGGTGCTGCGCCTCGCCGCCGCGCTCGGCGCCACGGCCACCGTCGGATACCTCGCGGCGGACCGGTTCGCCTCGCCCGAGCCGCCCCCGGGCGCCGCACCGGCGCCCCACGGCCCACCGGGAGCGGGGTCGGGCGCGGGGTCCGGAGCCGGGCCGGCCGCCGGTCCGCAGGCCGCTCGGGCGGCCCGGCTGCGCCCGTCCTCGTACCGGCTCCAGCCGATGACCGCGTACGCGCCCCCGGCCTTCCGGCGCGCGGTGCCGCCGGTGCGGCAGCGGCCCTTCCTCAGCATGTCCGGGGTCGGCCGCTCGATGGTGCTGTCCTTCGACGACGGCCCCGACCCCCGCTACACCCCGGGCATCCTGGAGACGCTGCGCCGGTACGAGTGCCGGGCGATGTTCTTCGTCTGCGGCGAGATGGCCGTGGAGAACCCGGACCTGCTGCGGGAGATGGCCGACGACGGGCACGTCGTCGGCAACCACTCGTGGTCCCACCCCCTCATCCCCAAGCTCCGGCCCTCCCGGATCCGCGACGAGCTGGGCTCCACCAGCGAGGTCGTCGAGCGCACGCTGGGCGGCGCGCCGCTCTGGTACCGCGCCCCCTACGGCGCCTGGAACCGGCACTCCTTCGAGATCGGCGCCGAGCTGGGCATGGAGCCGCTCGCCTGGACCGTCGACACCCTGGACTGGAAGGAGCCGGGCACGGGCACGATCGTCCGCCGCGTGCTCGACGGCGCCGCCCCCGGCACCGTCGTCCTCTCCCACGACGCGGGCGGCGACCGCTCCCAGAGCGTGGCCGCGCTCCGCCGCTATCTGCCCGAACTCCTCGACGCCGGCTACCACATCACCGTGCCCCGGCGCTGAGGGACCCGGCGCCCGGCCGGGCGCAGGCGAAGGGCCCCGGCACCTGGGAGTGCCGGGGCCCTTCGCGTACCGCGACCGTCAGCGGGAGCCGACCAGGCGGCCGTACACGACGACGTTCCCGTCGTAGCCGCCCGCCCGCGTGTAGCCGCCGCCGCAGGTGATCACCCGGAGCTCGGGCTGTCCGGTGTCCGCGTAGACCTGCACGCCGGGGAAGTCGTTCTTGGAGTAGACCTCGACCCCGTAGATCTCGAAGACCGCGACCCGGCCGTCGTACCGCTCGACCTCGATGTGCTGACCCTTCTCCAGCGATCCCAGGCCGTAGAAGACCGCCGGGCCCTGGGCGTTGTCGACATGGCCGACGACGACCGAAGTGCCGCGCTGGCCGGGGGAGATGCCGTTCTGGTACCAGCCGGCGAGGTTGGCGTCCTGCGGGGGCGGGGCCGCCACCCAGCCGTCCGCGTCCAGGCCCACGTCCATGACGGGGGCGGCGACCCGGATCGCGGGGATCCTGATCCGCGAGGCCGGGGCGAAGGGCAGCGGCTCCAGGCCGGCGGTCGCCTCCGCCGGCGGCGGGACGACCGGCCGCGCCACGGGCCGGGCGGCCGCGGCGGGTTGGGGCGGTCCCAGGGCGACGTCGACCCCGTTGCGCATCATGGCGAGGCCGGACAGCATGGCGAGGGCCAGGACGCCCCAGGGTTGGCGTCTCCTGCGGTCGAAGACGCGGAAGTCCTTCGGGGGCATGGTTCTCCCTTCGTGGCGTCGTCAGAACGGTAAGGGCGGCGGGGTGGGCCGTCGCCCCGGACGCGGCGAACGGGTGGGGGCCGCCGCCGGACGGGTGCCGGGGCGCGGGAGGAAGGCCGGAGAAGCGGTCTGACACGGTGCCGCGGGCGCACTCCGAGGACCCGAGGGGGTCCCCGTGGGGACAGCCGGGTGACGCGGGGCTGGACCATCCGAGTATTCGTCAGATAAGCACCCTGGACCGCTGTGACCTGCGGTTCCGTCCCGTGCGCGGGGTCATTTCCGGGCGTGTCGCCTCACCGGGGTGGACCAGTGCCGACGTGCACGGCTCGCCCCGACTTGTGATGGTTCGTCATGGAAGGCGTACTCGTCGAATTTCCCGGAGCACCGCTTTGGGGCGTCTTTCCACTGGAGGTTCAACCATGCGTGCTGCACGCACTCTGGCGGTGGCCGCCACCGCGTTCGCGGCGGTCGGGCTCGCTGCCCCGCTCGCCGCGGCCACCAACGGGCCGAGCAACGTCCAGGTCAACCCGTTCGAAGTCCACGCGGGGTCGACGCTCACGATCACCGCCAGGGGTTGCGGCCACGGCGGCACGGTCACGTCCAACGCGTTCCCGGAGACCAACCTCTCCGTCAACTCCAACGGGCTCTCCAGCGCCATCGCCCGTGTCCACAACAACGCCACTCCCGGCAGCTACAACCTGGCCGTCAAGTGCAGTGACAACTCGGCTGTCGTCACTGCCCCGTTCCGGGTCCTCCCGGGCCGTGGTGCGCAGGGCGGTCTCGGCGGTTCGCTGGCTCCCACCTCCACCGAGATGGCCGTCGGCGGCAGCCTGGTCGCCGCCGCCGCGCTCGGTGGCGGACTGTTCATCGCCCGCCGTCGCCGTATGACCGGCGCCGGAGCCTGACCGGCCGAACCTCCCGGTCGGCCCGCTGTGCCCGTCGCCCCCGAGTCCCTGCCAGGACCCGGGGGCGACGGGCGTCCCGCGTCGCCCGTCGCCGTGCGGGGTCAATGGCGGCGGGAGTCGCCGGAGCGGCGGCGGACCACGAACACGACGCCGGTGGCGGCGGCCGCGACCAGGGCCGCACCGGCCGCGAGCGTTCCCGCGCCCACCTCGTCCACCGAGCCGCCCAGACCGCCCTGGACACCGCGCGGGGGCGTGAGCAGCGTGGAACTGATGGTCGGGGTGGCCGTGGGCAGCCCGCTGATCGTCAGAGCGACGGTGTCCTGCACGCCGCCCGTGCAGTTGAACGACACCGTGTACACCGCACCGCGCCGGGCGTCGGCGTCCACGGTGGCGGTCGCCGCCGAGTTCGGCGCGATGGCGACGGTGTCGAAGATGCCGGCCGAGGCCGTGGCCGTACTGGCGCACCCGGGGGCGCTCAGCGTCACCCGGCCGCCCGGGGCGACGAGCGAGGGCGACACGACGAAATCGCCCGGTGCCTTCGCTCCCGGTGCCCGCGGATTGGTGGCGGGGGCACCCTCCGCCGCGAGGGCGACGGTGGCGGGGGCGGCCAGGGCGAGGGCGGCCGCCCCCAGCAGGGCAGTGGACGCGGCACGTATCGCGCGCATGGTGAATCCTCCGGGTCCCGAGGGGCAGCCGCGAAACGGGATTTCCGCGAAGGGCCTGCGAGCACCTCGATGCCCGACACGCTAGGAGCGCACTACCACAGCCGCGATCCCAGACGTGCGAATGGGGCACTCATGTCCCCCGTGCGGCCCACTCGGAGGCCGTGAGTCACCCCGTGACCTGCGGGAACAGATCGGTGAACGGCGTGGCGGTGGCCGAGATGCCCCGGCCGAACGGCGCGTCGAAGTCCCAGATGAGGAACAGCAGGAACGCGATCAGCACGCTGAAGAGTCCGGCGAGCAGCAACTCCCGTCCCGTCCTGCGGATCTGGAGCGTGAAGATGAGGCCGACGGTGACCAGGGCGCCGATGATCAGGCCGAACCAGACCACCCCCGGCATGGTCGCCCCCGCGCTCTGCCCGCGCGCGTTCCGGGCGTCGTCGGCGACGGCCACCTGGTCGACCAGCGGCTGGTAGGCCTGCCCCTCGAAGTCGTTGGCGGGCTGGTAGTCGGTGACGCTCCGGCGCACCTGGTCCATGAGGGCGGTGCCCTCCGGGCTCAGCTCGCCCTCCTCGGACATGTGCGTCCACTCCTTGTCGACCACGTACGCGACGTACGCGTCGACATCGGCGCGGATCCTGGTGCGGACGTCCAGGGGGTAGACCTCGGCGCGGGCCGAGATCTCGTGCATCGCCTGGGCCTCCTGCCGCACGGTCTCCTGTGCGGCGCCCCGGGCCTCCCAGACGCCGGCGATGGCGAGACCGAGGACGATCGCGTAGATCACGCCGATCATCATCGTCATGTACTCGATGACGTCGGGGGTCTCGCTGGGGTCGTCGTCCTCCGGGATCCGGCGGTGGTTGATGACGACGATGGT
The DNA here is from genome assembly GCF_055581845.1 of Streptomyces sp. NPDC042346. Lineage (NCBI taxonomy): Bacteria > Bacillati > Actinomycetota > Actinomycetes > Kitasatosporales > Streptomycetaceae > Streptomyces > Streptomyces sp. NPDC042346. The sequence continues at coordinate 1,040,974 of NZ_JBVJEH010000002.1, read as the reverse complement.
CAGGACGACGGCGACGGCGGCGGCCATCGCGAGGGTGAGTACGAGCCATTCGGACATGGTTCTACCTCCGGCGGAGCTCAGCGGGAGCGGGGGCGCAGGATCGCGGTCGCGAGCACTGCGGGGGCGATGATCACCAGCGTCATCGTGACGACGGACGTGCGGCCCTTCGGCTGGGGCCGCGTGGCGCGGCGGTAGTGGGGGAGCGCGACGGGGCCGTGGGCCGGCGGCCGGGGTCGCGTCGTGGGTGCGGGCGTGGGGGTGGGCGCGGGCGCGGGGGCGGGAGGTGACGCCGGGGGCGCGGGCGCCGGAGTGCGCTCCGGTGGGACCGGGGTGGCCGGTGCGGGGGAGGCGGGCTCCGGGCGAGGTGCCGGAGTGGTCACCGCGGGGGGCGGCGGCGTCGTCGTCCGTACGGGAGGCGGGGGTGGCGCCGGGACGGTCGGGGGCGGCGGCTTCGGCGTCGTGGGCCGGGGCGCGGGTGTCGTGGGCGGGGGCGGCGGCGGTGGTGCGGGGGTGGGCGAGCACGCGCCCGGCCCGATGACCGCCACCGAGGTGTGCGAACCGCCGGGGCCGGTCGTGGCGTAGGCGCAGGAGTCGGCGGCGGCGGGGACGGGTGTGGCGAGCAGCCACACGAGTCCGAGGGCCGCCAGCGACCGCGCGAGGAGTGATCCGTACAGAGACACGCCGTCGAGCTTGATCACAGACACGGCGAACCGGGGCGGAAACGGCGGGGATTCGCCGGATGGTGGGGTTCTCCCGACGCGTGGTTTGACGTTTCGCCGCTCCGGAGGCGGATTCGGCGCAATGCCCGGGTATCGCCGAGCCGTGCGATTCCGCGCGCGGACTCAACGCGGACTCAACGCGGACTCAACGCGGACTCCGCGGCGGACTCCGCGCGGGTTCGGCCGGTCTCCGACCTGACTTAGTCATGGTCCCGCCGGGACTCCACCTGCACTCCGCAGCACTCCGTCAGGGCTCCGGGGGAAGAACTGTCCGGTTGTCGCCCTGTCGTGGGCGGCGGCCGACAGGGCGTCCGGCACCGGCGACGGCTCCCCGGCCGGGGCAACGACCGAGGTGCGCCAAGGGCCCTGGCCCCCGTAAGGTGCGGCGAAGGCCGGTCGGGAAGTCGACGCACACTCATATGCACGTGAATTTGCACGAGCTGAAGGCGTGAACTCTGCGCTTCACGAGCATGTGCCAATGACGTGTGACCAAGAACGGACCGCTAATTTCCGTTTCTACTCGCTCTCCCGGCGGGCGATCAGTAGCCTCACCTCGAACACCGGCCGCGAACACATGGCCGCATCCCCCATGGCGACTTGTTGGAGACATTGATGGAGCGTCCCGCCTGGGCTCCGCCGGGTATCGACATTTCGGTGCCGAGCGTGTCCCGTATGTACGACTTCTATCTGGGCGGCTCGCACAATTTCGAAGTGGACCGGGAAGCGGCGCGCAAGGCCATGGAGTTCATGCCTGGCCTCCCCAAGGTCATGCAGGCGAACCGTGCCTTCATGCGGCGCGCCGTCCGCCACGCCGTTGACAACGACGTCACCCAGTTCCTGGACATCGGCTCCGGCATACCCACCTTCGGCAACGTGCACGAGGTCGCCCGGGCCGCCGACCCCGCCGCACGCGTCGTCTACGTCGACCACGACCCGGTCGCCGTCGCCCACAGCCGCGCCGTCCTGGAGGGGGACGAGGCCGCCGCCGTCGTCGCCGCCGACCTGCGCAAGCCGGCCGACGTGCTCCGCAGCGCCGAGGTGTCCCGACTCCTCGACCTGGACCGGCCGGTGGCGCTGCTCCTCGTCGCCGTCCTCCACTTCCTGGAGGACGAGGACCGTCCGTACGAAGCCGTCGCCGAACTGGTCGACGCCCTCGCGCCCGGCAGCCTCCTCGTCATCACCCACGCCTCCTACGAGGGCATCCCGCTCACCCAGGAGCAGGCGGGCGGCACCGTCGGCGTCTACCGGAACATCCGCAACCCCCTGGTGATGCGGTCGGGCGCCGAGATCAATCGCTTCTTCGACGGCACGGAGATGGTCGAGCCCGGCCTCGTCCCGATGCCGGCCTGGCGACCGGAGAGTCCGGTCGAGGAGGAGGATCCTTACGCCTTCTCCGGTTTCGCAGGGGTGGGGCGCAAGGCGTGAAGGTCCCGTCGCAGCCCACCGGTTCCGTCGCCGAGGCGGACGGTCCGGAGGACAGACTCAGGCGGTTCGTCACCATCTGGAGCCGCGCGATCTTCCCGGTGACGGCCACCTCGCTGACCCGCGCCGAGTTCGAGGGGCACCTGCTGCCGCTGGCCCGCACCCTGTGCGACGCGCTGCACGCCCGGCCCTTCGACACGGCCCCCGCCCAGCGCGCCGGCGCGGCCCTCGTCGCCGCCCACTGCACCGACCCCGACGCGCTCGGGCGCAGCCTCGGCGTCGTCGATTCGTACCTGGTCCTCTACTGCGGTACGGAGTCCGACGTCCCGGCCGAGGAGCTCCGGGCCCGCTGCGCCCGCCTCCAGCACGCCATGGCCGCCGGCTACGCCCAGGCCCTGCGCGAGCGGACCCGCGCCGAGCAGGAGGCGATCGCCCGCTCCGCGCTCGCCGCCCGCAGCGCCGCCGAGATCGCCCTGCACGCCACCGAGAGCCGCTTCCGCGCGGTCTTCGACGGGGCGGCCATAGGCATCGGCATCGCCGACCTCGACGGCAACGTCCTGGAGATCAACGAGACCCTCACCCGCATGTTCGGCGGGATGGAGGGCCAGGTGCGCAGCCGTAACGTCAGCGAGTGGGTCCACCCGGAGGACGGCCCGCACGTCTGGAAGCTGTACGACGAACTCGTCCGCGGCGAGCGGGAGTCCTACCGGGTCGAGAAGCCGTACTACCGCGGCGACGGAACGGTTCTGTGGACCAACCTCACCGTCTCGCTCCTCCGCGACGCCGAGGGCCGGCCCCAGTACCAGCTCGCCCTCATGGAGGACACCACCGAACGGCGGCTCCTCCACCTGCGCCTGCGGTACGAGGCCACCCATGACGCGCTCACCGGGCTGCCGAACCGGACGCTGTTCTTCGAACGGCTGGAGAAGGCGCTCGCCCCCGGCGAGAACTCCCGCTTCGGCCTCTGCTACCTCGACCTCGACGGCTTCAAGGTCATCAACGACAGCCTCGGCCACTCCACCGGCGACCGGCTGCTCGTCGAGGTCGCCGACCGGCTGCAGAGCTGCGTCACCGGCTCGGGCGAGATGGTGGCCCGGCTCGGCGGGGACGAGTTCGTCGCCCTCACCACCGGGTGCGGCGGCCAGCAGGACGTCACCGAGCTCGCCGACCGCATCCTCGGCGCCCTCGCCACCCCCCTGCGCATCGACGGCCGCGAACTGACCGTCCGCGGCAGCCTCGGTGTCGTCGAGGGACCGGCGGGGGAGCGGACCCCGGCCGAGGTGCTGCGCAGCGCCGACATCACCATGTACCGGGCCAAGTCCGCGGGCGGCAACCGCTTCGAGCTCGCCGACCCCGAGGCCGACGCCCGCGCCATCACCCGGCACGGCCTGACGACGGCGCTGCCCGCGGCCCTGGAGCGCGGCGAGTTCTTCATCGAGTACCAGCCGCTCGTCCACCTCGGCGACGGCAGCGTGCACGGCGCGGAGGCGCTGGTCCGCTGGTGCCACCCGCAGCACGGGGTGCTCGGACCCGACCGGTTCATCCCGCTCGCCGAGGACACCGGCCTCATCGTGCCGCTCGGCCGCTGGGTGCTCCAGGAGGCCGTGCGCCAGGCCCGCTTCTGGCAGGCCCGGCACGCCGACGGCGGTCCGCTGCGGATCAACGTCAACCTGTCCCCGACCCAGCTGCACCACCCGCGCCTGGTCGCCGACACCGTCGACGTCCTGGAGCGGTCGGGGCTCGAACCGGGCGCGCTCTGCCTGGAGGTGACCGAGTCGGCGCTGATCGGCGCCGACGAGGACCTGCTGAAGCCGCTCCGGCAGCTCGCCGAGATGGGCGTGGACATCGCGCTCGACGACTTCGGCACCGGCTACTCGAACCTGGCCAACCTGCGCCGCCTGCCGGTGAGCGTCCTGAAGCTCGACCGGTCCTTCACCCGGGGCATGCAGCAGCACCCGGTGGACCCGGTCGACCTCAAGATCGTCGAGGGGATCGTCTCCCTGGCGCACAGCCTGGAGCTCGCCGTCACGGTCGAGGGCGTCGAGACCGGCGCCCAGGCGCGCCAGCTCCGCGACCTCGGCTGCGACACCGCCCAGGGCTGGTACTACGCCCGCCCGGGCGCCCCGGACCGCATCCACTCGCTGCTCCTGGCGGACGCGGTCTGACGCTCCCGCCCGCCGTACGGCCCCTGCCGGGGCGGCCGACCGCCCCGGCTCTCCGCGACGCGGTGGACGTACGCCCCGGCTCTCCGTGACGCGGTGACGTACGCTCCGGCTCTCCGTGACGTACGCCCGGGCTCAGTCGCGCACCGGACTCCCCTTGCGGGAGGCGAGCAGGACCCGCTGGAGCTCCCGCGCCGCCCTCGGCGGCGCCACGTCGCTGCGGTGGGCCAGGGCGATGGTGCGGCGCAGGCCCGGCCGGGCGAGCGCCGTCACCCGCAGGTCGCGGCCCGCCCGCGCCGCGACCATCGCCGGGACGACCGCGAGCCCGAGCCCCGCGCGGACGAAACCGAGCACCGCGTCCAGCTCCCCGCCCTCCACCGTGAACGTGGGCTCGAAACCCTCCGCCCGGCAGGCCGCCACGGTCAGTTCCCGCAGGTCGTAGCCGTGCCGGAACATCACGAGCGGCTGGTCCCGCAGGTCCTTGATCCGCACCGGCCGGCCCGGCGCCGGAGCCGCGGCCGAGGAGACGACCACCAGGTCCTCCCGGAGCAGCTCGACGGTCGTCAGGGCCGGTGACGGGGACGGCAGCGGCAGCACCACGAGCGCCAGGTCGAGCGCCCCGCGCGCCAGCTCCCGTACGAGATCGTGCGAGCCGCCCTCCTCGATGAGGAGCTCGATGCCCGGATGCAGGTCGTGGAAGGCCCGGAGCACGTCCGGCAGCAGCCCGGTGCACAGGCTCGGGGTCGCGCCGAGGCGCACCCGGCCCCGCTTGAGCTGCGCCAGTTCCTGCACTTCGAGGCGGGCCGTCTCGGTGTCGGCGAGGATCCGGCGGGCGAGCGGCAGCAGCGCCTCGCCCGCGTCGGTGAGGGTGATGTTCCCCCGGGCCCGGCTGAACAGCTCCGCGCCCAACTCCCCTTCCAGGGCCTTGATCTGCTGGGAGAGCGAGGGCTGCGAGACATGGACGCGCTCGGCGGCCCGGGTGAAGTGACGGGTCTCGGCCACGGCGACGAAGTAGAGGAGCTGCTGGAACTGCATGACCCCAGCGTAGGGGACATGAATAGGTGACGCCTATCGAGATCAGCCAGACCATGTCTTGGACCTCTCGGGTCCTTCGGCCCTAGCGTCGTGAACATGGCTCTGGCACCCACGAGGGACCGGACGACGGGCCGCCCGCCGTCCCCCACACCGTCACGCGGATTCCTGTCATCGACCCTCGGCAAGAAGACGGTCATGGCCGTCAGCGGGCTGCTCATGCTCGGCTATCTCGTCGCCCATGTCGCCGGAAACCTGAAGGTCTTCTTCGGCCCGGAGGAGTTCAACGCCTACGGCCGCTGGCTGCGGGTCATGGGCGCACCCGTCCTGCACCACGAGTGGGCCCTCTGGCTCGTCCGGATCGCGCTCCTCGCCGCCGTCGGCGCCCACGCCGTCTCCGCGTACCAGCTCAGCAGGCGCGACGTGAAGGCCCGCCCCACCGCGTACGTCCACCGCCGCAGGCGCGCCTCGTACGCCACCCGCACCATGCGCTGGGGCGGGATCATCCTCGCCCTCTTCATCGTCTGGCACATCCTCGACCTCACCACCGGCACCGTCCACCCCGGCGGCTTCGAGGAGGGCAAGCCCTACCAGAACGTCGTCGACACCTTCTCCACCTGGTACGGCAACGTCATCTACATCGTCGCCATGCTCGCCGTCGGCCTCCACGTCCGCCACGGCTTCTGGAGCGCCGCCCAGACCCTCGGCGTCGGCAACGCCCGCCGCGAGCGCCTCCTCAGGGCGATCGCCAACACCCTCGCGCTCGTCCTGACCGCGGGCTTCGTCTCCGTACCCGTTGCCGTCATGACCGGAGTGGTGAGCTGAATGACCTTCGTCGACTTCCCCGTGGGCGAGCCGATCGCCGACACCACCGCCCCGACGGGGCCCATCGCCGAACGCTGGGACACCCGCCGCTTCGAGGCGAAGCTGGTCAATCCCGCCAACCGCCGCAAGCACCGGATCATCGTCGTCGGCACCGGCCTCGCCGGCGGCTCCGCCGGCGCCACCCTCGCCGAGCAGGGCTACCACGTCGTCCAGTTCTGCTTCCAGGACTCCCCGCGCCGCGCCCACTCCATCGCCGCGCAGGGCGGCATCAACGCCGCCAAGAACTACCGCAACGACGGCGACTCGATCCACCGCCTCTTCTACGACACCGTCAAGGGCGGCGACTTCCGGGCCCGCGAGTCCAACGTCCACCGCCTCGCCCAGATCTCCGTCGAGATCATCGACCAGTGCGTCGCCCAGGGCGTGCCCTTCGCCCGCGAGTACGGCGGCCTCCTCGACACCCGCTCCTTCGGCGGCGTCCAGGTCTCCCGCACCTTCTACGCCCGCGGCCAGACCGGCCAGCAGCTCCTCCTCGGCGCCTACCAGGCGCTGTCCCGGCAGATCGCCGCCGGAAACGTCGAGATGCACGCCCGTACGGAGATGCTCGACCTGATCGTCGTCGACGGGCGGGCCCGCGGCATCGTCGCCCGCGACCTCATCACGGGCGAGATCTCCACCCACTACGCGGACGCCGTCGTCCTCGCCAGCGGCGGCTACGGCAACGTCTTCTACCTCTCCACCAACGCCATGAACTCCAACGCCACGGCCGTCTGGCGGGCCCACCGGCGCGGCGCGTACTTCGCCAACCCCTGCTTCACCCAGATCCACCCCACCTGCATCCCGCGCACCGGCGACCACCAGTCGAAGCTGACCCTGATGAGCGAGTCCCTGCGCAACGACGGCCGCATCTGGGTCCCGAAGGCGAAGGGCGACACCCGCCCCGCCGCCGACATCCCCGAGGACGAGCGCGACTACTACCTGGAGCGGATCTACCCCTCCTTCGGCAACCTCGTCCCCCGGGACATCGCCTCGCGCGCCGCGAAGAACGTCTGCGACGAGGGCCGCGGCGTCGGCCCCGGCGGCCAGGGCGTCTACCTCGACTTCGGCGACGCGATCCGGCGCCTGGGCCGCAAGGCGGTCGAGGAGAAGTACGGCAACCTCTTCGACATGTACGAGCGGATCACCGCCGAGAACCCGTACGAGGTCCCCATGCGGATCTACCCCGCCGTGCACTACACGATGGGCGGACTCTGGGTCGACTACGACCTCCAGACCACCGTCCCCGGCCTCTTCGCGATCGGCGAGGCCAACTTCTCCGACCACGGCGCCAACCGGCTCGGCGCCTCCGCCCTCATGCAGGGCCTCGCCGACGGCTACTTCGTCCTCCCGGCCACCATCAACGACTACCTCGCCCGCCACCCGCACGCGGAGCCCGTCACCGACGCCCACCCGGCGGTGCGGGAGGTCCTCGCCGAGACCGAGGACCGGATCCACCTCCTCCTCGCCGTCGACGGCGACCGCACCCCCGACTCCTTCCACCGCGAACTCGGCGAACTCATGTGGGAGTTCTGCGGCATGGCCCGCACGGAGACGGGCCTGCGCAAGGCCCTCGCCCGCATCCCGCAGATCCGCGAGGAGTTCTGGCGCCGCCTCAAGGTCCCGGGAACGGGCGAGGAGTTCAACCAGTCCCTGGAGAAGGCCAACCGCATCGTCGACTACCTGGAGCTCGCCGAGCTCATGTGCCTCGACGCGCTCCACCGCGCCGAGTCCTGCGGCGGCCACTTCCGCGACGAGTCCCAGACCCCGGACGGCGAAGCGGCGCGCCGCGACGAGGAGTTCGCGTACGCGGCGGCCTGGGAGTTCACCGGCGGCGACACCGCACCCGTCCTCCACAAGGAGGACCTCACCTTCGAGTACGTCCACCCCACCCAGCGGAGCTACGCATGAGGCTCACCCTGCGCGTCTGGCGCCAGCGGAACGCCGGCGCACCCGGCGCCATGTCCACCTACGACGTCGACGGCATCTCCGCCGACATGTCGTTCCTGGAGATGCTCGACACCCTCAACGAGGACCTCATCCTGCGCGGCGAGGACCCCGTCGCCTTCGACCACGACTGCCGCGAGGGCATCTGCGGGGCGTGCAGCCTCGTCATCAACGGCGACGCGCACGGCCCCGAGCGCACCACCACCTGCCAGCTCCACATGCGCTCCTTCCGCGACGGCGACACCATCGACATCGAGCCCTGGCGCGCGGCGGCCTTCCCCGTCGTCAAGGACCTCGTCGTCGACCGCTCCGCCTTCGACCGCGTCATCCAGTCCGGCGGCTACATCAGCGCCCCCACGGGCTCGGCCCCCGAGGCCCACGCGACCCCCGTCCCGAAGGCCGACGCGGACACCGCCTTCGAGCACGCGGAGTGCATCGGCTGCGGCGCCTGCGTGGCGGCCTGCCCCAACGGCTCGGCGATGCTCTTCACCTCGGCGAAGATCAACCACCTGAACGTCCTCCCGCAGGGCTCCCCGGAACGCGAGACCAGGGTCCTCGACATGGTGGCCCAGATGGACGCGGAGGGCTTCGGCGGCTGCACCCTGACGGGCGAGTGCGCGACCGCGTGCCCGAAGGGGATCCCGCTGCCGTCGATCGCGGCGATGAACAGGGAGTGGCTGCGGGCGCGGAGGAAGGTGAAGGGGTAGGAGGGGCGCCGGCCGGCGCGTTCGGCCGGATACGGGTCAGCCGGCGAGCGCCCGGGCCAGATACGGAGCCGTCCGGCTCGCGGGGGAAACGGCCACCTCGGCCGGCGGACCCGCCGCCACCACCCGGCCGCCCTCGTCGCCGCCGCCCGGGCCCAGGTCCAGGACCCAGTCGGCGGTGGCGACCACGTCCATGTCGTGCTCCACGACGATCACGGAGTGTCCCGCGTCCACGAGGCCGTGGAGCTGGCGCATCAGGACCTCGACGTCCGCCGGGTGCAGACCCGTCGTCGGCTCGTCGAGCACGTACAGCGTGGCGGAGCGGCGCGGGCGCTGGAGTTCGGAGGCGAGCTTGATGCGCTGCGCCTCGCCGCCCGACAGCTCCGTCGCCGGCTGCCCGAGCCGCAGATAGCCGAGGCCCACGTCCAGCAGGGTCCGCAGGCTCCGGGCGGCGGCCGGGGTGTCGTCGAAGAACTCCGCCGCCGACTCGACGGTGAGGTCGAGGACCTCGGCGATGGTGAGCCCGCGCAGCCGCACCTGGAGCGTCTCGGGGTTGTACCGGGCGCCGTGGCAGTCGGGGCACGGCGCGTACGTGCTCGGCAGGAAGAGGAGCTCGACCGAGACGAAGCCCTCGCCCTGGCAGGTCTCGCAGCGCCCGCCGGGGACGTTGAAGGAGAACCGGCCCGCCTTGTAGCCGCGCGCCCTCGCCTCCGCCGTCTCGGTGAACAGCTTCCGCACGACGTCGAACAGGCCCGTGTACGTGGCGAGGTTGGAGCGCGGGGTCCGCCCGATCGGACGCTGGTCGACCGTCACCAGACGCCCCACTCCCGCGAGTTCCTCGGTCAGCGCGCCGACGAGGGTCGACTTCCCCGAGCCCGACACCCCCGTCACCGCGGTGAGGACACCGACCGGGAAGGCCGCGTCGACCGCCCGCAGATTGTGCCGGGTCACCGGCCCCGTACGCAGCCAGCCCGCCGGGGCGCGCACCGTCCGCGCGGGCGGTGGTTCCCGGTCGAAGAGGAACCGCCGGGTCGCGGACGCCTCGACGGCCGCGAGGCCCTCCGGCGGACCGCTGTGCAGGACGCGCCCGCCGTGCACCCCGGCGCGCGGCCCGACGTCGACGAGCCAGTCGGCGTGCCGGACGACGTCGAGGTGGTGCTCGACGACGAAGACCGAGTTGCCGGCCGCCTTCAGCCGGTCGAGGACCACGAGCAGGGCCTCCGTGTCGGCCGGGTGCAGACCGGCGGACGGCTCGTCCAGTACGTACACGACACCGAAGAGCCCCGAGCGCAGCTGGGTGGCGAGCCGCAGCCGCTGGAGCTCGCCGTTGGAGAGGGTGGGGGTGGCGCGGTCCAGGCTCAGATAGCCGAGCCCGAGCTCGGTGACCGTGGCGATCCGGGCGACGAGATCCTCGGTGAGGACGCGCGCCGTCTCCTCGCCGTCCGTCGGCGTCGCCGACAGGAGCCCGGACAGGACCGTCAGCGGAAGCGCGGCCAGCTCGGCGATCGTCCGCCCCGCGAAGGTCACCGCGAGCGCCTCCGGGCGCAGCCGGCTGCCGCCGCACACCGGGCAGGGCGCACTCGCCAGGAACCGCTCCGCCTTCGCCCGCAGCGTCGTGCTCTTCGAGTCCGCGAACGTCCGCAGGACGTACCGCCGCGCGCTCATGTACGTGCCCTGGTACGGACGTTGGATCCGCCCCGCCTCCCGCACCGGGTGCACCGTGACCACCGGCTGCTCCTCGGTGAAGAGGATCCACTCCCGGTCCTTCGCGGCCAGCTCGCGCCACGGCCGGTCGACGTCGTACCCGAGGGTGTCCAGGACGTCCCGCAGGTTCTTCCCCTGCCAGGCACCCGGCCAGGCGGCGATCGCCCCCTCGCGGATCGACAACCCCCGGTCGGGGACGAGGAGTTCCTCGCTCGTCTCGTGGATCCGGCCGATGCCGTGACAGGAAGGGCACGCGCCCGCGGCCGTGTTGGGGGAGAAGGCGTCGGAGTCGAGACGCGACGCGCCCTCCGGATAGCGGCCGGCCCGCGAGAACAGCATCCGCAGCGAGTTGGAGAGCGTCGTCACCGTGCCGACCGAGGAGCGGGCGTTCGGCGAGGACCGGCGCTGCTCCAGGGAGACCGCCGGGGGCAGCCCGCTGATCTCGCCGACCGCCGGCGCCCCCACCTGGTGGATCAGCCGCCGCGCGTACGGCGCGACCGATTCGAAATAGCGCCGCTGAGCCTCCGCGTAGATCGTCCCGAACGCGAGGGACGACTTGCCCGAGCCGGAGACGCCGGTGAAGGCGACGAGGGCGTCGCGCGGGATGTCGACGTCGACCCCCGCGAGATTGTGCTCGCGGGCGCCGCGGACGCGGACGTACGGATCGTGGGGGCTGTCAGGCATGCGTCGATATTAGCTACTGCTTCCCGTTTGCCCCGGTCGGGCGGGTGGTGACCGGGGCGGTCAGGCCGACGGCGCGCGCCAGGCCGCGGTACGAGTCGCTCAGCGCCGCCCGGTCGTACGTGCTCGTCGTCACCAGCACCTCCTGCGCGCCGGTCTCCCGCACGGCCCGCTCCAGCGCCTCGGCCACCTGCTCCTCCGTGCCGTGCACATGACCGGCGAGACCGCCCTCGTAGAAGCCGCGCTGCTTCTCCGTCATCCCGCCCGTCGCCGCCAGCTCCTCGATCCGCTCGGGCGCGGCGAGCGGCGGGAACACGCCGCGGGTGCGCGAGTACGCGAGGGACCAGGCCTCCGGCATCAGCAGCCGGCGGGCCTCCTCCTCGCTCGCCGCCACCACGACCGTCCCCGCCACGACCACGTACGGCTCGACGGCCCACGGGGAGGGGCGGAACGCGGAACGGTACGTGTCGACGGCGGCGAGCACCCGGTCCCGGCCCCGCAGGTCGCCGATGACCAGCGGAAGGCCGGCCGCCGCGGCGATCGCCGCGCCCTCGCCCGTCGCGAGGACGAAGGGCGGGACCCGCAGGCCCTCCGCGGGCCGGGCGTGCACCTGCGGATGGGCCGTCTGCTCGTCGGTGAACCAGCCGAGGAGCTCGGCCAGCTGCTCGCCGAACCGGTCGGCATCCTCCTTGTCCCGCCCGAGGGCCCGCCGGATGCCGTCGGTGAAGCCGACCGAGCGGCCGACGCCCATGTCGATCCGGCCGGGGAAGAGGGACTCCAGGACGCCGAACTGCTCGGCCACGACCAGCGGCTGGTGGTTGGGCAGCATCACCCCGCCCGTACCGACGCGCACGGTGGACGTCGAGGCGGCCACCGCGGCGGCGAGCACCGTCGGCGCGGAGCCGGCGACGCCGGGCACGCTGTGGTGCTCCGACACCCAGAAACGGTGGTAGCCGAGGGCTTCCACCTCCTGGGCGAGGCGCACGGTGTCGCGCAGCGCCTGCGGGGCGTCCTCGCCCTCCCGCGTGCGGGAACGGTCGAGGACGGAGAAGCGGATGCCGTCGAGGAAGGTGCTCACCTAGGGTCCAACGCCCGGAGCGCGGCAGGATTCCCGCACCGGCGTCCGCGCGCCGTGCCGGGCGAGAAAGGGCGGGGCGCGCGAAAGGGGCGGGCACGCGAAAGGGCGGGGCGGCGGCGTGCCCCGGCTCCTACGCTGGGCCCGTGACACGCGACACCCGGCCGCTGGCCGTCTTCGACCTGGACAACACCCTCTCCGCGACCGCCCACCGGCAGCACTTCCTGGAGCAGCGCCCCAAGGACTGGCGCGGCTTCTTCGCGGCGGCGCCCGACGACCCGCCGCTCGCGGAGGGCGTCGAGCTGTGCCGGAAGGCGGCCGAGGAGTGCGAGGTGGTCTATCTGACCGGGCGGCCGGAGCGCTGCCGGCGGGCCACGGTGGCGTGGCTGGCCGCGGAGGGGCTGCCGGAGGGCCGGATCCACATGCGGGGCGACCGGGACTTCCGGCCGGCCCGGGTGACCAAGGTGGAGGTGCTGCGGCGGCTCGGCGCGGACCGCGAGATCAGGATGCTCGTCGACGACGACGCGCTGGTCTGCGACGCGGCGGAGGCGGCCGGCTTCCGTGTCGTACGCGCCCACTGGGCGGCCCCGTCGGAGGAGCTGACGGCCGCCCAGGAGGAGGAGGGCCGGACCTGAGCCCGGCCTGGGAGGGCCGGACCTGAGCCCGGCCTGGGAGGGCCGGACCTGAGCCCGGCTCCAGGGGGGCGGATCTGAGCCCGGCCTGGGTGGGCCGGACCTGAGCCCGGCTCCAGGAGGGCCGGGGGCCTGAGTCCGCCCGCCCCCGATCCCTCGCCGCGTGTCAGCTCTCGTCCTCCAGGCGGAAGCCGACCTTGAGTCCGACCTGGTAGTGCTCGATGGCGCCGTCGACGATATGGCCGCGGACCTGCGTGACCTCGAACCAGTCGAGGGCGCGCAGGGTCTGGGAGGCGCGCTTGATGCCGTTGCGGATGGCCGCGTCGACGCCTTCGGTGGAGGTCCCGACGATCTCGGTGACGCGGTAGGTGTGATTCGACATGGGGGCCGAACTCCTCTCGGTGCGTCCCTCCACCGTGCCCCAGGCCGCGTCGGTGCGCGACAGGACGGACTCCGCACGAGACGCGGTCGATTACCGAGGGTAAGGGTCCGATGCGTCCGTCCAGGGGCCGGAACGGAATGGTCAAGGACTTGACCACTTCGTTGGTCCAGACCAGAATCCAGGCCACATACCCGCGCGAACACCCCGTTCGGTCCCCCCACGTCGGGTCAGCCCCCAATGCCGCACGAACCTGTGCAGAACCCGCAGAAGGTGACCTACGTGAGAAACCGCCACCTCGCCTGTCCCTTGGCAGCCGCCACCGCGCTCGCCCTCGCCGGCTGCGGGATGATGCCGGGCGGGGGCCAGACCAAGACCGTCAACATCTGGCTCATGCGGGACAGCGCAAGCGAGGACTTCCTCACGCGCTTCACCGAGGCCTACGAGGACGAACACGACGGCGTCGACCTCACCATCACCATCCAGGACTGGACCGGCATCGGAAAGAAGGTCACCGAGGCCATCAAGGGCTCCGGCGGACCCGACATCATCGAGGTCGGCAACACCCAGGTCGCCCAGTACGCCGACACCGAGAAGCTCTACGACCTCACCCTGGAGTCCGTCCGCGACCTCGGCAGCGAGGACTGGCTGCCCGGTCTCGCCCAGCCCGGCAGCATCGGCGGATCCCAGTACGGCATTCCCTGGTACGCGGCCAACCGCATCGTCATCTACAACAAGGACCTCTTCCGGGACGCCGGGATCGACAAGCCGCCGACCACCCGCGCCGAATGGCTCGCCGACACCGAGAAGCTCAACCGCGGCGGCTCCCAGGGCATCTACCTCGCCGGCCAGGACTGGTACACCCTCTCCGGCTTCATCTGGGAAGAGGGCGGCGAACTCGCCGTCGACAAGGGCGGCGAGTGGACCGGCGCCCTCGACAGCCCCGCCGCCCTGCGCGGCATGGCCTTCTACAAGGAACTCCAGTCCCTCGGCACCGGCCCCAAGAACGCCGACGAGCAGAACCCGCCGCAGGCCGACGTCTTCGCCAAGGGCGACGTCGCCCAGATCATCGCCACGACCAGCGCCGTCGCACCGATCCTGAAGGCCAACCCGGGCCTCAAGGACAAGCTCGGCTACTTCGCGATACCCGGCAAGAAGGCCGGCCAGCCCTGCGCCGTCTTCACCGGCGGCTCGGACCTCATCATCCCCGAGAACGCGCCCCAGCGCGGCGCCGCCCTGGAGGTCGTCAAGGCGCTCGCCGGCGAGAAGTGGCAGACCGAACTCGCCCGCACCATGGGATACGTGCCCAACAAGAAGGGCCTGGCCTCCGTCGTCTCGGGCCAGGAGGCGACCGCCGTCATGGCGGCGGCCGCCGCACGCGGCCGGGCCACCCCGAACTCCCCGCAGTGGGCCAACGTCGAGGGCGACAACCCCATCAAGCCGTACATGACGGCCGTCCTCCAGGGCGAGGACCCGGCGCACGCGGCCAAGAAGGCCTCGGCGGAGATCACGGACACCCTCGCCGAATAGCATTCAGCGTTCGCACATCCGCGAGCCCCCGGACGGTCATGTCGAATCCAGCCGGTGACGGAAGAAGTAAGGAGCCGGGCCACCGCTCACGCGGCCCGGTCCCGCCCCTTCCCCTTCCGTCCGCCGGAGGAGCCCGACATGACCGCACCGTCGCCCACGCTCGCCGTCCCCACCGGGACCGGGGCCGTCCCCGCCCAGCCGCAGGACCGGAGCCGGCTCCCGGCCGAGGAACCCGCGCCCCGGTACGTCGTCGGCCTCGCCCGGGACCAGGAGGACGTACGGGCCGCCCAGCGACTGCGCCACCAGGTCTTCGCCGGTGAACTCGGCGCCCGCCTCGACGGGCCCGAGCCCGGCCTCGACTCCGACGCCTTCGACGCGTACTGCGACCACCTGCTCGTACGGGACGAGGCCACCGGCGAGGTCGTCGGCACCTACCGGATCCTGCCCCCCGAGCGGGCCGCCGTCGCCGGACGCCTCTACTCCGAGAGCGAGTTCGACCTCACCCGGCTCGCCCCCGTCCGCCACGACCTCGTGGAGGTCGGCCGGTCCTGCGTCCACCCCGCCCACCGCAACGGCGCCGTCATCTCCCTCATCTGGGCCGGCCTCGCCCGCTACATGACCAGCACCGGCCACAACTGGCTCGCCGGCTGCTGTTCGATCCCGCTCGCCGACGGCGGCGCCCTCGCCGCCGCCACCTGGGACACCGTCAAGGCCAAGCACCTCGCCCCCGAGGAGTACTGGGTCACCCCGCACAGGCTGTGGAACTCCGAGGGCGTCGCCCGCCCCGAGGGACGCACCGAACTCCCGCCCCTGCTGCGCGGCTACCTCCGCCTCGGCGCCTGGGTCTGCGGCGCCCCCGCCCACGACCCCGACTTCGGCGTCGCCGACCTCTACGTCCTGCTCTCCCTGCGCCGCACCAACCCGCGCTACCTCAACCACTTCCTGTCGCTCGCCCCCGCCCCGTGAACGGGACCACGGCACCCTCGCCGTGGCTCCCCACGGCGCCCTGCACCCCGGGCCGCTGCGCCGCCCACCCCGATCCGGACCCCTGCCACCGGGCCCTCGCGGCGGGCACCGCCCTGGCCTCGGTGCGACTGGCCGCCGGGATCGGGGCGGTCCTCCTCGGCGTCCTGTGCCTGCCGGCCGCCGGACTCCTGCCGGCCCCGGCGCGGCTCGCCCTCGTCCGGTACTGGGTGCGGGCCGTGGTCCGCGCCTTCGGCGTGCGCGTCCGGTTCGAGGGGGCGGCCGCCGCCGGGGGCCCGCTCCTCGTCGTCGCCAACCACGTCTCCTGGCTGGACATCCCGCTCCTCGCGGCCGTCCTCCCCGGCCGGATGGTCGCCAAGGCGGAGGTCCGCCGCTGGCCGGTGCTCGGTACGCTCGCCGCGCTCGGCGGGACCCTCTTCATCGACCGGGACCGGCTCAGGGCGCTGCCCGGCACCGTCCGCGCGATGGCCGCGGTGCTCGCCGGCGGCGGCCGGGTGATCGTCTTCCCGGAGGGGTCGACCTGGTGCGGCCGGGCCGGGGGCCGCTTCCGGCCGGCCGCGTTCCAGGCCGCGCTGGACAGCGGGGCGGACGTCCAGCCCGTACGGATCGACTACCGGCCCACCGCGTCCGCCGCCTACGTGGGGGACGACCCGCTGGGCGCCTCCCTGTGGCGGCTCGCCGCGACGCGCGGAGTCACCGCCGACGTACGGATCCTGGACCCGATACCCGGAAGGCACCATCCGGACCGCCGGTCCCTGGCCGCCGCGGCCCAGCGTGCCGTGGCCGGGGCAGCCGTCTCACCGCACGCCGTCCCTCCCCGAGTCGTTCCTCCCCGAGTCCTCCCTCCGCGCGTCGTCGCTCAGCGGTCCGGCGCTCAGCGTGCCGTCGCGAGCGACAGCGCGAACCGGTCCTGCTCGTCCGTCCACCAGCGGGCAAGGTCGAGCCCCGCCTCCGCCAGCTCGTCCCGTACCCCCGCCTGACGGAACTTCGCCGACACCTCCGTCCGTACCTCCTCGCCCGCCGCGAAGGGCACCACGAGGTCCAGCTCCGGGATCTTCACCGTGAGCGCGTGCCGGGCGCGCAGCCGCATCTCGATCCACTCCCGGTCCCGGTCCCAGAGCGCCACGTGGTCGAAGGCGGCCGGATCCGCGTCGGCGCCGAGCTCCCGGTCGATCACCGACAGCACGTTCTTGTTGAACGCCGCCGTCACCCCGGCCGCGTCGTCGTAGGCGGCGACGAGCGTCTTCTCGTCCTTCACCAGATCCGTGCCCAGCAGCAGCGCGTCACCGGGACTGAGCATCGCCCGGACCGAGCGCAGGAAGGTCCGCCGCTCGGCGGGGAGGAGATTGCCGATCGTGCCCCCGAGGAACGCCACCAGACGCGGCCCCGGCGTCCCCGGCAGCGCGAGCCCCCGGGTGAAGTCGGCGACCAGCGCGTGCACCCGCAGCCCCGGCCGGTCGGCGAGCAGCGACTCCGCCGCCCCCGTCAGCGCGGACTCGCTCACGTCCACGGGCACGTAGCTGTCCAGGCCCGGAAGGAGCGCGTCGATCAGGAACCGGGTCTTCTCCGAGGAGCCGGAGCCCAGCTCGACCAGGGTCCTGGCCCCGGTGGCGGCGGCGATCTCCGGCGCCCGCGCCATCAGGATCTCCCGCTCCGCCCGGGTCGGGTAGTACTCGGGCAGCCGGGTGATCTCCTCGAAGAGTTCGCTGCCCCGGGCGTCGTAGAACCACTTCGGCGGCAGCGCCTTGGGGGAGCGGGTCAGTCCGTTGCGGACGTCGGCGCGCAGATCTGCGCCCGCGGTGTCCGGGGCGAGGGTACGGGTCAGCTGGAACGGGCTCACGCGGACGGCTCCTTGAGCGGGGTGAGGGTGACGTCGTAGCGGTCGGCGGTCACGAGCGTGTGCTCGGGGACCTCGCGCCACCGCGGATCGTCGTCGTACGGTTCGGAGGCCACGGCCATGTGGCCCGGGCCCGGCAGGTACCAGAGGCTGTTCCCCCAGGTCGTCGCGGTGACGGTGGTCCCGTCGGTGAGCAGCAGGTTGAGCGAGGAACCCGGCGCCGCGGCGCCGACCTCCCGCACGGTGTCGGCCAGGGCCGTCCCCGGCGCGTCCCCGGCCCGCAGCCGGTGCAGCACGAGCGCCCACAGCAGCGCCGAGTCGGTGCGCGCCTCCAGGTGCAGCAGCGCCTCGGCCGGGAGCGTGCCGGCGATGCCGGCCAGGGAGCCGGGCCAGCCCCTGACCGCGCCGTTGTGGCTGAAGAGCCAGGGGCCGGCGGTGAACGGAGCCGCCGCGCCCTCCCCGTCGGCGCCGGGCAGCGTGGCGCCCCGGACCGCCGCGAGCAGGGCCCGGGAGCGGACCACCCGCGCGAGGTCCGCGAAGGACAGGTCGCCCCAGATCGGCGCCGCGCGCCGGTACCGCGCGGGCACCGGATCCCCATCCGCGTACCAGCCCACCCCGAAGCCGTCGGCGTTCACGACCCCGCTGGTCTGGTGACGCGGTTCCCAGGACTGGCGCAGCAGGCCGTGCTCCGGCCGGACCAGCAGCTCTCCCAGCGCCACCGGCCCGCCCACGTACGCGACGTGACGGCACATCAGTCGAACTCCGCGGTCCGCGCCGTCCGGAAGCCCGAGAAGATCTGGCGCCGCACCGGCAGGTCCCAGTTGCGGAACGTGCCCCGGCAGGCGACCGGGTCGACCGCGAACGAGCCGCCGCGCAGCACCTTGTGCTCCGGCCCGAAGAACACCTCCGAGTACTCCTTGTACGGGAAGGCCGTGAAGCCCGGGTACGGCAGGAAGTCGCTCGCCGTCCACTCCCACACGTCACCGATCAACTGCCGTACCCCGAGCGGCGAAGCGCCCTCCGGGTAGCTGCCCGCGGCGGCCGGCCGCAGGTGCCGCTGCCCGAGGTTCGCGTGCTCGGGACCGGGATCGGCGTCGCCCCACGGATAGCGGCGCGAGCGCCCCGAGACCGGGTCGTGGCGGGCGGCCTTCTCCCACTCGGCCTCGGTGGGGAGCCGGCGTCCGGCCCAGCGCGCGTAGGCGTCCGCCTCGTACCAGCTCACGTGCAGGACCGGCTCGTCCACCGGTACGGGCTCGGTCACCCCGAAGCGGCGGCGCAGCCACTGTCCGCCGTCGCGGCGCCAGAACAGGGGTGCCCCGATGTCGTGTTCCCGGATCTGCGCCCAGCCCTCGGGCCGCCACCAGCGGCGGTCCGTGTACCCGCCGTCCGCCATGAAGGCCAGATAGGCGCCGTTCGTGACAGGGGTGGTGTCGACGAAGAAGGCCGGCACGACCCGGGCGTGGGCCGGACGTTCGTTGTCGAGGGCCCACGGCTCGTCCGAGGTGCCCATGGTGAACGGGCCGCCGGGGACGAGGACTTCGGGAGGAAGGGAGCCGGACCGCAGGGAGGGCGGCGGGGGAGCGGTCAGCGCCGCGGGCCCCCTGCGCAGCTGGTGGGTGATCAGCATGGTCTCGTCGTGCTGCTGCTCGTGCTGGGCGATCATGCCGAACGCGAAGCCGTCGTCGAGCAGCGGCCGCCCCTCCAGCGGGGCGCTCTCCAGGACGTCCAGGATCCGCAGGCGCACGTCCGCCGCGTAGGCGCGGGCCTCGCCGGGCGGGAGCAGGGGCAGCGACGGGCGGGTGGCGCGCGGATGCTCGAAGGCGTCGTAGAGGGAGTCGATCTCCGGTCGCAGCGCGTCGCGCCCCGCGACGGCCCGCCACAGCCACTGCTCCTCCTGGTTGCCGATGTGCGCCAGGTCCCAGACCAGTGGTGACATCAAGGGGGAGTGCTGGGCGTTGAGTTCCTCGTCGTCGACACAGGAGGTGAGGAGGGCCGTGCGCTCCCGTGCGACGGTCAGGGCGTCCGCGGCCCGCGCGCGCAGCACCTCGGGATCGATGCCGGTGCCCCGCCGGGTCTCCGTGCCCTGCTCGCTCTCCGTGGCCCGCTTGCTCTGCGTGGCCCGCTCGCTCGCCGTGCCCCGCTCGGTCCCGGTCATGACGTCACCGCCGTCAGTTCGTCGGCCGGGCAGCTCCCGGGGATCACGTACCGCTCCTGGAAGGCGACGACGGCCCGTCGCACCTCCTCGCTCGCCCCGATCCGGGGCAGCGCGTCGACGGCGGCCGAGAAGACCGCGCGGGCGGCGGCGTGCAGTCCGGGATCGGCGAGGCCGTCGTGCGCCGCCGAGAGCCACAGCGGATTGCGCGGCGCCGGCCCCGGACCCGCCTGCTCGGCGAGGGGCTCGACCGCCCGGTACACGGCCTCGGCCGCCTCCGGGTCCTCGAAGACGGCCGTCGTCACGGCCACCGGCACCATCCAGCCGTCCGGGCCGGGCTGCGCGTCGATCATCCGCAGCTCCAGATGGCCGCGCGGCCGCACCGGCGGGAAGAGCGTCGTCATGTGGTAGCGCAGATCGTCCAGGTCGGCGGGGCGGGGGGCTCCGGTGCGCAGCCACTCGCGGAAGGTCAGCCCCTCCGGCACCTCCCACGGCCCCTCAGCGGCCCGCACGCACATCACCGGGGTGTCCAGGACGTGCGCGGTCCACTCCTCCCGGGGCTTCCCGTCCGGCCGGGGCGCGAGGGCCCGGCACGGGTCGAGCTCCGTCCACAGCGCCTGGCGCGTGGAGCGCCAGCCGGTCCGACGGCCGCCGTGCAGGGGGGAGTTGGCGAAGACGGCCACGAGGACCGCGCCGAGGAGGTGGGCGAGCCGCCAGCGCCGGTCGTAGCCGAGCGGACCCGGCTCGTCGAGCCCGGCGTCGAGGCAGACCTGCACGGAGGCCGAGTCGCACATCATCGCCCGTCCGGCCGGTCCCGTGCGGTCGAGCGCGATCTCCATGGCGTCGTACCGCGGCTCGTGGAGCACCCGGCCGCGCGGCGCGTGCCAGGGGTCCACCCCGTAACCGCTCAGGGTGAGACCGAGGGGTCCGAGCGCCTCGCGTACCGCGCGGAGATCGGCGGCGAGCGAGTCGAGGCACTCCATGAGCGACCCGGCCGGATGCGAGCTCAGCTCCAGCTGGCCGCCCGGTTCGAAGGTGAGCGACGAGACCAGTGACAGGGACCGTACGGTGTCGAGGGCGGCGGCCAGCCTCGGCGGCCGTACGGGCGAACGCGGGTCGCGCAGATCGTGGACGAGCCACTCCAGCTCGGCTCCCACCGTGCGGGGTGGACCCGTCTTGAAACAGATGCCACGCAGCAGGTTCTCCGCCTCCACCTCGGTGAGTGGGGGGCCGCCACGCGGTGTGCCGCTCGCTGCCATCCGTGCACCTCCTGATCCACCGGACAGGCCCTGTAGGACCGGTCCCGGAAGTCGCTGCTTCCACCTAAAGCCACCGCCGACCCGCGTGCAAGGGCGCCCCACAGGGGCCGCGTGCGCCGCCTGTACCCCTCTTCGTCTGATATGCATCTTTCGTTCCTCCGTGCGAGGCTGAGGGCATACGGACCACAGTCCGAGACCCCTTCATGGGAGGCACGATCGTGGGCAAGAAACAGACCCGGACCAATCGGGGCGCCCGTACCGGCGGTCACGAGCACCGCACAGAGGCGGCAGCGAAGGAGACCGCGCCGACCCCCACGAGAGAGCCGCAGATGCCCCTCGTGGAGCACGCGTCCCACCGCAAGGAACGGAAGTTCGGCCACAACTGAGGCCGCGCCGGAACCGAGGCCAGGGGACCGGCCAGGGGAACGCACGAACGGGCCCGGTGCCGTGACGGCACCGGGCCCGAGCGTCTTCACACGTCCTGTCCGGTCACTCTGTACACGTCCTGTCCGGTCACTCCGTGTCGTGCCGGGGCGCTCCGTGTCCCGACCAGGTCACGACGCGCCCTGTCCGGTCACTCCCCGTCGCCGACCGTGATCTCCACGCTCTCCTCCGACCGCGAGGCCGGCACCCCGCCCAGGCGCTCCGGCGCCCCCGGGTTCATCGTGGAGAGCAGCTGCCGGGCCAGACCGAGACCCGTCCCGCCCATGGTCAGCGCCTTGGCGAAGACTTCCGCCATCCCGTCGGCGCCGTTGAGCAGCACCATCTGGTCGACGTTCCCGAAGGCGGACGCGCCGGCCGACACGATCTCCGGCCACTTCTCCGCCAGCTGCTGGGCGACGACGGCCTCCTGGTTCTCGGCGAGTGCCGCCGCACGGGCCTTGATCGACTCGGCCTCCGCCAGACCCTTCGCCCGGGTCGCCTCGGCGACCGCGAGCCCCTTCGCGTGCTGCGCCGCCGCCTCCGCCTCACCGGTGAGCCGGGTCGCCGTCGCCTTGGCCGCGCTCGCCAGCTCGGTCTCCTTCGCGTCGGCCTCGGCCGCCGAGATCCGGGCGTCGCGCTCGGCCGCGGCCAGCGTCCGGGTCTCGTACGCCATGGCGTCGGCGGGCTTGCGGACCTCCGCCTGGAGCTGCTGCTCCTTGCGGTGGCCCTCCAGCTCGGCCACGCGGGTCTCCTGGACGACGACCTCCTGGCGCGAGGCCGCGTTGGCCAGCGGCCCGGCCTGCCGGGCCTTGGCCGAGGCCTGGTCCCGCTCGGCCTGGTAGCCCGCCTGGAGGATCTCGCTGTCGCGGGTCGCCTCCGACATGCGCGCCGCGGCCTGCTGCTCGGCCTCGGTCGCCCGCCGGTTGGCCTCCGCCTGCGCGATCCGCGCGTCCCGCTGGACGGCGGCGGCGTGCGGGGCGGCGAGGTTCTTGATGTACCCGGTCGGGTCCTCGATCTCGTGGATCTGCAGCGAGTCGACGATCAGTCCGAGCTTCTCCATCTCCGTGCCACAGGCCGAACGGGCCTGCCCGGTCAGCTTCTCCCGGTCACGGATCATGTCCTCCACCGTCAACCCGCCGACGATGGCGCGGAGATGACCGGCGAAGACGATGTGCACCCGCTCCGACATCAGCTTCTGCTGGTCGAGGAAGCGGCGGGCGGCGTTGGCGATCGACACGAAGTCGTCACCGACCTTGAAGATCACCACACCGCGGACCTTGAGCGGAATGCCCTGGTGGGTGACGCACTCGACGGACAGCTGCGTCTCGTTGAGGTCGAGCGAGAGCTTCCGCACCGCCTGGACGCCGGGCATCACGAGGGTGCCGCGACCGGTGACGATCCGGAACCCCATCCCCGCGCCGAGGCCCTCGTTCTTGTGGTTGGAACCGGAGATGATCAGAGCTTCGTTGGGTTCCGCGACGCGCCACATCATCTTGAAGACGATGACCAGAAGGACGAAGGCGCCGACGACGACGCCCGCCAGAATGCCGATTCCCATGGGCAGTTCCCCCTTCACCGGAGCCGTGCGGATCCGGTGAAGGGAGTGTGCGCCCGTCACGGGCGCCACTCAACGGTTCGGTCAACTGTCGTACGCGGCTGTGACATAGACGGTGCGTGGAGGGAGATGTTCCATGACCATCACGACCGTTCCGGTCTCGATCCGTTCCTTCGACGAGGCCGGATAGGCGAGGAAGTGCTCGGCGCCGCCCCGGATCCGGACGATCACCTCGCCGACGAGGCCGGGCCCGACCGTGCCGGTCACCCGGCCCAGCAGTCCCACCATCGAGGAGTCCATCGACGCTTCGTCCATGGGTGAACGGTACGTCAGATCCAGCCGTCCAGCGCGGACATGAACCCGTCGAAGTCGTCCCGGTGGATCGTGTGCCCGGCACCCGCGACGGTGCGGAGGGTGAAGCCGCGCCCCTCCAGCATCGTGGCGTCGTCGGCGGAGATCAGCGGGCTCGGATCGGCGAGCGCGACGAGGGAGGGGACGGCGGGCCGGACCGGCCACATGTCCGTGCCGGTGACGTCGACCAGACCGTACGCCGACCGCTCGTCCCAGACGCGTACCGACTCCATCTCGGTGTCGACGTCCTCGTCCGACCAGCGCGGGTTGAACCCCTGCACGAGGTCCCGCGAGAGGGACTTGCCCCGCACGAAGAGCTCCGGCACGTACCCGGCGGGGCCGCCCCTCAGGTGCCAGGCCGGATCGGAGTACACCGCGCGGGCGGGCGCGAGCCGTTCCACGGCCCGTAGCAGGGCGAGCCCGCCGAGCGAGTGGCCGACGGCCAGTTCGGCCCCGGCCGGGAGGTTCTCGACGAGGTCGTCGGCGTAGTCCTCCGGCCCGTACGCCTCCGGGCCGGCCGCCCGCGCGCTCGCCCCGTGGCCCCGCAGGTCCACGGCGATCACCCGGTACCCCCGCGCGGCGAGGTCAGGTCCGACCCGCCGCCAGGTGCGGTGGTCGGCCATGATGCCGTGGACGAGCAGGGCGATCCGGTCACCGGATCCCCACGTGGTGGTGTGCAGGCGCACGGTGCTGCCTCTCCGAGTGGTGCGACGGGGACGGGGGTGTCCCGCGGATCAGGGGCATCGGCAGGCCCTGATCCGCGGGACACCCCCGGGCGGGCGCCGACCGTCAGGTCAGCGCACGCTGCGGATGGGGCGCACGGCGAGCGCGCCGAGCACCGACAGTACGGCCGCGATGATGAACAGGGCCGTGTATCCGCCACTCAGCGAGACGATGAGCGAGGCCACGAACGGGGCGACGATCTGCGGGCCCGCGTTGGCGACGTTCAGGACGCCCATGTCCCGGGCCGCGTCCTCGGCCTTGGGCAGGACCATGGTCACCAGGGCGGTGTCGACGGCCATGTAGCAGCCGAAGCCGAGACCGTTGACGACGGAGAAGGCGAGCATCGCGGTCCAGCTGGTGGAGACGGCCGGGATGACGAGCGCGACGGCGGCGAGCGCGGCGGAGGCACCCACGAAGAGCTTGCGGCGGTCGTACCGGTCGGACAGCCAGCCGCCGAGCACGGTGGAGACCACCATGGCGACCGCGTTGAGCGGCATGAGGATGGCCACGGCCTCCTCGGGCTTCAGCCCGGCGGGCAGCTCGGTGTGGTCCTTGAGGATGTACAGCTGGAATCCGGCCACCGCGAAGTAGCCGAGGACCAGCAGGGCCCGGCCGATGAACGCCCAGCGGAAGTCGTGGTCCTTGAGGGCGCTGCCGAAGGCCGCGATCTGCTCCTTGACCGGCAGCGGCGCCTTCGCGGGCATGCGCTCCTCGCGGGCGCAGGTGCTGAACAGCACGGCCGCGCCGGCGACGATCGCGCCGAAGACGAGGTAGCCGGTGCGGTAGTCGTCGGAGAAGGCGGCGCCGACGAGGGCGCCGATCGTCGAGCCGATGGGCAGACCGAGGCCGACGGCGGCCGAGGCCTTGCCGCGCGCGGCCATCGGGACCCGGTCGGGGACCACCGAGGTGATCGCCGCCTGGTAGATGTTCATGACGGCCTGGCCGAGGCACCAGGCGATCGTGACCAGCAGGATCGTGTGGACGCTGCCGAGGAGCAGCATCACCGGGAGGGCGAGCAGGCCGCCGCCCAGGATCCAGGGGTTGCGCCGTCCCGACCGGTCCGAGAGCGCGCCCGCGACCGGGTTGAAGACGGTGGCGAAGATCGCGGACACGCCGGCGACGAGGCCGAAGTTCGCCACCTTGTTCGCGGGGTCGATGGACTCGACCTGGAGGGCGAGGAGCATGCCTCCGACACCGATGTACAGGGCGTACATCGCCGTGTTGCCGGCGAGGAGCAGGGGCAGCAGGCCCCGCGTCGGCCGGCTGGCCGCGGGGGAGTCGGGGCCGGCCGTACCGGAGTCGGGGCCGGCGGTGTCGGTGCCGGAGCCGGTTCCGGGGGAGGAAAGGGCCACGTTGCCCTCCAGGGAGAGATCGCCCGATGAGGGGGCGAGGAGCGGATTGAACGATAGAGTTACACGTGTCAGTGACACGTGTGAGCACTGTGTAGCACTCAAATCAGGCCATCCGCCAGACCCTGTGCCGGATTGTTCTGGAAAGATGCCGGAGCGATGAGCCACTCAACCGAACAGTCCCCCGACCGCCCCACCGGGCGGGCGGTCCCCACCAGTGCCGACGTCGCGCGCCTCGCGGGCGTCTCCCGGGCCACCGTCTCGTACGTGCTGAACAACACCTCGGCCGTGCGCATCAGCGAGCCCACCCGCCGCCGCGTGCGCGAGGCGGCCGAGGAGCTGGGGTACGTCCCCCACGCGGCGGCCCGCAGCCTGCGCGCCGGCCACAGCCGGATGGTGCTGCTGCCCAGCGCCCACATCCCCGTCGGCCCGCTGTACAGCCAGTTCTTCAGCGACCTCCAGTGGGAGCTGCGCCGCCTCGACTACACCGTGGTGCAGTACGGCAGCATCGGCCTGAAGCCCGAGGAGGCGGCCCGTGCCTGGGCGGAGCTGCGGCCGGTCGCCGTGGTCTCGCTCGGCGAGGTCGAACTCACGGAGCAGGCGGTCGAGCTCCTCAAGCGGTCCGGGGCCCGCGCCGTGATCACGCTCGGCACGCAGCAGGTCGAGGGCACCCACTCCCTCGTCATGGACCAGGGGCGGATCGGCGAGGTCGCCGCCGCCCACCTCGTCGAGGCCGGCCGGCGCCGGATCGGCGTCGTCGTCCCGGAGGAGACGGGCCTCGGGATGTTCTCGGCCCCCCGCCTCGACGGAGCGCGGCAGGCGGCCGAGGGCACCGGCGCCACCGTCGTCCCCGTGCCCCTGCGGTACGACGAGGAGTCGGCACGGGAGCTGGCCGGGCGGTGGCGCGAGCTGGGGCTCGACGCCGTCTTCGCCTACAACGACGAGTACGCGATGCTCCTGATGCGGGCGCTCCAGGACGCCGGGATCTCCGTACCGGAGGAGACCGCCGTCGTCGGCGCCGACGACCTGCTCCTCGGCCGGCTCCTGCGGCCGCGGCTCAGCACCGTCCACATCGACATGGTCCTCGGCAGGGAGCTGGCCGAGCTCGTCGACCGGGCCGTGCGGGACGAGGACGTGCCGCCCCGCCCCCGCCGTCTCCTCGACTCGCGGGTCGTCCGGCGGGAGTCCAGCTGAGCGCTTAGCGTCGGTGCATGAGCACAGTTCCGAAGCGCTACGAGATCCTGCTGGTGCCCGCGCACGTCGAGGACCGCGGCGGCGCGTCCGTGGGGGACAGTGCCGTCCGCTCCGCCGTCGTCGAGGCCACCGGGCGGCACGGCTCCTCCGGCTATCCGATCTACGAGGGGCACGGCATCGTCGCCGACATCGACCCCGAGACGCGGACGGTCGAGGCCCTGCTCGTCGACGGGCGCGAACTCGACTACGGACTCACGGCCCTCGTCCGCCCGGCGGCCCGCGGCTGACCCGGCACTCTCCGGCCTGCCGGGCACCCTCCGCCCGCCCGGCACTCCCGGCCGCCCCGGCTCCCTCCCGCCGGGCACTCCCGGCCGTCCCGGCTCCCTCCCGCCGGGCACTCCCTGCCGTCCCGGCTCCCTCCCGCCCGGCGCTCCCGCTCTGCCCGGCTCCCTCCCGCCCGGCGTGCCCCGTGGCTGACCTGGCACTCTCCCCTGCGGCCCGACCCCGATCCGGCCTGAAGAGGCCCGTTGACACCGTGCGCCGACGGGCACAGACTCGGCGGCGCACACCGGAAACGAAAGTTTCCTCACCAGGCGAACAGAGTCGTTCCGAAGGTCACGTGGGAGAGAACCGATGAGCATCCGCGACGTCTACATCGTCGACGCCGTCCGCACACCGATCGGGAAGTTCGGCGGCGCGCTCGCCGGGGTGCGCCCCGACGACCTGGCCGCCCACGTGGTGAAGGCGCTCGTCGACCGCTCGCCCGCGCTCGACCCGGCGCGCGTCGACGACGTCTACTTCGGCGACGCCAACGGCGCCGGCGAGGACAACCGCGACGTGGCCAGGATGGCCGTCCTGCTCGCCGAACTGCCCGTCACCGTCCCCGGCGTCACCGTCAACCGCCTCTGCGGCTCCGGCATGGAGGCCGTCATCCAGGCGGCCCGCGCCGTCGCGCTCGGCGACGCGTCCGTCGCCATCGCCGGCGGCGTCGAGTCCATGTCCCGCGCCCCGTGGGTCCTGCAGAAGCCCGAGCGGGCCTTCCCCGCCGGCCACCAGCAGCTCCACTCGACGACCCTCGGCTGGCGCATGACCAACCCGAGGATGCCCGCCGAGTGGACCGTCGCCCTCGGCGAGGGCGCGGAGCTCGTCGCCGACAAGCACGGCCTCACCCGCGACCGGCAGGACGCCTTCGCGCTCGCCAGCCACCGCAAGGCCGCCGAGGCCTGGGCGAAGGGGCTGTACGACGACGAGGTCGTCCCGTACCCCGGCGTGGACCTGGCCCGGGACGAGTGCATCCGCGACACCACCTCCATGGAGGCGCTCGCCAAGCTCAAGCCCTCGTTCCGTCCCACGGGCGGCACCGTCACGGCGGGCAACTCCTCGCCGCTCAACGACGGCGCGGCGGCCCTGCTCCTCGTGGACGAGGAGGGGCTGCGCGAGACCGGCCGCGAGCCGCTCGCCCGCATCCGTACGTCGGCGGTCACCGGCATCGAGCCCCAGCTCTTCGGCCTCGGCCCGGTGGCGGCCGTCCGGCGGGCCCTGGAGAAGGCCGGACGCTCCTTCGCCGACCTGACGACCTTCGAGCTCAACGAGGCCTTCGCCGCGCAGGCGCTCGGCTGCCTCGCCGAATGGCCGGAACTGGACCCGGAGATCGTGAACCCGCGCGGCGGCGCGGTCGCCATCGGTCACCCGCTGGGCGCCTCGGGCGCCCGGCTCGCCGGCTCCGTGGCCCACCAGCTGGCGGCGGCGGGCTCGGGCACGGGCCTCGCGGCGCTCTGCATCGGCGTGGGCCAGGGCCTCGCGCTGGTCCTGGAGCGCTGAGCCGACGCACGTACGCGTGGCCCGGACATACGACGAGAGGGGTACGGGAGGCTCTCCCGTACCCCTCTCGTCATCGGGTCACTGCTGCTGCGAGGCCTCGACGGACTTGCGCACCTCGTCCATGTCCAGCTTGCGGGCCTGCCCGATGACGTCCTCCAGGGCGGCCTCCGGCAGCGCGCCGGGCTGGGCGAACACGGCCACGTTGTCCCGGACGATCATCAGCGTCGGGATCGAGCGGATCTCGAAGGCGGCGGCGAGCTCCTGCTGCGCCTCGGTGTCCACCTTCGCGAAGACCAGGTCCTGGTGCCGCTCGGACGCGGCCTCGAAGACCGGGGCGAACTGACGGCAGGGACCGCACCACGAAGCCCAGAAGTCGATCAGGACGAATTCGCTCCCGCTCACGATCTCGTCGAAGTTGTCCTTGGTGAGCTCTACGGTGCTCATGCCTGCCTACCTTTCGGGGTCTCCTGGCGGTGTCCTCACGGTCCCCTGGGGACTCGCCCGGCACAACGGCGTATCGAGCCGCGCTATTCCGGACCCCTGCCAGCAGACTGGGATCATGACACGAGCGGTGGAAGAGAGCACGTACGACGTGGTGGTCCTCGGGGCGGGTCCGGTCGGCGAGAACGTCGTCGACCGGGTGCGGGCGGCCGGGCTCAGCGCCGCGATCGTCGAGAGCGAGCTGATCGGCGGTGAGTGCTCGTACTGGGCGTGCATGCCCAGCAAGGCGCTCCTGCGCCCCGCGCTCGCCCGTTCCGACGCCCGCAAGGTCGCCGGCCTGCGCGAGTCGGTCTACGGGCCGCTCGACGCCCTGGAGGTCTTCGCGCACCGGGACGCCGTCGTCGGCGACTGGAAGGACGACGGCCAGGTCGACTGGCTGGATTCGATCGGCGTCCGGCTCTTCCGGGGCCACGGCCGTCTCGCCGGGCCGCGCCGGGTCGCCGTCACCGGCCCGGAGGGCGACGAGCACGTCCTGACCGCCCGGCACGCGGTCGCCGTCTGCACCGGCAGCCGCGCCGTCCTCCCCGAGCTGCCCGGCCTGCCCGGGGCCAGGCCCTGGACCAGCCGCGAGGCGACCAGTTCCGGCCGCGTGCCCGAGCGGCTGATCGTGGTCGGCGGGGGCGTGGTCGGCGTGGAGATGGCCACCGCCTGGCAGGCCCTGGGCGCGAAGGTCACCCTGCTCGTACGGGGCGGGGGCCTGCTGCCCCGGATGGAGCCGTTCGTCGGCGAGCTGGTCGCCTCGGCCCTCGCGGCGCGCGGCGCGGACGTCCGTACCGGCACCCGGGTCACGGCGGTCGTACGCGACGGGGGCACCGGCCCGGTGACCGTGGTCCTGGAGGGCGGCGACCACGTCGAGGGCGACGAGGTGCTCTTCGCGACCGGCCGGGCCCCGCGCACCGAGGACCTCGGCCTGGAGACGGTCGGCCGGGAACCGGGCTCCTGGCTCGACGTCGACGACAGCCTCCGGGTCACCGGCACCGACTGGCTCTACGCGGTCGGGGACGTCAACCACCGCGCGCTCATGACCCACCAGGGCAAGTACCAGGCCCGGATCGCCGGCGCCGCGATCGCGGCCCGCGCGAAGGGCACGGGGCCGCTGGACGACGGGCGCTGGGGCGCGCACGCGGCCACCGCCGACCGGGCCGCCGCGCCGCAGGTCGTGTTCTGCGACCCCGAGGCGGCCGCCGTCGGCCTGACCCTGGCCGAGGCCGAGCGGGCGGGCCACCGGGTCCGGGCCGTCGACGTCGACATGCGGCAGGTCGCCGGGGCCGGGCTCTACGCCCAGGGTTACCGGGGCCAGGCCCGGTTGGTCGTCGACCTCGACCGGGAGGTCGTCCTCGGTGCCTCCTTCGTCGGCCCGGGGATCGGCGAGCTCCTCCACTCGGCGACGGTCGCGGTCGTCGGCGAGGTCCCGATCGCCCGGCTCTGGCACGCCGTACCGTCCTTCCCGACCCTGAGCGAGGCGTGGCTGCGCCTCCTTGAGGCCTACCGGGACTGACGAGTCGTCACGTCGCCTCTGCTTCAGACGTGTCGGGTGTGTACGGGGCGACGAGGAGCCGGGCCGCCGAGCGCGCCGCCTCCAGGGCGGGCCGCGCGTCGCGGCCGGACTCCTGGCCGAGGACGACCCGGGTGCTCAACCCGTCGAGCAGGGCGAGGAGTTCGGAGGCGCGGGCGGTGGCGTCGAGCGGTGCGAAGCGCCGCCGGGCCACCCCCGCCGCGAGCAGGGACTCCAGGTCCTCCTGCCAGCCCCGGTCCAGCGCGTCCTGGGCCTCGCGCAGCGCGGCGTTGCCGGGGGTGCGGGCCCAGAGTTCGATCCACAGCGTCCAGCGCGGGTCGCGGGGTCCGCGCGGCAGGTAGAGGCGGAGGAAGAGGTCGAGTTTGCGCTCGGCGGTGACCCGCCGGGACAGCAGCGCGGCGCGCTCCTCGGCGAGCGCGGCCTCGCTCCACCGGAGGGCGGCGAGCAGCAGCAGGTCCTTGCTGCCGAAGTAGTACAGGATGTGGCCGCCGCTCGTGCCGAGCCGCTCCGCGAGCGCCGACATGGTGAGCGAGGCGAGGCCGTCCTCGGCGATCGCCGCCATGGCCTCCTCCAGCATCCGCTCCTGGGTGACGTGCCCGTCCCGCCGTCGTGCCGCCTTTGCCACCGCCGCCGTCCCCGATCTGTCGTGCCGCGTCTCCGCGCGTCCCGCTGTGTGCGAGACGAATGTGCGAGACCGATGTGCGAGATCGACCTTAACCGCAACCTCCGAAGGTCTTGACGTGGCCTGAACTC
Organism: Streptomyces sp. NPDC042346; assembly: GCF_055581845.1. Classification (NCBI taxonomy): domain Bacteria; kingdom Bacillati; phylum Actinomycetota; class Actinomycetes; order Kitasatosporales; family Streptomycetaceae; genus Streptomyces; species Streptomyces sp. NPDC042346. Next base: position 1,009,708 of record NZ_JBVJEH010000002.1, on the reverse strand, counting down.
ATCGCACATCTTGAATGGCGTTCTAAGTCTTAGAACGTCATTCAAGACGGCAGCGAGACAGGAGTGCGGTGTGCTCGGACACGAGACGGCGCCCGTGACCACGGGCCGGGACGAGGTGTTCCAGGTCGAGGAACACGGGATCGACCCCATACCCGACGCCGAACGGCACGGCAGCGCCAAGGACGTCTTCTGGCTCTGGTTCGGCTCGAACCTGACCTTCACCTACGTCATCAACGGCGCCCTCGCCGTCGCCTTCGGGCTCTCCTTCTGGCAGGCCACCGCCGTCGTCGTGCTCGGCGGCCTGTCCTTCGTCGCCATCGGCGCGGCCGGCCTCAGCGGGGTCCGCACCGGCACCGCGACCCTCGTGATCTCCCGGGCCGCCTTCGGCATCCGCGGCAACTGGCCCGCCGGTCTGCTCAACTGGATCGTCAGCATCGGCTACACCATCGTCAACACCGTGGTGGGCACCCTCGCCCTCGAAGCCTTCTTCGCGGACCTCGGCTGGCACGGCGGACACGCCTCCCGGGCCGTCGCCCTCGCCGTCACCCTCGCGCTGACCTTCGTGGTCGCCCTCTGGGGCCACGCGACCGTCCAGTTCGCCGAGCGCTGGATGGCCTACGTCCTCGCCGTCGGCTTCGCCGTGCTCCTCGTCCTGGTGCTGCCCGGCGCCGACACCAACGCCCCCTCGGCCGCGCCCGGCGCCTCCGGCTGGAGCCTCGCCTTCGTCGTCATGCTCGCGGGCCCCTTCTCGTACCTCCCCATGCCCGCGGACTACACCCGCTACCTGCCCCGCACGACCTCCCTCAAGGCCGTCACCCTCAGCGGCGCGCTCGGCGGCTTCCTCTCCTCCGTCGCCCTGGGCGTCGCCGGAGTGGCCGCGGCGACGCAGGCCGACATGACCGACGCGGTGGCGGGCGTCGAGGGCCTGCTCCCCGGCTGGTTCCAGGCGCTCTTCCTCGCCCTCGTCCTCGGCGGCTCGGTCACCAACTCGATCATCACGCTCTACTCGTCGAGCCTGAACCTCCAGGTCCTCGGCATCCCCTGGAGCCGGGCACGGGCCATCGTCATCAGCGCCGCCGTGACCGCGGCGGGCTCCCTCGGCGCCCTCTTCCTCACCGACTTCACCACCTCGCTCCTCTCCTTCCTCTCCCTCCTGATCATCGTCTTCGCCCCCTGGGGCGGGGTCTTCCTCGCCGACATGGTGCTCCGGCGCTGCGCCTACGACTCCGCCGGCCTGCACGCCCGCGCGGGCGGCCCCTACTGGTACCGCGCGGGCTGGCACCCGGCCGGCCTGACCGCGCTCCTCGCCGGTCTCCTCTTCTCCGCGCTCACCTGCGACTCCGAACTGTGGACCGGCCCCCTGGTCGCCCCGCTCGGCGGTGCGGACCTCACCCTCCTCGGCGCGGTCGTCTCCGCCCTCGTGTACGCGCTCCTCGCGCGCCGCCCGGCCGCCCCGGCACACCCCTGACCAGGCGATTCCCGCCCCTCCCGCAGCACACCCGCACGTACGTCACGGAGCCGTCCCGCATGAACAGCACCACCGCCGCGACCCCCGTCCACGCCGACCTCGTCCTCCTCGGGGCCCGCATCCACACCGTCGACCCCGCGCTCCCCGAGGCACAGGCCCTCGCCGTCCGCGCCGGCCGCATCGCCTGGATCGGCTCCGACGCCGAAGCGGCCGCCTGGACGGGGCCCGCCACCCGCGTCGTCGACGCCGCAGGACGGCTCGTCCTGCCCGGCTTCGTCGACGCCCACAACCACGTCCGCCTCGGCTCGGACGACGCCTGCGTCCAGCTCGCGGGCGCCCGCACCCTCGACGTCATCCACGAGCGGATCCGCGCCTGGCACGAGGCGCACCCCGACGCCGAGTGGATCGAGGCCGAGGCCTTCGACTACTCGGCCGTCCCCGGCGGACGCATGCCCACCGCCGCCGACCTCGACCCCGCCACCGGCGACACCCCCGCCGTCGTCCTCAGCTACGACGTGCACACCGCCTGGCTCAACACCGCCGCCCTCCGGCGGCTCGGCGTCGACCGCGACCACACCGACCTGCCCTTCGGCCGGGCCGTCACCGACCCGGACACCGGCGAACCCACCGGATTCGTCAAGGACTTCGCGATCAAGGGCCTCTCCCGCGACGGCCACCGCGCCCTGCGCGAGCTCGGCGTGCCCTGGGCCTCGCCCGACCGGCAGTACGGCCGCCTCGCCAAGAGCCTGGACGACGCCATCGGTTACGGCATCACCACCGTCGTCGAGCCGCAGAACTCCCTCGACGACCTCGCCCTCTTCCAGCGCGCCCGCGCGGAGGGACGGCTGCGCTCACGGATCGTCGCCGCGCTCTTCCACCCGCGCGGCACGACCGACACCGACCTCGACGCCTTCGAGGCCGCGGCGGAGGAGTTCGCCGACGACCGGCTGCGGGTCGGCCCGCTCAAGCTGTACATCGACGACGTCGTCGAACCCCGCACGGCCGCCCTCCTGGAGCCGTACGCGGGCTGCTCCCACCACCGCGGCGACACCTTCTACCCGCCCGAGGAGTTCGCCGAGCTGCTCACCCGCCTCGACGCGCGCGGCTTCCAGTGCTTCGTCCACGCCACCGGCGACCGGGGCATCCGCACCGTCCTCGACGCCGTCGCCCGCGCCCGCGCCGCCAACGGGCCGCGCGACGCCCGCCACCAGATCGTCCACGTCGAGTGCCTCGACCCGGCCGACACCCCCCGCTTCGCGGAACTCGGCGTCGTCGCCTGCATGCAGCCCCGGCACGCCGCCCCCGACATCGCGGGCCCCGGCCAGGACTGGGCCGAGAACATCGGCCCCGACCGCTGGCACAAGGCCTGGCCCCTGCGCAGCCTGCGCGCGGCCGGGGCGGTCCTCGCGCTCTCCAGCGACTGGAACGTCGCGGAGATGGACCCCATGGTGGGCATCCACGCGGCCGTCACCCGCCGCCCGCTCGACGGCGGGGAGAGCTGGACGGCGGGCGAGACGATCGACGTCGCGACCGCCGTCGAGGGCTACACGATGGGCTCGGCCTACGCCAACTTCCTTGAGGACGAACGGGGTTCGCTGACGGTCGGCAAGCTCGCCGACTTCGTCGTCCTGTCCCGCGACATCCTCCGCGTCGCGCCCGAGGAGATCCCGGGCACGGTGGCGGAGACGGTCGTGGTCGGCGGCGAGGTCGTCGTGGAGCGGCGCGCGGGGTAAGGGCGCGTGGGGTAGGGGCGCGCGGGGTGCGGGGCGGGCGAGGCGTCGGGTGCGAGGTGCCCGAGACGCGGAGGCCTCGGGATCAGTGGCCGTCCTGCCCCGAGGCCACCGCGACCCGGCGCTCGAAGGTCCGCCCGCCGTCGCGGGACTCGTACACCCCGTCCTGAGTGGCGACGAGCAGCCGGCGGGCGTCCACGACGGTGAGCGCCTGCGGCGCCCCGCCCGGCACGGCGGCGACCCGGGCCCAACGGATCGCGGCACCCTTCCCCGTATCCGTACCGCGGAAGAGGACCCCGCTCGGGTCGACGCCGAAGAGGGCGTCGGGAGCGCCCCAGGAGACGTACGAGAGGACCTGGCCCGTGCCCGGGGCGAAGGTCCTCCCGCCGTCCGCGCTGCGGGCCACCCCGGTCTCGGTGGTGGCGAGGACGGTCTCGCCGGAGGCGGGGGAGACGGCGATGTCGAGGGCGCGCAGCGCGGCGCGGTCCTCCCAGGTGACGCCGTCGGGGCTGACCCGCAGCCGGGCGTTCGCGCTGTCGTATCCGTAGACCGTGGCATCGGGCGCGGTGTCGAGGGAGTGGAAGTCCACCTCGCCGCCGAGGGACTTCTCGTGCCAGGTGCGCCCGGCGTCCGTCGACTCGACGAGGCCGAGGTCGGCGGGTCCGCCGGAGCCGGGGGCGGGGTGCCCGCTCGCGAGGAAGGTGCCGCTCGCGGTGATCGTGAAGCCCATGAAGTCGTCCCTGCGGTCGCCGACCAGAGTCGGGCGGCCGGTGGCGTCCGGGGTGTGGATGCCGTCGTGGGTGGCGACGTAGAGCGTGTCGCCGCGCAGGCCGAGGCCGTGGATGTGGCTGAGAGCAGTGCCGGGGGAGCCGTCGCGGGAGTCGGCGGCGGGCGGCTCCTGGGTGCAGGCGGTCAGGGTGAGGGCGAGGGTGAGGGTGAGGACGGTGACGGCGGCGGTGGCCGCGGGCCCGGGGAAGTGCTTCTTCATCGTACTTTCGCCGGAGGAGAGGAGGGTACGCGGGGGGGCGCGGCCGGCCCCGGTGAGGGGCCGGCCGCTGATAGTGAGGGTGCGGGCCGGTCAGAGCCGGTCGAGGATCTTCCGCAGCTCGGCGATCTCGGTGGACTGGGTCCGGACGACGTCGTCGGCGAGCTTCTTCGCCGAGGCGTTCCGCCCGTCCTTCTGCTCGTCCTTCGCCATGGCGACGGCGCCGTCGTGGTGGGCGATCATCAGCTGGGCGAACTTCCGGTCGAAGGCCTCGCCCTTGACGGCCGACAGGTCCTTCATGTCCTGCTCGGACATCATCCCGGCCATGCCGTGGCCGCCCCCGGAACCGTGAGCGGCCCCGGCCGACTCGGGCTTGCCCCAGCCCTTGAGCCAGGCCTTCATCTTCTGGATCTCCGGGTCCTGCGCCTGCTCGATCGCGGCGACGAGCTTCTTGACCTCGGGGTCCTCGGCGCGGCCGTCGGCGAGCTTCGCCATCTCCAGGGCCTGCTCGTGGTGGGGGATCATCATCTGGGCGAACATGACGTCCGCGTCGTTGAAGGCGCCGGGCGCGGCGGCCTCGGCGGAGGCGGAGGCGGGCGCCGAAGCGGAAGCCGAAGCCGAAGCGGAAGCGGGCGCCGAAGCGGAGGCGGACGTCCCGCCGTGGCCCGTACCGCTCATCCCGTCGTCCGTCCCGCAGGCGGCGAGCAGGAGACCGGCGGCCGTGACGGCTCCGGCCAGGGCGAACTTCTCGGCAGTGCGACGCGTGAAGGTGCGCATGGGAGTGATACCTCGTGTGCTGTCGAAAAAAGGGCAGGTCGAAGGCGTGCGCGGGCAGCACGAGGCGCCCGCGGTGGCGGTTCGGCCTAGATCCGCAGGATCGACAGCTGGGCGAGGTCGGGAGGTCGGCGCGGCGGCGCGTGAGGACCACGTACGGGAATCAGCCGCGCGAGGACGAGGGCCAGCCAGTCGGGGTGTCGGGCCAGGGCGGCCCGGACGAGCCCGGCGAGGAGCCAGGCGCCGAGGACGGCCACGCACAGCGTGGTCATGTCCATCCCCGAACCGGGGTCGTGACGCGCGTCGGAACCGCCGTCGTCAGCGCCGTGCGCACCGGCCGGCGCGGCGGCGTGGTGGGCGGCCGCGGTGGTCTCCGTCGTACCGCCGGAGCCCTCGGGGTGGCCGACGGCGTGCATGAGGAACACGCCGAGCGCGAGCACGACGACGAGCAGAAGGTGCGCCAGGGCACCTCCTGCTCGCATTCCGCGCGCTCCGCTTCCGCGTTCCGCCCGCCGTGTACGCAAGACCAGGACCTCCTGGCCCGACCATACCGTGCGGGGGTATCAGAACGGCGTCAGGAAGGGGTCTCGCCCGCCATCGCGGCGGCCATCCGCAGGTGCGGAGCGGCCTCGTCCGCGCGTCCCTGGCGCTCCAGGGTGCGCCCGAGCATCAGCCGGGCGTAGTGCTCGACGGGGTCGCGGTCCAGGACGGCCCGCAGCTCGGTCTCGGCCCGGGAGAGCTGGGCGGAGTGGTAGTAGGCGCGCGCGAGGAGCAGCCGCTGGGCCGTCTGGTCCGGGTGCTCGGCGACGAGGCCGCGCAGGATGCGGACCGCGGTCCCGTACTCCTTGGCGTCGAAGAACAGCTGTGCGCGGTCCCAGCGCTCCCCGGCCGTTCCGAACTCGTAGTACGTGTCGCTCACTTGCTCTTCCTCTCCGGCTTCCCTGATCTGCCACTCTGTGTGACGGTCGACCAGGTCAACAAGCCTGGATGGTTGAACATTCCACTAAGGTAGGTTGAGCGTCATGAGCAATCTTGATCGTCAGGCCGCGTTGACGGTGTGCGGTGGCCGTGGCTTCGTCGTCGCCGAGCCCGTACGAGAGCTCCTCAGCCCGCGCCGCGTCCGGCTCGGGGAGTCGACCGAGGTCCGCAGGCTGCTCCCGAACCTCGGCCGCCGGATGGTCGGCGCGTGGGCGTTCGTCGACCACTACGGCCCCGACGACATCGCCGACGAGCCGGGCATGCAGGTCCCGCCCCACCCGCACATGGGCCTGCAGACCGTGAGCTGGCTCCACGAGGGCGAGGTCCTGCACCGCGACTCCACCGGCAGCCTCCAGACGATCCGGCCGCGCGAGCTGGGCCTGATGACCTCGGGCCGGGCGATCTCCCACTCCGAGGAGAGCCCCCGGCCGCACGCCCGCCTCCTCCACGGCGCGCAGCTCTGGGTCGCGCTCCCCGACGCCCACCGCCACGTGGAGCCCCACTTCCAGCACCACGCCGACCTGCCCCGGGTCACGGCGCCCGGTCTCACGGCGACGGTGATCCTCGGCACCCTCGACGGCGCGGTCTCGCCGGGCACCACGTACTCGCCCCTGGTCGGCGCGGACCTGACCCTGGCGGCCGGCACGGAGACGAACCTCCCGCTGGATCCCGACTTCGAGTACGCGGTCCTGTCCATGTCGGGCGAGGCCCACGTCGACGGCGTCCCGGTCCTGCCCGGCTCCATGCTGTACCTCGGCTGCGGCCGCACCGAGCTCCCCCTGCGCGCCCTGTCCGACGCGGGCCTGATGCTCCTCGGCGGAGAGCCGTTCGAGGAGGAGATCGTCATGTGGTGGAACTTCATCGGCCGATCCGGTGATGAGATCGCACAAGCGCGCGAGGACTGGGAGAAGGGCTCGCCGTTCGGCGAGGTCCACGGCTACGACGGCGCCCGACTGTCCGCCCCGGAGCTCCCCGCCACCCCGCTGAAGCCGCGTGGGCGAGTGCGCTGACCTCGGGAAACGTGTGACGGGACGGGTCGCGCTCGACTGATGGCCGCCGTGCGGGAACCCTTGATCGACTGCCGTCCTTTCGGCCGTGGTTCAGGGGTCCGCCGGGCTCGGGAGGGGTTGAGTGGATTCTCAGGTTCAGATGCGTACGGCAGGGCCTGCTCGGACCGATACCGACCTTTTGCTGACCTTTTCTGGCGCATGATCAACACACGGTTCCGGGTGCTGTCGTTGCAGGCAGGGATTCGACGCTTGTAGCTGAGCGCGAACGGTTTCACGGTCCGGGCTGGTCGCCGTGGTCGCCGACGGTACGGGGCCAGGTCCAGGCGTACCGCACGATGAGGGCGAGAAGGATCAATTCCAGTGCGATACCAAGGCCGTAGAAGTACAGCCAGGACGCGCCCACCGCGTTGAACGCCGTGACGGGAACGTAGAGCGAGGCCACGATGAGGTTCGTGATGCGGTTCGCCCGGGCGGGCAGCGTCGTCGACAGGACGACCATAAAGATGGGGACGGCCATGAGGGCCAGCGCCGTGGTCGAAAAGGTCTGGGAGAGGTCGAACTCGAAGACCTTGCCGTCGAGGATGTCTTTGATGACGCCGGGCGTGAAGAAGTTGAGAATGTCCACGTAGGCGTAGAGGAACATGAAGGCTGTCCACGTCGCGGCGAGCTTGGCTCTCAGCGGGATCCGCTGCTCTTCCAGTGTGGCGCTGGTGGGTTGACGTGTTCTCATAGTGGGCTCCGTTGTTGCGGTGAGGATCGGTAGTTCCACGATCGCTGAGCCCGGCGGCGGGCGCCTCGGCCCGGGGGCTTCGGTTCGCCTGGCCGATGGCATGGTCTCTCTCTCGTTCTTTCGGCGGATACGCCGAGGCGCGACGATGCCTAGGCTGGAGCCGTGGTCACTTTTCGGCGCTCCGTCTGGCATGAGCCGCGGCCTGCTGACGCCCCACCCATCGGTCGTCTGGACTGGCTACTGGTGGGCGTGTTCACGGCCGCCGCCTTGGTCGAGGGCATCGTTCGACCGGGCTTGGCCTGGCGACCACTTGTGACGGTGCTCGCCCTGGCGCTGATGCCTGCCCTGCTCTGGCGGCGGGGCCGCCCCCTCATGGCCGTCCTGGTCGGGTGGGGGGTCGCCGGGCTGCTCTCGGTCCTCCAGCTGACTGCGCACGCCGGGGATCTCGGCCTCTACTCCATGATGGCCGCCGTGATCCTGCTCTACTCCCTGGTGCGGTGGGGCTCGGGACGGGAGATCGTCTTGGGGACGGCGTTCGTGACAGTCGTTGTCGCGCTGGGGATGTACGCCACCTCCGCGGGCTGGGCCGACGTTTTCGGCGGGAGCGTCCTCTTGCTGTTGTTCGTCGCCCTCGCGGTGGTGTTCCGCTACCGCGCGGACCTCTGGCATCGCCAACAGCGCGAGATCCGCAATCAGGAGCGGGTGGCGCTGGCGCGAGAGCTGCACGACACCGTGGCCCACCACGTCTCGGCCATCGCGGTGCAGGCGCAGGCCGGTGGTGTGGTCGCCGGCATCCAGCCTGAGAAGGCTGCCGAGGCCCTGGCCGCGATCGAGTCCGAAGCGTCGCGAACCCTGGAGGAGATGAGATCCATGGTTCGGGTGCTGCGTGAGGAGGAAGCCGTCGCCTACTCACCGCAGCTGGGTGTCGCGGACCTGCCCGCGCTGGCGCGCGCCCACACGACGCCTACCGTCGAGGTCTCGCTGGACGGTTCGTTTGCCCGGCTGGCGCGACCCGTGGACGCCGCGCTCTACCGGCTCGCGCAGGAGTCGCTTACCAACGCCGTACGCCACGCCCGGCGCGCGACCCGCGTCGCGATCGACGTACGCCGGGAGGGCGACGCCGTCAGGCTGCGTGTCATCGACGATGGACAGACCGAGCCGGGGCCGGCCCCGAAGCCTGGGTTCGGCCTGCTGGGCATGGCCGAACGCGCCCAGCTCCTCGGCGGATCGCTCTCCGCGGGGCCGGGGCCCGAGGGTGGCTGGGTGGTCGAGGCCGTGCTGCCGATGGCGGCGTTGGCATGAGCATCCGTGTTGTCGTAGCCGACGACCAGGACTTGGTCCGGACCGGGCTGGTGATGATCCTCGGCGCGCAACCCGACCTCGAGGTCGTGGGGGAGGCGGCAGACGGGATCGCAGCGCTCGACCTGGCGACCCGGCTGCGTCCCGATGTCCTCCTCGTCGACATCCGGATGCCCGGGCTCGACGGCGTCGAGGTGACGCGGCGTCTGGCCGGGCCAGGCGTGACGGACCCGATGGCGGTCGTCGTGATCACCACCTTCGACCTCGATGAGTACGTCCTCGGCGCCCTACGCGCCGGCGCCCGCGGCTTCCTGCTCAAGAACGCCGGGCCGGAGCTCCTCGTGCAGGCCATCCACGCGGCGGCCAACGGGGACGCGCTGATCGCCCCCAACGTCACCCGCCGGCTGCTGGCGACCTTCGCCGACCAGACGCCGGTGGTACCCGTCCAGCCGAGCAACCCGCTCACCGAGCGCGAGGAGGAGGTGCTCGCGCTGGTGGCACGAGGCCGGACCAACGCCGAGATCGCCACCCAGCTCTTCGTCAGCCTGAGCACGGTCAAGACCCACGTCGCATCGTTGATGACCAAGCTCGGCGCACGCAACCGCGTCGAGATCGCGATGTGGGCACACGACACCAGGCGCGTGAGAGGCGATTAGCGCGGATCGCAGCGTAGGCACCTGGGGTTCGCTGGCCCAGCGATGAGCGCGGCCGGTCGTGGTCGTACTCCTCCTTCCAGTCGCCGATGGTGACCCTGGCGTGGGCCAGGGACCAGAACAGGTGGATGCTGAGGCATTCGTCGCGCAGGCGACCGTTGAAGGACTCGATGAAGGGGTTGCGCCACGGTTCCCCGGGTGGGATGAACAGGCAGCCGCGCACGCTCTCCGGCCTCCTGTCGGACCACCGACATGACCGCCGCCGGCGTCGATCCGCGCTGGCGGGCGTTCTTGCGACGCTTCGACTCGTCGCGCACGCCCACCTGCGGCTCGCCAGGCCGCTTGCCGAGGACATTCGCCGGCCTTGGGACCGACCGCTGGAACCGAGCAGGCTCACCCCGGCCCGGGTCCGCCGAGGTGGTGGCCATGGTGGTTGACTCCCGGGCGTCTTGCTGACCTTTTGCTGACCTCGGATGGTGGATCGGGCCTCTGAGCTGGGATGAAACGGCAATCCCGTGCTATGTGGTGGAACTTCGTGGGCCGCACGGACGAGGAGATCAGGAAGGCCCGAGAGGAGTGGATGGCGACCGACCGCTTCGGCGAGGTCAAGGGCTACGACGGCGACCGCCTGGACGCCCCGGAGGTTCCCGTCGCCCACCTCAAGGCGCGGGGACGCGTGCGCTGACCGGACTCGCTCAGGGGCCGTCCGGTGAAGGCGGCGCAGGGGGGCGGGGGAGGGGCCGCCCGCCGATGCCCTGGTGGTCGGCCTGTTCCGCGATTGCCCGGCGGGCCCGGTCGGTGAACTCGCGCTCGATCGAATCCTGGAGGAGGAGCAGCTGCGTGCGCACGGCGGAGTGCCGCGATGACGGCAGGACGTCGAGCAGGCCGTCCAGCATGGCCCGGAGCCTCCGGCAGATCTGCACGGACGAACCCCCGTAGTCACGGATCTCGCAGACGGCGAGCTCCAGATAGCTGTCCCAGTCCCTGCCCGGGAGCACGAGCCGGGCGGCCCCGTCGCGATCGGCCAGGACGTACCGTCCGGGGAGCCGGACGCCGCCCACCGTGTGCAGGAACCACTCGATGTAGTTGATGACCTGCACCGCGGTCGTGGGGTCGTTCACCGCGGGAGAGAGGGCCCTGATCGCGACGTCGACGAGGACCCTCAGCGCGAAGGCGGGATCCTGTTCGATCGTGCGCTCGGGGCCGAGGGCGATGAAACCGGTCACCCGCTCCGGGTCCGGTCCGGACGTGCCGCCGTGGACCTCCACGAGCACGGTGCCGGGCGGTACGAAGTCTCCGATCAGCCGGGTCACGACGAAGACGCAGTCGTGGCGGGCCGCCTCCTCGACCAGGCCGGGCACGTTGAAGGCCTGAATCGCTCCGCCGCGCACCGTACGAATGCGCGTCACGGGACCGTCGGACGGCACGGATCCTTCGCCGCGAGGCCTGGCGCCCCGGATCGCCGCGGCGCCCTCGGTGAAGACGGTCTCTCCCAGATGAGCGACCAACTCCGCGATGGCCACGGGCCGGAGGCTGTGGGTGAACCGGTTGAGGTAGACGAGCAGGAGGACCAGGCTGACGGCCACCGCCGCGCCGGCCAGGGTGACCCCGAGGTCGGGCACCGACGCGGTCTCGACGCTCCGCAGCAGGGAGAAGGAGAACGCGAACGTCCCGGTGAAGGTCGCCAGAACCGCCTTCTGCAGCCGGTCCCGGTACCAGAGGCGCATGTACCGGGGGGAGAGGGTTCCCGTGGCCTGCTGCACCACCAGCACACCGATCGTGACGACGAACCCGAGCAGCGCCACCATCGCGCCCACGATGGCGGTGAGCACACCGCTCGCGGTCGTCGCGGAGTAGTGCCAGCCGCTCGGCGGCCAGTCCGCGCTGTCGGCGGCCAGGGCGGCCTCGGCGAGAGCGGCGCCGAGGACGAGACCGAGCATCGGCACGATCCACAGGCTGGCCTTGACGTACTGCCTCAACCGGAACCTGGCCGCCCAGGACATCCTGACACCCATGCCACGCCCCCTTCGCGGGAGGAGTAGGTGCTCGGCCTCCCCCTCACGGTAGGGCGATTCCCGGACCCGCGCGCAACGGCGGCGCCGTCACCCCGCGTCACGCTCTCGCCAGGACGGAGCCACACCCCTCGGCCTAAGCTGAGGAATGCCCTCCGGCCGCCTCGCCCCCGGTGCGCAGAAGCCCGGCATGGGGTCGGCCGGGGCTGAAAGGGGCCCGCGATGGAGGACTATCCGCTGATCGAGGACCACGGTCTGATCGGAGATCTGCAGACCGCTGCGCTCGTGACGACCGATGGGACGATCGACTGGTTCTGTTGCCCCCGGTTCGATTCGCCCAGTGTCTTCGGCGCCCTGCTCGACCGGCGCAAGGGCGGTCACTTCACCGTGCGGCCGGTTGCCGACACGTACACGACCAAACAGCTCTACCACCCGGACACGGCTGTTCTGGTGACGCGCTTCATGACCGAGGCAGGGGCGGGGGAGGTCGTCGACTTCATGCCGGTGACGGGAACCACCGCGACCGACCGGCACCGTCTCGTCCGGATGCTCCGCTGCGTACGCGGCAGCATCACGTTCGAAGGGGAGTTCGCTCCGCGCTTCGACTACGGCCGCAAGCCGCACGAACTGCACGCCACCGAACACGGCGCGCTGTTCACCTCGGACGACCTGGACTTCGCCGTCCACCCCGTCCGCGAGCCGCAGGACGAGCGCCTGCTGAACATCCGCCTGGGAGACCACCACGACCTGCGCTTCTCCCTGAGCCTGCGGGCGGGGCAACAGCGCGGCCTGGTCCTGGAATCGGCCCCCGACGGGCCGCCGCGGGAGATCCCCCTGGACGAGTTCGAGCGCCTCTTCGACCAGACGGTCCACTTCTGGCGCTCCTGGCTGGGGCAGTCCACCTACTCCGGGCGCTGGCGGGAGGCGGTGGAACGATCGGCCGTGACGCTGAAGCTCATGACGTACGCGCCGACCGGCGCCCTGGTCGCCGCGCCCACGGCGGGCCTCCCCGAGCAGCTGGGCGGCGAGCGCAACTGGGACTACCGGTTCACCTGGATCCGTGACGCCTCGTTCTCGGTGTACGCCCTGCTCGGCCTGGGATTCAAGGAAGAGGCGTCGGCGTTCATCGACTGGCTGCACGACCGGGTGAAGCAGGAGGCCGGCCAGGAGAGCGGCTCGGGGCCGCTGAACATCATGTACCGGGTCGACGGCTCCACCGACCTGGTCGAGGAGACGCTCGACCACTGGGAGGGATACCGCGGCTCCGCCCCGGTCCGCATCGGCAACGGAGCGGCGAACCAGCTCCAGCTGGACATCTACGGCGAGGCACTCGACAGCATCTACTTCGCGCACGAGCACGGCATGCATCTCGACCACGGCGGCTGGAAGGCCCTGCACACCCTGCTCGACTGGCTGGCCGGGCACTGGGATCAGCCCGGCGAAGGGCTGTGGGAGACGCGCGGGGGCCGGAAGGACTTCACCTACGGCCGTGTCATGTCCTGGGTGGCCTTCGACCGCGCCCTGCGGATCGCCTACGACGACGGCCGTCCCGCGGCCGGCGGCGTCTGGACCGGCGCGCGGGACGCGATCTACGAGCAGGTGTACGAGCGCGGCTGGGACCCGGGGAAGCGGGCCTTCGTGCAGCACTACGGCGACGACGTGCTCGACTCGTCGCTGCTGCGCATGCCGACGGTCGGCTTCATCACGCCGGACGATCCCATGTGGAAGACCACGCTCGACGCGATGGAGCGCGAACTGGTCAGCGACAGCCTCGTCTACCGCTACAACCCCGAGGCGTCCCCCGACGGGCTGCGCGGTTCCGAGGGAACCTTCTCCCTGTGCACGTTCATGTACGTCGACGCCCTGGCCCGGGCCGGGCGCCTCGACATGGCCAGGCTCGTGCTGGAGAAGATGCTCACCTACGCCAACCACCTGGGGCTGTACTCCGAGGAGATCGACCTGACGGGACGGCAGTTGGGGAACTTCCCGCAGGCCTTCACCCATCTGGCACTGATCGACGCCGCGATCACCCTGGACGCGATGCTTCGGGACGCGCGGCGCGGCGGCGCGTAGACGGCGGGAGTCTCAGCGCGGTGCGGTCGTGGGCGCGGGCCCGAGGAGGACGACGGTGTCACCGTCCTGAGGCACGGCCTGCTGTCTCTCCGTGACGGGGTCCAGCCGGTGGTCGGCCCGGACCACGAACAGCGTGTCGTACTCCGGCGGCAGGGCGGCGGCGGCCGGCTGCACGGCGAACCGGGCGCCCTGCCCGTAGCGCTCCGCGAGGACGTGGCGTACCAGGGAGCTGCCGAAGAGGATGTCGCCGCCGGTGTACGGAGCGACCACGCCGTGGCTGTCGTGCGGCGGCCCCACCCGGTAGACGGGTCCCTCGACGTTGTCCTGCATGACGATCGAGGCGAGCGCGTTGAAGTCGTCGTCGTCGGTGGCCAGGAAGACGGCCGTCACGCCCTCCAGTCGGGCCCCGGGGTTGATGGCCGTGGCGAGCAGATCGCCCTTCGCCAGGTCCAGGCCCGCCGCCTTGATCCGTTCCCGTTCCTCGTCGAGCCCCGCCCACATCAGTACGTCGAGGCCCGCGGACCGCAGGGCCCTGCCCAGGTCGACCACCCACGGCTCGCCACCCACGAGGAGGACGCGGGTGCCCTCCGCCTTGACGACCCCCAGCCGTCTGGCCACCGGCGCCGCCGTCAGTGCGTAGAGCAGAACGGTCCCCACGATCACCAGGAAGGTGACGGGGAGGAGCTTCGCCGCCCCGGGCACGCCCCGTTGCACCAGGCCGGAGGAGAAGGCCGACGCCGTCGCCGCCGCGACGATGCCACGTGGGTCCATCCAGCCGACGAAGGCGCGTTCGCCGCGTGTGAGGTCCGTGCGCGCCGCGGCGCCGAAGGCCACGATCGGGCGGACCACCAGGACGAGGATCGCGATCAGGACGAGCGCCGGAAGGAGGACCGGCACCAGGGACGCCGGGGTGACGGTGGAGGAGATGGAGACGAACAGCAGTCCGATGATCAGCTGGACCAGGGTCTCCAGGAAGGGGCGGCGTGCGGGCATGTCGAAGCCCTTGATGTTGGACACGGCGAGGCCCGCCACGATCGCCGCGATGAGCCCCGTGTCGTCCCGCACGATGTCGCAGCCCGCCGAGATGCCGATGACGACGGCGAGCTGGGCCAGTGTTCCCAGCGTCTCGCCGAGCCGCAGGGTGCGCAGGGTGAACCACAGCAGGGCGGTTCCCACGACCCCGCCCGCCAGCCCGACGGCGAGGCTGAACCCGAACTGGCCCAACTGGTAGCCCCGGCCGATGTCGATCCGGTGCGTGGAGGCGATCGCGTGGAAGGTGAGGGCGCCGAGGATGGCGCCGATCGGGTCGGTCAGCGTCCCCTCCCAGATCAGGATGCGCCGCACCTTGTCGCTCGGCCGTACGAAGTCGAGGATCGGCCCCACGACCGTGGGCCCCGAGACGACGAGGATCATGCCGAGCATCGCGGCCACGCGCAGGGTCATGTCGAACATCGCCGGTGCCACCGTCCCGGTGACGAGGAAGGTGAGCAGCACGCCGTACACGAGCAGCCTGCCCACGATCCCGCGCGTGTGGTGGGCCAGCTTGCGCAGGTCGAGCCCCAGGCCGGCGTCGTAGAGGATCACCGCGACGGACAGCGACACGATGGCGGAGAAGTCCGGCCCCAGCAGGTTCTCCGGGTGAACGACGTCCGTGAGCGCGCCGGCGGTGAACCCGGCGGGCAGCAGGATGATCAGGGCCGGGACGCGCAGTTTGCTCGCCAGGATCTGCGAGCCGGTGGCGAGCACCACCGTCAGGGCGAGTCCGAGGAGGATCTCGTCGTCGGTCACTGCGGCTTCCTCCGTCGGAGTGCGGGAGCGAAAGGACGCCCGGCGGGGGCGGGGGCGGGGGTCGGGGACAGGGGTTCAGTCGTCGTGTGTCGCACCGTCACCGGTTCCACGGATGCCACGGGTTCCGCCGGTGCCGCTTCCTGTGCCCAGTTCGGCGTCGGTGAGCTCCTCCAGCTCGCCGTGGGCGTCCAGCCAGTAGAGGAAGACGACGGCCGGTACGACGAGCAGCAGGGCGACGAGGGTCACGACCGCCAGCCACGTCAGGGTGGCGGGCGCGCCGGCGGCGTCGGCGACGGTCAGCGAGGTGGGCAGCAGATAGGGGCGCTGGGCCATGCCCCAGGCGAGGACCGCGGACGCGACGACCCCGACCGCCGCGACGCGCAGCCACGTGCCCGGTGTCCGCAGGAGCAGGGCGCCGGTCGCGAGTGCGGCCACTCCGGCGGCGGCGACGAAGAGCAGCCCCAGGCCGTGGGTGAGGCCGTGCCACACGTAGGGGGAGTCCTCGTGGGTGACGAACCCGGTGACCACGGCCAGGACGGTCAGCGCGCCGAGACCGCCCAGCGCCCGCCGTCTGAAGTAGCCGATGAGATCGGGTGCCTCGAACCTGCGGGCGTCACCGGTGAGGAACACCGCGCCGAGGAAGGCCGTGGTCGCGATCGCCACCAGCCCGAACACGAGGGAGGTGGGGTTGGTCCAGGCGTCGGCCGAGGCCGTGGTGCCGGGCGTGACGCGTCCCGAGGCGATGCCTCCGACGGCGGTTCCGAGGAAGAACGGCGTCACGAGCGAGGCCACGGCGAACACGGCACCGTACAGGCGCCGTCCGGCGAGCCGCCGGGTGGGCTTGCGGAAGGCGAATCCGGCGCCCCGCAGGACCATGCCCACGACCGCCAGGGCCAGCGGCAGCCACATCGCGGAGAACACGGTCTGGAAGAGGGTGGGGAAGCCGGTCCACATGACGACGAGGACGAAGATGAGCCAGACGTTGTTCACCTCCCACACGGGGGCCATGGCGTGGTCGATGAGCCACCGGGGGCGCCGGCCGCGTTCGGTCCCTCCGGCGGTCAGATCCCAGAAGCCGGCGCCGTAGTCCGTGCCTCCGGCGCAGGCGTACGCGACCACGGCGAGGAGCAGCACCACGGCGATGAGGTCGGCGGTCATGGGCGGTCTTTCCCGGTGCCGGCGGTTCCGCCCGCGGTGGCGGCGGAGGCGTCCTGCGGGGCCCGCGGCCCGTAGGGGGTGTCGGCCTCGGGCTCCAGCGCCGCACCACCACCGCCACCACCCGCCGCATGCTGTTCGTCCGCGAGCCGCCAGCGCGTGCGCATCGTGAGCAGGATGCGGACGAACGTGCCGAACAGGAGGACGTACACCACCATGACGACGCCGAGCATGATCCACAGGGTGCCGGAGCGGGTCGGCGTCACCGCCTCGGCGACCCGCATGTTCTGGTACACGATCCAGGGCTGGCGTCCCACCTCGGTGGCGATCCAGCCGCACTCGACGGCCACCACGGAGGCCACGCCCGCGCAGGCCGCCGAGCGGTAGAACCACGGCGAGGCGGGCAGCCGCCGGTGCCGCAGCCAGACGAACCCGTACCAGAGGGCGAGTACCACCAGCACGGATCCGATCAGGACCATGAGGTCGAAGGCCCAGTGGGCGATGGTCGCCTGTGTCGCGGTGGGGCGCTGGTCCGCCGGGACGGAGGTCAGGCCCACCACCCGGGTGTTCGGACTGAACCCTGCCAGGACCGAGTCGAGCAGCGGGATCTTGATGCCGCCCGAGACGCTGCCGTCCTCGTTCAGGCGCCCGAAGAGGTACTCCGGAACCCGGGTGTCGGTCTTCCAGACGATCTCCAGCGCGGCGAACTTCACCGGCTGCTTGTGGAACACCGACCGGGCGATGGAGTCGCCGAGGACGAACTGCACCGGGGTGGCGACGGCGGCGATGGTGAAGGGGACGGCGAAGCCGAGCCGGTGGTAGTGGTCCCGGCGGCCGCGCAGCCAGCCGGTGGCGTACACCCCGGCCACCATGAAGCCCGCGGTGATGATCATCGCCACGACGAAGTGCCAGTACTGAGGTCCGAACATCGGCGTGAAGATCGCCTTCCAGACGTTCACGTCGACCGGATTGCCCTCGGAGTCGAGCGAGAAGCCCTGCGGCGTGTTCATCCAGGAATTGGCGGCGAGGATGCCGAACGCCCCGAGCAGGGCGGTGAACGGCAGGGGCAGCCCGAGCAGGAAATGGGTCCGCGGCTTCAGCCGCCGCCATCCGTACAGGTAGACGGCGATGAGCACGGCCTCCAGGAAGAAGGCCCAGGCCTCGACGCCGAACCCGATGCCGAAGACATCACCCCACCGTCCCATCAGGCCGGGCCAGAGCAGACCGAACTCGAACGACAGCACCGTGCCGGTGACGATCCCGAGCGCGAACTGCACCGCCATGACGGCCGACCAGCGCCGGGCCAGGAGCAGGGCCGTGGCGTCCCCGCGGCGCAGCCCGCGGTAGTGCATGACCAGGGTGATGAAGGGGAAGGCGACGCCGAGGGGGACCAGGATGATGTGGGAGGCCAGCGTGAAGGCCATGAGTTCCCGGGCCGGCAGGAGTTGGGCCGGGGCCTCCGCCAGCAGGTGGAGCGAGGTGGACATGCAAGCCTTCGCTGTTCGTGAACGTGACGGGCCGGGAGACGGTCAGCCGCCCGTGGCGAAGCCCGGGAAGAGGGTCATGCCGCCGTCGACGTACAGGGTGGTTCCCACCACGTAGTCCATGAGGTCGGAGGCGAGCGCGACGACGGCGTTGGCGATGTCCTCGGGGTCGCCGATCCGGTCGTACGGAATGAGCCGCAGGAGGTCCTCCCGCGCTTCGGGCGTCTCCCAGGCGGCCCGGTTGATCGGCGTCCTGATCGCCCCCGGGGCGACCGCGTTCACCCGGATCTTCTCCGGTGCCAGCTCCTGGGCCAGGGTCTGCATCATCATCTGCACCCCGCCCTTGGAGGACGCGTAGTTGACGTGGCCCGCCCAGGGGATGAGCTGGTGCACCGAACTCATGCAGATGATCTTCCCGGCGGAGCGGGACACCTCGGGGACCACGCCCCGGCGCCGGAACTCCCTGGCCGCCTCCCGCGCACACAGGAACTGGCCGGTGAGATTGACGTCGAGGACCTTCTGCCACTGGGCGAGGGTCATCTCGGTGAGCGGGGCGTCACGCTGCAGCCCCGCGTTGGCCACGAGGATGTCGAGGGTGCCGAACTCCCGGACCATCCGGTCCGTCATGGCGACGACCTGGTCGTCCCGGGACACGTCGGCCTCGTACGCGGCGGCGCGCACCCCGAACGAGGAGATCTCCCGGACCACTTCCTCGGCGGCCTCGCGGCCCGTCACGTAGTTCACGACCACGTCGGCGCCCGCCCGGCCCAGACCGATGGCCGTGGCCTTGCCGATGCCCGAGTTGGCGCCGGTGACCAGAGCCTTCTGGCCGTGCAGCAGACGCGCCGGGATCACACTCGGTGATGCCGACGATGCCCCCACAGTGGAATCCATTCCCTGCCTCCTCGCTGCGCGGTCGCCCTGAGCCCGGGGCCGGCGCGGCCGGGCAGCAGCTCACGCAACCACCCGACGGGGCGGTCGGCCTCTCCTGCGGGCCGCCCTTGGGCCGTTGGGCCCAGCATCTTCGTCCGGACGGACCAACGGCCGGCCGCCGCACTCAACCCAGCCGGGCCAGGAGGTGGTCCCCGACCCGGAGGGCGTTGGCGATGGCCGTCAAGGACGGGTTGACCGCGCCGATGCTCGGGAAGAAGCTCGTGTCGACGACGTACAGGTTGTCGAGGTCGTGGGCCTTGCAGTCGACGTCGAGCGCGGAGGCGGCGGGGTCGGTGCCGAAGCGGACGGTGCCCGCCTGGTGCGCCGTCGCACCGATCGGCATGCCCTTGTGCAGGTAGATGCTGCGGGACAGCAGGTGGTGCTCGTGCATGCCGAGGTGGCCGAGCATGCCCTGAAGCTTGTGCCGCAGCCGCCGCAGGCCTTCGACGTTGTTCTTCTCGTCGAGCGTGAGACGGATGCGGGCGTCGTCGTCGAGCGTGACGCGGTTGTCGGGCAGGGGAAGGTCCTCGCCGCAGAGCCAGAAGTCGACGGCGTGACGGGCCAGCACCTCGAACGGCATGTCGGGTGTCACCGCGCCGGCCCACCGGGGGGCCTCGCCGTGGATCTGTTCGGCGTCCGACTTGCCCAGCATCTGGATGCCGCCCAGCGGGAAGTCCCAGTCCTCCGCGCCGAGATACCAGTCGTTGAGGGCGAGGGTCTTCTGGAACCGGGTGTCGTTGGGTTCCTTCGACACCGCCATCAGAGCGAGGTTGTTGTGCCGCATGTAGAACCGGCCGACCACGTCCGAGCTGTTGGCGAGGCCACGGGGATGGTGCTCGTTCGCCGAGGCCAGCAGCAGCGCCGCGGAGTTGACCGCCCCGCAGGAGACGACCACCACGTCCGCCGTGTACCGGACCTCGGAACCGTCCGCCAGCCGGCCGACGACCGCGCTGACGCTGCGTCCCCGGGCATCCGTCTCCAACCGGACCACCTGGGTGTCCGTGACCATCTCGACGTTGGGGTGCTCCAGGGCCGGTGCCACACAGATCACCTCGGCGTCGGACTTGCCGCGCACCAGACACGGGAAGCCGTCGACCCGGTCGCACCGGATGCAGACACTGGAGTGGGTGGCCCGCCCCCCGTTCTCCTGGGTCAGATCGACACCGATCGGCAGGTGGAACGGGTGCAGGCCACGCCGCTCCAGATCGTCGCTCAGCTGCTGGATGCGCGACTCGTGCTCCACGGGAGGACGGATGTACTGCGCGCTGACCGGGCCTTCGCCGGGATCCTCGCCGTGCCGTCCGTGCACGAGGTACAGGTGCTCGGCCTGCGTGTAGTACGGCTCCAGATCCTCGTACCGGATCGGCCAGGCCGGGGAGACACCGCCGTGATGGCGGATCTCGCCGAAGTCCTCGGGCCGCAGCCGGAACAGGGCGGCGCCGTAGAACTTGGTGTTGCCACCGACGTAGTAGTTGACCTCGGGCGGGAACTCGTCGCCGTTCCTGTCCAGCCAGAACTCCGGCGCACGGTACTTGCCCCTGACGAACACGGCCGTCGAGTCCCAGTTGTCCCGCTCGCGCGGGAGGTAGCCGCCGCGTTCGACCAGGAGGACGCGCTTCCCGGACGGGGCGAGCCGATGGGCGAGCGTGCCTCCGCCCGCGCCGGTGCCGATGACGATCACGTCGTAGTGAGGGGCGTCGCCCATGGCGACCACCGTCCTTGGAATCGCGGTTCTCGGAATCACGGTCCCGACCTGGTGTCAGGCACCTGGCGCCCCGGCGGGCGGGGGTCCGGCGGCCCCACCTCTCTCGAACCTAGCGGCCCTCCTCGCGGACGGCGACCGGAGCGGCGGTCCCTGGCGCCGGGCCCCGTTCACAGCACCGCCAGCGGGTTCACGGGCGACCCCGTGGCCCCGGGCAGCCGCAGCGGGGCGACCACACAGAGAAAGCTCCAGCGCCCGGCCCGCGCGCAGACCGGGACGAGCTCCTCGAAGCTCAGGTAGTCCATGAGGTGGATCCCCATGGCGTGGATGGCCAGGACGTGTACGGGGAAGGCGGCGCCCTCCGCCAGGCTGGGCGCGGTGTCGTTGTTGCCGTCCCCGCCCAGAACGGTCACCTCGCGATCGGCCAGGAACTCCACGGCGGTCGGGTGAAGGCCCGCCCGTGCTCGGGCGGCGTCCCACGGGCCGAGTTCGGTGCGCCGAAGACGATGCCCGACCCTGACGAACAGCAGGTCGCCCGGTCCGACCCGGACCCCCTGTGCGGCCTCGGCGGCCGTCAGGTCGCCCGAGGTCACGTGGTCGCCCGGTTCCAGCCACGGCACGCCACGCAGCCGCGGGATGTCCAGCAGGACGCCCCGGCCGACGATGCCGTTCCTCAGCACGTCGACGGAGAGCCGACGGGCCCCCTCGGCCGTCACGGTGCTCGCGGGCACCCCGCCGTAGAGGTAGCCGTCGACCACCACATGACAGAGCGCGTCGAGATGACTGTCCGCGTCGCCGTGCACGTTCATGGCGAAGCGGTCCAGGGCGAAGTGGAGCCCGTCCGATCCGAGTTCGCCCGGGATCGGCCCGTTCATCCGGTGCACCGCGGGCTCGGGGTCGTCGGGTCCCCGTACCGTCTCGATCGGAGCCGCCAGCGACACCGTCTCCCCGGCACGGACTTCCGCGGCGGCCGCCGCGACCCGCTCAGGGGTCAGATGACGGAGCGCGCCGCACCGGCCGGTCACGGCCGGCGGAGCCGCCCGGTTCCGGAGCCGCTCGTAGAGCACCCGGAAATCGGGCGCCGACATGCCGCTCGCCGTCGGAGGTTCCACGGACGGGGCCATGCGTACCCTCTCGTCCGGAGTATTCGGAGTCTTCGGAGTATGCGGAGTACTCGGAGTGTCGGACACCTCCAATCTGACCCCCGGCGTCCCCCGGCGCACGTCGACGGGACGACAGGGCCCGTCCCCGCCGTGGCGAAACGGGTCGCCGCCCCCGCATCCCGGTAGCTTCGTGGCCAGGTGCCCTCGCACAAGGATGCCCATCGGCGCCCCTGTGAGGGCCTGTCGACGATGGCCCGAGGCGAGGAGATCAGCATGTCCCGACCTGTCGCGGTGGGAGTGGACGGCTCTGACGGAAGCGTGGCGGCGGTGGACTGGGCCGCCGACGAGGCGGCGCTGCGCGGCGACGGCCTGCGACTGGTGTACGCCACCCGGTGGGCGGAGCATCAACTGGGGGCGATGAAGGTGTCGCACGCGGATCGCGCCGGCGAGGCGGAAGGGGTGCTTGCGGCGACCGAGCGACATGTCGGCTCGCGGCAGCCGGAGCTCGCCCTGACCGCCGACGAGGTCGAGGACGCGCCCGTCAGCGTGCTGCTCGACGCCGCCGCCGCGGCGGAGCTGCTCGTCGTGGGCTCTCACGGGCTGGGGAGCGTCCGCGGGTTCATCGTCGGCTCGGTGGGGCAGGAGGTGATCGCGGCAGCAGCACGTCCCGTGGTTCTCGTCCGCCCCGGATACGAGAAGGACAGGGCCGGTGCGCCCGGGGGGAGCGGCCGCCGGAAGGTGGTCCTCGGCCTCGACGTGAACGACGTCGAGGACGAGCTCGTGGACTTCGCGTTCGACTTCGCCGGCCGGCACGGTGCCCCGCTGGAGATCCTGCACACGTGGCACCACTCCTTCGTCCACCACCCCGACGCGGCCACGAGGGACGACATGGAGGCGGCGCTCTCCGGCGCGGTCCTGCCCTATCGGGACAGGTTCCCGGCGACGGAGGTGACGGTGGTGTCCGCTCCGGGACGGGCGGCCGAGCATCTCATCGAGGCCGCGTCGGACGCGCGCCTGGTGGTCGTCGGCCGGCGCAGGGCGGCCAGGGGCGCCCACATCGGATCGATCACCCACGCGGTCATCCACCACGCCCCCTGTCCTGTCGCCGTCGTACCGCACGCCTGACGGGGAGGGCCGCGTCGTGGAACCGCCTGAGCATCGCGCCGAAGGCGCGGGACCGTTCACCACCCGGCTCACCTGGCACCGCCCCGAAGGGCAGACGGTGGTCTGGGAGTCGCGGCTCGCACGCAAGCGTGGGGCGCTGTCCGTCCGCGGCCCCGGCGGCGCGGTCGCCCTGTCCCCGACGGCCGATGCCCGGGTCCTCGACCGCCTTCGGCGACTCAACTCCCTCGCATCGGGCGCGTTCTTCCTCGGCGGCCTGCTCTTCGCTCTCGGCGCCGGGGTCGCCCAGTTCGGCTCGGGCGACCCGGTCGAGAGCGCCTCGATCTACTTCGCGGGCGGACTGTTCTTCACTCTCGGGGGCTACACCTCGCTCTTGCAGGTCCTGAACGCGCCCCGCCACTCTCCAGGGGGCGGCCCACTGGCCACGGGCCGTTGGCGGTGGTGGGGGTACGAGCCGATGCGGCTGGACTGGCTCAGCACGTTCGTGCTGTTCGCCGGGACGCTCGTGTTCGGGGTCAACCTGCTGGATTCCTTCCTCCAGGGCCTCAGCGTCCAGCAGACCAACCGGCTGATCTGGACTCCCGACGTGGTCGGGTGCGTGCTGTTCCTGGTGTCGGGACATCTCGCGTTCGTCGAGATCTGCCACCGCTCCCGCCCCTGCCTCCGCTCGCGCAGCCTCGGCTGGTGGGTGGTCGCGGTGAATCAGTTCGGGTCGGTGCTCTTCATGATCGCCGCGCTGGCCGCCTTCACCCGGCCCTCCACCCAGAGCCTGATCAACACCGACATCGCCAACTGGGGCACGCTGTGCGGTGCGCTGTGCTTCTCCGCCGGCGGCGTACTCCAGGCCTTCGAACGCCCCTAGGGGGTGTCCGTCGCGTCGTCCTCGTCGCCTTCGTCGTCCTCGTCGTGGTGCACGGTGCCGTCCTCGTCCATGCGCGGGTGCATCTTCATCGGCCCGTACCGGTCGATGTCCGAAGGGCGCGGGCCCTCCGGGCCGTCGGGGCCGAACCGGATCATCCGTTCGACCCGGCAGATCCGGAACTCCCGGCCGTCCACCCGTGCTTCGTCGGCACGGCCGGCGGCCCTGAAGAGCTCACCGGCCGCGCGGTACCGCTCCCGTTGCTCGTCGTCCCACTCGTACACCCTGGCCCACAGGCCGCCGAGGCCGACGTACAGGTCCCGCCGTGCGTCGTGCGGCGTCGGTGCCAGCGAGCCGTGCGGCTGCCAGCCGTCACCGTGGCGCTCCACGATGCCGAAGGTGACCGGCAGCATGGCGATGTCCGGGTGGGTGGTGACCGCCTCCAGGGAGTCGGCCCGGACGTCGGCGGGATAGCGCTCCCCGGTGTAGTGGAACTCCCGCAGCCCGATCCGCAGCGCCTCCGCCATCACCCCGCGCACCGTCTCCGGGTCGAGGACGGCATCGGTGTCGTCGGAGCGGCGTTCACCGGGCTGCTGCTCCCAGACCCGGAACACCGGCTCCGGATCGGTGGGGCGCGGCGGTTCGAGACCGTCGTCGCCCCAGCGCGCGAACTCGTCGGCGCGCACGACCCGGTACGTCGTGCCCAGCGCCTCGACCTCGTCGACCGGCTCCCGTTCGAGGACGCGCACGGCCTTGAGGAGCTCGCGCCGCACCGCCGGGTCGTCGGTGTCGTCCTTGGCCCGGAAGAAGAACATCGACTGCAGGCTGTCCCGCGTCTCCTGCGGCATGCCGGACCGCACCGGCACCACGATCCGCCACGGGCCACCCGGTTCCCGCGCCGCCGCCCCGAACAGCGCGCCGCGCACGGCGAGCCGTGGATACCGCGCGGCAGCCTCGACGGCATCGGCCTCGGTGACCCAGGCGACGGGATCCTCTCCCTGCACCAATCCCGCGTGCGCCCTGTCGAGCCGTCGTTTCGCGTGCTTGTCCATCCACGCATTGTGGTGCCGGACCGGGCGGGCGGTCAGGGAATCGGCCGGACATCGCCCGACCGAGACCCTGACGCCGACGGAGACCGTCAGTGCGGTAGGCCTACGGCGCGTTCGCCGCTGCGGCGTTGCTGGATGACGACC
Organism: Streptomyces sp. NPDC042346; assembly: GCF_055581845.1. NCBI lineage: Bacteria > Bacillati > Actinomycetota > Actinomycetes > Kitasatosporales > Streptomycetaceae > Streptomyces > Streptomyces sp. NPDC042346. The sequence goes on along the minus strand of NZ_JBVJEH010000002.1, from coordinate 984,657 downwards.
GCGATGACGAGGAGCGCGCCCTGGGCGACGTTCTGCCAGAAGGTGTTGATGCCCTCGACGGTCAGGCCGTTCTCCAGGCAGCCGAGGAGGGCCACCGCGAGCAGCGTGCCGCCGATGCCTCCCTTGCCGCCCTTGAGCGCGGCGCCGCCCAGGGCCGCCGCCGTGATGGCCTTGAGCTCCAGGCCCTCGCTGCCGGACACGGGCTGGCCCGATCCCGTACGGGCCGTCAGCAGGATGCCGGCGAGGGCCGCGACGACGCCGATCAGCGCGTAGACGCAGATCAGGTACTTGTTGATGCTGATGCCCGCGAGGCGCGCGGCGGTGTCGTTGCCGCCGATCGCGTACAGGTTGCGTCCGATGTCGGTGTACTTCAGCAGCAGGTGGACGGTGACGGCCACGACGATCAGGATCCAGACCATGACCGGCAGACCGGCCAGCTTGCCGCGCCCGAGGAAGACGAAGACGTCGTTGTTGAGGACGTAGCCCTGGGCGCGTCCGTCGGACAGGAGTTGGGCGAGTCCCTTGTACGCGGCGAGGCCGGCGAGCGTGGCGATGGTGGGGTTGACCCGGCCGTAGACGATGACGATGCCGTTCAGCGCGCCGATGAGCACCCCGACGCCGACGGCGGCGAGCATGCCGAGGAAGGCGCCCGAGCCGGTGGCGGTGAAGACCATGGCGCTGACGACCGACGCGACGCCGACCTGCGAGCCGACGGATATGTCGAGGCCGCCGCAGATGATGACCACGGTCTGCACGATCGCGAGCAGCCCCGTGATGGTCGCCGCCTCGGCGACGACCTGCATGTTCGACAGGCTCAGGTAGTTCTCGTTGAGGACGCCGAACAGGACGAGGACGACGGCCAGGGCGCCGATCAGGCTGATGTTCTGGCCGCCGATGCCCGCGAGGAGGTTCGGCCGCCGAGCGGCGGGGCCGTCGCCCGGGGATCCCTTCACGGCAGGGGAGGAAGAGCTGGTGAGGGTCATGAGGTGGCTCCGGGGGCGGTGCCGACGATGTCGTCGGCCATGGCGAGTTGGAGGACGGATTCTTCGGTGGCTTCGCCGCGGTCGAGCTCGCCCGTGATGCGGCCGTTCTGCATGACGACGACACGGTCGGAGAGACCGAGGAGCTCGGGGAGTTCGGAGGAGATGACGAGCAACGCGACGCCCTCGGCGGCGAGATCGGCGATGATCTGGTAGATCTCCGCCTTCGCGCCGACGTCGATGCCGCGGGTCGGCTCGTCGAGGATGAGGATCTTCGGCTTGCGGGCCAGCCAGCGGGCCAGGACCACCTTCTGCTGGTTGCCGCCGGACAGCTTGCGCACCTCGTGGTCGATCGACGGGGTACGGACCCGCAGCCGGTCCGCGTACTCCTGCGCGAGCCGGCGCTCGGCCGCGCGCCGGACGAAGCGGAACCGCCGCAGCCGCTCCAGCACCACGAGCGAGGTGTTGTCCTTGACGGACTGCTGGAGGAACAGCGCCTGGGCCTTGCGCTCCTCCGGCGCGAGGCCGAGTCCGGCGGCGATCGCCTCGCCCGGCCGGCCGCCGCGCAGCGGAGTGCCGTCGAGGGTGACGGTGCCGCCGCGGACGGGCAGGTCGCCGGCGAGCGCGAGGGCGAGCTCCGAGCGGCCGGCGCCGATCAGGCCCGCGAGACCCACGACTTCGCCGGCACGCACCTGAAGGGAGATGTCGGTGACGTCGTCGGTCGTGAGGTTCCGGACGTCGAGGACCAGCCGGTCGGTGGAGACGCGCTCGCGTACGAACGTGGCGGACAGGTCGCGGCCCACCATCCGGCGTACCAGCTCGCGTTCGTCCGTGGCGTCGGCGTCCTGCACGCCGACCAGACTGCCGTCGCGCAACACCGCGATCCGGTCGGAGAGCCGGAAGATCTCCTGCATGCGGTGCGAGACGTACACGATCGCGATGTCCTGGTCGCGCAGCCGCCTGATGAGCGCGAACAGGGCGTCGACCTCGTGCTCCGACAGCGAGGACGTCGGCTCGTCGAACGCGATCAGCCGGGCGGGCGTGCCGCCGGTCATCGCGCGCATGATCTCCACCAACTGGCGCTGGGCCGGGGTGAGTTGCGAGCCAAGCAGGTCCGGGTCGAGGACCTGGGCGAAGCCCAGCCGGTCCAGGTCGGCCCGGACGCGCCGGTTCAGCGCGGCCCGGTCGAGCATCCGCCCGTGGCGGCGGGGCAGGGCGCCGGCGTAGACGTTCTCCGCCACGGAGATGTGCGGGATGATCTCGGGTTCCTGCGGGATGATCCGGATCCCGGCGGCCCGTGCGCGGGCAGGGGAGTCGAGTGCGACGGGTGCGCCGTCCACGACGACGTGTCCCTCGGTGGGCTGGTGGTCACCGGTGAGGATCTTCAGGAGCGTGGACTTGCCGGCGCCGTTCTCGCCCATCAGCGCGGTGACCTGCCCGGCGGGGAAGTCGAGCGTGACGCCGCCGAGCGCCTGCACCGCGCCGAAGCGCTTGGTGACGCCCGACACTCCGACGGGCCGGGGGTGGGACGCCGCGGGGGGCGGGCCGCCGGGGGATCCCGGGGCGGTGGCCGGGTGGTGCGCTGGGCTCATGGGTCGGTTCACCTCGAAGGCATGGAGCAGGCGTGGAGCAGGCGTGGTGCGGGCGTGGTGGGTACGGGGTGGGTCACCGGCCGGCGGTCGTCCGTGGCGGCCGCCGGCCGGGAGCACTCAGGCGCAGGTGACTCCGGCGCTCTTCCACGAGGCGCGGTCGACCATGGTGGTCGGCGCGAAGGCCTCGGCGGGGAAGTCCTTGCCGTTCTTGAGCTTGTCGTACATGGTCTGGACGGCCAGGGCGCCGACGTCCTTGCCGTTGATGAACAGCGCGGCCTTCATGCCGGTCGGCTTGTCCGACTGCCACTCCTTGCAGGCGAGGTACGCGCCGAGCCCGACACCGATGACGTTGGCGGGCTTCACGCCGGCGTTGGCGAGCGCGGTCACGCCGCCCATGACGTTCTCGTCGTTGCAGCCCCAGATCACCCAGTTCTTGACGCCGGAGTTGGCGGTGACGGTCGCGGCGATCTTGTCCTGGGCGCCGGTGGGCGTGTTGTCGGTGGGGACGTCGATGGTCTTCACGCCGGGGACGGCCGCCTCGAAGGCCTTCTTCGCGCCGGCGACCCGGTCGCCGCAGACCGTGACGTCCTGCTTCCACGCGGCGATGACCCGGGTGTCGGCGGCCGTCCAGCCGGCCTTCTTGTACTCGGCGGCCGCGCGCTTGCCGACCTCCTCGCCCATCTGGGCGCCGCTGAAGCCGATCCGCGGCACCAGGGCGTCCTTGCCGCAGGCGGCCGGGTCCGGGCCGGTGGTGCAGATCTGGTCGTCGGAGGTCAGCAGTGCGACCTTGCCGTCCTTCGCGGTCTGGGCGACCTGCGGGCCGACGGCCGGGTCGGGGACGACGATGATGACGCCGTTCGCCTTCTGGGCGATCGCCGACTGCACCTCGCTGACGGTCTTGTTGGCGTCGTTGCCGAGGTTGACGACCTTGAGGTCGATGCCGAGCTCCTTCGCCTTCTCCTTCGCGCCCGCGGCCTCGCCGATGAAGTACTCCTGGTCGCCCTGCTTCTGCAGGTACGTGATCGAGATCGCGCCGTCGACCGTGCCGACCTTGCCGGCCTCGTCGTCGGAGGCGGCCTCCTTGCCCGAGGAGCACGCGGTGCTCAGGCCGAGGGTCAGGAGCAGGCCGGTGGCGGCGGCGACGCGACGGCGGGAGGGGGAACGGAACATCGGGGGCTCCTTGGTGCTGACGGCGACCGCCGCTTCGGGGACGCGTCGCGGAGGTCGGTTCGAGAAGAGGAGGAAGAGGCCGCGGGGTGGGGCGCGCGCCTCGGCAGGGAACCCTGGATTCTTGGAAATCGAACAGGTTCCAACGATTAACTACATAACACAACGCGATGACGAGGGCGTCAAGAGGTGTGGCAGGTCGAGACAAGTCTGTGATGTGTGGCCGTGTACATCGTGAAATGGCAGCAGAAAACCCCCAGTTCGCCGGGCATGTCATCGGGGTCGATGGCATGCCCGGCCGCACTGGGGGTCTAACAGAATCAAACAGTCGTGGGGCGGGAGCGGGGCTACTTGTTGACGGTGAAGCCCTGGTCCTTGCCGTACGTGACGCTGGCCTCCTGCCAGGCCTTCAGGCCGTCGGTCAGCTTCGTGGGGGAGACGTACGCCTTGCCCACGGTGTCGTTGAAGATCGAGTTCGCGTACACCTGGTAGGGCAGGTAGGACCAGTCGGCGCCGACGTTGCGCGCCGAATCGGCGAAGACGCGGTTGGCCTGCTGGCCGCCGAAGTAGGGGAACTCGGCGTCGAGGAACGCCTTGGACTCCAGGTCGGCGCGCGTGGCCGGGAAGGCGCCGGCGGCGACACGACTGGATGCCCCGGCGCCGGTGGTCGCGAACTCCGTGAAGGCGTAGGCGAGTTCCTTGTTCTTCGAGGCCTTCGGGACGGCGAGCGAGCTGCCGCCGTTCTCCGCGCTGGTCTTGTCGCCCTTCGTCCACTGCGGCAGCGGCGCGACCCGCCAGTCGCCGGAGGCGGCCGCGACGCCGGAGGTGAGGTTGGCCGGCATCCAGGCGCCGATGGAGAGCGTGGCGAGGGAGCCGTCGGCGAGGCCCTTGTACCAGGCGTCGCTCCACGAGCTGATCGGCGCGACCAGCTTCTCGTCGAGGAGCTTCTGCCAGGTGGCGGTGTACTTCTTGGTGCCCTTGTCGCCGAAGTCGACGGTGACGTCCGTGCCGTCGGTCTTGTACGGGCGGCCGCCGGCCTGCCAGATGAGGCTGGTCGTGGCGCCGGCGTCACCGGTGTCGTTGGTGATGAAGATCTTCGGGTCGGCCTTGTGGAGGGCGCGGGCCGCGTCCACGTACTCGTCCCAGGTGGTCGGCACCGTGATGCCGTGCTTGTCGAAGACCTTCTTGTTGTAGAAGAAGGCCATGGGGCCGGAGTCCATGGGCAGGGCGTGGATCGCCTCGCCTCCCTGGGTGACCGCGTTCCACGGGCCGGGCGTGAAGGCCAGCCCGTGCTTCTTGGCGCCGTAGGGGGAGAGGTCCTCTATCGACTTGCCGATGGCGAACTGGCCGAGGGCGTAGTACTCGATCTGCGCGACGTCGGGGGCGCCGGAGCCGGCCGCCATCGCGTTCTGCAGGGCGGTGTACTGCTTGTCGCCGGTGCCGGCGTTGACCAGCTCGATGTCGACCTTGGGGTACTTCTTCTCGAAGTCCTCCGCCACCTTCTTGAGCGTGGGTTCCCAGGCCCACACGGTCACCTTTCCGCCCTTGTCGAGGGCTGCCTGGACGTCCTTCGGCGAGTTCCCGCCGGCGTCGGTGTCCGCGGCGTCGGAGCCGCAGGCGGTCGCGGTCAGCGCGAGCGTGGAGGCGACGGCGAGGGCGCCGAGGAGTCTGCGGGCGGCGTGCGTTCTCATGGGCTGTGCTCCTGGTCGGTGATGCGGCAGGGGGGAGGGAGAAGGAGAGGGAAGAGGGGAGGCAGAAGGAGAAGGAGAAGGGAGCGGCGGGGTCATTCCTTGACGCTGCCCGCGGCCAGGCCCGACTGCCAGTACCGCTGGAGCAGCAGGAAGACGGCCACGATCGGCACGATCGTCAGCAGGGAGCCGGTGATGATGAGGTCGAACACGGCCTCGCCGCCCGCCGTCTGGGCCTGTGCGTTCCAGGCGTTCAGGCCGAGCGTCAGCGGGTACCAGTCGGGATCCTTGATCATGATCAGCGGCAGGAAGTAGTTGTTCCACGTCGCGACCATCGAGAACAGCAGCACGGTGACCGTCCCCGGCATCAGCAGCGGCAGCGCGATCGTGAAGAAGGTGCGCAGCTCGCCGGAGCCGTCGATGCGCGCCGCCTCCAGGAGCTCGGCGGGTACCGCCTCGGCGGCGAAGACCCACATCAGGTAGAGCCCGAACGGCGAGATCAGCGACGGGATGATCACCGCCCACGGGGTGTTCGTCAGCCCCATGTTGCTGAACATCAGGAAGGTGGGGACGGCGAGGGCGGTGCCGGGTACGGCCACGGCGCCGAGCACCACCGCGAAGACCGCGCGGCGGCCCGGGAACTCGTACTTGGCGAGGGCGTATCCGCCGAGGACGGCGAGGACCGTGGCGCCGCCCGCGCCGGCGGCGACGTACAGCAGGGTGTTGAGCAGCCAGCGGACGAAGACGCCGTCGTCGTACGTGAGCGTGCGGCTGACGTTGTCCCAGAAGTGCGACTCGTCGGCGAACCAGAGCCCGAAGGAGTCGAACAGCCCGTTCTGGTCCTTGGTGGCGTTGACGACGAGCCAGCCGAGCGGGAGCAGGGTGTAGAGGAGGACCAGGCCGGTCACGAGGGTGAGCGGCACGCTGGGGCGGGGGTGGAGCGGCGTGTGGGGGAGTCGCCCCCGGCGCTTCGCCGTACCGGTCCCGGACCCGCGGGTGCCGGCCGGAGCGGCGGCGACGCGGCGGCCGGGGGAGGAGGGGGCGGCGGAGTCGGAGGCCGTGGTGGTGAGGGACGTGGTCATCGGCTCAGCCCTTCCGCATGCCGCGCAGCTGGACCGTGTAGGCGATGATCGCGGTGATCACGCCCATCACGATGGCCACGGTCGCGGCGTAGTTGTGCTGCTGGCCGGCGAAGGACAGCGAGTACGTGTACAGGTTGGGAGTGAAGTCGTTGGTGATCGCGTTGGGCGCGAGCTTCTGCAGGATGCTCGGCTCGTTGAAGAGCTGGAAGCTGCCGATGATGGAGAAGATCGTGGCGATGACGAGGGCGCTGCGGATCGCGGGGAGCTTGATCGAGGCGATGACCCGCCACTCCCCGGCTCCGTCGATGGCCGCGGCCTCGTAGAGCGAGCGGGGCACGACCTTGAGGGCCGAGTAGAAGATCAGCATGTTGTAGCCGACGAACTCCCAGGTCACGATGTTGCCGATCGAGGCGAGTACGAACGGGGGAGAGAGCGGGTCGGGAAGCGACAGGCCGAACGCTTCGTTGACGTTGCCGACGAGGCCGAACTGGGTGCCGTAGATGAAACCCCACATGAGGCTCGCGACGACGGCCGGGACGGCGTAGGGCAGGAAGACGCCGACGCGGAAGAACGACTTCCCGTAGAGCCTGCCGCTGTCGACCGCGAGGGCGACCAGTAGCGCGATGCCCAGCATCACCGGCACCTGGACCGCCAGGAACAGGCCGACCCGGGCCAGCCCGTCCCAGAACCGCGGGTCGGTCAGGGCCTGCGTGTAGTTGTCCGCGCCCACGAACGACCTGCCGCCGATCAGCCGGTCCCTGAAGAGGCTCAGGTAGGCGGCGTACGCGATCGGTGCGAGGAAGACGAGGGCGAAGACCGCGACGAACGGGCCGGCGAATCCCCATCCGGTGAGGGCGTACCGACCCAGGGGGCGGCGGCGTCGTGGCCGGGGTGGTGGGACTGCCTGTGCGGACGTCGACAGGAGCGTCATGGTGGGTCCTTGCGTCGTTGACCGACCGGTCGGGAACGGAGGGGTGGAGGCGTGAGCCTCAGGGCCGACAGGCCGGAAGAAGACTGATCCGATGAGCCATGTTTACGTAATCATCGATGGCCTGATGGTGGCACCACCGTGAGACGGGCGTCAAGCACAGCGCGGTAGCGAACAGAGACGATTCAGATGACGATCGGGGACACGACGGCCGGTCGGGGCGGTCCGGGACGCCGTCGTGGACAACGCGGGAAAGCCCGCCCACGGATGCGTGGGCGGGCGGCGGCGGTGTGCGTGGGCGTCGGGCGGGCGGACGAGCGGTCGTGCGTGTGGGCCGTCAGGCGGGCGGGTGAGCGGTCGTGCGCGTGGGCGTCAGGCGGGCGGGGGTGCCGTGCTGCCCCGCACCACCAGGGTGGGTTCCACGGCGAGGCGGTGCGGGCCGTTGGCGCGGTGCTCGATCTGCTCCAGGAGCAGGGTCACGCAGTGCCGTCCCACGACGTCGAAGTCCTGGTGGACGGTGGTGAGCGGCGGTTCGAAGTACGGGGCCTCGGGGACGTCGTCGAAGCCCGCCACGCTGACCTCGTCCGGCACCTTCCGCCCCGCCTCGCGCATGGCGCGCAGGACGCCCAGCGCCATCTGGTCGTTCGCCGCGAACACCGCCGTGACGTCCGGGGCCTCGGCGAGCGTACGGCCGGCCAGATAGCCGGACTCGGCGCTCCAGTCGCCGTACAGCGTCGGGGGTACGGGCGCGCCGGCCGTGACCAGGGTGCGCTCCCAGGCCTCGGAGCGCCGCCGGGCCGCGAAGGAGTCGCGCGGGCCGCTGACGTGGTGCACCGTGCGGTGGCCCAGGTCGAGGAGGTGGCCGACGACGCTCGCGGTGCCGCGGGCCTGGTCGAAGTCGACGTTGGGGTAGCGGTGCCCGGTGTCGCCGTCGGCGACGACCACCGGCATCGTGGGCGGCAGGCGCAGCGACGGCGTGTCCAGCATCTGCGACTCGATGAGCACGATGCCGTCGACGGACTGCAGCATGAGGTGCCGGAAGGCCTGCTGGACGGCGGCTTCGGTCTGGGCGCGGATCCCCATGAAGTTCACGGAGAAGCCGGCCTCGCGGGCCGCGTCGGCGATGGCCGCGAGCGTCCGGGCGTTGCCGTGGGCGCCGACGTCGAAGCTGACCACGCCCAGCGCCCCGAACTTGCCGGTGACCAGCGCCCGGGCCGCCGCGTTGGGGCGGTAGCCGAGGGCCTGCATGGCCTCCAGCACCTTGGCGCGGGTCGTCTCGTCCACGTTGTCGTGGTTGTTGGCGACACGGGAGACGGTCTGGGAGGACACACCCGCCCTCGCCGCGACCTCGGCCATGGAGGGCCACTTCCGGGGTGTGCGCGAGCGAGGTGCTCTCGCCGCCTTCTCCGCCACAGTCGACCGCCTTTTCCCGCTTTTCCCGAGGCCTGGCGCGTGCGCGCGTCGTGCGCTCCCGCTGTTGAATGTTGACGCAAACACGCCGCCGGGTCAAAAACCCGGCCCGTCTCCGCCCAAGTCCTTGACAGCGTCCCGCAGGCCTCACACACTTCCGGTCACGCCGTGTTTACGAAAACATTACGTAGATCCGGTGATCGGGACGGTCCGGATCGACCGGCCACCCCCTCTCAGAGGCCGACCGTACGTCCCCACCGGTCGGCCATCTCTCCCGGGCGCCCCCCTGCTCCGGACCCCCAGCGGTCGGAGTCCGCGCTGCCCGCGCGGAGCGCCCGGTCCGACGAAGACCACGAGGTATCGCGACATGCGACTCAAGATCTCCGGAACGGCGGCGGTCCTCTCCGCCCTTTCCGCCCTCCTCCTCTCCCTTCTCGCCGCCGTGGGCACCGCCTATGCCGCCCCGGTGACCCTCGCCAACGGGACCCAGTTCACCGCCCCCGACGGCAGCGCCGTGCACGCCCACGGCGGTGGCGTCGTCAAGGTCGGCGAGTACTACTACTGGTTCGGTGAGAACCGCAACGCCGACAACACCTTCCGGTACGTCTCCGCCTACCGCTCCACCGATCTGAAGACCTGGGAGTTCCGCAACCACGTCCTGACCGAGGCCTCGGACCCGGAGCTGGACTGGGCCAACATCGAGCGCCCGAAGGTCGTGTACAACAGCGCCACCGGACAGTTCGTGATGTGGATGCACAAGGAGAACGGCTCGGACTACGGGGAGGCGCGCGCCGCCGTCGCCGTCTCGTCCACCGTGGACGGCGACTACACCTGGCGCGGCAGCTTCCGGCCCCTCGGCCACATGTCCCGTGACATCACGACGTTCGTCGACACCGACGGCACCGGCTACATGATCTCGGCCGCCAACGAGAACGCGGACCTGCACGTGTACCGGCTGACCGCCGACTACACCGGGATCGAGTCCCAGGTCCAGAAGCTGTGGTCGGGGCAGTGGCGCGAGGCGCCCGCGATGTTCAAGCGCAACGGCGTCTACTTCCTCCTCACCTCCGGCGCCACCGGCTGGTCCCCGAACCAGCAGAAGTACGCCACCGCGAGCAGCATCACCGGTTCCTGGACCGACCTGAAGGACGTGGGCGACTCCACGACCTACCGCAGCCAGACCGCCTACGTCCTGCCGGTCCAGGGCACCAAGGGCACCAGCTACCTCTACATGGGCGACCGCTGGGGCAACTCCATGGGCGGCACCGTCAACGACTCCCAGTACGTGTGGCTGCCGCTGAACTTCCCCACCGACACCTCCATGACGATGGAGTACTCCCCGCAGATCACCGTCGACACCGCCGCCGGGACCGTGACCGGGATGAACGTCGCCTGGGAGACGCTGACCGCCCGCCACAGCGGCAAGTGCGCCGACGTCGCGAACTTCGACACGAACGCCGGCGCGCAGCTGATCCAGTGGGGCTGCGGCGGAGGCGTCAACCAGAACTTCTGGATCAAGAAGCTGGGCACCGGGTACGTCCAGATCATGGCCCGGCACAGCGGCAAGTGCCTCGACATCGCCGGCGCCTCGACCGCGGACGGCGCGTTCGCGGTGCAGAAGACCTGCAACGGCTCCACCTCCCAGCAGTGGAAGGTCCGGACGACCGACGCGGCCGGCTACGTCGAACTCGTCGCCCGGCACAGCGGCAAGTGCCTCGACGTCGTGAACTGGTCGACGGGCGACGGCACCGCCCTTGAGCAGTGGACCTGCAACGCGGGCGACAACCAGAAGTGGCGGCGCGCGGCGGCCTGACCGTCCGCGCACCCGACCGGGCCGGCGGCACCGCAGCCGCCGGCCCGTACGCCCTGTCGGCCCGTAGGCCGCCGGCTCGTACGCCAACGGGCCGAACGCCGACGGCCCGTACGCCCTATCGGCCCGTACGCCGCCGGCCCGTACGCCATCGGCCCGTACGCCATGGGTCGCGCCCCCCTTCCCGCTGTCCGGCCGCGCCCCCTCCCAGCCCTCAAGGAGCAGTCCGTGTTCCCCATCCGTCACCGACCGGCGTCGCCCCGGCCCCTGCCCCGATCGCGTTCCTCCCGCCCGTCCAGGAGCCTCGTCGCCCTGGGCGCGGCCACGGCCCTCGCGACGACCGCCCTCACCGCGGTCGGGCCCGCCTCGTCCCCGGCGGCCGCCGCGGAGTCGCCGGCCGCGGCGCTGACCGTCCGCCTCGACCCGAGCTACCAGCACCTGGCCTTCCAGGGCTGGGGCACCGCACTGGCCTGGTTCGCCAACGTCACCGGCGGCTGGCCCGACGCCCAGCGCAACGCCCTCGCCGACGCCCTCTACGGCGCCGACGGCCTCGGCTTCACGATCGCCCGGTACAACATCGGCGGCGGAGACAGCCCCGAGACCACCCCCTACATGCGACCCGGCGGCGCCGTCCCCGGCTACTGGAACCGGCCCGGCGCCGAGGCCCCCGACTGGTGGGACCCGGCCCGCCCCGACCACTGGAACCCCACCGCCGACGCGAACCAGCAGTGGTGGGTCTCGGCCGCCAAGGCGCGCGGCGCGACCACCTTCGAGGCGTTCTCCAACTCCGCCCCGTACTTCATGACCCAGAGCGGCCTGGCGTCCGGCGCGGCCAACGGCTGGCAGGACAACCTCCGCTCCGACCAGTACGACCGGTTCGCCGCCTACCTCACCGGCTCCCTCCAGCGGGCCCAGTCCGCCACCGGCGTCACCTTCGACTCGGTCTCCCCGGTCAACGAGCCCGACACCGACTACTGGCACGCCGGAGGACGCCAGGAGGGCTCGCACTGGGACCGCGCCTCCCAGGCCCGCATGATCAGCACGCTGCGCGCCGCGCTCGACGCCCAGGGCGTGACGACCCCCATCGCCGCCATGGACGAGACCAACCCGGAGAAGTTCCGGTCCGACTGGGAGTCGTACGCCCCCGCCGTCCGCGACGCGGTCGGACGGCTCAACACGCACACGTACGGCACGAACGGCCGCACCGGGGCCCGGGACATCGCCAAGGGCGAGGCCACACCGCTGTGGATGTCCGAGGTGGATCTCGGCGGCAGCGTCCCGCAGAGCTTCACCTCCATGAGCCCCGCCCTCGACCTCGCCCAGCGCATCAACGACGACGTGCGCGAGCTGGAGCCGCGCGCCTGGGTCCTGTGGCAGGCGGTCGAGGACTACGAGAACATGACGCCGTCCCGCGAGAACTCCAACTGGGGCCTGATCCAGACGGACTTCACCCCCGAGAACGCGGCGACCGAGCCCCTGCGCAAGAACAAGAAGTACTGGGCGATGGCGAACTACAGCCGATTCGTCCGCCCCGGCGCACGCGTCATGAACACCGACGACCCGCAGACCCTGGCGGCGGTCCGGCCGGGCGGGGGCACGGTCGTCGTCCACACCAACCCCACCGGCGAGGCGCGCGAGCTCACCCTGAACCTGGACGGCTTCCAGACGGCCGCCGACGGCCCCGTCGAACGCTGGACCACCGACGCCGGCAAGAACCTCCAGCGGGACGGCGACGCGGCGGTCGCCGGGCGGACGCTCAAGGCCACCGTCGGCCCCGGCTCCGTGACCACGTTCGTCCTGCCCACGGTCGACGGCGTGAACACCACGGCGACCACCGCCCCCACCGGCACGCCGCGCCGGCTGCTCAACGACCACAGCGGCAAGGCCCTCTCCGTCGCCACCGTCGGCGGCAAGAGCACCGTCGTGCAGCAGACCCCCGCACCGGCCGACACCGCCCAGGAGTGGACCTTCACCAAGCTGTCCGCCGGCGACTGGGGGAACACCGCCGCCTACCGCCTCACCCACGTCAAGTCCGGCAAGGCGCTCTCCGTCTCCGGCGGCGCCCTGGTCCTCGCCTCGTCCGGATCGTCCACCGCCCAGCAGTGGATCCGCTCGACCACGGGCGACGGCCACAGCACCCTGATCAACAGCGCCACCGGGAAGCTGCTCGACGTCACGGGCGCCTCGACGGCCGACGGCGCGCCCGTCGGCGTCTACCAGCCCACGACCGGCGGCAACCAGTCCTGGTCCTTCGCCGGCACGGCACCCGACGTCTGGAAGACGCTCTCCCTCCGGCACAGTTCCCAGTGCCTCGACGTCGTCAACGCCTCGACCGGTGACGGCGCGGCCGTCGTCCAGTACGGCTGCAACACCGGCACGAACCAGCAGTGGTCGCTGCGTCCCACCGGCGGCGGCTACGTGACCGTCGTCGCCCGCCACAGCGGCAAGTGCCTCGACGTGAGCGGGGAGTCCACGGCCGACGGCGCGGAGGTCTTCCAGTACGCGTGCAACGGCGGCCGCAACCAGGAGTGGGCGGCGCGGAGCACGGGCGACGGGTACGTCACGCTGACCGCCCGGCACAGCGCCAAGTGCCTGGGCGTGAGCGGCGGATCCACCGCCGCCGGGGCCCCCGCCGTACAGCGGACCTGCGACGGCGGTACGAGCCAGCAGCTCCGCCTGGGCTGACGCGGAAGGAACCGGGCTCCGACCCTCTGGTCGGAGCCCGGCTCTCGTGCGTCGGCGTCCCGCTCTCGTGTGTCGGAGTTCCGTTCCCGTGCGTCGCCGCCGGGGGCTACTCCTCGGTGGGGCCGAGGTCGGCGCTCTCGCGGAGTTCGACGGTCCGGGCGCGGTGGCAGGCGTGCAGCTCCAGGACGACGATCTCGTTGGTGCCGGGGCGCAGGACGGGCGCCGGGACGTAGAGGGACCGCTGGGGGCCGCGCGACCAGAAGCGGCCCAGCGCGAACCCGTTGATCCACACACTGCCCTTGGTCCAGCCGTCGAGGTGGAGGAAGGCGTCCGCCGGTTCGTCGACCTCGAAGGAGCCGCGGTGGAACATCGGCCCGGCCTGAGCCGTACCCGCCGCGAACGGCAGCGCGGCCGGATCGGTCAGCGGCAGCGGCCGACTCGTCCACGCGGTGGGTTCGTCGCCGTCGACGAGGACCCGGCCCAGCAGACCCTTGCGGTCGTGGATGCCCGGCCCGTAGTTGACGCGCCCCTGGTTCTCCACCAGCACGGCGAGGACGCTGCCCGCCCGTGGGGCGGTGAAGGCCAGGGCGTGCTCGTGGCTCTCCCGTTCCAGCACGCCGGCCGGGACCCCGTCGACGAAGACCTGGGCGCGGTCCCGGACGTGCTCCACCTCCAGCAGGGCCGCCCCCGCCGACGCCAGGACCGTCTCGTACAGGACGAACCCGAAGTCCTGACCGAGCTGCTCCATGGTCAGCGGCCGCGGTGCGGCGACGGCGGCGCCGAGGGCCTCGGCGCAGGGCAGCAGGCCGGCGCTCTCGGTGAGGGGCACGGCCGTCCGGGCGAGCTTGGGGCCCGGCGACGGGACGGGGCCGGCCGGGACCGGCGCGTACGCGGCGATCACGTCGCGGAAGGCGGCGAACTTCTCGGTCGGGTCGCCGGCCTCGTCGAGCGGGGCGTCGTAGTCGTACGACGTGACGGTGGGGCGGTAGGTGTGCTTGTCGTTGGCGCCGTTGGTGAAGCCGAAGTTGGTGCCGCCGTGGAACATGTAGAAATTGACGGAGGCACCGGCGGCCAGCAGCTCGTCCAGCTCCTGCGCCGCGTGGCCGGCGTCGCGGACGACATGGCGGCTTCCCCAGCGGTCGAACCAGCCGATCCAGAACTCGGTGCACATCAGCGGACCCTTCGGCCGGAGGGCCCGCAGCTCGGCGATGCTCTGCGCGGACCGGCTGCCGAAGTTGGCCGTGGCCAGGACACCGGGCAGCGCGCCGCGTTCCAGGTCGGCGGGCTGGTCGCAGGTGAACAGCGGGACGTCCACCCCGTGGCGGCGCAGCGAGTCCGCCAGGTGCTCCAGGTAGGCGGTGTCGTCGCCGTACGCCCCGTATTCGTTCTCCACCTGGACGGCGAGGACGGGGCCGCCCCTGCTGGCCAGGTACGGCTGCAAGGGGGTCAGGAGGCGGTCGAAGTAGTCGTCGACGGCGGCGAGGAACCGGGGGTCGCGGGTGCGCAGGCGTATGTCCGGCTCCGCGAGCAGCCAGGAGGGGATGCCGCCGCCCTCCCATTCCGCGCAGATGTACGGGCCGGGGCGGAGCAGCACGTGCAGTCCCTCGGCGGCCGCGAGGTCGAGGAACGCCGCGATGTCCAGTCCTCCGTCGGTCCTGAACTCGCCGGGCCGCGGTTGGTGGAGGTTCCAGGGGACGTAGGTCTCGACGGTGTTGAGGCCCATGAGCCGGGCCTTGCGCAGCCGGTCCGCCCACTGCTCGGGATGGACCCGGAAGTAGTGGAGCCCGCCGGACAGGAGCCGGAACGGTTCGCCGTCGAGGGTGAAGCCGCCGTCGTCGATCTGGAGAAGGGGCATGTGCGGGTGCTCCTGTGCTGGAGGTGGTCGGGCGCGCGCTGTCGCGGCCGGGGAGGGCCTGCGGTAGGTATGTTTACGTAAACACACTGAGGATGGCAAGCTTCTGGCGTTCGAGAGCCCAGCGGTGACGCGGACACGTGTCACGTCTTGGTTGATACCTTTCGTTTGTCGAGTGAAAGCACATGGCTTCGCTCGCGACGAGAGGGGGCACGTCAGTGCTGGCTGAAGAGCGGCGTGAGGCCCTCCTGCGCTTGGTGGAGCGCCGGGGAGCGATCAAGGTGAAGGACGTGGCGGAGGAGATGGGCGTCTCCGCCGTCACCGTCCGCCAGGACGTCCGGGACCTGGCGGGCCGGGGGCTGCTCGTCCGCGTCCACGGAGGTGCCATGTCGCCGACCGCGGCGCAGGCGGCCGACGTCGCCGCCCCCGCCGCGCCCCGGCAGGCCGTACGGCAGGAGCAGGCCCTGGGGCTGGTCGTGCCGCCGGGGGACTACTACTACCCCGAGATCATCCGAGGGGTGCAGGACGCGGCGCGCACGCACGGCGCGCGCATCGTGCTCGCGGTGTCCGGTGAGACGCTGGCGGAGAACCAGGAGCAGGTGGGACGGCTCGTCGCGGCCGGCGTCGACGGTCTGATGCTGATGCTGCACGCCGGACTCGAACCCGTGGACCGTACCGAGAAGTGGCTCGCCGGCCTCGACGTGCCGGTGGTCCTCGTGGACCGCCGCCCCGGTGCCGAGGCCGGGCGGCTGGAGCAGGTCGCGTCGGACCACGCCCACGGCGCGGGCCTGGCCGTCCGGCACCTCGCGGAGCTGGGGCACGAGCGGATCGCTCTGGTCGCGAGGGCGGACAGCCCCAACACCCCTCTGATCCGCGAGGGTTACGCCGCGGCCTGCCGGGCCCTCGGGCTGACGGCGGGCCCGGAGTACAGCATCGCCTCGACCGACGGACAGGCGTCCCCGCAGTGGTTCGAAGAGCTGGTGCGGGCGGTCGAGGCGGGTGACGTCCGGGCCGCCCTGGTCCACAACGACCTCGACGCGGTCACCCTGGTCGGCCTCCTCCGGGCCCGCGCGCTGCGCGTCCCGGAGGACCTGGCGATCGTGACGTACGACGACGAGGTCGCCGAGCTGAGCGATGTGCCGCTCACCGCCGTGGCGCCGCCCAAGAGGGCCGTGGGGGCGTGGGCGGTCGATCTGATGCGGCGCCGCCTCGCCGACCCGGAAGCACCCCTCGCCGAGTTGCTCCTCCGCCCCGAGCTGCGGGTGCGGGCCTCCAGCCGGGTCTCCCCGGCACCCGGGAAGCGCGCGTAGGAGCCGTCGGGGCGGCCGTGGCTAGCTTTCACTTCCTTTCGTTTCACATCAAATGAAGAACGAAGCATTGACGAAGCATGTTTACTGGCGAATGATTCCGTTCGACGCCCCAGCGAACGATCGGTGCACATCATGCTTCGCAGAACCACGGCTGTCCTGGCCGGCTCCGTCACAGCCCTCGCCCTCCTCGCCACCGCGTGCGGACAGGCGGACCAGGGTGCCTCCTCGACCGCGACGAAGAAGACCGGCGAGGTCACCTTCTGGTCCTTCCTCAAGGGCTCCGACAAGGTGGCCGAGGCGTTCAACCGCAGCCACCCCGACATCAAGGTGACCTTCGAGACCGTCCCCTCGGGCCAGGAGTACTACTCCAAGCTCACCAACGCCGTGAAGGCCGGCACCGTGCCGGACGTCGCGGTGGTCGAGTACCCGCACCTGCCGGAGTTCGCGGCCCAGGGGAAGATCGAGGACCTGAGCGGTTCGCTCGGACCGGTCGTGAAGGAACGCTTCCCCGAGGCGGCGCGGCAGCTGGTCGACCTCGGCGGCAGGACCTGGGGCGTCCCGCGTGACGCGGCGCCCCTGATGATGATGTACCGCAAGGACTTCTTCACCCAGCACAAGATCGCCGTCCCCACCACGTGGGACGCGTACCGGAACATGACCGAGCAGGTGAAGAAGGCCGACCCGGCCGCCCGCGGCGGCGTCCTGTACACCGACAACCCCGGGCTCCTGAGCGCGCTCTCCTGGCAGGCCGGCGGTCAGTGGTTCTCGGCCGAGAAGGACGCCTGGAAGGTCACTCTCGACGACGCCCCGTCGAAGAAGGTCGCCGCCTACTGGGGCGACCTCGCCCGCAAGGACCTCGTCCGTTCGCTGAGCCAGCTGGACCCGTTCTGGACGAGCGTCCAGAAGGGCCGGACCGTCGCCTACGTCTGCGCCAGCTGGTGCGCCGGGGCGCACCAGGCCACCGTCCCGGACCAGAAGGGCAAGTGGGCCGTGGCCCCGGTCCCGACCTGGGACGGCAAGCCGGCCTCGGGCATGTACGGAGGCTCGACCTTCGTGATCCCGAAGGGATCCGACAACAGCGGTGCCGCCGCCGAGTTCATCAAGTGGATCACCACGGACCCCGAGGGCATGAAGGCCTGGGTCTCGACCGGCACCAGCAGCATGTTCCCCGCGGACCCGAAGCTCGTCCCGGTCACGAAGGCGGCCTTCAAGACGGACTACTTCGGCGGCCAGGACATCTACTCCCTCATGTCGCGGTCCTACGACGCCACCCGGCCCGGCTGGACGTGGGGCCCGGTCATGGGCGCCACCAACACGGCCATCGTGGACCAGCTTCCGAAGGTCGCCGACGGCACGGTGACCCTGCCCGGTGTCCTCGCCACCGCCGAGCAGGCCACGGTCGCGCAGATGAAGCAGCGCGGCCTGACGGTCACCGCCCCGTAGGAGCCCGGAGCCCCGAGCCCGCGGCCCGGAGAGTCGGCCCCGCCCGCGCGGCGGGCCGACCCCGGCTCCGCCTCCCCTCCCCCTTCGCACCACGTTCTCCCCGCCCCACCCAAGGAAGGCCGGTATGGCAAGCCCATCCGCCCGAGGTCAGCGCCGGACCGCCGCACTGCTCCTCACACCGTTCTTCGGCCTGTTCGCGGCCGTCACCCTCGCCCCGCTGCTCTACGCGGCCTGGCTGAGCCTCTTCACCACCCGCACCTCCGGCCTCGGGTTCGGCGGCACCGAGAACGTCTTCAGCGGGCTGGGCAACTACGCCCGCGCGCTTTCCGACGAGGCGTTCCGCGACGGGTTCCTCGTCATCGTCGCGTACTGCGCGATCTACATCCCCGTGATGATCGGCGGATCGCTGGTCCTGGCCCTGATGCTCGACTCGGGTCTGGCCAAGGCCCGGTCCTTCTTCCAGCTGGCGCTCTTCCTGCCGCACGCGGTGCCGGGACTGATCGCCGCGCTGATCTGGGTGTACCTCTACACGCCCGGCCTCAGCCCGGTGATCGACCTCCTGGAGTCCGGCGGCTTCGACATCAACTTCCTGTCGGTCGACAACGCCGTGTTCTCCACGGCCAACATCGCCGTCTGGGAATGGACGGGCTACAACATGGTCATCTTCTACGCGGCCCTCCAGGCGGTGCCCCGCGAGACGCTGGACGCCGCGAAGGTCGACGGCGCGGGCGCCGTGCGCACGGCCCTGTCCATCAAGGTCCCGATGATCGCCCCCGCGATCGCCCTCGCCGTGCTGTTCACCGTCATCGGGTCGATCCAGCTCTTCACCGAGCCGAAGGTCATCTACAACGCGTCCAGCGCCATCGGCAGCAGCTGGACCCCCAACATGTACGTCCAGACGGCCGCCTTCCAGAACAACGACTTCGGCCTGGCCGCAGCGGCCTCGCTGCTGATCGCCCTGTTCGCCGCCGTGCTGTCGTTCGCCGTCACCCGTATCTCACGCCGCGGGAGCACGTCGTGACCAAGTCCTCCACACTCGACGCTCCGGCCCGCGCGGCCGAGACGCCGCCGCCGTCCGGCCGCCGGCCGGCACCTCGAAGGCGCAAGGGCGCCGCGAAGTCACCGTCCGCCCTGCTGTCCAAGGCCGGGGTCACGGCGATGCTGGGCCTCGCCACCCTCTACACCCTGCTGCCCCTGACCTGGTTGCTGCTGTCCTCCACCAAGAGCCGCGAGGACCTGTTCGGCACGAACGGCTTCGCCCTCGGCGACGACATCCACCTCGCCGACAACCTCGGGCACCTGTTCACGGCCGGCGACGGCATCTACGTGCGCTGGCTGATCAACACGGTGCTGTACGCCGGCGTCGGGGCCCTCCTGGCATCGGTGTTCAGCGTCGCCGCCGGCTACGCCTTCGACAAGCTCGCGTTCCCCGGCAAGGAGCGGCTGTTCTCGCTCGTCCTGCTCGGCGTGATGGTGCCGGGCACGGCGATGGCGATCCCGCTGTACCTGCTCGCCGCCAAAGCAGGCCTGGTCAACACCTTCTGGGGCGTGTTCATCCCCGGACTCGTCTTCCCGTTCGGTGTCTACCTGGCGCGGGTCTTCAGCGCCTCCTACGTGCCGGACGAAGTCCTGGAAGCGGCGCGGATGGACGGGGCCGGCGAGTTCCGGACCTTCTGCCGCATCGCGTTCCCGATGATCGCGCCCGGCTTCGTGACCATCTTCCTCTTCCAGTTCACCCAGATCTGGAACAGCTTCTTCCTTCCCCTGGTGATGCTGTCCGACCAGGACCTGTACCCGGTCAACCTCGGTCTGTACGTCTGGTACTCGTCCGCGCTCTCGCAGGGCCATCCCGAGGACTACCTGTTGGCCGTCGTCGGCTCGCTGGTGGCCGTGGTCCCGCTGATCGTCCTCTTCCTGATGCTGCAGCGGTTCTGGAAGTCCGGCATGACCGCCGGCGCCGTCAAGTAGGCCGCCACCGTGAGGAATTCCCCCATGCGCTCGACCTTGACCGAGACCGAGACCGAGACCGAGACCGGGACCGGGACCGGGACCGCGACCCTGCCCGCGACTACCAGCCCTCGCCCCCGCCCCCGCGCCCTGTTCGCCATGGGCCGGCGCCACCGGGACGCGCTGTTCGGACCCGCCGAGATCCGGCGTCTGACGGCGTACGTCGACATCGACCCGGACCACGTCGCCGAGGACCTCACCGAGGAACCGGCCCTGGAGCACGCGGAGATCCTGATCACGTCCTGGGGCTGCCCCGTCATCGACGAGGAGGTCCTGGCCCGGGCCCCGGCCCTCAAGGCCATCGTCCACGCGGCGGGCAGCGTCAAGCACCACGTCACACAGGCCTGTTGGGACCGCGGACTGACGGTCTCCTCGGCCGCCGCGGCCAACGCCGTCCCCGTCGCCGAGTACACGGTCGCCGCGATCCTCTTCGCCAACAAGCGGGTCCTGGACATCGGCGACCTCTACCGCCGCCACCGCGCCGCCCTCGACTGGTCCGGGCACTTCCCCGGGTTCGGCAACTACCGCCGGACCGTGGGCCTGGTCGGCGCGTCCCTCGTGGGCCGCAAGGTCCTCGAACTGCTACGGCCCTACGACCTCGACCTGCTCCTCGCCGACCCCCACGTCGACGCCGCGCAGGCCGCGGAACTGGGCGCCCGCCACGTCGACCTCGACGAACTCGTCGCCCGCTCGGACGTCGTCTCGCTGCACGCGCCGGCCCTGCCGGAGACCCACCACCTGCTGGACGCGCGCCGGCTGTCCCTCATGCCCGACGGAGCCACGCTGATCAACACGGCACGCGGGTCCCTCGTCGACACCGAGGCCCTCACCGAGGAAGCCGTCTCCGGACGCATCCGCGCGGTCATCGACGTCACCGAACCGGAGGTCCTCCCCGCCGGCTCCCCGCTCTACAACCTGCCGAACGTCCTGCTCACGCCGCACATCGCCGGCTCACTGGGCGGCGAACTCCACCGGATCACCGGCAGCGCGCTCGACGAGGTCGAGCGCTACTGCGCCGGAGAACCGTTCGCGCACGGCGTGCACCACGCCGCCCTCGCGACATCGGCCTGACACGTCCGGTCCCCGGATTCCGTCGATCCGGGGACCGGCCACCCCTGCCGTGAGCTCCTCACCACGGCTCTCTCGCTCCTCCCCGCTCTGTGTCCCCGCACAACGACCAAAGGAGTCCCCCCATGCAGCACTCTCCGTCGATGGGCAGGCGTCAGCTGCTCGTGGCAGGCGGTGCCCTCGGGCTCGCCGCGGCCGCGGCCCCGCTGCTCACCGCACCGGCGCAGGCCACCTCCCGCGGAGCCTGCACCAGCATCACCGATCTCGGCCCCGGCATCGAGCAGTTCGCGCTCATGAGCGCGCTCCAGGTCGGTGACACCGTCTACATCGGGTCCCGCAACCTCGAACCGACCCAGGTGATCGCCTTCCACCTGCCGACCCGCAAGGTGGTGTCCCAGACCGTCCTGGGCGTGGGCCACTCGATCCAGGCGCTCGCCGCGGACCCCACCGGCAGGTACCTGTACGCGGGCATCCTGACCAAGGGCGACGAGGGTAAGCCGAACATCTTCCGCTGGGACCTGACCACCCCGGACAAGCCCGCCGTGGGCGTCGGCCGGACCGAGGACCGCGACATCCGCGACCTCGCCGTCGCCCCGGACGGCACCGTGTACGCGGTGGGCGGGATCCCCGGGAAGGCGCCCGCGCTGTGGATGTACGACCCGGGCACCGGCAAGGTGACCAAGCTCGGCATCCCCGACCCGAAGGCGACCCTGGCCAGGGCCGTCGCCGCCACGGACACCACCGTCTTCTTCGGCGCCGGCAGCGTCCTGTCCGGCGGGGACGGGGCGAGCAAGGCCTCGCTGTACGCGTACGACCGGGCGGCGGGCACCTTCGCCGACGTCACGCCGCCGGAGATGGAGAAGGACCCCAGCCTGCGCGACCTCGCCGTCTTCGGCGACCGCCTCGCCGTCAGCACCTCGGGGTCGACCGAGCCCGCCAAGCTCGCCGTCATGGACCTGGCCGATCTCTCCTCGTACACGCTGACGACCACCAGCGGCAAGGTGGTCAAGAACCTGGCCGCGCACGGCGACCTGATCCACTTCGCCACCGACGCGGGCCTGCACACCTACTCGACGGCGACGAAGGTCGTCACCCCCGTCCCGTTCGACGGCGACCTCGGCGAGATCTGGGGCCTGGACCACGCCGACGGCACCCTGACCGTCGTCTCGGGCTACGGCTTCGTCGCGGAGATCGACACGGCCACCGGCAAGTCCGTCGTCACCGACCTCGGGCCGGCGGGCGCGCCCGTCACCCCGCAGACCACGATGGGCATCGCCGCCGACCACCGGTTCGTCTACGTCGGCGGCAACAACGGCATCGCACGCCACGACCTGCGCAGCGGCAAGGTGGTCAACCTCCGGGCGCCCGGCGAGGCGAAGGACGCCCAGGTGTTGGACGGGGTGCTCTACACCGGCCAGTACAGCTCGCAGGGCATGTGGACGTACGACCCCGCGCGCGACGAGCAACCCCACCAGCTGGCGGAGTTCCCGAGCGAACAGAACCGTCCGCTCGACGTCTGCCACGACCCCGTCAACGAGCTCATGCTGGTCGGCGCGCAGTCCGACACCGAGGGCGGCGGCTCCCTGTGGACGTACTCCACGAAGACCGGCAAGAAGGCCGCCTACATCAACCCGGTCGACGCGGCCCAGCTGGTGCGGGCCGTCGCCACCCGGGACGGCGTCGCGTACCTCGGTGGCGACAACCCCACCACCAAGGGCCCGCGCGGCACGATCGTCGCCTTCGACCCGGTCGCCGGGCGGGAGCTGTGGCGCCTCGACCTCCCCGCGTCCCTGACCACGGGAGTGGCGGCGCTGGCGGTACGCGGCCGGCACCTGTACGGACTCACGCGGCAGGGCGGCTTCTTCGTCGTCGACGTCACGATCCGCCGGGTGATCCACACCGCCGACCACCGCGCCCTGTGCCCCGGCTTCGCGGCCATGGTCATCAGCCGCGGCACCGTCTACGGCGTCTCCGACACCACTCTGTTCCGCTTCGACCCCAAGACGTTCGCCGTCAGCACCGTCGTCGCCCAGATCAACGGCGGCTGGTACAGCGGTCCGCACGTCAACGCCGACAGTCGCGGCCTGCTCTACACGATGCGCGGCCGCAACCTCGTCCGCATCGACGACAAGCCGGGGAGCTGACCATGAAGAAGTCGACGAAGCGGTCCGTCATCGCCGTGGTGGCGGCCGGGACGCTCACCCTCGGTGGCCTGGCCACCGCGCAGGCCGGGCAGGACGGCGCCGCCCCGGCCGCGGAGGCCTCCTGCGGCAGCAGCAGCACCGCCTCGACCCTGCTGACCATCGACTACCGGAACGGCCGGCTGAACTCCGGCATTCCGAACCTGACCACGACGCACGCGACCGCGCCCGACGCGTCGTACGTCGTCGACGCGGGATCCGACCACGCCGTCGCCCACAAGGTGACCCTGGGCGATCCCGGTTACGTCTCCGACGGAGCCCCGCGCAGCGAGAGCGCCACGAACGACGTCCACGAGGGCAAGTTCGTGGTGGGCGACGAGCAGCGGTACGAGTTCAGCGTCCTGCTGAAGGACTGGAAGACGTACGCGCCCGGAGACTCCGAGGCCGGCGACATCATCTTCCAGGGGAAGCACGCGGGCGGGAACCTTCCGTCCTTCTACCTCATGACCAAGCGGAACAGCATCGCCTTCCGGTCGCCGACCCTGAACCTCCAGGCCACCGTGGTCGACGACTTCCGCCCCCACATAGGGAAGTGGATGCGCTTCCGCGTGGACGTGAAGTGGACGGACGACAACACCGGCTACTACAAGGTCTCCTCCCGGATGCCGGGCGAAGCGGAGTTCACGCTCCGGCAGACGTACGAGAACGTGAAGACCTTCCACCCCGTGAACCCGGCGGACTTCGGCTACCTCAAGTGGGGGCTCTACCGCCCCGGCCAGTCGCTCGACAAGGGAGACGTCCCGACGCGCGTCGTCCACCACGACGACATCCGCGTCCTGGACCTCACCCGGCCCGCCGGGCAATGAGTTCCTGACAACCCCTGACAGGGCGCCTTCCCCTCCCCGAGGGGAAGGCGCCCTCAACCGAGAGTGCTCCCGTGAGACATGTCATCGCCCTCGCTGTGGGCGGTACCGGAATGAAGGCGGCCCTGGTCGGTCCGGACGGGGCGGTGGTGCACGCGGCGTGGCGGGCCACCCGGCGCGAGCGGGGGCCCGACGCCGTCGTGGATTCGGTCCTCGACCTCGCGAAGGAGCTGCGCGACCACGGCCGGACGCACTTCGGCACGGCGGCGGAGGCCGCGGGCATCGCCGTGCCCGGCATCGTCGACGAGGAGCGGGGCGTCGCCGTCCACTCCGCCGAGCTCGGCTGGCGGGACGTCCCGCTGCGGGGGCTGCTCCGGCACAGGCTCGGGCGGATCCCCGTCGCGCTCGGGCACGACGTGCGCACGGGCGGCCTCGCCGAGGGCCGCATCGGGGCGGGCCGAGGCACCGGCCGGTTCCTGTACGTGTCGCTCGGCACCGGCATCGCCGCCGCGATCGGCATCGACGACGGCATCGAGGCCGGTGCCGGCGGCCGCGCCGGCGAGCTCGGCCACATCGTCGTCCGCCCCGACGGCCCGCTGTGCGACTGCGGTCGGCGCGGCTGCCTGGAAGCGCTGGCCTCCGCCGCCGCGATCGGCCGTGCCTGGGTGGCGGCGAGCGGCGACCCCGCAGCGGACGCCGCCGCCTGCGCCCTGGCCGTCGAGGCGGGGGACGAGACCGCGGCCGAGGTGTGGCGGGCGGCGGTCGACGCGCTCGCCGACGGCCTGCTCACCGCGCTCACGGTCCTGGATCCCCGCACCGTGATCATCGGCGGCGGCCTCGCCGAGGCCGGCGACACCCTGCTCGTACCGCTGCGTGCGGCCGTGGCGGACCGCGTCACGTTCCAGATGTCGCCCAGGATCGTCCCGGCGTCCCTCGGGGACGCCGCCGGGTGTCTGGGCGCGGGGCTGCTGGCCCGCGACCTGCTCGCCGCGGAGGCGGCCGTGTGACGGCCGACCGCCCACGGCCGCGCGGCGCTTCCGACGGCCCGGGTTCAGCCGACCGTGAGGGCGGTGCTGCGGGCGCCGGTCGTCTCCGCCTCGGAGGTGCCGGCGGTGAAGAGCTGCGCCAGGACGGTGTAGGCGGCGCCGGAGGCGTGACCGGAGGGCCCGGTCGCGGCGATCTCCAGAGCCGGGGGAGGGGTGGTGCCGTGGGCGTACTGCCGTCGGAACACCTGCTCCGTCCGGGCGGTCAGCGCCGGAACGTTCATCTCGGGCGTGAAGGCGAGCACGACCCGCTCCGGGCCGAACATCTTGGCGGCGTTGGCGACGGCGGTGCCGAGGCAGTCGGCGGCGCTCGCGAGGACGTCGTCGTCGCGTCCGACGAGGCTCCCCGCCGTCTCGCCGCGCCGCTCCAGCTCTCGCCGGATGCCCCAGTGGCTGGCCCAGGTCTCCAGGCAGTCCTCCGCACCGCAGTGGCACGGCCGCCCCGTGCCACGGCCGACGGAGGAGTGGGCGAAGCCCCCGGCGGTGCCGCTGAACCCACGGTGGACGCGTCCCCGCACCACCACGGACGCGCCCAGGCTCGCGCCCACGCTGAAGATCATGAGATCGCGGCCCGCGAGCCTCCCGTCGAAGAGCAGCAGGCCGGAGGCGACGGAGTTGACGTAGCTGTCGAGAACGACGGGCGTCTCCAGCAGCGCCGTCAACCGGCGCTGGAGCGCGACGTCCTCCCAGCCCATCGATCCGCTGTGCCGGACGACGCCGCTCTGCTGGTCGACCACGCCCGACACGGCGACTCCGACGCCGATGAGGGTCGAGGAGGGTCTGCTCGCGGCGGCGAGGCCCACCGCGCGGGCGATGCCCTCGCCGACGTCCTGCGGGCGGGTGGAGGTCAGCGGCTCCTGGTGGGAGGCGACGACCTCGCCCCGCAGGTCGACCAGCACCACGTAGGCCTCGGTGTCCGACAGCCGGACGCCGGCGGCGACCACCGCGTCGGTGCCCAGGTCGAGCAGGCGGGCGGGCCGCCCTCCCGTGTTGCGTACGGCGTCGGTCTCCGTGAGCAGCCCGGCGCCCAGCAGCCGCGCGGTGATGCCGGTGACGGTCGCGGGGCTCAGTCCGGTCTCGGTGGCGATCCTCGCCCTGGCCACCGGGCGGTGCGCCCGGACGACGTCGAGAACCAGGGCTTCGTTGATCTCGCGGATCAGGGCTTTGCTCCCGGCGCGTGGCCTCATGACTGACGGTTCCTTCTGGTGATCGCTCGGCATGGACGGGTTCTCCGGCTTCGGGGTCGGAGGGCCAGTGTAGTTTATTCGGTCATTGACAGAAGTAACTGCGGTGGCTAGCTTCGCCGCATGAGTCACCACCTCGGAGCGGTCCGGGAGCAGCGCCTCCCGGACTCGCACATCCGGATCCTTCTGAGCGTCCCCCCGGCCGAGAAGGAAGCCTTCTTCCCCCCGGCGACGCTCCAGGCACTGGCAGCCCTCGGCGAGGTCACCGAGCGGGAGCCGGCCGCGCTGCACGCGGAGGACGCCTTCCGCCGGGCCCTCGACGGCGTACACGTCCTCGTCACCGCCTGGGGATTCCCCCGGCTCGACGCCACCCGCCTCGCACTGGCACCCGACCTGCGCTTCGTCATGCACGCCGCGTCCTCGCTCCACCAGCTCGTGAGCGACGACTTCTGGGCCACCGGACTGCCCGTCTCCCAGGCGGGAGCGGCGATGGCCCCGGCCGTGGCGGAGCTCTCCCTCGGCTTCACCCTGTCCCTGCTGCGCCGCACCCACCGCCACGACCACGCGCTCCGCTCCGGCCGGAGCTGGGAGACGGCCGCCGGGTCCGAGCGGGCACGCGAGATCGGCGGGGCCCGCATCGGCGTCGTCGGCGCCTCGCGGACCGGGCGGCGCTACATCGACATGTGCCGGGCGCTCGGCGCCGACATCCGCGTCCACGACCCCTACGTCCGGCCCGGTGATCCGCTGGCCGGACTCACCACCGGACTGCGGGACCTGCTCGCGTCGAGCGACGTCGTCGCCGTACACGCCCCCGCCACCCCGGAGACCCACGGCATGATCGGCGCGGACGAGATCGCCGCCATGCGGGACGGCACCCGGTTCGTCAACACCTCCCGGCCCTCGCTCGTCGACATGGACGCCCTGTTCGACGCGGTCGCCTCGGGACGGATCGACGCCGCCCTCGACGTCTTCGACCGCGAACCGCTGCCCGTCGACGACCGCTGGCGCGCTCTGCCGAACGCCCTCCTCACACCGCATCTCGCGGGCGCGACCGCCGACTCGCGGCAGCGCGCCGGGCGGATCGTCGTCGAGGAGATCCGCCGTCATCTGGCCGGAGAACCCCTGGAACACGCGCTCACGCGCGAGGACCTGGCGACAAGGGGATGACCGTGACCACGCCACGCAACATCCTGCTGCTCCACTGCCACGACCTGGGACGGTTCCTCGGCGCGTACGGGATCCCCACCGTGGTCTCCCCGCACCTGGACGCACTCGCCGCGGAGTCGGCGCTGTTCGAAGCGGCCTTCGCGACCGCCCCCCACTGCAGCCCCGCCCGGGCCTCCCTGTTCACCGGCACGTACCCGCAGACCAACGGGGTCCTCGGCCTCACCCACGACCCCTTCGGCTGGGACCTCGCCGACCCCGCGACCCACCTCGCCGGCCGGCTGCGCGCCGCCGGGTACACGACCGAACTCGTCGGCGTGCACCACGAGTCACGGGTCCTGTCGGACGATGCCGTGGCCGAGCGCCTCGGCTTCGACCGGGTCCGCAGCGGCGGCGACCGCGACACCGTCGTCGAGCGCACCGTCGAGGCGCTCGACCGGGCGGCCGCGGCAGGCACCCCCTTCTACCTCCAGGTCGGGTTCCACGAACCGCACCGCACACCGTCGAAGAACGACCGCCCCGGAGTCATGGGCTTCCTCGGCGACACGGTGACCCCGGACGACTCCCTCGGGATCACCGTCCCCCCGTACCTCCAGGACGACGAAGGCGCCCGCGAGGAGATCGCCGAACTCCAGGGCGCCGTACGCCACATGGACGAGGGCGTCGGCAGCATCCTGGCCCGCCTCGACACGCTCGGCCTGAGCGACGACACGATCGTGGTGTTCACCACCGACCACGGCCTCGCCCTGCCCCGGGCGAAGTGCACCCTCTACGACCCCGGCCTGGAAGTCGCGCTCATGATGCGCGTGCCCGGCCGACCCGCATGGCACGCCCGCCGCCTGGACGCCATGGTCAGCCACGTCGACGTCCTGCCCACCCTGTGCGAACTCGTCGGCCTGCCACGACCGGCGGACGGCCAGGGCGTCAGTCTCGTCCCCGTCGTGGAACAGGGCCGCCCGGCCCGTACCCACACCTTCGGGCAGCTCACCCACCACATCTACTACGACCCGAAGCGCTCCGCGCGGTCGGCCTCGTACAAACTCGTCGCCAACTTCTCCAACGCCCCGCAGGCCATGGACCCCACCCAGTCCTGGATCCACCGCAGCCTGCCCGCCGTCCTCCGGGGACCCTCCATCGGATCCAGTCCGGCCCTGGAGCTGTACGACCTCGTCCGTGACCCGCACGAGTGCGACAACCGCGCGGACGACCCCGCCCTCGCCCCCGTACGGGCCGGCCTCGCCGAGGCCCTGCTCCGCTGGATGCGCGAGACCGACGACCCCCTCCTGACCCCCGACGCCCTGCTGCCGCGCCACCGCGCCGCCCTCGCCGCGCTCACCGACGCGGCGCGGGCCACTCCGTCCCGAGAGAGAGAATCCGCATGAGGACACGACCGCTCCGCTTCGCGGCCCTGGCTGCCTCCGCCGTCCTGGTCGTCACGGCCTGCTCCGCCTCCGACGGGAACGGGAAGGCCGAGGTGACCCTGTGGATGTACCCGGTCATCAAGGACGAGGCGGCGAGCAAGAAGTACTGGGACCGGACCGAAGCCGCCTTCGAGAAGGCCCACCCCGGCATCGACCTGAACATCGAGCTGCAGACCTTCGACAAGCGCGACGCGCAGATATCCGCCGCCCTCGCGGCCGGTTCCGGACCGGACATCGTGCTGATCACGCCCGACCAGGCCGCTACCTACGACAAGGTGCGGGGACTGCTGCCCGTCGACGACGCCGTCGCCGACCAGCGGAAGGCGTTCCGTCCCGAGACGCTGAAGGCCGCCACCTTCGACGGCAAGCTCTACGGCGTCCCCGTCTTCCAGAACATCAACACCACCGCGTACAACACCAAGATCTTCGCCGACGCCGGCCTCGCACTGCCCAAGACCTGGGACGACGTCCTCAAGGCGGCCCCCGTGCTCGCCAAGAAGGGCATCGCCGTCATGGACTACGCGGGCAGCAGCGAGCAGACGCTCAACCTCTCCTTCTACCCGCTGCTCTGGCAGGCCGGGGGAACGGTCTTCGCCAAGGGCGGCAAGGACGTCGCCTTCGACTCGGAGCAGGGCGTCTCCGCCCTCCGGTTCCTCGTCGACCTGAAGAAGCAGGGCGGCCTGCCCGCCGACGCCGTGACCGAAGGCCCCAAGGTCGAGGGCGCTCCCATCGCCCAGGGCAAGGTCGCGATGCGCGCCGTCACCTCGCTGCCCGAACTCCGGCAGATGCGCGCCGCGCTCGGGGAGGGGAACGTGGCCCTCGGCCTGCCGCTCCAGGGCGCCGTCCGGGCGACCTACGGCAACCCCGGCCTGCTCTCCCTGACCTCCATCAACGAGGACGAGAACCGTGAAGCCGCCTACGAGGTCCTGGCGTACCTGACCTCGGCCGAGGCACAGGCCTCGCTCAACGCCGCGTCGGGCACCTTCCCGACCCGTACCGACGTCAAGGCACCCGGCACGGGACCCGACGTCCAGGCCCTGAACGAAGCGCTCGCGTACGCCAACGCCGGTGAGCCCTCGCCCGCCGCCCGCCAGGTGATGGCCACGCTGGCGCCCTACATCCAGTCCGCCCTCAGCGGTGACCGCACGCCGCAGGAGGCGCTGAAGAAGGCCGCCGACGAAGCGCGCGACCTCCTCGCCCGGTCCTGAACCCTCCCCGCTGATAGGCCGCCATGTCCGTGCACACACCTCCGAGCACCGACTCGGACCGCCGACCGCTCCGCCGTCCCGAGCCCTCGCACCTCACCCCGAGCAGCCGGGCGGCCCGCCGCCGCCGCAAGCGCCGTGAGGCCATGGCCGGCATCCTGTTCGTGCTGCCGACGCTCGTCATCTTCGCGGTGTTCAAGTTCCTCCCCATCGCCGGCGCCGGGGCCATGAGCCTCACGCGCTACCGCCTCAACGGCGACGTCACCTGGCTGGGGGCCGAGAACTACACCCGCCTGTTCTCCGACCCCCACTTCTGGCAGAGCCTCGGCGTGACGGTGAGCTACGTGATCGTCTTCGTGCCGCTCATCATCGTCGTCTCCCTGGCCGGTGCGCTGCTCCTGAACAGACTGGTGCGGTTCACCGGCACGTTCCGGGCCGTGCTCTTCGTCCCCTACCTCAGCTCCTTCGTGATGGCCGGCATCATCTGGTCCTGGATCTTCGACGGCGACGGGCCGCTCAACGCCGCGCTCGGCGGGCTCGGCCTCGGCCCGGTCCCGTTCCTCTCCGGGGACCAGCTCCTGGTCCTCGCCAGCCTCGCGCTGGTCTCGGTGTGGAAGGGCTTCGGATACTCGATGCTCGTCTTCCTCGCCGGCCTGAAGGCCCAGCCCGCCGAGGTCCACGAGGCGGCGCGCCTCGACGGGGCGACCAGCTGGCAGGCGTTCCGGCACGTGACCCTCCCGCTGCTCAGGCCCGTGATGTTCTTCGTCCTCGTGATCGAGACGATCATCGGCTTCCAGGTGTTCGACACCATCTACGTGATGACGGGCGGCGGCCCCAGCCGGGCCAGCCACAGCCTCATCTACTTCCTCTACGACGAGGGCTTCAAGTTCCTCGACTTCGGCTACGCGGCGGCGATCGGCATGGTCCTCTTCGTCATCGTGCTCGTCCTGTCCCTCGTCCAGCGCCGCCTCGTCGAAGGCAAGGAGACCCCGTGACCACTCCGCCGTCCGCCCTCGACGCCGCCCGCCCCGGCGCCCGCCGCCCCGTTGCCCGCCGGCCCCGCGCCTGGCTGCCGACCCTCGCGCTCACCGCCGCCTCGCTGTTCACCGTCGCGCCGCTGATCGCCGTGGTCGTCCTCGCCCTCTCGCCCGAGGACGCGCCCACCCTGCCGCACGCGATCCCCGACTCCCTGACGCTCGACAACATCACCCGGATCTTCGAGGTCGGCGAGTTCCCGCTCTGGCTGGTCAACTCCCTCGTCTACTCCGTGGTCTCCGTGGTGGTCATCCTCCTCACCGCCTCCATGGCCGCCTACGCCCTGGTACGCAAGCGGTTCCCGGGGCGCAACGCGCTGCTGTGGGCGATCGTCGCCACCCTGATGGTGCCGATGCAGGCCACCCTCATCCCCACGTTCGTCCTCGTCGCCCGCATGGACGGCGTGAACACGCTGTGGGGCCTGGTCATGCCGACCCTCGCCAACGCCCAGGCGGTCTTCCTCATCCGGCAGTTCGTCCGCGACCTGCCCGACGAGCTGTTCGACGCGGCACGGATCGACGGTGCGGGGGAGTGGCGGACCTTCCTGCGGATCGTGCTGCCGCTGATCAGGCCGGTCCTGGCCACGCTCGCCATCTTCGTCTTCCTGTGGCACTGGAACGACCTGCTGTGGCCGCTGGTCGTGGGCCAGACCGACGAGGCCCGCACCCTGACGGTCGGACTCGCCACCTTGCACACCGAGACGGTGTCCACGGCCGGCATCATGTCCGCCGCTCTGGTGAGCTTCATCCCCTGCTTCGTGATCTTCATGGTCCTCCAGCGGCACATCGTCGCCGGCGTCACCTCGTCGGGGGTGAAGGGATGACGGACGACGTGACCGCACCACCCCTGCGGTGCGGACTCATCGGCGTCGACTCCCCGCACGCACCGTCGTTCACCCGGCTGTTCGGCGACGGCGTCACGGGCGCCGTGCCCGGCGGCACGGTCGTCGCGGCCTGGAAGGGCGTGGCGGCCGAGGACTTCCCGCTCAGCCGCGACCGCATCGACGCCTTCGCCCAGGAGGTGACAGACCTCGGGGTTCCGCTGTACGCCACCCCCGAGGAGGTCGCCGAGCGCTGTGACGTCCTGCTCGTCGTCGCCTCCGACGCGCGTACCCACGCCGGGTACTTCACCCGGCTGGCACCGTTCGGCAAACCGGTCTACGTCGACACGCGCTTCGCTCTCACGACCGAGGACGCCACGGCCATGCTGGCGACGGCAGCCACGCACGGGTGCCTGCCCCTGGCGGGCTCGCCGAAGCGCTTCACCCCCGAGTTCCGGCGCGCTGTGGGCGGGAGTGGAGGCGGGGCCGACCGCGTCGACCTGACCGGCCCGCTGCCCACCCAGCCCGGCCACCCGTTCCTGGCCTGGTACGGCGTGCACCTGGTCGACCTCGCGGTCGCGGCGCTCGGGCCGGGATGCGCGTACGTCGACGCCTCGACCGGCGACAGGGTCACGCTGTCCTGGCCGGACGGACGGGTGGCGACCCTCGGCGGCGAGGAGCGGTGGTCACCGCTCACGACAGGGCGCGTCAACGGTCCCGGTGGAGAAGGGGAGTTCACCATCGAGGCCGGACCTCCCATGCTCACCGGACTGCTCACCTCGATCGTCGACGCCTGCCGTACCGGTATCCCCAACGTCCCCGAGGCGGAGGTGCGGGACATCGTCGCGATCGTCGAGGCCGCCCGCCGCAGCCGCACGAGCGGCGCACCGGTGACCCTGACGTGAGCCGAGAGGTCGTGAGTCAGGAGCGGTCGTGCTGCGCCGCGAGCCGCGAGGCGGGGCGGGAGCGGCAACTGCCGGTCGCGGAACCGAGCCTGCGGCAGCCGCAGGCCAGGGAACCGGGCGTGGCGGTGGGAGACCTCCCGGCCGGACACCCCGGCATGGTGCGCCTGCCCGGCGGTACGTTCCTGATGGGCACCGACGCCGGAGACGGCTACGCAGCCGACGGAGAAGGCCCGGTGCGCGAGATCCGCCTCGCTCCGTTCCTGATCGACACGACGGCGGTCACCAACGAGGCGTTCGCCGCGTTCACCGACGCCACCGGATGGGTGACGCTGGCCGAGCGGTTCGGCACCTCCTTCGTGTTCGCCGGTCTGCTGCCCGACGGCGTACGCGGCCGCCGCCCCGTACCGGCGACCCCCTGGTGGCGGGAGGTCACCGGTGCGGACTGGCGCCGTCCCGAGGGCCCGGGCTCGGGCATCGCCGACCGCATGGACCACCCGGTGGTCCATGTCACCTGGCGTGACGCCCGGGCCTATGCGAAGTGGTCGGGCAAGCGCCTGCCTACCGAGGCCGAATGGGAGTACGGGGCCCGCGGCGGCCTGGTGCAGGCCCGCTACCCCTGGGGCGACGAGCGCGAACCCGGTGGCGTGCACCGGATGAACGTGTGGCAGGGCGAGTTCCCCACGCGCAACACGGGCGCGGACGGCCACCTCGGCACCGCACCGGCCGACGCGTACGAGCCCAACGGCTACGGGCTGCACAACACCTGCGGCAACGTGTGGGAGTGGTGCGCCGACTGGTTCCACCCCACATGGCACGCCACCGGCCCGCGGACCGCCCCCGCCGGGCCGCCGCGCGGGGAGCGCAAGGTGATGCGGGGCGGCTCCTACCTGTGCCACGAGAGCTACTGCTTCCGGTACCGCGTCGACGCCCGCAGCTCCAACACCCCCGACAGCAGCGCCGGCAACATCGGCTTCCGCTGCGTCGCGGACGCCGACTGACCCCACGCAGGACGCCCCCGCCCCCCGGCCGGGGGGCGGGGGGCGGGGGCGGCCCCGTCAGACGGTGACGACCTCGATGCCCGCCTCCGTGATCCGGGCCGCCAGGTCGGGAGCGAGCCCCGAGTCGGTCACGAGCACGTCGACGCGGTCGAGTCCGCAGATCCTGGCGAAGGCGCGCCGGCCCATCTTGGAGGAGTCGGTCGCGAGGATCACCTTGCGCGCGCGTTCGGTGAAGAGCCTGCTGATGGCCGCTTCGTCCTCCTGGTGCGTCATGACCCCGAGCTGCGGGTCGACGCCGTCCACGCCGAGCACGGCGACGTCGAGCACCACCTCGTTGAGCACGCCCGCGGTGAGCGGGCCGACCAGCTCATAGGTCTGCGGACGCGCCACGCCGCCCGTGACCACGATCTTGATCTGCGGGCGGACCGCCAGCTCGCCGGCGATGTTCAACGCGTTGGTGACGACGGTGTACGTCGTCCCGGAGGTGTTCTCCCACGGCTCGCCCGGCGGACTGCCGCCCGCCTGGAGCGCCATCGCCCGGGCGACCTCGGTCGTGGTCGTACCGCCGTTGAGCCCGACGACGTCCCCCACGCCCAGGAGCTCCACCACGGCGGCGGCGATGCGCTGCTTCTCGGACGCGTGCCGGGAGGACTTGTAGCGCAGCGGCAGCTCGTAGGAGACGCCGTGCGCGATGGCTCCACCGCGCGTCCGGACGAGCATCCGCTGTTCCGCGAGCCCGTCGAGGTCCCGGCGGATGGTCGCGGGTGACACGCCGACGGACTCGGCGGCTTCCTCCACGTCGATTCTTCCCTCGACGGCCAGCAGCTCCAGCAGCTTGCTCCACCGCTCCTGCTTGGACACGCGTCACACCCCTCTGCGCACGGAACGTTCCCGATCGCACGCGCTCGGGTATCGGTACCGGGAGGCATGCGCGAAGCCGATCGTAGCGCCGCGGTCTCGAACAGCACGATGCAGCGGGAATTCCTGCACGCCAGCGGGTGTGCCCTGCGCGCGATCCGCACCTCGAAGGCTCTCGTTTCCGACACTTCAATCATCTAGATTGATGAAAGCCGCTCACTATCGTCGAGTATCGAGCAGTAATTGACATCCCTGGCGTGTGTGGCACAGCATGCTCAGGGTTCTCAGCACGGCCGACACCTACGAACCTAAGGAATCGCGTGACCACCTTCGAGACCTCTCGCACCTCGGTCGAGATCGCATCCCAGCCGGACGCCTGGCGGCGTGCGGCCGGGGCCGTCGCCTCGTTCGCCGACGTGCTGCCCCGGCGGGGCGAGCGCGTGGCGGTCGTCGGCTGCGGGACCTCCTGGTTCATGGCCCTCGCCTACGCACAGCTGCGCGAGAACGGCGGCCACGGCGAGACCGACGCCTTCGCCGCGTCGGAGTTCCCGACCGGGCGCACGTACGACCGCGTGCTCGCCATCACCCGATCCGGCACCACCACCGAGGTGCTCGACGTGCTGACGCGGTCCAAGGGAGCGGTGGCGACCTCCGCGATCACCGCGGACCCCGCCACCCCCGTCATGACGGCCGCCGACTCCGTCGCCGTGCTGGACTTCGCCGACGAGGAGTCGGTCGTCCAGACCCGCTTCGCCACCACCGTCCTGCTCCTGCTCCGCGCCCACCTGGAGGCGGAGGGCGCGCTGCCGCCCGGCGTCCACCCGTGGGAGCGTGCCGTCGAGGACGCGGAACGGGCGATCGCCCTCCCGCTCGCCGAAGAGATCCGCGCCGCGGAGCAGTTCAGCTTCCTCGGCACCGGCTGGACGTACGGGCTCGCGCTCGAAGCCGCCCTGAAGATGCGCGAGGCCGCCGGCGCCTGGACCGAGGCCTACCCGGCCATGGAGTACCGGCACGGCCCCATCAGCATCACCGGACCCGGACGCGTCGCCTGGATCTTCGGCGCCGTGCCCACCGGCCTCCGTGACGACATCGCGCGCGTCGGCGGGATCCTCGCCGCCGGGTCGGACGACGCACCCGCCGGCCCGGACGACGCCGCCACCGGGCTCGACCCGCTGGCCGACCTCATCGTCGCCCAGCGGCTCGCCGTTCACCTCGCCGAGGCGCAGGGGTTCGACCCGGACCGCCCGCGCAACCTCACCCGCTCCGTCATCCTCGACGACGCCTCCGCCTGACGGACGGATGGTCGGAAGGTCCTCTACCACCGCTTGTGGAGAACGCCATGCCCCTGACCCCCACCGACGGCATCGTCGGCCCCGCACGTGACGCGAACTCCGGTGTCGGTGCCTTCAACGTCGTGCAGATCGAGCACGCCGAGGCCATCGTCGCCGGAGCAGAGCAGGCCGGGCTGCCGGTCATCCTGCAGATCAGCGAGAACACCGTCCGCTATCACGGCTCCCTCGCCCCGATCGCGCTCGCGTCGCTCGCCGTCGCCCGCGCCGCCGCCGTGCCGGTGGCCGTGCACCTCGACCACGCCGAGTCGACGGAGCTCGTCCACGAGGCGGTCGAACTCGGCCTCACGTCGGTCATGTTCGATGCCTCCAAGCTGCCGTACGGCGAGAACGTCGCCGCCACCCGGCGCGTCACCGACCACTGCCACCGGGCCGGCGTGTGGGTCGAGGCGGAGCTGGGCGAGGTCGGCGGGAAGGACGGAGCGCACGCCCCCGGCGTCCGTACGGACCCCGACGAGGCGCGCCGGTTCGTCGAGTCGACGGCCGTCGACGCCCTGGCCGTCGCCGTGGGCAGCTCGCACGCGATGCTCACCCGTGACGCCGTCCTCGACCTGGACCTCATCGCGCGGCTGAAGGAGGCCCTCCCCGTGCCGCTCGTGCTCCACGGCTCCTCGGGCGTCGACGACGCGCTCCTGGCGAAGGCCGTCGCGGTCGGCATGACCAAGGTCAACATCTCCACCCACCTCAACAAGCTGTTCACCGGGGTCGTACGGGAGCGGCTCGCGGCGGCACCGGACGTCGCCGATCCGCGCAAGTACCTCGGCCCGGCGCGCGACGCGGTGGCGACCGAAGTGGCCCGGCTGCTGTGCCTCCTGGCAGGCCGCTGACCGCGTAGCCCGCACGGAACCGCACCGGCCGCACGGGCCGCACGGAACCGCGCGGGCCGCACCGGCCGCACGGAACCGCCCCGCCGGGCTCGACCGGCGGGGCGGTTCCGTGTCGGACGCGCCGGGTTCATATGCCGACGCGCCGCCACTGCTGGCCGGTGCCGCCGTCGGCCGTCTGCTGCTCGATCGTCGCGCCGTTGGCGGTCGAGCCGCCGGTGACTCCGAGGACCTTGCCGCTGCGGGCGCAGGTGAGGGTCACGTGGCCGTCGCCCGTGTCGGTGACCTTCCACTGCTGGTTGGTCGCGTGCGTCGGCTGCCACTGGACGAGCCTGGCGCCCTCGGCCGCGCCGCCCCCGGAGACGTCCCAGGCCAGCGGGGTGCCGCCGTGCGTGGTGAGGATCTCGTGGAGCCCGCCGCCGACCGGGACGAAGCGGAACCGCTGGTTGGCGGCGGAACTCGGGGTGTACTGGATGAGGCCGGTGCCCGCCGAGGTGTCGGCGCCGGGGACGTCGATCGCCCGGCCAGACTTGCGGTTGACCAGCTGGAAGACGGTGTACTGCGCGGGCGGAGCGACGGTCACCGCGCCTGCCGGAGGGATGGTCACGGTCGTGCTCCACGACCCGAAGGCGACCGTGGTCGTCCTGCCGGCGGCGCCGCGCAGCGTGGCGCCGGTGACCTGGCCCGACGTCCAGCTCATATCGACCGTGAGGCCGCCCCGCACGCCGATGCCGGTGACGGAGCCGGAGGCCGCCCACGCCTTGGGCAGGGCGGGCAGCAGTTCGACACGTCCGGGACGTGACTGGACCAGCATCTCGACCATGGCGACGGGCGTGCCGTAGTTCGCGTCGATCTGGAAGACCGAGCTGCCGCCCAGGCCGTACATGTCGAAGAAGTTGATCGCGCTGCCGTTGCCGAAGTTCACCGAGGGCCTCAGCACGTTGACCACGAGCTGGTACGCCTTGTCGGCCTGGCTCAGCCGGGCCCAGCACATGGCCCGCCAGGCGTTCGCCCAGCCGAAGCTCTGCATGCCGCGCGCCTCCAGCAGCCTGGTGGCGCCGGCGACGAGCGGGGCGGGGGAGTCCTGGAGGGTGATGCGATCGCCGGGGAAGAGGCCCACGTGGGCGGAGAGATGACGATGGGCGGTCTCGCCCAGGTTGTCGTCGCTCATCCACTCCTCGAGCCAGCCGCTCGTGGCGCTGACCTCGGGCAGGTAGAGCCGGGCCTGGAGCCCGCCGATGGTGGTGGCGTACGCGGCGTCCTTGCCGAGCTCGGCCGCCGCCGCCCGGTAGTTCCGAAACAGCTGCCAGACCAGTTCCTGGGAGTAGGTGTTGCCGCGCCCGTCCTGCGGGCCGTGCTCGGGCGACCAGTCGTGGTCGTCGACGAGGACCTCGCGCGTGCCGCCCGCCGGGTCCGGCACGGTCATGGTGAGGAGACGCGACTCCCAGAACTCGCAGGCGCCCTTCAGGAGCGGATAGATCTTCGCGAGGTGAGCGGTGTCCAGGGTGTACGCGTAGTGCTCGTAGAGCGAGTTGCACATCCAGGCGTTGCCCGCCGGGTGCCACCACCAGCCGTTGCCGCCCCAGACGTTCGTGGAGATGGCGAGCGTCCACCCGGCCACCGTGCCTGAGGTGTTGCGGAACCGGTTCCGGGAGTCCTGGAAGAGGTTCCGGGTCGTCGCCTGCCAGCCCGGCAGCTGGGCCACGCAGTAGTCGGTGAAGGCGTCGAAGCACTCGGCCAGGCCCAGCCGGTCGGGCAGCCAGTAGTTCATCTGGACGTTGATGTCGGTGTGGTAGTCGCTCATCCACGACGGGGTGTTCGTGTCGATCCACAGACCCTGGAGATTGGTCGGCAGGCTGTCACGCGATCCGCAGATGGTCAGGTAGCGGCCGAACTCCAGGTAGGAGGCTTCGAGTTCGGGGTCGGGAGCGGCACCGGACGCGGCCCGGGCCGCGAGCCGTGCGGGCGTGTCCATGGCCCGCTGCGCGGCGCTGGACGCCCCGAGGTTCACCGTCGTCCGCTGCTGGAGGCGCCGGAAGTCGGCGACGTGGGTGGCGAGCAGGGCCGAACCCGCGGCGCCCGCGGCCTGCACGGCCTTGCCGCGCGCGACGGTGAGCGGAACGAGCGCTGTGTCCTTGTACTGGACGGACGCGTCGGCCTTGTAGTTCGTGCCGCCGGAGACGACCAGGACGACCTCGGTGCAGCCGGTGAAGGTCACCTTGGTCCCCGTCGCGGAGACGGAACCGCCCGTGCCGACCGCCTTGATCAGGGTCGCGTACCTCAGCGAGTTGGCCAGGGTCGAGGCGAAGGACACCTCGGCGGCGCCAGCGTTCGCGGACACGGTCTCGCCCCGGGTCCCGGCGAGGGTCATCGAGCCGGTGTAGGAGCCGCCGCCGCTCTGGGTGAGGCGGACGACCACGACGTCGTCCGGGTGGCTGGAGAACACCTCGCGCCGGTAGGTGACGCCGCCGACCTGGTACGTGGCGGTGACCAGGCCGTTGCTCATGTCGAGCGTGCGGCGGTAGCCGCTGATCGCCGTGGCGGCGTGGGCCGGAACGTCGACGTACGCCTTGGCCAGCATGCCGAAGGTGCCGAAGTTCCCCGTGTCGTAGGGGAACTGGCCGTCCGACTGCAGGGCGGCGTTGGCGTGTCCGGTCCAGAGCGTCGCGTCCGCGAGCACCAGGAGGTCACGGGACGGGTCGCCGGTGACCAGGGCGCCGAGCCGGCCGTTGCCGATGGGCAGGCCCTCCTCGACGACCTTGCTCTCGGCGCCGGGCCGTGTGTACCAGAGGGCGATCGCGTCGGCGTCCGGGACCAGGGACAGGGAGCCGGGGCGCGTCACGGCGGCGGCTGACGGAGTGAACTCCGGCAGCGAGGAGAGGGCGAACACGGCGCCGACGGTCGCCGCCGCCCGCAGCAGCCCACGGCGGGACATCGCGGCCTGGTTGTCGAAGGGCGGAGGCGTGGGGGAACGGTCGGTCATGGGCGTGCGGCTCCTTCGGTGGGGATGACCGGACTCGGTGACAGAGCAGAGTGCAGCGGCAGCCGTGAGGTGTGTCAAGGGATCAGACGCGTTTTCCTATAGGAAAAACGCGAACTCGCGCTGCGGGCGCCCAGGTTTTTCGCCCCTGGCGGTGTCGGTCCGAGCCTATTTCCTATCTGATTTCTGTCGGTGGTGTGGTCGGACCATAGTGAGGGTGGTAGCGGGATACGGAGCCCGTTCCGGGAAGAGGGGAGCGCCCGAGATGGCCGAACGGCGACCGGTGAAGCAGTCGCGGACGCATGAGCTCGTACTGGAGAGCCTTGAGCGGCAGGTCCTCGCCGGCGAGCTCAAGGCGGGGGACCGGCTGCCGCCGGAGCGTGAGCTCGCACCGGCGCTGGGCGTCAGTCGGTCCGCCCTGCGCGAGGCGCTCCGGGTGATGGAGACCATCGGGGTGCTGGTCGCCAACGTCGGTCGGGGTCCGGACGCGGGCGCCCGCATCGTGCGCAACCCCGACGAGGCGCTCGGCCGGATCCTGCGCCTCCACCTCGCGCTCGGCAGCTACGGCGTCGAGGACGTCCTGGAGGCGCGGGTCCTGCTCGAACGCTCCAGCGTCGAGGCGGCCGCCCGTCGCGCCTCGGACGAGGACCTCGACGAGGCGGAGGAGCTGCTCGCCCGGATGCGGGACGCGGGTGCCGACGTGGCGCTCTTCAACGAGCTGGACACCGCCTTCCACGTACTGATCGCCCGCAGTTCGGGCAACGGCCTTGTCTCCACGCTCACCTCGGCCGTCCGTGAGTCCGTGCGCACCCTGATCCTCCAGGCCGAGGAGGCCGCCGAGGACTGGACCGCGACCGCCGAGGAGCTCAACCGCGAACACGCCGAGCTGCTGCGGCTCGTCCGGGCGGGAGACGGACCCGCCGCGGCGGAGCTCGTGGAGCGGCACATTCGCGGGTTCCACGGCACCCTGGCCGTCCCGCCGGAGGGCGACGAGTAGAGCCGCGCCCGCCTGCGGCGGCAGGCGGGTGGGAGCGGGCCGGTGTGGTCACCCCGACCCTCGTAAGGTCCGACCATACTGTGGTCACCCCTTGGCGGAACGGGTCGCGGGCCCTATGGTCGGACCATACTTTTCACCGTGGAGGTCCCCATGCGCATCGGACTCTTCGCCACCTGTCTGGGAGACACCCTCTTCCCCGACGCGGTACGGGCGACGGCCTTGCTGCTGACCAGGCTCGGCCACGAGCTGGTCTTCCCGCCGGACCAGACGTGCTGCGGCCAGATGCACGTCAACACCGGATACCAGCGCGAGCCCGTACCCCTGGTCCGCAACTTCGCCGAGCAGTTCGGCGACCGGTCCATCGAGGCCGTCGTCATGCCCTCCGGCTCGTGCGCCGGCTGTGTGCGCCACCAGCACCAGACCGTCGCCGACCGGTACGGCGACCCCGCCCTGCGCGCCGGCGTCGCGGCGGTGAAGGACAAGACCTACGAGCTCTCCGAGTTCCTGGTCGACATCGCCGGCACCGAGGACGTGGGCGCGTACTTCCCGCACCGCGTCACCTACCACCCGACCTGCCACTCCCTGCGGATGCTCGGCGTCGGCGACAAACCCCTGCGCCTGCTGCGGGCCGTCGAGGGCATCGACCTGGCCGAACTCCCCGAGGCGGACGCCTGCTGCGGCTTCGGCGGCACCTTCGCCGTCAAGAACGCCGCGACCTCCTCGGCGATGCTCGCCGACAAGCTCCGCCACGTGGCGGCGACGGGCGCCGCCGTCTGCACGGCCGGCGACTCCTCGTGCCTCATGCACATCGGCGGAGGCCTGTCCCGCATCCGCTCCGGGACCCGCACGCTCCACCTCGCCCAGATCCTCGCCGCCACCCGCACCGCGCCGCACCCCCTCACGGAGGCCGCACGATGAGCAGCACGTTCCTCGGGATGCCCGCACCCCCGCCCCGCTCCCCGTACGGCGAGGGAAACCTGCGCGGCGACATGGCGTTCCCGAAGGCGGCCGCGACCGAGCTGGACAACGACCAGCTCCGCTCCAACCTCCACAAGGCGACGCACACCATCCGCGCCAAGCGCCTGGCCGTCACCGCCGAAGTGCCCGACTGGGAGGAGCTGCGCACCGCGGGGGCGGCGATCAAGGCCGACGTCATGAACCGACTGCCGGAACTCCTGGAGCAGTTGGAAGAGAAGGTCACCGCGGCCGGCGGCACGGTGCACTGGGCCCGCGACGCGGCGGAGGCCAACGACATCGTCACCCGCCTCGTCGCCGCGACCGGCAGCCGCGAGGTCATCAAGGTCAAGTCGATGGCCACCCAGGAGATCGGCCTCAACGAGCACCTGGAGAGCCACGGCGTCACCGCGTACGAGACCGACCTCGCCGAGCTGATCGTGCAGCTCGCCGACGACCGGCCCTCCCACATCCTGGTGCCCGCGATCCACCGCAACAGGGACGAGATCCGCCGGATCTTCCTGGACGAGATCCCGGGCGTCGACCCCGGCCTGAGCTCCCGTCCCGCCGATCTCGCCGCCGCCGCCCGCGCCTATCTGCGCGAGAAGTTCATGACCGTCCCGGTCGCCGTCTCCGGCGCCAACTTCGGGATCGCCGAGACCGGCACGCTGGCC
The DNA here is from genome assembly GCF_055581845.1 of Streptomyces sp. NPDC042346. Classification (NCBI taxonomy): domain Bacteria; kingdom Bacillati; phylum Actinomycetota; class Actinomycetes; order Kitasatosporales; family Streptomycetaceae; genus Streptomyces; species Streptomyces sp. NPDC042346. The sequence continues at coordinate 942,220 of NZ_JBVJEH010000002.1, read as the reverse complement.
GTCGTGGAGTCCGAGGGCAACGGCCGGATGTGCCTGACCCTGCCGCGCACCCTGATCACCGTCATGGGGATCGAGAAGGTCCTGCCGCTCCACGCCGACCTGGAGGTCTTCTTCCAACTCCTCCCGAGGTCCTCCACCGGCGAGCGCATGAACCCCTACACCTCCCTGTGGACCGGCGTGACACCGGGCGACGGCCCGCAGGAGTTCCACCTGGTGCTGCTCGACAACGGACGCACCGCCGCACTCGCCGACGCCGTCGGCCGCGAAGCCCTCCACTGCATCCGCTGCTCGGCCTGCCTCAACGTCTGCCCGGTCTACGAGCGCGTCGGCGGCCACGCCTACGGATCGACCTACCCCGGCCCGATCGGCGCCGTCCTCACCCCCCAGCTCGCCGGCACGCACGCCGTCGAGAACGACCCCAACGCCTCCCTCCCGTACGCCTCCACCCTCTGCGGCGCCTGCTACGACGCCTGCCCCGTGAAGATCGACATCCCGTCGCTCCTCGTCGAACTCCGGCACCAGACCACCGAACGGACCGGCCGGAGCGCCGAACAGCTCGCCATGAAGGCCGCGGCCGCCGTCATGGGCCGGCCGAAGCTCTACACGGCCGCCCAGAAGGCCGCCCGGCTCGGCCGCGTCGCCGCCGGACGGGACGGCACGATCTCCCGCCTGCCCCCGCCGCTGAACGGCTGGAGCGCAAGCCGCGACACCCCCGCCCCGCCCCGGCAGACCTTCCGGGACTGGTACGCCTCCGAGGAGGGCCGACGCGCACTCGCCGACGCCGCCCCCGGTCAGGCCCCCGACGACACCGAGCAGGAGGACCGATGACCGCACGCGAGACCGTCCTCGGACGCGTACGGGACGCGCTCGCCCTCGCCCCGCGTCCGCCCGTCACCGCGGCACGGGACTACCGGCGCGACCGCACCCTCCCCGACGACGAGCGCCTCGCGCTCTTCACCGACCGGCTCCTCGACTACAAGGCGCAGGTGCGGACCTGCACGGCGCGGGAGACCGCCGCGACCCTCGCCGAGGTCCTCGAAGGCCTCGGCGCCCGCCGCGTCGGGCTGCCCGCAGGACTGGACCGCTCCTGGCTCGACGGCTGGGACGGCGCGACGGAGGAGGACCGGGCCGACGTGCCGCCCTCCGCCCTGGAGACCCTCGACGCGGTCGTGACGGCCTCGGCCGCGAGCTGCGCGGAGACCGGGACCATCGTGCTCGACGGCTCGGCCGACCAGGGCCGCCGCGCACTGTCCCTCGTCCCCGACGTCCACGTGTGCGTCGTCGACCTGTCCTCGGTGGCCGTCGGGGTCCCGGAGATGCTCGCCGGACTCGTCCCCGAACGCCCGACGACCCTGATCAGCGGCCCGTCCGCCACCTCGGACATCGAGCTGGAGCGTGTGGAGGGGGTGCACGGCCCGCGCACCCTCGTGGTCGTCGTCCGCACCGACGTCTGAGTCCGCGACGGAGCCCGGGGGCGCCGGCCCCCGCCTCGCTAAACTGCCCGTGGTCGAACGCGTAGTGAAGTGAGGAGACCTGGATGCCGGCGCATGACCCGCCCGTCTCCGACGACCGGGCCGGAACGGGCGGCCCCGCTCCGGTGCCGCCGGTCCGCCAGCCGCTGTCCGACAGCGTCTACGAGGACATCAAGGCCATGATCATGGACCATGAGATCGCTCCGGGCGCCCGCGTCGGCATCGAGGCCCTGTCCCGCAGGCTCGACGTCTCACCGACCCCGGTCCGCGAGGCGCTGGCCCGCCTGGAGTCCGACGGCCTCGTGGTCAAGCGCTCCCTCTCCGGCTACCGGGCGACCGAACTGCTCACCCGGCAGGGCGTCGAGGAGCTGTTCGAGATGCGGCTCCTGCTCGAGCCGCGCGCCGCGGCCCTCGCGGCCCTGCACGCCGACGAGCCCCAACTCGACGCCATCGAGGCCATCCAGGAGGACATGGAGGCCCACCCCGGCCCCGCCGGGCCGTACGCGTCCTACCGCGACTTCGCCGCGCTGGACCAGCGGTTCCACGACGCGGTCGCGGCGGCCGCCGACCGGCCCTTGCTCCTGGACGCCGTCGAGCGCCTCCACGCGCATCTGCACATCTTCCGCCTCAGCAGCCTCCCCGCCGAGGACGACCCGACCCTGGCCGAGCACGAGCGGGTCGTCCGCGCGATCCTGCGCCGCAGCCCCGAACGGGCCGCGGAGGCGATGGCGGACCATCTCACCCGCAGCCTGGAGCGCCAGCTCAGCCGCTTCGAGGAGAAGTGACCGACCCAGGGGGTGCCCGGCGGATCACGGCCGGACACCCCCTGGGTCGGGCCGGTGACCGGCTACGGGCGTCACCCGGTAGACCCGCCGCGCGGTCCCGGCCCACACCTCGTCCCGCTCGGCGGGGTCGAGCGCCGCGAGCAGCTCCCCGGTGACCGCCACGACCTCGCCGTAGCCCGCCGCCAGCGTGCTCACCGGCCAGTCGGAGCCGAACATGAGCCGCCGCGGCCCGAAGGCGTCGATCACGGTGTCGGCGTACGGCCTGAGGTCACGGACGGTCCACGACCGCCGGTCGGCCTCGGTCGCCATCCCGGAGAGCTTGCACACCGTGTTCGGCAGGGCGGCCAGTTCGCGTACGCGCCCGGCCCACGGCTCCCGCTCGCCCGACGCGATCGGCGGCTTGCCCAGGTGGTCGAGGACGAACGTCAGACCGGGGACCGCCGCCGCCGCCCGCGTCGCCGCGGGCAGCTGGTGCGGCAGGACCACGAGGTCGTACGCGAGTCCGGCCGCCGCGACCGCGCGCAGCCCCCGCAGCACCTCCGGCCGCGTCAGCCAGTCAGGGTCCGCCTCGCCCTGGACCTGATGCCGGATCCCGCGCAGGAAACCCCCACCCGGCAGCGCACGCAGCCGGGCGAGCTCGTCCGCGACGCCCGGCGACGTCAGATCGGTCCAGCCGACGACCCCGCCGATCAGGTCGCCGGCCGAGGCCAGGGCGAGGAACTCCGGCGTCTCCTCGGCCACCGTGACCGTCTGGACGAGCACCGTGGCCGCGACCCCGGCCTCCCGGGCCTCGGCCTCCAGCTCGGGCAGGAGGAACGACCGGCGCAGCGGCGCGAGTTCCGGCCCCTCGATCCACTCCTGGTCGCGGACGCCGAGGTCCCACAGATGGTGGTGGGCGTCGATGACGGTCATGTCGCACTCCTCGCGGGCACCGGCACACCGGCCGGCAGCAGGCCCTGTGCCCGCAGACCCTCCCACACGGCCTCGGGAAGGGACCGCTGGAACTGCTCGGCCGCGTCCCGGACCTCGCCGGCCGACCGAGCCCCGACGAGCACGGACGCGACCGCCGGATGCCCGAACGGAAAGCGGAGCGCCGCCGCGCGCAGCGGCACTCCCTCCGCCTCCGTGACCCCGCGCATCCGCAGCGCCCGGCGCACCAGCGCGTCCGGGGCCGTGGCGTAGTCGTACGTGGCGTCCGGCGCCGGTGCCGCGAGCAGCCCGGAGTTGAACACCCCGCCGATGATCACGCTCGTGCCCGCCGACGCCGCGGCGGGCAGCAGCTCCTCCAGCGCCTCCTGGTCGAGCAGCGTGTACCGCCCGGCGCACAGCACGGCGTCGACGTCCGTGTCCGTCACGAAACGCGTCAGCATCCGGGTCCGGTTCATGCCCACGCCGATCGCCCGGACGACTCCCTGGGCCCGCAGCTCCTCCAGCGCCGGATAGGCCTCCTTGAACGCCTGCTCCTCGTGGTCGTCGGGGTCGTGCAGGAGGACCACGTCGACGTGGTCGAGCCCGAGCCGGGTGAGACTGTCCTCCAGGGAGCGGCGCACGCCGTCGGCGCTGAAGTCCCAGCGGCGCCGGTGCGTGGCCGGTACGGCGAATCCGTCGGCCCGGTCGTCCCCGCCGCCCTCGTACGGCTCAAGGACCCTGCCGACCTTGGTGGACAGGGTGAAGCCGTCCCTCGGTCTCGTCCGCAGCGCCGCCCCGAGGCGGCGCTCGGACAGGCCGAGGCCGTAGTGCGGGGCGGTGTCGAAGTAGCGGATCCCGGCCTCCCAGGCCGCCTCCACCGCCGCTGCCGCCGCCTCCTCGCCGACGTCCTCGAAGAGACCGGCGACGGCGGCGCCGCCGAAACCGAGCGACGTGACGGGGACACCGCTGCGACCCAGGGTGCGGGTGGGCAGCGCCGGCCCGGCACCGCCGCCGCTCGACGTGGGCATCACCGGGCCTCCGGCCGCAGCCGCAGGCCCTGCATGCCGCCGTCCACCGCGAGCGCGGTGCCGGTGACGGAGGCGGCGGCGGGGCTCGCCAGGTACACGATGGCGGCGGCGACCTCGCCCGCGGTGACCAGCCGGCCCATGGGCTGGCGGGCGTCGAGCGCCGCCCGCTCGGCGGCCGGGTCCGCCGCCTGGTCGAGCAGGCGGCCCACCCACGGCGTGTCGGCCGTACCGGGGTTCACGCAGTTGACGCGGATGCCCTCGCGGACGTGGTCCGCCGCCATGGCGAGCGTCAGCGAAAGCACCGCCCCCTTGCTGGCGCTGTAGAGGGCGCGCTGCGGAAGTCCGGCCGTGGCCGCGATCGAGCACGTGTTGACGACGGCGGCGCGCGCGGAGGAGCGCAGGTGGGGGAGGGCCGCGCGGGTGGTGCGGACCATGCCGAGGACGTTCACGTCGAGCACCCGGTGCCACTGGGCGTCGTCGTTGTCCTCGACCGTGCCCGTGGCGCCGATGCCGGCGTTGTTGACCAGGATGTCGATGCCGCCGAGGTCCTCGGCCACCGCGGCGACGGCGGACCGCACGGACGCGTCGTCCGACACGTCGGCCGTGTACCCCCTCAGCGGCTTCTCCACCCCCGACGGATCGAGGTCCAGCACCGCGACGGCGGCACCCCGGGCGGCCAGCAGGTCCGCCGTCGCCCTCCCGATGCCGGAGGCACCGCCGGTCACCACGGCCCTGAGGCCGGACAGTTCCCTCAGTTGATTCATGGGGTGTCTCCTTGCTCCTGCTCGGCGAGATCGGCGGCCCAGAAGGTCCCGTCCGGGTAGCGGTAGGCGGCGAGCGAACCCGCGTGCATCTCCGAGGAGAATCCGGGCGCCACGGGAGCCGTGTAGTGCCCGGCCGCGAGGGTCACGGGGTCCTTGAAATGCTCGTGCAGGTGGTCCACGTACTCGATCACCCGGTCCTCCGTCGTCCCGGACAGTGCGACGAAGTCGAACATGGACAGATGGCGGACCAGTTCGCACAGGCCGACGCCGCCGGCGTGCGGGCAGACGGGGACCCCGTACCGCGCCGCGAGCAGCAGGATCGCCAGGTTCTCGTTGACGCCGCCGACGCGGGCCGCGTCGATCTGGAGGACGTCGATCGCACCGGCCTGCAGCAGCTGCTTGAACACGATGCGGTTCTGGACGTGCTCGCCGGTCGCGACCTTGACCGGGGCGACGCCCTTGCGCACCGCCGCGTGCCCGAGGATGTCGTCCGGGCTGGTGGGCTCCTCGATCCAGTAGGGGTCGCCGTCGGCCAGCGCGTTGGTCCAGTCGATCGCCTCGCCCACGTTCCAGCGCTGGTTGGCGTCGACCGCGATGCGGATGTCCGGCCCGACCGCCCCGCGCGCCGCGCGCAGCCGCCGTACGTCGTCGGCCAGGTCCGCTCCGACCTTCAGCTTGATCTGGGTGAAGCCGTCGGCGACCGCCTGGCGGGCGAGCCGGACCAGCTTCTCGTCGGAGTAGCCCAGCCAGCCCGGGGAGGTGGTGTACGCCGGGTAGCCCTGCGCCAGGAGCCGCTCCTCGCGCGCCGCGGCGCCCTCCTTGCCCCGGGTCAGGAGGTCCACCGCCTCCTCACGGCTGAGCGCGTCCTCGATGTAGCGGTAGTCGACCTGGTCCGCGAGCCATTCCGGCGCGGCGTCGGCGAGGAACCGCCACACCGGCTTGCCGGCCCGCTTGGCCGCCAGGTCCCACACCGCGTTGACGACCGCGCCGATCGCCATGTGCATCACGCCCTTCTCCGGGCCGAGCCAGCGGAGCTGGCTGTCGCCGATCAGGGCGCGGCTCACCGAGCCGGGGTCGGCGCACACCGTGTCCACCGACAGGCCCACGACGTGCTCGCGGAGCGCGGCGATCGCCGCGGCCTGCACCTCGTTGCCGCGTCCGATGGTGAAGGTGAAGGCGTGCCCCTCGCACCCGTCGCCGGCGTCGGTCCGCAGGATCACGTAGGCGGCCGAGTAGTCGGGGTCGGGGTTCATCGCGTCGGAGCCGTCGAGCTCGCGCGAGGTGGGGAAACGGACGTCGATCACGTCGACACCGGTGATGCGCGCCGTGCCGCCGCTGTTCCTCTTGCCGTTCATGTCGTCGCTGTCCATGTCGGCCTCACGCGTCCCGGAACGTCTGTCGCTGGCTGCCGAGTCCGTCGATGCCGAGCTCGACCGTGTCGCCCGCCCGCAGATACGGCGTGCCCGGCAGCCCGAGGGCCACGCCGGCCGGGGTCCCGGTGTTGATGACGTCGCCCGGCTCCAGGACCATGTACTGGCTCAGGTACCAGACGATGTGCGCGACCGGGAAGATCATGTTCTTGGTGGTGCCGTCCTGCCGGGGCACGCCGTTGACGTTCAGGCGCATCCCGAGAGCCTGCGGGTCCGGCACCTCGTCGGCGGTCACCAGCCAGGGGCCGAGCGGGTTGAACGTCTCGCAGGACTTGCCGAGATCCCACTGCGGGGACAGTTCGAGCTGGAACGCCCGCTCGGACACGTCGTTGCTGACCGCGAAGCCCGCGATCACTCCGGCGGCGTCGGCGGGCCCGTCCAGGTAGCGGGCGCGGCGGCCGATCACGACCGCGAGCTCCACCTCCCAGTCGGTCTTCTCGGAGCCGCGGGGGACGAGCACCGTGTCGTGCGGTCCGACGACGGTGCCGGGGTCCTTCATGAACACCACCGGGCGTTCCGGCGCCGCGGCTCCGGTCTCCTCGGCGTGGTCACGGTAGTTGAGACCGATGCACACCACCTTGCCCGGACGGGCGACGGGCGGGCCGACGCGCAGCCCCGTGGCGTCGAGGACGGGCAGCGTGCCGGCGCGCAGGGCCGCTCCGACCCGTTCGACGCCGCCGGAGGCCAGGAACGGCCCGTCGATGTCACCGGTCACGCCGGTGAGGTCGTAGGTGCGTCCGTCGTCGGTCAGGACGGCCGGGCGCTCGGCGCCAGGCGCGCCCAGGCGCAGCAGTTTCACGTGGTTCTCCTTGCGGGGGCGGCGCGTCGGCGCCGCCGGACGGTTCGGGTTCTTGCGGGGCCGTGACGTGCGGTCTCGCGGGCGAGGTCTTCGGGCCTGTGCTCCCGCGGGCTACTCCATGAGGAAGACCTGCTCCGCCGACGCCCACCACTCGCCGGGCGCGGCCTCTTCCACGGGCCGCTGACAGGGGGCCGTGAGCCGCCACCAGTCCTGTGTCGCCGGGTCCTCGGCCATGAGCGCCAGGTCGGCGGCCAGGTCGTCGCCGTGGTACTCGAAGTAGCTGAACAGCCGGTCTCCGAGCAGATGGATCGAGTAGTTGGCGATGTGGGAGCGCCGCAGCCGGTCGAGGACGGGCCCGGGCACGGCGCGGTGCAGCTCGCGGTACGCGTCCGCCTTCCCCGGGCGGACGCCGACGACCTGCGCGACGCGCTTCACGGGGTCGCGCCCTGCGCGGGCACGGCCGGGACCGGACGGTCGTGGATGGTACGGATGATCCGGCCGCTCATCCGGTCGTAGTCGTGGTCGTTGTCCACCTCGCCGCGGATGCGGTGGTCGGCCATGACGACGACGCGGTCGGCCAGGGTGACCATCTCGGCCAGGTCGCTGCTGATGAGCAGGATGGGCAGTCCGCCGCGGGCCAGTTCCCAGATCAGTTCGTGGAACGCGTGCTTCGTGCGCACGTCCACGCCGACGGTCGGTTCGTCGACGACCAGCAGCCGGGTGTCGGCGGCAAGCCATTTGGCCAGGCTCACCTTCTGCTGGTTGCCCCCCGACAGTTCGCCGGCGTTCTGCTCCAGGCCGGAGATCCGGATGCCGAGGCGGTCGACGAGGTCCTGCGCGACGTCCCGCTCCTTCCGGGACGACACATGGCCGAGGGCCTTCGCCAGCTTCCTCCACACCGTGACGGTGATGTTCCGGAGGACCGGCTGGTCCAGGAAGACGCCCTCCTCCTTGCGGTTCTCGGTGAGATAGCCGATGCCGTACTCGTGGAGTGCCTGGCGCGGTGAGCCGATCCGCGCGACCTTCCCGTACACCCGGATCTCACCGCCGGTGACGCGGTCCAGGCCGAGGACGGCCTTGACCAGCTCGCTGCGGCCGGCGCCTACCAGGCCGTACAGCCCGACGATCTCGCCCGGGCGGACGTCGAGGGAGACGTCCCGATGGCCCGCCGCCGTCGAGAGCCGGTCGAGGGAGAGCGCCGGGGCGGCGGACGTGTCCACGGTGCGCGGGGTCATGTCCGTCACCGCGTGGGCGCGGCCGACCATGAGGGTGACCACGTCGTCCTGGGTGTGCTCGGCGAGCGGGGCCGACTCCAGTACGGAGCGGCCGTCGCGCAGGACGGTGACGGTGTCGCAGATCGCGAAGACCTCCTCCAGCTTGTGGCTGACGAAGACGACGCAGGTCCCGCGTGCCGTGAGCCGGCGCACGACGTCGAAGAGGTGCTCGGCCTCCTGAGGGGACAGCGAGGCGGTCGGCTCGTCGAGCAGGAGCACCCGGCTGTCCGTGTGGAGGGCCTTCGCGATCTCCACCAACTGCTGCTGCGCCACGGACAGTTCCCGCACGGGACGGTGCGGGTCGATGTCCAGGCCGAGTTCGGCCAGGCACCGCAGGGCCGGTGCGGTCATCGCCTCGCGGTCGATGAGACCCCGGCGCGACGGCGGGTTCTGCAGGGTGATGTTCTCCGCGACGGAGAAGCCGGGGATCAGGTTGCGTTCCTGGTGGACGACGCCGATCCCGGCGCCGGATGCCTCCAGGGGCGAGCGCAGACGCAGTTCCCGGCCGGACCGGACGAGCCGGCCGCCGTCGGGCGGATGCACGCCGGTGATCACCTTGATCAGCGTGGACTTGCCCGCGCCGTTCTCGCCCAGCAGCGCGTGCACGGAGCCGGCGGTCAGCCGCAGGCCGACGCCGTCGAGGGCACGTACCCCGGGGAAGACCTTGACGATGTCTTCGCATTCCAGCAGGACCTCGCTCATCGTGCCCCTCCCGGCTGTGCGCCCGCTTCCGACGGCACGGGTGGTGTGCCGCCGGGCGCCCTGCCCTTCTTGTCGAGGTGGGTCTGGTGCATCCGGCCGCCGACCACCGTGCCGAGGACGACCAGACCGATCAGGAAGTTCACCCAGCTCGGGTCGAGCGAGAACTGGGCACGGGTGGTGTCGATGAGGCGCATGACGAAGGCCGCGAGGACCGTGCCGAAGACCGCCACCGAACCGCCCGTCAGCGCGACGCCGCCGATGATCGGAGCCGCGAAGCTGGGGAGCAGCCAGTCTCCGCCGACGCTGCGGTTGACACCGGGCAGCGAGGCGGTGGCGATCAGCGCGGCGACGCCGACGAGCAGGCCCGACACGGTGTGCGCGAGCACGATCTGCCGGTCGGTGGAGATGCCCGACAGCCGGGCCGCGAGCGGGTTCCCGCCGGCGGCCAGCAGCCGCCGGCCCGGGACGGTGCGGTACATGAACGCGGCGAGCAGCGCCGCCGCGACGAGCGCGGCCACGAACACCAGCGGGATGTTCAGCGGCGCGGCGCGGCCGAGGTCCCGCAGCGTGGCCGAGTATCCGTCGATCGTGCGCGTCCCGGAGAGCCGGTACTGCGCGCCCAGCAGGATCGTCATGGTGCCGAGCGTGACGATGAAACCGTTGATCTGGGTCGCGACGATGAACAGGCCCGTCACCAGCCCGATCAGCGTGGCGGTGAGGACGCCGATCAGCACGGCGAGGCCCGCGGGGACACCGCTGTCGGCCATCAGCACACCCATCAGACAGGCGGTGAAGCCGCCGAGCGCGCCCACGGCCAGATTGAGCTGCCCGACGCACAGGGCCACCATCTGGGCCAGCCCGATCAGGATCGGAGTGGCGAGGTACTGGAGGAACGTGCGGAGGGAGGGGCCTTCGAAGAAGGAGCCGGAGGAGGCGACGCCCAGTGCCACGTACCCCGCGAGGACCACGCACAGCAGCGTCGTCGTCGTGGAGCGGGAGAAGCGGCGCAGCGCCGGCAGGGCGGCGGCCCTGCGGTCCTGGAGCGTGGTCATGTGGAGCGCACCACCTTGCGATAGGACACGACGGTGCGTACGCGATCCGCGGACAGGGCCAGCAGCAGGACGCAGCCGAGGTAGATGTTGAGGCTTTCCAGGCCGACGCCGAGCAGGTCGAGCCCCTTGCGGATCACCCCGACCAGCGAGGTGCCGAGCAGCGCGCCGACGACGGAGACGACGCCGCCGGTGAGGAGGGTCCCCCCGAGGACCGCGCCCAGGAACGAGGGGAGCATGAAGTCGTCGCCGATGGACGCGCGGAACGTGCCCGTACCGACGGCGGCCATGAACCCGGCCAGCGCGGCGAGCAGTCCCGAGAGCGCGTGGGCCAGGACGATCCTGCGGCCCGTGGGGATGCCGGACAGCTCGGCGGCCGCGGGGTTCGCACCGGTGAGCAGGAGCTCGCGCCCCATGCGCGTACGGGCGTAGAGGAAACCGAGGCCGACGAGGGCGAGCAGGGTGAACTGGGCGATCTGCGGTACGGCCGCGGAGCCGCAGACCGGCCCCAGGCAGATGTCCGCGAGCGAGGAGGAACGCAGTTCCGCGAGCCCGGCGGGACGGGTGGTGAACGCGGCGTTCTCCGTGAGCGCCGAGTAGAGCAGGGAGACGAGCCCGAGGAGCGCGAAGTCCATGGCCAGCGTCACGACGAAGGAGTTCACCCCGGTACGGGCGATGATCCAGCCGGTCACGGCCCCGATGGCACACCCGGCCACCAGGCACAGGACCAGGCCGAGCGGCAGCGGCAGCGCGAGCCGGTCGTAGCCGAACCCGGCGAAGAACGCGCCGAAGGCGGCCATGCGCCCGACGGCGAGGTTCATGTGCCCGACGGAGAGCACCACCATCTGCGCCAGGGCCACCACCGTCAGCGTGGAGATGTCCCGCAGGAGCGGGAAGAGCACCAGCCGCTCGTCGAAGAACGCCGGCCGCAGGACGCCGAACAGCGCGGCGAGGGCGACGACGAGTACGAGGAGCCCGAGCCGCTGGTTGACCCAGAACGGCAGCCGGTGCGCCGGGCGGGCCCCGCCGGCGGGGCGGTCCGTCTCGCTGTCGGCGCCGCTGCCGGAGCTGCCGGAGCTGCCGGAGCTGCCGGTGCTGTCGGAGCTGTCGGATGGAGCGACGACCGCCTTCACGACACCCTCCGCCGGTCGATGGCGTCCATGTCCCAGTCGATCCCGATGCCCGGCTCGTCCGGAGCGACGGCCAGACCGTCCCGTACGGTCATCTCCGTGCGGGTGACCGCGCGCAGCTGCGGGATGTACTCCACGTACGCGCCGTTGGCGACGGCGGCGACGAGACTGACGTGCAGCTCCATCAGGAAGTGCGGGCAGACCTGGACGTTGAAGGTCTCCGCGAGGTGCGCGACCTTCAGCCACGGAGTGATCCCGCCGACCCGGGCCACGTCGACCTGGACGACGGAGGCGGCGCCCGACTCCAGATAGCTGCGGAACTGCATGGGCGCGTACATCGACTCGCCGACCGCGATCGGGATCCGGGTCGAGCGGGCGAGCCGGGCGTGGCCGCTGATGTCGTCCGCGGGCATGGGCTCTTCGAGCCAGTACGGGTCGTACGGTTCGAGGGCGGCGGCCAGCTGCACCGCCGAGGACAGCGACTGCGACTGGTTCGCGTCGGTCATGATGTGCAGCGAGGACCCCACGGCCTCGCGCACGGCGCGCAGGCGCTCCGCGTCCTCGGCGACACGGGGCTTGCCGACCTTGATCTTGACGCCGGAGAACCGCGCCTCCTGCGCGGCGAGGGCCGACGCGACGAGCTCCTCGGTGCCGAGGTGGAGCCAGCCGCCCTCGGTGTCGTACACCGGGATCTCCCGGCGGTGGCCGCCGGCCAGCCGCCACAGCGGCTCTCCGGCCCGCTTGCAGCGCAGGTCCCACAGGGCCGTGTCGATCGCGGCGAGCGCGAGCGAGGTGAGGGCCCCGGTGGTCGTGGCGCGGGTCAGGCCGAACAGCTCCTGCCAGAGCCCTTCGACGTTGCGTGCGTCCTTCCCCGCGAGGAGGGGCAGCAGGTGGTCGCGCAGCAGCGCCAGGACGGAGGTGCCGCCGGTGCCGATCGTGTACGCGTAACCGGTTCCCTCGATGCCGTCCGTCGTCGTCAGGGTGACGAGGATCGTCTCCTGCTTGACGAACGACTGCACCGCGTCCGTGCGGTCGGTCTCCACCGCGATGTCGGCCAGCAGGGCCGTCGCTTTCGTGATGATGGTCATGGGCGTGTGCTGACTTTCTGTCGTCGTGCCGGGACGGTGTACCGGGACGGTCAGCCGCAGGAGAGATACGTGTCGGCGAACTGCTTCTTGAGCTCCGCGGTCTTGGCCTTGCGCGCCTCGTCGTACGTGCCGACGTTCGCCTTCGTGACGACGAAGGAACCCGAGTCGACGATCTGACCGGGCTTGGCCATCGTGCACTGCTTGCTCTGCAGCAGGGCGAGCGCCCAGGTGCCGATGTCCGCCTGGCCCACGGGGTTCTGGACGACGGTGGCGCTCACCGAACCGTCCTTGATCGAGGAGAGGATCTTGGCGTCGTCGTCGATCGCCACGACCTTGGCCTTCGAGCCGGACTCGCGGACGGCCTCCGCCGCGGCGACCGCCGGGTTGTACGCGGTCGAGACGATGCCCTGGATCTGCGCGCCCTTGGCGGCGAGCAGGTCCGAGACGGCCTTCTGCGCGGTCTGGAGGTCCTTGTCGATGTCGGTGATGGTCTGCAGCAGGGTCACCTTGCCGCCGGTCTCCTTCACCGCCTTCTCTACGCCCTTCATCCGCAACCGGGTGTTGGCGTCGACGTTGTTGCCCGTCACGTGGACGAGCGCGCCCTTGCCGCCCATCGCCTCGATGGCGGCCTGCGCCGCCTTGTACGCGGCGAGTTCCACGTCGGTGGACAGACAGAAGTCGGCCTCGTTCCTGCCGCCCGCCGGACAGGAGGCGAGGGAGGCCACCGCGAAGCCCTGCGACTTGAGGTCGGCGAAGGTGGTGTTGATGTCGGTCGGCGAGACGCCGAAGACACCGAAGGCGTTGTAGCCGCGGGCGGCGAGCGTCGAGAGCAGGTTGTTCTGCTTCTGCTGGTCCCACTCGGCGGTCTCGTCGAAGGCGACGTCGCCCAGCTTGAGCGACTTCCCGGTGTCGATGCCGGTCTGCTTCCACGGCTGGAAGTAGGGGTGGGCGCCGCCGGGGACGAGAGCGACCTTGGTCCGGGAGCCGTCGGCGAGTTCGGCGGTTCCCGCGCCGCCCGCGTTGGCGGTCGCGGAGCCGGCGGCGGGCGCGGAGCCGGTGGCCGCGGGGCCGTCCGAGGACTTCACGGTGCATGCCGTCGAGGCGAGGGCCAGGACGGCGAGGGTGGCGGCCGCGGACAGCGCGGATCTACGGAGGGTCATGATGGTTGCCCCACTCGAATCAAATAGGATTCCGATGCCGCGATGCTGGGGGAGCCGGGATCGCCCCGTCAAGACCTCGTCGTCGAATATTTGCCCCAGGCCCGGCACTTGCCCGTGGTGAGCTGCCGAACTTCCCTTCTCGGGGCGTGACTCCGGACGCGGGGTGTGTAGCGCTCCAAGGGTGCGTCAGGTTGAATCACATAGGATTCTGGGTTCCTGGAGGGGAGAGCAGCGCTATGCCGGTCAACACCGATGGATCGACTGATGGATCAACCGCGAAGCGTGAGGTGCTGGGGGACAGCGTCTACGAGTCCGTCAAGGCGATGGTGATGGATCACGTGATCGAGCCGGGCGCACGGGTCGGCATCGAGTCGCTGTCCCGCACGCTCGGCGTGTCCGCCACTCCGGTGCGCGAGGCGCTGGCCCGTCTTGAGGCGGACGGCCTGGTCGTCAAGCGGTCGCTCTCGGGCTACCGCGCCACCGAACTCCTGGGCCGGCGAGGGGTGGAGGAGCTCTTCGAGATGAGGCTCCTGCTGGAGCCGCGTGCGGCCGCCCTCGCCGCCGAGCGCGTCGGCGACACCGCGCTGGACCGGATCGAGGCCCTGGTGGAGGAGATGCAGGGCCTGCCCGACAAGGGCCACAGCTATGCCGTCTACGGCCGCTTCGCACTGCTCGACCAGCGGTTCCACGACGCGCTCGCCGCAGCCTCGGGGCGCACGATGCTCGCCGCCGCGGTGGAGCGGCTGCACACGCACCTCCACCTCTTCCGGCTCAGCCCGGTCACGGGCGGCAGCCCCGCCACGGTCGTGGAGCACAGCCGGATCCTGCGCGCGGTGCTGCGGCGCAACCCCGAACGGGCCGAAGGGGCCATGCGCGAGCACCTGGAGCTCAGTCTCGGGCGGCATCTCAGCCGGTACGAGGAGGCGGAATCCCTCCAACTGAATGCTTGATTCTGTTTGTAACGCTGGCCTAATGAGCATCTATTGACATGCATGCGGCGTGCCGGTCAGAGTCGTCCCCGCCAGTTCCCGCAGTTCCCGCAGATCTACGAGGAGCGATTTCCCCATGCCTGAAATCCCCGCAGTCTCACGGCGCTTGGTCCTCGGGGGCGCGCTGGCCACAGGGGCGCTCGCGGCCGGGGTCGGCTCGGCTCACGGCGCCGCCGCGGCGGCGAACGCCACGGCCGCGGTGCCGGAATCCGCCGATCCCCGCCGCCGGGCGGGCCAGAAGTCCATGATCGATGTCCCCTACGCCGTGCACCGGACCGTGCGCGTCGGCGTCATAGGCCTCGGCAACCGGGGCCACGGCATGGCCGCGGGCTGGGCGGTCGTCCCGGGCTGTCAGGTGACCGCCGTCTGCGACATCCGCGCGGACCGTGCCAAGCGCACCGCGGACAGCCTGGTCGCGGCCGGCAAGCCGCGGCCCGCCGAGTACGGCGGCTCCGACGATTCGTACGCGCAGATGCTCAAGCGCGACGACATCGACCTCGTCTACATCGCCACTCCCTGGGAGTTCCACTACCAGCAGGGCAAGGCCGCCCTGCTGGCCGGCAAGCACGTCGTCGTCGAACTGCCCATCGCCACCGAGCTGGAGGAGCTCTGGGACCTGGTCGACACCTCGGAGCGCACGCGCCGGCACCTGATGCTGTCCGAGAACTGCAGCTACGGCCGCAACGAGCTCGCGATGCTGAAGATGGCGCACGAGGGGCTGTTCGGCGACGTCACGAACGGCCACGGGGGATACCTGCACGACCTGCGCGCGCTGCTGTTCTCGGACACGTACTACACCGACTCCTGGCGCCGCCTCTGGCACACGCGCAGCACCGCCAGCTTCTACGCCATGCACGGCCTCGGCCCCATCGCCGCGGCCATGGACATCAACCGCGGCGACCGGATGACGGTCCTGCGGGCCACCGCGACCGAGCCCAAGGGGCTGGCCGACTACCGCGAGCGCTTCATCCCGAAGTCGCACCCCTCGTGGAACGAGACCTATGTCAACGGTGACCTGGTCACCTGCCTCATCGACACGGCGAAGGGCCGCGTCATCCGCGCGGAGCACGACGTCAGTTCGCCCCGCCCCTACAGCCGTATCAACTCCCTCGCGGGCAGCCGGGGCATCTTCGAGGACTACGCGGGCGTCGACTCGGCGGGCGCCGGCCGGATCTACGTGGAGCCCGACCACGGCGGCCACGCGTGGCGCGACTTCGGCGCGTACCGCAAGGAGTTCGACCACTGGCTGTGGAAGAAGATCGGCGACGACGCCGCGAACAACGGCGGCCACGGCGGCATGGACTACGTCCTGCAGTGGCGCACCGTCCAGCTGATGCGCGCCGGACTCGTGCCCGACATCGACGTCTACGACTCCGCGGCGTGGTGCGCGCCGGTTCCGCTGAGCGTCAAGTCCCTGGCCATGGGGGGCCGTCCGGTCGCGATCCCCGACTTCACCCGCGGCTCCTGGGTCAATCTCCGCATGGGCCTGGACTCGCGCGCGACCGACATGCCGCCGGTCGCCTGACGGATCCCGGTCCGGGGCCGGCCACCGCCCCCCACCAGGAACCGCCCCTACAGGTGCCGCCCCCCCCCAGGAACCGTCCCCCCACCAGGAACCGCCCCCTCAGGTACCGCCCCCTCAGGAACTCCTACGAAGGATTCGACCATGAGACCAGCCGGATGGATCACCTCACTCAGAGCCGTGGCGGTGGCGGGAGCGATGATGCTCGTGCCCGCGCAGGCCGTGGCGGCCGCACCGGCCGCACCGGCCGAGCCCGTGGAGGCGCGAACCGAGGTGAGCATCTCGGCCGTCGACCTGGACGGCCCCGCCATCTCGACGGTCAAGGTCACCGTCAAGAACGCGGGCCCTGAGCGCATGCGCTCCCTGAAGGTGTCGTTCGCCGGACCGGTCGGCTGGGCCGTACAGCCGTCCGTTCGGACGGTGGAGGGCAGCCTGGCCAAGGACGCGTCCGCGGAGGCCGAGTTCCGGATCCAGGTTCCCGAGCGGCGCCCCGGATTCATGGTGCGGACCTTCACGGCGACCGCGACCTACAGCGGCGGAGACGGCATGGGGTCGGCCACGGGCACGCGCTCCGAGCGGACCGGGACTCCGCAGCCGAACCTCGCCGCGGCCTACAACGGCGTCGCCATCACGGACGAGACCCACACCACGCCCGGCGACTTCGACGGCGAGGGAAACAGCTTCTCGGCGCAGAAGCTCGCCGCGGTGGGGCTGACTCCCGGCGCGTCCGTCGACGCCCTCGGGGCGCGGCTGACCTGGCCGGACGTGGCCGCCGGCACCAAGGACAACGTGTCGAGCGCCGGTCAGGCGATCACCCTGGCGGGTTCGGGCAGCAAGCTGGTGTTCCTGGGCTCCGGGGTCACCAGTGCGGCCACCGGCAGTGCGACCGTCCACTACAAGGACGGCACCAGCGTCCAGGGCTCGTTCGGCTTCCCCAACTGGTCCTTCGACCCTGCGAACGCCCACGGCGCGACCCTGGTCAAGTCCACCGACGGCCGCAACAGGCCGAGCGGGTACGGGAACGCGGGCATCGCCTACCGGGTGTTCGCCCACGCGATCGCGATCGACCCGGCCAAGCAGATCGACTTCGTCGTGCTGCCGAGCAACGCGAACATCCACCTCTTCGCCATGGCCGTCGCCCCCTGATCCACCGCGGGCAGGCCGTACGCACGCGAACCGCACCGCCCTGGACCGAGCATGGTCCAGGGCGGTGCGAGCGGTTCCACCCACCACCCCGCCGTCCATAATTGCCTCGACACCGGCAGGGCGATCGGGGACGCTTCGCGCGATGACGAGAATCGACGACACACCGCCCGCGTGGGACGAGCGCACCCAGCTCACCACGTTCCTCGACTACACACGCGACACCGCCCGCGCCAAGTGCGCCGGCGTCTCCGCGGAGAACGCCAACCGATCGCTCCTTCCGGGCTCACCCCTGATGACCATGAGCGGGTTGATCAACCACCTCCGCTGGGTCGAGTACTACTGGTTCCAGGTGGTCTTCCTCGGCGAGGAGGACCAGGGCCCGTGGACCGATGAGGATCCCGACCGCGAGATGCGCATCGCCGTCGACTTCCCGCTCGCGCAGCTGCTCGACGAATACGCCGAACAGAGCGCCCGCTACCGCGAACTGGTCGCCGGACACAGCCTCGACGACCAGGCCAAGCGCGTCCGGAAGGGCCTCCGGGTCGACCTGCGCTGGATCCTCCTCCACCTCACCGAGGAGACGGCCCGCCACAACGGCCACCTGGACATCCTGCGCGAACTGCTCGACGGCACGACCGGCGGCTAGTCCGGAGCCGGAGCCGGAGCCGGAGCCGGAGCCGGAGGGCTGGGTGCGCGGCCGTTACTGATGCGGGATGTCGATGCCGGCCGCGCGCAGGTTCGCCTCGACCAGGGCGTTCAATCGGGCGATGGACGGCTCCTGGTCTTCGCGGTGGTGGTTGACCAGCCCGTATCGGGCGGCCGTGTCGGACGGCTTCCGCGGTCCGGTCGGCGTCGTCAGGAGGGCGCGGTCGGCCAGGAGTTTGTCGGCGAGTGCCGCCGCCAGTTCGTTGATCCGCGGGTCATCGGGAGCCCAGGTCCTCGCGTCCAGGCCGCGCTTGGTCAGGTCGATGAACTCGGGATCGTCCAGCCCGTGTTCCAGCCGGGTCAGGAAGCTGTCGAAGATCTCCGGGACCAGCGCCCGGGTCAGCACCAGAGCCTCTCGCTGCGTGGCCACGTAGTCGGGTCGGAAGCCGAGTTCGGCGAGGCGGTCCAGGACCTCGCAGGCCCGGTCGGGCAGCAGCGCCCGGTCCCCGTGGGCGAGGCGGTGCAGGGTGTCGCGGCGTGCCGTCAGCTCCTCGATCTGCTCGGTGAGACGGCGATGAACGTCGTCCAGGGTGGAGGCGAACCGCTCGGGTTCGGCGTCGAGCAGCTCGGCGATCTCGGCCAGCGGTACGCCGGCCCCGGCCAGGGTCCGGACCTGGACCAGCCGCAGCAGCTCGGCCGACCCGTAACGCCGGTAGCCGGAGCCGTCGCGTTCCGGCTCGGCGACCAGGCCGAGTCGGTGGTAGTGCCGCACGGTCTTGATCGTGACGCCGACGAACGCCGCCGCCTGACCGATCGTCAATCCTTCTGCCATGGGCTCGACACACCTCCGGAACGTGGGTGACCCCGCCCTCCCCTTGAGGTGCGGATCGCGGTCGATCGCACGGGTGAGAGTAACGCGCGCCTTCGCCCGCTGATCTTCGTCGCCACGGAGTTGACCTTGACCTTGGGTCAGGGTGAACGCTCATCACATGGCCGCCTCGAAGGGGACCCGGGAAGCCGGGCTCCGTGGACAAGGAGATTCATGATGAGCGAAGACGACAAGGGCTTTTCCGAAGCCGGGCTGCGCAAGCTGCGCGAGGTGCTGGCGCGGCACGTCGAGTCCCAGCGGATTCCCGGGCTGGTCGCCCTGGTCGGCCGTGGCGGCCGGACACACGTCGAGGCGATCGGGACGATGCGCCACGACGGTGGCGCGCCGATGCGTCGGGACACGATCTTCCGGATGGCGTCCACGACCAAGCCGGTCACCATGGCGGCGGCGATGGTCCTGCTCGACGAGTGCAGGCTGCGCCTCGACGAACCGGTGGATCCGTGGCTGCCCGAACTCGCCGACCGGCGGGTGCTGAAGCGGCCCGACGGCCCCCTGGAGGACACCGTGCCGGCACATCGGCCGATCACCGTACGGGACCTGCTGACCTCCACGTTCGGGCTCGGCATGGACTTCGCGTTGCTGGGCGCCCCGATCAGGGCCGCGACCTTCGAGCGGACCGACTACAGCGTGGCATCCGGGCCGGCGCCCGAACCGGACGAGTGGATGCGCCGCCTCGGCGAGCTGCCGCTGTCGTACCAGCCCGGCGAGCGGTGGCAGTACGACCTCAGCAACGAAGTGCTCGGCGTGCTGGTGGCCAGGGTCACGGGCCGGCCGTTGGAGACGTTCCTGCGCGAACGCGTCCTCGACCCGCTGGGCATGAAGGACACCGGGTTCCACGTGCCCGCCGAGAAGATCGACCGGCTGCCGCCCCTCTACGGCCCCGACCCGCAGACCGGGGAGTTCCTCGTCTGGGACGAGGCGGCCGGCGGCCGGAGCAGCAGCCCTCCGGCGTTCCAGGGCGCCGGCGGTGGCCTGGTCTCCACCGTCGACGACTACCACGCCTACTTCCGGATGCTGCTGAACCACGGCATGCACGGCGGCGAACGGATCCTGTCCCGGCCCGCCGTCGAGCTGATGACCACCAACCGGCTCACCCCCGAGCAGCAAGCCGCCCGGACCGCCATGTACAGGAACATCGCCCATGTCACGGTCGGCCAAGGACAGCACGGCGGCTGGGGCTTCGGCATGGCGGTACGCACCCACCGCGGCGACCACGCCCCCATCGGCCAGTTCGGCTGGGACGGCGGCACCGGCACCACGGCCTACGCCGACCCGCGGAATCAGCTCACCGGAATCCTGCTCACGCAGGTAGGGATGTCCACCCCGGACTCGGCACGACTCATCCACGACTTCTGGACCACGCTCTACCAGGCCGTCGAAGACTGAGCCGGGCCGTCCCATACGGGCTGCTCAGGCCGGTCGAGCTGCTCAGGCTGCTCCGGCCGTGGCCGGGTGTCGGCGGTCGGTGCGGGGACGATGTGGAGTCTGTCGGTGTCCGGGGTGTAGGCGATCGGGTCGTCGGGTTCCTGGAAGTGGAGCGCGAGCCGGGCCCCGGCGCGGTAGGCGTCGAGTCCGGCCCGGCAGTACGCGACCATCGGCTCCGGCAGCGCGTCGAAGGGGAACCAGCCCATGGCGTCGCACTTCTCGGGTTCCCTGACCTCCGCCGTGCCCTGCCAGCGGCGGACCTCGAAGAAGAATCCGACCCGCGTGCGTCCGCCCGGCGAGCGGTGGTGCACGGTGAGAGCGGCGCGGACGTCGGCCGGGTCCACGACGAGCCCCGTCTCCTCGCGTGTCTCCCGTACGAGTGCGGCGACCACGTCCTCGGGCGGGCCGTCCACATGGCCCGAGACCGCGTGCCACAGGCCGGCCGCGTAGACGGATCCGGCCCGGCGGGACAGCAGGACCTCCGGTCCCGCCGCCCCGTCGCGGATCGCGATCAGGTGCACGTCCAGCGGCACGGTGTGCCGTCCGGCGCCGCTCATCGGGCGGCTCCCGGCTCGCGGCGGGCCAGTGTGTGCACGAGACGCCCGAGGTGGCGGTAGGGATCGCGCGTCGAGGCGGCCCACTCCGTCTCCAGCGCTCGCGCGTACGTGTCGGGGCCGGGGGTCCAGCCGTCGTCGTGGTGGTGGTCGTGGAGGATCCGCACGCCCTGCCACGGCAGCGGCGTGAGGCCGTGCTCGGACGCCAGCCGGTCGAGCTCCTCGGCGGTGTCCCCTCGCGTGTCCAGGCCGAGGTTGCCGACGCTCGTGTCGGTGTCGGTGCCGTGCTCGATGAGACGCCGCGCCGCCGCGTACTCACCGCGCAGGGCCTCCCGGAAGCCGATCGCGGCCCGGTTCTTCGTGAGCACGCTCAGCAGTCCGCCCGGTGCGACCAGTCCCGCCAGGCGGGCGACCGCGCCCGACGTGTCGTCCAGGTACATCAGCACGCCGTGGCAGCACACCGCGTCGAACCGCTCCCGGTCGAAGGGGAGGTCGTGGACGCCGGCTTCGAGGAGCCGGACCCGCTGGGCGAGTTCGGGCCGGGCGGCCAGGCGGCGGGTCGCGGCGTCGAGCATCCCGGCCGACGGGTCGGCGGCGGTCACGTGGTGTCCGGCCGCGGCGAGCCGGAGCGTCGTCTCGCCGTCGCCGCAGCCGACGTCCAGGACGCGCACGGGACGGGCGGGCAGTTCGGCCCGGAGACGTAGCTCGACGAGATCGTGACGCAGGCGGCCCCGCGCCGTACGGGAGTGTTCCGCGTACGAGGTGCCCACGGCGGCGAAGTCCGTCAACGCGCCCACCCCAGCTCCGTGTAGACGCGGCCCGCCCGGATCCCTTCGATCGCGGCGCGGGTGTACGGGACGATCGGCTCGGGCAGGTCCTTGACGCCGTGCCACTCCCAGCCGACGCACTTGTCCGGTTCACGCACCTCGGGCACGCCTTCCCAGTGGCGGGCGCGGAAGAAGAAGCCGATGCGGGGCCGGTCCCCGGGCCGGTCCATCGTGTGCACGGTGTGCACGAGTTCGAGGTCGGCCGGGTCGATCACCAGACCGGCCTCCTCGTAGGCCTCCCGGACCAGGCCCGCGGTCGCCGGCTCCGCCTCGAGGTGTCCGGCCAGCGCGTGCCAGGACCCGCCCGCGTACGCCGACCGGGGATGGCGGCGGCCGAGCAGCACCTGGCCGTCCCGCTCCAGGTAGAGGTGGACGCCGACGACGTTCAGCACGGTCTCACGCGGGGGAAGCAGGGGGTCCATGGCGTTCTCCAGGGGGAGCGATGCGGGGTGTCGTGGAGCTCAACGACACCGCCGGACCTGTCGAACACATGTGTTTCGGACGCTCTGGGGACCCCATGACAGAGCGAAAATACGTTCGTGTCGGGTGCACGGACCCTTGCCGCACACGGATCGCGGCGCGGTGCTGCCGTGGCCGAATCACACCGTGTGCGTGCGCTGCGGGCTACGTCGTGACGGGCTCGACCGTCGTGGGGGTGGGTGTGGGTGTCGTCACGGGCGGTTCGGCGGGGTGTGCTGCCTCTTCGGGGTCCTGGAGTTCCTCGCGCACGTAGTTCCAGACCACCGCGATCAGCGCGGCCACGGGCACGGCGAGCAGGCTGCCCACGATGCCGGCCAAGCTGCCGCCGAGCGTCACCGCCAGCAGGATGACCGCCGCGTGGAGGCCCAGGCCGCGGCTCTGGAGCATGGGCTGGAAGACGTTGCCCTCCAGCTGCTGGACGACCACGATGATCGCCAGCACGAGCAGCGCGTCGGTCGGGCCGTTCGACACCAGGGCGATGAGGACCGCGACCAGACCCGCGAACAACGCGCCGATGATCGGGACGAACGCGGACACGAACGTCAGGACGGCCAGCGGCAGCACCAGGGGCACGTCGAGGATCCACAGGCCCAGGCCGATGAGGACGGCGTCGAGCAGGCCGACGAACGCCTGGGAGCGGACGAACGCGCCCAGCGTCTCCCAGCCGCGTTCCGCCACGACCGGGATGTCGGTGGCGAGCCGGCCCGGGAGCTGCCGGGTGAGCCACGGCAGGAAACGCGGTCCGTCCTTGAGGAAGAAGAACATCAGGAAGAGCGCGAGGAAGGCGGTGACCACGCCGTTGAAGACGGTGCCGACCCCCGACGCGACGGCGGTGACCATGCTGCCGATGCTGTCCTGGAGGCGGGCGACGGCGGAGTCCAAGGCGCCGGTGATCTGGGTGTCGCCGATGTTCAGGGGCGGCCCGGCCGCCCACGCGCGCAGCCGCTGGATCCCTTCGATCACGCCGTCGCTCAGCTCACCGGACTGCGACGCCATCGGTACGGCGATCAGGGCGACGACGCCGGCGACGAGCAGGAGGAAGAACACCGTCACCGAGGCCGCGGCCAGGGCGGGCGGCCAGCCGTGCCGACGCAGGAACCGGGTCGCCGGCCAGGTCAGGGTCGTGAGGAACAAGGCCGCGATCAGCGGCCACACTATGGACCACATGCGGCCCACGAGCCACAGGGTCACCGCGGCCATCAGCAGCACGAGGAGTGACTCGGCGGAGAAGCGTGCGGCTGTCCGGAGCGCGGCAGCGGATTTCGTGGAACTCAGCATGGGAGACATCCAAGCACTCCGGTGAGACGACGCACGACGCGCCGACGGCCCCGCCACCCCCGGCCGGTGACAACCGTTCCTGGCCTGCGGCAGCCGTTCCTGGCCGACGTCAGCCGTTCCCGGCCGGCGTCAGCCCTTCCCCGTCGGCGTCAACCGTTCCTGGCCGCCGCGTCCGACGCGGACAGGTCGCACAGTGCCTCGCGGTCCGGCCGCGCCGTCTTGGTCACCAGGGCCGCCACATGCTTCTCGACCGTCCGCGGCGAGATGTAGAGACGGCCCGCGATGGCCTTGTTGCTCAAACGTTCCGCCAGTAACTGGAAGACCTCGTACTCCCGGACCGTCACCCCCAGCGCCCGCAGCGGCGCCGGAATGCGGTCCGCGCCGCTGCGCCGCTGCCGGACCGAGACACCGAACTGGCGCAGCAGCGCCCGGCAGGCTCCCGCCACGTCCGGCACCGACGCGGCGTGGAAGTGCTCCTCCGCGCGGCGCAGCCACGCGGCCGGATCACCCCAGCCGTTCTCCAGCGCCGCCTCGGCCGTCAGCCGCAGCCCCAGATGGAGCGCGGTCGGATAGGGCGCGGCCAGGACCTCCGCCTCGGCGACCGCCGACGCCGCCGCCGACGCCTCGCCCGAGCGGCCCAGCAGCACCGCGTGGGCCAGCAGCACGAACTGCCGGTTCCAGCGCATCCGGCTCGCCGACGTGGCGGCCGTACGGTGGTAGTGGTCCCAGTCGGCCTCACCGGCCAGTACGTCGAGGAGCAGCCGCAGTCCGTGCAGGCCGCTGAGATGGAACGTCGTCGGACTGTCCCGTTCCTGGGCGCGCGCCTTCTCCAGCTCGCGCAGCGCCAGCGGCCGGTTCTCCTCAAGGAGCGCGCAGAACGCCCGCGCGAGGCCGAAGCACAGCGGTTCCTCCTGCGAGCCCGCCCCGTCCCAGCCGGCGAACTCCCGCAGCGCGCCCTCCATCGCCGGCCGGTCGCCCTGGTGCGCCGCCAGTGTCGCCCGGGTCATCAGCACGTACCGGACCACCGGAGCGAGCCGCAGCCGGGCCGCCGTCGTGAGGATCTCGTCGCTGAGCCGCGCGGCCTCGTCGAACCGGCCGCAGAGCACCTCCTGGAGGACGAGGATCGCGTCGATCGAGTACGCGATGGTGACCGCGCCGAGCCGGAGCGCCTCGTCGCGCGCCTGCTCCAGGGAACGCGTCTCCCCGTCCGCCAGCCACTGGTTCCCGCCGATGCGCACCAGCGCGTACGTGCGCGGTATCGGCAGCCGGTGCTGCTCGGCGATCCGCCGGGCCCGCTCGAAGCACAGCCGGGCCTCGTCCAGATCACGCTCCCGCGCCAGCACCCCGAGCAGCTCCCAAGCCTGGCAGGCCACCGCGGGCTGCGGTCCCGCCTCGGCCGCCGAGACCGCGGTACGGGCCAGCTTCTCGGCCGTCTCCGTACGGTCGGGTCCCGGAGTGTCCAGCGCCAGATACGCGGCCACCACGTCGACGGCGGCCGACTGCGCCGGGTCGCGCACGGTCCTCAGCAGGGCCCGGGCCTCGGCGATCTGCGCGTTGCCGTCGGCCCAACGGCCCGCCAGGTGGGCCACCTTGGCCAGCCGGGTGTGCAGCGCGGCGAGGCGGCCGGCCTCCACCCCCGCGCCGACCAGCTCGTGCAGGCCCTCCGCGAGCCCGAAGGCGCGGTCGAACTCACCGCTCTCCGCCAGCGCGGGCAGCAGCGGCTCCAGCACCTCCGCCCGGGCCACCCCGTCCTGCCGCTTCGCCAGCAGCTCGTCGGCGCCCAGCAGCAGCGACACCCCCGAGCCCACGGCACCGTCCGCCAGCGCGCGCCGGCCCGCCTCCGTGAACAGCCGCGCCGCGCCCACCGGATCACCCGCGTCCCGGCGCAGCGCCGCCACCAGCGCACACCACTCGCCCGGCAGCCCGGGGTGCAGCTCCTCCACGACCTCGGCCGCCCGGCCCGACAGCTTCGCCCGGTCGGTGGGGGTCAGCTGGGCCAGCAGGGCCTCGGCGGTCAGCGGATGCCGGAACGCGTACCAGTCGGGAGCCGGTTCGTCCGGCACCACCAACTGCGCGGCCACGCCCGCGTGCAGATGGCTGAGCAGCCCGTGGTCGTCGATGCCGGACATCCGCTGGAGCACCGGCAGCGGGAAGCGGCGCCCGAGCACGGCCGCCGCCGACAGCAGCATCCTGCCCTGCGGCCCCAGCCGGTCCGTACGGTGGGCGATGCCCCGCACCAGCGTGCTCGGCACCTCCGTGCGCAGCGGGCCGACGACCTCCCAGGCGACGCCCCGGTGCACCACCGACCCGTTGCCGATCATGCCGTGGAGCAACTCCTCGACGACGAACGGGTTCCCGACGCTGGTGTCCCACAGCCGCGCCACGAGCTCGCCGGGTACCCGGTCCGCCTCGGTGTCCAGGCAGGAGGCGAGCATCCGGGCCACCTCGGACCGGTCCAGCGGCCCCAGACCGAGCAGGACGCCGGAGCGCCGCTGGGTCACCGAGTGCGCCAGGTCCAGGGCGGCGCACGGCTCCGCACGGGTGGTGGCGAGCAGGACCACCGGCAGGTGCTCCAGGTTGTCCACCAGGTATTCGAGGACGACCAGGGTCTCGGTGTCGGCGTCGTGCAGGTCCTCCAGGACCACCAGGGCCCCGCGCTCCCTGGCGACCACGGACAGCAGCCGCAGGACGGCCTCGGCGAGCACCACCAGCGAACCGCCGGTCTGCGCCTCGCCCGCCCAGTCGGGGACCAGACGCCCCAGCACCGGCCGGTACGCTCCGAGCGCGGCCTCGTCCCACGGCTCGCCGCCGCGGAAGAGCGACATCAGGGCCTCGGTGAGCGGACGGAACGGCACCATCGGCCCGATCGTGCTGCCCCGGCCGCGCAGCACCCGCATGCCGGCGGAGAAGGCCCGGCCCGTCGCCTCGGCGGCCAGCCGTGATTTGCCGACACCGCCGTCGCCGACCAGGAACACCGTGCTGCCGCGCTGCCCACGAGCGATGTCGAGGGCGCGCTCCAACTGGGCGATTTCCGCGTCACGTCCGACGAGGTGGGGCGCTCGGGGATGCATACCCGCGAATTTACCTGTTCATGGCAGGGCATAAGTGGCGCTTCGATCAGGTGCTCGTGATGCCCCGAGCGATATGAGCCACCGCCGCCCCGGAGCCGCCCCGGGACCCGCGCCACACGCCGCCGGCGGCCGCCTCCACGGGGATCGGAGGGCGGCCGCCGGCGGGGCGGGGACGTCCGGTCCGGACGTCGCGTCGGGGGCGTCAGATCGGCAGGATCGGGACGCTCACGGTGGTGTCGATGTCGTTGAGGATCGCCACGAGTCCGGTGCCGAGGGCGAGACCCGCGAGGGCCCGGGCACGGGCCGTGGCGCGGCCGCGTCCGGAGAGCGCGATGCGCCCGGCCGGCTCCACCGCGCCGGTGGCCCCCGTGAGGCCCTCGGAGGTCGTGTCGGTCAGCGCGGCGACGGTCTCGTGGGACGGCGTCTGCGGGTTCATGGAGATCCTTTCGGGGGTGCGGTCGGTGTGGAGCGCGTGCCGTACGGAGGAGGGGGGCGGGGTCACCGCTTCCCCGGGGTGGGGTCGAGGAGGAGCACGGAGGGGACGGTCTCGGCGAAACCCAGCCGCAGCAGGGCGTAGCCGATGCCGGACGATCCGGTGAGGAGCCCGGGGGAGGGCACCGTGTTCGGGGTGGAGCAGCGTGGCCCGTGCCGGTCCAGCGCGCCGAGCACGAGACCGGCCCGGTGGGTGAGCCGGCCGGCGGCCCCGGGGAGTCCGTGCGCGGCGGCGACGGCCAGCGTCTCCAGCGTGCCCATTTCCCCGTGACACAAGCTGAGATCGCTCAGGGGCGGGCGCTCTCCGGCGATGCGGGCCCACAGGGCGTCGGCCGTCGTCGTGGTGGTGGCTTGGGTCGGCGTCGGAGTCGGCGTCGGCATGGGCGTCGGCATCTGCGCCGGTCCCGTTCCGGCCACCGTGGCCAGGAGGGTGCCGGAGAGGCCCGAGCACCAGCCGATGTCCGCGGCCCGGTCCTCGACGGCGGTGCCGGCCGGTGCCGGGGCGAGCAGCGCCCGCCCCGCAGCGGCGTAGGCGCCGTCCGGCGAGGCGGCGGCCGTCCCGTAGCGGCTCAGCGCCCAGCCCGCGCCGGCCCGTCCCCGCAGGAAGCCGTCCGGGAGGGCTCCGGCCGCCGGGAGCAGCAGGCCGGCCAAGTCCGCGGCGAGCGCGGCGGCCTGCGGCAGCCCGGACTCCCGGTGCACCGCGAGCAGCGCCGCGAGCCCTCCCGCGAGCCCGCCGCCGACGTCGGCCGAGGGCCCGCCGCCGAGCTCGGCCCAGGGTCCGGCCTGCTCGTCGTCCGTACGAGCCGACATGGCCAGTGCTTCCAGCGCGAGCGGCAGGCAGTCGCCGAGCCGGTCGTCGCCGAGCAGGGTGGTGAGCCGGGCGAGCGCGTAACAGAGCCCGCCGAGGCCGTGGAATCCACCGGGCCCGACCGCACGGCTCAGCTCCGGGTCGGAGGCGAGCGCGCGGACCAGCCGCGGCAGCGGCCGTACCGCCCGGGATGCCAGGTCCGTGTAGCGGCCGACGCCGGTCAGCCGGCCCAACTGGGCGAGGAACAGCGCCACTCCGGTGTAGCCGTCGGCGAGACCGGCACCCATCGGGGTCACCGCCCAGTGTCTGCCGTCGACGAGCTCCAGGCCGATCCAGTTGGCACGGGAGTCGTCGCGGACCGCGCGGCCCACGATCTCGTCGGCGATGCCGCAGGCCGCGGCGAGCAGCCGTCGCGGTTCCGGCACCGAGGCGGGTGCGGGGGGAAAGGCCGGGGCGTCGGCGCGGTGCGTGACGCGGCGGGCCCGGTGGGTGGAGAGCGCGGCGGAGATCAGCCACTCCTGGTGGTGACGGTCCACCTCTCCCAGCGCGGAGATCTTCTCCTCGGTGGCGACGAGTCCGGGCGCGGCCAGCAGGTCCGGCAGCCGTGCCCCACGGGACGACCAGGCGTCGGCGGACCCGGGCCGGTGGACGAACACCGGGATGTCGCCGTCCCAGAGGTCCGCGATCTCGTGCTCGACCAGGCGCTGCCGCACCGGGTCGCCCGCGGACTCGGCGTACAGCAGGGAGAACAGCACGTCCCGGTCGACGGCGTCGCCGAGGACGTCCGGATGGGCCGACTCGTCGAGGAGCGTCCCGTACAGCCGGGTCGCCCGCCCCACGAAGCGGGCCGGCGCGGTACCGAAGGCGGCCAGCGGGCCGTCCGGCGCGAGGAGTTCCCCCCGGTGCGCGACCAAGGTGTCGTAGCCCAACCGGAATCCGGTCAGCAGCGCCGCCTCGTACGCGCCCGGGTCGATCTCCCGGCCGTCCAGCGACGGACGGTTGGGACTGCCGGTGTACGGAACACGGCGGCGCACCAGGTGCATCGTGTCGGTCCCGGCGTCCGCCCAGTCGACGACATCGGCGGGGGACAGGGCGGCCTGACCGCCGCCGACGCCCGAGATGTCGAGCGCCCCGTGCTCGCCGATCAGCAACTGGGGGAGCAGACACGTCCGGTGGACGGAGGCGGCGAGGGCCAGCGCGGCCGGGTCGGGGCCCGCCGTGGTGGCCGCCGGCACCGAGGGGTGCAGCAGCGTCTCCACGTCGACGAGCACCGGCTGGTCCCCGCAGGCCACGAGGTTCTCGCAGTGCATGTCCGCGCCGTCCACCGCGTACAGCAGAGCGAGCAGCGCGCCCTGCCGCCGGTAGAACAGGTCGGCCTCGCCGACCGACCGGCAGGGCCGGTGGCCGACGAACTCCAGCCAGCCGTAGCCGTCGCGGCGCAGGACCTTCACCGTACGCAGGCCGAGGCCGGGCAGGCGGTCGTCGAGCCAGCCCACGAGCCGGTCGAAGCAGGCGTGCTGGTCGAGCGGGCGGGGTTTGTACACCACCGTGCGGCCGTCGGCGAAGCGGAGCATCGCCACCGCGCGGCCCTGCTGATGGGTGTCCCCCTGGCCGAGGTCCACGGCGGTCAGCGCACCGGGGTCGATGCCGCCGAGGAGTTCCTCCACGATCGCGGCCCGATCGGCGACGAAACGCTCCAGGAGCTCGGCGGTGGCGGCGGTGGCGTACCCGCACTCGGTGCCCAACAGGCGTGCGAGCACCGGATACCGGCCGAACAGTCCGGCCAAGGGGTGCCGCGTCCCGAGTTCCGCGGCGAAGCCGGCGAAGCGCCGCTCGGGCGTGGCCCCGTCCAGCCGTCCCTCGACGCGTGCGCGGTTCAGTTCGAGGACCAGGGTGCGCGCCGCCGGGGTCACCAGCCGGTGACCGAGCTGCCGCTCGAACCCCGCCCGTACGGCGTCCGCATCGACCTGGCGCGCCAGGTCGGGCAGGGCCCGCAACCGCTCGGCGAGCGCCTCGCCGGCCGCCCGGGTGAGGGGTGCCAGCGCACCGGCGAACGCCCGCCGCCACACGTCGTGCCGCGCGGCCGTGTCCGGTCCGGCAGTGCCGGGTCCACCTGCGTGCGCTCCGTCCGAGTCCGGTCCGCCGGTACCCGGTGCGGTCCCCGTGTCCGGGTCAGGCCACAGCGGTGCCGAGGCCACGGCACGCTCCACGAACTCCGCCCACCCGGGCCGCGCGGCCCTGGCCGCCAGCCGCGCCGAGGGCTCGGCCGCCAGGGCGGCGACCGTCGGCACGTCGGCGCCGAGCGCGGCCAGCCGCACCGGGAACGCCTCGTCCTGGCCCAGGGCCGCCACCCGGTCCGCCAGGCGGTCGGCAAGGCGGCCCGCCGCCGGTCCGGCGGGCGCGGCGGCCGGAGCGCCGGGTGCCGCGAGCCGCTCCCGCAGATGGAGGGCGGGCGCCCACCAACCGGGGGCCAGACCCGTGGTGGTGTCCTGTGTGGAGGTGGTGATGGTCACGTGTGCAACGGTGACAGGCGCACCCCGCCCCCACATGGGGGCATCGCCCCCATGTTTTGCTCCGGCCCCCACCCATTCGCGCGACCCCGCCGCGCCCCGGCCCGATTCCCGTACCCCCACCCGGTACTCGCCCGGTGCCGCCCCGGCCCCGCCCGGTACTCGCTGGGGTCCCGCCAGGTACCCGCCCGCTGCCCGCCCGGCCCACCGGCCCGCCCGCGGCGGCCCCCCGCCCAAATCTGGGGGCGGCAGACCCATGTGGTACGTGCCCGACCGTTCCGACCATGGGTGATGCCAGGACCGATCAAGGGAGGGGACCCATGACCACAGTCATCGAGACGGACCAGTTCGGCGGGCTGCTGCGCGACCACCGCAGACGCAGCGGCATGACCCAGCAGCAGATGGCCGATCTGGCCACGCTCAGCGTCAGGGCGATACGGGACCTGGAGAGCGGCCGCGCCCGCCGCCCCCGGCAGGAGACGGTACGGCTGCTCGCCGACGTCCTGCGGCTCACCGGAGCGGCCCGCGACGCGTTCCACGACGCGGGACGCAGCCACCTCCCGCCCGAGGGCTCCGGCGCCGCAGGACCCGAGACCTGCTCGCCGCCCGTGCTGCACGGTACGACGGTCGGACGGGAGCACGAAATCCAGTATCTCGTCGAGCTGTTGACGGTCGATCAGCAGAGACTGGTGAGCGTCGTCGGTCTGGGAGGGGTCGGCAAGACCCGTCTCGTACGCGAGGCGGCGGGGACCCTGCGCGAGCGTCACGGCTGGGAGGTGCTGTGGGTCCCGGCGGCCGGTCTCTCGCCCGACCTGCGGGAGCTGCGCCGGCTCGAACCGGCCGTGACCGACGCCGGAGGCGGTCGCGGACACGACGTCCTGCTCGTCCTGGACGGTCTCGGGCAGCGCGCCGGAGGACCCCTCGTCCACCACCTCCTCGCCCGCGAACCGGGCCTGCGCGTCGTCCTCACCGCACCCGCCCCGTCCTGCCTGACCGGTGAACAGGTCATGCCGATCGGCCCGTTGCCCGTCCCCGGGCACGCGCTCGACCACGATGCCGCCGCGCTCGCCGAGTTCCCCGCCGTCCGGCTGTTCCTGTCCCATCTGCGACGGCTCCGCCCGTACGCCCCCCGTCCCGCCGCGACCCCCGCCGTCGCCGAACTGTGCCGCGCGCTCGACGGCGTCCCGGGCGCGCTGGAGACCACGGCCGCCTGGGGACTCGTCCACTCGCCGGAGGAGCTGCTGCACGCCCTCGCCCGGGACCCCGAGCGTTTCTCGACGCCTCCCGCCTCCTGGGGCACCGCGTCCGGAAGCGGCTCCGGAGCGGTCCGGCGCAGCCTCGCCGTACTCGAACCGCCGCTGCGGGAAGGGCTCTTCGCCCTGGCCGCGCTGCCCGGGAGCTGGACCCTGGAGGAAGCGGGACCGTTCGCCGGCACGTCCCTCGCCGACGCCGCCGCGACGGTGTACGGCCTGCTGATCCACGGCCTGGTCCGCACCGCCGACGAGGACGGCCGGGACCGCTTCCGCGTCCTGCACCGGGTCCGGTCGGCCCTCGCCGGCCGGCCGGCGCCGGCGACGTTCCCCGCGGAGCACGCAATCCCCGAGGCGCACGGAATTTCCGAGGCACACGGAATTTCCGGGGAATACGGCACGGCAGCGAAATCCGTCCCTGCCATGGCCTGATTCCGCCACGACCCGCAGTCGATTCTGCCGGACACCTGCCGCCCGTACTTCCGCCCGGTCTCCGGGGCCGCACCTAGGTTGAAAGCGCGCCCCGATCGGACATTCCCACCGGCATCACCGTCACCACCGTCGCGAGAAACCGGTGAGGGCGTCATCCGTCATGTCGAACGAAGGCAGGCTATGAAAGTGGGCACCCCGGTCACCCCGGTCACCCCGGTCCAGACCCCGGCACGGACTCCGGCACAGATCCCGGTACTTGTTCCGGCCCAGACCCCGGTACAGAGCCCGAGTGCGGAGCTACGGCCCGGCTCCGGACTCAAGGTGATCGTCTCCAGCGTCGCGTCGGACGCACACACCTGGAACCTCGTGTATCTGCAACTGCTCCTCGAAGACCTGGGCCACCAGGTCGCGAACCTCGGAGCGTGCGTGCCCGACGAGCTCCTCGTCCAGGAATGCCGGCGCCGGCGCCCCGACCTCGTGGTGATCAGCAGCGTCAACGGCCATGGCGCCAACGACGGACGACGTGTCGTGCGTGAACTGCGCGGCCATCCCGAGACCGCCGCCATCCCCGTCGTGATCGGCGGCAAGCTCGGCATCGACGGCGTCGGCGGTACCGACCACGCCGCCCTCCTCGAAGCGGGTTTCGACGCGGTCTTCGAGGACGGTGCGGGCCTGGCGTCGTTCGGGTCCTTCCTGAGATCCATCCCGGCGGGCGTGACGACATGACCGCACCCACACACCCCACCCCGACGACCACGGACCGGCCCTCGCCCTCGCCCTCGACGATCACGGACCGGTCGGCGTCCTCGACGCCCGCGGATCGTTCGTCGCCCCCCGGCTCCTTCGGCTCCTTCGGCGCCTTCGTGTCCGACGCGCGGCGCGCCGGCCGCCTCGTGGTCCAGCCCCGCATGGGCATGAGCGACCCGCGTGTCATGCGGGCCGGCCTCGCCGCCACCCGGGCCGCCGACGCCACCACCGTCGGCACCGTCACCCTGGACAGCTACACCCGCGTCGGAGACCAGGCCGCCGCCCGACGCGCCCTCGCCGAAGGCGTCCCGCTCAACGGCTATCCCCTCGTCACCTACGACACCGCCGTCACCCGCTCGCTTCTCGACGGCATCCAGGACCCCGCCTTCCCCGTACAGGTCCGGCACGGCTCCGCCGCCCCGCAGGACATCGTCGCCGCGCTGCTCCTCGCCGGGCTCGACGCCACCGAGGGCGGCCCCGTCTCCTACTGCCTGCCCTACGGACGTACGCCGCTGGCCACCTCCGTCGAGAACTGGGCACGCAGCTGCGAGCTGCTCGCCCGTACCCGGGACCACGGAGCCGACCCCCACCTGGAGACCTTCGGCGGCTGCATGATGGGCCAGTTGTGCCCGCCGAGCCTGCTCGTGGCGCTCAGCGTCCTGGAAGCCCTGTTCTTCGCCCAGCACGGACTGCGCAGCGTCTCCCTCAGCTACGCCCAGCAGACCGATCCCGCCCAGGACGAGGAGGCCCTGCACGCCCTGCGGCGACTCGCGGCGGCGCTCCTGCCCGACCTCGACTGGCACATCGTCGTCTACACGTACATGGGCGTCTATCCGCGCACCCCCGACGGAGCCCGGCTCCTCCTGGAGGAATCGGCACGCCTCGCGGTCCGTACCGGCGCGGCCCGCCTCATCGTGAAGACCGCCGCCGAGGCCCACCGCATCCCGACCGTGCACGAGAACGTCGCCGCCCTCGAAGCCGCGGCACGCGCCGCGGAGGCGGAGACGGCTGCGGGGCGGGCCGCCGGTCAGGCCCCCGGCACCGGAAACCCGGGCAGTCCCGGCACCGGCGTCCCCGGCAGTCCCGGCACCGGCGTCCCGGGCAGTCCCGGCACCGGCATCCCCGACCACGCGATCCCCGGCACCGGCATCCCCGACACCGCGATCCCCGACACCGGCATCCACGCCGAAGCGTCCGCGCTCGTCCAGGCCGTCCTGGAGATCTCGCCGGACCTCGGCCGCGCCCTGCCGCAGGCCTTCGCACGCGGCTACCTCGACGTCCCCTTCTGCCTCCACCCCGACAACGCCCAGCGGACCCGCAGCTACCTCGACACCGACGGACGGCTGCGCTGGTCCGAGATCGGCGCCATGCCGCTCGGCGGCATCGTCGAACTCGGCCACGAGCCCCGCCTGACCTCCAGCGGACTCCTCACCGCTCTCCGCCACGTGGAACGCCGCTTCGACGCCGCGGCCCTCGACCCCTCGCCCACCCACCGGCCCCTCGACGACGGGCACCGCCCGCCGGCCCGCGCGGCCCTCCCCGAAGAAGGACGGTAGACACCTCATGCTGCACATCACGGACCCGGCGGACGGCCCCGCCGTCACGGACCGCCTGCCCGAGGTCCCCGCACGGCACCTGACCGACCCGACGACCCGTGCCGTCGTCCGGCTCCAGAACGGCGTGCTCACGGCCACCCGCGCCTTTCTCCAGGCACACGGCTTCACCGAGATGCTGCTGCCGCTGATCGGCCCGGTCACCGACCCGGGCGTACGCGGTTCCAAGCAGGTCGACGTCGACTACTACGGCCACCGCTACAAGCTCATGACCAGCGCCATCCTCTACAAGCAGGCCTCCCTGCTCGCCTTCGACAAGATCTTCTCCATCGCGCCCTGCATCCGTCTGGAACCCCTGGAGACCGCGAACACCAGCCGTCACCTGGCCGAGTTCCACCAGATCGACGTGGAGGTCTCGGGCGCCTCCCGCGAGGAGATCACCCGGCTCGGCGAGGATCTCGTACGGCACATCGTGCGCGAGGTCACCGAGCGCCACCCCGAGGAGTTCGAGCGGCTCGGCCGCGACACCGGAGCCTTCGCCGAACTCCTCGGCGAGCCCTTCGGCCACCGCACCCACGCCGACGCCGTCGCCGAACTACGCGACATGGGCCACGACCAGAGCGCCGACGCCGAGATCGACTGGCAGGGCGAGGCCCTGCTCTCCGCCAAGTCCGGCCGCCCCTTCTTCGTCACCGACTACCCCAAGGGCTCCCGGGGCTTCTACGACCGCGAGAGCCGCGACGAGCCGGGCACCCTGCGCAACTTCGACATCATCGCGCCCGAGGGCTACGGCGAACTGTGCAGCGGCAG
Organism: Streptomyces sp. NPDC042346; assembly: GCF_055581845.1. Taxonomy (NCBI): domain Bacteria; kingdom Bacillati; phylum Actinomycetota; class Actinomycetes; order Kitasatosporales; family Streptomycetaceae; genus Streptomyces; species Streptomyces sp. NPDC042346. The sequence goes on along the minus strand of NZ_JBVJEH010000002.1, from coordinate 907,202 downwards.
CGAGCGGGAGTTCGAGTACGCCCGGATCGTCGCCCGGATGCGCGAGACCGGCGAGAACCCCGCCAAGTACGGCTGGTACCTCCAGATGGTCCGCGAGGGCATCCCGGACAGCGCCGGCTTCGGCATCGGCCTGGAGCGGTTCACCCGCTACCTCGCGGGACTCGACGCCGTCTGGCAGGCCAGCGCCTACCCGAAGGTCCCGGGAGTGGTCGCCCCGTGAACCCCCGACCCACCGAGGCGGCCCGCGGCGAAACCGGCCTGCGGGCCGACGGATTCCCCGCCGAGGCCGTCCGCGACCGGGCCCGCCGCGGCACCGCCGCCCTCTTCCCGCCCGTGGAGGCGTACGGGCGGACCCTGTTCGGCGCCACGCGGACGCCCGCGCCCGCTGCCCAGGACGCCGACTTCCTCGACGCGCTCCGCCTGGTGCCGCCCGTCTTCATGCCGCGGCGCCTGGAGAAGCTCATCGACCTCGCCCGCGAGCCGATGCACCACGACGTCGACCTCGCCACCACCGTCGGTGCCCTCCACTCCCCGCTGCCCGCCTACCTCTCCGCGTTCGGCTCCACCCAGGTGGCGAGCGCCGACCTCGGCATGGCCGCCAGCCGACAGGCGGGCCGGCTCGGCATCCCGATGGTCATCGGCGAGAACGTCGTGCCCGTCAACGGATACGGGCGCCTCGGCGCCACGCCGTCCGGGGACACCGAGCGGTCGCTGCTCGGCCGCATCCGCGCCTACCTCGACGAAGTCCCCGACGGCACCGGCGGCGTCGCCGTGCAGCAGAGCACCGAGGACGCCGACGCCGAGGTGTGGAACCTCGTCTACAGCGACCCCTCCGCCCGCCCGCTCCTCGAATCGGGGCGCCTCGCCTTCGAACTGAAGGTGGGCCAGGGCGCCAAGCCGGGGCTCGGCGGCATGACCGTCCTGGACCGAGCGGCCGCCGCCCGCGTCGCCGAGCAGTACGCCGTCGACGACGTCCTCGGCGGGGACTCTCGCGGCGGCGACTCCCTCGGCGGGGACGAACGCGTCCTGCGGTGCAGCAGCCCCGGCACCTTCACCGAGGAGATCCTGCGCCAGCAGATCCGCCTGATGCGCAACAACTTCCCGCGCGCCCGCGTGTGGGTGAAGCTCCACCCAGGACGGGACGTCCGCGAGGCCGCCGCCGTCGCCTGGGCGGCCGGCGCCGACGCGGTCACCGTCGACGGCGCGGAGGGCGGCACCGGCTGGGCCCCCCTCGGCTTCCTCGACGGCGTCGGGCTGCCGCTGGGCGAATGCCTGCGCCGCATCGGCCGCCCCGCCGCCGGACTGCTCGTGTCCGGCCGCATGTGGGAGGGCACCCGCGCGGCCAAGGCACTCGCCCTCGGGGCCACGGCCGTCGGGCTCGGACGCGCGGCGCTCCTCGCTGTCGAGGAGGACCCCGAGCGGGGCCTCGAACGGCTCGTGGAGGCCCTCGCCCTGGAACTGCGCCTGCTGATCAGTGCGTTGGGCAAGTACGAGGCGGCCGCCCTCGCCCACGAGGACGTGTGGGCGGCCGGGGCGGGCCTCCCGCACCCGGATCCCTCGCTCGCCACACCGCTGGGCACCCAGCCGTGAGCGGCAGCATGGCCACCGGGCCCGCGCCCACCACCGCCCCTCGCACCGGTGGGCCGGGCCTCACGGACGGCGGCTACCTCGGATTCGCCCTCGCCATGGGCCTGTCCGCGCTCGGCGACGCCGCCTGGTACGTGACGCTCGCCTGGTCGGTCACCGCCGACACCGGCCCGGCCCGGGCGGGCGCGGTCCTCGCGCTCGCCTCCCTGCCTCGGCTGGTCACGCTGCTCGGCGCGGGTGCCGTCGTCGACAGCATGGGCCCGCGCAGGGTCATGGCCGGTGCCGACCTGGCCCGCTGCGCGGTCATGGTCCTCGCGGCCGCCGGTGCCCTCGCCCTGGGCCCCGGGATCCCCCTGCTCGTGGCGGCGGCCGCCGGGCTCGCGCTGTTCGGCGCGTTCTTCATCCCGGCCTCCGGATCGCTGCGCGCCGGGCTTCTGCCCCCCAGCCAGCTGGTCCGCGGCAACGCCCTCTACCTGGGCGCCCTCCGCGGCGGCCAGGCGGCGGGCGGCCCCCTCGGCGGGGTACTGATGGCCCTCGGCGGCATCCCGCTGGTCGCGGCCGTCAACGCCGTGACGTTCGCGGTGTCGGCGGCGGCCGTTCTCCGCGTACGGACACGGGGAAAGCCGCACACCGTGTCGGAGTCGGAGTCGGATTCGGAGTCGGATTCAGGTTCGGCTCCCGGGGCGAGCGGTCCCGAGGTCACGAGGGAAGAGGAAGCCCCCTCCGCCGCGCAGGGGCGCGGTGCCGTCCGCCCCACCGGGGCGCCGCCGCAGGCGTCCTTGGTGGCACGCATCGGCGAAGGGCTCCGCGCCGTGGCCGCCGAGCCACGGCTGCGGGCCGTGATCACCGTGATCGGACTGACCGAGTTCGCCGGCGCGGGGCCGATCAACATCGGCGTGGCGCTGATGGCGAACCGGAACGGTTCCGCCGCCGCCGGAGCCGGCCTGCTCCTGACCGCGTTCACCGTCGGCGCCGCCGCCGGGTTCCTGTTGTCCCTGGTGTGGCCGGCCCGCCACCGTGCGGGACGCGTACTCGTCCTGGGCACCGTCGGGCAGACCCTGTGCCTGGCGGCACTGGCCTGGGCGCCGTCCATGGTCGCGGCGCTGGCGCCCTACGCCGGCCTGGGACTCGTCTCGGCCCTGGTCGGCACCGTGCTGGTGTCGTGCGTGCAGCGCTGGGCGCCCGAAGCCGTACGCGGCCGGGTCGTGTCGATCCAGGCGCTCCTCATTTTTGGTGCCGCGCCCCTCGGCAACCTGGTCATCGGCGTACTCGTCGAGTGGGCCGGCATGACCTGGGCGCTGCTGCTGCACGCCCTGGTCGCCCTGATCGCCGTCGTCATGGTGGCCCTCACCCCGCTCCTCCGGGGGGCCCGCCTTGACTGACCGCCCCCCTGCACCCGGCATCCCCGCCCCGGATCTCCCAGATCTCCGGGACCTCCCAGATCCCCCAGATCTCCGGGACCTGTCAGATCCCCCGGACCTGTCGGATCGCCCGGGTCGCCCGGACCTGCCGGATCGCCCGGGCCGCCCGGATCTCGCGGGCATCCAGGACCGTCCCGTCACCGAGCTCGCGCGGCTGCTGCGCTCGCGCGCGCTCACCAGCACCGACCTGGTCACGGCCTGCCTGGACCGGATCACCGCCGTGGACCCCGTGGTCCGCGCCGTCCTCGCGGTCGACGACACGGCCCTGGCACAGGCCCGCGCCGCCGACCACCGGCACGCCGCCGGGCGGGCCCTGAGCCCCCTGGACGGCATCCCCGTCCTCGTCAAGGACAACATCGACACGGCGGGACTCGCCGGTACGGCAGGCTCCCGGCAGCTCGCCGGGACCCCGCCCGACCGGGACGCGGAGGTCGTCGCCCGGCTGCGGGCGGCCGGGGCCGTGATCCTCGGCAAGACGAACCTCACGGAGTGGGGCAACTTCCGCTCCACCCGCAGCATCGAGGGCTGGTCCGCCGTCGGCGGCCAGACCCGGAACCCGTACGACCCCGAGCACAGCCCCTGGGGCTCCTCCGCCGGTTCGGCCGCCGCCGTGGCGGCCGGGATGGCCCCGCTCGCGCTCGGCACCGAGACGGACGGCTCGCTCGTCTGCCCGGCGGGCGTCTGCGGAGTGGCCGCGATCAAACCCGCCCCCGGCACCCTGCCGTCCGCCGGAGTCGTACCGATCTCCGTCGTGCAGGACTCCATCGGACCGCTCGCGGCACGGCTCGCGGACGCGGCGCTCTGCCTCACGGTCCTGACCGGCCGTCCGCTGCCCACCACCCCGGCACCGCCGGAGTCCGTCCGGGTCGGCCTGTGGCACGTCAAGGGCATGGCGCCCGAGGCCCAGGACCTCGCGGAACGCGCCGCCGAACGACTCCGGGACGCGGGCGCCGTCGTCGTACCCGTCGAGCTCACCCTGCCCAGGGACATGCTCGTCGACGGACTCGACGCGCTCTGCGCCGAGTTCCGGCCGTCCCTGGAGCGGTACTTGAGCGGCCGGCGCAACGCCCCGGCCACCCTCGACGAGGTCATCACGGCGAACCGCGAGGATCCCGAGGAGCTCGCCCTCTTCGGCCAGGAGCTCTTCGAGCTGTGCGCCGCGCTCACCGACGAGGACCGGGCGCTCGCCCCCGACCTGCGGAGACGTACCCGACAGCGGGCCCAGGACCTGCTCGCCACGGCCCTGGCCGAGCACGGCGTGGACGTCCTGATGGCCGCGACCAGCGGACCGGCCTGGCGCATTGCCGACGGGCCCGACCCGTTCACCCGCACCAGTTCCACCCTGCCCGCCCTGGCCGGCCACCCCAACATCGCCGTACCGGCCGGATTCGTCGGCGAACTGCCCGTGGGCATCTCGCTGTTCGGCCCGTGCGACCTGGCGACCCTGCTGCCGTACGCGCTCCTCGTCGAACGCTGCTGCACCGAGCGCCGCACACCGGCCGTTCTGCGCGGCCATTCCCTCCGCTGAGATCCGGATTCGGCTGCCGCCGCACAACTGCCGCCCAGCTGCCCCGGTTGCTGCCTTTCCGGAATTCGCGGCGGCGATAGCTTTCCGTTGTCTCCGAAGAATTGCTTCAGGAACAGGAGAATTCCGATGACCACCAATCCCTTTGAGAACGCCGACGCCGCATACCTGGTGCTGGTCAATCACGAGAACCAGCACTCGCTGTGGCCGGCCGACATCGAGGTCCCGGACGGCTGGAACGTCGTCCACGAAGCCGCCTCCCGGCAGAGCTGCCTCGACTACGTCGACACCCACTGGACCGACATGCGCCCGGCGAGCCTCATCGCCGAGACCGCCGCCGCCGGCTGACCGACCGCTTGACGGCCCGACCGGCCACGGCTCGCCACGCAAGACCGCACGCCACGAAACACCGGTCGCCACGCAAGACCGCCCGCCCCCCCCGCACCGCCCGAACGCCGAGTGATGGAGTTGATGAAGGTGTCCATGGACTGCGTCCACGAGGTCTTCGAGGAGCAGGCGGCCCGGACCCCCGATGCCGCCGCCGTGGTCTTCGAGGGACGGGGCACCGCATACAGCGAGTTGAACGCCCGGGCGAACCGGTTGGCGCGTCATCTGGTTGCGGGTGGTGTGCGGCGTGGTGACACGGTCGGGGTGTTGCTGGAGCGTGACACGGAGCTGGTGGTGTCGGTTCTGGCGGTGTTGAAGGCGGGTGCCGGTTACACGCTGCTTGATCCTGGTCTTCCTGTGGAGCGGGTCCGTGACATCGCCTCTTTGGCGGGTGTGACGCGGGTGGTGACGGTGGCTCGGTTGGCGGGTCATTGGGAGGGCACGGGGGTGCTTCCGGTCTCGGTGGATGCCGAGGCGGGGGTGATCGCTGCGCGTGATGGTGGTGATCTGGGTCGGGTGGCGGGTCCTCTGGATGTGGCGTGTGTGATGTTCACGTCGGGTTCGACGGGTGTGCCGAAGGGTGTGGTGGCTCCTCATCGGGCGATGGTGGGGACGCTGACCGGGCAGGACTTTGTGTCTTTCGGTCCGGGTGAGGTGTGGTTGCAGTGCTCGCCGGTGTCGTGGGATGCGTTCGCGCTGGAGTTGTTCGGTGCGCTGCTTCATGGCGGGACGTGTGTTCTTCAGCCGGGTGTGCGGCCTGAGCCTTCCGTGATCGTCGAACTGATTGCCTCCCGTGGGGTGTCGACGGTCCACGTGTCGGCGAGTCTGTTCAACTTCCTGCTGGATGAGTATCCGGGCTGCTTTGCCGGGGTGCGGCAGGTGATGACGGGTGGTGAGCCGCTGTCGGTGGCGCATGTGGGCAAGGCGTTGGCGGAGTATCCGGGACTGCGGTTGGTCAACGGGTACTCGCCGGTCGAGTCGATGATCTTCACCTGCTGCCATGAGATCACCCCGCAGGACCTCGGGAGCTCCGCCGTACCCGTCGGTTCCGTCCTCGCCCGCAAGCAGGTCTTCGTCCTCGACGAGCGCCTCCGGCGCCTCCCGCCCGGCGCGGAAGGCGAGCTCTACATGGCCGGCGTGGGGCTGGCCCGGGGATACGCGGGTCAGGCGGGTCTCACGGCCGAGCGGTTCATCGCCCACCCCTACGGGGCTCCCGGAGAGCGCCTCTACCGCACGGGTGACCTCGCGCGGATGAGGCCCGACGGCGTCGTGGAGTTCCTCGGGCGTGCGGACGGTCAGGTGAAGATTCGCGGCTTCCGCGTCGAGCCGGGTGAGGTCCAAGGCGTCCTGATGCGCCAGGGGGGTGTGCGTCAGGCGGCGGTCGTGGTCCGCGAGGACCGCCCCGGAGACAAGCGCCTGGTCGCCTACGTCGTCCGCGACGCAGCCGAGCCCGAGTACGGGTACGGAGACGAGTCCGCTTCCGAGCCCGCGCCTGTGTCTGCCTCCGTGACCCCTGAGGAGATACGGGCCTACGCGGCCGACCGGCTCCCCGAGCACCTCGTCCCCGCCGCGATCGTCGTCCTCGACGCCCTCCCGCTCACCCCGAACGGCAAGCTCGACCGCCAGGCCCTGCCCGCCCCCGAGACCCGTACCGGACCGGTCGGCCGTGCCCCCGCGACTCCGGTCGAGCGGACCCTGTGCGGACTGTTCGCCGACGTCCTCGGCATGGACGAGGTCGGCGCGGACGAGAGCTTCCTGCTGCTCGGCGGGCACTCCCTGCTCGCCGCCCGCCTGATCAGCCGCATCCGCCGCACCTTCGGCGTCGAGATCGGCATCCGCGAGCTGTTCCGGGACCCGACCGCCGCGGGCCTCGCCCGTGCCCTCGACGGCGCCGCGCAGGCCCCGGCGGCCCTGAGCCCCGCCGAGCGGCCCGACCGGCTCCCGCTGTCCCACGCGCAGCAGCGCATCTGGTTCCTCAGCCAGAGCGAGCGTTCCGGTGCCCCGTCGGAGGCGGCGAGCGGCGCCACGTACAACGTCCCGCTCGCCCTCCGCCTGCACGGCACTCCCGACACCGACTCGCTGCGCCGGGCCGTCGACGACGTGGTGGAGCGCCACGAAGCCCTCCGCACCCTCTACCCCGCGCCCGACGGGGAGCCGTACCAGCGGGTGCTGAAGCCCCAGGACGCCCGCGCGGACTGGACCCACACCTCCCCGGGCGAGGCGGGCCTCACCGACGCCCTCACCGCCGCGGCCCGTCAGGCCTTCGACCTCGCCACCGAACTTCCCCTGCGTGCCCATCTGTTCGGCCCGGGGGAGAGGGAAGAGGACTACGTCCTTCTCCTGGTGGTCCATCACATTGCTTGTGACGGATGGTCGTTGGCGCCGCTGGTGCGGGACCTGGCGGTGGCGTACGCGGCTCGTGTGGAGGGGCGCGCGCCGGAGTGGGCGCCGTTGCCCGTCCAGTACGCCGACTACACGCTGTGGCAGCGGGAGCTGCTCGGCGACCCGTCGGACACCGACGGTCTCCTCGCCCGGCAGACGGCCCACTGGCGGCAGGCCCTGGCAGGGCTCGACGACGAACTGACGCTGCCCACCGACCGCCCCCGCCCGCTCCGGCCCTCGCACGAGGGTGGGGTCGTCCCGGTGGACCTGCCGGCCGATCTGCACGGACGGCTGCTCGATCTCGCCCGCCGCAGTGACAGCACGCTGTTCATGGTGGTCCAGGCGGGCCTTGCGGCGCTCCTGACGCGGCTCGGGGCCGGGACCGACGTCCCGCTCGGCACGCCCGTCGCCGGCCGTGCGGACGAGGCCCTGGACGAGCTCGTCGGCTTCTTCGCGAACACGCTGGTCCTGCGGACGGACACCTCGGGCGATCCGACGTTCCGGGAGCTCGTCACGCGGGTCCGGGAGACCGATCTCGCCGCGTACGCCCACCAGGACGTGCCGTTCGAGCGGCTCGTCGAGGAGTTGAACCCGGCCCGTTCGCCCGCCCGCCACCCGCTCTTCCAGGTGATGCTCGTCCTCCAGAACAACGCCGTCGCCACACCGCGGCTGCCCGGCCTCGACCTCGTCGCACAGGACGTGCTCTCCCTCGACGTCGCCAAGTTCGACCTGACCTTCGACGTCACCGAGGCGTACGACGGCGCCGGACGCCCCACCGGCGTCCGCGGCTCGGCCCAGTACGCCGCGGACCTGTTCGACCGGGGCAGCGTCGAGGCGCTGGTGGCGCGTCTGGTGCGGCTGTTGACGGCGGCCGTCGCGGAGCCGGACGTACGGATCGGTGATCTGGACGTCCTGGCGGAGGGCGAGCGGCGGTTGCTGCTGGGCGAGTGGAGCGCGTCGGCCGGCGTGCAGCCGTACGAGGCGTGTGTGCACGAGCTGTTCGAGCGACGGGCTGCCGCCTCGGCGGAGTCGACGGCGCTGCTCTTCGGTGATGTGCGCGTGTCGTACGGGGAGTTGGAGCGTGACGCGAACCGGCTGGCCCGGCATCTCGTCGGCCGCGGGGTACGCCGTGGTGACACGGTGGGCATCCTCCTGGAGCGTGAGCCGCGGTTGGTCGCGGCGGTGCTGGCGGTACTGAAGGCGGGAGCCGCGTACACGCTGCTGGATCCGGGATTCCCGGCGGAGCGGCTGCGGGACGTCACCGGGCGCGCGGGTCTTTCGTCGGTGGTCACGACCGGTGACCTCGCTGACGGGCTGGGACCGGTGCCCGGCCTCGTACGGCTCGACGCCGATGAGGACGCGGCCGGGATCGCGGCGTGCGCGGACACCGCGCCGGGTCGTGCCGTGGGGCCCGAGGACGCGGCGTGCGTGATGTTCACGTCGGGGTCGACGGGCGTCCCGAAGGGCGTCGTCGCTCCCCACCGGGCCGTCACGGGCACGCTGACCGGTCAGGACTTCGTGTCCTTCGGGCCGGACGAGGTGTGGTTGCAGGCCGCGCCGGTGTCCTGGGACGCCTTCGCGCTGGAGCTGTTCGGCGCGCTGCTCCACGGCGGCACCTGCGTCCTCCAGCCCGGCGGAAAGCCGGAGCCCGCGGTGATCGCCCAGCTCATCGCCCGCCACCACGTCACCTCGGCGTACCTCTCGGCGAGCCTCCTCAACTTCCTGCTGGACGAGTACCCGGGCTGCTTCACCGGGATGCGCCAGATCCTCGGCGGCGGCGAGGCCGCGTCGCCCGCCCACGCGGCGAAGGCGCTGGCGGAGTACCCGGGCCTGCGCCTCGTCAACGGCTACGGGCCGGTCGAGGCGATGATCTTCGTCTCGACCCACGCCATCACCACGGAGGACACCCGCCGCCCCGCGATCCCGATCGGCCGGCCGATCGGCAACGAGCGGATGTACGCCCTCGACGAGCGGCTCCGCCCGGTCCCGGCAGGCGTGGTCGGTGACCTCTACCTCACCGGAGCCGGCCTGGCGCACGGCTACCTGGGCCAGCCGGGACTGACGGCCGAACGGTTCGTCGCCCACCCCCACGGGGCTCCCGGTGAGCGGGTCTACCGGACCGGTGACCTGGTGCGGTGGCGCGCCGACGGCGTCCTGGAGTACGTCGGGCGTGCGGACGGCCAGGTGAAGATCCGCGGTTTCCGCGTCGAGCCGGGCGAGGTGCAGGCCGTACTGATGCGGCACAGGAGTGTCCGTCAGGCGGCGGTCGTGGTCCGTGAGGACCGCCCCGGAGACAAGCGGCTCGCGGCCTACCTGGTCGCCGAGCCCGGCACCGTACTCGACCCGGCCGAGGCCCGGTCGCATGCCGCCGCGCACCTTCCCGAGCACCTCCGCCCCAGCAGCTTCACCGTCCTCGACGCACTCCCGCTCACCCCGAACGGCAAGCTCGACCGCCGGTCTCTCCCCGCCCCCGACGTCACCACCGCGCCGGGCGGCCGAGCCCCGCGCACGGCGCAGGAGAAGCTCCTCTGCGACCTCTTCGCCGACGTCCTCGGCGTCGAGCAGGTCGGCACGGACGACAACTTCTTCCACCTCGGCGGTCACTCCCTCCTCGCCGCCCGCCTCATCAGCCGCATCAGCACCGCGCTCGGCGTACGCGTCGGCATCGGCGAACTGTTCCACGCGCCCACCGTGGCGGCGCTGGCCGAGCGCCTCGACAGCGCGGGCGGTGCGGGTGCGGGCGTAGGTGGAGGCGCAGGCGTCGACTCCGATCCCCGGCCGGTGCTGCTCCCGGCCCGGCGGCCGGACCGCGTCCCCGTCTCCTTCGCCCAGCAGCGGCTCTGGTTCCTCGACCAGGTCGAGGAACCCCACGCCTCCTACAACGTGCCGATCGCCCTTCGCCTGCGCGGACCGCTCGACACCGACGCGCTGCGGCGCGCCGTGAGGGACGTGACGGTCCGCCACGAGGCTCTGCGCACGGTCTTCCCGACGGCGGACGGAGAGCCCTGGCAGCGCGTCCTCGACGCAGACGCCGGTGTCGTCACGGGCGCGTCGTTCAAGTCCGTCTGGCACGCCACGGTTTGTGCTGAAGAGGATCTCTCCCAGGTCCTCCACGAGGCCTCCGCCCACCGCTTCGACCTGGCCGCCGAGCCCCCGTTGCGGGCCACTCTGCTGACCGTCGCCGACGACGACCACGTCCTCCTGCTCGTCTGCCACCACATCGCCGCCGACGGCTGGTCCCTCACCCCGCTGACCCGGGACCTCGCCACGGCCTACGAGGCGCGCCGCGCCGGCCGCGCGCCGGGCTGGGCACCGCTGCCCGTCCAGTACGCCGACTACACCCTGTGGCAGCGCGAGCTGCTGGGCGACGACGGCGACCCGTCCAGCCTCGCGCGGCGACAACTGGACTTCTGGTGCGAGTCCCTGTCCGGGGCCCCCGAGGCCCTCGCCCTCCCCACGGACCGCGCCCGGCCCGCCGTCGCCAGCCACCGGGGCGACAGCGTGCCCCTCACGCTCGACGCCGAGCTGCACCGACGGCTGCTCGATCTCGCCCGTGGCAGCGACTCCACGCTGTTCATGGTGATGCAGGCGGGACTCGCCGCGCTGCTGACGCGGCTCGGCGCCGGGACCGACATCCCGCTCGGCGCCCCGGTCGCCGGCCGTTCCGACGACGCCTTGGACGACCTCATCGGCTTCTTCGTCAACACGCTGGTGCTGCGGACGGACACCTCGGGTGACCCGACGTTCCGGGAGCTCGTCGCCCGCACCCGCGACACCGACCTCGCCGCGTACGCCCACCAGGACGTGCCGTTCGAGCGGCTCGTCGAGGAGCTGAACCCGGTCCGTTCGCTCGCCCGGCACCCCCTCTTCCAGATCATGCTCGCGCTCCAGGACGCCCCGCCGCCCCTGTCCCTGCCCGGCTGCGAGGTCCGTGCCGAGCACCCCGAGCGCCACAGCGCCAAGTTCGACCTCACCTTCGTCGCCGAACAGCACCGGACCCAGGAGGGAGCACCCGCCGGCATCTCCGGCCTCCTGGAGTACGCCACCGATCTGTTCGACCACGACACGGCCGAGTCGCTCGCCGCGCGCCTGGTCAGCCTCCTGACCGCCGCAGTGTCCGAGCCGGACCTGCCCATCGGGGCGCTCGACGTGCTCGCCGCCGACGAACGCACCACGCTCCTCGGCGACTGGAACGCCACCACCGCCGACTTCCCGCACACCGCGTGCGTCCACGAACTCTTCGAGCGGCAGGCGGCCCGTACCCCCGACGCCACCGCCCTCGTCCTCGCGGACCGGACGATCGGCTACGCGGAGCTGAACACCTCCGCCAACCGGCTCGCCCGACACCTCCGTGACCGAGGCGCGGGGCGGGGCGACACCGTCGCCCTCCTCCTCGACCGGGACCTCGACCTCGTCGTCGCCGTACTCGCCGTGCTCAAGGCCGGCGCCGGATACACCCTCCTCGACACGGAGTTCCCCGTCGAGCGCCTCCGCTCCGTCGTCTCCACCGCCGGTGCCGGGCTGATCGTCACGACGGGAGAGCCCGCCGACGGCTGGCAGCACGGCCCCGCCCCCTTCGTACGCCTCGATGCCGAGGCGGGGGTGATCGCTGCGCGTGATGGTGGTGATCTGGGTCGGGTGGCGGGTCCTCTGGATGTGGCGTGTGTGATGTTCACGTCGGGTTCGACGGGTGTGCCGAAGGGTGTGGTGGCTCCTCATCGGGCGATGGTGGGGACGTTGACCGGGCAGGAGTTCGTGTCTTTCGGTCCGGGTGAGGTGTGGTTGCAGTGCTCGCCGGTGTCGTGGGACGCGTTCGCGCTGGAGTTGTTCGGCGCGCTCCTCCACGGCGGGACGTGTGTCCTTCAGCCGGGTGTGCGTCCTGAGCCTTCCGTGATCGTCGAACTGATCGCCTCACATGCGGTGTCGACGGTCCACGTCTCGGCGAGCCTTTTCAACTTCCTGCTGGATGAGTACCCGGGCTGCTTCGCCGGGGTGCGGCAGGTGATGACCGGTGGTGAGCCGCTGTCGGTGGCGCATGTGGGTAAGGCGTTGGCGGAGTATCCGGGACTGCGCTTGGTCAACGGCTACTCGCCGGTCGAGTCGATGATCTTCACCTGCTGCCACACGGTCGAGGAGCGTGACACGGAGGGATCGTCGATCCCGGTCGGCCGGCCTGTGGTGAACAAGCGGGTGTACGTGCTCGACGAGGGTCTCCGTCCGGTTCCGGTCGGTGTGGTCGGCGAGTTGTACATGGCGGGTGTCGGTCTGGCCCGGGGCTATGTGGGTCAGCCGGGACTGACGGCCGAGCGTTTCATCGCCCACCCCTACGGGGCTCCCGGGGAGCGGGTCTACCGGACCGGTGACCTGGTGCGGTGGCGCGCGGACGGTGTCCTGGAGTTCTTGGGGCGCGCGGACGGTCAGGTGAAGATCCGCGGCTTCCGCGTCGAGCCGGGCGAGGTCCAGGCCGTCCTGATGAAGTACGGCAGTGTCCGTCAGGCGGCGGTCGTCGTCCGCGAGGACCGCCCGGGCGACAAGCGCCTGGTCGCCTACGTCGTCCGCGACGACTCCGACTCCGACTCCGCGTCCAAGTTCGCGTCCGACTCGGTGACTCCTGAGGAGATACGGGCTCACGCGGCCGACCGGCTCCCCGAGCACCTCGTCCCCGCCGCGATCGTCGTCCTCGACGCCCTCCCGCTCACGCCCAACGGCAAACTCGACCGTCAGGCCCTCCCCGTTCCCGAGCTCGCCGCCTCCCTCGGCGGCCGCGCCCCGCGCACCCCGCGCGAGGAGGTCCTCTGCGGTCTCTTCGCCGACGTCCTCGGCGTCCCCGAAGCCGGCATCGACGACGACTTCTTCCACCTCGGCGGCCACTCCCTGCTCGCCGCCCGTCTGATCGGCCGCATCCGCACCGCCCTCGGCGTCGAAGTCGGCATCCGCGACCTCTTCCAGGCACCCACGGTGTCCGCACTCGCCCGCCGCCTCGACGGCGCCGAGCGTGCCCGGCCGGCCCTGCGCCCGGTCGAGCGCCCCGCCGTGCTTCCGCTCTCGTACGCCCAGCAGCGCCTCTGGTTCCTCGACGAGGCCCAGGGCGGCGCCGGCGGCCCCGCCTACAACCTCACCTTCGCCGCCCGGCTCCACGGCACCGTCGACCCGGACGCCCTCCAGGCCGCGCTCATCGACCTCACGGGCCGGCACGAGGCCCTGCGCACCCGCTTCCCGGCCGTCGACGGCCTGCCCCGCCAGTCCGTCGTCCCGGCCGCGCAGGCTCGTCCGACCCTGGCCGTCACCGACCACGCCCACGCTCCCGAGGCGCTCACTGCCGCCGTCCGCGCCGCCGCATCCCACCGCTTCGACCTGGCGGACGAACTCCCGCTGCGCGCCCACCTGTTCATGGCAGACGCGGACGAGCACGTACTGCTCCTGGTGATGCACCACATCGCTGCCGACGGCTGGTCGATGAACCCGCTGCTGCGCGATCTGGCCACCGCCTACGAGGCCCGCGCAGCCGGGGGCGAACCCCACTGGACGCCGCTCCCGGCCCAGTACGCCGACTACACCCTCTGGCAGCGTGAGCTGCTCGGCGACGTCACCGATCCGGACAGCCTCCTCGCCCGCCAGCTGGACCACTGGCGCGACGTCCTGGCCGACCTGCCCGACCAACTACCCCTGCCCACCGACCGGCCCCGCTCAGCGAACGCCGACGCCGACTCCGACGCCGAAACCGACGCTGACGGCGCCACCGACACCGACGGCGCCCTGCTGCCCGTACGGTTCGGCCCCGAGCTCCACCAGCAGCTGCGCGACCTGGCCAGGGAGACCCACTCCACCCTGTTCATGGTCGTGCAGGCGGGCCTCGCCGCCCTGCTGACCCGGCTCGGCGCCGGGACCGACATCCCCCTCGGCACGGCCGTCGCGGGCCGCACGGACGAGGCCCTGGACGACCTCGTCGGCTTCTTCGTCAACACGCTGGTGCTGCGGACGGACACCTCGGGTGATCCGACGTTCCGGGAGCTCGTCGCACGGGTCCGTGAGGCCGACCTCGCCGCGTACGCCCACCAGGACGTGCCGTTCGAGCGGCTCGTCGAGGAGCTGAACCCGGTCCGCTCGCTCACCCGCCACCCGCTCTTCCAGGTCCTCCTGGTCCTCCAGAACACCGAGGAGACCGACGTACGGCTCGGCGACGTCACCGCACGCCCCGAGCCCGTCGCCAACACCACCGCCAAGTTCGACCTGTCCCTCGCCCTCACCGAGACCCATGACCCGACCGGCGCACCCGCCGGGCTCGACGGGGGCCTGGAGTTCGCCACCGACCTCTTCGACACCGACACCGTACGGACGCTCCTCGCCCGCCTGGAACGCCTCCTGCACGCCGCCGTCGCCGACCCCGACCGCCCGCTCGGCACCCTCGACGTGCTCTCCGCCGACGAACGCCGCACCACCCTCACCACCTGGAACGACACCGCCGCCGACTATCCGCGCGACCGCTGCCTGCACGAACTGTTCGCCGCACAGGCCGCCCGCACGCCGCTCGCCACCGCCGTGATCTCCGGCGACGAGCGGATCGGCTACGGAGAACTCGACGCCCGGGCCAACCGCCTCGCCCACCACCTCATCGGCCTCGGCGTCACCCACGGGGACCTCGTCGGCGTCCTCGTCGACCGCGGCCCCGATCTCGTCACCGGCATCCTGGCCGCCCTCAAGTGCGGCGCCGCCTACGTGCCCCTGGACCCGGACCACCCCGAGGACCGGATCCGTTCCATCGTCGACGAGGCCGGCGTCCGCACCGTCGTCACCCACGGCCGACTCTCCGACCGGCTGCCGGGAGACGTCACCGTCGTCCGGACCGACGCACCCCACGACCGCCGGCTGATCGACGGCGCGCCCGCCACCGCACCCGACGTGCGGGTCCTGGCCGACGACATCGCCTGCGTCCTGTTCACCTCCGGCTCCACCGGCCGCCCCAAGGGCGTCGCCTCCCCGCACCGCGCCACCGTCCGCACCTTCTTCGGCCAGGACTACATCGACTTCGGCCCCGACCAGGTCTCCCTCCAGTGCGCCCCCGTCTCGTGGGACGGACTCAGCCTGGAGATGTGGCCCGTGCTGCTCCACGGCGGCACCTGCGTCCTCGCCCCCGGCCAGAGCCCCGAACCCGCCGTGATCGCCGCGCTCGTCACCGCGCACGACGTGACCACCGTCTGGCTGTCCGCAGGACTCTTCGCCGTCATGGCCGACACCCACCCCGAGGTGTTCCGCACCCTGCGCCAGGTCATGACGGGCGGCGAGGCGCCCTCCGTCGCCCATCTCCTGCGCGTCCGCCGGGACTTCCCGCACCTGAGGCTCGTCCACGGCTACGGCCCCGTCGAATCCATGGTGTTCACCAACTGCCACCAGGTCACCGCCGACGACGCGGGACGTACCGTCATCCCCGTCGGCGCCCCCCTCGCCAACACCCAGGTGTACGTCCTCGACGAAGGCCTCCAGCCCGTCCCGACGGGCGTCGTCGGCGAACTGTACGTCTCCGGCGACGGCCTCGCCCACGGCTACCGCCACCGCCCCGACCTCACCGCCGAACGGTTCACCGCCCACCCCTACGGACCGCCCGGCGCCCGGATGTACCGCACCGGCGACCTCGTCCGGTGGCGCGCCGACGGAGCACTGGAATTCGCCGGGCGCGCCGACGGCCAGGTCAAGGTCCGCGGCTTCCGCATCGAACCCGGCGAGATCGAGGCCGTCGCCGCCCGCCACGCCGGCGTCTCCCACGTGGCCGTCATCGTCCGCGAGGACCGGCCCGGGGACCGGCACGTCGTCGCGTACGTCGTCGGCGGCGCCGACCCGGCCGAGCTGCGCGGCCACCTGGCCCGCACCCTGCCGACCCACATGGTGCCCTCTGCGATCGTCACCATGGACGCCCTGCCGCTCACCCCCAACGGCAAGCTCGACCGCCGCGCCCTGCCCGCCCCCGACTTCGCGGCCGGCGCCGCCCACCGCGCCCCGCGCACCCCGCGCGAGGAGATCCTCTGCGGACTGTTCGCGGAGCTCCTCGGCCTTCCGGACGTCGGCATCGACGACGACTTCTTCGACCGGGGCGGCCACTCGCTGCTCGCCGCCCGGCTCGCCGCCCGCATCCGCGCCGCCCTCGGCGCGGAGATCACCCTCCGCGACCTCTTCGGCGCCCCGACCGTGGCGACGCTCGCCGAACGCCTCGACAGCGCCGACCGGGCCCGCCCCGCGCTGCTCCCCGCCGTACGGCCCGCCGAACTTCCGCTCTCCTACGCCCAGCAACGGCTCTGGTTCCTCGACCGGGCCGAGGACGGCGCCGCGTCCTACAACGTCGCCCACGCCCTGCGCCTCGACGGCCCGCCCGACCGGACGGCCCTCGCCGCCGCGCTCTCCGACGTCGTCCACCGGCACGAGGCCTTGCGGACCGTGTTCCCCGAGGAGCACGGCCGCGTACGCCAGCACATCCTGGCGCCCGAGCAGGCGAGCCCGGACCTCACCGTGACGGTCGTCGCGGCCACCGAGACGGCGGGCCTGCCCGCGGTCCTCTCCGCCCACGCCGCACGGCCCTTCGACCTCGCGGGCGAACTGCCTCTGCGAGCCGCACTGTTCGGACCGCCCGCAGGACCGGGGGAGTACGTCCTCCTCCTGGTGGTCCATCACATCGCCTGCGACGGATGGTCGTTGGCACCGCTGGTGCGGGACCTGGCGGTGGCGTACGAAGCACGTATGGAAGGGCGCGCGCCGGAGTGGGCGCCGCTGCCCGTCCAGTACGCGGACTACACGCTGTGGCAGCGGGAGCTGCTCGGCGACCCGTCGGACACCGACAGTCTCCTCACCCGGCAGACGGCCCACTGGAAGGCCGTGCTCGCCGGCGCTCCCGACACCCTCGCCCTCCCCGCGGACCGGCCCCGGCCCGCCGTCGCGAGCCATCGCGGCGACGCCGTACCCGTCCACCTCGACGCGCGGCTCCACCAGGACCTGATGCGCCTGTCCCGCACCTCAGGCGGCACCCTGTTCATGGTCCTCCAGGCCGCTCTGGCAGCGCTGTTGACGCGCCTCGGGGCCGGGACGGACATCTCGCTGGGAACCCCGGTGGCGGGGCGTTCGGACGAGGCCCTGGACGAGCTGGTCGGCTTCTTCGTCAACACGCTGGTGCTTCGGACGGACACCTCGGGCGATCCGACGTTCCGGGAGCTGGTCGCGCGGGTCCGGGAGACCGATCTCGCCGCCTACGCCCACCAGGACGTGCCGTTCGAGCATCTTGTCGAGGAGCTGAACCCTGCCCGCTCGCTCGCCCGCCACCCGCTCTTCCAGGTGATGCTCGTCCTCCAGAACAACGCCGAGGCGGCACGCGAACTCCCCGGACTTCACGCCCGGATGGAGACCGTGCTCAACGGCACCGCGAAGTTCGACCTCACGGCCGCCTTCACCGAGACCCACGACGGCGACGGCAACCCCTCCGGCATCACGGGAGCTCTCGAGTACGCCGTCGATCTCTTCGACCGAGGCAGCGTCGAAGTGCTGGTGGCGCGTCTGGTGCGGTTCCTTGAGGCGGCCGTCGCGGAGCCGGACGTACGGATCGGTGATCTGGACGTCCTGGCGGCGGAGGAGCGGGGGGTGCTGCTGGGCGAGTGGAATGCCACGGCCGGCGCGTTCCCGTCCGAAGCGGGCGTACACGAGCTGTTCGAGGAGCGGGCTGCCGCTTCAGCGGAGTCGACGGCGCTGGTACTCGGCGATCTCCGGGTGACGTACGGCGAGTTGAACGCCCGGGCGAACCGGTTGGCACGTCATCTGGTTGCGGCTGGTGTGCGGCGTGGTGACACGGTCGGGGTGTTGCTGGAGCGTGACACGGAGCTGGTGGTGTCGGTTCTGGCGGTGTTGAAGGCGGGTGCCGGTTACACGCTGCTTGATCCTGGCCTTCCTGGTGAGCGGGTCCGTGACATCGCCTCTCTGGCCGGTGTGACGCGGGTGGTGACGGTGGCTCGGTTCGCGGGTCATTGGGAGGGCACGGGGGTGCTTCCGGTCTCGGTCGATGCCGAGGCGGGGGTGATCGCTGCGCGTGATGGTGGTGATCTGGGTCGGGTTGCGGGTCCTTTGGATGTGGCGTGTGTGATGTTCACGTCGGGTTCGACGGGTGTGCCGAAGGGTGTGGTGGCTCCTCATCGGGCGATGGTGGGGACGTTGACCGGTCAGGAGTTCGTGTCTTTCGGTCCGGGTGAGGTGTGGTTGCAGTGCTCGCCGGTGTCGTGGGATGCGTTCGCGCTGGAGTTGTTCGGTGCGCTGCTTCATGGCGGGACGTGTGTTCTTCAGCCGGGTGTGCGGCCTGAGCCTTCCGTGATCGTCGAACTGATCGCCTCCCGTGGGGTGTCGACGGTCCACGTCTCGGCGAGCCTTTTCAACTTCCTGCTGGACGAGTATCCGGGCTGCTTTGCCGGGGTGCGGCAGGTGATGACCGGTGGTGAGCCGCTGTCGGTGGCGCATGTGGGCAAGGCGTTGGCGGAGTATCCGGGGCTGCGGTTGGTCAACGGTTACTCGCCTGTCGAGTCGATGATCTTCACCTGCTGCCACACGGTCGAGGGGCGTGACTCGGAGGGTTCGTCGATCCCGGTCGGCCGGCCGGTGGTGAACAAGCGGGTGTACGTGCTCGACGAGGGTCTGCGTCCGGTACCGGTCGGTGTGGTCGGCGAGTTGTATATGGCGGGTGTGGGTCTGGCCCGGGGCTATGTGGGTCAGCCGGGTCTGACATCCGAGCGGTTCATCGCCCACCCCTACGGGGCTCCCGGGGAGCGGGTCTACCGGACCGGTGACCTGGTGCGGTGGCGCGCCGACGGTGTCCTGGAGTTCCTGGGGCGCGCGGACGGTCAGGTGAAGATCCGCGGCTTCCGCGTCGAGCCGGGCGAGGTCCAGGCCGTCCTGATGCGCCACGGCAGTGTCCGTCAGGCGGCGGTCGTCGTCCGCGAGGACCGCCCGGGCGACAAGCGCCTCGCGGCCTATCTGGTCGCCGAGCCCGGCACCGTACTCGACCCGGCCGAGGCCCGGTCGCATGCCGCCGCACACCTTCCCGAGCACCTCCGCCCCAGCAGCTTCACCGTCCTCGACGCACTGCCGCTCACTCCGAACGGCAAGCTCGACCGCCAGGCCCTCCCCGTCCCCGACGTCACCACCTCACCGGGCGGCCGCGCCCCGCGTACCGCGCAAGAGAAGCTCCTCTGCGACCTCTTCGCCGAGGTCCTCGGGCTTCCCGAAGTCGGAGTGGACGACGACTTCTTCCTCCTCGGCGGTCATTCCCTCCTCGTCACCCGCCTCATCAGCCGCATCCGTGCGGTGTGCGACACCGAACTGTCCATCAAGACCGTGTTCGAGGCGTCCACGCCGGCCGGTCTCGCCGAGCGCCTGGACGGCGCCGAGAAGGCCAGGCCCGCACTGCGGCGCCGGTCCCGCTCCTGAGGAGAATCCCATGCTTCCGTTGTCGTACGCCCAGCAGCGGCTGTGGTTCCTCAGCCGCACGCAGCCGAATCCCAGCTACAACGTGCCGCTCGCCCTCCGCCTGCGCGGAGCCCTGGATGCCGACGCCCTCCGCCGTGCCCTCCTGGACGTCCTCGGTCGCCACGAGGCGCTGCGGACCCGCTTCCCGGAGTCCGGGACCGGACCCTGGCAGGACATCCTCCCGACCGAAGAGACGGATGTCCCCTGGGAGTTCCTCACCACGGACGCGAGCCGACGGTCCGCCGACCTGGGGGAAGCGGCCCGTCACGTCTTCGACCTGACGACCGAACTCCCGGTCCGCGCCACCCTGTTCGCGGTCGACGAGGACGATCACACCCTGCTTCTCGTCCTCCACCACATCGCCGCCGACGGCTGGTCCCTCGGCCCGCTCGTACGGGATCTCGCCACGGCCTACACCGCCCGCACCGCCGGGCAGGAGCCGGTGTGGCCCGAACTCCCGGTGCAGTACGCGGACTACACGCTGTGGCAGCAGGAGGTGCTGGGGCGTGTGGAGGATCCGGAGAGCGTGGCGTTCGGCCAGTTGAAGCACTGGAGTGAGGTTCTGGCTGGTCTTCCTGAGGAGTTGGCGCTGCCGGTGGATCGTTCGCGTCCTGCTGTGCCGAGTCACCGGGGTGACGCGGTACCTCTCGCTCTCGGCGCGGAGGTGCACGGTCGGGTGGTGGAGTTGGCCCGGTCGTCGGGTGCGACGGTGTTCATGGTGTGTCAGGCGGCTCTGGCGGCGCTGTTCACCCGGCTCGGCGCGGGAAGTGACATTCCGCTGGGGACGCCGGTGGCGGGTCGTACGGACGAGGCTCTCGACGATCTCGTCGGCTTCTTCGTCAACACGCTGGTGCTGCGCACGGACACGTCCGGTGATCCGACGTTCCGTGAGCTCCTCGCCCGGGTCCGTCACACCGACCTGGAGGCGTTCGCGCATCAGGATCTGCCGTTCGAGCGGCTGGTCGAGGAGCTCAACCCGGCCCGTTCCCTCGCCCGGCACCCCCTCTTCCAGGTCATGCTCGTCCAGAAGGACGCGGGCGGCCCTGGCGGGCGCACGCCCTCCTGGCCGGGCCTCGACGTCGAGACACTCCCCATCGGCACCGGCTCCGCGAAGTTCGACCTGACGGTGGGGATCGAGGAGCGGTACGACTCCGAGGGCCGGCCCGCGGGTCTCGTCTGGACGCTCGGTTACGCCTCCGACCTCTTCGACCACGCCACCGTGGAAGGCCTCGCCCGGCGTCTGTCGGTGCTGCTCACGGCCCTGGCCCACGACCCCGACCAGGCCCTCGGCGCCGTCGACCTCCTCACCGACGAGGAACGGCGCCGGCTGCTCCCCGCACCGGGTGACGGCCGCCCGGCCGCGTCGCCCGGCCGTGTCGACCGACTCTTCGAGGCGCAGGCGGCCCGTACTCCCGAGGCGACCGCCCTCCTTTTCGCGGACGAGCAGGTCACCTACGGCACACTCGACGCCCAGGCGTCCGGGCTCGCCCGCCGCCTCCACGCCGAGGGGGTGCGGGTCGGGGACATCGTCGCGGTACACCTGGAGCGTGGGCCCGATCTGGTCCGTGCCCTGCTCGCCGTACTCAAGGCGGGAGCGGCCTACACGCTCCTCGATCCGGACTTCCCCGGCGAGCGGCTGTCCGCCGTCCTCGCCCAGACCCTGGCCACCGCCGTCGTCACCGCGCCGGACGTGCCGGGCTGGCTCACGGCGACCGGTGTCCCGCTGGTCCACCCGGCCGCCCCCGGCGACGATTCCGCCACCCCCGGCGCCTCCCTTGCCTCCGCCGCCCCCGCAGCCCCCCTCGCCCCCACCCTCCCCGACAGCGCCGAAGCGCCCGCCTGTGTGATGTTCACGTCGGGTTCGACGGGTGTCCCGAAGGGCGTGGTGGCCCCGCACCGGGCGCTGACCGGCACCCTC
Source organism: Streptomyces sp. NPDC042346 (assembly GCF_055581845.1). NCBI lineage: Bacteria > Bacillati > Actinomycetota > Actinomycetes > Kitasatosporales > Streptomycetaceae > Streptomyces > Streptomyces sp. NPDC042346. Next base: position 885,496 of record NZ_JBVJEH010000002.1, on the reverse strand, counting down.
ACCGGCCAGGAGTACGCCCCCTTCGGCGCCGGCGAGACCTGGCTGCAGAGCGCGCCCATGTCCTGGGACGCCTTCGCCACCGAGCTCCTCGGCCCGCTCCTGAACGGGGGCCGTGTGGTGCTCCAGCCGGGGCAGCGCCCCGACCCGGCCACCATGGCCGAGCTGGTCACCCGGCACGGCGTCACCGTCCTCAAGGCGTCGGCGAGCCTCTTCAACCATCTGCTCGACGAGCACCCCACCGCCTTCCAGGGCCTGAACGCGGCGATGACCGGAGGCGAGGCCGCCTCCGTCGCCCACACCGCGCAGGTCCTCGAACGGTTCCCGCAGGTCCGCGTCACCAACGGCTACGGGCCCGCCGAGAGCATGGGCTTCACCACCAGCCACACCGTCACCGCCGCCGATCTGACCGGCCCGCCCATCCCCATCGGGACGCCCGTCTCCGGCAAGCACGCCTTCGTCCTCGACGACCGGCTGCGGCTGGTACCGCCCGGCGTGCCGGGGGAGCTGTACCTGTCCGGCACCGGGCTCGCGCTCGGCTACCTCCACCGCCCCGCCGCCACAGCGGAACGATTCGTCGCCCACCCGTGCGGCGCGCCCGGGGAGCGCGTCTACCGCACCGGCGACCTCGTGCGCCGCCGGGCCGACGGCGTCCTCGAATACCTCGGCCGTGCCGACGACCAGGTCAAGATCCGCGGGTTCCGGATCGAACCCGCCGAGATCGAGACCCACCTCACCGCACACCCCGACGTCCGGCAGGCGGCGGTCGTGGTCCGGGAGGACCGCCCCGGTGACCGGCGCCTGGTCGCGTACGTCGTCCCCGACCGCCCCGGAACGGCCCCCGCCGGCCTGCGCGCCCACACCGCCGCACGGGTCCCCGACCACATGGTGCCGTCCACGTTCGTCACCCTGGATGCGCTGCCGCTCACCCCCAACGGCAAGCTCGACCGCCGCGCCCTGCCCGCCCCCGAGCTCGCTCCGTCGCCCGGCGGCCGCGCCCCGCGCACCCCGCGCGAGGAGATCCTGTGCGGGCTGTTCGCCGAGATCCTCGGCGTCGGCACGGTCGGCGCCGACGACGGCTTCTTCGACCTCGGCGGCCACTCCCTGCTCGCCGCCCGGCTGATCACCCGGGTCCGGGCCGCACTCGGTGTCGAGATGACCGTCCGCGACCTGTTCCAGGCTCCGACGCCCGCCGGTCTCGCCGGCCGCCTCGACGCCGCCGTCCGCGCCCGGCCCGCCCTGCGCCCGGTGCCGCGCCCCGAGGCGCCCCCGCTCTCCTTCGCCCAGCAACGGCTCTGGTTCTTCGGCCGGGTGGAGAACAGCCCGCTCTACAACGTGCCGTTCGCCCTCCGCCTGCGAGGCGCGCTGGACGGCGGGGCGCTCCGCGAGGCGCTCGGCGACGCGGTCCGCCGTCACGAGGCGCTGCGGACCCGCTTCCCGGAGTCCGAGACAGGCCCCTGGCAGGACGTCATCCCGGCCGAACAGGCCGACGTCCCCTGGGAGTTCGTCACCACCGACCCCGACCGGCTGGAGACCGACCTGAGCGAAGCCGCCCGCCGTCCCTTCGACCTGACCGCCGGACTGCCCCTGCGCGCGACCCTGTTCACGGTCGGCGAGGACGATCACGTCCTCCTTCTCGTCCTCCACCACATCGTCTGCGACGGCTGGTCGATGGGGGCCCTCGCCCGCGAGGTCGCCGCCGGATACACCGCCCGCGCCACCGGCCGGCCGGCGACCGCGCCGCCCCTCCCGGTGCAGTACGCGGACTACACGCTGTGGCAGCAGGAGGTGCTGGGGCGTGTGGAGGATCCGGAGAGCGTGGCGTTCGGCCAGTTGAAGCACTGGAGTGAAGTCCTCGCCGGTCTTCCTGAGGAGCTGGCGCTGCCGGCGGATCGTTCGCGTCCTGCTGTGCCGAGTCACCGGGGTGACGCGGTACCTCTCGCTCTCGGCGCGGAGGTGCACGGTCGGGTGGTGGAGTTGGCCCGGTCGTCGGGTGCGACGGTGTTCATGGTGTGTCAGGCGGCTCTGGCGGCGCTGTTCACCCGGCTCGGCGCGGGGAGCGACATTCCGCTGGGGACGCCGGTGGCGGGTCGTACGGACGAGGCTCTCGACGATCTCGTCGGCTTCTTCGTCAACACGCTGGTGCTGCGCACGGACACGTCCGGTGATCCGACGTTCCGTGAGCTCCTCGCCCGGGTCCGTCACACCGACCTGGAGGCGTTCGCCCATCAGGACCTGCCGTTCGAGCGGCTGGTCGAGGAGCTCAACCCGGCGCGCTCCCTCGCCCGACACCCCCTCTTCCAGGTCCTCCTGGTGAAGAAGGACCCCACCGCCTCGGGCCAGGCCGAATCCATGCCCGGGCTCCGCACCGACGTGGTCCCCGTCGGCACCTGGGTCGCGAAGTTCGACCTGACGGTGGGGATCGAGGAGGAGTACGACTCCGAGGGCCGGCCCGCGGGTCTCGTCTGGACGCTCGGTTACGCCTCCGACCTCTTCGAGCACGCCACCGTGGAAGGCTTCGCCCGGCGTCTGTCGGTCCTGCTCACGGCCCTCGCCCACGACCCCGACCAGGCCCTCGGCGCCGTCGACCTCCTCACCGACGAGGAACGCGACCAGGTCCGGCACCAGTGGAACGACACCGCCGTTCCCGTCGCCGCCACCACGCTGCCCCGGCTCTTCGCCGAGCAGGCCCGCCGTACGCCCGATGCCACCGCCGTCTTTTTCGAGGACCAGCGGATCGGCTACGCCGCGCTCGACGCCCGCGCCGACCACCTCGCCCGCCACCTCGTGGCGCGCGGCGCCCGCCCCGAACGCGTCGTCGCCGTCGCCCTGCCCCGCTCGGTGGAGCTGCTGGTCGCCCTCTACGCCGTGCACAAGGCCGGCGCCGCCTACCTGCCCATCGACCCCGACTACCCGGCGGACCGCGTCGCCCAGATGCTCGACGACGCCGCCCCCGCTCTCGTCCTCACCCCGGAACTCCTCGCGGAGCTCGAAGCCGCCCCCGCCTCCGACTCCGATCCCGACTTGTCGCGTGGACTGCCCGAGGCCCGGCCCGAGCACCCCGCCTACGTCATCTACACCTCGGGCTCCACCGGCCGGCCCAAGGGCGTCGTCGTCACCCACGCGGCGATCGTCAACCGACTGGCCTGGATGCAGCACACGTACGGCCTCGAACCCGGCGAACGCGTCCTGCAGAAGACGCCGTCCAGCTTCGACGTCTCCGTGTGGGAGTTCTTCTGGCCGCTGATCACCGGCGCCACCCTGGTCGTCGCCCGGCCCGAGGGCCACAAGGATCCCGACTACCTCGCCGACCTGATCCGGCGCCACTCCATCACCACGGCCCACTTCGTCCCCTCGATGCTGGAGGCGTTCCTCGCCTCCACCGACATCGCCGCCTGCCGCTCCCTGCGTCGCGTCATCTGCAGCGGCGAGGCCCTGCCCACCGTGCTCGCCGAACGCCTCGCCGCCGTCAGCCCCGCCGAGCTGCACAACCTCTACGGCCCGACGGAAGCGGCCGTGGACGTGACCAGCCACCACGTCGACTCCGCCGACGGTCGCGGCGGCACGGACAGCGACGCCGTCTCCGTACCCATCGGCCGGCCCGTGTGGAACACCGGCGTGCACGTCCTGGACGCGACGCTGCGGCCGGTGCCGCCCGGTGTGACCGGCGAGCTCTACCTGTCCGGCGTCCAGCTGGCCCGGGGATACCTGGGCCGTCCCGGACTGACGTCGGAACGTTTCACCGCTGCCCCCTTCGGGCCGTCCGGAAGCCGCATGTACCGCACCGGCGACCTCGCCCGGTGGCGCCGTGACGGCGTGGTGGAGTTCCTCGGCCGCGCCGACGACCAGGTGAAGCTCCGCGGCTTCCGCATCGAACTCGGCGAGATCACCGCCGTGCTCTCCCGCCACCCGGGTGTCCGTCAGGCGGCCGTCGTGGTCCGTGAGGACCGGCCCGGCGACCGGCGCCTCGTCGCCTACGTCGTCGGCGAGCCGCACCCGGACGGCGCGGAGAGCGTGGCGAGCGAGGGGAGTGCGGAGAGCACGGAGAGCACGGAGAGCACGGAGAGCGAGGAGAGCACGGACTCGCTGCGCGATCATGCCGCCCGGTCCCTGCCCGCCCACATGGTGCCGGGACAGTTCGTACGCCTCGCCGAGCTGCCCCTGAGCCCCAGCGGCAAACTCGACCGCCGCCGTCTGCCCCCGCCCGTCCGAGCGGACACCGCACCCGTGCGCGGACCGCGGGACAGCCGCGAGGAGACCCTGTGCGGGCTGTTCGCGGAGACGCTCGGTGTGGAGACGGTCGGCATCGACGACGGCTTCTTCGACCTCGGCGGCCACTCCCTGCTGGCCACCCGGCTGATCGCCGGCATGCGCCGCGCCTTCGGCGTCGACCTGGGCATCCAGGCGCTGTTCGAAGCCCCCACCGTCGCGGGCCTCGCCGGCCGGCTAGCCGGCGCCGGCCTCACGAGCGGGGCCCAGGACGGCGACGCGTTCACCTCCCCGCTGCCGCTGCGCCCGCACGGCGACCTCGCCCGGGCCGCACCGCTCTTCTGCGTCCACCCCGCGGCCGGGATCAGCTGGGTGTACGCGGGCCTGCTGCGGCACCTCGGCCCCGAGCGCCCGCTGTACGGGCTCCAGGCCCGCGGTCTGACACCGCCGGAGCTCCCGGCGTCCGGGCTCGACGCGATGGTCAAGGACTACCTGGCGCAGCTCCGCTCGGTGCAGCCCGCAGGGCCGTACCACCTCCTCGGCTGGTCCTTCGGCGGGCTCGTCGCCCATGCCCTGGCCACGCGGCTGCGTGCCGAGGGGGAGGAGGTGGCCCTGCTGGCGATCATGGACGCGTATCCGCACCTCGCGACAGCCCCGTCCGGCACCGGCACCGGCACCAGGACTGACCCCGGCACCGACGCCGGCACCGGTACTGACCCCGGCACCGGTGGCGTGGCCGGCACCCCGTCCTGGATGGCCGGCGGCCCGCCGCCCGCCTCCTGCCCCCTGACGCTCGCCGCGCTGCTGGCGTCCCTGGGTCTCCCGGTCCCGGACGGCACCCTGACCTTCGACCGGTTCGAGGAGACCGTACGGGAGACCGGCGGGCCGCTCGCCCGGTTCGACGGCCCCGCGCTCGCCGCCCTGGCGGAGGTCTTCTCCTCGAACGTCCGGCTGCGGCACGAGTTCGTTCCCGAACGCTTCGACGGCGACCTGCTGTTCTTCGCCGCGACCGAGGGCCGGACCGGCCCCCGCCCGCGGCCGGAGGACTGGCACCCGTACCTCGCCGGCCGGCTCGACGTCCACGACCTGCCGTGCGCGCACGGCGACATGACCAGGCCCGGCGCACTCGCGCTCATGGCCGACGTACTGATCGACCGGCTCACCCCGCCGGCGATCTGAGCATCCGACCCACCCGTCCCGATTCCTCACCGCTCAGGAGACCCCGCATGCGGACCGACGACTCCACCGCCACCGCCACCGCCACCATCGCTTCTTCGGCCGCCGAGGCCGATGTGCGCCGCTACTACGACCTGGTCGACGCCGGTGACGTCCCCGGCCTGGTGGGCCTGTTCACCCCCGACGCCACCTACCACCGCCCGGGCTACGAACCGTTCACGGGACACGAGGGCCTGACCCGCTTCTACGGCGGCGCCCGCGTCATCCGAACGGGACGGCACACGCTCAGCAAGATCCTCGTCGAGGGCTCGGACATCGCCGTGCACGGCGAGTTCAACGGCGAACTCCACGACGGCACCACGGTGGCGCTGCGCTTCGCCGACTTCTTCCAGCTCACGGCGGACGGCCGGTTCGGCCGTCGCGACACCTTCTTCTTCGCACCGCTCGTCTGACCGCCGCGCGTCCCCTCGCACGCCCCGCACGCCCTGCCTCGCACGTACTGCCCCGCACGCACTGCCCCGCACGTACGGCCTCGTCCCGTACCGACTCGTCCCTTAAGGAATCGCCATGACCCTCACGTTCGACCAGAACCCCGCCGCGTCCGCCCCCCAGCCCGTCCGTTCCCCCGGCCACGGTGACGCGTTCACCGACCACATGTTCACCCTGTCGTGGAACGCGTCGGACGGCTGGCACAAGCCCGCGCTGGAGCGGCTGCACGACCTCACCCTGCACCCCGGGACGATCGGTCTGCACTACGCCCAGGTCATCTTCGAGGGCCTCAAGGCCCACCGGCAGGCCGACGGCGGGATCGCCGTGTTCCGGCCGTGGGAGCACGCCCGCCGCTTCCAGCGCTCGGCCCGCCGCCTTGCCATGCCGGAGCTGCCCGCGGAGGTCTTCGTCGACTCCATCGAGCAACTGCTCCGCGCCGACCAGGGGCTGCTCTCCGACGACCCGAGCCACAGCATCTACCTGCGGCCGATGATGTTCGGTGCGGACGCCAACCTGATGCTCCGCCCGTCCTACACCTACGAGTACCTCGTCATGGCGTTCGTCGCGGGCGGCTTCTTCGGCAAGGCGCTGGAGACGGTGTCGGTGTGGGTCAGCCACGAGCACAGCCGTGCCATCCCGGGCGGCACCGGCAACGTCAAGTGCGCCGGAAACTACTCCGGTTCGTTCGTCGCGCAGCTCCAGGCGCAGGAGGCCGGCTGCCAGCAGGTGGTGTGGCTGGACCCGGTGGAGCGCACCTGGGTCGAGGAGATGGGCGGCATGAACATGTTCTTCGTGCGCGGCACCGGCCCCGGGGCCGAGATCGTGACGCCGTCCCTGAGCGGGTCGCTCCTGCCCGGCGTCACCCGTGACACGCTCCTCGGGCTCGCCGAGGGGATGGGGTACGTCCCCCGGGAGGAGAAGGTCTCCCTGGAGCAGTGGCGCCGCGAGTGCGCGGAGGGGCGCATCACCGAGGTGTTCGCCTCCGGCACGGCGGCCGTCGTCACCCCCGTCGGTCACGTCAAGGACCGCGACGGCGACTGGACGATCGGTGACGGAACCCCCGGCCCGGTCACCCTCGCCATGCGCGACGCCCTGGTCGACCTGCACCACGGCACCGCTCCCGACCCCCAGGGCTGGCTCCACCGCATCTCCTGACGGCACGGGACCCGAGGGACCGTACGCAGTCGATGCGCCGTGCCGTGCCGTGCCGTGCCGAGTCGAGTCGTGCCCGTGCCGTGAGGGCCGATCGGCTCAGGCACGGCGCGCCTCGGACGTGCGCGCGGTCGTCGGTGGAGTATCGGTGGGATGACAGAGTTCAGCGGCCGCTACGGCGAGGCCGTCTTCCGGCCCGAGCAGGCGGGCGAGGGCGAGCGCATCGACTTCGGCGCCCTCGCCTACGACGACATCACCATGGCGCGGCTGCGGGCGCTCGGGGCCGGCCCGGGGTGGCGGTGTCTCGACGTGGGCGCCGGCACGGGCACGGTATCCCGGCGTCTCCTCGCCGAGGCCGGGGTGGAGAGCGTGCTCGCCGTGGACCGCGACGTCCGCTTCGTGAGCGAGCGGCCGGTGCCGGGGCTCGACGTGCTGGAGGCCGACATCACCGCCCCGGACTTCGCCCCCGGCCGGTTCCGGCTCGTCCACGCGCGCTTCGTGCTGATGCACCTGACCGAGCACGACCGCCTGATCACCGCGCTCGCCGAACTCGTCGAGCCCGGGGGAGTGCTGGTGCTCAGCGACGCCGTCGACCTCACGAGCGACCGTACGCCCGGCACTCCGTACACCTCGGTGATGCGGGCGATGTGGCGGGGACTTCGGGACGGCATCGGCACCGATGTGACCTGGGTGCCGTCCTACCCCCACCTGCTGCGCGGAGCGGGGCTCCTGCCCGTGGCCGCCGAGATCCACGTACCGCCGCTCCTGCCCGGCAGCCCCATCAGCCGATTCTGGGCGGACACCTGGCAGCGGAGCAGAGCGGCGATGCTCGCCACCGGCCTGGTCGACGACGCGGCCGTCGACGCGGCGATCCGGTACCTGGACTCCGCCGAGTGCGCCGCCCTGTCCGCCGGCATGCTCACCGCCTGGGGACGGAAGCCCGGGGGCACCGCCCGCTGAGCATTGCCTTCGGTGTCATTCATTGCAACGCATCGTTGCCTTCAGGTGCAGGGTCATTGCATCAATTTACCGTGCTCCACCTGGGTATATTCCCTTCTCGTGATTGACGATGCCCTGAACGCAACGTAGCTTTCGGGAAAAGTCAAACGTGTGATGCCGCGAGACGAGGAATGGTCATGAGCGAGTCCCTCCACACCGTCACGACGCTGCCGGCGGAGCGCCGGCCCGGCTGCCCCTTCGACCCGCCGGCCGAGCTGATCGAGGCCCGCGAGCACGGCCCCATCAGCCGCTACACCCACCCCGGCGGGAAGCAGGGCTGGATGATCACCGGACACGACCTCGTCAGGTCGGTCCTGGCCGACTCGCGGTTCAGCTCCCGCAAGGACCTCCTGAACGTCGTCGACTTCGAGCTCCCGCCGGCGCCGCCCGGCGAGTTCCTGCTCATGGACGAGCCCCAGCACAGCCGCTACCGGAAGCCGCTGGTGGGCAAGTTCACCGCGCGGCGGATGCGGCTGCTCACCGAGCGCGTCGAGCAGATCACCGCGGACTGTCTGGACGCCATGGAGCGGACCGGGCCGTCGGTGGACCTGGTGACCGCCTTCGCCAAGCCCATCCCCACGATCATCATCTGTGAACTCCTCGGGGTGCCCTACGAGGACCGGGACTCCTTTCAGGAACAGATCGACACGTTCATGGGCGGGGAGACGAACGACGAGGACCTGATCGCCGCCTACACCGCCACCCAGGACTACCTCGCCCGCCTGGTGGCCGCCAAGCGCGCGAAGCCCACCGACGACGTGCTCAGCGAACTCACCGACAGCGACCTGACCGACGAGGAGCTCCAGGGGATCAGCCTGATCCTGCTGGCGGCCGGCTTCGACACCACCGCGAACATGCTGTCCCTGGGGACGTTCGCCCTGCTCCGGAATCCGGAGCAACTCGCCGCGCTGCGCGCCGATCCCACGCTCGTCGACGGGGCCGTGGAGGAGATGCTGCGCTACCTGAGCGTCGCCAAGTCGTTCATGCGGACGGCGCTGGTGGACGTCGAGGTCGGCGGCCGGCTCATCGAGGCCGGCACGACGGTCGTCCTCTCGTACAACACCGCCAACCGCGACCCCGAGCGCTACGCCGATCCCCACACGCTCGACCTCCGGCGGGACGCCGGTGGGCACCTGGCCTTCGGCCACGGCATCCACCTGTGCCTGGGCGCCCAGTTGGCCCGCGTCGAGATGCGGGTGGCGTTCACCGCGCTGCTCGACCGATTCCCCACGCTGCGCCTGGCCGTGCCGGCCGAGGAGGTCGTCCTGCGCCCGGAGGCCGCGGACATCTACGGGGTGAAGAGCCTCCCCGTCACCTGGGACGTGTGACCGGCGGAAGGCCGTTGGCCGGGCGGGCCGTTCAGGAGGCGACGGGCTGCGCCTCGACACCGGTGAACGGCGGGTAGTGCTCGTCGCTCACGCGCTCCGCCGCGTCGATGTAGTCGGTGAGAGCCTCGCGGGACCGGGTGAGCCGGTCCACCTGGTCGTCGATGCGCCGCAGCCGCGAGCGCATCGCGGCCAACAGCTCGGGACAGCCCGCGAGTTCAGGGGTCTCGCCGACCGCGCAGGGCAGCAGGTAGGCGATGTCCTCGGAGGACAGTCCGGCACCGAGCAGGTGTCGGATCTGCTTCACCCGCAGCAGGGCGCTCTCGTCGTACTCGCGGTATCCGTTCGTGCCGCGATCCGCCTCCAGGAGGCCCTGGGCCTCGTAGTAGCGCAACTGGTGGGCGTTGACGCCCGCCCGTCGACTCAGTTCCCCGATCCGCATCGCAACCTCGCTTGACCTTCACACCGACATCAACGTTGACGATGCTGCCATGAACAACACCCCACTTACCCCCGTGACGGTCATCGGCCTCGGACTGATGGGCCGGGCACTCGCCGGGGCCTTCCTCGCAGCAGGACACCCCACGACCGTGTGGAACCGCACGTCCTCCAAGGCCGAGCAGTTGGTCGCCGCGGGCGCACGGTCGGCGCCGACCGTCGGCGACGCGCTCAAGGCCGGTTCCCTGACGATCGTCTGCCTCACCGACTACCAGGCCGTGTACGAGCTGCTCGGCCCCGACGAGATCGACCTGGCCGGTACGACACTGATCAACCTGTCCTCGGGGAGCTCGGGCCAGGCGCGCGAGGCCGCCCTGTGGGCCGAGCAGCGCGGGGCCCGCTACCTGGACGGCGCCGTCATGGCCATCCCGTCGGGGATCGGGACCGCCGACGCGCTGATCCTCCACAGCGGGCCGCAGCAGGTCTTCGAGGCGCACGAGCCGACGCTCGCCGCGCTCGGCACCGTGACCCACCTCGGAGCGGACCACGGCCTGGCGTCCCTGTACGACGTGGCCGGCCTGACCATGATGTGGAGCGTCCTGAACGCCTGGCTTCAGGGCACCGCCCTCCTCAGGACGGCCGGTGTCGACGCCGCGACGTACGCGCCGTTCGCCCGGCAGATGGCCGTCGGCGTGGCCGCGTGGCTGCCCGGGTACGCCGAACAGATCGACAAGGGCTCCTTCCCTGCCGAGGTGTCGGCGCTGGAGACCGAGGCACGGACGATGGAGCACCTGATCGAGGAGAGCGAGGCACTGGGGGTCAACGCCGAACTGCCCCGGCTGATCAAGGCGATGGCGGACCGCGCGATCGCCGCCGGGCACGGCGGGGAGCAATATCCCGTGCTGATCGAGGAGTTCGGCAAGCCGAGCCCCCACACCGGCATCGGCTGACCGGCCGCAGGCTGATCCCCCGGAGCTGTCAGGGGCCAGGGGTCACCGGCTCCGGCTCCGGTTCCGGGGGGATGTCGTCGGAGGCGTCGCTCAGCCCGTCGCGTGCCAGGCCGTACTCCCGGGGATGGTCGCCCGCCCCGGGCAGGGAGAGGGCGGTGCGGAACTCCTGCCGTGCCTCGGCGTGACGGCCCGCCGCCGCGTACGTCCCGCCGAGGCGGATGCGGACCCCCATCTCCAGCCAGGTGCTCGTGTGCCGGGTCAGCGTCGACACCGCCTCGTGGTGGGTGTCGACGGCCGAGCGCAGGTCGCCCCGTACGTGCTCCGCCGCGGCGAGCCGCGACAGGCCGTCCGCGCGCAGCGGCAGGTCCTCGGCCTCGCGGGCCAGCTCGGCCGCCCGCCGCAGCAGGTCCGTGGCCTCCGCGTGCCGGCCGAGGGCCAGGTGGGCGTCGGCGGCGAAGCACAGGGTGCTGCTGATCGTTCGGGGGCGGCCGTTCTTCTCGGCGAGGGCGAGGGCGGTGTCGTAGTGGTCCAGGGCCTGTTCGTGCCGTCCGTGGTGGGAGTGGATCGCGCCGAGGTTGCAGTGCGCCATCCCGGTCAGCCAGTCGTCGTCGAGACCGGCCGCCAGCTCCAGCGCCTCGCCCAGGTGGGCCGACCCCTCCTCGGTCCGGCCCAGCGGCCACGTCGCGGCGCCCAATCCGGCGATCGCCCGGGCCCGGTTGCGGCGATCGCCCTGACAGCCGGCGTCCCGCAGCGCCTCGGCGAACCACTCGCCCGCCTGCCGGAACCTCCCCTGGTAGACCTCCACGATGCCCATGCAGATGCGCAGCGAGGAGGGCATCCGCCGGTCGGTCGTCATGTCCGCGCAGGCCAGGGCGCGTTCCAGGGCGGTGCGGCACTCGTGGAAGTGGCCCTGCCGCGCCAGGTGGTCGACGAGGGCCTCCGCGAGCCGGCAGGCGTGGTCGAACTCACCGGCGGCGGCCGCGAAGGCCACCACGTCGACCAGGTCTCCGCCCGCCGCGTTCAGCCAGGCGGAGGCCTCACTCCAGCCGGGGAAGGGCGAAGCGGTGGTGTCGCGACCCGTGGTGTCATGACGCTCCCCGGGGAAGGCCTCGGGTCCCCAGTCGCTCGCGATGCGGCCCGCCGCCGTGTAGAGCCGCAGCACGGCGGCGCGGTCGGCGGCGGCCTCCCGGGGCGCCTCGGCCGCGAGACGCCGGGCGTGCGCCCGTACGAGATCGTGCAGCCGGTAGCGGCCGGGATGCGGCTCCTGGAGCAGACTGGCGTCGACCAGGTCCTCCAGGAGCGCCTCGGCTTCCGCACCGGACCCGCCCAGCATGGCGGCGAGGGTGAGCCCGTCGAAGCGGGCGGTCGGAGCCGAACCCAACGCCCGGAAACCGCGCCGCAGTTCGGGGGTCAGCTGGTCGTACGACATCCGGAAGGCGGCCTCCACACTGCGGTCACCGGCCCGCAGCTCGCCGAGGCCGCGCGCGTCGTCGGACATCCGGCCGGCCAGGAAGGCCAGCGTCCAGGACGGGCGGTTCTGCAGACGGGCGCTCGCGATGCGCAGGGCCAGGGGAAGGCCGCCGCAGCGCAGGGCGAGCTCCCGAGCAGCCTCGGGCTCGCGGTCCGCCCGGGACTCCCCGAGGAGTTCCCGGAAGAGACCGACGGCGTCGCCGGAACCCAGCGGCTCCACAGTGAGCCGGAGATCGGCGTCGAGGCCCGGCAGCCGCTGCCGGCCCGCCACCAGGACCCGGCTTCCCGGCCCGGCGGGCAGCAGCGGCCGTACCTGCTCGGCGCTGCGGGCGTTGTCCACGACCAGCAGCAACCGCAGGTCGCTCGTCGCCGCACGCCAGGCCGTGACGAGCTCCGTCACGTCGTCCGGGTCGATCGAATCGTCGAACTGTGCGCTGTCGTAAGGGCGTTCCGCGCTGAACCCGCGGACCGCACGCAGCAGTCGGCGCAGGGCCCGCTGCGGGCCGACGTTCTCGTGGGCCGCGCCGTACGCGTGCAGGTCCACGAACAGGCAGCCGTCGGGATGAGCGTCGCCGAGGGCCCAGGCGGCGCGGACCACGAGGGCCGTCTTGCCGACGCCCGCCGTGCCGTCGACCGTCGTCACGGAGACGGCGCCGGGCGCCACGGGGGCGGTGAGCAGGGCGAGTTCCTTCTCGCGGCCGACCAGGCAGGCGATGTCGCCGGGCAGTTCGTTCCGGCGGGGAAGGTGGGGAAGGCGGGGACCGCCGGGACGGCGGGCGCGGTCGGGTCCGGGGTCGGGGGAGCGCGTGGGGCCGGTGTCGGCCGGTCCGGTGGGGTGGTGTCGTCCCGGCGGTGAGCCCTGGGGCGTGATCTCCGTGTCTCCGTCGGCGAGGGCCGCGTGCGGACCCGGCGCCCGGCCGAGCAGGGACCGGTCCTCCCGGCGCAGGACCGCCTGGTGCACGCGGCGCAGCTCCTCGCCCGGCTCGACGCCCAGCTCGTCGAGGAGCCGCCGCCGCGTCTCCTGGTACACGGCGAGCGCCTCGGCCTGCCGGCCGCTGCCGTACAGGGCGCGCATCCGCAGGGCGGCCAGCGGCTCGTCGTGCCGCTGGGCCGGTGCCGCCGCCATCAGACCGTCCAGGGCCTCCGCGTACCGCCCGAGGAGGACCAGGCACTCGGCGCGGTCCTCGTGCAGGGCGCGCCGCTGCCGGGCGAGGCGGTGCCGCTCGGTGTCGGCGAGCGGCCCCGGCAGTCCGGGCAGCGGTTCGCCGCGCAGCAGCTCCAGGGCCCGCCCGCCGTGGTCGAGAGCGCCGTCGAGGTCACCGGCGTCCTTCGCGCGCCGGGCGCGACCGGCGTGTGCGGCGAGGTCGGCGAGGTCGGTCCGGGTCTCGCCGGGGACGAAGCGGTAGCCGCCGTGCCCTCCTTCGATCACCGACCGGGCCGGCCCGGCACCCGCCGCGTCCAGCACCTTGCGCAGCGCGTACACATAGCTCGGCAGGACCCGGTGACCCGTGCCCGGAGGCTCCGTGCCCCAGACGTCGTCGAGGATCTGTCCGTACGTCACGAAGGCCGGCGCGCGCAGGATCAGGGCGGCGAGGACGGCCTGTCGCCGTACCGGGCCGAGGACGAGGAGGGACTCGCCGCGACGTGCCCGGACGGGCCCGAGCAGCTCGATCCGCAGCCGTCCCGTCGTCCCGTCCGGACCCTCTGCCTCCGGGCCCGGACCCTCTGCCTCCGGGCCGGGACGCCCAGCCTCCGTGCCCGGACTCTCTGCCTCCGGGCCGGGGCTCGCTGCTTCCGCGCCCGGACCCGCCGCCTCCACGCCCACTTCGCAGCCCCAAGTCCCCGTCTTCCCTGCCCGCGCAGGAGCCCAAGTCTCCCGCATCAGCGGGATTTCATCCGCACTGCAGGACGCCACGACAGTGTGTGCCTCGTCATGCCGGGTGGATACCGTCGAGGATTTCGCTCGGACCGGCGGACAGTAGGGGAGACCGATGCACCACCCGCCACAGCCTTGGTACCGGCCGCACCAGACGCAGCAGACGGTTCCGGACAACCCGTACGCCCCCGAGGGCTACACCCCGCCGGAGCCGCCGCCCCGCCGCCGACGCTTCGGCAAGGGGCCGCTGATCGCGACGGTCGTCGTCCTGCTGCTCCTGGCGGCGAGCGGATGGGTGTACGCCCTCACCGACGGCCGGTGGGGCGGCCCCGCCGCGCCCGTCGCCGACAAGGCCCCCAGCCCCTCCGCGACGCCGACACCCTCCCGTACCCCCGCGGTCCGCACGCCGACACCGCAGCGGATCCCGTCGTCGGACGAGATCAACGCCGGGCGCAAGCCGGGAGACGCCACGGCGTGGATCGCCGACGACCTGACCGATCTGCCCCGGCGCTCCATCAAGCTCTACCCCCTGTGGGTCGTCGGCGACACCGTCGTCCAGGCCGGGTACGACAAGGTCACCGCCCGCCGTCTGTCGGACGGCGTCGAGGTGTGGAGTGTGCCGCTGCCGGCCTCCGTCTGCGAGACCCCCGCCAACCCGACCCCCGACGGCAAGATCGTCGTGGTCTACAAGAGCAACCGGGACTGGACGGGGAACCGCTGCAACCAGCTTCAGATGATCGACCTCAGGACCGGGAAGGCGGGGTGGCACAAGAAGCTCACCGAGACCGGTTCCATGGACGGCACGATCACCGTGAACAGCGCCATCAGCGGCGGCACCCTCGCGATCGTCCAGAGCATGAAGGCGGCGGCGTACCGGGTCGACACCGGAGCCAAGCTCTACGACATCCCCGTCGAGAACCCGGGGAAGTGCTACCCCGACGACCTCGCGGGCGGCCCCCGGCTCGTGGTGAGCTCCACCTGCGCGATCGGCGTCGACCGCGCCACGTCCTACCACCAGCTCCGCGAGCTCGACCCGCGCACCGGCAAGGTCCGCTGGCGCTACCGCACCCGGCCGGGCTGGTCCGTCGGGAAGATGCTCTCCGTCGAACCGGTCGTCTTCACCATCTACCACCACGAGAAGCTCACGGACGACTGGCGGGTCGTGGCCCTGAAGCCCGGCGGAAAGCCCGGCATCACCATCGACGCCCGCCCCAAGGGGTTCACGTACTGCGCCGGCGCGGGGGACTCTGGCGGGAACATGCAGCTCTGCCCGGGCACCGCCGTCGGCAAGGACATCGTCTTCCTGGGCGGAATCGACCGGGTCGGCGGCTACAGCCTCACCACCGGGAAGCTCGTCTGGGGCGTGAAGTCCGGGGGCAGCACCCTCCATCCCCTGCGCGCGGACGGCGGCTCGTACGCCCTCGTCTACGAGGCGGCCACGGCGGAGCAGCCGGGCAGGATCATCCGGCTCGGCCCGGGCGGCGCGGATACGGAGAAGCAGGTGCTCCGGCATCCCGCGACGGCCCGGTCCACGGAACTCCGCATGATGGCGGGACGCCTGGCCTATGCGAACGGCCGGATCGTCATCTCGCCGAGCGGGGTGTCCGGCAACGACGCGGACCACCAGGCCCGCATGCTGTCCTTCGCTCCCGGG
This sequence comes from Streptomyces sp. NPDC042346, assembly GCF_055581845.1. Taxonomy (NCBI): domain Bacteria; kingdom Bacillati; phylum Actinomycetota; class Actinomycetes; order Kitasatosporales; family Streptomycetaceae; genus Streptomyces; species Streptomyces sp. NPDC042346. Next base: position 869,761 of record NZ_JBVJEH010000002.1, on the reverse strand, counting down.
AGCCCGTAGCCGGTGGAGACCCGGTTACCGCTCAGTGATCACGCAGTGGTACGTGCCCGGTTACGGTCGGTGTCGTTCCAGTGAGTCGCTTGACGTCTTCAGGAGAAGTGATGGGCAAGTACGCCGGCAAGAAGGCCGTGGTCATCGGTGGGACGCACGGCATGGGCCTCGCCATGGTGCAGGGGCTGCTCGACGGCGGGGCCGAGGTCCTGCTGACGGGGCGGAACAAGGACAACATCGAGACCGCGCGCCGCGACCTCGACGGGAAGGCCGTGCACGTCCTGCGGTCGGACGTCGCGAGCATGGGCGACATCGCGGAGCTGGGCGCGGCGGTCGAGGAGAAGCTCGGCCGTGTCGACGCCGTCTTCGTGAACGTCGGATACGCCGCCCTGGAGCCGATCGCCCTCGTCACCGAGGAGACCTACGACCGGCAGTTCGACGTGAACACCAAGGGCGTGTTCTTCACGGTGCAGAAGCTCGCCCCGCTCGTCAACGACAGCGGGTCGATCGTCTTCACCACCTCGATCGCCAATGTGACCGGCCCCCCCCGGCATGGGCGTGTACTCCGGCGCCAAGGCGGCCGTGTGCTCCTTCGCGCAGGTCTTCGCCGCCGAGCTCCTGCCGCGCGGCATCCGGGTCAACTCCGTCAGCCCGGGCTTCATCCACACCCCGACCATGGGCATCGCGGACGCCACCGCCGAGGAGCGGGCCGTCCTCAGCGCGGTGGGCGACGCGCTCACTCCGATGAAGCGGCACGGTACGCCTGAGGAGGTCGCCACCGCCGCGCTCTTCTTCGCCTTCGACGCGACCTTCACGACCGGTGTCGAGCTGGCCGTGGACGGCGGTCTCACCCAGCACATCCAGCCGGTCCCGCCGCAGCAGTAGCGGAACGCGTGGCCCGCGGAGCGGCATCGCCGCCCCGCGGGCCACGGTCGTCTCAGGCGTCCGCCGGTCCAAGGAGGACGGGGAGCGTCCGGTGGCCGTTGGAGATGAACGACTCCAGGGGCAGGATCCCCTCCGGCGGCTCCGCGAGCCTGATGCCGGGGAAGCGCGCGAACACGGCGGGCAGGGCGATCGTCGCCTCCAGGCGGGCGAGCGGAGCGCCCACGCAGTGGTGGACGCCGTGCCCGAAAGCGACGTGCTCGCGGAGCGTCGGGCGCGTCACGTCGAAGACGTCCGCCGTCTCGCCGTGTGCGCCCGGATCGCGACCCGCCGCGCCGAAGGCGATCATCATCGCGTCGCCCTTGGGGATCACCACGTCGCCGAGGTCGAGTTCCTCGATCGCGTACCGCATGGGCAGACACGGGGCCTCAAGGCGCAGGGTCTCGTCGACCATCTGTGGCGTCGGGATCGTGCAGAGCATGCGGATCGTGCGGATCTGTGGCGTCGGGATCGTGCGGATCGTACGGACAGGACATCGTGTTCATCGGGCGCCCCCCTCCCCGCCGGTCAGGCCCTGGCGGACCGGGACGCGAGCGCCCTCGGGGCCACGGCGTGCGCGGCGGCCCTGCCCGACTCGATCGCCTCGTCGACGAAGCCGTTCCACACGCTCGCCAGGTCGCCGCCCGCGAAGGCGATCCGCCCGTACGGCCGCTGGATGTCCGGAAGTTGACGGAGGAGCTGGCCGGGGCGGCGCAGAGCCTGCGCTCCCCGGGCGTACGTGTCGCTGCCCCAGTCGTGCGAGCGTACGGAGGCGACCTGCGCGGTCGGCAGGTACTCCCGTACGGCGGCCTGCACCTGGGAGAGGCTCGTCGGGTTGAACGTCGGGTCGAAGGCGAAGCCGATCACGAGGTGGCCGTCGGTCAGCTTGGCGGCCGGGAAGAGGCTCTCGATGCGCTGGCCCTCGTACCCCTGGCAGAGGGTGAGCGGGGTGACGCCCCGGACGTGCCGGACGTTCCACCTCTACAACCCGAGCGAGCTGACGTTCGCCGAAGCCGCCGACCACCTGCGGTCGTTCGGGTACCCGCTCGGCGAACTGGAGCGGGACCGCTGGCTGGAGCTCGTGCGTTCCGACCGGGGCAACGCGCTGGTGCCGCTGCTCGACGCCTTCGAGCTGCTGACGGCGGACAGTTCCGGTTTCTACCCGCCCATGGACATCACCGACACGCTGGACGTCCTCGCGGGCACCGGAGTCCACTGCCCGCCCGTGACGAAGGAACTGTTCGGCAGGTACGTCGACTTCTTCACCGAGGCCGGCTACTTCCCGGAGCCCCCGATGACCGAGGGGTGATCCGCACCGGATCCGCGATTACCCCACGGTGGACGGGGGGTGGGGAAGCGGCGACTACGGTCGGCCTGCCGTCGTACCCCCCGTCCCGACCGACCCGACCCGGAGCGGCCGGGACCTGCCCGGAGCGCTCCGGAATCGACCGGAACACCAGAGAAAGCACCAACGAAGAGGGAGCAGTCATCACCATGACCACCACCGATCTGGCCAACCTGGTCCTCACCGACGACGTGGAGCAGCAGAACCAGGCGTTCATCGACGCCTTCAACTCGGGCGACGGCGCCATCTTCGACCAGCTCTACCGCGACGACGCGATCTCGAACCTCTCGGGCCGTCCGCTGACGGGCGCGGAGCGCCGCCAGGGCATCATCGACCTGCTGAAGACCGGCCCCGAGCTCGACTCGAAGGTCGTGCACAACTACGTCGCCGGTGACGTGTCCCTGGTGATCGTCGAGTTCCGCCTGGAGGTCGCCGACGAGCAGGGCGGGCGCCAGGTCATCACGGGCACCTGCACCGACGTCATGCGGCGCACCGGCGACGACCGCTGGATCATGGCGATCGACCGTCCGCTCGCGGACGAGCTCCCGACCAAGTAGCCGCCGGCCACCCCCACCCCCACCCGCCTGGCCCCGGCCCCGAATCCCCCGCGGGGTCGGAACCAGGAGAGCCCCCCGTCCCGTGGACGGGGGGCTCTCCGACGTCTCGCACCGGTCACGGGCGGGGTGTGCGGCGCTCAGGGTCCGCCGCATCCCTCGGATCTGCTGAGGCCGGATCGGCCGGATCAGCCGGATCAGTGGCACCGGTCGGATCAGTCGGACCGGTCGGATCGGTCGGATCAGTCGGACCGGCATCGGGGAGTGGCCGGGCCATGACGGACTGGGCGGGTTCCTGATGGCCGCCCGAGGCGAGGACGCGCACCTCGCCGCGGTCGCTGATCTCCGCCCGGATGATCCCCGTCGGATCGGCGTACACCGGATGACCACCGGGCCCTTTGAAGAGCGTGCGCTCCACGGTCACGACGTCCCGGGCCGAGCCCGCGCCGTCGGAGAACACCAGCTCGTACCTGAGTGTGTCCATTCGCATCATTTTACGCCCGTACCGCCTCCCGCGACCCCCGCGGCTCCACCGCGAACCCGCTGGTTAGAGTGGTGAACGGTTGCGCCGCCGCACCAGGCTCAGGCGCATGACCGGGCCGACTGTCGACCACAGAGTCCCGTACGACCGTCATCCCCGCCCCCTGCCCGGAAACGCCCGATCACATGAGCACCGACGCCGCCCTGCGCTCCGCATCCGCCCCCGCGGGCCCCGCAGACCCCGCGGACCCCACTCCTCCCCGCCCCCGCCGGCCGAGGATCGCCGGCCGGGCTCCGGCGCGGCCCGGCCCCGCGGCGGCCTTCCACAGCGTCACCGCGGCGACGGCGGCCCTGCTGGGGCTCGTCGCCATCGGCGCCGTCATCCACGAGCCGGTCCTGATACCGCCGCTCGCCGCCAGCGCCGCCCTCGTGCACTGCGCCCCGACGCTTCCCCTGGCCCAGCCCCGCAGCGTGGTCGTCGGCCACCTGCTCGGCGCCGCCGCCGGCTACGCGGTCGGGGCCGCGGCCGGCGGCAGCGCCTGGGCCGCGGCCGTCGCCGCCGGCGTCACCCTCGCCCTGACGACACTGGCCCGCACCCCGCACTCCCCGGCGTGCGCCACCGCCGTCGTCATCGTGCTCCAGTCACCCGCACCGGGAAGGTTCGTGCCGCTGCTGTTCGGCGCCACGGTCCTGCTCGTCCTGACGGCCTGCACCGCGTCCCGCATCCGCCGCGGCGCGCCGAGGTACCCCGCCTATTGGTGGTGAACAGCCCACCTCCAGACCGCTGGAGGGCTGCTCCCGGCTCGCTCCGAGGCCGCTCCCGGACCGCTCCTTTCGGACCGCTCCCAGGCCGCCTCCGGGCCGTTGTCAGTGGGCGCGGATAGGTTCGTTCCTGTCGCGCCGCTCCGGCGTGAGCATCCCTTTGACGTGCATGGGAGAGGTGTGTTGACGGTCTGGGAGACGTCGAGCGTGGCGCGGGTGGTACCGCCCGCACGACCGCGCAAGCTCGCCAAGGTGCCGTTCGTCGAGCTGGCCGACGGACGGTTGCAGGGTGTCGTGTCCAGCGGGTCCGACATAGGGCGCGTGTACGTGTCCTCGATCGCGGCGGGGACGTACGCGTTCGCGTGCAGCACCAACAACAACCGCCCCTGCGGCGGCGCGCGCGGCACGTTCTGCAACCACATCCGCGCGCTCGTCGGCGAGGCCGTCCTGCAGTACGGGGCCGAGCGCGTCGCCCGCTACCTGAAGGCGGAGACGCCCGGAGAGGAGCCCGACGCCGCCGCGCTCGTCTCGCTGATGACCGCCGCGCGGCCCGCCCAGGGCGACACCTCGGCAGCCGCCCCGGTGTTCAGCCGGTTCCTGCGGCACCTGGCCTACCTCGAACGGGAGCCGGTGACCGTCCCGTTGCCCGAGATGCAGTGGTTCCCGCCGACGAGGGCGGTGGCCTGATGCGTACGGATCTGCTCACCGACCCCGTGGAGGGGCTCGACGAGGCACTCGCCGCCGTGGACGCCTTCGACCGGGTGCTCGTCGCCGGACTGCTCCGTCCGCAGCCCGCGCAGGCCGACGGCCTGACCGCGCTCACGGACGCCGTCGCCGGGACGCCGCTGGCCACGCGGGTCGCCGAGGCCGCCGAGAAGGCCGCGGCCGGCGCGGCGGGCGAGGACCACTTCGTCGCCCTCGCCGCGGCCCGTACGGCCGTCATGGGCTCCGTGCACGACGCCCTCGTCGTCCGCGTCGGCGACGTCACGGGCCGACCCCGTACGGAGGCGACCACGCCGGCCGCCGGAGGCGAGGGACCCGCCGCGAACGTGCTCGCGGCCGCCCGTGCCTGGCTGTGCGACATCGCCCGCGCCGGCTGGCAGGGCATCGACCACGACCTGGTCGCCGGGGCCGCCCCCGTGGTCTCGGCGATGCTGCCGGACCCGCTGCTGCGGCGTCAGGCCACCCTGCTCGACGGCTTCGCGGCCGAACTCGCCGCCTCCTGCCCGGGAGCCACCCTGGAGCGCGTCCCGGTGCGCCGCTGGGCCGACCTCTGGTCCCGTGCGCTGCTCCTGACCCTGCCCGGGGCCACCCGTGCCCCCTCGACGGCCCCCGCGACCGGCCGCCTGCTGCCGCTCGGCGTCGACGTGCAGGAGCACGCCACCGCCGTACAGGCCCAGGTCCACGCGGTGTTCGAGCCCGCCGACGGAACGGCCCCGCGCCTCGTACGGGCCGCGGTGTCCGCACCCAAGCCGGACACCGTCGTCGGCGCCGGACTCTGGCAGCTGCTCCGCCCGCGGATGTCGCTCCTGGCCGCCGTCGGCGAAGGCCGCTCCATGGACGTCGACGCCATGCCCGTCACCGCCGAGGGCGACCTCCTCTGGGACGACGAGCGGGCCCGCGCGGGGGAGCCCGCCGACCCGTTCGCCACCGCCCGGGTGATCCTGGCCACCGCCTCCGACCCGGTGACCGCCCCGCTGGACCGCCACCCGGTCCGGATCGCCGTGCCCGTACTCGTCGAGGGGTACGCGGTGGAGCGGGAGGACGACGGGCCGACGGTGTTCGCGGTCGCCGGTCACCGGCTGACCGTCGACACCGACCGCATTCCGGCCGCCGGGCCGCTCGGTCCGGACACGGTCGCCGCGTCCGGCGCGTGCATCGGACTGCTCCGCTGGGACGCCGGCGCGTTCGTCCTCCAGCCGCTCGCCGTCGAGACGACCGTGCGGAAGAAGGCCGTCGCCGTCCACGCGGGCGCGTGGGCCGGAGGCACCACCGACAAGGCGGGTGTCCGGGCGGAGAAGGCGGCCACGGACTCCGTCGCCGTCCTGCGCGAACGAGCCGGAAGGCTGCTGCGGAAATGACCGACGGCACCCCCCCCTCAGCCGACCCCGACGACAACCGTCGGCAGGTCCTCTACTGGCGCCTCCTCGCCCGGCTCTTCGACCACGAGGAGCAGGCCGCCCTGGAGTCCGCGAGCCTCGCCGTCGTCGAGGCCATCGGCCTCCCGCCGGCGCTGCTCGACCCCGGCGCGTCCGTCGACTCCGTCGTCCAGCGCCATCCGGAGCTGGCCGGGGAGTTCGACGGCCTGATGACCCCGGAGCCCGAGCCGGACGACGCGCGCGACAGGGCCGCCGAGGTGCGGCGCGCCGCCCTCGCGTCGAAGGTGCTGCTCAACGTCTTCTCCACCGGCTCCGGCACGGTCTCCGCCGGTCAGCTGGCACGCTGGCAGTCGGACGCGGGCTGGCTGGAGCGCGCGCTCGGCTGTGCGCCCGGCGGGCTGCGCGGCGGACGGGCGTCCGGAGCGGGCCTCACCGGCGGCGGGCTCGGAGCCGAACTCGGAGCCGTCGAGGCCGACCTGGTCCAGCGCATGCACCTGCGCGAGGTGCTGGCCGATCCCGCGCTGGCGGCCAGGCTCACCCCGAGCATGTCCCTGATCGAGCAGCTCCTGCGCGACAAGGGCAACCTGTCCGGCATCGCCCTGGCCAACGCCAAGTCCCTCATCCGGCGTTACGTCGACGAGGTCGCCGAGGTGCTGCGTACGCAGGTGGAGAAGGCGACCGTCGGCGAACTGGACCGCTCGGTCCCGCCGAAGCGGGTCTTCCGCAACCTCGACATCGACCGCACCATCTGGAAGAACCTCACCAACTGGAGCCCGGAGGAGGAGCGGCTCTACGTCGACCGCCTCTACTACCGGCACACGGTCCGCAGGACCACGCCCCAGCGGCTGATCGTCGTCGTGGACCAGTCCGGTTCCATGGTCGACTCGATGGTCAACTGCACCATCCTGGCCTCGATCTTCGCCGGTCTGCCGAAGGTCGACGTCCACCTCATCGCGTACGACACCCGCGCGATCGACCTCACCCCCTGGGTCCACGACCCGTTCGACGTCCTGCTCCGCACCAACCTCGGCGGCGGCAACGACGGGCCGGTCGCCATGGCCATGGCCCGGCCGAAGATCGCCGAGCCCAAGAACACCGTCATGGTGTGGATCTCCGACTTCTACGAGTTCGACCGCTCGCAGCCGCTCTTCGAGGGCATCGAGGCGGTCCACCGGTCCGGCGTGCGGTTCATCCCCGTCGGCTCGGTGACCAGCTCCGGACGCCAGGAGGTCAACCCCTGGTTCCGCGAGCGGTTCAAGGCGCTCGGCACCCCGGTGGTCTCCGGCCACATCGACAAGCTCGTCCACGAACTCAAGACCTTCCTCACCTGAGAGGCCCTTCGCATGTCCGACCTGCTCCGCGCTCCCGCCGAGATGAAGTACGCCGAGGAACTCGACTGGCTCGAGTCGATCGACGACAACCCCAAGCCGTTCTCCTGGCGCCTGTCCCCGAAGATGGTCCGGCTCTTCATCCTCGGCTCCGAGCGTGCCGACGGCCTCGACCGGGAGGTGGCGCCGAAGTGGTTCGGCGACCGCAGCTTCGTCGAGCGCTCCATCGTCACCCTCGCCTCCGACCGGGGCCTGCTGCTCATCGGCGACCCGGGCACCGGGAAGAGCTGGCTCGCCGAGCTGCTCTCGGCCGCGATCAGCCGTAACTCCACCCTCGTCGTGCAGGGCACCGCGGGCACCACCGAGGACCACATCAAGTACTCCTGGAACGTGTCCATGGTCATCGCCAAGGGCCAGTCGAGGGAGTCGATGATCCCGTCGCCGATCATGACCGCGATGGAGACCGGCACCATCGGCCGCTTCGAGGAGCTGACCCGCTCCACCAGCGACGTGCAGGACGCGCTCATCTCGATCCTCTCCGAGAAGTACGTCTCCGTCCCCGAACTGGAGAGCGACGGCGGCGGCGACAACATCGTCTTCGCCAAGCCCGGCTTCTCGATCATCGCCACCGCCAACAGCCGCGACCGGGGCGTCAACGACCTGTCCTCCGCGCTCAAGCGCCGCTTCAACTTCGTCCGCATCCCGGTCGTCACGAACAAGAAGAGCGAGGCCGAGATCGTCCGCTTCCGCACCGAGGAGCTGCTCCGCCGCCACCAGATCGACCTGGACGTGCCGCCCACCCTCCTCGACGTGCTCCTCCAGAGCTTCGCCGACCTCCGGGCCTCCGCCGCCGCGGCCGGCAGCGACGACGAGAAGCTGGAGTCCGCGCTGTCCACCGCCGAACAGATCGGCGTCCTCGAGGACGCCGTCCTCCACAGCAACTTCTTCGGCGAGCGCGCCCTGACGGCCCGCACCCTCGCCGCCTCGCTCGTCGGCTCCCTCGCCCGCCGCGAGCCCGAGGACCTGGCCATCCTCAACAAGTACCTGCACGGTGTCGTCGAGCCGCGCGGCAAGGAAGAGGGCGGCTCCTGGCCCGAGTTCCTGGAGGGCGGCCGCGACGCGATCGCCAAGCTGGCATGAGCGCGGCCCCCGAGCTCCACGAGACCGCCGGCACCCGAGCGGCCCCCGCCACTCCCTTCGCCGCGCTGCGCGGCCAACTCCACGAGGCAGCGGCCGAGTTCTCCGGAGGAGCGGACGCCCTGGAGGGGATCCTCCTCGGCATGGTCGACGACGTCGACCGGGCGGCCGGCGAACCGCTGGAGATCTTCCCCGTCTGCCACCACTCGCCCGCTTCGGCGCTCGCCATGGCCCGCCGGCTGCGCGAGAAGCAGCCGAAGGTCGTGTACCTGGAGCTGTGCGAGGACATGGCGCCGCTCCTGACCGAGCTGCGCAACTGCCGGCTGCCGGTGGCCGTGCAGGCCTTCGCCAGCGAGATCGACGGCTTTCCGGCCGACTGGGCCCCGCTGTCCGTCGTCGCGCCGATCACCGAGGCCTCCGCCGAGTACCAGGCCGTCGCGTACGCCCTCGACACCCCCGGTGTCGAACTGGTCCTCGTCGACCGGTCCTCCGACCACGTCTTCCAGTGGGACGCCCGGCGGGCCCCGGAGACGAAGCCGGCGGAGACCGAGGCCGAGGCGGCGCTCCACGGCGAGGCCGTCGGCGTCGAGATCGGCGACCTGCGGCCCCGCTTCGCCGAGCTGGAGGAGCACCTGCTCCGGCACGGCAAGGTCCGGCACTGGTCGGAGTGGTGGCACCAGTACGTCGAGGTCCCGCTCGGCGACAGCGACCACGACACCTACCGCCAGGTCATGTTCCTCATCGGCAGCCTGTTCCGGCGCCTCGCCCCCGGCGACGGGGAGCGCCTGCGCGTCGACGAGGACCGCGAGCGGTACATGTGGATCCGGATGCGCGAGCACCTGGCCGCGACGGGCACCGACCCGGCGGACTGCCTGTACGTCTGCGGCGCCTTCCACGCGGCGAGCCGCGTCGAGGAGTTCGGCGTGGCCGGCACCACCGCTCCGGGCCCGGCAGGCTTCACGATCTCCCCGCGGACCGCCACCACCTGGCAGTACGGGCTCATCCCGTCCAGCCACACCGCGATCGAGGCCCAGTTCGGCCTCGCCTCCGGTTCGGTGTCGATCGCCGCGACGCAGTGGGCGAAGAACCTCAAGCGCACCCGGGTGAAGCCGTACCGCCTGGAAGGCCAGGCCGGCACCAGGAAGGCGAAGCCGGCGAAGACGGCCGTCAAGGCGACCGCTCCCGTCGTGCCCGTGGACGCGGAGGACCGGCTCTCCGGCTTCCTGCGCAGGCCGCCGGTCGTCGACACCCTCGACGAGGCCGAACTGCTCGGCTGGTCCGTGGACATCGTCCGCGCGGCCCGCCGCAGCGGCTACCTCGCCTCGACCGCCGACGCGATCGCCGTCTTCGAGACGTCGATCCTGCTGGCCGGCATGCGGGACCGGGCCAAGCCGACGCCGTACGACTTCCAGGACGCGGCCGTCACCTGCATCGAGAAGGACTCCGTGCCCGGGCGCAGGGACGTGCGCCGCCTCGTCGAGATCATGATGGGCGGCGACCGGATCGGCCAGGTCGGCTACGACGCGCTGCCGCCCCTCGCGCGCGACGTGCACGACCGGCTGGCACCGCTGGAGCTCGACCTCCAGCAGCGCGGCGTGCGGCGGGCCCTCCTCGACATGGCCTCCGAGCCGGACCTCCGGGCCTGCTCCGACGTCCTGTGGATGCTGCGCCGTCTGATGCCGCCCGGCGCCGCCCGCCCCATCATGGGCGAACGGCGGCTCGGCGAGCGGTCGATCCAGGAGTCGTGGGACCTGTCCCTCGGCACCCACCAGCGGGCGCTCATCGAGCTCGGATACGAGGGCGTGAGCCTGGAACAGGTCCTGGAGCAGCGGCTGCGGCGCACCGCGCACGGGCCGCAGGCGACGACCGCGCAGGTCCTCGCGGCGGTCGAGGACGCGACGCTGTACCTCGGCGGCCGGCGCCTCGCCGACGAGCTGGGCACCCGTGCCCTGGAGGTCCTGGCGGCCGAGCGCACGGTGGACGGGGCTCCCGAGGTGCTGCGCCGGGTGCGCGGCCTCCTCGCGTACTACCGGACCAGCGAAGCGGTGCTGCCGCCGTGGATCGAGTCGTTCGTCAGAACCGGATACGCGCACTACTGCACGCTGCTGCCGACCGCCTTCCGGGACGAGGACGCGACGGTCGGCCAGGTGGCCGCGATGCTGGGCTTCCTGTTCAGCATGGAGAGCCTGGCCCTGTCCCTGGGCTGCGACCGGACACAGCTCGAACTGTCGGTCGCGCAGTCGCACCCGCAGGACCCGGCGAAGACGGCACTTCTGTGGGCCGCGCAGGTGCAGCTCGGCACCCTCTCCAGGACCGAGCTGCGGGCACGCTGCGACGAACTCCTCGGCAACCCCCTGGTCGTGCCCTCCTACCCGCGCTACCTCAGCGGCTTCGTCCACGCGCTCGAACCGGTGCCGGGACTCGCGGACGTCGTGGTGGAGGCCGTCTCGAACGCCTTCGGGCGACTGCCGGACGCCGTCCTGCTGCCGTGGCTCCCGGTCCTCATCACCACGCTCCGGTCGAACGCGGCGGAGCTGGCCCCGCTCCTCATCCGCGAGGCGGGACGGATCTTCCCGGCCCGGCTCGCCGCCCTGGACTCCTGGATCCCGCCGTGGCGGCAGCCGGCCACGCCGCCGGCGGCCCGCACCCGCCCGCACGCCACGGGCCCGCGGGGCGCGGCGCTGCTGCCCGCGCACCCGGAGACCTGCGACGCGCTCGCGGAGCTCCTGGGCTGCGCGGACGGATGGGAACCGACGGGCACGGCCCCTCGCGATCCGTCCCTGACGGCCCTCCACCCGGACACGGCACAAGCGGTGGCCGCCCTCCTCAAGGCCTCATGACGTCACCTGCCCGTCCGTGACGGGTTCGGCGTCCGACGCCCCGCCCTGGCCCGGCACGGCGGGGCGGACGAACTGGCGGGCCTGGAGTTCGTACGCCTCGCGGAAGGCGCCCGTGCCGGTGGCGGGGTCCATGAGTTCCTCGAAGGTCCCGGCCTCCACGACCCGGCCCTCGTCCATCACGTAGATGAGGTCGGCATGGGCGACGCTGTGCAGGCGGTGGGTGATCAGGATCGTGGTCTGGCCGGTGCCGGCGAGGCGGTGGATCTGGTCGAAGACCCGCTGCTCCGCCGCCGGGTCGAGGGCGCTGGTCGGCTCGTCCACGATGAGGACCCGGCCCTCGCGGTAGCGCGCCCGGGCGAGGCCGATCTTCTGCCACTGCCCGCCGGAGATCTCCTGGCCGCCCCGGTACCCGCGCGCCAGGAGCGTGTCCAGGCCCCGGGGGAGCCCTTTGAGGACGTCGTCCGCGCCCGCGTACGCCGCGGCCTCGCCGATCGTGGCGTCGTCGAGCGGGCCGCCGGGCCTGCCGATGCCGATGTTGACGCGGGCGGTGAAGGGCCAGCGGTGGAAGTTCTGCGCGACCATCGCGACCCGGTCGAAGATCTGCGCCCGGCAGGCCCGGGCCGCGTCGACCCCGCCCCACATCACCCGGCCGTCGTCCGGGAGGTACAGCCCGCAGAGGAGGCGGGTGACGGTGGTCTTGCCGGAGCCGTTCTTCCCGACGAGCGCGACCGTCCTGCCCCGGGGGATGACGAGGTCGACCTCGCACAGGGACGGCTTCTCCGCCCCCGGGTAGGTGAAGGTGACCTTCTCGAACCGGATCTCGTCGACCTCCTCGGGCAGGTCCACCCCGGTGGAGGGGATCTCGCGGCGGACCGCCTCCTCGCACAGGGTCTCCAGGTCGGCGACGAACAGCGACTCCTCCTGTACGTCGGTGACCCGCAGCACCAGGTCGGTGATGCTCGCCGAGCCCGCACGGATCGCGAGGACGGCCGTGCCGCCGACGGCGAGGGCCATGTGCCCGTCCCACAGGAGCAGCCCGAGCACGGCGTACGTCCCGACGGTGGCGAGGCCCCGGGCCGCGTCCGCCGTCAGTCCCGTACGCGCGCCGATCCACGCCAGCCGGGTCTGCTCCCGCTCGCTGGTCTCCGCCATGCCCCGGAAGTGTTCGAGCAGGAACGGGCCGACGTCGTGGACCCGGACCTCACCCGCCGCCTGCTGGTCGATCAGCAGCCGGCTGATCAGCTGCGCGGCCCGCGCGTGCTGCACGAACCGGTGCCAGCTCACGTACCGCGCCCGCGCCATCGTCAGCGAACTCCACGCGCTCGGCAGCGCCATGGCGATCAGCAGGGGCAGCAGCAGGGGGTGCAGGACGGTGAGGACACCGGCGGCCGCGACGAGCGAGATCGCCGAGGTGACCACGGCCGTGCAATAGCCGACCATCCGGCGCGCCGAGTCCGCGCCCCACTGGGCGGAGTCCATCAGCTTGTGGAAGGCGTCGTCCTCGATTGCCTCCAGCTCGACCCGGGCGACCAGGCTCAAGTACCGCTCCGTGGCGACCCGTTGCACCTTGGGCTCCAGGATCCCGGTCGCCGCGGCGGAGGCGGACTTGCCCGCGGAGCCGAGGACCGAGAGGACGGCGACGACGAGGAGCGAGGGGAGCGCGGAGCGCAGCCGCTCGACGGTGCTGCCCTGGGCGAGGAGTTCGACGAGGATGGTGTTCACGGCGATCAGCGACACGGCCTGGGTGACGCCCCGGCCGAACTCGCTTCCCGCGACCGTGTACAGCGCCCGCCGATCGGCCTCGTGGGCCAGCCGCACGGCGATCCCGACCTGACGGGGGAGCGAGAGCGCCATGGCGCGCAGGCTCAGCTTCAGCCAGACGCCGTGATGCTGGCTCCAGCCGAAGTCGTACGCGAGCTCCCCGCCGAAGAGCAGCTGCTCGGAGGCGGAGGGGCCGCCGGCGGCGGTGTCCTGACCGGGTGGGGTGGGGGTCGTCGGCGGGGTGGGGGAGGGATGCATGGTGTCCTCCGTCGCTGAGCCGTCCGGGTGTCGCCCGGATGTCATCGAACTCAACGAGACGGCGGCGCAGTCGAACACGCGTCTTTCGGACGCGTCCCGATCCGTATGACAGAGCGAGAAACCGAGCGTGCCGGGTACATCGACCCTTGCCGGAGGAGGCCGCGCCCGGAGGCTCGGATGGCCGAAACGCCGAGGGCGGGCCCGCTCTCGCGCGCCCGCCCCGTACCGCCGTCCGCCACCTGCCGCAGCGGAGGCCGCAGTAGCCCCACCGGTCTCACCGGTCTCACCGGTCTCAGCGAACTCCGGCGTCCGTTTCCGCTTCCGCTTCCGCGGTACCCTCCGCTTCCGTTTCCGCGGCACCCTCCGGTGCCCGGCCCAGCGCCCGGACCGCCGGGACGCAGAGCATGATGCCGAGGAACACGACACCCACCACGGCGGAGAAGAGCAGCACGCGGTCGGCGCCGAAGGCCTCCGCCGCCGGGCCGGCCAGCGCACGCCCCAGCGGGATCACCATGATGGATCCGGCGATGTCGTACGCGGAGACCCGGCTGAGGACGGCCAGGGGTATGTGGGTCTGCACGCTGGTCGCCCACATGACGCCCCAGAAGGCGAAGCCGCAGCCGGCGACGACACCGGTGACCGCCGTGAGCGTGAACGACCAGCCGAGTGCGGGCGCCAGGGGATTGAGCGAGAAGAAGAGCATGGCGAGGGCCCCCGCCACGAGCGGACGGCGCGGCTTCACGCGCATGCCGAGCAGTCCGCCGACGATCGTGCCGGCGCCGTCGGCCGAGGCGATCCAGCCGTAGCCGCTCGACCCGTGCTGTTCGGTGAGCAGCGTCGCGCCCAGCGGCAGCGCCGGGCCGAAGACGAACAGGCCGTACACCGCCCAGACGGCGATGACCCCCCACAGCCAGGAGCGGGACCGGAACTCGTGCCACCCCGTGGCCAGCCGCTGCCACAACGGGTCGGCGCTGTCGTCCTTGGCCGTGCTCAGCTTCCGCAGCGGCGCCAGGCCCAGCGCGCTGAGCGCGAAGGCCGCCGCGATGACCAGGAAGGATCCCGCCGCGTCCCAGTAGGCGACGAGGAGGCCGGCGAGGCCCGGGCCGAGCAGGGTGCAGATCGCCTCGGAGATCCGCAGCAGCGCGTTGGCCCGCTGGATGTCCTCGGCGACCTGCGGGACCATGCTCGCCAGACCCGGCTGGAACATGGCGGTCGCGGCGCCGCTGAGCGCGAGCAGCGCCATGATGTGCCAGAGCCGCACCTCGCCCGCGGCGAGCAGCGCCGCGAGCGCGAGCATGGCCACCAGGCGCACCACGTCGGCGCCGACCATCATCACCTGCGGGGTGAACCGGTCGGCGAGGACTCCGCCGACGAGGACCAGCAGGACGATCGGCGCCATCCACGCGGCCAGCGCGTATCCGACGCCACTGGCGCCGTAGCCCGCGCCGAGCACGGCCGTCGTGAGCGAGACCATCAGCATGCCGTCGGCGAGCAGCGACGCGCTGCGGGCCGTGAAGAACAGCCGGAAGCGGCTCGACCGCCACGGGCTGGGAAGCGCGTCAGGCTTCTGCCGGACACTCACATCATCGGTATCCATCGTCATGTCACATCCGCCGGTCCCGGCCGGTCCCTTCCGAGAGAATCTGCTGCCCGAGCCAGGCACCGTCCCGGTCGGCCTCCGCCGGCGGGTCCTGGACGATCACGTACCGGCGGGGTGCCAGGACTCCGGGACGGCCCGGGAGGGCGTCCATGAGTGCGGCGTGGGCCGCCGCCGGAGTCAGCGGGGCGCCCCCGGAGGCGATGTACGCGGTGAGGCCCCGCCCGGTGTCCCCCTCGGGGGATCCGTCGCCGCGCGGGGGATCCGCCGTGACGTGTACGTGGACGGGTACGCCGTCGAGGGCCCGGCTCAGGGCCTCCGCCACGGCCTGCGGCGAGACCCAGGAGCCGTCCACCCGCTCCCACTCCGGGCCGCGCTCGACCGGCCGGACCCCCGTCACCTCGGTGAGCGCGTCCAGCGGTACGTCCTCGGTGGCGGCCGCCTCCAGGAGGCGTACCAGTCCGACGAGGAACTCCTCCGCCCGGTCCCGGGGGAACAGCGCGGGATCCGCCCACACGCCGAGGCGCAGCAGCGGCTCCGTCTCGTGGACGAAGGTCAGGACCCGGGTCGGCAGCACCTGCTCCTCCCCCCAGCCGAGCTCCAGCTCCGGCCCGGTGACGGCTTCGCCGCCGGGGGAGGAGGGGCCGGGGGAGGCGGGGCCGTGGGCGGAGGGGAGCGCGGTGGGGAGGGTGCTCACGTCGTTGAAGACGATGTCGCGTGCGAACACGCTGCCCCGCTCGAAGGTCGTCCGCCCGATCATCTCCCACAGGCTCACCGCGTCGAACCGGCTGTGCCGGTACGCGTTGAGCGCGGCCCCCCAGGCCTTGCTGAGGAGCGCGTCGAAGGACGGGACCCGGACGTCGAGGGTGAGCAAGGCGTCCTGGGAGAGGGTGTTCACCGACCGGGCCAGGCGGGGCTCGTACCGGTTGGAGGTCGGGACGGCGGCCACGCACGCGGACTGGCCCGTCCGGTGGGCGAGGAGCGCGCACCAAGCCGTGAGCAGCACCGTCTGCGGGAGGCCGCCGGTGCGCTCCGCCACGAGGGCCAGGGCGCGGGCGCCCCGCCGCGAGCGGAGGGTGAGCTGCGGCACGCGGACCTCGGTGCCCTCGGCACCCGGTTCCGCGAACATGGCCTGCGGTCCGGTACGGATGATCCGCTCCCAGTACCCCAGCGACGCCGCGGACTTGCGGAGCCCGGCCGGCGTCGCCTCCTCGGCTGCGAGGTCGAGCGGTGTGAGCGCCGTCAGCGGGGGAAGCGTCTCGCCGGACAGCACTGCGAGCCACTCCTCCTTGAGGACGGCGAGCGCGCTGATGTCGGCCACGGCGTGGCTGGCCGCCAGCGCGACGAACACCGGCGCGCCGTCGAGGGCGACCAGGGTGACCCGGAGGGGGAAGTCCCGGTCCAGGTGGAAGCGGTCGTCCCGGGCCTCGCGCGCCAACGACTCGGCGTACCGCTCGGGTTCGGCGGGGAGTTCGTCGTGGTCGAGGAAGGTGACCCTGAACGTGCCCTCTGCGGCGACGACTTGCTCGTGGGGGGCGGATTCCGGGGGGTGGGGGAACGTGGTCCGCAGCGCCTCATGCCGTACGGCGAGGACGCGCAGCGCGTCGACGGCCGCTTCCCTCCGGGTGCCGGAGGGCGCCGGCCACACGTCGTGGATGTTGATGTGCGCGGGCTCGTCCCGCAGGATGCAGCGGATCATGTTGGCCTGCCCCATCGTGACGGGGCCCCGCCGCTCCTCGCCGCCCGCGTACGCGACGGTGACGGTGGTGGCGCGGGCGTCCTTGAGCCGCGAGGAGTCTCGCTCACTCACCATGTGATGCCTTTCACGGACTTCGTGGAGCGGGTCAGCGGACCCCAGGCGTCGATCAGGAGGGCGAACTCCTCCATGTCGTCCCGGGCCTCGTCGAGGAGTCGCTCGCGCTCGGCGGCGAGGACGTCGGCGGCGTCGGCGTACCGGCCGCCGAGCTTGCGGTAGGAGCGGTCGACGACGTCCAGCCGCTCCGCGTTCCGCGCGCGGTCCACGCGGGTGCTGTCCCGCACGAATCCGGCCACGTCGGACGCCCGGACACGGCCCTCCGCGTCGAGCAGCTCCGCGCCGGCGGCGGCCATCCGGGCGTACACGGCGTCGAGGTACGGCGTGGCGAGGAAGAACTTCGCGAGGCGCCGCTGGTAGGCCAGGAAGCCCGCGTCGGAACGGCGCTCGTCGGTATGGAAGTTGACGATGTGGCGGTTGTGCAGGACACCGGGAAGCCCGGCGTCCTGGACCACGTGGATGAGGAAGTAGTCGCTGCCGACGGTGTCGGTGGCGGGCGGCAGCGGCACCCGGCCGTAGACCTCGCGGGTGAAGGCGATGTTGCACATGTCCACGCGCAGGGGGCTGACGCTGGTGAGCGTCGTCCGGTCGCCGGTGAAGGGGGCGGTGCCGGCGCCGCGGAACGACTCGTCGATGAGGTGCCTGCGCCAGATCTCCGGGCAGTCGTCGGGGACCGACAGGCCGACGACGTCCTCGTAGACGGCGGGATCGAGCCGGCGGATCTCCGCGACGTCCACGGACATCTCGCCGATGAAGGAGCCGCCGACCAGGGACACCGGCCGGTCCGCGCACGCGGGGTCGAGCCTGCTCCGCGACACGAGCCCGGCCACGTCGGACGCCCGCCGCCCCAGAGCCGTCAGCTCGTGGTGGATCGGGAAGACCGGCTCGCCGCCGCCGCCGTCCTCCGACGACGACGACGACGGGGACGGGGACGGCGACGGCGACGGGGACGGGGACGGCGGAGGGGACTGGTACCGGCTGTCGGAGTCCCGGCGGTGCAGCGAGTCGCAGCCCAGCGCCTCCGCGATCAGGAACGCGCGGTTGGTGCAGGCGCCGTAGGACACGCGGGACGGCAGCATCAGGTCGAGCACCCGGTCGGGGGCGGCGACGCCGGACCGGGCGATCACCTCCCGCAGGAAGGTCCGCTGCTGCGTCTCGTCGAGGTGATGGACGACCACCCCCGGGGCCGGGGGCAGGGCCGCCACCGTCTCCCGGTGCGCGGCGAGCACGGACGCCTCGGAGGAGTCCAGGATCAGGACGTGCACCTCGACGCCGAACCGGCGGGCGCCGTAGACGGCTTCCTCGGCGACCGCCCTGATGGTGTCGGAGCAGGCCCGGTTGGTGGGGAGGGTCAGACAGACGCGGCGCACGACGGTTCTCCGCTCTGCCCGCCGGCCGCCGCCGTGTCCGTGCCGGTGTCGTGCCACGAGGTGAGCCCGAGGAGACGGCTGCCGAGCTCGGTCAGCTCGGCCGTGGGATACCGCTTGGACTCGTGCAGCACCGGATCGCCGACGAGGGTGCGGTTCCAGCGCGGGGTGCGCAGGTGCCGCCAGGACTCGACACGGGACTTCCGCAGCCGCTCGTGCTCTTCGAGCGCCGGCATCATCGACAGGTACTGGACCGCCCGCACCCCGTTCTCGGAGAGGTTGCGCGCCACGCCGTGGGCGAGCAGACCGTTCCAGATCAGCAGGTCGCCGGGGTGGAGCTCGGGTCGGACGACGGGGAACTCGGTCCGGTCCACGGCGGGACGCAGCGGGTCGCGGTCGGCCGGCTGGGCGATCTTCCACTCCTCGAACTGCCGGAACAGCTCGGGGTCGCACTGGAATCCGCCGGTCTCGGGCCGGGTGTCGTTCAGCGCGATGATGCCCTGCACCCGCTGCGGCGGGACGCCGATCGTCGTGTCGATGTCCCAGTGCAGCTCGATGTCGAAGCCCCGGTCCGTGGGCTCGATCAGGGCGCGGTCACGGTTCCCGACGTTGGGCGGGTTGAGGTTGAGCCGGTCCAGGGTGACCCACAGCTCCTCGCAGTCCCACACGTCGACGAAGGCGTCGTACACGCGCTGGGACTGGCGGCTGTTCCACAGCAGTTGGTGGTGGTACGCCTCGACGAATCCATAGACGTGCAGCTGCTGGTCCAGCTCGGAGCGGAACGGCCGGTCCTCGTACCAGCTGTCCGGCCGGTCCGGGTCCAGGCCCTGGAAGTTCCAGGTGAAGTCGAGGAGCCGGCGGGCCTCCTCCGCGGGTATGGCCTCGCGGACGACGACGTATCCGTACGTCTGCCAATGGGCGAAGTCCTCGTCCGACAGCACCCGCAGGGGGCGGGACTTCTTCAGCTCCCGCAGGGTGGTCTGCGCCAGATAGGACTCGCCGTCCGCGCTGAAGTACGGGACGTCCGACGCCGCTCTGTGCAGGTAGGGACGGCGCGAGCGGCCGGGGGAAGCGGGGGTCGTCATGTGGTCCCTCCAGGAACGGGAGTCAGGGCCGGGGACGGGCGCCGCCGATTACACAGCAGCATTGGTTTAGACCATAGCGTCTGTCAAGTGTCGGCTCGATGAGCGCAATTGACATGCGCGAAAGATCGAAACGAACTCTTGACGACGGCCGCCGACCGGCCGACTTTGGTCTAGACAAGTGCGGAAGAGCTGGCCTAGGGTCCAGTTCTCGGACGTTCGGACCGTCGCGCCGGCGCCGTCACCGTCACGTCGTGGAGATGCGTCCCGACCGCCTGTCGACGCCCCCGACCGTCCGCCGCCCCACGCTGAGAGAGAGCGGTTCCATGAGTACAACCAGCAGCACAGCCCTGCCTGACGGCGGCCTGAAGAACCCCGGTCCGGGTCTGCTCACGCTGGATCCGGCCCACACCGCCCTGCTGCACGGCCTCGACGACCTGCTGACCGGTCTGGCCGCACGCCTCTCCGCCCCCGAGGTGGTCGGACCGCCGCTGCTGTCCGTGGAGGGCCTCGCGCGGCTGGACTACTTCCGCAACTTCCCCCATCTCGGGGTCTCGGCCGGACGGTTCACCCCCGAGGCGCTCGACGGCCTGGCGGCCGGCGAGAACCCCGGAGAGCTGCCGCTGCGGCCGACCGGCCACCTGCTGCCCTCCGCCACCTGCTACGGACTGCTGCTCTCCCTGGAGGGCCGGGACGTCGGCGAGGACGGGCTGCGGCTCTCCGCGACCGGCCGCTGCTTCCGCAACGAGACCCACTACGACGGGCTGCGCCGCCTGTGGGGCTTCCACATGCGCGAAGTCCTGTACCTCGGCACCAAGGAAGGCGCGGTCGAACACCTGGAGAACGGCGCGGAGTTCATCCAGGAACTGGCCGGGCGCCTCGGCCTCGAACTGACCCGGGCCACGGCCGACGACCCGTTCTACGACCGGGGCGGCTCCCGGGCCCGCCTCATGGCGCTCGACCCCGTCAAGCACGAGTTCAGCGCCCCGGACGGCACCGCCATCGCCTCCGTCAACCGGCACCGCAACTTCTTCGGCGAGCGCCTCGACATCCGGGCGGGCGCCGCGGGACCCGCGTACAGCGCCTGCGTCGCCTTCGGCGTCGAGCGCTGGGTGCACGCGATGATCCTCGCCCACGGCACCCCCGAGCAGGCCCTCGCGCGCCTCCGCGCCGCCCGGGCCGCCTGAGACCGAGCACCCCTGACCGAGCACCCGCACCACAGCACCCGTACCAGCAAGGAGTGACCCGCACCATGGAACGCATAGCCGAGTGGCTCCACGAGAAGAACCCCGGCCTCGTCGGCCCGATCGACGCCGACGAGGACCTCATCGAGGCCCGGCTCATCGACTCGATGGACTTCCTGGAGTTCATCGACCTCCTGGAAGAGATGTCCGGCGACAGCATCGACCTCCAGGAGGTCACCATCGACGACTTCCGCACGCTCAGCCGTGTGGAGCGCCGCTTTCTGACCCCCTCCGGAACGACCGCGGCCCCCGGTGCGGCCGCCGCGGGCTGAGCACGCGCCCGTGACGAGCGGCCCGCTGTCAGGCGGCCCGGACACCCGTACGGCGCTGGCCGCCGTCGCGACCACCGGCGAGGTACTGGCCCACCCGCAGCTGCACGAGGGACTCCTCGAACCGTGGGAGCGGCGGCGCCTCGCCGCGGTGCGCGTGCCGAGCCGCCGGGACGACGTGCTGGCCGCACGGCTGCTGCTGCGGCTGTGCGTCGCCCGCTTCACCGGGGGATCACTTGGGGAGTCGGCCCCGGCCCAGCTCTGCCCCGGCTGCGGGCGATCCGGCCACGGCCGGCCGTACCTCCCGGACCGCCCCGGCGTCGGAGTCAGCCTGAGCCACGCCGACGGTCTTGTCGCGGCGGCCGTCGGTCCCGGTGCCGTCGGCGTCGACGTGGAGCCCTCCACGCGCCGGCCGGGTTCCCTGTCCGTACTGGGCCGCGTGCTGCCCGAGGTGGACGTGCGGAAGGCCGCCGCGGAGCCGGACCCCGGCGCGTCCCTGCTCCGCCTGTGGGTACGCGCGGAAGCGGAGCTGAAAGCCGGCGCGGCGGGCCTCCGCCTCCTCGAATGGACGGACCCGCACCGAGCGGCCGTGGTGACGGTGGCCACCACCGCCCCCGCCACGACCTTCACTCTCGACGCGGCGGCCGGGAACCACCGGACCCAAAATCGCGCGGGCCGGAATGCCTTTCAGGCCGCCGAACCCCAGGCGGTGGTCAGCCCGTCCAGCCACGCGGGCGGGAGCTCGGCGGCGTCCCACTCCTCGTGCAGCGCCGCCGGTGCCGCCGTGAGCCGTTCCAGTACGGCGACGCTGGTGGGCGAGTGGACCAGGGAGTAGCGGCCGTGGATCGCGATGGCGCTGTCGGGGCCGTACTGCGCGTAGAGCCGTTCGAAGCGCGCGTGATGGGTCGTGGTGAACTCCGTGAGCCGACCCGGGTACCCCGCGCGCTGCCGGGGGCTCATCGTGCGGAGGACGGCGCCGAGCACCTGCTCGGTGGCGTCGGGGTCGAGGTCGGAGACGGCGGTGTACGAGAGGTAGAGCGGCGTGACCGCGACCTTCGCCCGCTCCATCTCCGCCCGCCCGACGGGCGAACGGTCGTCGGGCGAGGACACCGTCGGATCGGGGGCGAGGGCATGGCGCAGCGTGCGTTCGGCGATGACGGCGAGGTCGTCGGCGACGGCCCGGCTGCCGTCGAGCCAGCCGGCCTCGTAGAGCTCGCCCCGCTCTCCCGGCGCGCTCCGTCCGCTCCCGCCGATCTCCGTGTGGGCGAGGGCGAGGGCGCCGGCCTCCACGAGCCCGATCAGCTCCTCGGCGTCGCCGGACCAGACCCCGGCCCTGGCCAGGAGCTGGAGGAGTGTCGTCTTGGCGTTGAGGACGCTGGCCGCGTCCAGTTGCTGCCGGTCTTCGTCCGCGGCGTTCACGGGCTCCTCCTCACCCTGTCACGGGGCTCACGCCCCGCACCGGACACTAGCAGCGGACGATCACCCGAACACGGGACCCGAGGGGCACGCCGCGCTACTGCAGGGGCGGCGTGTCGGCGCGCAGGAGCGGAAGGTTCTTCCGGACGGCGGCCTTCCAGGAGCCGTCGACGATCATCTGCCCCAGCGCGGCCCGGACCTTCGCCGTGAGCGGGCTGCCCTTCGGGAGGCCGATGCCGTACGGCTCGTCGGTCGTGCGGAAGCCCGCGAGCCGGAACTCGCCCTTGAACCGGTCCTGAGCGGCGTAGCCGGCGAGGAGCGAGTCGTCGGTGGTCACGGCGTCGACCGCGCCGGACGACAGATCGGTGACGCAGCGCTCGTAGCTGTCGTACTCCGTGAGCCGGGCCTGCGGGGCGAGCGTCCGGACGTTGAGCGCGGACGTCGAGCCGACGGCCGAGCAGACCTTCCTGCCGTTGAGGTCCGCCGGGCGCGCCACGGCGGTGTCGTCCGCCCGCAGCAGGACGTCCTGATGGGCCACGAGGTAGGGGCCGGCGAAGTCGACGCGCCGCTTCCGCTCGTCGTTGACCGTGTACGTGGCCACGACGAAGTCGACGTCACCGCCGGTGAGGAGGGACTCGCGGGTGGCGCTCCTGGCCTGCTTCCACGTGATGTCGGCGGGGTCGTGGCCGAGCGCGCGGGCGACGTACACCGCCACGTCCACGTCGAGGCCCGAGAAGGTGCCGTCCGGGTTCTTCCAACCGAGACCGGGCTGGTCGAACTTGATCCCGACGGTGATCCCGGAGCCGCCGGTGGGCGCGCCCGACGACGTCGAGGCGGACGGGGAGGCGGGTGCCGAGGGCGCCACGGAGGACGGTGCGCCGCTCGCCCCCTTGTCGTCGCCGTCGCCGTGGGGCAGCAGCGACCAGACGAGTACGCCGCTCAGCGCCGCCGCCGCGACGGCCCCCGCGTACGCGGCGACCCGCCGATTCCGGGGCGGCGCGGCGGGGACGGGCGGCGCGGCGGGGACGGGCGGCGCGGCGGGGACGGGCGGCGCGGCGGGGAGGGGCGGTGAGAGCGGGTACGAGGTGGGGGCGGCGGTCGCGGCGGGTGCCGGCGCCGGGGGCTCGGTCTCCGCTTCCGCTTCCGCCTCCGCCTCCGCTTCCGCCTCTGCGAGCAGCCGGTCCAGGGTCTCGGCGTCCGGCCGCGCCGAGGGATCCCGTACGAGGACGTCCGTCAGGATCCGCGTCAGGGCCCCCGCGTTCCGCGGCGGCGGCACGTCCTCGCCGAGCACGGCCGCGAGCGTGGCCAGCGTGTTGGCCCGCCGCAGCGGATGGTGCCCCTCCACCGCGACGTACAGCATCATCGCCAGCGACCAGAGGTCGGCGGACGGGCCGCCCTCCTCGCCCTTCACCCGCTCGGGCGCCATGTAGTCGGGGGTGCCGATGATCGAACCGGCGGCGGTGAGGGCCGTCGCGCCGTGCATCGCCGCGATGCCGAAGTCGGTGAGGACCGGACTGCCGTCCGGCCGCAGCAGGACGTTCGCGGGCTTGATGTCCCGGTGCTGGATGCCCACCGCGTGCGCCGCCCGCAGCCCGGCCAGGACCCCGCGCCCGAGCGCGGCCGTCTCGGACGGCGCCAGCGGGCCCCGGTCCAGCCGGTCCTGGAGCGAGCCGCCGGTGACCAGCTCCATGACGAGCCAGGGGTACGTGTCCTCGCCGCCGTCCACGATGTGATGGATGGTCACCACATGCGGGTGGGCGATGCGGGCGAGCGCCCTCGCCTCCCGCAGGACGCGGGTGCGCAGCGCCCGGGCGCCCTCGGGGTCGTACTCGGCCAGCGCGGGGTCGGGCGGGCGTACCTCCTTGAGGGCGACCTCGCGGTGCAGCGCCGTGTCCCGCGCCCGCCAGACCGTTCCCATGCCGCCACCGCCGAGCCGTGCCACCAGCTCGAACCGACCGTCGACCACTCGCGCCACGCAGCCCCCTCACCCCGAACCCCGAAACCGTCCCGACTCTGCCACATCGGGCCGGAGCGAAGGGAGTTGATCGAAGGGAGCCGAGGGAGGGGACCCGCCCGAGGTCGGCTCAGTGCTGCCGGTGGTAGTCGGCGAGGGCGGCGAACGCGGCCTTCGGCTCCCACGGCAGATCCGGATAGGCCGTTCCGCGACCGCCGTCGAGGACCTTCACGATGCCGTAGCTGGCGAGGTCGAGGTCGTCGCGGGGGTCGCCGTCGGGACGGTGCACGTGGTCGTAGAGCGCGAACGTGAAGACGAAGGTGCTGTCGACGCCCCCGGCGTCGAAGGCCCGGAGCAGTTCCAGGACGTACGCGGCCTGGCCCTCCTCGTCACGGGCGTGGACGCCGTTGAGCCGCAGGGGGCCGGTCCTGTCGTACTCGACGATCTCCAGGCCGAGGGCGCCCCGGTCGCCCGCGCCCCGGTAGCCCGCAGAGCCGAACTCGGTGATCGCGAGCGGCTTGCCCTGAGAGCACTGAGAGCCCTGAGCACCTTGAGAGCCCTGTGGGCCGTTCGCGACCAGGTCGCGGACGCCGTCGGCGAACCCTTCGGCGTGTTCCGCCGACCGGTAGAGGTCGACGGAGACGATGTCGAAGGGGGTCCAGTCGACCCTTTCCAGCGGTACGGAGGCGTAGGTGACCGCGCCGCCGAAGCGCTCGCGGACGACGGCCGCGGCCCGGCCGAGGAACTCGTTGACCCGGGCCCCGACCACGCCGATGTGCTCGCGCACGCGATCCGGTGACTTCAGCAGCTCGACGCGCTCGTCGGTGCTGTCACCCGGCAGGAAGCCCTTGTTCATCAGGGACAGCTCGGCGCCGGCGACGAACACGACCGTCGCGCCCCGCCGCCTGACGCGCTCCGCCCGCTCGGCGCAGTCGGCGAACAGCGCCAGTATCCCGTCGGCGGTCAGTTCCAGGGGATAGGGAGAGAACCAGACCTCCAGGCCGAGGTCGGCGGCGCACGAGGCCGCGAGCTCCAGGCGGTCCGGGTCGCCGCCCATGATCCGCACGGCGTCGCAGTGCAGGTCGTCGCGGATGATCCGCAGCTCGCGCTCGACCACCTTCGCGTCGAAGTACCTGCGGGAGGTCACCCCGTCCTTGACGAAGCCGGTGTCGTAGCTGATGCCCTTGGCACGCATGGCGTGTCCCCTCCTGACGGCGCAAGTACGGTACGGCTCGTACCCTAATTGCGGTGGGGAAGGGCAGGCAAGGAAGATGCGAAGGTACGACCGGTACCGACCGAGAGATGACGGGGAACCATGGCGGACGAGCCGACGGAACCGAAGGGACCGAAGGGGCTGAACGGGCCGAAGGAACCGGCAGAACCGGCGGAGCGGGCGGGCGCCGCGCAGACGCGCCGGCGCGGGGCCGCCCTGGAGGACGCCATCCTGCGCGCCGCCGTGGACGAGCTCACCGAGTCCGGGTACGCCGGGCTGACCATGGACAAGGTCGCCGCCCGGGCCGGGACCAACAAGAACGCCCTCTACCGCCGCTGGCCCCACCGCCTCGCCCTCGGCATCGCCGCGTACCGCCGGCTCGTCACGACCGTCCCGCTCCCCGACACCGGCACCCTCCGCGGCGACGTCCTCGAACTCCTCCGGGGCGCCAACCGCCACTGGAGCTCCCCCCTCGGCGCGATCCTGCGCGAACTGCTCTCCGCCGCGGGCGGCGCGTCCGAGTTCCTCGCCCAGCTCCAGGACCAGTCGGGCGAGGCGGCGGCCGCACCCTGGCTGACCGTCCTGGGCCGTGCCGTCGCGCGGGGCGAGGCGGCCCCCGAGGCGCTCCACCCCCGGGTCGCCACCGTCGCCGTCGTCCTGCTGCGCAACGAGTTCGTCGTACGGGGCGTCCCCACCGCGCCCGACGACGTCCTCGTCGAGATCGCCGACGAGGTGTACCTGCCGCTGGTGCGCCGCCGAGGCCCGGCCCCCGGCTGACCGGGCGAATGTCGGGCCGGTGGCGTGGCGGGGCGCGCCCCCGGTGGTACCTCGTGGCCATGCAGCCAGGCACAGCACCGCCGGTGACCCCGTTCCTCCGCACGGCCGCCGCGTACGCGTGGCGGCTGTTGATCGTCGGCCTGCTCGTCTACAGCCTGTTCGCCGTCCTCGGCCGGTTCCACGAGATCGGCGTCGCCGTCTTCCTGGGCCTGGTGATCACCGCGCTGCTGCGCCCGGTCGCCGACATCGTCGCCCGAGGACTGCCCCGGCCCCTGGCGGTCGCCCTCACCCTGCTCGGCGGCATCGCGCTCGTCCTCGGCGTGCTGGCGCTGGTCGGCGAGGCCGTCGCGGGGGAGCGGACGACGCTCGTGCGCGAGTTCAAGGAGGGCATCGGCCGGATCGAGGACTGGCTGGGACGGCCGCCGTTCCGGCTGCGCCCCGAGGCGCTGTCCGACCTCCAGGCCCGGATCGGCCAGTTCCTGGCCAGCCACCGGTCGACCCTGGTCAGTACGGCCGTGAGCGGCGCGGGCCACGTGGTGGCCGTCCTCACGACCCTGGCCCTGGCGCTGTTCTCCGCGGTGTTCTTCATCCACGCGGGCGACAAGCAGTGGGCCTGGTTCCAGGACCAGCTGCCGAGGTCGGTACGGGGCCGGTCGGGGATCGCGGGCCGCGCGGCCTGGCGCACCTTCACCGGCTACACGCACGGGATCGTGCTGGTCGCCGCCACGAACGCGGTCCTGGTCGGCCTCGCGCTCTGGCTCCTCGGGGTCCCGCTCGCCGTCCCGCTCGCCCTCCTGGAGTTCGTCGCGGCGTTCGTGCCCCTGATCGGCTCGCCCGTCGCCCTCGCCGTCGCCGCCGTGGTGGCCCTCGCCTCGCAGGGCCCGGTGGTGGCGGCGATCGTGATCGCCCTGATCGTGGTCATGGGCCAGATCGAGGGGCACCTGCTGCACCCGCTCGTCATGAGCTGGGCCGTGCGGCTGCATCCCTTGGTGGTGGCCATCTCGGTCATCGCGGGCTCGATCGCCGCCGGCATCGTCGGAGCGGTCGTGGCCGTGCCGCTGGTGTCGGTGGTCTGGTCGGTCCACACGGCGCTCCGCGAGGCGCGCGGGACGCCGCAGGACGGGGCCGCAGGCCCGCTGTGACGGGGCCGAGGGGGCCCGGCCGACACGAAATTCGACGTGATCGCGGTCCAAAGAGCCACCCGGGCCATTCCCGTGATACAGTAGTTATCAGTTGCAGTTGTGGTTCCCATAGACTTCAAGTGCTTAGGTGGGTTTGTTCCCATCAGAGCACTTTTTGTATTTTCGGTGCTTTTTCCGGACGGGGCAATCATCGCGGCGACGCCGGGATTCACGCAGTGTGAATTCCGGGTAATGCCTCGAAGGAGATATCGCATGGCTACCGGCACCGTTAAGTGGTTCAACTCGGAAAAGGGCTTCGGCTTCATCGAGCAGGAGGGTGGCGGCCCCGACGTCTTCGCCCACTACTCGAACATCGCGTCCTCCGGCTTCCGTGAGCTGCAGGAGGGCCAGAAGGTGAACTTCGACGTCACGCAGGGTCAGAAGGGCCCGCAGGCGGAGAACATCACCCCCGCCTAAGCTTGACGCGTTCGACGCAGCCGGTGCCCCCCACCCCCTGGGTGGGGGGCACCGGCCGTCGCCGTTTTATCGGGCCTTGAGACCCGTCGCGGGCCGCAGGCCGCTGCCCCGCGGGGTCCCCCTCCGGCATTCCGACACCGGATGCCGAGACGTACCGCACCGTACGTACGGATGTGCCCGGATCCGTAGACGTACTGTTCTCGGCCCGTTCCTGCAATTCCTACGGCACGTTCACGCCATGGATTCCTTGATACGCGCCGCGCTCGCAGCATCGCAGCACCGTCGCATCGAGGAAGGCATCACCCATGAACCGTTCTGACCGTACGAAGGACACCCGCCGTCCGATCCCCTCCAAGGGGGAGTTCGCGCTGCCGGCCACCGTCACCCCGGCCCTGCCGCCCGCCGACACCTTCGACGCGATGGAGCTCCCCGCCGAGGTGCTGCGGACGCTGACCGACCTCGGTGTCACCACCCCGTTCCCGATCCAGGCCGCGACCCTGCCGAACGCCCTCGCGGGCCGCGACGTCCTGGGCCGCGCGCGCACCGGCTCCGGCAAGACGCTCGCCTTCGGCCTCGCGCTCCTCGCGCGGACCGCCGGCCGGCGCGCCGACGCCAAGAAGCCGCTGGCCATGATCCTCGTCCCCACGCGCGAGCTCGCCCAGCAGGTCACCGCCGCCCTGGAGCCGTACGCCGGCGCCCTGAAGCTGCGGATGGTGACCGTCTTCGGCGGCGTGTCGATCAACAAGCAGGTCGTCGCGCTGAGGGAGGGCGCCGAGGTCGTCGTCGCCACGCCCGGCCGGCTCATGGACCTCGTCGAGCGCAAGGACTGCCGCCTCGACCAGGTGCGGATCACCGTCCTCGACGAGGCCGACCAGATGACCGACCTGGGCTTCATGCCGCAGGTCACCGAGCTGCTGGGGCAGGTACCGCCCGGCGGGCAGCACCTGCTCTTCTCCGCCACGCTCGACCACAACGTCGACCTGCTGGTCCGCGAGTACCTCGACGACCCGGTGGTCCACTCCGTCGACCCCTCGGCCGGCGCCGTCACCACGATGGAGCACCACGTCCTCCAGGTCCACGGACCCGACAAGTACGCCACCGCCACCGAGATCGCGGCCCGCGACGGGCGGGTGCTGATGTTCCTCGACACGAAGCACGCCGTCGACCGGTTCACCCGGCACCTCCTGGGCAGCGGCGTCCGCGCGGCGGCGCTGCACGGCGGCAAGTCGCAGCCGCAGCGGATCCACACCCTGGAGCGGTTCAGGACCGGCGCGATCAACGTCCTCGTCGCGACGAACGTCGCGGCCCGAGGCATCCACATCGAGGACCTCGACCTGGTCGTCAACGTCGACCCGCCCGCCGACCACAAGGACTACCTGCACCGCGGCGGCCGTACGGCACGGGCCGGCGAGTCCGGCAGTGTCGTCACCCTGGTCACGCCGGACCAGCGCAAGGACGTGGCCCGCCTCATGACGGACGCGGGCATCCGGCCGCAGATCACCCAGGTCCGCTCCGGCGAGGCCGAACTGACCCGGATCACCGGTGCCAAGACCCCCTCCGGCGTCGCCATCGGCGGCAACGCCCCGGTCACCCCGGAGCGCTCCCAGCGCGGCGCGGCCTTCCGCGGCATGGGCACCGTCCCCGGGAAGCCCGGCCGCGCCAAGAACGAGTCCCGCCGCTCCGCCGAGGCCCGCAAGCAGGCCGAGGCCCGCCAGGCCGCCCGCATCCGACGCGGCGCCTGACCCGGGCGGCCCGGGAAAGGGGCTGTACCGCCAGGTCCCGCGTCTCGGACCGGTCTTGCTTCCGCGCCGGAGTCGTGATCGTATGTCCCGTCTGTTTCATGATCATGACCATGGGGGGTTACGAATGACCGGGAACATGGACCGACGTTCCGTCATACGCGGAATGGCGACGGCCGGTGCGGGCGCGGCGGGCGCCATGGCGCTGGGCGGAAGCCCGGCGTACGCGGCCGGCGCGGGGGACGACCCGTACAGCGTCGACGTCATCAGCAAGGGCGCGGACCCGACGGGCGCCACCGCCAGCGACGCCGCCTTCCGCGCGGCCGCCGCCGAGGTGCTCGCCTCCTTCCAGCCGAACCCCATCTCGGGAGCCGTCCCGAAGAAGGTGCTGGTCATCCCGCCGGGCACCTACCTGCTGACCCAGCCCGACTCGCTGCTGCCCAACGTGAACGGCGAGGGCGGCGGCGGCATCGTCGACGGTCTGTCGATCACCGGCTACGGCAAGCGGCTCTCCCGCATCGTGTACGCGCCGACCGCGGACGACACCACGCTGTGGACCAACTACCAGCGCTACAAGAACATCCGGATCTCCGGGCTGACCTTCACGAGCGAGAACGCCACGTCGAGCTTCTGCTACGCGTACTCCTCGGCCACCTACGGCGTGCAGGACACCTGGTACACCGACGTGGAGTGGCGCGGCAGCTGGAAGCGCGGCATCGGCCTCGACGGCCCGGCCACCACCTCCAACCTCAACAGCGAGATGGGCTGGGACCGTTGCCAGGTCGGCGGCTCCTACTCCGACGCGTTCCTCGTCCTGGGGATGACCACCGCCGCGACCCAGCAGGACCAGTTCCTCAACTACTGGTTCCGCGACTGCAAGGTCGAGTACCAGTCCGGGGTGTTCGTCAAGAACAACCGCGGCGGCTCGATGAACTTCATCGGCGGCTCCTACATCCTCACCGACGCCGCCTCCAACGGCACCTTCTTCCAGCTCACTTCGGACGCGCCCACCCGCTCCGACTCCACCATGCGCCTGTACGCCCAGGGCATCCGGTTCGAACTGCGCGGCCTCGGCCACAAGGTGATCGACTCCCGCTGGTACAAAGGCAGCATCAGCTTCGTGTCGTGCGACGACACCGCGCTGAGCTTCAAGTCGTGGGCGCCGGACGCCGTCACGCACACGTACGCCTACAACGCGAACGGCGACCGCGGCCCCACGGTCCGCTACACCGACTGCGCGCTGATGGGCTCGCACCAGGTCGCCACCGGCTCCGCCGCCACCACCGCCGGCAAGCTCATCTACGATGGATGCCGATTCATCGACATGACGTCCGCGACCGGCGCCACCGGCTTCCTCCGGTGGACCGGGGCGACCGCGCCCCGCTACGAGATCCGCGACTGCCTCGGCGGCGCGACCTACGTCGCGGACGTGAAGAACCCGGCCTGACGGTCCGGCCCGGCACCACCCCGTACGCGGAGGGAACACCATGATCGGCGAGCTCGTGCCCGGGTCGGTCGCCACGGAGTGGCGCCTCGACGACTCCGAACCGGTCACGCTCTTCCCCGAGGAGACGGCGCTCGTCGCCAAATCCGTCGAGAAGCGGCAGCAGGAGTTCGCCACCGTCCGGCTCTGCGCGCGCCTCGCGCTGGGCCGGTTCGGGGTGCCCGCGGCTCCCCTGACACCGGGGCCGCGCGGGGAGCCGCGGTGGCCGACGGGCATCGCCGGAAGCATGACCCACTGCGAGGGCTACCGGGCCGCCGCGGTGGCCAGGACGACGGACGTCGTGTCGATCGGCATAGACGCCGAGCCGGCCGGTCCCCTGCCGGACGGCGTCCTCGCGGTGGTGTCGCTGCCCGAGGAACGCCGTCACCTCGCCGCCCTGGACGCCCGGGCGCCGGGGGTCTCCTGGGAGAAGCTGCTGTTCAGCGCCAAGGAGAGCGTCTTCAAGACGTGGTACCCGCTGACCGGGCGCGAGTTGGACTTCGACGAGGCGGTGGTCGAGTTCACCCCGGACGACGAGGAAGGCCGCGCGGGGACCTTCGACGCCCGGCTGCTCGTTCCCGGGCCGACGGTCGGAGGCGTCCCGCACGAGCACTTCAGCGGACGCTGGCTCGCCCGGGGCGGCCTGGTGATCACGGCGATCGTCCTGACGCGCTAGCCGCCCCGACCCCGTAACCCTCCCTGGAGGGTGGTCACTTCACCGGGAATTCACGGGTGTCGGGAATCATGGCTCTCCCATCCTTTCGGGCAAGGGGGAGCGCCATGCCGCACGGGGAGACACCGGGGACGGACCGGAAGAACCGTAAGGACCCGACGGAAGAGGCGGAGCGGACCGTCGCCGTGCTGCGGCGCGCGGCGGCCACCGATCCGGACCGCCACCTCCCCGAACTCGCCTACGCGCTCCTGTCCTTGGGCTCCCTCCTCGCCGGCGACCCGGACCGTCACGAGGAGTCCATCGGTGTCCTGGGCGAGGCGGCCCGGGTGTTCCGCGGGCGGGCGGAGGACGCGTCGGACGCCCCGCTCGTCGGCCTGGCCGTCGCCCTGCACCGACAGGCCCTCAGCCTCGGCGTCGTGGGACGGCGCGAGGAGGCGCGCGCGGTGGCCCTCGAAGCCGTCGGACTCTGGCGCACGATCACGGAGCGGCGCATCGAGGGAAGCCGCGGCGAACTGGCCGCCGCCCTGGTCAATCTCGGCAACCAGCTCGCCGAGACGGGCCACCACCACGAGGCCCTCGACCGGATCACCGAAGCCGTGGAGATACGCCGCTCCCTCGTCGACCCGGCGAGCGGCGCGGGCCGCGGTGAGCTCGCCTCCGCCCTCGGGGACCTCGGCATCAAGCTGGGGGAGATGGGCCGTCAGAGCGAGGCCCTCGACGCGCTGCGGGCGGCGGTCGGCACCTACCGCGAGAGCGAGGCCGCCGCGCGGTCCCGCCCGGGCGGGACGCGGGACACCGGCGAGCTCGCCGAGCACGCGGCGGTCGCCTTCGCGGCCGCCCGCACGCTCACCGGCCTCGGACACACCGGGGAGGCCCGCCCCTACTTCGCGGAAGTGGCGGCGCTGCGCGCCGAGATCGCCGCGCGCGAGCCCCGGGCCACCGCGTTCCTCGACCACCTCCTCGCCGGTCACGGCTACGGGATCACCCGGGAGGGAAGGGTCGAACGGGCCGGGGCCGATCCCCTCGACGGAGTCGATGCCCTCGGCGAGGTCGACCGGCTGAACGCGCGCGGACTGGCCCTGGCGGACTCCGGCCGGGTGGACCTCGCCGCCGAGATCCTCGCCGAGGCCGCCGCCCTCGGCCGCGCGGCGGCCGCCGAACGCACCACCGGAAGCGTCGTCGCCCTGGCGCGGACGCTCCACAACCTCGGTCTGGTACGGGCCTGGGCCGGGCGGCGAGCGGAGGCGCTCGAAGCCGCCGACGAGGCCGTCCACCTCTGCAGGCGCGGCCTCGTCGCCGCACCCGACACCGTCCGGCCCCTCCTCGCCGAGGCCGTGGACAGCCTGGGCAGTCGGCTCGCGGTCCTCGGCCGCCACCGCGACGCCGTCGCACCCGCGACGGAGGCCGTGGCGCTCTATCGGCAACTCGCCCACACGGACCCGGGCGCGTACGAGGGCGAACTCGCCCGGGCCCTGAACAACCTCGGCATCCGGCTCACCGACAGCGACCGGCACGTCGAGGCGCTCGCCGTCACGGAACAGGCGGTCGAGCTCCAGCGCCGGCTGTACCGCCGCGACCCCGAGACGCACCTTCCCGGCCTCGTGCACGCCCTGTCCAACCTCGGGCTCAGGCTGGCCCGTGTCGAGCGGTCCGAGGACGTGGCCGGCCCCACGGCGGAGGCCGTCGGGCTGCTGCGGTTCCTCGACCGGGTCCACCCGAGCAACGACGTCGCCGCGCTCGCGGAGTCCCTCGCCTGGCTCGCCTGGTACCTGAAGAAGCGGGGCCACCGCGAAGCCGCCCGGGAGACGGCACGGGCGGCGGAGGAGCTGCGCCGCCGCGCCCCGAAGCCGGGAAGGTGACCCGTACCGTACGGGGGAGCGGGGACCGGAACCGCGGGGCCGCGGCCGGCGTCCGTACCCGACATGAGCGGTGGCGGGCGGGCGGAGAGCTGCGAGAGCGATGAGGCCGGCGAACGGGACGAGCCCGACGAGCGGGTGCTGAACGGCGTCGGCTGTGTGCTCGCCCTCGCCGGCGTCGTCGTCGCGGCGGCCTACGCGGTGCCCCGGGCCGCGTACAGCTACGACGGCGGCTTCGAGGGGCAGGACACCGACTGGACCACGGTCCTCGTCGAAGTGCCGCTGATCCTCCTCGCCGGTTTCGCCCTCCCGCCCCTCACCTGGGCGGCGGCCACGCGACGCCTGCGCCCGTGGGCGGCGGCGCTCGTCTGCCTGGCCGTCGTCGCGCTCGGGCTCTGGGGCCTGGACGCGGTCTGGCATCCGCGGCAGGGCCCCGATCCGGGGTACGGGCCGGGGATCTGACGGGCGGGGGATCCGGCGGTCCGGCCCACCAACCCGTCGCGGGCGGGAGTACGGTCGTCTTGATCATGTACGGACGAGGCCGTCCCGGCAGGAGAAGAGTGAGGACCCGCATGGCACAGGAGCAGGGCACCCCGGTGACGGTCGTCTCGCACCCGGTGGGGCACGTCGTCGGCGGGCGGGACGAGGTGCGCGACGACGAGTGGGGCGATGTCGAGTCGGTGATCCGACTGGACGCGGAGGCCTTCGGCCCCGAGGCGCTCGCCGGTCTCGACGCCTTCTCGCACCTGGAGGTCGTCTACCACTTCGACCGGGTACGGCCGGACGCCGTCCAGACCGGGGCCCGGCACCCGCGCGGCAACACGGAGTGGCCGCTGGTCGGGATCTTCGCCCAGCGCGGCAAGAACCGCCCCAACCGCCTCGGCGTCTCGCGCTGCCGGCTGATCCGCACGGACGGCCTCGACGTCCATGTGCGGGGTCTGGACGCCGTCGACGGCACACCGGTCCTCGACATCAAGCCGTACATGGCCGAGTTCGGCCCCCAGGGGCCGACCACCCAGCCGGCCTGGGCCGACGAGATCATGCGCCGCTACTACTGAGCGCGGTCCGGACCACGACGCACCGGACGACGGGGGTCCGGACGATGGCGGTCCGGTGGTGAAACGACGTACGGAAGTCGAACTAGGGTCTCTTCCGTGCGTGTACTCCTGGTGGAAGACGACGAGCCGATCGCGGAGTCCCTGCGGCGCGGGTTGCTGCGCTACGGGTTCGAGGTGGAGTGGGTGACCACGGGGGCCGCGGGGCTCGCCGTCACCACGCCCTACGACCTCGTCCTCCTCGATCTCGGCCTGCCCGACACCGACGGTCTCGACGTCTGCCGGGCCTTGCGGCTGCGCGGGGACGTGCCGATCATCGTGATCAGCGCGCGCAGCGACGAGACGGACCGGGTGGTCGGCCTGGAGATCGGGGCGGACGACTACGTGTCCAAGCCCTTCGGGGTCCGCGAGGTCATCGCCCGGATCCGGGCCGTGCTGCGGAGGGCGCGGCCCGAGAACCGGCCGTCGGGGCCGCAGAGTTACGGCGCGCGGCTGAGCGTCGACCGGAAGGCCGGGCGGGTGCGCCTCGACGGCGGCGAGGTGGCGCTGACGCCGAAGGAGTACGACCTGCTGGCCTTCCTCACGGAGGAGCCCGGTGCGCTGATGTCCCGCGAGCAGATCATGGAGGCCGTCTGGGACGCCAACTGGTTCGGGCCGACCAAGACGCTCGACGTCCATGTGGCCGCGCTGCGGCGGAAGTTGGCCGGGGCCGTCGTCATCGAGGCGGTGCGCGGCGTGGGATTCCGGCTGAACATCGCACCGGACGTGCCGGGTGACGGGCCCGTGGGTACGGCGGACCAGGCGTGATCAAGCGGCTGATCGTCAGCTACGTCGCGCTCGTCGCCGTCGCGCTCGCCGCCTTCACCGTGCCGGTCGCCTTCACGCTCACCGCCCAACTCCGCGGCGACACCGAGGAGTCCGTACGGCGGGAGGCGACCACGATGGCGCTGCTGCTCGGCGACGGGGACGAGCCCGCCCGGCAGGCCCTCGCCCGGATGGCGGGGGCGTACGCGGACGAGACGCCCGGGACGGTCGAGGTGGTGGCGGCCGACGGCAGGAGCGCGGTGCCGCCCCTGCCGCTGCCCGCGCATCCGGACGACCCGGCGATCGGCGAGGCCCTGCGGCGCGGGGTGACCACCGTCGACTGGGGCTCGCGGCTCGTCTGGGGGCCGGAGCTGGTGATCACCGTGCCCGTGTACGAGGGCCGGCACGCGGTGCCCGGTCCCGCGCGGGAGGAGGAGCGGATCGTGGGCGCCGTGCGCATCCGCTACGCGACCGCCGGCCTCACGGAGCGGCTGTGGCGGATCTGGGGCTTCCGGGCGATCCTCGCCGTCGGGGTGCTCGCGGTCGCGGCCGGGCTCGGCGCCGTCGTGGCCCGGCTGCTGACCAAACCGCTGCGCCAGCTCAACGACATGGCCAGCCGGTTCGGGGACGGCGATCTGACGGCCCGCTCGCCGGTCACGGGACCGCAGGAGACGCGGACCCTGGCCCGGACGCTCAACCAGGGCGCCGAACGTCTCGACACCCTCGTCGCCTCGCAGCGCATCTTCGTCGCGGACGCCTCGCACCAGCTGCGTACGCCGCTGACCGCGCTGCGGCTCGCGCTCGACAACATCGCGGACGGGGTCGACGACGAGTTCGTCCGCGAGGACGTGGACCAGGCGACCGCCGAGGTGGTCCGGATGAGCCGGCTGGTCAGCGGTCTGCTGGTGCTGGCCCGTGCCGAGGCGAAGGTGGCCGCGCCCGAACCGCTCGCCCTGCGCGAGCTCGTCGAGGACCGGCTGAACGTGTGGCGGCCCGCCGCCGACGAGCGCGGCGTGACGATCGTCCTCACCGGGGCCGCCGACGAGGGGCCCCGGGTGCTCGCCGGGCCCGGCAACCTCGACCAGGTCCTCGACAACGTCCTCTCGAACGCCCTGGAGGTCTCCCCGGACCGGGGGACGATCACCGTACGGGTGGAGACGTGCGGCCCGGAGGAGGCGGTCCTGGAGGTCCTCGACCAGGGGCCCGGCATGTCCGCCGCCGAACAGGCCCGCGCCTTCGACCGGTTCTGGCGCGGCCAGGGCCTGACCGGCCGCACGGGCTCCGGTCTGGGCCTGGCCATCGTCAAGCAGCTGGTGACGGACGACGGCGGCGGGGTGGCCCTGCGGGACGCGCCCGGCGGCGGCCTGTGCGTACGGATCGGTCTGCGGACGGCGGCCGAGGGGCCCCGGCGGATCAGCCCTCGGCCGGCAGCACCGAGGAGTGGTGGTTGACGATCAGCCACCGGCCGTCGCGCTTCTCGTACTCGTAGGTGTAGCGGGCGTCGACCGCCTTGGTGACGCCGGTCTTCGGGTCGGTGAGGTGGAAGCGGTAGAGACCGGCGTCTATCGCGGAGTTCCGGTCGAGGACGTGGATCACGGAGCGGACCTTCTCGCCCCTCGGCTTCTTCTGCAGGAAGTGCGCGAAGTAGTCGGCGATCTCGGCATGGTTGGTACGGATCCTGGGGGAGGCGGTCGGCAGCAGCACGGCGTCCTCGGCGTACCGGGCGGTGACCTTCTCCGGGTCGCCGGTCAGCAGCGCCGCGTTCCACTGGTCGAAGAGCGCGGCGATCTCCCGCTCACCGACCCGGCCGTGCTGCTTTCCTTCCTTCTCGTCGGCCACCCCCACCCCGGCGGCGAAGGTACCGAGCGTCGCCACGGCGAGCGAGGCGGCAAGGACGGCACGGACACGGGACTTGGGCGTCATCGGGGCTCCTGCTGCGAGTGAACGTCTCCCGAACACCGAGCGGTTCGGGTGCTGTCACTCTCGCGGCGGACGGTTTAACGCCCGTACAGCGGACGGCAAGAGCCCGGACAAGACTGGGGAAAGACCCCGCGGGGGGCGACCGGGAGAGGGGCCCCGCCGGACGGCCGCGGTGCCGTCAGGCGAGGACCACCGGCTCGCCGCTGAGTCCGACGCCGGCCGCCCGCAGTTCGTCCAGGGCGATCCCGGTGGTGTCGGCGGCCACGCCCGCCGTGTAGTCGAGCAGGACGTGCACGTCGAAGCCGGCCCGGACGCCGTCCAGCGCGGTGGCCTTCACGCAGTGGTCCGTCGCGATTCCGACGACGTCGACGCCGTTGACGTCGCGGGCACGCAGCCACTCGCCGAGCGGCGTGCCGTTCTCCGTCGCGCCCTCGAAGCCGCTCTTCGAGGCGGAGTGCGCGCCCTTGAAGAAGACCTCGTCCACGGCGCCGGAGGTGACGACGGGCTCGAAGTCCGGGTGGAACTTGCCCCCTTCGGTGCCGACGACACAGTGCACCGGGAACGAGTTCTCGAAGTCCGGCTCGTCCGAGAAGTGACCGCCCGGGTCGACGTGGTGGTCCCGGGTGGCGACGACGTGCGCGTACCGCCCGTCGGCACCCCGGATCAGCTCGGCGATGGCGACGGCCCGGTCGGCCCCGCCCTTCACGGGGACGTTGCCGCCCTCGCAGAAGTCCTTCTGTACATCGACGACGATCAGGGCACGGCGCACGGAAGCGGCCTTTCCTCAGGGGGGAACTGTCCGTTTCATGGTCTCGTGTCCGGCGTCCGATGTGCGGTGCACGCGCCCGTCGTTCACCCGATAGGGATCATGAAGCCGGACGGCCGGGCGGGAAGGGGATCTCCGCGAGGAGCGGCAGCAACGTTTCCTCCTCGAAGTCCAGATGCGCCGTGAGCTCCGTCGACATCCGCTCCAGTTCGGCGCGGAACCGTCCGGGATCCGCACCCGCGAGGTCGGCGAGGTGCGCGCTCAGCTCCCGCTGGAGGCGGGCGACGGTGACGTGTTCGGTACGGAGCCGCTCGAAGACGCCGCCGAGATGAGGGTGATGGGCCTCAAGGCCGGGGAACAGATGCGCGTCCTCGCTCTTGTGATGGAACTCCAGCGACTGGCAGAACGCGAGACACCGCTGCCGGATCTGGAGCCCGAGCCCCGGCGCCGGCGGCTCGCCCGAGCCCTGGTGCGCCGCCCGTGCGGCGAAGTGCGCGTCGACTTCGCCGCGTACGTCCCGCAACTGGCCGCGGAGCCAGAGATGGACCTCCATGAGCTTGTCGGCGAGGTTCGTCACCTCGGAGGGTCGCTCGTCGTCTTCGGAGCCGTTGTTCGCGGCGGTCGCGGCGGGCTCCAGGACGACCACCGGCAGGACGCGCGCGGTGTTCGCCTGGTACTCGCCGTAGCCGGGCTGCGCGCTCACCACATGCGCGAACAGCCGGTCACGACGCTCCCCTTCGGCGGGGACGGCGATCGCCTCGAACGCCTCGGCCCCGAGCTCCACCCGGACCTGCGGGTGGGCCATGAGGTTGTGGAACCAGTCGGGGTGCCGCTCGGACCCGAGGTTCGAGCCGACGACCATCAGCAGATCGTCGTGGCGCACGTACCCGAGGGGCACGGTGCGCTCCGTGCCGGACTTCGCGCCGGTGGTGGTCAGGAGCAGCAGGTCGCCGCCCTCGAAGGGACCGCCGACCCTTCCGCTGTTCGCGCGGAACTCGTCGATGACGGACTGGTTGAAGGATGTGGGCATGATGACGGGGATCTCCGTGAAGGGCGCGAGGGCCCTGGGTGTGCCGTGAGAGCGTGCGCCGGAGGCGGTCGGTCACGGGAGGGGACGCGGG
The DNA here is from genome assembly GCF_055581845.1 of Streptomyces sp. NPDC042346. Taxonomy (NCBI): domain Bacteria; kingdom Bacillati; phylum Actinomycetota; class Actinomycetes; order Kitasatosporales; family Streptomycetaceae; genus Streptomyces; species Streptomyces sp. NPDC042346. The sequence continues at coordinate 830,529 of NZ_JBVJEH010000002.1, read as the reverse complement.
GGTACCTCGCGCGGGAATGCCGCGCGCGAGTGCACCTCGGTCAGGCGTGGTCTGTACGGAACGGACTCATGAGAGGTCCTCCGACGAAACGGGTGGTCGCCCGACCGCCGGCCGGCCCACTGCTCTTTGGCCGGCGCCACGCGCCACGGATCCGATTAAAGCACAGCGCTCAGACCTGGGCGGGACCGTCGACGACGCCCCGGACGACGCCCAGGGCGAGGAGGTCCTCCGGGCGCAGGCGGAGCCGGTCGGCGGTGTCGGCGGATTCCTCGGGGGAGCGTTTCAGGATGGCCGTGGCGAGTTCCGGGGCGATGACGGAGAAGTAGCTGTCGGGGGTGGCCCAGGTGTTGCCGGGGGCGGCGAGGGCGAGGGCGCCGCCCGAGCCGCCCTCCCCGACGAGGAGCGAGGTGAGCGGGACCCGGGCGGTGGCGACGGCTTCGAAGAGATCGGCGATGGCGGGGCCCGCCCCGTCCCGTTCGGCCTGCGGGTCGTTGGCGGCTCCCGGGGTGTCGACCAGGGTGAGGACCGGGATCCCGAGGCGGTCGGCGAGGCGGACGAGCCGGGCCGCCGTACGGAAGCCGGCGGGCCGCGTGGCGGTGCCGCACTGGGCGGCGTAGGCGACGGTGCCGCCGTCGGGCCCCCGGCCGAAGCCGCAGAGCATGCCGGGGTCCGTGCCGCCGCAGCGGTCGCCGGAGATCTCGGCGCGGAGCGTGAAGTGGGCGTCGAGGTAGGCGGGCGCCCGGGGCCGGTCGGGGTGCCGGGCACGGGTCACGGCCTCCCGGCCGGACGCGGCGGGTGACGCGGCGCCGGTGCCCAGGGCGTGCGGGGGAGCGACCGGGCCCTCGGCCGGGTGCGTGAGGAGCGTGAGCCAGCGGCCGAGCACGGCGCGCAGCTCCGCGGGCGGGACGACGGCGTCGACGTGGCCGTGGGCGAGCTGGGCCTCCGCCGTGTACGCGGCGGGGTCGGCGTCCTGCGGGCGCACCCGGGAGCCCGCGAAACCGACCTGGGCGCCCGGCAGGGCGAGGACGACATCGGAGCCCGCCCCGAGGGTGGCCCAGCCGCCGCCGGTCGTCGGGTCCCGCAGGACCGCGATCTGCGCCAGGCCGGCGGCCCGGGTCAGCGCGGACTCCTGGGCCAGGAGCTGGAGTTGGAGGAGGGCGCGCATGCCCTCGTGCATCCGGCTGCCGCCGGTGGCCGGCAGGACGACCACGGGCAGCCGGTGGGTGCGGGCGAGCCGGTGCGCGGCGACGGCGCGCGCTCCGGTCCGCTCGCCGATGGAGCCGCCGAGGAATCGGAACTCGAAGGAGAGCACCACCGCGGGAACGCCGCCGATCGTGCCCGTACCGCAGATCACCGACTCGGTCTCGCCGGAACGGGCGGCGGCACGGCCGTGCGCGGCCGAGTAGCCCGGCCAGCCGATCGGCCCGTCCCCGTCCAAAGGCCCCTCGGAGAAGGGGATTTCGGTGAAGTCGTCGGTGACGAGCGCGATCGCCTCGCGTGCCGTCCTCGGGTCGGTCATGCGCGCCTCGCCGCTCGTCGTCGGATCCGTCCGTACGGGTGGGTCGGTGGTGCCCCTCCACCGTACCGCCGGACGGTGGAGGCGCGACGGAGCGCCCCGGCAGGCCGGGGCGCACCGGGTGCGACCGCCCGTTCGGGCAGGTCAGACGCCTGGGCGGGGCTCCGGCGCGGGTCCGGCCGCCGCTCCGGCGGTCGCCGCCGTCCCGCTCCCGGCCGACCCCGGCTCCCGGCGCCGGCTGCGGCGCCAGGGCCGGCGGCGGGGCCGGTCGGGCAGCCAGCCGAAGGCGAGCGAGCTGCCGACGAGCCCCAGCATCATGCCGATGACGAAGCCGCCGAGGTTGGAGGTCACCCAGCTCCCCAGGGACGCCAGGACGCCGACGACCGAGTAGAAGAGCCGCTGGCGCGGGTTGAGGACGACGAGCAGTCCGCAGATCACCATGAGGACGGGCAGGACGTAGCCCACCAGGCTGTCCGCCCCCGCCGTGAGGATCACGGTGATGCTCGCCCGCTGGGTCAGCAGGATCTCGGCGCCGCCCAGGGCGAGCGTGAGACCGGCACCGAACGGGCGGCGGTACCGCCAGAGCCGGAAGGCCCGCCAGGGGTGGCGGGGGCGGCCGGACGCCACGCTCAGCAGCCCTTCGAGCTGAAGCGCATGTGCAGGTCGGGCAGGGTGAACCGGACGGCGGTCGTGGCGTAGTTGGTCTGCCGCAGGTCCTTGATGGAGACGGTGTCGGCCTGCTGGCCGAACACGCCCAGCGGACCCTTGACCGGGGGCTTCTCGAAGGTGCTGGCGTCGCCGCCGATCTCGATGTTGTCGAAGTCGGCGACCTTGCCGGAGATGTCCGTGGAGTCGGTGGTGAGGCCCGAGGCCTTGACCGGGGTGCCCTTGGCGCCCGCCGTGATGTGGAGGTAGGTGCCGCCGAGCTCCACGCTCTGGCAGAGGTTGGTGAGTTCGGCTTCGCGGATCGCGGTGACGATGACCAGGACCTGGCCGCCGGTGTCGCCGGCGTTCGGGCTGCCCTCCGGCATGTTGTCGAGGCCTCCGAACTGCCCGAAGCCGCGGCCCTCCAGACTGTCGGCGGTCACCGTGAACGGCATGCCCGAGATGGCGAACTGGGCGGCGAGGGCTCCTTGCGCGGTCAGCACCACGAGGGTGGCCGCGGCGGCCAGAGCGGGCCCGCCCATCAGGGCCGCGCGTCGGAACCGGACCCGGCCGCGTCTGCCGGTTGCTTCGTCGGGTAACGGGGCGTGCCCGCCGGTGCGGTTGTTTTCGGACAAGGCCATGAGGCGCTCCTGACATGGGTGAGGAATCAGACCTGCGCGGCGGTGTCCTGGCGCGGACCGTTCCCCCGGCTGCCCGGGTCTTCCTCACGTGGTGCGGAGGCAGACGTGCCGCAGGGAACTTACCGGACCGTAAGGCTTGCTGTTACCCGGGGTCAACTAGCGTGCAAGCGCTGCCTTTTGGGCGCCCGACGATCGATCATTCGGGGGTGAACGGCGCCACGACGACGTGCACCAGGGTGTCGAGCAGCGGGGGGAGATCGGCGAACCGGCCCTCGTCGACCGCGCGGTGCACCGCCGCGTGGACCGCGCCCACCACGATGTCCACCAGCTCGCCCCGCGCCACCCACGCGGGCCCCGGCGGAGCGTCCGCGAAGAACCGTCGAAAACTGGCCAGAAGTTCCGCACGGGCCCGGCGCCCCGCCGGCCCCACCGACTCGATCTCGACCACCATCGTGGCGAAGGCGGGGGTCTGGGTCAGCAGGGTCAGGAGCACCCGCAGTCCGGCCCGCACGGAGGCCGTCCAGTCCGCCGCGCCGCCCGCCTCGTCGTACGCCCGCTGCATGGCGCGCACCACCTGCTGCGTACCGCCCCGGTAGGCGGCGATGACGGCGTCCTCCTTGCCGGAGAACAGCTCGTAGAAGACCGGTCGGGTCACCCCGGCCTCCCGGCAGATGTCGCTGATGCGCGCACCGGCGTACCCGTTCTCCGCGACCGTCCGGGCCACCCCGTCGAGCAGCCGCTCCCGCTGTCGTGAGGCCACCTGCTCGGGGCTCAGCCGACGCGGCCCCGGGCGCAGGGAGCGCCCCGGTTCGCGGCCCGAGCGGGCCCCCGGCAGGACGAGATCCTCCTCGGCCTCGCTGGCACTCGTCATCGGCCACATCCTTCCGGGCTTGTTGACGTCACATACTCGGCGGGATTACAACCCTCGTGGGTTTTCCTCTCGGTGCGCCGAGTGTCTTCGGGTGTTCTCACGTGTGTTCGGTGGAGCCGTTCCCCGAGGGACGGGACACGTCCTCACCGCACACCGCACCGAGTATCACGCTCCCGCACCTCTCACGAACACCGCTGCCGGACATCATCCGTGGCGCCGGACCGTTCCGGCAGCGGCCGTACGTCGCCCTGCACGCCGCTGCGTACGCCGCTGCGTGCGTCGCTCCGTGCGCCCCGACGTCCTCACCCCCACCCTCCGTCCCACCCCTCTGTACGGAAGGAAGCATCCCCATGCGCAAGCACGCTCTCCTCGCCGCCGTCACCCTCGCGGTCTCCGCCACGCTCGCCGCGACCACCCAGGCCGGCGCCGTCGGTTCCGCCGCCGGCAACGTCCTCACCACCGGCAGCGCCGGCGGCACCGCCGTCGCGGTCGGCGACGTCCTCTCCGCCTCGCTCCCCAGCGGCACGAAGGCCCGGATCGCCACCACGCAGGGCGGCAGCACGGGCATCACCTGCAACACCTCGGCCTTCACCGCCACGGCCAGCGGCAACCCCGCCGCCCCCGGCACCGCCACCGAGACCGTCACGGCCCACACGCTCAGCAGCTGCACCACCAACATCGTCGGGGCCACGGGAGTCCAGAGCATCACCGTGAACAACCTGCCGTTCAGCACGGCCGTCGTCTCCGGCGGGGCGCTCACCGTCACGGCGGGTGCCGCGGGCCCGATCCAGACCACCCTGAAGATCAACAGCATCCTCGGTGTGATGACCTGCGTCTACCGGGCCGGCAGCCTCACCGCCACGCCCTCGAACACCGACAACTCGCTCACCTTCACGGACCAATTGTTCACCAAGGCCAGCGGCCCCGGCACCTGTCCGGCCAACGGCTACTTCTCGGCGAAGTACGGACCCGTCCTGGACACCAGCCAGGCCGGCAGCCCCGCCGTCTTCGTGAACTGAGCCCGGGCCCGTCCCGGTCCTGATCGCGGCCCCGCCCCCTCCCCGTACGAGGAGGGGGCGGGGCTCACGCGAAGATGCCGCTGCCGTGCGGCGCGTACAGGTCCAGGAGCCGGACCCGCGTCACGTTCAGACGGTGGGCCAGGATCGCCCCCACCCAGAACATGACCGAGGCGCCGAACTCCGAGTCCGAGCGGCACATCGACCGGACGGCCGGGGCGTCGAACTCGTACGCCCGTACCGGCGTCATCGCCTCGGCCCCCGACTGGCACAGATACGGAGGGAACATCCACGAGAGGCCGACCAGCTCGCCGTGGCGCAGGGTCTCGATCACCGGCGACCCGCGGCCCGGCACCCTGGCGTCGAGCGTCACCGCCCCCGTCTTCACGATCCAGAACCGGTCGCAGTGCTGCTGCTCCTCGAACAGCCGGTGACCGGATTCGAAGTACACGTCCTCGGCGAAGGCCATCAGCCGCTCCCGGTGCTCCGGCGGCAACGTACTGACCTTGGGCGCGGTAGTGGTCATGGCGGACCCTCCTCGGACACTCGGCTCCCACCCCCCAGTGTCCGCCAGGCCGTCGCCGCGCGCAGGGACGGTCGGGGCGCGCGGGGGCGGTCCGGGCACGGGGGGCGCTCCGGGCACGGGGGAGGGTCCGGGCATGGGGGTCGGTCCGGGCATGCGGGTCCGCCGTCGCGCACGTAGCGTGGCCGCGGGGAGACGGAGCGGGAACAGGGGAGGGATCCATCCCTCGCACAGATCGGTACGCAGACCCATGGCAGACAAGCCCACGATCGTCCTGGTGCACGGATTCTGGGGCGGCGCCGCCCACTGGTCGAAGGTCATCGGCGAGCTCCACCGGCGTGGCTACGACAAGCTGCACGCCGTGGAGAACCCGCTCACCGCGCTCGCCGACGACGCGGAACGCACCCGGAAGATGGTCCGGCAGGTCGACGGGCCCGTGCTCCTCGTCGGTCACTCCTACGGCGGCGCCGTCATCACCGAGGCCGGCGACCTGCCGAACGTGACGGGTCTCGTCTACGTCGCCGCGTTCGCCCCGGACGCCGGCGAGAGCCCGGGGCAGATCAGCCAGGAGACGCCGCCGGCCGCCTTCGACAGCATCGTCCCCGACTCGGACGGCTACCTCTGGATCAAGCAGGAGGCCTTCCACGACAGCTTCGCCCAGGACCTCACCCAGGAGGAGGCCCTGGTCATGGCCGTCACCCAGAAGGCCCCCCTGGGCTCCACCTTCGGCGACGCGGTCACCGCTCCCGCCTGGCGCGTCAAGCCGTGCTGGTACCAGGTGTCGACCCAGGACCGCATGATCCACCCCGACAACGAGCGCCGGATGGCGCAGCGCATGAACCCGCGCAAGACCATCGAGCTCGACGCGAGCCACGCCTCGCTCGCCTCCCGGCCGGTCGAGGTCTGCGACCTCGTCGAGCTCGCCGCACGGGAGACCGCCGGCTGACCTCCTGCCCCTCCCGCACCTGCGGCCCGTGCCCGCCCGCCCGGCGTGCGCGGGCCCTGGTGCGCGCGGGGCCCCGGTGCCTCGCGGGCCCCGGCGTGCGCGGGCCCGGCGGAGGGCGGAGCATGAACGTGAGGAGGGAGCGTCCGACGGGGGGCGTGAGCCTGGAGGGTGCCATGCCCGTCCCGGAAGGCGGTGACGCGCTTGTCGTGCTGCGCGCCGTGGACAAGTACTTCGGCACCCTGCACGTCCTCCAGTCGATCGACCTCACGATCCACCGGAGAGAGGTCGTCGTCGTCATCGGGCCGTCCGGCGGCGGGAAGTCGACGCTCTGCCGGGCGATCAACCGTCTGGAGAGCATCGACTCGGGCGAGATCGTGATCGACGGACGTCCCCTCCCGGCCGAGGGCCGCGAACTGGCGGCCCTGCGGGCCGACGTCGGCATGGTCTTCCAGTCGTTCAACCTCTTCGCGCACAAGACGGTGCTCGACAACGTCACCCTGGGCCAGATCAAGGTCCGCAAGAAGGACCGGAAGGCCGCCGAGCAGCGTGCCCGCGCGCTGCTCGACCGGGTCGGGGTCGCCTCGCAGGCGGACAAGTACCCGGCGCAGCTCTCCGGCGGCCAGCAGCAGCGCGTGGCGATCGCCCGCGCCCTAGCCATGGATCCGAAGGTGATGCTCTTCGACGAACCGACCTCCGCGCTCGACCCCGAGATGATCAACGAGGTCCTGGAGGTCATGCAGCAACTCGCCCGGGACGGCATGACGATGGTGGTCGTCACCCACGAGATGGGCTTCGCCCGCTCCGCCGCCAACCGCGTCGTCTTCATGGCCGACGGACGGATCGTCGAGGAGACGACCCCGGACGAGTTCTTCAACAATCCGCGCAGCGACCGGGCCAAGGACTTCCTGTCCAAGATCCTCCACCACTGAGCCGAGGCCGTCGCCCGACCAGCAGCCCCCAGGGGTGATCCACATGAACGCGCACAGGACCGGAAGGGCCGGCATCGCCGTCGCCGCGGCCGTCGTCCTCTCCTTCACCTCCGCAGGACTCGCGTCCGGCGCGGCCGGAGACGTCTCCCGCGACGACGGTGGCGACGAGATCACCGTCGGCATCAAGTACGACCAGCCCGGCATCGGCCTGAAGACCCCCGACGGCACCTATACGGGCTTCGACGTCGACGTCGCGACGTACATCGCCAAGGAGCTCGGCCACGACCCGTCCGACATCGTGTGGAAGGAGGCCAAGAGCGCCGACCGGGAGACGCTGCTCCAGCGCGGTGACGTGGACTTCATCGCGGCCTCGTACTCGATCAACGACAAGCGGGCCGAGAAGGTCGACTTCGCCGGCCCCTACCTGCTGGCCCACCAGGACGTCCTGATCCGCGCCGACGACGACTCGATCAAGCAGCCGTCCGACCTCAACAACAAGAAGCTCTGCTCGGTCACCGGCTCGACCTCCGCGCAGAACGTCAAGGACAAGATCGCCCCCGACGCCCAGCTCCAGGAGTACGGCGGCTACTCCGAGTGCCTGACCGGCCTGGAGAACGGGGTCATCGACGCCGTCACCACCGACGACTCGATCCTCGCCGGGTACGCGTCGCAGCCCGAGTTCAAGGGCAAGTTCAAGCTCGGCGGCTTCGAGATGAGCAACGAGAACTACGGCATCGGCGTCCAGAAGGGCAGCGAGCTCAAGGCCAAGATCAACACGGCGCTGGAGAAGATGGTCGCCGACGGCTCCTGGGAGGCGGCGGTGAAGAAGAACTTCGGCCCCGCCGGCTACCAGAACGAACCCGCCCCGCAGATCGGCGTCATCGTGAAGTGAGCAGGCAGTCGTGTTCGACTTCCTCCAGGGGTACGACCTGCTAGGAGCCTTCTGGGTGACGGTGCAGCTCACCGTCTACTCCGCGATCGGCTCCCTGATCTGGGGGACGCTGCTGGCCGCCATGCGCGTCAGCCCCGTCCCCCTGATGCGGGGCTTCGGCACCGTCTACGTCAACATCGTCCGCAACATCCCCCTCACCGTCATCATCGTCTTCACCTCGCTCGGCCTCTTCCAGACCCTCGGAGTGAGCCTGGGCGCCGACCGGTTCACCACGATCAACTTCCGGCTCGCCCTCCTCGGCCTCACCGCCTACACGAGCGCCTTCGTCTGCGAGGCGCTCCGCTCCGGCATCAACACGGTCCCCCTCGGCCAGGTCGAGGCGGCCCGAGCCATCGGGCTGAGCTTCCCGCAGATCCTGCGGATCATCGTGCTCCCGCAGGCCTTCCGCTCCGTCGTCGGCCCCCTCGCCAACGTCCTCATCGCCCTCACCAAGAACACCACGGTGGCCGCCGCGATCGGCGTCGCCGAAGCGGCCCTGCTGATGCGCGAGATGATCGAGAACGAGGCCCAGCTCATCCTCATCTCGGCGATCTTCGCCGCCGGGTTCCTCTGCCTGACCCTGCCCACCGGTCTGTTCCTCGGCTGGGTGGCCAAGAAGGTGGCGGTGAAACGGTGAAGACCAAACCCACCGTCCTCTACGACGCCCCCGGGCCGCGCGCCCGGCGGCGCAACCTCCTCTGGACGCTGCTGTTCCTGATCGCCCTCGCCGCCGTGGTCTGGTGGGTCGTGGCGAGCCTCGCCGAGAAGAACCAGCTCGAATGGTCCAAGTGGGCGCCCTTCTTCACCGACGCCCGCGTCTGGGAGACGTACATCCTGCCCGCCCTGAAGAACACCGTGATCGCCGCCGCGCTCGCCATGGTGATCGCGCTGCCGCTCGGCGCCCTCCTCGGCATCTTCCGGCTCTCCGACCACCGCTGGCTCCGTGGCGTGGCCGGCACCGTCGTCGAGTTCTTCCGGGCGATCCCCGTCCTGATCCTCATGCTCTTCGCCAACGCCGCGTACTCCGAGTTCACCGACGTCAGCCCGGACGTCCGTCCCCTGTACGCGGTCGTCACCGGCCTCGTCCTCTACAACGCCTCCGTGCTCGCCGAGGTCGTCCGCGCCGGCATCCTCTCCCTGCCCCGCGGCCAGACCGACGCGGCGAAGGCCATCGGCATGCGCAAGGGCCAGACCATGGCGTACGTCCTGCTCCCGCAGTCGGTCACCGCCATGCTGCCCGCCCTGGTCAGCCAGCTCGTCGTCATCGTCAAGGACACCGCGCTCGGCGGCGCGATGCTCGGCTTCTCCGAACTCCTCGCCTCCGTACGCCCGATGAGCGCCAACTACGGGGCCAACACGATCGCCTGCTTCACCGTCGTCGCCGTGATCTTCGTCGTCCTCAACTTCGCGCTCACCACCTTCGCCTCCTGGCTCGAAGGCCGGCTGCGGCGCGGCAAGAAGTCCACGGGCGCGGTCGTCGGAGCCGGGGCGGTGGAGGAACTGGCCACCCCGGGCGAGCACGTCGGCCCGACCGACGAGAGCAGATGACGGCGGCGCGGCCCCGACCGTGCGCGGGGTGCGCCGCCGTCATCCGGCGTCAGGCCCCGGGGAAGGCGAGTACCGCCACCGGGTCGGAGGTCGGCCGCGGAGAGCCGCCGGCCGGTTCGACGGTGACCCCCATCCCCGCCGCCCCGTCCACAGGACCGTCGAGGAGCGTCGCCTCGGCGGTGGCACCCGGGTCCATGAGCCCCGCGGGCCGCATGGTCCCGCCGTCGTCGTACCAGAGCTGGTAGACCTTGCCGGCCGGCGGAGGCGCCATGCCGGACGCCGCGAACACCGCCCGGTCGAGCGAGGCCGAGACGACGACCGTGCACACGGCGCCCCCGCCGAGCCGGCTGGTGGAGACCCTGGCGTCCGGCGCGGCCAGGACCTCGGCGACGGCGTCGTTCGCCGCCCGCGCCCGCTCCGCCTCCTGCCGGGCCTCGCCGGCCCGCTCGTACTGCCGGACCGCGACCCCGCCCAGAGCCACGGCCCCGGCGAGGCAGGCCGCGAGGGCCCAGCGCGACCACCGCTGGAGGCCGCGCCGCCCGCGCGGGGCCCGTACCGGACTCCTGGTCGGCGGCGGCTCCTGGCGTACGGTCGCGATCCGCTCCATCACCCCGGCGCGGAGCGAGGCGGTCGGCGACGCCGCGACGGCGAGACCGAGCCGGGCCACGGTCTCGGAGAACTCCTCGACCTCCTGGGCGCACGACGGGCACCCGGCCAGGTGCAGCCGTACGGCCCCGCGCTCCTCGGGGTCCAGGGCGTCGAGCGCGTACGCGCCGGTCAGCATGTGCGGATCCACGGTGTTCACGCGCCCACCCCCAGGCAGTCCCTGAGCCGGATGAGACCGTCGCGCATCCGCGCCTTGACGGTGCCCAGCGGCGCCGCGAGCAGTTCGGAGACCTCGCGGTAGCTGAGACCGCGGTAGTAGGCCAGCGTCACCGACTGGCGCTGCAACTCGGTCAGGCCCCGCAGACAGCGGCGTACCTGCTCGCGCTCCAGACGGCTCTCCACCTGCTCCACGACCTCGTCGTAGGCCGGGGTGTGCTCCAGGAGCGCCACCCGCTTCTCACGGTCCGACGACGCCTGCTCGGAGCGCACCCGGTCGATGGCCCTGCGGTGCGCGAGGGTCAGCACCCAGGTCATCACCGACCCGCGCGCGGGCTGGTAGCGGGCCGCGGAGCGCCACACCTCGACCAGCACCTCCTGGGCGACCTCCTCCGACTGGGCGGGGTCCCGCAGCACGGTCCGCACGAGGCCCAGCACCGGCCCGGAGACGGCCTCGAAGACGCCCGTGAAGGCCTGCTGGTCACCGAGGGCTACTCGGCCCATCAGCTCGGGCAGGTCCGGAGCCGTGGACCGGGCTCCGCCGATCCGTAGGTTCTCTGTCACCGGGAAGATCCTCCAGAAGGCAGTCGGGGTACGTGGAGCATTCGGAGCCGACGGCCCGCCGGACGGGTCGGATCGCCGATCCTTCGCACAGCTCCGTACCGGCGAGCGACCGTGGCGGGTCCTCATCACTCATTCGGGCGACAGAGCCGTCCGGACGCGGGCCCGCACCGAATACCGGGCGTGGGACACACCGACCGGTGAGCCCCGAAGCCCCAGGAGCGATCATGAACAGCCAGACCTTCCGCCGCGCCGCCGTCGCCGTGACCGCCGCCGTCCTGCTGCCGCTGGGCCTCACCGCCTGTTCGGCCGAGGCGAGCGGCGACGGAGCGGCGGCCCCCGCGGCGGCCCCGTCGCAGTCGACCGAGGCCTCGGCGACGTCCGCGACGGCCGACGGCCCCTTCGGCCCCGGGTGCGCCTCCGTGCCGAAGGAGGGCGCGGGTTCCTTCGACGGGATGGTGAAGGACCCGGTGGCCACGGCCGCGTCGAACAACCCCGAGCTGTCCACGCTCGTCGCGGCTGTCAAGAAGGCCGGTCTCGTCGACACGCTGAACAACGCGGAGAACATCACGGTGTTCGCGCCGACGAACGCCGCCTTCGCCAAGATCCCGAAGGCCGACCTGGACAAGGTCCTCGCCGACAAGGCGAAGCTGACCGACATCCTCACGTACCACGTCGTGGGCCGGAAGCTGACCCCGAAGCAGCTGGAGAACGGCTCCTTCGAGACCCTCCAGACGGGCACGCTGACCACCGAGGGCTCCGGCGAGTCCTTCACGGTCAACGACTCTGCGAAGGTGGTCTGCGGCAACGTGCCCACCGCCAACGCCACGGTCTACGTCATCGACACGGTGCTCATGCCCTAGTAGTCGAGGCACCCTTCGGAGGAGCACCCCCGCCCTCCGGCCCCGTCGCACGCCGGCTGAGTTCACCCGGCCACCACGCGACGGGGCCGAGGTCGCGTACGAGGGCGGGGACGAGCAGCGAGCGGACGACCAGGGTGTCCAGGAGCACGCCGAAGGCGACGATGAAGGCGATCTGCACCAGGAAGGCGAGCGGGATGACACCCAGGGCCGCGAAGGTGGCGGCCAGGACGACACCGGCGGAGGTGATGACGCCGCCGGTGGCGGTCAGCCCGCGCAGGACGCCCTCCCGGACCCCGTGCCGCAGCGACTCCTCGCGGACCCGGGACATCAGGAAGATGTTGTAGTCCACGCCGAGTGCGACCAGGAACACGAACCCGTAGAGCGGCACCGAGGAGTCCGTACCGGTGAATCCGAAGACGTACCGGAAGACCAGGGCCGAGACCCCGAGCGTGGCGAGGAAGTTCAGGGCCACTGTGGCGACGAGCAACAGAGGCATCAGCAAGGAGCGGAGGAGGCCGACGAGGATGGTCAGGATGACGGCGAGCACCACCGGAACGATCAGCATCCGGTCGCGTTCGGCGGTCCGTTGCGTGTCGTAGCGCTGGGCCGTGTAGCCGCCGACCAGGGCATCGGCCTCCGGCACGGCGTGCACGGCCGAGCGGAGCCGGGCGACGGTCGCCGCGGCGGCCTCGCTGTCCGCCGCGTCGGTCAGGGTGACGTCGATCCGTACCCGTCCGTCCACGATCAGGGGCGCACCGACGCCGGGCCGGCCGGAGGCGGTGACCGCGGCGGTCGAGTCCACGCCCTCGACGCCCTCGGCCGCCGCCGTCACCTCGGCGAGCGAGTCCGCCGCGGCGATCACGATCGCCGGGTTGCCCGCCCCGCCGGGGAAGTGCCGGCCGAGGGTCTCCTGCGCGGCCACGGAAGGGGCGTCGTTCACGAAGATCTCGTCGAGCGGCACCCCCTTGGACTCCAGGACAGGGGCGAAGGCGGCGCAGGCGAGCAGCCCGGCGAGCGTCGCCGCCCAGACCTTGCGCGGAGCACGGTCCACCAGCGCGGCCACCCGCCGCCAGATGCCGGTGCCGCCGCCCTCGGCGTCGGCCGGGCGCGGCCGGGCGGGCCAGTAGGCGGCGCGGCCGAGCAGGACCAGGACGGCGGGCAGGAAGGTCAGGGCGCTCAGCACGGCGCAGACGATGCCGATGGCGCCCACCGGTCCGAGGGCCCGGTTGTTCGTCAGATCGCTGAACAGGAGCGCGAGCAGGCCGAGCGCCACGGTGGCCGCGCTGGCCGTGATCGGCCCGGCGGATTCGCGCAGGGCCGCGCGCATGGCCGGGAAGCGGTCGCCCACGTGGCGGGCCAGCTCCTCGCGGTACCGGGCGGCGAGGAGCAGGGCGTAGTCGGTGGCGGCGCCGATGACGAGGATCGACAGGATGCCCTGGACCTGGCCGTCGACGCGGACGATGTCGTGGTCGGCGAGCACGTACACGACGGCGCAGGCGAGGGCGAGGGAGAACACCGCGCCGAGGATGATGACCAGGGGCAGCAGGACGCTGCGGTACACGAGCAGCAGGATGAGCAGGACCGTCACCAGGGCGACCGCGAGCAGCAGCCCGTCGATGCCGGCGAAGGCGTCCGACAGGTCGGCCTGGGTGGCGGCGGGGCCGGCCAGCCATACGGTGGTCCCGGGCACCGCGGAGGCGGCCCGGTCGATCGCTTCGAGCGTGGGCGCCAGCTCGTCGCCGAGGTCGGGTCGGAGCTGGACGACTCCGCGCAGCGCCTCGCCGTCCTCGGACGGGAGGGCCGGGGACGGGGTGCCGACGACACCGGGCCGGCCCGTGAGCGTGGCGAGCGCGCGGGTGGCGGCGGATCGTGCCTCCGGGCCGACCGGGCCGCCGTCGGGCGAGGTCCAGACGACGAGCGCGGGGAGCGTCTCCTCCTGGCGGAAGGCCCGCTGCGCCTCGATCACCCGGGTGGACTCGGCGCTGCGGGGGAGGAAGGCGGCCTGGTCGTTGGTGGCCACCTCGCCGAGCTTGCCCGCGAAGGGGCCGAGGCCGCCGCCGACGGCGAGCCAGACGACGAGCAGGACGAGGGGCAGGAGACGGACTGCCCTTCGTGTGGAGCGGGACATGCGGACTCCAGGGACGAGGTCTCGACAAGTATCTCAATGAAAAACAATCTCAATGATTGAGAGAGATTGAAGCATGCGTCGGGACAGTGGCGGGTCAGGGGGCAGGGGGTAAGGGCTTGGGGGTGCGGGCCGGAGGTACAGGCCGGGTGGGGGCCGGAGGTCCAGGCCGGGGGTGCGGGCCGGGCGGAGGGCGCGGGTCGGTCAGCGGCGGGGCACGTGCAGGTCGCCGAGTTCCTCGTTGAGCGCGTCCAGGAAGCGCAGGGCCGCGGCCAGCTCCTCCTCGTCGAACCTGCGCCGGGCCCGGTCCGCGGCCTGCGCCAACGGCATGAAGTAGCTGCGCGCGGCGGCCCTCGCCCCCTCCACGTAGTGCACGTGCACGACCCTGCGGTCGGCGCTCTCCCGGGCGCGCCGGATGTGCCCGGCCTTCTCCAGCCGGTCCAGACAGGCCGTGACCGCCCCCGAGGTCAGCCCCAGGTGCTCTCTCAGACGGCCCGGCGTCAGCGGCTCCGGACTGTCCAGGACGACCGAGAGCGCCTGGACGTCCGTGGGATGCAGTCCCTGCGTGAGCGCGAAACCATGGACCAGACGGTTGATCTCACCGTTCGCCCGCCGCAGCGCGCGCGCGAAGCTCTGGAGATCACCCGGAGCGTGCTCGGGGTGGGTCCCACCGGTCCCGGACTCCTCTGTACTGGCCACACGATCAGCCTATAGATACCGGCAGGTGCATCCACAGCGGCCGTGTCCGGGGAAGGGATCACGAAGCCCCCAGGTCGAAACCCCCGACAGCGGAACGGAGCAGCTCCATGAGGGACGCGTCAGGGCAGGAGACCCCAGGACCGCTCTGTCTGGTCACGGGCGCCGGCGGCTACATCGGCGGGCGCCTCGTGCCCGAACTCCTGGCAGCCGGATACCGGGTGCGCTGCCTGGCCCGCACCCCCGTGAAGCTGCGCGACCATCCCTGGGCCGGCGAGGTGGAGATCGTCCAAGGCGACGTCACCGACGCCCGGACGCTCGCCCCCGCCCTCCGCGACGTCGACGTCGCCTACTACCTGGTGCACGCCATGGGCGAAGGGCACGACTTCGAGCGCACCGACCGCCTGGCGGCCCTCACGTTCGCCGAAGAGACCCGCGCCGCCGGGGTCGGCCGCATCGTCTACCTCGGCGGCCTCACCCCCCGGGACGTCCCCGACCGGGAACTCTCGCCGCACCTGCGCTCACGCGCCGAGGTGGGGCGGATCCTCCTGGAATCCGGGGTCCCCACCACGGTGCTCCGCGCCGCCGTCATCATCGGCTCCGGCTCGGCCTCCTTCGAGATGCTCCGCTACCTCACCGAGCGCCTGCCCGTGATGATCACCCCGAGCTGGGTGCGCACCCGGATCCAGCCGATCGCCGTCAGGGACGTACTGCGCTACCTGGTCGGCAGCGCCCGGATGCCCGAGGAGGTCAACCGCGCCTTCGACATCGGCGGCCCCGACGTCCTGACCTACGCCGGCATGATGCACCGGTACGCCGACATCGCCGGACTGCCCCGGCGGCTCATCCTCCCGGTACCGGTGCTGACGCCGGGCCTGTCCAGTCACTGGATCAACCTGGTCACCCCGGTTCCGCGGTCGATCGCCCGTCCGCTCGCCGAGTCGCTCCGCTACGAGGTCGTCTGCGACGAACACGACATCACCGACTGGGTGCCGGACCCGCCCGGCGCCCCCCTCGGCTTCGACACGGCGATGTCGCTCGCCCTGGAGCGGGTCCGGGAGGCCCGGATCGTCACGCGCTGGTCCTCCGCGTCCGTGCCCGGCGCGCCGAGCGACCCGCTGCCCACCGACCCCGACTGGGCGGGCGGCAGCCTCTACACCGACGAGCGCGAGCGGACCGTCGACGCCTCGCCGCAGGAGCTGTGGCGGGTCGTCGAGGGCATCGGCGGGGAGAACGGCTGGTACTCCTTCCCGCTCGCCTGGGCCGTCCGAGGCCTGCTCGACCGGCTCATGGGCGGCGTCGGACTGCGCCGCGGCCGGCGGGACGCCACGCGCCTGAGGGCCGGCGACTCACTGGACTTCTGGCGGGTGGAGGAGATCGAGCACGGCCGGCTGCTGCGACTGCGCGCCGAGATGCGCCTCCCCGGACTCGCCTGGCTGGAGCTGTACGTCGAGCCCCACGGGGACGGGGCCGCCCGCTACCGGCAACGGGCCCTGTTCCACCCGCACGGCCTGGCGGGGCAGGCCTACTGGTGGAGCGTCTCGCCGTTCCACGCCGTGGTCTTCGGCGGGATGGCCCGCGGCATCGCGCGGGCGGCGGAGGCGAACGCCGCCGCGGCGGCGCAGAAGGCGGGCGAGGGACCGGGCGACGCGGCCCCCGGCCCTCGGCCCCCGTCCGGCGGGCGGACCGCGCCCGCCACCGCGCCGGACGGTCCGGAGCGAGGGTGACGGCGCGATCCGACGTCCCGTCACTTCTCCGCGGGTTCCCCGCGGCGGACCGCATCCGGCCCACCCCCTCGGCGCGAATGGCCCCCGCAAGGTCAGCCCAGTGAGCGCCGGGCCCGCGCGTCGCGCGGCCGTCGGCGGTCCCCTGCCAGGAGTGGTGCCATGAACGTCTCGGTCGTCCTCTTCACCTCGGACCTCCGCGTCCACGACCATCCGCCGCTGCGTGCCGCGCTCGGCGAGGGGAACGAGGTCGTCCCCCTGTTCGTACGGGACCCGGCCGTGGACCGTGCCGGCCAGGCGGCGCCCAACCGGGTCGCCTTCCTCGCGGACTGTCTCGCCGCGCTCGACGCCGGACTGCGCGAGCGCGGCGGCCGGCTCGTGATCCGCTCCGGCGACCCCGTCGCCCAGGTGTGCGCCGTCGCGCGGGAGGCCGAGGCCGACGAGGTCCACATGGCGGCCGGGTGCAGCGGCTTCGCCCAGCGCCGAGAGGACCGGCTGCGCAGGGCCCTGGAGGCGGACGGGCGGCGCCTGTACGTCCACGACGCCGTCGTCACCGCGCTGCCCACCGGTTCCGTGACACCCGGCGGCTCTGACCACTACGCGGTCTTCACCCCCTACTTCAGGCGCTGGTCGCACCAGCGGCTCCGCGAGCCGCTCGCGGCACCCCGCCGGGTCCGGGTACCCGACGGGATCCGCTCCGAGGAGCTGCCCGCCCCCTCGGGCGTCCCTTCCGTCTCCGCGGGCCTGGCCACCGGCGGCGAGCAGGAGGGCCGCAAGCGCCTCACCGCCTGGCTGGCCCGGGGCGCCGACGCCTACGACGACCACCACGACGACCTCGCGGGCGACGCGACCTCCCGCCTCTCGCCGTACCTCCACTTCGGTGCCGTCTCGGCGGCCGAGGCCGTCCACCGGGCCCGGGCGCGCGGCGGGGCGGGCGCCGAGGCGTTCGTACGGCAGCTCTGCTGGCGCGACTTCCACCACCAGGTCCTCGCCGCCCGCCCGGGCGTCGCCGTCGACGACTACCGCACCCGCCACGACCGCTGGCGGCGCGGCAAGGAGGCCGAGGCGGACCTCCGCGCGTGGAAGGAGGGCCGCACCGGCTACCCCGTCGTGGACGCCGCGATGCGTCAGCTCGCCCACGAGGGCTGGATGCACAACCGAGGACGGCTGCTCACGGCATCGTTCCTCACCAAGACGCTGTACGTCGACTGGCGCGAAGGGGCCCGGCACTTCATGGACCTGCTGGTCGACGGCGACGTCGCCAACAACCAGCTCAACTGGCAGTGGATGGCCGGCACGGGAACCGACAGCCGCCCCAACCGCGTGCTCAACCCGGTGATCCAGGGCAAGCGGTACGACCCGGACGGTACGTACGTACGCCGATGGGTGCCGGAACTCGCCGCCTTCGAAGGTCCCGCGATCCACGAACCGTGGAAACTTCCCGGCCTCGAACGGGCCCGGTACGACTACCCCGAGCCCGTCGTCGAACTCGCCGACGGGCTGGCCCGCTTCCGGCACGCCCGGGGCCAGGACTGAGAGGCCGAGACCCGGCGAGGGCTCGATCACGGGCCCGCCCGAATACGACGCACAAGCAATGCGAGTGGAGGTGCGGCGGCGCCGCGACGGAACCTTGAAGGAGCCCCAGGGGCCCCGACCGCCGACCGGTGGTTCCGGTCCCGGCCAGAGGAGAGGAGCCGTCGTCATGACCGCACCGAGCGCCACCCTCCGGCCGTCGCCGTCGCCGTCGCCGTCGCCGTCGTCGCCCTCGCCCTCGCGGTGGAGCGAGGCCGGGCCCCTGCCCGACCGCGAGGTCGTCGAAGGCTTCGTGCGCGGCGACGACCGCTGTCTGGACGCCGCGTACGTCCGCTGGTCCGGCCTCGTGACCGCGCTCGCCGCCCGCTGTCTGGGCGACCCGAAGGAGGCGGAGGACGTCAGCCAGCAGGTCTTCCTCGCCGCCTGGCGGGGCCGTGGCGGCTACCGGCCGGAGCGCGGCCCGTTCCCCGGCTGGCTCGTCGGCATCACGCGCCGGAAGATCGCCGACGCCCTCTCGGCCCGCACCCGCCGCCGGCACCTGGTGCTCGCGGCCGGGGCGCGGCTGTCCCCCGAGGGCGAGGCGTCCGCCCACGGCCCCGACGCGGTCCTCGACCGGCTCGTGGTCGCCGCCGAGCTGGCGAAACTGCCCGCCGCACAGCGTGAGGTGCTCGCCATGGCGTTCTACGGGGACCTCACCCACGTCCAGATCGCCGAGCGCACCGGCTGGCCCCTCGGCACCGTGAAGAGCCACGCACGGCGCGGTCTCGACCGGATGCGCCGCTCGTTGGACGGGACACCGGGGCGGCGGCGGTGTGCCACCGCACGGGCGAGCTGAGGCCGAGGACGACGACAAGCGATGCGCGAGCGACGCACGTGCCGACCGGGTCCGGGGAAGGGGCTGTGGAGAGGTCAGGTCGGTACCGTCCTCCATCCTTCCAGGTGAATCACCCCATCCGGAGCCCCGTCGATGCCGAATGAGGAGCATGACCCTCTCAGCGCCCCCGCGTGAGCCCACACGCACGGACCGACTCCTGGCAGCGGTCGGCGGCCTGCTCGCCGGATACGTCTCGCTCGCCGTCGCGGACCTCGCCGCCTTCTGGGTACGGCCCGAGGCGAGCCCCGTCCCCGCCGTCGGCGGCGCCGTCGTCGACCGGACCCCGGCGCCCGTGAAGGAATGGGCGATCCGCGCCTTCGGCGAGAGCGACAAGGCCGTCCTCCAGCTCGGCATCCTGCTGCTCCTCGGGCTGCTCGCCGCCGGAATCGGGCTCCTCGCGCTCCGCCACCGGGCGGTCGGCTCGGCGGCGGTCGGCGCCTTCGGGCTCCTCGGCGCACTCGCCGCCGTCACCCGCCCCGACTCGGACTCCGCCATGGACGCCGTGCCCTCCCTCGTCGGTGCCGCCTGCGGCGCGGTCCTGCTGTACGTCCTGATCGGCCGCCTCCTCGCCGCGAGGCCCGGCACGGTGACGGAAACAGCCACGGCAACGGACACAGTGACGGACACAGCCACGGCCACGGCAACGGACGCCGCGACGGCCACGGCCGACCGGCGTGGCTTCCTGATCGTCGCCGCCTCCGCCGGGCTCGCCGCGACCGGCGCCGCCGCCATCGGCAGGGCCGTCGGCTCACCCGTCGCCGAGAACGCCGCCGCCTCCCGGGCGGCGCTCCGCCTGCCCCGGCCGGCTTCCCCCGCTCCGCCCGTGCCCGCCGGGGCCCAGCTCCGCGTTCCCGGCATCGGCCCCTTCATCACCCCCAACCGCGACTTCTACCGTGTCGACACCGCGCTCGTGGTCCCCAAGGTCAACGCCGACCGCTGGAACCTGCGCCTCCACGGCAGCGGCGTACGGGAGGAACGCACCTTCACCCTCGCCGAGTTGACGGCCCGCAGAGTGGTGGAACGGGACATCACCCTGGCCTGCGTCTCCAACGAGGTCGGCGGCCCCTACGTCGGCAACGCCCGCTGGCTCGGCGTCCACCTCGCCGACCTGCTCCGCGAGGCGGGCGTCCGGCCGCCCTCCGAGGGCGGCCCCGCCGACCAGCTCGTCGCCCGCTCCGTCGACGGCATGACCATCGGCACCCCCGTCGAGGCCGTCATGGACGGCCGTGAGGCCCTCCTCGCCTTCGGGATGAACGGCGAACCCCTGCCCTTCACCCACGGCTTCCCCGTCCGCATGATCGTCCCCGGCCTGTACGGATACGTCTCCGCCTGCAAATGGATCGCGTCGATCGAGCTCACCACCTTCGACGCCTACGACGCCTACTGGGTCCCACGCGGCTGGGCCGCCCAGGCGCCCGTCAAGACCCAGTCCCGCATCGACACCCCCCGCCCCCTCGCCCGGCCCGGCGCCGGCACCGTCATGATCGCCGGAGTGGCCTGGGCCCAGCACCGGGGCATCTCCCGCGTCGAGGTACGGATCGACGACGGCCCCTGGCGGGACGCCCGGCTCGCCGCGCAGGACAACCGCGACACCTGGCGCCAGTGGACGTACCCCTGGGCGGCCGAACCGGGCCGGCACACCCTCACCGTGCGGGCCACCGACGGCACCGGTGCCACCCAGCCCGAACAGCGCACCGACACCATGCCCGACGGGGCCCAGGGGTGGCACTCGGTCGAGGTGACGGTGAAATGACGCGAAGAGGGGGCGGGCAGGGAATGCGTAACGAAGCGGATCCGTCGGTCCGTTCGAGCCGTTCATGAGGGACACTGCTTCCGTGCGTGGACATCTGCCGGACGAGAACCCTGGGTTCGTGGGGCGCCGCACGGAACTGGGCCGCATATCCGCCGCGTTGGCGGAGCACCGTCTCGTCACCGTGACCGGTGTCGGCGGCGTCGGCAAGACGCGGCTCGCCCTGCGTTCCGCGCACCGCGTCGCCGAGCGGTTCCCGGACGGCGCCTGGTGGACCGACCTGACCCCCCTCGACGGCGACCGGCTCCTCGTCGCCCTCGTCGCCGACTCCGTCGACCTCGCCGACCACACGCCCGGCATGGCGAGCACCGCGCTCTGCCGCAGACTCGCCGAGGACCGCCTGCTCCTCGTCCTCGACTCCTGCGAGCACCTCGCCGACCCCTGCGCCCGGCTCGTCGCCGACCTGCTCGCCGCCGCCCCCGGACTCACGGTCCTCGCCACCAGCCGGCGGCCCCTCGGGGTCGAAGGCGAACGGGTCGTCGCCCTCGACCCGCTGCCGCCCACGGGGCGCGACGCCCTGGAGCTGCTCCGCCGGGCCGCCGGGGAGGACTTCCCCGCCGCCGGGCCCGCCGGGGAGATCTGCGTACGCCTCGAAGGCATCCCCCTCGCCCTGGAACTGGCCGCCGCGCAGATCCGGCTCCAGGGCGCCGAGGCCGTCCGCGACCAGCTCGGGACCCGCCTCGACAGCCCGCCGGGAGCCCGCTTCGACGTGCTCGCCCACACCGAACGGGTGTGGCCGAGCCGCCACCAGACCCTGCGCGCCGCCATCGGTTGGAGCCACGAGCTGTGCGCCCCGCTCGAACGCCTCCTCTGGGCCCGCCTCTCCGTCTTCCGCGGCCCCTTCGACCTCGCGTCCGCGCTCGCCGTGTGCTCCGGCGGCCCACTGACCGCCACGACCCTGCCGGAGGCCCTCGACGGACTCGTCCGCTCCTCCGTCGTCCGCCCGCCCGACGCCGCCGGGCGCCACCGCATGCTCGACACGATCCGCGCGTACGGGGCGACCTGGCTGGAACGGACCGGCGAGACCGGAACCGTCGCCGACCGGCACGCCACGCACTTCCGCGGCCTCGCCCGCCGAGCCGACACCGAATGGCTCGGCGCCCGACAGCTCCGCTGGTACCGGAGCGTCGACGCCCACCACACCGACCTCCGCACCGCCCTCGACCGGCAGCTGCGCACCGACCCCGACGCGGCCCTCGACCTCGTCGGCTCCGTCGCCTTCGCCTGGTCCTGCCGGGGCCGCCTCCGCGAGGCCCGCGACGGCCTCGAACAGGCCCTGCTCCTCAGCGGCTCCCGGGGCCGCGCCCGGGCCCGCGCCCTGTGGGCGCTCGGCGTGACCCTCGTCCTCCAGGGCGAGTTCGGCCCGGCCCAGGACGTCAGCGAACGCTGCGCCCGCGAGGCCCGGTACACGGAGTACGAGGAGGCCCTGGAGGACGGGCGGCCGGGCGACCCCGACGCGGAGACGGGGCGGCCCGGCCCCGGCGACCTCACCCTGGACGCCGCCGCCCTCGCGGGGCTCCTCGCCCTGACCACCGGCCGCCCCATGGCCGCCTTCGTCGTCGTGGACCACGTCCTCGACGCCGTGGCCGGCGGACCGGCCGACTCCGCCGCCCGGCTCCGCTGCGGCCTCGTCCGGGTCTTCGCCCTCACCGGACTCGGCCGGCTCGCCGAGGCCCGCCGGCGGGCGCTCGCGCTCCGGGCCCTCTGCGAGGACCTCGACGAGCACTGGACCCGGACCGCCCTGGAGTACCAGCTCGCCCTCACCGGCCTCCTGGAAGGCGATCCGGCGGCCGCCGCAGGACACGCCCGCGCCATGCTCGAAGGCACCCGGCGGCTCGGCGCGAGCCTCGGCGTCGCCCTCGGCCTCGACGTCCTCGCCACCGCCCTCGCGGCCGCCGGCGACGGCGAGCGCGCGGCGGACGTCTCCGGCACGGGGGAGGCGTACTGGCGCTCCACCGGCCAGCCCCGGCGCGGCCTGCCCGGCCTGCGCGCCCTCCGCGAGAAGTACACCGACACGGCCCGCGCGACGATCGGCGAGCCCGCCTACGAGGAGATCTTCCTGCGCGCCCTCACGGGCCTCCCCCAGGACGGCCTCGACCGAGCCCTCCGCAGCTCCCACCAGTCCTGACGCGACGCACGGCCGAGACCCTGCTTCCGGCCGGTCCGGCGGGGCAGGCCGGACGGCCCGGCTTCCGCCCGGTCCGGTGGGGGCCCGCTTCCGGCCGGGCCGCCGGAGGACGATCGGGCCCGCTTCGCGCCCCTCCGGCGGACGCCGTCTGGCCCGCCTCCAGCCGGTCCGGCGGAGGCGACCGGGCCCGCGCTTTCCGCCGGCCGCAGCGGCCTGGGCCTCACCGACAGGACACCTCGGGGTGCCCGGCGCACCATGAGGAGATGGACGGCTCTCCGACCGATCTGGGCTCCATCAGCGCCCCCGGGCGGCTCGCGGGCCCGGCGGAGGGCATCACGCCGCAGGAGCTCGCCCTCGCCGCCCGCAACCACGGGCTGCCCCTGGAAGCGCTGCGGTACGACGTGACCCCGCCCGGCCTCCACTACGTCCTCGTGCACTACGACATCCCCGCCACGGACCCGGACGGCTGGCGGCTCACCGTCGGCGGCCGGGTGCTCCGGCCCCTCGCACTGGACCTCGACGGGCTGCGCGCCCGGCCCGCCGTCACGCGCCGGGTGACGCTGGAGTGCGCCGGGAACGGGCGCGCCCGCCTCACTCCCCGCCCCGTCAGCCAGCCCTGGCTCGTCGAGGCCGTCGGCACCGCCGACTGGACCGGCGTCCCGCTCGCCGCGCTGCTCGCGGAGGCGGGGACCGCCGAGGACGCGGCCGAGGCCGTGTTCACCGGTGCCGACCACGGGGTGGAGCGGGGCGTCGAGCAGGACTACCGGCGCGGCCTGCCCCTCTCGGTGGCCGCGGACCCGGCGCGGGACGTCCTCGTCGCGTACGCGATGAACGGGGCGCCCCTGCCCCCGCAGCACGGCAGCCCGCTCCGGCTGGTCGTCCCCGGCTGGTACGGCATGGCCCACGTGAAGTGGCTCCACGACATCACGGTCACCGCCACCCCGTACACCGGCTTCCAGCAGAGCGTGGCCTACCGCATCCGGGGCACGACGGACGGGGACGAGCCCGGGGAGCCCGTCACCCTCATCGCGCCCCGCGCCCTGATGATCCCGCCAGGCTTCCCGGACTTCATGTCCCGCACTCGCGTCGTCCGCCCCGGGCCCGTGCGGCTCGCGGGGCGCGCCTGGTCGGGCCACGGCCCGGTCACCCGCGTCGAGGTCGGAGAGTCGAGCGGGTCGAGCGGACGCAGCGAGGCATTCGAGGCAGGCGAGACAGGCGCGTACGGCGAGTACGGCGAGTACGGCCGGACCGGCGAGTACGGCTGGATCGGCGAGTACGGCGAGTACGGCAGCGCCGTCTGGACCGACGCCGTGGTCGACCACGACCCCGCGCACCCCTGGGCCTGGTCGTCCTGGCACGCCACCTGGACGGCGACACCGGGCCCGCACCGCCTCACCGTGCGGGCCACCGACGCCGAGGGCCACGTCCAGCCGCTCGCCGCCCCCTGGAACCGCGGCGGCTTCGCCAACAACCTCGTCCAGCGGGTCGACGTCCTCTGCGCCCCGGACCCGTCCGTCACCCGATCGGGCGGCGGATAGAGTCGACCCCGGTACACGCAGCAAGCACGACCCCGACGAGGAGACCCCCGTGACCGACCCGGCGTCCACCGCCCTCCAGCAGCAGATCGCCCGGGACCTCGAGGTGTCCGACACCTTCGACCCGGCCGTGGACATCGAGCGCCGAGTGGCCTTCCTCGCCGAGCGCCTCACCTCCACCGGGCTGCGCTCCCTCGTCCTCGGCATCAGCGGCGGCGTCGACTCGACCACCGCCGGCCGGCTCTGCCAGCTCGCCGTCGAGCGCGTCCGGGCCGCCGGCCACGACGCCACCTTCTACGCCATGCGCCTGCCGTACGGCGTCCAGGCCGACGAGAGCGACGCGCAGACCGCCCTCGGCTTCATCCGTGCCGACCGGGTCCTCACGGTCGACGTCAAGGCCGCCAGCGACGCGGCCCTGGAGGCGAGCCTCGCGGGCGGGGTGACCTTCCGCGACGCCCACCACCAGGACTTCGTCCAGGGCAACATCAAGGCCCGCCAGCGGATGATCGCCCAGTACGCCGTCGCCGGCGCCCAGGACGGTCTCGTCGTCGGCACCGACCACGCCGCAGAGGCCGTCTCGGGCTTCTTCACCAAGTTCGGCGACGGCGCCGCCGACGTCGTCCCGCTCACCGGTCTCACCAAGCGCCGCGTCCGCGCGGTCGCCGCCGAGCTCGGCGCCCCGGCCGAGCTGGTGTGGAAGGTCCCGACGGCCGACCTGGAGACCCTGGACCCGGGCAAGCCCGACGAGGACGCGCTCGGCGTCACGTATGACGACATCGACGACTTCCTGGAGGGCAAGCCGGTCGGGGAGGCCGCCTTCGCCTCCATCGTCCGCCGCTACCGGCTCACCGAGCACAAGCGGCAGCTGCCGATCGCTCCCTGAGCGCTTCGCGGCCCGTCGGCGGATCCTGGAGGGGGGTCTCGGAAGAGCCCCCGGAAGGGAGTACGCCATGTTCGGCGAGACCACGGCATTCAGCGGCTTCGCGGTCGACGACCTCGACGCCGCCAAGCGCTTCTACGGCGAGACCCTCGGTCTGACGGTGGAGGAGGCGGGGGAGGGAGACATGCGCATGCTCTTCCTCACCCTCGCCGGCGGGACCCGGATCTTCGTCTACCCGAAGGAGAACCACACCCCCGCCTCGTTCACGATCCTCAACTTCGAGGTCGACGACGTCGACCGGGCCGTCGACGACCTGGCGGCGCGAGGGGTGACCCCGGAGCGCTACCCCGGCTTCGACGCGGACGACAAGGGGATCATGCGGGGCGCGGACGGCAGACCGACCATCGCCTGGTTCACGGACCCCGCGGGCAACGTCCTCTCCGTCCTCTCCTCCCACACGAGCACCTGACGTCAGGACCCCTGACGGTCTGACGACGACCCCCTAACGGCCCCGGCCGGGGTGCGGACGACCCCGCGTACCACCTGCAATGAGAAGGTGACCGCGCCGCCCGACGACTGCCTCGCCCGCAACGACTGGATCTGCGGCGCCTACGTGTCCTCACGGAGCGAGATCCTCGCCGACGCCGTCGTCCAGCACCTCCAGCTGACCGTGGTCTCGGTCGCCCTCGCCGTGCTGCTCGCCCTGCCCCTCGCGGTCGTCGCGCGCCGCTGGCGCTGGGCGGCCGGGCCCGTCCTCGGGATCACCACGGTCCTGTACACGATCCCGGCCCTGGCGATGTTCTCGCTGCTCCTGCCCGTGTACGGACTCTCCGCCGCCCTGGTCGTGGCCGGTCTCGTCCTGTACTCGCTCACCCTCCTCGTACGGAACGTGCTCGCCGGGCTCCGGGCCGTCCCCGAGGAGACGCGCCAGGCCGCGCGCGGCCTCGGATACGGGCCGATCCGCCTCCTTCTCACCGTCGAACTGCCCCTCGCGCTGCCCGCCGCCATGGCCGGACTGCGCATCGCCACCGTCTCCGCCGTCTCCCTCGTCACCATCGGCGCGATCGTCGGCCACGGCGGCCTCGGCAACCTCATCTACGCCGGGATGAACACCTACTTCAAGGCCCAGGTCCTCACCGCCTCCGCCCTCTGCGTGGTCATCGCCGTCACCGCCGACCTGCTCCTCCTCGGCGTGCAGCGGCTGCTCACCCCCTGGACCCGGGGGCAGGCCGCGTGACCACGCTGACCGACGCCTGGTCCTGGCTCACCACCGGCGCGCACTGGTCCGGCGAGAACGGCATCTGGCAGCGGCTCGGGGAGCATCTCTTCCTCACCGGCGTCTGCCTCGCGCTCAGCTGCCTCGTTGCCCTGCCCATGGCCCTCGTCCTCGGCCACCTCGGCAAGGGCGGCACGCTCGCCGTGAACCTCGCCAACGCGGGCCGGGCCGTGCCCACCTTCGCCGTCCTCGTCCTGCTGCTCCTCAGCCCCCTCGGCCCGTACGGCGAGTGGCCGACGATCATCGCGCTCGTCCTGTTCGCCGTCCCGCCGCTGCTCACCAACGCGTACGTCGGGATGCGGGGCGTCGACGCCGACGTCGTCCGGGCCGCCCGGGGCATGGGCATGACGGGCGGTCAGACCCTCGCCCGGGTCGAGTTGCCGCTCGCGCTGCCGCTCGTCCTCACCGGCGTGCGGATCGCCGCCGTCCAGCTCGTCGCCACCGCCACTGTGGCCGCGCTCGCCGGCGGCGGCGGGCTCGGCCGGATCATCACGGCCGGGTTCAACCTCGCCTCGACGCCCCAGGTCGTCGCCGGGGCGCTCCTCGTCGCCGCCCTCGCGCTCCTGATGGAGGGGATCTTCGAGGGGGTCCAGCGCCTCGCGCCCGCCGGGGCGCGGGGGAGCGGCGCGTGAGGCCGCCCCGCGCCCCGGCGGGCGCCCTCCTGCTGGCGCTCGCCCTCTCCGGCTGCGGCACGGGTCCGAGCCTGGAGGATCAGGGCGAGGTCACGGCGCCGCCGCCCGGGGACGCCCGCAGCCTGACGATCGGCTCGGCCGGATTCACCGAGAGCGACCTGCTCGCGCAGATGTACGCGCTGCTCCTCCAGGAGGCCGGCTACCGCACGGAGATCCTCTCCGTCACCAACCGCGAGCTGTACGAACCGGCGCTGGAGAACGGGCAGATCGACGTCGTGCCGGAGTACGCGGCGACCTTCGCCGACTGGCTGAACGCCAAGGTCAACGGCGCGGACGCGCCGACCGTCGGCTCGCCCGACCTGACGACGACCATGACCGCCCTCCGGGAGCTCGCCGCCCCGCGCGGGCTCACCGTCCTCGACCCCGGCCGTGCCGTCGACCAGAACGCCTTCGCCGTGACCGCCGCCTTCGCCGCCGAGCACCGCCTGAAGACGCTCGGCGACCTCGGCGCCGCCCGCCTCCCGGTCCGGCTCGCGGCCGGGGACGAATGCGTCCAGCGGCCGTACTGCGCCCCCGGTCTGAGGGAGGTCTACGGAATCGACGTGACCGCCGTCGACCCCAAGGGCGTCGGGACGACCCAGGCGAAGCAGGCCGTCCAGAGCGGCCAGGACCAGCTGGTGCTCACGACGACCACCGACGCGACGCTCGACGACTTCGGGCTCGTCCTGCTCGCCGACGACAAGAACCTCCAGAACGCGGATCACATCGTGCCCGTCGTCAACCGCGCCCGCGCCGGGAGCCCGGGGGTCACGGACGCCCTGGACCGCCTCAACACCGTCCTGACCACGGCAGACCTCGCGGAACTCAACGAACAGGTGGACAGCTGGCGCCGCCTCCCCGAGGACGTGGCCCGGAACTACCTCACCGGCAAGGGCCTGGTTCCGGGCTGAGCGACGGCCGACGGACGACGGCCGACGGACGGCCGAGCGGTTGCCCCTTCGCTTGCCCCTTCGGTGTCAGCCAGCTGAACAGCGTCTCTTGTCATGACCCTTGCGGGGTGCTCCGGACCCCTGCTATTCATCCGTTAGGAAAGTTTCCTTCCAGTCGAACTCTCCGTTCCCCACCCACCGTTCATCGTTCCGTGGAGACCCCCATGACTTCGGCACGATCCGTACGCCCCCACTCCCACTCCCACTCCCACCCCCGCCCCGGACTCCGGCGCCTCGCCGTCGCCGGCGCCGCTCTCGGCGCCCTGCTCCTCGGCCTGGCCGAGTCGAACGTCGACACCGCCCAGGCGGCCCCCACCACCCCGGACGCCACCGCCGCCGCCACCACTCCCGCCGCGATCAACGGACAGCTCCATGTCTGCGGCACCAAGCTCTGCAACAAGTACGGCAACCCGATCCAGCTGCGCGGCATGTCCAGCCACGGCACCCAGTGGTACGCCCAGTGCCTGACCGGCGGCTCCCTCGACGCCCTCGCCAAGGACTGGAAGGCCGACGTCCTGCGCGTCTCCACGTACGTCCAGGAGGACGGCTACGAGACAGACCCCCGCAAGTACACCGACCTGGCCCACTCCCTCATCGAGCAGGCCACCGCCCGCGGCATGTACGTGATCGTCGACTGGCACATGCTCGACCCGGGCGACCCGCGGTACAACCTCGCCCGCGCCAAGGCCTTCTTCACCGAGATCGCCCAGCGCCACGGCTCCAAGACCAACCTGCTCTACGAGATCGCCAACGAGCCCAGCGGCGTCTCCTGGTCCCGGATCAAGGGCTACGCCGAGGAGCTCATCCCCGTCATCCGCGCCAAGGACCCCGAGACCCCGGTCCTCGTCGGTACGCGCGCCTGGTCCTCGTTCGGCGTCTCGGAGGGCTCCGACGAGTCCGAGGTCGTGTCCAACCCCGTGAACGCGGCCAACATCATGTACACGTTCCACTTCTACGCGTACTCCCACCGGGACGAGTACCTGAACACCCTCTCCCGCGCCGCCGCCAAGCTGCCCGTCTTCGTCACCGAGTTCGGCACGCAGAACTACGCGGGCGAGGGCGCCAACGACTTCACGATGACGCAGAAGTACCTCGACCTGATGGCCTCGAAGAAGATCAGCTGGGTCAACTGGAACTTCTCCGACGACGACCGCAGCGGCGCCGTCTTCAAGCCCGGCACCTGCGACGCCGGCGGAAGCTGGACCGGCACCGGCTCCCTCAAGCCCGCCGGCGTCTGGATCCGCGACCGCATCAGGACGGCGGACTCCTTCCCCACCTCCTGACCCGCGCCACCTCCTGACCCGCCCCACCTCCTGACCCGCCCCGCCCCGTCCCCGGGTACGCCCCCGCCATGTGATCCACTGTCCTGGCGGGGGCGTACCGATCAGGAGCAGCAGGAGCAGCGTTGACCACCTACCGCCAGCCGGGCCTCGTCCTCACCGACCACCGCTTCCCCGTCCCCCTCGACCACACCCGCCCCGACGGCGAGCGGATCGAGGTCTACGGCCGGGAGCTCGTCGCGAGCGGAAAGGCCGGCGAGGACCGCGAACGGCTCCCCTGGCTGGTCTACCTGGAAGGCGGGCCCGGCTTCGGCGCCCGCCGCTTCATCGGCCCGCAGGCCTGGCTCGGCCGGGCCGTCCGCGAGTACCGCGTCCTCCTCCTCGACCAGCGCGGCACCGGCCGCTCCACCCCCGCCAACCGCCAGACCCTGCCCCTGCGCGGCACCCCGCGCGAGCAGGCCGACTACCTCGCCCACTTCCGCGCCGACTCCATCGTCAAGGACTGCGAGCTGGTCCGCCGACGGCTCACCGGCGGCGCCCCCTGGACCGTCCTCGGCCAGAGCTTCGGCGGCTTCTGCGCCACCCACTACCTCTCCACCGCCCCCGAAGGACTGGAGACGGTCCTCGTCACCGGCGGCCTGCCCTCCCTGGACGCGACGGCCGACGAGGTCTACCGCGCCGCCTACCCCCGCGTCCGGCGCAAGAACGAGGCCCACTTCGCCCGCTACCCGCAGGACGCCGAACGCGCCCGGGCGATCGCCGCGCACCTCCTCGACCGCGAGGTCACCCTCCCGGGCGGCGGGCTCCTGACCGTGGAGGCCTTCCAGTCCCTCGGCATCCTCCTCGGCGGCGGCGACGGCACCCACCAGCTCCATCTCCTCCTGGAGCACGCCTTCGTCCCGACCCCGGGCGGACCCGCCCTCTCCGACGCCTTCCTGGAACAGGTCCAGGCCCACCTGTCGTACGCGGGACACCCGCTGTACGCCGTGCTCCACGAGGCCATCTACGCCCAGGGGCAGGGCCCCACCGACTGGGCCGCCGAGCGGGTCAGGAGCGAGTTCCCCGAGTTCGACGCCACCGCCGCGCTCTCCGACGGCGCGCCCTTCCTCTTCACCGGCGAGACCGTCCATCCCTGGCACTTCACCACCGACCCCGCCCTGCGCCCGCTCCGCGAGACCGCCGCGCTCCTCGCCGCACGCGAGGACTGGGCCCCGCTCTACGACCCCGAGCGCCTCGCCGTCAACGAGGTCCCGGTCGCCGCCGCCGTCTACCACGACGACATGTACGTGGACACCGCGCACTCCCTGGAGACGGCGAGCGCCGTGCGCGGCCTGCGGACCTGGGTGACCGACGAGTTCGAGCACGACGGGGTACGGGCCGGCGGGCCGCGCGTCCTCGACCGGCTGCTGTCGCTCGCCAGGGACGAGGTCTGACGGTCCGGGGCCGGTGCTGATCGTCCGGGCATAGGATTCGGCGCGCAATCGATCAGCAATGTGCGCGCCGTGCCCGGCGCGGCGAGCGCGAGGGGGCCCGGATGGCGGGACGTGAGACTCCGGCGTCCGGCCGGGAGCTGAAGTTCCGGACGCTCATGGCCGAGCTGCGGCGCGGCATCCTCGACGGCACCTGGCCGCCCGGCAGCAAACTCCCCACCGAACGCGCCCTCGCCACCGAGACCGGCCTGTCGGTGACGACCGTCCGCCGCGCCTACGAGGACCTCGTCGCCCTCGGCCTCGTCGAGCGGCGGCAGGGCGCGGGCTCGTTCGCCGCCCACCGCCCCGAACGGGACAGGACCGGCCGCCGGATCGTCGGCGTCCTCGTCCCCGACACCTCCTTCTACTACCCGAGGGTCCTCCAGGGCATCGAGAAGGAACTCGCGGCGGACGGCGCCCGGCTCGTCCTCGCCTGCTCCCACTACGACCCCGACGAGGAGGACGCCGCCGTCGCCCGCCTCCTCGCCGACGGCGTCCACGGGCTCCTCCTCGTCCCCAGCCTGCACACCGCCACCGACCCCGGCCGGCGCGCCGAGGAACTCCTCGCCCTGCCCGTGCCCGCCGTCCTCGTCGAGCGCCGGCTCACCGCCCACGGCCCCGGCGACGCCACCGAACACGTCTGCACCGACCACGAGGGCGGCGCCTACGACGCCGTGCGCCATCTGCGCGCCCTCGGCCACCAACGGCTCGGACTCGTCGTCCGCACCGACGCACCCACCACCGCGCCCATCGAGGCCGGCTTCGCCCGGGCGCTCGCCGACCTCGGACTGCCCGAGGCGCCGCCGTACGAGCGGGACGTCATGGCCCGCTGGGACCAGGACCGCGCCGACCGGGCCCTCGGCGCCCTGCGCGCCGCCGGGGTCACCGCCGCGCTCTGCTTCGGCGACCGGGAGGCCGCGCTGATGCTCGGGGCGGTCCGCAGGGCGGGGCTCCGGGTGCCCGAGGACCTGGCCCTGATCAGCTACGACAACGAGTTCGCCGATGTCGCGGAGACCCCGCTGACGGCCGTGTCGCCGCCCAAGTACCAGCTCGGACGGCTGGCCGCGCAGATCCTGCTCCGGCGGCTCGCCGAGGGCGACGCGGCCCCGCTCCACCAGGTGCAGCTGCGGCCCCGGCTCGTCGTCCGCGCCTCCTGCGGGGGCGGACGGCGCGGGGCCGACGGTCCGGGGGCCGCGGAAAAGTCCAAGCAGTGAGTTCCCATTGCTCATGGTGTGCTCTTGACCGCTGCCGGTAGAACTCGGTTCGGACCCCACGGGGGAGTCCCCGAGGAGAGGACCCGGACCATGAGCACCCATGTCATCGCGGAGATCGCCAGCCAGCCCGACTGCTGGCGCCGGGCCGCCGAGACCGCCGAGCGCCACGCCGCCCGGCTGCCGCGCCGGGGCGAGCGCGTCGCCGTCGTCGGCTGCGGCACCTCGTACTTCATCGCCCGCGCCTACGCCGCGCTCCGCGAGTCCCTCGGCGCGGGCGAGACCGACGCCTTCCCCGCCTCCGACCGGACCCCGCTCGGCCGCGGCTACGACCGGATCGTCGCCCTCACCCGCTCCGGTACGACCACGGAGGTCGTGAACCTGCTTGCCGGCGCGGCAGGCCGCATCCCGACCCTCGTGCTCACGGGCGTCCCCGACAGCCCGGCGGGACAGCTCGCCGACGAGATCGTCGACCTCGCCTTCGCCGACGAACGCTCGGTCGTCCAGACCCGGTTCGCCACCACGGCCCTCCAACTCCTGCGCGCGGGGCTCGGGGTGGACCTCGCGCCCGCGATCGCCGACGCGGAACTCGTGCTGTACGAGCGGCTCCCCGCCGTCTGGGAGCGGCGCGGTCAGTTCACCTTCCTCGGCACCGGCTGGACCGTGGGCCTCGCCGACGAGGCGGCCCTGAAGCTCCGTGAAGTGGCCCGCGCCTGGACGGAGTCGTACGCGGCGATGGAGTACCGGCACGGCCCGATCAGCATCAGCGACCGCACCAGCCTGGTCTCCTGCTTCGGCCCGGCCCCCTCGGGCCTCCGGGACGAAGTCGAGTCCACCGGCGCCCTGTTCGCGGCCGACGCGATCGACCCGGTGGCCGCGCTCGTCCGCGCCCAGCGGCTCGCGGTCGCCCTCGCGGACCGGCGCGGCCTGAACCCCGACCGCCCACGGCACATCTCGCGCTCGGTGATCCTCGCCGGTGCGTTCAGGCCGACCGTCGCCGAGGCGGCCCGTATCCTGCGCTCATGATCGAGAACGACGTCACGGACCTCCTGGACATGCCCCGCGACTGGCAGCGCGCCCTCGCCGTCGTCGCCCACCCCGACGACCTGGAGTACGGCTGCGCCGCCGCCGTCGCCGACTGGACGGACGCGGGCAAGGAGGTCGTCTACGTCCTCGCCACGCGCGGCGAGGCCGGCATCGACACCCTCGCCCCGGACGTCTGCGGCCCGCTGCGGGAGCGGGAACAGCGGGACAGCGCCGCCGTCGTCGGCGTGCGGACGGTCGACTTCCTCGACCACCGCGACGGCGTGATCGAGTACGGGCTCGGGCTCCGCCGCGACATCGCGGCGGCGATCCGCCGCCACCGCCCGGAGCTCGTCGTCACCCTGAACCACCGCGACACCTGGGGCGGCGGCCCCGGCGCCCCCTGGAACACCCCGGACCACCTGGCCGTCGGCCGCGCCACGCTCGACGCGGCGGCGGACGCCGGAAACCGCTGGATCTTCCCCGAGCTCACCGCAGAGGGCCTGGAGCCCTGGAACGGCGTGCGCTGGGTGGCGGTCGCGGCCTCCAGCACCCCGACCCACGCGATCGACGCGGCCCCGGGCCTGGACCGCGCCGTCCGCTCGCTCCTCTGCCACCGCGCCTACATCGAGGCGCTGACGGACGAGGACCCGGAGGAGTACGTCCGCTCCTTCCTCACCGCGGCGACGTCCCGCGCGGCCGACCGCTTCGGCGGCCGCCCGGCGGTGACGTTCGAACTCTTCCCCCGCTGACGCGGGATCCGGAGGGAGCTCCGCTCACCCCATCGGCGCGGGCTTCAGCACCGCGAAGGGGGCGCCGAAGGGGTCGGCGAGCCAGGCGATGCGGCCGACGTCCGGGATGTCGGCCGCCGGCATGAGGACCGAGCCGCCGTTGCCCTGGGCCGTCCGGGCCATCGCGTCGGGGTCCTCGACCGCAAAGTACGGGATCCAGTGGGGCGTCTCCCCCTGGAGCTCGGCGACGCCGCCGAAGGAGGCGTCCTCCTGGTCGCCCTGGGCGGTGGAGATCACCCGGTACGTCATGCCCGGTGCCTCCATCTCCGCCCAGCGCCAGCCGAACAGCGTTCGGTAGAAGGCGAGGACGGACTCCGGGTCGGCGACGTGGAGTTCCGCCCAGACGAGGGTGTTGGTGGACGAGGTCCGCTCCAGGCCCTGGACCCTTCCCGGCTGCCAGACGGCGAACCGGGCGCCGCCCGGGTCCGTGAGGGCGGCCATGCGGCCCGCGTCCATGACGTCGAACGCCGGGAGGCGCACGGTGCCGCCCGCGGACTCGGCCGTCTTCTGCGTGGCGTCCGCGTCCGGCGTCCGGAAGTACACCGTCCAGGCGCTGCTCGCGCCCTCCTCGGTGAGCGGTCCGAGCGCGGCGACCGTGTGGCCGTCCTGCTGGAAGAAGCCGTAGCCGCCGGCGTCCGGTCCCGCCGAGCTGAACTCCCAGCCGAAGACGGCGCCGTAGAACGCGGCGGCGGCCGCCGGGTCGGGGCTGCCGAGATCGATCCAGCTGGGGGAACCCGTGGTGAACTGCGTACCGAGCATGGGGGTGTCCTGTCCTTCCGTCGTCCGTGACTGCCGGAGCCGTGCTGCCGTCCGGGCCGTGCCGTTGTCCGGGCCGTGCTGCCGTCCGGGCCGTGCCGTCGGCCCCGCCGGCTTCCGGCCACCATGACCGATCCTCACCCCTGCGTCGCGGCGGCGCAGCCGCAGCACCTCCGGTTCATCCGCGCGGCCGACCGGCCACCACGTCCTCCAGGTCGCCGAGCAGCAGCTCGTTGTTGATCGCCACGCCGGCCCGGTAGCCCAGCGCGACCGCGTTCACGACCTGCTCCTGCGGGCCCGTCACGTTCCCGGCGGCCCAGACACCGGGAACGCTCGTCCGGCCCGTCTCGTCCACCGTCACGAACGTGCCGAACGGCGTCTCGCGCAGCGCCGCCCCCAATTGGCGCAGGACGCCGTCCCGGGGCGCGAGGCGATCGGCCCCGACGAAGACCACCGAGCGGTCGACCACCCGGCCGCCGGCGAGCCGGACCCCGGTCAGCCGGTCGTCCTCGACGACGAGCCCCGCCACCTCGCCCGCCACGACCTCGACCCCGGCCGCGTCGAGCAGCGCCGCGTCCTGCGCGGAGAGCGCGTCGGCGGTGTGCAGGAAGAGCGTCACGTCCGGGGACCAGAGGGAGAGCATCAGCGCCTGGTGCGCGGGCATCCTCGGGTGCGCGATCACACCGAAGGCCCGGTCGCGGACCTCCCAGCCGTGGCAGTACGGGCAGTGCAGCACGTCCCGCCCCCACCGCTCGGCGACCCCGTCGATCGTCGGGAGCTCGTCGACGAGCCCGGTCGTGACGACGAGCCGTCGCGCGCCCACGGCCGTACCGTCCGCGAGGGACACCGTGAACCCGCCCTGTCCGTCCGGCGTCGCGCCCGTCACCGTCCCGGCCCGCCACTCGACCCCGTACGCGGCGATCTCGCGCCGCCCGGCCTCCAGGTACGCGGCGGGGCTCATCCCGTCCCGGGACAGCACCCCGTGCATGTGGGCCGCGGGCGCGTTGCGGGGCTCGCCCGCGTCGACCACCAGGGTGCGCCGCCGCGACCGGCCCAGGATCAGCGCGGCGCTGAGCCCGGCCGCCCCACCGCCGACCACCACGACGTCGTACCGGTCCTTCGTCACCGTCATGTCCGTGCTCCCTACGTTCGTGCTCATGGCCCGAGAGTCGCTTCCCCTCGCATCGAACGGCAACTGTTCTTGCCGTTTCTGCAACACTGGACCCATGACCGAAGACGACGAACGCATCGACGCCGTACTGAACGAGGTCGGCCCCCGGCTCCGCCGCGTCCGCCGCGACCGCGGTGTGACCCTGGCCGAGCTCTCCGCCGCCACCGGCATCTCCGTCAGCACCCTCTCCCGGCTGGAGTCCGGGCAGCGCAAGCCCAGCCTCGAACTGCTCCTCCCGCTCGCCCGCGCCCACCAGGTCCCCCTCGACGAGCTGGTCGGCGCCCCCGCCGCCGGCGACCCCCGGGTCAAGGCCCGGCCGATCGTGCGCCACGGCCGCACGATGTACCCGCTGACCCGGCAGCCCGGCGGGCTCCAGGCGTACAAGGTGATCCAGGAGAAGCCGCACGAGCCGCCGGAGCCCCGCGTCCACGAGGGGTACGAATGGCTCTACGTGCTCTCCGGGAAGCTGCGGCTCGTCCTCGGCGAGCACGACGTCGTCCTCGCCGCCGGTGAGGCCGCCGAGTTCGACACCCGCGTCCCGCACTGGTTCGGCCCGACGGACGACGGCCCCGTGGAGTTCCTCAGCCTCTTCGGGCCTCAGGGGGAGCGCATGCACGTCAGGGCGCGGCCGAAGAAGTCCGGCTGACCGGCGGACGAAGTTCGGCCGACCGGTTCCGCAGCGGACAAGCGACCGCTTAGTATGCCACCGACCACTCGGTACGGAGGAGGCTCGCGGATGCAGGCATGGCGTGTGTACGAGAACGGCGAACCGGGCGCGGTGATGCGCCGCGAGGAGGTGGAGCCGCCCACGCCCGCCGACGGGCAGGTCCTCCTCAGGGTGCGCGCCGCGAACGTCAACTTCCCGGACGCGCTGCTCTGCCGCGGCCACTACCAGATCCGGCCCCCGCTGCCCTTCACGCCCGGCGTGGAGCTCTGCGGCGAGACCGAGGACGGCCGCCGCGTGATCACCACGGCCGCACTCCCGCACGGCGGATTCGCCGCGTACGCGCTCGCCGACGCCGCCGGACTGCTCCCCGCCCCGGAGAGCCTGGACGACGCCGAGGCCGCCGCGCTGCACATCGGCTACCAGACCGGCTGGTTCGGCCTGCACCGCAGGGCCGCCCTCCAGGAGGGCGAGACCCTCCTCGTCCACGCCGCGGCGGGCGGCGTCGGCAGCGCCGCCGTCCAGCTCGGCAAGGCCGCCGGCGCCACCGTCATCGGCGTCGTCGGCGGCCCGGAGAAGGCGGAGGTCGCCCGCGCGCTCGGCTGCGACCTGGTGATCGACCGTCGCTCCGAGGACGTCGTCGCCGCCGTCAAGGCCGCGACCGGCGGCCGGGGCGCCGACGTGATCTACGACCCCGTCGGCGGCGAGGCCTACCAGCAGTCCGCCAAGTGCGTCGCCTTCGAGGGCCGCATCGTGATCGTCGGCTTCGCGAGCGGCACCGTCCCGACCCCCGCCCTCAACCACGCCCTCGTGAAGAACTACTCCGTCCTCGGCCTCCACTGGGGCCTGTACGCCGCGAAGGACCCGGGCGCCATCGCCCGCTGCCACGAGACCCTCACCGCCTACGCCGCCAAGGGCCTGATCAAGCCCCTCATCGGCGAGCGCGTCCCCTTCGCCGGCGCGGCGGACGCCGTCCAGCGCGTCGCCGACGGCACCACCACCGGCCGCCTGGTCGTCCTCCCGGAAGGAGCCCGGGCATGACCGACGCCACGGAACTGCGGTCGCTCACCCGGCAGTTGCTCGCCGACCACCCGCCCGCCACCACCGACCGCACCGACTTCCTGCGCGCCCGCTTCGACGCCGGACTCGCCTGGGTGCACTACCCGGTGGGCCTCGGCGGACTCGGCGCGCCCCGCGCCCTCCAGGCCGTCGTCGACGCCGAACTCGCCGCGGCGGGCGCCCCCGACAACGATCCGCGCCGCATCGGCATCGGCCTCGGCATGGCCGCCCCCACCCTCCTCGCGTACGGCTCCGAAGAGGTCAAGCGCCGCTTCCTCCGCCCGCTGTGGGTGGGGGAGGAGGTCTGGTGCCAGCTCTTCAGCGAGCCCGGCGCCGGATCCGACCTCGCCGCGCTCGGCACCCGCGCCGTCCGGGACGACGGGGGAGACTGGGTGGTCGACGGGCAGAAGGTGTGGACCTCCAGCGCCCACGTCGCCCGCTGGGCCATCCTCATCGCCCGCACCGACCCGGACGTGCCCAAGCACCGGGGCATCACCTACTTCGTCTGCGACATGACCGACCCCGGCGTGGAGGTCCGGCCGCTGCGCCAGATCACCGGCGAGGCGGAGTTCAACGAGGTCTTCCTCACCGGCGTCCGGATCCCCGACGCCCACCGCCTCGGTGAGACCGGCGACGGCTGGCGGGTCGCGCAGACCACCCTCATGAACGAGCGGGTCTCCATCGGCGGCGCCCGCATCCCGCGCGAGGGCGGCATGATCGGCAAGGCCGCCACGACCTGGCGCGAACGCCCCGAGCTGCGCACCCACGACCTGCACCGGCGCCTCCTCGAGCTCTGGGTCGACGCCGAGGTGGCCCGGCTCACCGGCGAGCGCCTCCGCCAGCAGCTCGTCGCGGGCCAGCCCGGCCCCGAGGGCAGCGCGATGAAGCTCGGCTTCGCCCGCCTCAACCAGGCCATCAGCGGTCTCGAAGTGGAACTCCTCGGCGAGGAGGGCCTCTTGTACGGCGAGTGGGAGATGCGCCGCCCCGAGCTCGTCGACTTCACCGGCCGCGACGCCGGCTACCGCTACCTGCGCTCCAAGGGCAACTCGATCGAGGGCGGCACGACCGAGGTCCTGCTCAACATCGTCGCCGAACGGGTCCTCGGTCTGCCCTCCGAGCCCCGCAACGACAAGGACGTCGCCTGGAAGGACCTGACCCGATGAGTGACCTCCTCTACTCCGAGACCGAGGACGACCTGCGGGCCGCCGTCCGCTCCCTGCTCGCCGACCGGGCCGGCCACCAGGAGCTGCTCGGCCGGATCGAGACGGACAGCCCGTACGTCCCCGGGCTCTGGAAGGCCCTCGCCGGGGACATGGGCGCCGCCGGACTCCTCGTACCCGAGAAGCTCGGCGGCCAGGGCGCGAGCCACCGCGAGGCCGCCGTCGTCCTGGAGGAACTGGGCCGCGCGGTCACCCCGGCGCCGTACCTCACGAGCGCGGTCGTGGCCACCGAGACGCTCCTCGCCCTCGCGGGGGACAGCGCCCCGGCCGCCGAACTCCTCTCCGCGCTCGCGACCGGCCGCAGCGTCGCCGTGCTCGCCGTGCCCCTGACGGCCTCCCCGTCCGCGGAGCCGTCCACCGCGGCCACCGTCACCGGCGTCGCGGACGCCGTCGCCGCCGACGTCCTCCTCGTCTCCCGGACCGACGGCCTGTACGCCGTACCGGCCGGGGAGGCGGCCGTCGAGCCGCAGACCCCGCTCGACCTCACCCGCCCGCTCGCCCGCGTCACCACGGAGACCGGGACCGGCAGCCGGCTCGCCGGACCGGACGAGGCCCGCGCCGCCGTCCGCCGCGGGCTGCTCGCGGGCGCCGGACTGCTCGCCTCCGAGCAGCTGGGCCTCGCCGAGTGGTGTCTGGAGGAGACCGTCCGGCACACCCGCGAGCGCCACCAGTTCAACCGGCCCGTCGGCTCCTTCCAGGCGCTCAAGCACCGCATGGCCCAGCTGTGGCTGGATGTCGTCGGCGCCCGGGCGGTGGCCCGCGCCGCCGCCGACGCCCTCGCCACCGACAGCCCGGACGCCCCGCTCACGGTCGCGGTCGCCCAGGCCTACTGCTCCAAGGTGGCCGTCCGGGCCGCCGAGGAGTGCGTCCAGCTACACGGCGGGATCGGCATGACCTGGGAGCACCCCGCGCACCTGGCGCTCAAGCGGGCCAAGTCCGACCAGCTCGCGCTCGGCTCGGCGGGCCGCCACCAGGACGCGATCGCCGCCCTGGTGGACCTCCCGGCCCCCGCGTAGCGGAACGCCGAGGTCCAGGTAAGGGGCCACTGTGTCCGCACCCCTTTACATACTGTTTAATTGCAAGCCGTTCGCAATAACAGTTGATCTCCAAAAGGGGTGTGGACACGATGACCGCCCGATCCATCCGAGGCGCGGCCGCCGCGATACTCGCGGGGGCCTTCGCCCTCACGGCGGCGGCCTGCACGAACCCCGGCTCCACGGCCGGGGCCTCCGGCGGCCCCAAGGATTCCGCGGTCGTCGGCATCGCCTACGAGCCCGAGACGCTCAGCCCGCTCCTCGGCTACGGCAAGGACGGCAACTCCAAGATCTTCGACGGGCTCCTCGCCTTCGACGAGAACATGAAGCTGGAGCCGGCCCTCGCCGCGAAGCTGCCGCACATCAGCGCGGACGGGCTCACGTACACGTACACCCTCCGCGACGGCGTGACCTTCAGCGACGGCGCGCCCTTCACCTCGAAGGACGTCGTCTTCACGTACCGCACGATCCTCGACCCGAAGACGAACAACGCCTCCCGCACCGAGCTCGACGCGGTGAAGAAGGTCGAGGCGATCGGCGACGACACCGTCGTCTTCACCCTGAAGTACCCCTACGCGCCCTTCGCCGAGCGCACCGTCCAGGCCATCGCGCCCGAGCACGTCGCCGCGAAGCAGGACGTCAACACCGGCGCCTTCACCACGAAGCCGATCGGCACCGGACCGTACGTCCTCACCGGCTGGTCCAAGGGCGAGAAGCTCAGCTTCAAGGCCAACCCCGCCTACTGGGACGGCGCGCCCGCGGTGAAGAAGTTCACCATGGCCGTCGTCAAGGACGACGACGTCCGCGCGACCCGGCTGCGCGCCGGCGACCTCGACGGCGCCATCCTGCCGCCCAACCTCGCCGCCGGCTTCCAGGGCGACAAGGCCAGGAAGACGTACGCGGCCAAGACCTACGACTACCGCACGGTCACCCTCCCCACCCACCACGAGGTCACCGGCGACACCGCCGTCCGCCGCGCCCTCGACATCGCCGTCGACCGGCAGGCCATGGTCGACAAGATCCTCGAAGGGGCCGGAAAGCCCGCCTACGGGCCCGTACCCACCGACAGCCCCTGGTTCGCGAAGGGCACCGAGCGCCGCCACGACCTCACCGGCGCGCAGAAGATCCTCGACGAGGCCGGCTGGAAGCCCGGCCCGGACGGCATCCGCGTCAAGGACGGCGTCCGCGCCGCGTTCCCGCTCTGGTACCTCTCCGGCGACAAGCTCCGCCAGGACCACGCCCTCGCCTACGCCTCCGACGCCAAGAAGGCCGGCATCGACATCACCACCCAGGCCGGCACCTGGGAGGTCATCGAGCCCCGGATGAAGACCGACGCCGTCCTCGCCGGCGGCGGCTCGCCCGGCGACCCCGACTTCGACCAGTACCTGCTCCTGAAGTCCTCCCTCGCCGGCGACGGCTTCAACAACATGGCCCGGTACGACAACAAGACCGTCGACCGCGCCCTGGAGGACGGCCGCCGGACGAACGACCCTGCCGAGCGACGCGCCGCCTACGACACCGTCCAGCGCGAGCTCGCCGAGAACCCCGGCTACACCTTCCTCACCCACATCGACCACCTGTACGTCGTCGACGACAGCTGGGACGGGCTCACCACCCAGATCGAGCCGCACGACCACGGCCTCGCCTCCGGCCCCTGGTGGAACGTCGAAGGCTGGAAGCCGAAGAAGACCGGAGCGGCGGAGAAGTGACGCGCCGCCTCCCCTGGGGGGCCATGGCGCGGATGACGGGACGGCGCGCCCTGGCCGCCGTCCCCGTCCTCCTCGCCGTCACCTTCGCGGTGTTCGCCGTCGCCGCGGCCTCCCCCTTCGACCCCGTGAAGGCCTACGCCGGCACCGCCGGCCTGACCGCCTCGCAGGAGAACCTCGACCAGCTCCGCGCCAACCTCGGCGCCGACCAGCCCCTCCTCACCCGCTGGTGGGAGTGGCTCACCGCCGCCGTCACCGGCGACCTCGGCGACTCCTCGGTCATGCGCCGCCCCGTCGCCGAGGTCATCACCGAGCGCCTCGGCTGGTCCGTCCTCCTCGCCGTCTCCGCCTTCCTGATCGCCATCGTCCTCGGCACCCTCCTCGGCCTCCTCGCGGGACGCCGCCGCGGCGGCCTCGTCGACCGGGCCGTCAGCTCCGCCGCGTACACCCTTGAAGCCGCGCCCGCCTTCTGGCTCGGCCTCCTCGCGATCTGGTTCTTCGCCCTGAAGCTCGGCGTCCTTCCGGCCGGCGGGCTCACCGACACCGCCAGCGACACCGTCACCGCCGACCAGGTCGCCCGCCACCTCGTGCTGCCCGCGCTCGTCCTCGGGATCTCCCAGCTGCCCTGGTTCTTCCTGTACGTCCGCCAGGGCGTCGGCGACGCCCTCGAAGAGGACCCGGTGCGCGGCGCCCGCGCCCGCGGCCTGAGCCGGCGCACCGTCCTCACCGGCCACGCGCTGCGCTCCGGGATGCTGCCGATGCTCACCCTCGTCGGCTCCCGCGTCCCCGAGCTCATCACCGGCGCCCTGCTCGTGGAGACCGTGTTCAGCTGGCCCGGGATCGCGGCGGCCACCGTCACGGCCGCCACCTCGGTGGACTTCCCGCTGCTCGCGGCCCTCACGGTCCTCGCCACCGCCGCCGTCCTCCTCGGCAACCTCCTCTCCGACCTGCTGTACGGACTCGCCGACCCGAGGGTGGGTTTCGATGGCTGACCCGCGCACCCACCGCCTGCGGCTGTGGACCTCCGCCGTGACCGTCGGCGTCATCCTCGCCGCCGTCCTCCTCGTGCCCCCGCTCGTCCAGCTCGACGTACAGGCCGTCGACCTCTCGGCGAAGCTCCTCCCGCCGTCCTGGGACCACCCCTTCGGCACCGACGACCTCGGCCGCGACCTGCTCCTGCGCTGCATCTACGGGCTGCGGATCTCGCTCCTCGTCGGGCTCGTCGCCGCGCTCGTCGCCACCGTCGTCGGCACCGCCGTGGGCGCGGCCGCCGGGGCGCTCGGCGGCTGGACCGACCGCACCCTCATGCGGCTCGTCGACGCCTTCTCCTCCGTACCGCACCTGCTGCTCGGCATCTTCGTCGTGGCGCTCTTCCGGCCCGGCGTCTGGCCGGTCATCGCCTCCGTCGCCGTCACCCACTGGCTCTCCACCGCCCGGATCGTCCGCTCCGAGGTCCTCTCGCTGCGTACCCGGCCCTTCGTCGACGCCGCCGTGTCCGGCGGGGCCTCGCGGTGGCGCGTCGCCGTCCGGCACCTGCTGCCCGCGGTCCTGCCGCAGGCCGGACTCGCCGCCGTCCTCATGGTCCCGCACGCCATGTGGCACGAGTCGGCGCTCTCCTTCCTCGGCCTCGGCCTCCCCAGCCACCAGGCGAGCCTCGGCAACCTCGTGCAGAACGCCCGCTCCTCGCTCCTCGCCGGGGACTGGTGGCCGACCCTTTTTCCCGGCCTCCTCCTCATCCTGCCGACCCTCGCCATCGCGGGGCTCGCGGGCGTGTGGCGGGACCGGCTCAACCCGCGCCGCCGATCGGAGCTCATGCTGTGAACGCCCCACACGCTCCGGAGGGCAGGGTGCTGCGTGCTCTGGAGGCCGTCACCGCAGAGCGCGCCGAGGACGCCCTCCTCAGCGTCCGCGACCTGACCGTCCGCTTCCGGCTGCGCGGCGGCCGGACCGTCGCCGCCGTCAGCGACGCCGACCTCGACCTCGGCGCGGGGGAGTGCCTCGCCCTCGTCGGCGAGAGCGGCTGCGGCAAGTCCGTCCTCGCGTCCGCCCTCCTCGGTCTGCTCCCGGGCAACGCCGAGACCTCGGGTACGGCCCTGCTGGCCGGCGCCGCCGGAGCCGGGCCCACGGACCTCCTGGCCGCCGACGAGAAGACCCTCGCCCGGACGGTACGGGGCCGGCGCGTCGGGCTCGTACCGCAGAGCCCCGCCGCCCACCTCACCCCCGTCCGTACGGTGCGGTCCCAGCTGGAGGAGACCGTACGGGCCCTCACCGGCACCCCGCGCCGGGCGCGGCGCAGGGCCGCGGAGGACGCCGCCGAACGGGCCGCCTTCCCGGCCGGCCACCTCGACCGGTACCCGCACGAACTCTCCGGCGGCCTCGCCCAGCGCGCCGCCACCGCCCTCGCCCTCATCGGCGACGCCCGCCTCCTCCTCGCCGACGAACCGACCACCGGCCTCGACCGGGACCTCGTCGACCGCACCGTCGACGAACTGCGCCGCCACGTCGACGAGGGCCGGGGCCTGCTCCTCATCACCCACGACCTGGCCGCCGCCGCGCGGATCGCCGACCGCGTCGCCGTCATGTACGCGGGCCGGATCGTCGAGATCGCCCCCGCCCACCGCTTCTTCGGCGCCACCGGACCCCGTCACCCGTACGCGCGCGGGCTCCTCGACGCCCTCCCCGACCGGGCGTTCACGCCCATCCCCGGGATGCCCCCGGAGCTCTCCGCGCTGCCCGACGGCTGCGCCTTCGCCCCGCGCTGCCCCCTCGCCACCGACCTCTGCGCCACCCGCCCCGAGCCGCGCGCCGGGGTGGCCTGCCACCACCCGGAGCCGTCCCGTGCTTGAACTCGACTCCGTCACCGCCGGCTACGAGCGCCGCACCCCCGTCTTCCGAGGCGCCTCCCTGGTGATCGCCTCCGGCGAGTCCGTCGGCCTCCTGGGCCCCAGCGGCTGCGGCAAATCCACCCTCGCCCGGGTCGCCGCGCTCCTCCACCGCCCCGACGCGGGCCGCCTCGTCCTCGACGGCACCGAGATCCGCGCCTGGCGCCACCGGGCCCCGCGCGAACTCCGCACCGCCGTCGGCGTCGTCTTCCAGCAGCCCCGGACGGCCGCCGACCCCCGCCTCACCCTCGCCGACCTGATCGCCGAACCGCTCCGCGCCACCGGCCGCCGCGCCGAGGCCGGGACCCGGGTCGCCGAACTCGCCCCGACCGTCGGCCTCACCGCCGACCTCCTCACCCGTCGCGCCCACGAGGTCAGCGACGGCCAACTCCAACGCGCCTGCCT
Source organism: Streptomyces sp. NPDC042346 (assembly GCF_055581845.1). NCBI lineage: Bacteria > Bacillati > Actinomycetota > Actinomycetes > Kitasatosporales > Streptomycetaceae > Streptomyces > Streptomyces sp. NPDC042346. Next base: position 785,844 of record NZ_JBVJEH010000002.1, on the reverse strand, counting down.
GGCCCGCGCGTTGACGCTGCGCCCCCGCTGGCTGATCTGCGACGAGATGACCGCGATGCTCGACGCCTCCACCACGGCCGCCCTGGTCGCCGCCGTCGAGACCTACCGCACGGAGACCGGCGCCGGCCTGCTCGCCGTCGGCCACGACCGCGTCCTGCTGAACCGCTGGTGCGACCGTACGGTGGAGTGGAAGGACTGCCTGCCCGCCGAGGGGAAGCCGTGACCGCACCGTGGACGCCGACCGCCGAGGACGACCCCCTCGACGGCCTGCGTGCGGTGCTCGGCGAGGCGGAGTGCGGGTACGAGCCCAAGGGCGGGTACGAGGACCGCTGCTGGATCCTCCACGCGATCCACGACGGTCCCGTACGGCTCCGCTGGGACGAGGTCCTCGGCCGCGTCGGCCGGCGGTTCGCGGACTGGTCGGGAACCCCGTCGTACCTGGTCTTCGAGGGCGTCGACGGAGCCGCCGAGCTGGACGGACCCGACCCGGCCGAGATGGACCGGGCCTGCCTGGTCCGACTCGTCGAACTCCTCGCCCGGCATGCCCCGCAGGGACCCGACACGCCCTGCGGCGGCGCGCAGGCACCCGTGGATTCCTTCCCCGGCGAGCGGTTCCTCGCCTGGCGCGGCGGCCTCGGCGCGGCCCTCGCCCACTACGACGCCTGCAACGGCCCCGGAGCCACCCTGGAGCGCCGCTTCCCCGCCACCTGGTGGGCGGCGGACGGGAGCTGGCTCGTCCTCACCGACTGGGACCTGAGCGCCACCGAGGTCTTCGGCGACGTGGCGCTGATCGCGGATCTGCTCGCCGATCCGGAGCTCGACGCGGTGCGCCACCCGAGCATCGCCGAGACCTTCGGCGACTGAACCCACCCGGATCTCACCCGTATGGCCGCCCCGCCATACGCCCGGACGGACCGGGCGTTCCGCCACACTGTCCGCCGAACGCCGCAATTCCGGTGCGGCGACGGAGGGACGTGAAGGCGATGGCCGTTTCCATTTCTGTCGTGGTGCTGCTGCTGGTACTGGCCGTGATCTTCCTGCGCAGCGGCGGGCTCAAGGTCACCCACGCGCTCGTCTGCGCTCTGCTCGGCTTCTTCCTCGCGGGGACCAGCATCGCGCCCACGATCCACAACGGGGTCGCCGCCACCGCCAACGTGGTCTCCAGCCTCCGGCCGTGACTGTTGCTTGATCGTGAACTGCCTGTGAAACGCAGGGCAGTTGCATGTACATCTCCCCGACTCGGGCCTAGCGTCGGCGGCCAGTGCGACAGATTGTCAGCAACCCGAGGAGCCGCAGTGACCACGCACCCGCCCCGAAGACGAGCGCGCGCGCTCGCGCTGATCGTCGCGCTGAGCGCGACCCTCCTCGCGGGCGCCGCCCCCGTCGCGCAGGCCGAGGAGATACCCCTCGCCCTCGGCCACCGGCTCGTCGACCACTACGACGGCGCCCCCGCCACCGCCCGGCCCGTGCCCGGCAAGGCCCCCGCGCAGCATCCGTACCTCGCCCCCAACGGGCGCAGCGGCATGCACGCCGACGGGGCCGGCAGCGGGACCCATCCGTACTCCGGGCCCCTCGGCCGCGACCCGCAGGTCGACAGCGAGAAGATCGCCCCCGTCGGCGGCGAGTGCGCCACCGTCACCTTCGACTCCGGCGGCCGCCTCGTCACCGTCTGCGGCACCTTCAACGGCTTCCTCCTGAAGCTGCTCGACCCGCGCACCCTCGACACCCTCGCCGAGTACAAGCTGCCGCAGCGCTCCTCCACCGTCGAGGCCATCACCCGCCTCGACTTCGAGAGGATCTTCAAGGACACCTCCGGCGGCGCCTACTTCTACCTCGACAACCAGGACCGGGTCGTCCTCGCCGACTCGCGTCAGCACGTCCTGCGCATCGCCCACCGCCAGAAGGCCGACGGCGCCTGGGAGTTCGTCGTCGAGAACGACTGGGACCTCACCTCCCTCGTCCCGCACGACTGCGTCAGCTGGACCAATCTCTTCCCCAGTGGCGTCTGCGACCCCGTCACCTCCGTCATGCCGGACTGGGACGGCCGCGTCTGGTGGGTCACCCGGCTCGGCCGCGTCGGCACCGTCGATCCCGCGACGGGCGCGCTCCGGGCGATCAGGCTCGACGGCGAGGAGATCCAGAACTCCTTCTCCGTCGCCGAGGACGGCGTCTCCATCGTCACCGACCACGCCCTGTACGGCTTCCGCGCCGGCGCAGACGGCACCCCGCGCATCGAGTGGCGCGAGGCGTACGACCGGGGGACCGGGACCAAGCCCGGCTCCGTGAACCAGGGTTCGGGCACCACCCCCGACCTGTTCGGCGACCGGGACCAGTACGTCGCCATCACCGACAACGCCGACGACCGGATGAACGTCCTCGTCTACCGGCGCGGCGCCGCCGTCCCCGCCGACGAGCGACTCGTCTGCAAGGTGCCGGTCTTCCGCTCCGGCGCGTCCACCACCGACAACTCCCTGATCAGCTGGGGGAACAGCCTCGTCGTCGAGAACAACTACGGCTACGAGAACCCGAGTACGCTCGCCCTCGGCCGCAGCGTCGTCGGCGGCGCGACCCGGATCGACGTCCGCGCCGACGGCAGCGGCTGCGACACCGTCTGGGAGAGCGACGTCCGCTCGCCCTCCACCGTCCCGAAGCTCTCCACCGCCAACGGACTGCTCTACTTCTACGAGAAGCGGCCCAACGCCTTCGGCATCGACGCCTGGTACCTCACGGCCGTCGACTTCCGCACCGGACAGCGCGCCTTCTCCCGCTTCACCGGCACCGGCCTCGCCTACGACAACAACTGGGCGCCGATCACCATCGGCCCGGACGGCACCGCGTACGTGGGGGTCTTCAACGGCATCGTCGCCGTCCGCGACAGCGCCTGACCGCCGTCCACGGAACCGCGCGGAACCGCACGGAACCGGAACCGCACGGAACCGCCCCGGGGCCATGGGCTCCGGGGCGGTTCCGTGGACGGGTGACCGACCGGTCAGACCATCTCGGGCATCTCGCCGACGGTGGTCTTCAGGTCGATGACGGCGAACGCCGCGCCCTGCGGGTCCAGGATCGCCGCGAAACGGCCGAACGGGCTGTCCATGGGGCCGAAGACCTTCCGCCCGTCGAGCCGCTCGGCCGCCTCCACCGCCTTGTCGCAGTTGTCGACGGCGAAATAGATCTGGACGTAGGGCGGGACCTCCGGCGGGAAGTCCTCCGCCGTCATCTTCATCCGGCCGAGGACCGGCATCTCGCCTCCCAGGTCGAAGACCCGGTAGTCGACGTGGTCGTCCTGCATCTTCTTGGAGTTGTATCCGAAGACGGAGGTGAAGAAGGCGTCGGACTTCGCCGGCTCCCGGGTGAAGACCTCGGCCCATGCGTACGAGCCGGTCTCGCCCTCGAGTTCGAAGCCCTCGTGGACGCCCGCCTGCCAGACGCCGAACGTGACACCCGTCGGGTCCTGCGCGATGCACATCGAGCCGAAGTCGCCGACCTGCATCGGCTCCATGACGACGGTGCCGCCCGCCGCCTTGATCTTCTCCGCCGTGGCGGCGGCGTCCGGCGAGGCGAAGTACAGACACCAGGCCGACTGCGGCGGGGCGTCCTGGCCGGGCATCGGCGGGACGACGGCCGCGACCGCCTTCCCGTTCTTGTACGCCTGCGTGTAGTTGCCGTACTCGGAGGAGGCCTCGCCGAAGGTCCAGCCGAGCACGTCGCCGTAGAACGTCTTGGCGCCCTCGGCGTCGGTGAACATCGCGTCGGTCCAGACCGGCGTGCCTGCGGGTCGTGCGGCCATGACGGTGACTCTCTCTCTTGCGATCGATGTCGTGTTCCTGTGAGCCACGCTAACCACGGCCGCCGCACCTCGCTCGGTGACGCACCGTGGCAGCGCGGGTCCGTCAGCGGGGCAGGCGGCTCATGGCGTAGCGGTGGAACGGGCCGTCGGGCACCGTCAGCTCCGGGCGCCACATCCTCAGCACCTGGCCCGACGGCACGAACAGCGCCGTCGGCAGGTGCTCCGGATCGGTCCACTCCCAGCGGTCGATCTTGTCCGGCTCCGTGACGGCCGGTGTACCGCGGTAGCCCCGTACCACCGTGGCCACGGTCATCCTGGTCAGCTCCGACGAGGTCACCGAGTCCAGGATCAGCCCGAGCACCTCCACGTCGGCGGCGTCCGCGACGAGGGACGTCTCCTCGGCGAGCTCGCGCACCGCCGCGTCCTCCACGGACTCGCCCGGCTCCACCTTCCCGCCCGGCAGCTCCCACACCCCGGAACGGTGCAGCCCGAGGAGGACGCGGCCGGACGCGTCGGTCACGACGACGCCCGCGCCGAGCGAGGCCTGGGCGGAAGGCGGCTGGACGTTGCGGCGTGCGGAGGAGCCGCGATCTGTGGTCGTCATGGCCCCTGTGTACCAGGCGCCACTGACATGGGAAGAAAAGGGGTGAAACTCTTTGAATCGGTCGAAAAAGGGAGGAAAATCTTCCTTACGCCGGACCGTCGGGGACTGTCAGGTCCCGAGGGTGCCCCCGGCGGTTCCCGGCGGGACCACCGCGACCGGACAGTGCGCGTGGTGCAGCACCGCGTGGGCGACCGAACCGATGAGCAGCGAACCGATCCGGTGCCGGTGGTGCCGTCCCACGACCACCAGACCGGCGTCCTTCGACCCCTCCACGAGCCGCCCCGCCGCGTCCCCGGGCACGACCGACGGAACCAGCCGGACATCCGGCCACCGCTTCGCGAACGGCCGCAGCCGCTCCTCCTGCTCCTGCTCCGCCCCCGCGATGAGCTCCGCCGAGTCGTCGGCCGCCGGCAGCGGCGGCGGCACCTGGAGTGCCGGGGACGGGGCCGCGAGCACCGCACCGGGCTGTGGGGGCAGCCGGAAGGCGGTCACGGCCTCCAGCGGCACGCCCCGCCGTTGAGCCGTCTCGAAGGCGAAGGCCAGCACCTCGTCCGGGGTCTCCTCGGGGTGCAGGCCCAGCAGGATCCGGCCCGTGTCCGGGCCGCCCGGCGGCTCGACCGTACGCGCCTCGTGCGGCACGACCACGAGTGGGCAGGGCGCGGTCATGGCCAGGGTGCGGCTGGTCGAGCCGAGCAGCAGCGTCACGAAGCCGCCGTGCCCCCGGGAGCCGGTCACCAGGAGCCGCCCGCCCCGCGCGGCCGCCGGCAGCGCGTCGGCCACGGTTCCGTCGAGGGAGACGTACCGCACGGGAACGGTGTGCCCGCGCTCCTCCACCACGGTCCGGACCGCGGTCAGCACCGTGTCGGGCAGCTCCGGGTCCTTGCCAAGGGAGGCGATCCGGGCGGCCCCGAGCTGGAGCGCGTCGGAGCGGACATGGGCCACCACGACGGGCGCGCCGAGACTCTCCCCGGCGCCCAGGGCCCAGTCCAGGGCGCGGATGCTGTGTGCGGACCCGTCCACGCCGACGACGACCGGCGGCTCGGAGGCAGTGCTCGTGTCACTCATGGGGACATGCCTCCCGCACCCGCCCGGACGCCACACCGGCCCGTACCGAAGCGATTCGGTACGGGCCGGTGAAGGAAGAAGGGGGTGTCAGGCGCTCTGGTCGCGGCGCGCCGCGTCCCGCTCCTTGATGCGGACGGTCTCCGCGCGGACCTCCGACTGGGTGGCGCGCTCCTTCCGCAGCCACGCGGGGAGCTCCTCCTTGATCGCGTCGATCTGCTCGGTGGTGAGCGGCTCGGTGATGCCGCCGCGGGCGAGACCGGCGATGGAGACGCCGAGCTTGTTGGCGACGACCGGGCGGGGGTGCGGGCCGTTGTTGCGCAGCTCCTGGAGCCAGGCCGGCGGGTTGGCCTGGAGCTCGGTCAGCTCGGCGCGCGAGACGACCCCCTCCTGGAACTCGGCGGGGGTGGCTTCGAGGTACACACCCAGCTTCTTCGCCGCGGTCGCGGGCTTCATCGTCTGGGCGTTCTGGTGCGACGTCATGGAGTCAAGGGTATCGAGCATGCGGGCGACCTCCGACCACGTCCGCTACCGGTAGCCTTGCGGGGTGACAGGCTCGGACGTTTCCCCCGCGGATTCCCCTTCGGTTTCCCCCGCCCCTTCCCCCTCCCTCGCCGCCGGTACCTCCGCCTTCCGGCTCGCGTACGTCCCGGGAGTGACGCCCGCGAAGTGGGTGCGGGTCTGGAAAGAGCGCCTGCCCGACGTGCCGCTGACCCTCCTCGCCGTGACGCCCCCCGAGGCCTTCGGCGCGCTCCGGGACGGGGCCGCGGACGCGGGTCTCGTCCGGCTGCCCGTCGACGGGGACGACCTCAGCGCCATCCCGCTCTACACGGAGACCACGGTCGTCGTCGTCCCCAAGGACCACCTGTTCGCCGAGGTCGAGGAGATCTGGGCGTCGGACCTCGCCGACGAGCTCGTCCTGCACCCGCTCGACGACACCCTCGGCTGGGAGCAGCCGCCGGGCCGCGCCGCGAACGAGCGCCCCGAGACGACGGCCGACGCGATCGAGCTCGTCGCGGCGGGCGTCGGTCTGCTGGCCCTCCCGCAGTCCCTCGCCCGGCTCCACCACCGCAAGGACCTCACGTACCGGACGCTCAACGACGTCCCGCAGTCGCGCGTGGCCCTGTCGTGGCCGGCGGCCGACGAGGCCCCCGACCTGGTGGAGGAGTTCATCGGGATCGTGCGCGGCCGGACGGTGAACAGCACCCGGGGCCGTCGCGCCGAGGCGCAGAAGGGGCAGAAGCAGCCGAAGAAGGAGCAGAAGCCGGGCAGGTCCGCGAAGCCGGGCGGCGGCGCGCGTACCGGTGGCAGGCCCGCGGCGGCCGGCAAGGGCGGTGCCAAGAGCGGCGGCGAGGGCGGCGCCAAGCCCGGTGGCAAGGGCGGTGCCAGGAGCGGTGGCGCGGGCGGCGCGGGCCGCGGCAAGGGCGGGAAGCCCCGCGGGCGTTCCTGACCCCTGCCGTCCTGACTCCTGCCGTGCTGTCCCCTGTCGTGCTGTCCCCTGCCGTGCTGTCCGCACGGCGGACGCCCCTCACCGGGCGGGAAGCGCCTCGGCATACTGACCCCTCCTGATCATCGAGATCATGTAGGAGGAGCTTTGGCCGCCAGTTTCAGGACCGTCGTCGAGGTGGGACCGGACCATCTCGAACGGGCCCGGTCCATCGACCGGGTGTTCCAGGAGGCGATCGCGCCCGCGACCGTCAACTTCGACTTCGAGGCGATACGGGCGGCGGCCGCCGCCGTCCCCGACACCACCGTCGTGCGGATGGTCCGGGGCTGGGGCCTCCAGGAGCACGCCCCCGTCCTGGTCATGGTGCTCTCGCTGAAGGAGGCCGTCCGGCAGGCCCTGCCCCCCGAGTACGCGGAGGCCGGCTTCTGGGGGACCGTCGAGCGGGAGCTCGTCGAGGCCTTCACCGGCCTCGCCGGGCAGGAAGGGCAGCCCGGACTCTCCTTCTACGAGGAGTCCGAGCACCGCACCCGCTTCTACCGGGACCTGTTCTTCGCCCTCCAGGACGAGGACACCGGTGAGGACATCTACGCCCTCGCCTTCTGCGTCGACGTGACCGTCGAGCTGCCGAAGGCCGAGGCCACCACCCTGGAACTGACGGACGTCGTCCCCTTCGCCGTCCGGCTCAACGCGATCGTGGTCCGCCAGGCGGCCCTGAGCGTCGCCGTCTGAGCCGTACCGGCCCGCCGTCCCGGGCCGGACACCCTCACGCGTCACACGGGCCGAACCTCCCCACGCGTCACTCCGGGCCGAACACCCCCGCTGTCACATCGGCCGGCGCCACCGTCCGCCGCGTGCCGCCGCGACCAGCTCCGGCACCGTCGCCAGCTTGACCCTGGGACGCCCCGCGTCCCGGCCCCGTGCCCGCTCGGCACGGTCGATGGCCGCCAGACCGCGCGCGTCGACGAGACCGGCGCTGCGGCTGCGCACTAGCTTGCGGAAGGCCTGCGGCGTGCCCGTCGGCGAGGGCAGCGCGCCCGCGACCGCGTCCGCGAGCAGGGCCCCGACCGTCTCCTCCGCGCACGCCCGGTTGGCCCCGATGCCCCCGGAGGGGCCCCGCTTGATCCAGCCGACGACATAGCCGCCGGGCAGACCGGTCACCCGTCCCGCCTCGTGGGGCACGGTGCCGGTGGTCTCGTCGAAGGGCAGCCCCGGGAGCCGTACGCCCCGGTAGCCGACGGCCCGGACCAGCAGCCCCGCCCCGAGCTCCGTACCGGACGCCGCGCCCTCCTCCGTCACCCGGACCGCCCGCACCCGCTCCGTACCGACCGCCTCGACCGGCGCCGAGTGGAAGCGCAGGACGATCCGGCGCCGGTCCCGCGCGGGCTCCCGCGTCCAGTCCACCGCCTCGCGGGGCACGTCCCGCAGGAGCCCGGCCTTGTCCCCGGGCGCGGCCGTGTCGATCGCCTCCCCGGTGCGCGGGTCCCGGTCGTCGACGAGCAGCTCGACCCCCGGGAGGTGCTTCAGGGCGAGGAGTTCCGACGCCGTGTACGCCGCGTGCTCGGGGCCCCGGCGGCCGAGCAGCACCACCTCGCGCACCCGGGTGCCGCGCAGGGCGGCGAGGGCGTGGTCGGCGATGTCGGTGGCGGCGAGGGCGTCGGGGTCCATGACGAGGACGCGGGCGACGTCGAGGGCGACATTGCCGTTGCCCACGACCACGACCCGCTCGGCGGACAGGTCGACCGCGTCCGCGCCGGTCTCCGGATGGGCGTTGTACCAGGAGACGACGGAGCTCGCGGAGACGCTGCCCGGCAGGTCCTCGCCGGGGATGCCGAGCCGCCGGTCGGCGGGTGCGCCCACCGCGTAGATCACCGCGTCGTGGTGCGCGGCGAGCTCCTCGACGGTGACGTCCCGGCCGATCTCCACGCCGAGCCGCAGTCGGACGCGGGGGTGGGAGTGGAAACGGGCGAAGGTCTCCCCGGCGCCCTTGGTCGCCGGGTGGTCCGGCGCCACGCCGTACCGCACGAGTCCGCCGGCGACCGGGAGCCGGTCGATCAGCGTGACCTCGGCGTTGGTGTGCAGGAGCAGGTCCTCGGCGGCGTACATGCCCGCCGGTCCCGTGCCGACGACGGCGATCCGCAGCGGGGCGAAGTCGGCGGGCAGCGAGCGGGAGAAGGCCGGCGCGCCCCAGGAGTGGAACATGGGCGAGGCGACGGCCGGCGCGGGCGCGCGGTCCGCGTAGTACGCGGCGTTGATGCCCTCGTACTCCTTGAGGCGGTCGGTGAGGCGGTCCGCAGGGACGACGGCGTCGACGGGGCAGGCGTCGGCACAGGCCCCGCAGTCGATGCAGGCCCGGGGATCGATGTACAGCATCTCCGTGGTGCCGAAATCCGGTTCCTCGGGCGTCGGATGGATGCAGTTGACCGGACAGACGGCGACACAGGTCGCGTCGGAGCAGCAGGTCTGGGTGATGGCGTAGGTCATGGCGTCGGCTCGACTCTGGTGCGGGAGACGGGGCGGGGTCAGATGAGGTGGGCGCGCCGGTAGAAGCGGAGCGCCGGCCGGGTCAGCATCCCGACATCGGCCAGGAACTCCATGAGTCCGGAGCAACTGGCGCGCAGCCGCGCCTTGTAGTGCTCGTTGGCGGCCGCCTCGCGGCGGGCCCGCTCGGGGTCGAGCCCGGCCCGGACGTACACCTCCGGGTTCACCAGGCTGGTGATGATGTAGTACGCGGCGACGGCGACGACGAAGGCCTGGAAGTGACGGCGGGCCCTGCTCGCGCGGGCGAGGTGGCGGCGCGTCTCGTCCCGGGCGAACTTCATGTGCCGGGATTCCTCGACGACATGGATGTTGTTGATGGTGCGGACGAAGGGGACGACCCGCTCGTCGCGCATCCAGTCGCGCTGCATGACGTCGAGGACCTCCTCGGCGACGAGGATGCCGGCGTACGCGGCTTCGCCGAAGCCGACGGTCTTCATGAAGCGCCCGAGTTCCAGCACGGCCCGCTTCGGCCGGTACGCGGGCGCGCCGAGCTTCTGGGAGCCCCGGGCGAACATGATGGAGTGCCGGCACTCGTCGGCGATCTCGGTGAGGGCCCACTGGAACCGGGGATCGGTGTGGTCCATGAGGTAGATGTCGCGGAGCACCATCTGCTGGAGGATCATCTCGAACCAGATGCCGGTGCTGGCGACCGAGGCGGACTCCTGCCGGGTGAGCTCCTTGCGCTGCTCCTCGGTCATCTCGTTCCAGTACGCGGTGCCGTAGAGGGAGTTCCACTCGGGGCTCTGGCCGTGGAAGTCCTTGTCGAGGGGCGTGTCCCAGTCCACCTCGACGGCGGGGTCGTACGACAGCTTCGCGGCCGACCGGAGCAGCCGCTCGGCGACGTCCGAGTCGGCGAGGTCCGATGCGGCGACGTCCTTCTCCTGCTTCTCCGGGCGAACGGTGCTGCTGGCCATGGTGCGGCTCCTGGGGTCGCGATCGGCTCGGGCACGCTTGTTAGACACCGTGTCTAGCAAGCTTGTTAGACGGAACGTATAGCAAGGGGGTCGGGCGGGCCTACCCCCCGGTACGCACTTTCTTGCCCGGCGCATGCGAACGGGGCCGGAGCCATGGCGGCTCCGGCCCCGTCAGCGGGGTCCCGTGGTCCTGGGGTCCTGGGATCCCTGGATCCGACCGGACAGGCCCTAGAAGGTCAGGGTCCAGGCGTCGATCTTGCCCGTGTCCTGGCTCGCGTTGTCGTTCACGCGGAGCTTCCAGACGCCGTTGGCGACCTCAGCCGAAGCGTTGACCGTGAACGACTGGACGATGTTGTCCGTCCCGCTGCCGGTCCGGTTGTGGACCGTGTAGACGGTGCCGTCCGGAGCCACCAGGTCGACCTTCAGGTCACCGATGTACGTGTGCTTGATGTCCACGCCCACCTTCAGGGTCGCCGGGGCGTTGCCCGTCACCCCGCTGACCGTGATCGGGCTCTCGACCGTCGCGTTGTCGGCGATCGCGACATCGGTCAGGTTCTCGAAGTACGGGCCGGTCGGCGGGGTGGTGCCCCCGACGGCCTTCAGGGCGTCGACCGCGCCTTCGCCGAAGAAGCCGTTCTTGGCCGTGGTGCCCGTGCAGCGGGCGTCCGAGGGGCACGCCCGGTCCGTCGCCTGGACGCCGAGCTGGTCCCGGATCTGCGCCGGGGTGAACGTCGGGTTGGCGCTCGCGATCAGCGCCGCGACACCGGTCACGTGCGGGGAGGCCATCGACGTGCCGTTCATGTTGCCGTACTTGCCGCCCGGGAGCGTCGAGTAGACACCGGAGGCGCCGTCGCCGCCGGGGGCCGCGACGTCGATGACGCCGTTGCCGAGGTTCGAGTACGAGGCCTTGGCGCCGCCGTTGCCCTGCGCGGCGACGGTGACGACGCCCGGGAGCTCCGTCGGGATGTCGATGCAGGCGTTGGTGATCGTGCGGGTGACCGGCGTCGAGTCGTTGGGGGACTCGGAGTCGGTCGTCTTGTTCGCCAGGTCGTAGTTGGAGTTGCCGGCGGCGGCCACCTGGAGCGAGCCCTTGCCCTCGGCGTACGCCTGGGCGCGGCGGACGCCCTCGATGATGGCGGCCTGGTCCACGTTGTCCGGGCAGTTGAACGCCCACGGGTCCGTGTAGTAGCTGTTGTTGGTGACCTTGAAGCCGTGGTCACCGGCCCACACGAAGCCGCAGATCGTGTTCTCCGCGAAGAACAGGCTGCTGGTCGGCTCCGCGATGCGGACCGAGGAGATCTTCACGCCCGGCGCGACGCCGATGACGCCCTTGCCGTTCTTCGCCGCCGCGATCGTGCCCGCGACGTGCGTGCCGTGCGTGCCGACGTCGCGCCAGGCGCCGGCGCGGGTGTCCGCCTTGCCGTAGGCGCAGGACGCCGAGTCGGCGGCGTTGAAGTTGGGCGCGATGTCCTGGTGCTGGTCGTCCACGCCGGTGTCGAGGACGCCGACCTTCACCGACGCCGAGCCGGTGCTGACGGCCCAGGCCTGGTCGGCCTTGATCTGCGTCATGTCCCAGCGGTTGGACTCCGTCAGCGTCGTCGCGGACTGCGCCGGGTTCGCCGGGAGGGCCGGGTTGTAGGCGTCGGCCGGGACGTCGGAGGTACGGGTCGCCCCGACCTGCTGGACGCCGCTGACGGTGCGCATCGACGTGGGGAACGACGCGGACGTCGAGTGCGCCACGATCACGCCGATGGCGTCGTAGGTGGCGAAGACGGAACCGCCGTTGCTCGTCACGGCGCCGGTGACGGACGACGTTCCGCCCGGGGCCGTGATCACCAGGTAGGCGCGGGTGCCCGCGGCCCAGGCCGCCGGTGCCGCCGCGGCCTTCGTGGTGGTGGTCGTGGTGGCCTGCGTCGCCCCCGCCGAACTCGCCGCGACGGGCGCGGTGTCCGACGGTGCTGCTTGGGCGAATCCGGCGGGAGCGGCGAGCGCCACGGTCGCGCCGAGGGCCGCGACGGCGATGGCCGAGATTCTCAACCGGCTGGATATCTGGGAAAACAATGCGTCCTCCGATGACCCGGTGGCGCGGGTGGCGCCCGCCGGGCACTGTGATGTGTGGGGTGGACGCAAGATCCCAGACTCGTCGGACGGAAGGAAGTGTTCTGTCCGAGAAGCCTGTTCGTGTTACGCACTGTTGATCTGTGGGCGCCGGGAAGGCGCACGAATCAGCCCTCCTGTCCCCTTCGCGGGGCCGTCCTCAATTACTGGACAGGTGTCCATGTATGCTGGACACCTGTCCAGGAAATAGGAACCACGGTGGGAGAGCACGATGGAGACGACGGCGAACGTTCTGGTGGGCCTGGTGGCCGCCCTGCACGCGTACATCCTGGTTCTGGAGATGTTCCTGTGGGAGCGGAAGCCCGGCCGCGGCCTGTCCGGCTTCGACGCCGACATGGCCCGCGCGACCGCGCCGCTCGCCGCGAACCAGGGCCTCTACAACGGCTTCCTGGCGGCCGGGCTCGTCTGGGGCCTCGTCGCCGAGGACCCGACGGGCTTCCGGGTCACGGTGTTCTTCCTGGGCTTCGTGGTCGTCGCCGGTCTGTACGGCGGAGCCACCGCCAACCGCCGCATCCTCGTCGCCCAGGCGCTGCCCGGCGCCCTCGCCCTCGCCGCCGTCCTCCTGAGCCGGTGACCGCGATGACGGGAGACGTGACGCCGGGTGACCCCCGGGCCGCCCGCACACGGGCCAAGCTGCGGCAGGCCCTCCTCGACGAGTGCGCCGAACGCCCGCTGGCGGACGTCACCACCGCGGCGCTGGTCCGCAGGGCCGGGGTCGGCCGTGCCACCTTCTACGTCCACTACGCCGATCTGGAGGCGCTGGCCGTCGACGCCTGCGCCGACGTGGTCCGTGACGCGGTCGACGCCCTGCACGCCTGGCGCGGTGTCCCCGACCCGGCGTCGCCGCCGCCCGCGCTCGTCGCCTTCTTCGAGGGCCTCGCCCCGCACGCCCCTCTCTACCGGGCCCTGCTGAGCCCGGGGGGCGGCGGCCCGCTCGGTCACGTCCTCCATCAGGACCTGCGCGCCCGCAGCCTCTCCGAACGCACCCTGGTCGGCGCCCCCGAACCCGAGCTGATCGCCTCCGCCGTGGCCGCCGCCTTCGCGGGGGTGCTCGCCGACTGGCTCCACGGCCTCGTCGAGGGCACCCCCGCCCGCGTCGCCGGACAGGTCTGGCTCCTCCTCGTCACCCTGCACCGCACGCCCCTGGGTGAGGCGTGAGGCGTGCGGCGGGGGTGACCGTACGGGGCGGGCCTACTTCAGGTACGGGCCCGGTGCGCCGATCCTGCCGGGGCCATTGAGCACGTACACCCGCAGGTTGCCCTTGCCGGGCGCGGCGACCGACAGGGTCCCGTTGGTGACGGTCTTCACGTCGCCCGTGACGGCGTCGGTGTACGTCCCGTTCGGGATGCCCGAGTACGTGGCACCGCCCGAGACCGTCACGAGGGCGAAGCTGTCCGTCGTGCCGCTGGTGTAGCGGCGCTTGAAGGCCATGCCGCCCGAGATGCCCTCGGTGGAGTACTGGCCCGACTGGAGCGCGGGGATCGCCCTGCGGATCTGGTTGAGCCGCTGCACGTGCCGCACCAGGGGCTGCTGGAGGGTCGTGGCGACCGCTCCGGAGGCCGAGGAGACCTGGGAGAAGTCGGAGGCCGTGACGGAGCCGGCGACGTGGTCGCCGAAGTACGCGCGGCCGGTCGTGGCGAGCGGGCAGGACGGCCCGCAGTCGATCTTCTTCCCCTTCTGGAACTCGATCTCCGAGCCGTAGTACAGCGTCGGGATGCCGCGGAAGGTCCACATCAGCGACATGTTCTCGGCCCAGGCGTCGGTGCCGCCCGTGTAGCGCTCGCTCGACTTGTTGGGGCCGTAGTCGTGGCTGTCGACGTAGACGACGTTGTAGGTGGCGTCGTGGTAACTGTCGTCCGAGTCCTTGCCGTTGTAGAAGGCGTTGGACGCGTCACCGAAGTTCATGTGCATGCGCATGTCGATGACGTTCATGCCGGAGAAGCGGCTGGTGTCGGGGGCGTGGTAGGTGTTGCCGTTCAGGAAGGCGTTGGTGGAGGTGGGCTGGTTGCCCGTGCCCTGCTGCTGCTCGTAGTCGTACATCTCCAGGGCGGCCTTGGCGTCGTCGGCGTCGTACTCCTTGCGCTCCTTCCAGGTGTAGAACTGCGCGGAGTGGTTCACCGAGCCGCGGTTCCACTTGTCGTTGACGAAGGCGGCGACCTCGCCGAAGACGAAGAAGTTCTTCGCGGCCTCCGCGCCGTGCCGCTGCGTCACCCGCTCCTGGATCGCGGGCAGGAAACGGCGGTTCCACGTGGTGCGGGGGATGTGCACGGCCGTGTCGACGCGGAATCCGTCGACGCCCATGTCGATGTACTTGTTGTAGGCGCCGATCAAGTAGTTCTGCACGGCGGGTGATTCGGTGTTGAAGTCGGCCAGGTCCTCGTGGAGCCAGCAGGAACGGGAGTCCTCACCCTCCCAGTTGCCGATCCAGCACTGGTGGAAGAGGTCCTTCGGGAACATGCCGGACGTGGGGCTCGGCCACTGGCAGTTGTAGACGGTGTAGCCCTCGGCGCTCTTGCCGCCGGTGGGCTTGCCCCAGTTGAGGCAGGTGTTGCCGGTCGGTTCGGCCGTCGACCACAGGTCGCCGTTGTAGTACGACTTCCCGGACTTGGCGTCGACCGTCAGGCCGTCGTACACGAAGCCGGGCTGCTTCTCGTCGTAGTACCAGCTCCACTGGCTGTCCCGGACGCCGTACACGGTGGGCGTGAACAGGCCCTTGGCGCCCCAGCGGGAGGAGTGGTTGTAGACGACGTCCTGGTAGATCTTCATGCCCTTGGCGTGGGCGGCGTCGATCAGGTCCTGGTAGGAGGCTCCGGCGGACTCCAGGCGGGGGTCGACCTTGTAGAAGTCGTAGCCGTGGTAGCCGTGGTAGTCGTAGTCCGAGCGGTTGAGGACCACCGGCGTGACCCATATCGCCGAGAAGCCGAGGCCCTTGACGTAGTCCAGCTTCTGGATGAGGCCCTTGAAGTCGCCCCGGAACATGGGGTCGTCATTGGCCGCGTTGCCGGACTTGGTGTGCTGGCTGCCGCCGCGGTTGTTCGACGGGTCGCCGTCGTTGAAGCGGGCGGTGAGGACGAAGTAGATCGGGTCCTTGCGCGGGTCCGTGCCGAGGGGCTTGCCGGGGGAGGGGGTCTGCGGCTTGTCGCCCGTGGTCGCGGTCGCCGTGGCGGAGGCGGCGGAGACGTTCCCGGCGGCGTCCACGGCCTTCACTGTGTAGCCGTACGCGGTCCGCTCGGCGAGTCCCGTGTCGGAGAAGACGGTGGAACCGACGTCGGTGACCACCGTGCCGCCGCTGCCGCCGACCCGGGTGACCTGGTACTTCGTCACCCCGCGGTCGTCCGAGGCGGGATCCCAGGTGAGCAGCACGGAGACGCCGTCGGCGGCCGCGGTGACGCGGGTGGGGACCGTCGGGGCCTGGGTGTCGGGCACGGCGGCCGCGCACGGATCCGCCGCGTTCGCCGTCACCACGTTGTTCCGTACGGTGCTGACGCCCGTGCCGATCGTGTAGTCGGAGCCCCCGTTGTTGTCCCAGGTGCCGTTGCCGTTGTTGAAGGCGGCCTTGAGGGAGGCGGCCGTCCCGAGGTCGACCTCGCGCTTCCACCAGCCCGTGCACGCGGCCGTCATGCCGACGCCGGGGACGGTGGTCCAGGTGCCGCCGGAGGGCTGGTAGTGGAGGTTGACGGTGGTCCAGCCGAGCGTCTGTGTCGCGTAGTAGACCGTGGCCTTGGCCGAAGCCGTCGGGGTCGGGGTCGGGGTCGGCGTCGGGGTCGGTTCGGTGCCGGCGCAGGGGTCGGAGTGGGCGATGACCCCGTCCTTGACGGTGATGGTGCCGGTACCGAGGGCGTAGTTCTTGCCGCCGTTGTTGTCCCAGGTGCCCGTGCCGTTGTTGAACGTGGCCTGGAGTCCGGTGGCCGTACCGAGGGTGACGGTCTTCTTCACCCAGTCCGTGCAGGCGGCCTCCATGGCGACGCCGGGGACGGTCGTCCAGGATCCGCCGTCGGGGGCGTAATGCAGCTTGTACGCCGACCAGTTCTTCGTCTTCGTCCAGTAGAAGACCGTCGCCGTGTTGTCGGCGGCGGCCGCGACCGGCGCGGTGCGGGGCAAGGTCTCACCGGGCGGCGCGGCGACCACCAGGCCGAGGATGCCGGCGGCGGCGGCCAGGGCGGCGACCGCGCGGGCCGGCAGCCCTCTGCGGGTGCGTGTCATCTGAATCTCCAGGGAGGGACCGCGTCACCGGTCGGGGCTTCACTCCCGGGCTCTGGGAGCGACGTCCGTTGGAAACGCTGTCGGAAACTTTCAGAAACTTCTTGCGTCGGCGGGAAGTTACCGCCGCACGACCCGCGCGTAAAGGGATTCGACGGAAGCGGGGCCCGTGGCCGGATCGGCCACGGGCCCCGCAGGGGTGTGCGTGAGGAGCGGATTCGCCGTCAGGGGCGGGGCCAGGGGCGGCCCTCCAGGCGCTCGATGTCCCGGTTGAAGCGTTCGAGGAAGCCGGCGAACCGGGCCACGTCCTCGGGCGACCAGTGCTCCATGACCCGCTCAAGACCTTCGATGTTCGAGGCCCGGTCGGCGTCGAGGCGGTGCTCGCCCTCCTCCGTGATGCGGAACTTGCGGGCGATGCCGCCGTCGGGGTCGGGGATGCGCTCGACGACCCCGGCGCGGAGCATGGCTGCGGTCTGGCGGTTGAGGGTGGAGGCGTCGAGGCCGAAGGCGTCGCTGAGCTGCCCGATGGACATCGGCCCGTGCATGCGGATGCGGCTCAGCAGGACGTACGCGCTGCGGTCGAGCTGACCGCCGGCGGCCCGGGAGCGGGGTGCGTACAGGTGGGCGTGCCGGCCGAGCAGCATGGTCTCGAACTCGACCAGGTGAGTGGGCTTGTCCACGGGCTTGTCCATGGGGGCATTCTCCCTCGCGGCGAGGTGCTGTGCATCATGCATGACTTGTGTATCACGCAGGGAATGTGCATGATGCACATCATTCATTGTGGAAGAACCGAGGGAGAACCCGTGGACGGCTCCAAGCCCGAAGCCCGCACCGGAGGCGTCGTCGGCGTCCTCGCCCTTGCGGGCATCGTGGCCGCGCTCATGCAGACCCTGGTGGTGCCGCTCATCGGCGACCTGCCGAAGCTCCTCGACACCGCCCCGTCCAACGCCTCCTGGGTGATCACCGCCACCCTGCTCGCCGCCGCCGTCGCCACCCCCGTCGCCGGCCGTCTCGGCGACACCCTGGGCAAGCGCCGGGTCCTCCTCGCCTCGATCGTCCCGCTCATCGCCGGCTCCGTCGTCTGCGCGCTCGCCTCCTCCGTCGTCCCGATGATCGTCGGACGCGGCCTCCAGGGCCTCGGCATGGGCGTCGTCCCCGTCGGCATCAGCCTCCTCCGGGACCTCCTGCCGCCCGAGAAGCTCGGCGGCTCCATCGCCCTGATGAGCGCCTCCATGGGCGTCGGCGGCGCCCTCGGCCTGCCCTTCTCCGCCGCCGTCGCCGAGAACGCCAGCTGGCGCGTGCTCTTCTGGGTCGCCGCCGCCTTCAGCGCCCTCGTCGGCCTCCTGATCTGGCGCGTCGTGCCCGCCGGACCGCGCAACCCCGCCCCCGGCCGCTTCGACGTGCCGGGCGCCCTCGGCCTCGGCGCCGGCCTGATCGCCCTGCTGCTCGCCGTCTCCAAGGGCGCGACCTGGGGCTGGGGCAGCGCCACCACCCTCGGTCTCTTCGCGGGCTCGGCCGTCGTCCTGCTCGCCTGGGGCGTCTGGGAGCTGCGGACGCGTGACCCGCTCGTCGACCTGCGGGTCACAGCCCGCCCGGTCGTCCTCCTCACCAACGCGGCCTCGGTCCTCGTCGGCTTCGCCATGTACGCGCAGTCCCTGGTCGTCCCGCAGCTGCTCCAGCTGCCGGAGGCCACCGGCTACGGCCTCGGCCAGTCGATGATGGCGATGGGCCTCTGGATGGCCCCGGCGGGCCTGATGATGATGGCCCTGGCCCCGCTCGGCGCCAAGCTGTCGGCCGCCCGCGGCCCCAAGATCACCCTCTCGGTCGGCGCCCTGGTCATCTCCGTCGGATACGCCTCCTCGCTCGCGCTGATGGGCTCCACCTGGGGTCTGCTCGTCGTGACGCTCATCTGCAACACCGGAGTGGGGCTCGCCTACGGAGCCATGCCGGCGCTCATCATGGGCGCGGTGCCGCAGGCGGAGACCGCGTCGGCCAACAGCTTCAACACCCTGATGCGGTCCATCGGCACCTCCGTCTCGGCCGCCGTCATCGGAGTCGTCCTCGCCCAGATGACCACCTCGTTCGGCGGGCACGCCCTGCCCTCCGAGGACGGCTTCCGCGCCGCGATGCTCATCGGCGCCGGGGTCGGCCTCGCGGCCGCGGTGGTCGCCGCGCTCATCCCGGCGGGCCGTCCCGCGACCGGCGCGGACGGCGCACCCGGCACCGGGACCGGGACCGGTACCGAGGGCGCCCCGCGCGCCGCCCTGCGGTAGCCCGTACCGCTCACAGGGTCCAACGGCCTCATCGGTCTCATCGGCCCCGGCGTTCGCTCAGTCGCGATCGTCGGGGTCTTCGGACACGTCCTCCTCCGTCGGCGCGTCCAGGGTGAACAGTGCGCCGTCGGGGTCCCGGACCACCACGCGATGCAGGTCCGCGCCCTCCGGAGCGCGCACCCCGCCCCACTCGCCGCCCGGCACGACCGACCCGCCGTGCTTCACGACGGCGGCCGTCGCCGCCTCCAGGTCGGGCACCCGGAACCGTACGAGCCAGCGCGGACGCAGCTGCGGACGTGGCGAGGCGGACTCGACGGGCCCGCTGTTCAACCGGGCGACGGCCTCGCCGTGCCAGCGCAGCACCACCTGCTCCCGCTCGTACGAGACCTCGACGCCCGCCGGGTTCCCGTCCGCCCAGCCGAGCACCCCGCCGTAGAACACGGCCGCGTCGAAAGCGTCCCGCGTGTGCAGCTCCAGCCAGGCCGGCGCCGTCCGCTCGCCCACGCGCCAGCGCGAGATCAGCCGCCCCTCCCACACGGCGAACGCGGCGCCCTCCTGATCCGTCGCGAGCGCCGCGCGCCCCCGGGGCGGGAAGGCCACCGGCCCGACGCCGACCGTGCCGCCGCGCTCCCGGATCCGCGCCACCGCCGCGTCGGCGTCGTCCACGGCGAAGAACGCCGTCCAGGCCACCGGCACCGCCATCTCGGCGGCCACCGCCGCGATCCCGGCCACCGGCACCCCGTCCCGCTCGCCCACCGCGTACGCGTCACCGAGCGCGCCCCGGCGGAACGTCCAGCCCAGCACCGCCCCGTAGAAGCGCTCCGCCGCGTCGAGGTCGCGCGCGGCCAGATTCAGCCAGCACGGCGCGCCCACAGCCTCCGCGCTCACCGTCACCCTCACCATCTCCTCGGTCCACCGTCCACAGCGGGTCTCCCGACGCCGCCCCGCGCCCCTTCCCCGCCCGGCCGCCCCGCATGCGCGCGTTCACCCATGTGCCACTGATCACCACGCCGCCGAGTGCGCCGACCGGCCGGATATCGTCCGATCATGAGCACGCGGCACGTCACCGAGCAGATCACCCTCCGGGAGGCCCCCGCCCGAGCCCCCGCCCACGGCGCTGCGGCCCTGCTCCTGCGTCCGTGGACGGACGAGGACGCCGACGTGCTCGTACGCCACCACGCCGACGCGCTGCTCCGCTCCTGGCTCGTCACCCACCTGGACACCGCGGGCGAGGCCCGCCGCTGGGTGGCCGACCAGCGCCGGGGCTGGGCGGCGGGGACCCGGGCCGCGTTCGCCGTCGTCGAGACCGGACCGGCCGGGCCGTCCGCACCCCTCGGCCACATCGCCCTCACCACCACGGACGCCGGCGCGGCACCCGTACGGGCCGGCTACTGGACCGCCGCCGAGGCGCGCGGTCGCCGGATCGCGTCCCGGGCCCTGACCCTCGTCTCCCGATGGGCGGTCTCCGAGGACAGTCCGTTCGCCGGACGGGCCCTCGAACTCGTGCACACCGTCGGCAACGAGGGCTCCTGCCGGACGGCCCTCGGCTGCGGCTTCCCCCTCACCGGCACCCTCCCCGCCGACCCGCCCGCCCGGTCCCGCGCCCAGCACCTCCACACCGCGGTGGCTCAGGGCGTCTCGCGCGGTACGCGGGAGGCGTAGGCGCGGACGTCGGCGTCGGGGTCGTCGGCGGCCCCGGCGAGCGCGGCGCGGGCCGCGGGCTCGGCGCCGTGCCGGAGCAGGGAGAGGACGGCGGCCTTGCGGACGTCCGCGTTCGGGTCGGCGAGGGCCCGGGCGAGCGCGGGAACGGCCAGGGCGGGCGGCGCGGCCCGCAGGGCGGTCGCCGCGCCGGCCCGGACCTGCCAGGCGGCATCGGAGAGCGCCGCCACCGCGGACGCCGCGTACTCCGGCGGGCAGCCCGTACCCGCGAGCGCGGCCAGCGCGGCCCCCCTGACCAGCGGATCGGCATCGTCGAGCAGCGGGTCGAGCGGCTTCGGGGCGGGGGCGCGCACGGCGGCGAGACCCCGGGCCACCGCGACCCGCACCTCGCGCGCCTGATCGGCGGCGGCCCCCGCGAGCTCCTCGACCGCGTCCACCGAGACCAGGGCCCGGACGGCCTGGATGCGGACCTCGACGTCGGCGTCGGCGAGCGAGGCCGCGTACAGCGCGGCGGCACCGAGCCGCAGGGCCCGCAGGACGTCGAGCGCCGCGACGCGCACGGCCGGGTCGGGCACGCCGAGCGCCTCCCGCAGGCCCGCCGCGAGCGGTGGCTCGGCGGGCAGGACCTCGACCAGCTCGCGCAGGGCGGCCGCGGCGGCGGCCCGCACCTGCGGTGCCGTGTCCCGCAGGTGCGCCGCGAGCGCCGGTCCCGCCCCGGCCGGGGCGGTCTCCCCGAGCGCGGTGACGGCGGCGGCCCGGACCCCCGGATCGGCGTCGTCGAGGTAGGGCCGGAGCGCCGCCAGGTCGGGGGACTCCTCGACGAGCGCCAGGAGGCGCAGCAGGGTGAGGTGGGGCGCCGGGGCGGTGGCGGCCCCCGCCCGGTCCCGCGGCGCGGTCGCGGCCGGCCGGGCGGCGGGCACCCCGTCCCGAGGGCCGGCCGTCGCCACCGGCACGAGCGCGACCTCGCCGAGCGGCCGCTCGGGGCCGGCCGGCGGCGCGAACTCCGCCACCGGCACCACGTACGGCTCGACCGGCCGCGCCGTGAACTCCATCGCCCCGGACGGGGACTTGCGCAGGTCGAGGTGGTGCAGCCAGCCCTGGTCGTCCCGCTCCGGATGGTCGAGACGCTCGTGGTACAGCCCCCACCGCGACTCGGTCCTCGCGAGCGACGCCCGCGCCGCCATCTCGGCGCAGTCCCGGATGAAGCTCACCTCGGCGCACCGCATCAGCTCGTGCGCGGTGCGCGCCCCCATGCCGGCGATCTCGTCCGACATCCGGGTGAACGCCTCCACCGCCAGGGACAGTTTCGCCCCGGTCTTCGGCGGCGCCACGTAGTCGTTGACGAACCTCCGCAGCTTGTACTCGACTTGGGGCTGCGGCGGACCGTCGGGGTGAAGCAGCGGCCGGTAGACGAGCTCGTGCGCGGCGGCCAACTGGTCCGCCGGAAGCTCCCCTTCGTACGCCCGGTACCGCGCCGCGTCCTCGCCCGCCAGGTCGCCGAAGACGAAGGCGCCGATCATGTAGTTGTGCGGGACGGAGGCCAGGTCGCCGGCCGCGTACAGCCGGGACACCGTCGTGCGGGCGTGGGCGTCCACCCGTACCCCCGAGGCGGAATGGCCACCGCACAGGCCGATCTCCGAGATGTGCATCTCGATGTCGTGGGTCCGGTAGTCGTGCCCGCGCCCCTCGTGGAAGGTGCCCCGGGTCGGCCGCTCCGTGGTGTGGAGGATCGACTCGACGGCGCCGATGGTCTCCTCGGGCAGATGGCTCAGCTTGAGGTACACCGGGCCCCGGTCGGAGGCGAGTTCGGTCGCGAACTCGGACATCATCTGCCCCGACCAGTAGTCCGACTCCACGAACCGCTCGCCGTGCCGGTTCACCTGGTACCCGCCGAAGGGGTTGGCGACGTAAGCGCAGGCGGGACCGTTGTAGTCCTTGATCAGCGGGTTGATCTGGAAGCACTCGATCCCGGTGAGCGCGGCTCCCGCGTGGTACGCCATGGCGTAGCCGTCGCCGGCGTTCGTCGGGTTCTCGTACGTCCCGTACAGGTAACCGGAGGCGGGCAGGCCGAGCCGGCCGCAGGGCCCGGTGGCCAGGATCACCGCACCGGCCCGGACCGTGACGAACTCCCCGGTACGGGTGTGGAATCCGGCGACGCCGACGGCCCGGCCGTCGTCGGGGTGGGTGAGCACGCGGACCGGCATGACCCGGTTCTCGATCCGGATCCGCTCCCGCATCTCCCGGCGCCGCAGCTGCCGGTAGAGGACCTTCTTGACGTCCTTGCCCTCCGGCATCGGCAGCACGTAGGAGCCGGACCGGTGCACCTGGCGGACCGCGTACTCGCCGTGCTCGTCCTTCTCGAACTTCACCCCGTACGACTCCAGCCGCTGGACCATCGCGAAGCCGCGGGTCGCCGTCTGCCGGACGGTGGACTGGTCGACGAGGCCGTCGTTGGCGCGGGTGATCTCGGCGACGTAGTCGTCGGGTTCGGCCCGGCCGGGGACGACCGCGTTGTTGACCCCGTCCATGCCCATGGCGAGGGCACCCGAGTGCCGGACGTGCGCCTTCTCCAGGAGGATGACGTTCGCGCCGCGTTCGGCTGCGGTCAGCGCGGCCATGGTGCCGGCGGTGCCGCCGCCGACGACGAGCACGTCGCAGGAGAGCTCGGTCGCGTCGGCGAGGGCGGGCACGGAGAGGGCGGGTGCCGAGAGGGCGGGGTCGGCGAGGGGAGTGCTCACGGGATGCCTTTCACAGGGCTTTCGAAGGGCTTCAGAGGGAGTCGAGGACGCGGCGGCGCAGCGCGGCCGTGGCCGGTGCGTGGCGGGCGTCCCGCGACCGCGGGTGCGGTACGTCCAGGACCTCCCCGGACGCGAACAGGACGACCCGGTCGCCGAGATGGAGGGCCTCGTCCACGTCATGGGTCACGAAGACGACGGTCGCGCCCGTGCCGCGCAGGATCTCCACGAGAAGGTCCTGCATCCCGGCGCGCGTGTGCGCGTCGAGCGCGCCGAACGGCTCGTCCATCAGGACCGCGCGGGGCCGGCCCGCCAGCGCCCGGGCCAGCTGCACGCGCTGCCGCTGTCCGCCGGACAGCTGGTGCGGCAGCTTCTGCGCGTGCCCGGCGAGCCCGACCCGCTCCAGCCACTCCTCCGCCGCGCGCCGCCGCTCGGCCCGGGGGACCCGGCGGATCGCCAGCGGCAGCTCGACGTTGGCGCGGACCGAACGCCAGGGCAGCAGGGCGTCGTGCTGGAAGACCAGCGCCCGGTCGGCGCCCGGCCGGACGATCGGCTCCCCGTCCTGGGCGACCTCCCCGGCGAGCGGGGGCAGCAGCCCGGCGAGGGTGCGCAGCAGCGTCGTCTTCCCGCAGCCGGAGGGACCGACCACGGTCAGCAGCTCGCCCGGCGGGATCCGCAGCCCGGCGGGGGCGGCCACGGCCGCGCCGCCCGGATGGCCGAGCCGTACGCCGTGCAGGGCCAGTTCCGCGCCGGCGCCGGGATGCGCGCCGGTGCGCGGGTGCGCCTCGGTGGACGGGCTCACGACACTCATGACACCGGCTCCTTCTCCGCCACGGGGACGGCGGCGGGGGTACGTCGGAAGGCCGCGGTGGCGACGCCGCCCGTCGCGCGGACGGGACCGGCGGTCCCGCGCGCGGCCGGGCGCGGAAGCCAGGCGGTGACACGGCGCCCGAGCACCTCGACCGCGGTGGAGGTGAGCCAGCCGAGGACGCCGATGGTGGCCATGCCGACGAACACCCCCGGGTAGTCGACGACCGTGTAGTCCTGCCAGGTGCGGTAGCCCACCCCGTACTCGCCGGAGATCATCTCCGCCGAGATCACACAGATCCACGAGACGCCGATGCCGACCGACAGACCGCCGAAGATGCCCGGCAGGGAGCCCGGCAGCACCACGGAGAACAGCACCCGGAGCCGGCCGCCGCCCATGGTGAGCACGGCCTCCTCCCACACCGGGCCGAGCGCGGCCACCGCGTGCCGGGTCGACACGAGCACGGGGAAGAACGCCGCGGTGAAGGTGATGAAGACGATGCCCTGCTCGGTGGTGGGCAGCAGCAGGATCGCCACCGGTACGAGGGCGATGGCCGGGATCGGCCGGGCCACCTCCACCAGCGGGCCGAGGAGGTCGGCGGCCCACCGGGACCGGGCGACGGCCGTCCCGGCCGCCACTCCCAGCACCGCGGCGAGGAGGAAGCCGACCACGATCCGGCGCAGGCTGTGGCCGAGATCCTGCCAGTACGCCTCGGTGCCGAGCCGGTCGGCGAGCGCGGCGGCGACCTCCCCGACCGTGGGGAACTGCTCGAACCGCAGCCACAGCGTGACGTCCAGGGCGGTCAGCAGCTGCCACAGCCCGAGCGCGGCGCCGAGCGAGGCGACCCGCAGCAGCCGGCGGCCCCCGCTCACGACGCCGCCCTCAGCGCGTCCGCGTACCCGACGATCCGGGCGCCGGCGTGCCCGGCGACGTACCGCTCTGCCCCCGACCGGGTGACGAACGCCCGCGGTCCGGAACCGTCCGTGACCCACACCGCCCGGTCGGCGAACCAGAGCGTCCCGGTCACCGCGTCCGGCACGTACGCGGCCCGCACCTTGTCCTTGCCCGCCGCCGCGACGGCCTTCAGGAGCTCCCCGGGAGTCGCGAACGTACGGGTCGTGCCCTGCCCCTTCAGCCACAGCTCGGACCTGGCCGCGCCGGCCTTCGGGTAGGCGGCGTCACGGACCGCCCGGCGCAGGGGCGCCGCATCGACGAAGGCGTCCACGTCGACGTCCTTCACGAGACCGGCGGCCTTCAGGACCGACACGTCGTCCTTCAGCGCGGCGATCAGCTCGGGACGGAGCGCCGGGTCGAACGTGGCGATGCCCTGGGAGCCGTTGTAGAGGTAGACCACCTCGGCGGGGAGGCCGGTCTCCTTCGCCACCGACTCGGCCGCGGCGACGGGCCGGGACCGCAGCTCGTCCGTCGCCCGCCGCTGGGCCCGCAGGAAGTCGTCGAGGACCCCCGGCCGCCGGGCGGCGAAGCCCTCCCGGACGGTGACGCCGTGGAAGGTCGGCAGATCGAGCTCGGCTCCGTCGTACAGGGCCGTGGCCCGGCCCTGGAAGGCCAGGAGACCGGGCCAGGCGACGAACTGCGACAGCGCGTCGACGTTGCCCGACGTCAGGGCCGAAGCCCCCACGCTGGGCTGCTGGTTGAGCTTCTCCACGTCCTTCTCCGGGTCGATCCCGGCCCGTTGGAGCGCGCGGACGAGCGTGCCGTCGGCCGCCGATCCGACACTTGTCGACACCTTCTTGCCGCGCAGGTCGGCGAGCGAACGGAGCGGCGAACCGGGCGCCGTCACCACGGTGTTGAGCCCGCCGCGCGGGTTGTACCCGGTGACCGAGACCAGCCGGGTCCGCTCCTTGAGCTGGACGCCGCGCGCCGCGTTGATCAGCAGCGGGAAGTCGCCCATCGAACCGATGTCGATCTTCCCGGCCGTCATCTGGGCGGTGATCGGGGCCCCGGTCGCGTAGTCCTGCCACACCACCCGGTAGGTGACGCCGTCCCGCTTCCCGCGAGCGGTGAGCTCCTCCTCGAAGTAGCCGAGGGAGCGCAGCAGCGTGCCGGCGGTGACGGTGTTGATGGTCTTCGACTGGTAGCCGACGGTCACCGTGACCGTCTTCGCGCCGTCCTCGGCGTCGGCGCCGGTCGCGCCGCCGCAGGCGGTGGCCAGCGGCAGCAGCAGGGCCAGGGGGAGCAGGGGACGGAGTCTCTTGAGGTTCATGGGGGTTCGGCCTTTCACCGGAGCAGGTAGGGCATGTTGACGGTGACCGCGCCGGTGGGGCAGCGGGCGGCGCACGGGCCGCAGTACCAGCACTCGTCCACGTGCATGTACGCCTTGCCGTTGTCCTCGCGGATCGCGAGCGAGTCGAGCGGACACATGTCGACGCAGAGCGTGCAGCCGTCGATGCACTTCGACTCGTCGATGGTCACGGGCACGTCGGCGCGCTGGGGGACGAGAGGCACGGCTGTCTCCAGGAAGGGGGTACGAGAAGGGGGAAGTGGGGGTGCGTGAAGGGGGCGTGGGGGTACGAGGACGGGGACGTGGGGGTACGAGAAGAGGGGGGTGGGGTCAGAGGGAGCGGCGCAGGACGCCGCTCATGGTGATGCGGTCGCCGCGGAACCGGATGAACTCCAGGTCCACCGGCCGTCCGTCGGGCAGATGCGTGAGCCGCTCCAGCATGAGGACGGCCGCCCCGCGCGGGGCCTGGAGCACCGCCGCCGAATGGGCGTCGGCGTTGACGGCCTCCAGAGTGATCTCGGCGTGCCCCAACGGGCCGCCCGTGAGCTGCTCCAGGAGCCGGAACACATCCGTGTTCTCCAGGTCGCAGCCCAGCAGTTCACCGCCGATGTCCATCGGCAGGTACGACAGGTCCAGCGAGAGCGGCAGCCCGTTCAGGCGGCGCAGCCGCTCGATGCAGAGCACGTCCGCGTGCTCGGGCAGGCCGAGCCGGTGGGCCACCGGCCCCGGCGCTCCGACCGGCCCGACCGTACGGACCTCGTTCGTGACCCTGCCGTGCTCGTGCAGGGTCTCGGCAAGCCCCCGGAGGCGCTCCAGGCCGTGCGGGAACTTCTCGCACACCACCACCGTGCCGACCCCCGGCTGCCGGGCGACGATCTGCTCGCCGCGCAACAGGTCGAGGGCCTGCCGGACGGTGTTCCGGCTGGCCCGGAAGTCGGCGGCGAGCGCGTCCTCCAGCGGCAGCACCCCGTCGGGGAAGCCGCCCGCCAGGATCTGGTGACGCAGCAGGTCGGCGAGCTGCCGCGCCCGGTCCGCCCGCAGGCGCCGACGGCGGGCGGCGGCGAGCGGGAGGGCGGCGGAAGCGGGTTCGGCTGGCATGCCACGGAACGTAGCGGCGGACGGGACCGGGTGGTGTTGCCGCAGTATTGCGCCACCTGACGGCCTCTCCGTACGCCTCTGACCTGCGGCGACGTCGGGGGCATGGCGAGATCCGCCACCTGGCCGCCCAGCGTGTGGACGCCGGGTGCCCACGATGCGGATGGTCCCGTCAGACGGCCCGGGCCTCGACCTGGGCGTGCAGGGCGACGGAGAGGTGGTGATGGAGGGCGCCGAGGACCGGCTCGCCCGGAGCGAAGAGACCGGTGGCGAGCTTCCAGTAGCGCTGGATCACGGGACCGTCGTTCCGGGCGAGCAGACCGAGGAGACGGCGGCGGAAGACGGGGGTGTCGGGGGCGCCGAGCGCCAGCGCGTACGCGGCGACGAAACAGTCGAGAGCCTCACCGCGTACGGCCGTCGAGGACGCGGCCAGCGCGTACGCCTCGGCCAGCCCCTCGTACAGCACCTCCGGCCGGTACTCCCCGTCCGGCAGCGGCGGCGCCGGCCGGAACTCCGGCCGGTCGACGCACGGATCCGTGACCAGCTCGTGCAGCCGGGCGAAGGCCAGCACCTGCGCGGGGCTCGGCTCCCGAGGGGGCAGCGGCACCACGGAATCGAGGACCGCCGACACGGTCCTGGCCGGCAGCCGCACCGGCAGCGCCCGCCGCCAGAAGCGGACCAGGGCGGTCGTGTCGGGCGGCATGGCCACGGCGCCGACCAGCCGCAACCGCTCGGCGCGCTCCCCGGCCGCGCAGTCCCGGACCAGCCGCAGCGACGCCTCGCGCCAGCGCAGCGCGGTCAGTTGGGAGGTCACGTCGCGCAACTGCCCCGCGACGACCTCCTCCAGGGCGTCGTCCCGGTCGAGGACCCGCTCCACCTCCGGCACCGGCAGATCGAGGGCGCGCAGCGAACGGATGAGCCGCAGCCGCCCGAGCGCCTCGGGCCCGTACCGCCGATGCCCACCGGAACTGCGCCCCGCCTCCGGGAGCAGACCCCGGTCGGAGTAGAAACGCACGGTCTTCACGGTGACCCCCGCCCGCTCGGCGAGGTCCCCGATGCTCCACAGCCCGTCGGACTCCACGGGTCGAACCCTACGTCGGCGCTCCCGAAGTTCCCCCCGAAGTCCCCCGAAGCTCCCTCTTGGACCTCGCTCTTGAATCTCCCCCAAGGGGAGTTCCTAGCGTGGCCGCGACGCATCGACCAGGAGTCACGAGGAGACGATCATGACGGCGTTCGTGCTGGTGCCGGGGGCCTTCACCGGGGGCTGGGTGTGGGAGGAGACGGCCGTACGGCTGCGGGAGGCGGGCGCGGAGGCGTACCCGGTGACGCTCAGCGGCTCGGGCGACCGGCGCGGCGAGGCCGGGCCCGGCACCGATCTGGAGACGCACGTCGAGGAGCTGGTGCGGCTCGTGGACGGGATCGGGGCGACCGACGTCGTCCTCGTGGGGCACGGTTACGGGCTCCATCCGGTCCTCGGCGCCGCCGACCGGCTGCCGGAGCGCGTCTCCCGGGTCGTCGCCCTCGACACCGCCCTCCCGCAGGACGGCGAGGCGCCCGTACGCTCCGTGCCCGACCCGGAGGTCCGGGCCCGGCTCGCGGACCCGACCCGGGCGGCCGAGAACCACGGACCGGTCCCGCCGCCGACGCGCGACACCTGGCCGCGCTGGGGCAGCACCGAGGGCGTCCCGGCCGCGGCGCTGGACCGCCTGGAGCGGCTCGCCGCCCCGCAGCCGCCCGGCACGCTCACGCGGCCGCTGCGCCTGACCGGTGCCGGCTCCGCCCTGCCGGTCACCGGCGTCCTGTGCACCGCCAACGGATCGAGCATCGACCTGGTCGAGATGCTGGTGGAAGTGGGCCCGCCGCAGATCCGGGCGCTCGCCGACGACCGGGTGCGCTTCCTCGAACTGGCCACCGGGCACTGGCCGATGCTCTCCGTCCCCGAGGAGCTCGCCGAGACGCTGCTGCGCGCGGCGGCCGGAGAGGGCCACCGGGTGAGCGCCCCCGAGCGCGTCCACGCCCCCGAAGGGCCCACGCACCTCCTGCCGTTCCTCCTGGACGTCCCCGAGGCGCCGCGCGAGCGGCGGGGACGGGTCGACCTCCACCTGCCGGAAGCGGGCGGACCCGGGGACTCGCCCCGGCCGGCCGTGGTCTTCGTCCACGGCGGGCCGATCGCCCCCGACCAGCGGCCCACGCCGCGCGATACGCCGTTCTTCCTCGGATACGGCCGCTACGCGGCGAGCCTCGGTGCCGTCGGCGTGACCCTCGACCACCGGCTGCACGGCCTCGCCGACTATCCGCGGGCCGCCGACGACCTCGCCGAGGCGGTCGAACTGGTCCGCGCCGACCCGCGCGTGGACGGCGACCGCATCGCCCTCTGGTTCTTCTCCACCGGCGGACTCCTCGCGGCGGACTGGCTCGCCGCGCCCCCGCCGTGGCTGCGGTGCGTGGCGGCGAACTACCCCGCTCTCGGGCCGCTGCCCGGCTGGGGCGCAGTGGAGTCCCGCTTCCGGCCGGTCGACGCGCTCGCTCCGGGACCGGGCGCGCCGCCGGTCGTTCTCACCCGGGCCGGACTCGAACACCCCGCCTTCGCGGCGACGGTCCAGGAGTTCCTGGACGCCGCCGCGAAGAGCGGGGTGGAGGTCGAACTCGTCGACGTGCCGCTGGGCCACCACGGCTTCGAACTGACCGACCCCACCGACGCGTCCCGCGCCGCCGTGGAACGCGCGATGCGCTCCGTCCTCCGGCGGCTGCGGGCCTGACCCCCGGGCCGCGCGCCCGGTAACCGGGCCGCGCGACCGCGCGCGAGGCGTGCGACCGGTCACCGGCCCCCCGACCGGTGACCGGCGACAGGTGACCGGTGACCGCGACGCCCGTCGGCCCACCGGTGGTCCGTCAGCTCGCCGCCGCGAACCCGCCGCGCCGGGGCACGGAGTCGAGCAGGAGCCGGGTGTACGGGTGCTCCGGGGACTCCAGTACGCGCGAGGTCGGGCCGGCCTCCACGACCTGACCGGACTTGAGGACCATCACCTCGTCCGCGATGTGCCGGACCACGGCCAGGTCGTGGGTGACGAACAGGTAGCCGATGCCCGAGTCGCGGCGGATCGTGGCGAGGAGTTCGAGGATCTGCGCCTGGATCGACACGTCGAGCGCGGCGACGGCCTCGTCGAGGACGAGGACGCGGGGCTCCACGGCGAGGGCGCGGGCGATCGCCACGCGCTGCCGCTGCCCGCCGGACAGCCCGCGGGGGAGGGCCGAGGCCTCGCGCGTGCCGAGCCCGACCTGGTCGAGGAGCTCGGAGACCCGGGCGGCGCGGGCGGTCGCGTCGAGGGCGGTGTGGAGGCGGAGCACCTCGTCGAGGCAGCCGGAGACGGTGATCCGGGGGTCGAGCGAGAGGTACGGGTCCTGGAAGACCATCTGGATCTCCCGGGCCCTGGCCAGCCGTTCGGCCCGGCCCCGGGGCAGCGTGGAGCGGTCCCGGCCGTCCAGGCGGACGGTGCCGCCGTCCGGGCGCTCCAGACCGACGAGCATCCGGACCGTGGTGGTCTTGCCGCTGCCGGACTCGCCGACGATCGCGAGGGAGGATCCGGGCGCCAGGGTGAAGGACACGCCGTCGACGGCCGTGTGGTCGCCGTACACCTTCCGCAGGCCGTCGACGACCAGGCCGGTCTCGACGACCGGGGCGTCCTTTGTCGACACGGTCACAGCATGATCCCTTCGTCGGCGCGGTGGCAGGCGGCGAGTCCGTCGCCGTGCCGGGCGAGGACCGGCTTCTCCTGGGAGCAGCGCGGTACGGCGTGGGCGCAGCGCGCGGCGAAGGCGCAGCCCGGCGGCGTCTCGGCCAGGGAGACGGGCCGTCCCGGGATGGGCCGGGGCGCGGGGGAGCCGGGTTCGATGCCCGGCGTGCAGGCGAGCAGGCCCGCCGTGTACGGGTGGCGGGGCCGGTCGAACAGCTCGTCGGTGCCCCGCGTCTCCACGATCCGGCCCGCGTACATCACGTACACGCGGTCGCAGACGGCGGAGGCGAGTTCGAGGTCGTGGGTGACGAAGAGCATGCCCGTGCCGCGCTCGGCCCGCAGGCGGGTCAGGATCCGGATGATCTCCGCCTGGGTCGTGACGTCCAGGGCGGTCGTCGGCTCGTCGGCGACGAGCAGCGCGGGTTCGGAGGCGAGCGCCGCGGCGATGACCACCCGCTGGAGCATGCCGCCGGAGAACTCGTGCGGCCGACGGCGCAGCGCGCCCTTCGGGTCGCGGATGCCGACCGCTTCGAGCAGCTCCAGGGCCCGCGCGGTCGCCGCGGCCGGCGGGGTGCCGGCCGCGCGCAGTCCCTCGGTGAGGAAGTCGCCGACGCGGCGGAGCGGATTGACGGAGGCCCGCGGGTCCTGGAAGACCATGGAGACCTGCCGGGCCCGCAGCGCGGCCAGCTCCGTGCGGTTCATGGCGAGCACGTCACGGCCGGCGACCCGGACCTCGCCGGTGGTGCGGGCGCCCCCGGGCAGCAGTCCGAGGACGCTGCGGCAGGCCACCGACTTGCCCGAGCCGGACTCGCCGACCAGGCCGACGCTCTCCCCGGCGCCGACCCGCAGGCTGACGCCGTCCAGGATCGGCCGTCCGGCGCGGCCCTCGGGGAGCCGGACGTCGAGCCCGTCGATCTCCAGGACCGGCGTCGTGCCGCTGTGTTCCTTCATGCCGTTCACCGCTCACGCTTCGCGATCCGGTCGGCGAGTCCCTCGCCGACGATGCCGAACGCCACCACGGCGAGCACGATGCACGCGGAGGGCGCGAGGGCGGGCAGCATCGCCCCCTGCTGGACGGCCGACTGGCCTTCGTTGATCATGGCGCCCCAGTCGGCGGTCGGCGGCTGCACGCCGAAGCCGAGGTAGGAGAGCGCCGCGAGGTCCATCAGCGCGTACCCGAAGTTCATCGCGGACTGGGCGAAGACCGTCGGGGCGATGTTCGGCAGCAGGTGGCGCAGGCAGACCGTCCACCCGGACCAGCCCTGCACCCGGTACGCCTCGATGTACGGGCGGGCCTTCTCCTGGCGCGCGATGCCGCGCACGAGCCGGCCCACGTACGGGGTGTACGCCACGGCCATGGCGATCACCGGCGCGGTCATCCCGGAGCCGACGACGGTCACGAGCAGGATGGCGAGCAGCAGCCCGGGGATCGCGAAGACCATGTCCATCGAGCGGGACAGGAGCGTGTCCGCCCAGCCGCCGCGCCAGGCCGCCACGACGCCGATCAGGGTGCCGAGGAGGGTGGAGACGGCGACGACGAGCAGCGGCCCGAGGAGTCCGGTGCGGGCGCCGTAGAGCAGCCGGGACAGGATGTCCCGCCCGGACTGGTCGGTGCCGAGGAGGTGGTCGCCGCTGGTCCCGACGAGGCTCGACGTGAGGTCGACGGCCTCGGGGTCGTACGGGGCGAGGAGGGGCGCGAGGACGGCGACCAGGACGAGGGCGACGAGCACCGCGACCGAGACCGTGAAGAGGGGACCCTGGCCGAGGGCGCGCAGCCGGCGGAGGCCGGGCCTGCGGTACGGCACCGTGGAGGTGGTGGTGGTCATGAGGAGCCTTCCCCGTGGAGCGACAGCCGGGGGTCGATGAGGGGCGCGAGCAGGTCGACGGCGAGGTTCACGAGGACGAAGGCGGCGACGCTGAGCAGGGTGATCGCCTGCACCACCGAGAAGTCCTGGGCGGTCACCGACGACACGAGCAGCGAGCCGAGCCCGGGCACGTCGAAGGCGGTCTCGACGATCGAGGTGCTGATGAGGAGGCCGGCGAGCATCGTGCCGCCGACCGTGACGACCGGACCGAGGGCGTTGCGCAGGACGTGCCGGCGGACCACGGTCCGGCCCGCGACGCCGCGGGCGCGGGCCACCTCGACGTGCTCACGGCCGAGCTCGTCGAGCATCGCGGAGCGGGTGACCCGGGCGAGCAGCCCCGCGAAGGTCATCGCCAGGGCGAAGGCCGGCAGGGTCAGGTGGTAGATCTGCTGGGAGAAGCCCACCGGGGTGCCGCCGGGGCCGGGGAACCAGCCCAGCTGCACCGAGAAGACCGACACGAGCACGATGGCGCTCACGAAGGACGGGGTCGCCGTGGCGACACCGGTGCCGATGAGGACCGTCCGGTCCAGCGGGCCGGGGCGCAGCGCGGCGAGGATCCCGGACCCGACGCCGATCAGTGTGACGAGCAGCGCCGCGTACGCGACGAGCAGCGCCGTGCTGGGCAGCCGGGAGCCGATGAGGTCGGCCACGTCCTGGTGGAACTGGGCGGAGGTGCCGAAGTCGCCGGTGAGGACACCGCCGAGCCACTTCGCGTACTGGACGGCCAGCGGGTCGTCCAGGTGGTACTCGGTGCGCAGGGCCGCCACGGCCTCGGGCGTCGCGGGGCGGCCGTGGAGCAGGAAGGTCACCGGGTCGCCGGGGGCCAGGTGGATGGCGCCGAAGACCACGAGGGAGGTCACGAACAGCACCGCCACCAGCCCGAGGAGCCGGCCGACGAGGTATCGGGTCATTACTTCGCGGCCCCGATCGTCGCGGCCCACGGGTAGTACAGCTGGGCGATGCCGGTGGGGGCACCGGTGATGCGCTTGCCGAGGAAGACGTTGTAGGGCGCCTCGTACACGGGGATGCTCGGCAGCTCGCGCAGCGCGATCTTCTGGAGCTCGGCGGTCTTCTCGGCGCGCTTGCCCGGGTCGGGCTCCGAGTTGGCGCGGTCGAAGGCGACGTCGTACTCGGCGTTCGACCAGTTTCCGTAGTTGCCGAAGTCCCCGGTGCGGAAGTACTGGTAGAACTCCAGCGGGTCGGGCGTGTTGTCGTACCCGTTGGTGATCACGAGGTCGAGGCCTGCGCGGGCGTCGGGGTCGACGAAGATGCTGCTGTACGCCTCGGGGGCGACGGACTTCAGCTTGATGTCGAGGCCGATCTGCCGGCCGGCGGCCTGCACGGCGGTGGCGACGATGCTGATCTCGGGGGCGAGGGTGCTGGTGACCAGGGTGATGGTGCGACCGGAGGCGCCGGACTCCTGGACGAGCTTCTTCGCGGCCTCGACGTCGTAGACGGGCTCGGGCAGCGTGTCGTACAGCTCGGCGGTCTTCTCCGGGGCGAGCGACCAGGCGCCGCGCGCGGCGGGGGCCTTCGCGGGGACGCCGACACCGCCGGCCGCGGCCTTGACGATGTTCTTCCGGTCGAGGGCCATGGAGAGGGCCTGGCGGACCTTGAGGTTGCCGAGCGGGCCGTGCAGGTCGAGGACGGCGAGGTCAGCGGCGGCGGTGTTCGGGCCGAAGAGCAGCGTGCCCTTGCCGCTGGTCCGCAGCTGCTGGATCGAGGACGTGGGCACCATGTACCCGCCGTCGGCGGTGCCGGAGAGCATGGCGCTGGTGCGCGCCGCCGGGTCCTCGATGAAGGTGAACTTGACGGACTCCGACTTGGGCGCGAGCTTCGGGTCCCAGTAGGCGGCGTTCTTCTTCAGGGTGATGCCGGAGCCCGCGTCCCAGGATTCGAGGGAGAAGGGGCCGGTGCAGTTCACGCCGCCCTTGGGGGTGCCGTAGTCCTTGCCGGCCTTCTTCAGGTACGCGGCGCTCTCGATGGTGCCGGGGGAGGCGGCCATCAGTTCGTGCAGCAGGACGTCGGCCTTGCCGAGGCGGAGGGTCACCTCCAGGGGACCGGTCTTCTCGATCGAGTCGACGTTCTTGAAGGCCGAGCCCCACGGCGAGCCGGTCGCGGGGTCCATCTGGCGCTTGAGGGAGGCCACGACGTCGTCGGCGGTCATCGTCGTGCCGTCGTGGAACTTCACCCCGGAGCGGAGGGTGTAGACCAGCGTGCGCGGATCGGGCTGCGCGTACTTGACCGCGAGACCGGGCTCGATCTTCATGTCGGGCGTGACCCGGAACAGCTGCTCGCACACGTTGGCGAGCACGGTGTTCGGCGGGTAGTCGTACGCGAGGGCGTAGTCGAGCGTGTACGGCTCGGCGTAGAGGGACCACGTGAAGGAGTCCAGGGTGCCCTTCGCGGGCGGCGAGGTCGGGGTGACCTCGTAGCCGGGCCCGCCGCCGGGGGCGGCCGTGGGCTTCGTGGCGCCGGAACAGGCGGCGGTCGTGGCGGCGAGGGCGGCGGTACAGGTGAGGAGCGCGATGGTTCTCGACATGCGCATGCAGACCCACCCCTTTACGGGTGTAGTGACGGGCGCTGGGGGGATGGAGCGAGTATTAATGCGGGAACGTTCCCGCACAAGGTCCTGCGGGAACGGTTTTGCAAAGGTCAGGAGGGTGGCACCATCGGTTCATGACCTCTGGATCACGGCACGGCGGGCAGCACTCTTCACCCACCCCGCGCGTCCGTCTCGTCGACGTCGCCCGCGAGGCGGGCCTGTCCAAGACGACCGTCTCGGCGGCTCTCAACGACACCGGAAGGCTCTCTCCCGAAGTGCGGGAGAAGGCCCGTGAGACCGCGCGCAGAATGGGCTACCGGCCCAATGCCACCGCGCGCCAACTACGCGCGGGTCGAGCCAAGTTGATCGGATACGTGGTGGGGGAGATGGCCGACGCCCCCGCGGTCTTCCTGGAGTCGCCGTACTTCGCCCGGCTGACCGGGGCCACGGCGGCGACCGCGCTGCGACGCGGCTACGCCATGGTCCTGCTGCCCGCCGGATCCCTGCAGAACGAGTGGTCCGAGCTGCCGCTCGACGCCGTGGTCGTCACCGACCCCGGTGCCGACGACCGGATCGTCGACGACGTGCTCGCCGCCGGCATCCCGGTCTTCAGCGACCGCTCCGTGGAGGGACGGCCCGGGGCGTACTGGGTGGACGTCGACACGAGCGCCGCCGTCCGTACCGCCCTGGACCACTTCCGCGAGCAGGGCGCCCGGAGACCCGTCCTCGTCGTACCCGACAGCACCACCCGCTTCCATGCCGAGGTCTTCGCCGCCCACCGGGAGTGGTGCGCGGAGCACGGCCTGCCGGAGCGGGTCGTGCGGGTCGCGGAACACGGCAACGGACCCGTGGTCCGCGCCGTCGAGACCGCCCTGACGGGAGGACCGGCGGGCGAGGAGGACGGCCTGCAGGCCGGCGGGGACCGGCCCGACGCCCTCCTCGTCGTCGCCGAGGCGAGCCCGCCCCTCGTCCTGGAGGCGGCGCGCCGCCACGGTTACGACGTACCCGGCGATCTGCTCCTCGCCTGTGTGAGCGAGGACGTCACGGCCGAGCACACCGAGCCGCCCGTGACCACCCTGAGCCTGCGGCCCGAGGCGATCGCAGAGGCGGGCATCGAGCACCTGGTGCGGGTCCTGGAGCACGGCGGCCGGGAACCGGCCGGGACGGTGGTCCCGACCCGCCTCGACGTCCGGGCGTCCTCGGTGCGGAAGCACGGCTAGATCCGGACCCGTCAGCTCGCGTGGACGAGCTTGCCGCCGACGTAGGTCCGCTCCACCCGGGCCTGACCGATCTCCTCCGGCGGCGCCGTGAGGATGTCGCGGTCCAGGACCACGAGGTCGGCGAGGTTCCCGGCGCGCAGGCTGCCCGCGTCGTCGTGCCCGTTCACATGGGCGGTGCCGGCGGTGTAGGCGGCCAGCGCGGTCGGGAGGTCGAGCCGCTGCTCGGGGTAGAAGACCGGCGCGTCGGCGGACTCCGGGTCGCGGCGGTTCACGGCCACGTGGATGCCCGCGATCGGGTCGGGGCTGCTGACGGGCCAGTCGCTGCCGGCGGCGAGCGTGGCCCCGGCGCGGACGAGGTCGCCGAAGGGGTACTGCCAGGAGGCGCGCTCCGCGCCGAGGAACGGAATCGTCAGCTCGTCCATCTGCGGCTCGTGGGCCGCCCACAGCGGCTGGATGTTGGCGATGGCGCCGAGCGCGGCGAAGCGGGCGAGGTCGTCGGGGTGGACGACCTGGAGGTGCGCGAGGTGGTGGCGGTTGCCGCGCCGCCCGTTGACCGCCATGGCGGCCTCGATCGCGTCGAGGGCCTCCCGGACGGCCCGGTCGCCCAGGGCGTGGAAGTGGACCTGGAAGCCGAGGGCGTCGAGCTCGGTCACGTAGCCGCGCAGCGCGTCGGGGTCGACGAAGCTCAGACCCGAGTTGGCGGTGGCGCAGCCGCAGCCGTCCAGGTACGGGGTCGTCATGGCGGCGGTGAAGTTCTCCGCGACGCCGTCCTGCATGATCTTGATCGAGGTCGCGCGGAACCGGCCGGCGTTCAGCTTCGCGCGCCGGGCGACCAGTTCGGGGATCTGCTCGGCACCGCGCTCGCGGTCCCACCAGAGCGCGCCGGTGACCCGGGCGGTGAGCGTGCCGTCGAGGGCGGCCGTCAGGTAGGCGTCGGAGGGGTCGGGCTGCCCGTGGAACTCGCCGAGCATGGCGTCCTGCCAGCCGGTGACACCGAGGGAGTGCAGCAGCGACTGGGCGCGGTAGAGCCCGGCGAGGCGGTCGGCGTCCGACATCGGCGGCACCAGGTGGCCGACGAGGCCGGCGGCGCCCTCCTGGAGCATGCCGCTGGGGGTGCCGTCCGCCTCCCGCTCGATGCGGCCGTCCGCCGGGTCGGGGGTGTCGGCGGTGATCCCCGCCAGCTCCAGCGCCCGCGTGTTGGCCCAGGCGCCGTGGTGGTCGCGGTTCGACAGCAGGACCGGCCGGTCCGGGACGACCGAGTCGAGCAGCTGCCGGGTCGGCAGACCGCCCTCGAAGCTCTCCATCGACCAGCCGCCGCCGGAGATCCACTCGCGGTCCGGGTTCGCGTCCGCGTAGGCGCGGACCAGGCGCAGGTACTCGTCGACGCTGACGGTCTCCGACAGGTCGCACTGGGCCAGCTCGGCCCCGGCGAACACCGCGTGGACGTGGGCGTCCTGGAAACCCGGGACCAGCAGCTTCCCCGTCAGGTCGACGACCTCGGTGTCCGGGCCGATGAGCTCGCGCACCTCGTCGTGGCCGACGGCGGCGATCCGCTCGCCGATGACGGCGAGCGAGGTCGCCCGGGTGCGGGCCGGGTCCACCGTGAAGACGGGACCGCGGGTGAAGACCAGATCG
The DNA here is from genome assembly GCF_055581845.1 of Streptomyces sp. NPDC042346. Classification (NCBI taxonomy): domain Bacteria; kingdom Bacillati; phylum Actinomycetota; class Actinomycetes; order Kitasatosporales; family Streptomycetaceae; genus Streptomyces; species Streptomyces sp. NPDC042346. The sequence continues at coordinate 747,360 of NZ_JBVJEH010000002.1, read as the reverse complement.
GCCTTGGCCATGCGAATGCTCCAGAACAAGAGGCGGCAGGTGGTTGGGCGCTATGGAAGCGGCAAGGCCGTTTACACGTCAATGGTGTTGACGTAAGGTCCCGGACATGTCCGAACGCGTGGTCCCCGAAAGCAGCCGACAGCGCCGCCGCCCCACCAAGCAGGGCGCCGTCCTCTCCGAGCAGCTGATCGTCGACACGGCGCTCCGCCTCGTCGCCCAGCACGGCGCCGAAGCCCTGTCGGTACGGAGGCTGGGCGCGGCGCTCGGCTCCGACCCCAGCGCGCTCTACCGCTACTTCCGCAACACCGACGCCCTCCTCCTCGCGATCGCGGACGAACTCATCGGCCGGGCGCAGGAGAGCTGGACGGCGACGGGCGACTGGCGGGAGGACCTCCGCTCGATGGGGCTGCGGATCCACGCCTGCTACCTCGATCATCCGCAGGCCGCGGTCCTCGGCGCGTACCGCACGACCGGTCGCCCCCACGAGACCCGGGCCGTCGAGCGGATCCTCGGCATCCTGCGCTCCGGAGGCTTCCCGGACCCCCTCGCGGTGCGCATCTACCACGCCTTCGTCGACCAGGCCCTCGCCTTCGCCGCCCAGGACGCCGCCGCGGCGGCCCTGCCGCCCGCCGCGAGGGAGGGGGACCAGGAGGTCTGGCAGTCGGTGTACGGCAGACTGTCGCCGGACACCCACCCGAACATCGCCGCGACCTACCCGCTGCTCGCCGCCGACATGCAGGACAGCGGCTACCCCTTCGCCCTGGAGCTGATGCTCAGCGCGGTGGCGGCACTGCGCCCCCAGGAGGCCACCCCGCACGCGTAGCGCCGCCGCGCTCCCCGGCGCCGCCCCCGCCATGGTGACGCCCGAGCTCGACCTCGGCACGACGGGGAAGCTCGGCATCGGCCCCTGGAAGAAGGACGGCACGCGCTGAGAGCTCCGGGCGCCCGTCAGGGATGCGAGAACACGCCGACCATGCGCGTGCCCGGATTGCTGCTCAGACCCACGATCGCGCCCCCGTCCGCCCGGTTCGCCCGCGCGTGCGTCCCGGCGTACCCGTCGTCGGTGAGGAAGACCCCCAGGACCGCGATCCAGTCGTCGACCGTCCCCGTCGCCGGGTCGTACACGGGCTCGGCGCGCGGGACGACCCGCTCCTGGGCCACGTAGCCGCCGTGCTCGACGGCGACGGACAGCGCCGCCCGCCACTCGGACTCGGTGCTCTCCCAGCCGACGAACGTGTCCAGACCGCCGTACCCGGCCCCGGGCTTGAGGATGAGCCGCTCCCGCCGCTCCCGGCACAGGTCCACGATCTCCGCGACCCCGGCAGGTCCGGACCCGCTCACCGTGCGGCTCCACGGCAGCAGCCGCTCGACCAGAGCCCGCTCGGCGTCGTCGAACGCACCGCTCCACCGGGGGTCGGTGAGCAGCGAGAGCGCGCTCTTGTTCCCGTAGAAGCCGCTCTCCAGGGTCGTGAACAGCACGGTCCTGCCCGCCTCGTGGGCGCGGAAGAACGGCTCCGCCACCTCCGGCCCCGCCGGATCCTCCCACAGCTGACCGGCCGCGAAGTTCCGCACGACCAGGTCGAGCGGCGTCCCGTCCAGCGTCAACTTGCCGTCGGGGCGCGTGCGGACGTCCCCGACCTCGCCGATCCGCACGTCGAGACCGTGCGCGGCCATCGCCTCCTGCGTGGCGACCATCATCCGGCCGTACGCGGCGACCCCGCCGCGCCCCTCGATCAGCCCGACGACCGGCTCCGCCCCGCCCGACACGGCCGGCTTCGCCCGCTCCCGCAGCACCGCCGCCATCCGGGCGCCGATGTCGACGTGGCCGAGCTCGTGCTTCCGCGCGAAGGCGCCGAACTCCGGTACGCCGAGGAGCCCTTCGTTGAACACGGCCAGTTCGAGACCGCCCACCTCGCTGCCGAGGTTGAACTCCAGGAGCTTGTACGAGGTGCCGTCGTGGTACGCGTCGGCACGGCCCAGCCGGTCGGGAACCCCGGATCCGCCCCGGCGGAGCAGCGACACGAGCCGGGGGTCGATCCCGATGGCCGCCCCGTACCGCTCCATGTCACCGTCGAACAGCCGCCGCGGCAGCGACACCAGGAGGTCGAAGAGGCCCCCCAGGTCCCGCGCGAAGGCCTCCGTCTCCGCGGCGTCCACGAACCAGGGCCGGTGCAACAGGTACGACCGCCAGGCCTTCTCGAAGCCCGGAGGGAAGGCGGCCCGGGCGACGGCCCCGCCGAGGTCGCCGTCCCCGTGCAGGCACTCGTCCACGAATATCCGGCTCAGTTCGGTCATGTGTATCGCTCGCCTCACGGAAGAGATCGGGTACGTGCTCCGAAAGGCGAGAAGACTACCGCGCACGTCCGGCATGCGGACAGGTATCGGGGCGGTGCGCCGCTCACCGGTACGGGCGGCGCCCCGGCACCCCGCTCAGTAGCCGACACGGACCCCCGACACCGCATGACGATCCGTCAGGCCGCCTGTCGCGCCGCTGAATCCGACCAGGACGTTCTTCGGCAGCGTCACCGCCACGTCGATGACCTGCACCCCGTCGACGAGGACGAGGAGCCGCCCGGCGGCGGTCACGTTCACGTCGACCGTGTGACTGCCCGTACGCAGCGCGGGGACGGCGGTCGAGGTCGCCGCGTACCGCAGCGTGGACGCCGAGCCGCTCGTGGCCACGCCGACGAAGTTCGACGACGGTTCGCCGGGGTTGCGGTACGTGTCCAGGGCGACGGCCACCCCGGGCAGCCCGCTGTAGCCGAGCCCGCCGCCCCCGTACCCCAGCGCCTTCGGCGTGTTCCGGGTCGCGTCGAGGAGCAGCAGGGCGAGCCCGTCGCCGCCGGTGCCGCCCGAGAGCGTCGCGGTGAAGCGGGCCCGCAGCCGGGCCGACGGCACGGCCGTGGCCTGGACCGCCGAGCCCTTGACGTACGCCTGCGCGGGGTTGACGACGAGGCTCGTGCCGGACTGCACGGCGCTGCCGTTGTACGACCAGCCGTTCGGGCCCGGCGGCGGCAGCGCGTACGACGGGGAGGTGATCGCCGCGCCGCGCACGGCGTGGATGTCGGTGTGGCCCCCCGACCCGCCCGTGAAGGCGAGCAGGGCCGCCGGCGGCAGCGAGGCCACCGTCGTGCGCAGCCGCTGGGTGCCGTCGACGGAGACCGTGACCGTCTTGCCGGTGACCGCGACGGTGACCGTGTGGGTGCCCGCCCGCAGGTTCGGGACGCTGGACGTCGTCGCCGCGTACGTGAGGGCCGAGCCGCTGCCGCCGGTCGCGATGCCGACGAAGTTGGCCGACGGGTCCCCGGGGTTGCGGTACGTGTCGAAGGTGACGGCCACACCGGGGAGCCCGGAGTAGCCGAGGCCGCCCCCGACGCCGCCGAGCGCGTTCGGCGTCGTCCCGGCCGGGTCGAGCAGGGCGAAGGTGAGCCCGTCGGCGCCGGTGCCGCCGCCGATCACCGTGGTGAACGAGGCCTTGAGACCGTCGGTGAGCACGGGGACGGGCCAGACCGCCGCACCCCGCTGGGACGCGCTCGCCTGCGTGAGCTGGAGGTCGTTGCCGGAGATCGCGGCGGCGCCGTTGAGCCGCCAGCCGCCCGCGCCCGGCGAGGGCACGGTGACCCCGGTGCCGGCCACGCCGGTACCGGTCAGCGCCTCGTTGCGCGGGCCCCGCCCGTCGTCCGAGGTCAGCTCGTACGCGGCGCTCACCGCCCCGATCGACGTGGGCGAGAAGGTCACGGCCTGGTGGACCACGTCCTCGGGACCCAGGACCTGGCCCTCGCTGATCGGATTGCTCACGTGGAAGGGAGCCGCGGGCGCCTTCGCCTTGGTGACGGTGAGCGGGATGTTGCCGGTGTTGCTGATGTCAAAGGTCCTGGTGACCGACTGACCGACCTTCACCTCGCCGAAGGCCGTCGAGGTGGGCGTGATCGTGAGCTCCGCCCGCCCGGTCACCGCCGTGCCGGTGATCGCGACCGACGCCGTGCCGTTCGCGCCGCCGACGGCGAGCGTTCCCGTGTGCTCCCCGGCGGCCGTCGGGGCGTACGTCACCTGCACGGTGACGGACTGCCGGGGCTTCACGACCGTCCCGACGGCCGGCGGGTCCGCCGAGCCGAAGGGGGCGCCAGGGACGGAGACCGAGGAGATCGTCTCGTCGGCCGTCCCCGTGTTCGTGAACGTGACGCCGAGCGACTTGCTCGTCGTGGTCGGCACCGTGCCGAAGTCGAGCGCGCCCGGCGACGCGAGGAGCCCGGGCCGGGTGCCGTACCCCGTGAGCCCGAGCGCGCTGTCGCCGAGGTTCGTGGAGAAGGTCAGCGCCGAGGTGTCGGGGCCGGGCGCCGTGGGGGAGAAGGTCACCTGCGCGGTGTGGGTCTCGCCCGCCCGCAGCGTGCGCGGCAGCCCGGCGGAGGTCGCCGAGAACGGGCCGCCCGCCGTCGTGCTCACCCCGGTGATCGTCACGTCCCGGGTCGCCGTGACCGTGGCCGTGACGCTCCCCGCCGCCCCGACCGCCACCTCGCCGGCGTCCACCGGCGCGCCCGTCAGGGCGCTGTTGGCCGGCCGCCCGAAGGCCAGCACGTGCCCGTCCCGCGTCCCCACGTAGATCCGCCCGCCGTCGGTGGCGGGCACGGAGAACTTCGACGCCACCCCGATCGGCGCCGACCACCGCAGTCGCAGCGCCCCGTTCACGGGCACCGCGTCGTACGCCCGCAGCTGCCCGTTGGCGCCGCTCGCCCCATCGGACGCGACCGCCCACACGAGCGCCGACCCCGGATTCGTCCCCGTCGAGGTCACCACCGGAGAGCCCGAGGTGTAGCCGAACCGCTGCGCGCTGCTGCCCGTGTTGGTCAGCCCCGGGAGCCCGGAGCCGGTGAGTCCGTACGCGAACGCCCGCAGCGGGCCGCCGCTGCCGATCGTGTAGACGTAACCGCCCTGCCCGCCGTACACGGCGGGATGCCCCCAGACGCCCTCGTAGGGACCGAACGCGCCCAGCACCTTGTCCGTACCGCCCGGACCCTGGCTCCGGCCGCCGAGGTCGTCCCGGTCGAGCAGGAACAGCCGCCCGTCCTTGCCGATCTGGACGAGCAGCCGCGGATACCGGCTGGTGCCGAAGACCGGACCCGGGAGGGCCACCGGACCGCCCGAGCCCAGATCGGTGTCGTTCAGGTCGAGCTGGGAGGCGTTGGCCGGACTGAAGAAGTCCTGTGCCGACATCGTCCCGTCGCTGTTCACCCCGAGCCGGACGACCGACTCCGCGAGCTGCCCCGGCGGCAGGCTGCCGGGGCCCGGCGCGGGCGAGACCCCGTTGCCCGTCGAGAAGAGGATCCGGCCCGGGCCGTCGGAGACCAGACCGCCACCGCTCATCCAGACACCGGCCATGCCGTTGGCGGACGAGTCCTCGGTGGCCCACAGCGTCGTCCGGCGCGTCGTGGTGCTGACACCCATGACGTACCCGACGTACGGGCCGCGGTCGCAGTGCGAGGCGAAGGCCGCGTAGACGGAACCGCCCATGAGCAACAGCCCGGGCCGCTGCCCCGCCGTGTACGGATTGAACGCCCGCCCCGGATCGTTCACCGGCGCGCCCGCCACCTTCACCGGCCAGCCCGCGCGCTCGGCTCCCGTCACCGGGTCGAGCGCGTGCACGTACCAGTTGGGATGCTGGACGTCGATACCGTCGTTGACCTTGGAGGTCAGGTAGACGGCGTTGGTCGCCGGGTCGTAGACGGGGGTGGAGGTCACCCCGATGTTCGGCACCAGGTCCCCGCAGCTGATCGCCGAGGCCGGCCAGGGGGCGCCGAGGTCCTTGGTCCAGCCGATGGCCCCGGTGGCGGCGTCGATCCCGTACACCTTGTTGTTCTCGGTCGCCGCGACGAGCGTGCCCCCCACGACGAGCGGCTGCGCGTACACCTGGCCGTCGACGGTGGTGGAGAACTGGAGGCCGAAGTCCGAGCTGGACACCTGGTCGGGGGCGAGACCGGGCTCGTCCCGGTCCCAGCCGGTCCGCAGGTCGTCATGGGAGATCGTCGTCTGGTCGGCGGGGAGCGCACCGCGCACCTCCGGAGCCCAGCCACCTGCCGCGCCCGCGACCAGGCACATCGTCAACAGTCGGGCGATCGCCCTGCGTCGGCCGGCCATCTCTCCCCCTTCACGTGGTCGAGCGGGCGCTGAGACCGGGGCGCTCCGCCGGGCCATCGTGAACCGGCCCCGGAAGGGAAGATGCCACTGCCCGCCCCGCCCGTCGAGGGTCCACCCGATCGGCCGCCGTTAGCGGCGCGTAAGCGGAACGTCAGCGACCGGCCTCAAGCTGGGGGAGTTGCCGTACCGTCCGGACGCCAACGGGGACGACATCAGGAGCCGACATGCGGCGTCGCACGTTTCTCAAGGGCAGCACGCTGGGAGCGGCCGTCGCCGTCCTGCCGCTCGAAACCCTCCTCGCGACCGGCGCCTCGGCGGCCACGGAGACCCGGGTCACCAATCTGTACGACCTCCAGAGCGCGATCGACCGGGCGGTCGCCGGGGACCGCATCGTCGTCGCCGCCGGCACGTACACCGTCCCGTCCGGTGGCGCGATCACCGTCTCGGGCCGGAACGGCACGAGCAGCGCACCCATCACCATCGTCTCCGCGTCGCGCGGCGGCGCCGTGCTCCAGGGCGAGCGCAGCTTCGTCTTCGACAACTCCAGCAACATCGTCGTCAGCGGCTTCGCCCTGCGGCAGAGCACCACCCTGGAGATCCCGGCGAACAGCCCGCGCATCCGGCTGACCCGCAACGACTTCCGGTTCGCCGACATCGCCGGACTCGACTGGGTCGTCGTGCGCGGCGACGACGCCAAGATCGACCGGAACCACTTCCACGACAAGTCCACCGAGGGCATCTTCGTCGTGGTCGACGGCCCCGGCACGACGGCCATGGCCCAGCGCCTCCAGATCCTCAGGAACCACTTCTCCGACCACAGCTACACCGGAGCCAACGGCGGCGAACCGATCCGCCTCGGCGTCAGCGGCCGCGCCCTGTCCGGCGCCCACGCGACCGTCGAGTACAACCTCTTCGAGCGGTGCGACGGCGACCCCGAGGCCGTCTCCGTGAAGTCCTCCGACAACACGATCCGGTACAACACGATCCGCGACAGCGTCGGCGGCATCGTGCTGCGCCACGGCAACCGCTCCACGGTGGACGGCAACCACGTCCTCGACGGCAAGGACGGCGTCCGCGTCTACGGAAACGACCACCTCGTCGTCAACAACTACCTCGCCGGCCTCTCGGGCCGAGCCCTCGTCATCGGCAGCGGCTCCACCCGCGACCACCACGAGGGCGAGACCACCGAGGAGCGGCGCGGCAACGACGCCTGCGACCGCGCGGTGATCGCGCACAACACCCTGCGCGGCAACAGGAGCACCCTCTCGGGCGAGACCCGGGACTACGCACCCCAGGACGTGGTCGTCGCCGACAACCTGCTGGTCGGGGACGTCGGCAGCCTCGTCGCGATGGGTGCGACCAGCGGCTTCACCTGGCACAGCAACATCCTGTGGGGCGCCGCGGCCGACGGGAACCTGCCCGCGGCGGGCTACGTCCGCGTCGACCCGCGCCTCCAGCAGGAGTCCGACGGCGTGTTCCGCCTCGCGGCGGACAGCCCGGCGATCGGGGCGGCCTCGCTGACCGGCGTGGCCGTGGTCGAGGACCTCGACGGCCACGCCCGTGGCCCGGTGCGGGACATCGGCGCGGACGAGTACTCGACCCTGGCCCCGGTCCGCCGCCCCCTGACGACGGCGGACGTGGGTCCGAACGCCTCCTGACGGAGGGGCGGAGGGGCGGAGGGACGGGGCCAGGGGGACGGGGGACGGGGGACGAGGGGGGACGGGCGAGGGGGTGATGCCGGGGGGCTTCACCCCCTCGTGCCGGACTCCTCCGTGCCGTCCTTCGCGCCGGACTCCTTCGCGACGGACTCCCTCGACAGCTCGCCGAGCAGCTTCCACGTACGCACGCGGTCGGCCTCGCCGCCCAGGTGCGTCGACGTGAACACCACCTCCGTCGCCCCCGCCTCGCGGTAGCGCCGCACCTCGGCGGCGACGGTCTCCTCGTCGCCGACCACCGCAAGGTCGCCGGCCCGGGTGCCGCCGGAGCGGGCGATGACCCGCTGGTAGGAGGGGATCCCGTCGAAGAGCGACAGGGATTCGAACGCCTCCTGCCGTACGGACTCGGTGTCGGCGGTGACCACACCGGGAACGATGGCCACGATCCGGGGCGCAGGCCGGCCCGCCGCGGCCGCCGCGGCGGTGACGGCGGGGACGATGTCCTCGGCGAGCGCGCGCGGCCCGGCCAGGAACGGCAGGATCCCGTCGGCCAGTTCACCGCTGACCCGCAGGGCCTGCGGCCCCATGGCGGCGACGAGCAGCGGCACCGGCGGCTCGGCCCCGGGCACGGCCGCGGGCCACGGCGTCGTGGCCGTGAGCAGCTCGCCGTGGAAGTCCGCGCCGCCCGTCTCCACCAGCTGGCGCAGAGCGGTGAGGAACTCCCGGAGCAGCCGGACGGGCCGCTCGTACCGCAGTCCGAAACCTTCCTCGGTCAGGTGCTTGGTGCCGAGGGCGAGCCCGAGGTGGTAGCGCCCGCCGGTGGCGGCCTGCGCGGTCTGGGCCTGGCTGGAGACGATCAGCGGGTGGCGGCCGAAGACGGGGATCGCCGCGGTTCCGACGTGGAGTCCGGGCACCTCGCGCCCGACGATCGCGGCGAGCGAGGGCGAGTCGTACGCGAAGGACTGACCGAACCACGCCGAGTGCAGCCCGGCGTCGTGGGCCTCCCGCGCGAGGCGCACGGTGTCGTCGATCGGGAGCTGGCGCTTGGTCGTGCTGAGGACTACTCCGAGAGTCATGTCTGGGCCAACTCGCCTGTGAGACAAGGGCATTCCCGCTCCCGTACGACAGTCCCGTGTCGGCTCCGTGAACGGGGTGTGTCGTACGGGAGCGGGTCGGTCACAGGGTGACCGGCCTGCCGCCGAGGGTCACGGCGAGACGGCCGTCCGTGGCGTACGACCAGCCGAGGGCGCCGGAGTACGCGGCGCACCGGGAGCCGTTCGTGCCGGACCAGAACTGGTTGGAGCCGTCGGCGTCACCGAGGGTCCGGTCGTTCGTGCCGCTGCCGCTCCGGCACGACGTGTTGTTCCGGAAGACCGAAGTGCCCGCGTCGAAGGAGTAGTTGCGCTGCGCGTTGTCGACGCTGAGGTTGTTCGACACGGCCATCGTGCCCGGGTTGCTGTTGTACGTGAAGCCGTGCTTGCCGTTGCGGTAGGCGATGCTGCGCCGGACGACGTGGTCGACCGCGATGTCCTCGCCGCCCAGCTTGTAGCCGTTGCGGTCGCCGCTGGCGTTCTGTGTGCCGTCGGAGAGGGTGCCGTTCTCGTAGGCGAGGGAGTCCTCGATGGTGACGGTTCCGATGGGGCCGGTGTCGGTCTTGGTGTACAGGTCCCAGCCGTCGTCGATGTTGTGGTGGGAGACGGCGTAGCGGAAGACGTTCCCGGGGCCGACCGTGAGCTTGGCCGCGAAGCCGTCGGCGTCCTCGCCGTCCGCGTCGGCGTTGTCGTGCGACTCAGCGCTCAGGACGAGGTTGCGGGACGGCCACTGGCTCTGGGGCGTGGTGGAGGCGATCCGGGAGAGCTGGAGTCCGGAGTCGCGGTTGAAGCGCGTCACGGTGCGCTCGATGACGTTGTCGCTGCCGCCGACGAAGATGCCGTTGTCACCGGCGCGTTCGACGACGATGCCGCTGATGTGCCAGTACGAGCCGTTCACGGCGAGTCCGCGGTTCGCCGGGTCCTCGGTCATGGCCGAGAAGTTCAGTACCGGCTGCTCGCCGGGGTAGGCGGAGAGTTTCGTGCGGGCGGCGGCGGTGCCGTTGCTGCCGGCGGGGATGGTGATCGTCCGGGAGTGGTGGTACGTGCCGCCGCGGAGGTAGATCGTCCCGCCGGACGTGACGCGCGCGATGGCCGAGCTCAGTGTGGTGGGGGCCGCGAGGGTTCCGGCGGCGCCGTCCGTGCCGTTCGGTGCGACGTAGAGCGCGGCGCCCGACGGCGGGGTGGTGGTGCCGGCCGTCTCGACGTCGAGACGGTCGATGTTGGGCAGGCCCGTGACGCCGGTCGGGTCGAGGCGGACGGTGTTCGCGCCCGCGTTGACCGGCACCGTGAACGTCTTCGTGGCCCATGTCGTCCACGCGCCCGTCGCCTCGTACGAGGACGACGAGACCGCCGATCCGTTCACCGTGAGGGCCGCGGGCCGCGCGGCCGTGGTCCCGTTGGCGAAGCGGACCGCGAGCGTGGCGGTGCCCGCTGCCGGGGCGTTCACGGTGAACTGCGCGTAGGCGCCCACCGCGTTGGTGCCGTTGCAGAATCCGGTGCCGGAGAAGCCGGCCCAGTCGGAGTCGACGGTGCCGGTGCAGACCGCGGGCGAGGCCTCGGCCTCGTAGGTGGTGGACGCGGCCTGTGCCGTCGTACCGGACAGGGCGACGAGCGTGCCGGCCAGCAGGCTGACGCACGCGATGACGGGTCCCGTTCGCATCGTTGGTCTCCAGGGTGAGGGGTTCACGGGCGGGTAGAAAGCGCTTGCCGTGGGACGCTAGAGGCCTCGCCGTGAACGCGTCAATAGATGTGTATGTGATTCACGGTCATGGATGTGAACATTCTTCAAGGTCCTGGTGGAGCGGCCTCCCCCGGCGCGTACGGTGAACGGATGATCAGGACACCAGAGGCGTTCGCGCGGACCACCGTCGAGCGCGAGGGGGAGTCCGGGGCGGCATGGCTCGCGGAACTGCCCGGAATCGTCGAGCAGTTGATGGAGCTCTGGGAGTGCGTCCCCGACGGGGACGTCATGCACGGCGGCGTCGGCGTCATCGTCCCGGTGCGGCGGAAGGGCGGTGGGGCGACCGCGCTGAAGGTGTCCTTTCCGCACCCCGGCAACATCCACGAACCGGACGCCTTCGAGGCGTGGGGCGGACGCGGGGCCGTCCTGCTCCACGAGCGGGACGACGCGCGCTTCGCGATGCTCCTCGAACGCGCCCGGACGTCGACCCTGGCCGAGGTGCGGGACGGCGACGAGGTCCTGACCGTCGCGGCTCGGCTCGGCCGGCGGCTCGCCGTCCCGGCGCCGCCCGGCCTGCCCCGGCTGCGGGACCAGGCCGACGCCTGGGAGGAGCAACTCCGCGAGGACGCAGCCGAGTTCCCCGGCGCCCTGGCGTCCACCGTCGTCGACGCCGCCGTGGCGACCGTCCGCGAACTCGGCGCCACGCAGCCGGACACCCTCATCCACGGCGACCTCCACCCCGGCAACATCCTGAGCGCCGACCGCGAGCCATGGCTCGCGGTCGACCCCAAGGGGTACGTCGGCGACCCCGCCTACGACGGCGGCACGCTCCTCAAGTCCCGGGCCCTCGCCTTCCTCGAGGCCGACGATCTGCGCACGGCCGCCCGGCACGCGCTGGACGTCTTCGTCGACGCGTCCGAACTCGACCGCGAGCGGGTCCGGCGATGGGCACAACTCCACGCCGTGCAGGCCGCGTTCTGGGGGCGCCGGCACGGATTCCGGCACGCCCGCGGCGGATCCGCGCTCGACTGGCTCGTCGCGTTCGCCGACGACCTGGCGACGCTCCTCACCGAGCGGCACTGAGGCGCACGGGGACCATCGAGGCGCACGGACGCGCGCTCCCGGCCGTCCCTGGTCTGGACCTATTGGGGGCGGGGCGTCAAGCTCTCGGTATGGACTTGGAGTTGAGGCACCTCAAGGCGATCCGGGCCATCGCGGACGCGGGCAGTCTCACGCGCGCCGCCACCGCGCTCGGCCTCGCGCAGCCCGCGCTCAGCGCCCAGCTCAAGCGCATCGAACGGGCCCTCGGCGGGGTGCTGTTCGAGCGCGGGCGGGAGGGGGTGCGGACCACGGCGCTCGGCGACCTCGTCCTCGACCGTGCCCGGGTCGTCCTCCCCGCCGTGTGCGAGTTGCAGGAGGAGGCGGTGCGGTTCGCCCGGGAGGGCGCGGGCGGCTACCGGCTCGGCGGCACCCACGGCCCGCTGCTCGGCGGCCTCGTCGACCGGCTCGCCCGCACCGAGCCGGGCTCGCCGGTGACCACGTACACCTCCTGGTCGGAGCGGGAGATCGCCCGCGGGGTCGCCGCCGGCCGGCTGGACTTCGCCCTGGTCGGGGTCTGCGGCGAGAGCGCGCCGCCCGAGGCGGGACGGCTCGCCTGGACGGAGGTCGCCCGCGACCCGGTGTACGTGATGCTGGCCGCCGACCACCCGCTGGCCTCCCGTACCGAACTCGACCTGGCCGAACTGGCGGCGGAGGCCTGGACCGACGTCCCGGGCGACGGCTGCTTCGGCGACTGCTTCGCCGCCGCGTGCGTGCGCGCGGGCTTCACCCCGGCCTGCGTGTACGAGACGGACACCGCCTCCTGCGTGCACCTGGTCCAGGTGGGGCGGGCCGTCGGCCTCTGCCGGGCCACCTTCCCCGCGACGCCGGGCATCGTGACCCGGCCCCTGGCCGGCGCCCCGCTGGTCTGGCGCCATCTCATCGGCTGGCACCCCGAGGGGCGGACTGCCGGGCGGGCCGCCACCGTCCTCCACCACACCCGCGCCGCCCACGCGGAGGCACTGGCCCACAGCGCGGGCCGGATCAGCGTCCCGGGGCATAACGCCGTGGCAGGGGCCGACTGACAACTCCCGCCGCCCCCAGGCGGATCCCTACGGTTCCGGCAGAACCCCCACCGAGAACCGAGGAGACACCCCATGCTCCGACGACACGCCCGCGCGGCGTGTACCGCGCTGGTCGCCGCCGGGATGGCGCTGGCCGGCCTCCAGGCCGGAACCGCCACCGCGGCCCCGGACGGGAACCCGGCCGCGAAGACCGCAGCCCGGACCCTCGCCGCCTCCGCCGCCCAGCCCGAACTCCTCTCCGCCATGCAGCGCGACCTGGGACTCACCCGCCCCCAGGCACTGACGCGGCTCGCCAACGAGGCCGAGGCCGGTGCCACCGCCGCCCGGCTTCGCCAGGGCCTCGGCGGCGCCTTCGCCGGAGCCTGGGTCGACGGGCCGGACTCCGGCACCCTGACCGTGGCCACCACCCGCGCCGCCGACGCGGCCGCGATACGCGCCACTGGAGCCGACGCCCGGCTCGTCCCGCACAGCCTGACCGCCCTGGAGCGGGCCAAGCGGACCCTCGACGGGGCCGCCACGGCCGAGGCGCCCGTCCGCTACGTCGACGTCCGCGCCAACGTCCTCGTCGTCGAGGAGACACGGCCCGGCGCCGGGGCGCGGCTCGTCCGGGCCACCGGAGTCCCGCGCGACCTGGTGCGGGTGGTCAGGACGGCCGAGGCACCGCGCCCGCTGTACGACATCCGGGGCGGCGACGCGTACTACATGGGCGGCGGCCGCTGCTCCGTCGGCTTCGCGGTGACCCGCGGCACCACGCAGGGCTTCGCCACGGCGGGCCACTGCGGCCGCGCGGGCACCACGACCACCGGCTTCAACCAGGTCGCCCAGGGCAGCTTCCAGGGCTCGATCTTCCCCGGCAACGACATGGCCTGGGTCGCCGCCAACACCAACTGGACCTCCACCCCGTACGTCAAGGGCTCCGGCGGCGCGAACGTCCAGGTGACCGGTTCGGTCCTCCAGCCCGTCGGCGCGTCCGTCTGCCGCTCCGGCTCGACCACCGGCTGGCACTGCGGCACGATCCAACAGCACAACACCAGCGTCACCTACCCGGAGGGCACCATCTCCGGCGTGACCCGCACGACCGTCTGCGCCGAACCCGGCGACTCCGGAGGCTCGTACATCTCCGGCAGCCAGGCCCAGGGCGTGACCTCGGGCGGCTCGGGCAACTGCTCCAGCGGCGGCACGACCTTCTTCCAGCCGCTGAACCCGCTGCTGCAGAACTACGGCCTGACCCTGAAGACCACCGGGACCGACCCGGGCCCCGGCCCCGGCGAACCGCAGCCGGGCGGCACCTGGTCGGCGGGCAAGGTCTACGCGGCCGGTGACACCGTCACGTACGGCGGCTCGACCTACCGCTGCCTCCAGGGCCACCAGGCCCAGACCGGCTGGGAGCCGCCGAACGTCCCGGCCCTGTGGCAGGCCCTGTGACCCCCACGGGTCGCTGACCGGGGGGTGCCGCGGACCCGAGGGGGGTGTCGCGGCACCCCCCTCGCGTCTCCGCGACCGCGGCTGCCCGGAACCTGTTCATGTGACGACTCCCCCGCGAAGTGCCGCTGACCCTCGGATGATGATCAAGATCGCGGCGATCATGCGGGGACTACGGGGCCGCCGGGTTCCTGGACTTCTTCCCGGCGGACGACCAGCACATCCCCGTCGAGTCGGCCGTGCCGTGGACCCGGTCCTTCGTCGCCGGCGCACTGCGCGCGTAGGACCGGGCACGCGTACGGTCGCTCAGGCCTCCGCAAGCCCCCCTCGGGCGATGACCTCCGCGTACCACCGGGCGCTGTCCTTGAGCGTCCGGCGCTGCGTGGCGAAGTCCACGTGCACGATGCCGAACCGCTTGCTGTAGCCGTACGCCCACTCGAAGTTGTCGAGGAGCGACCACAGGAAGTAGCCCCGCACGTCCGCCCCGTCCGCGAGGGCGCGGTGCACCGCCGCCAGGTGCGCGTGCAGATAGGCCACCCGCTCCGGATCCTTCACGTTCCCCGACGGGTCGGCGTAGTCGTCGTACGCCGCTCCGTTCTCGGTCACCACCAGGGGAACGTCCGGCAGTTCGTCCCGCAGCCGGACGAGGAGCTCGTACAGTCCGTCCGCGTCCACCGGCCAGTCCATCGCGGTACGCGGCCCGGGGGCCGGTTCGAACCGCACGTGCCGCTCGGCGCCCGCCCACGGCGACGGCGACTCGGAGACGCCCGCCGCGACGACCGCCGGGGAGTAGTAGTTGATGCCCAGCGAGTCGATCGGCGCCGCCGCCGTCGCCAGGTCGCCGTCCTCGACGAACGACCAGTCCGTGATCCCGGCCGTGTCACGGACCAGGTCCTCGGGGAGCCGGCCGTGGAAGACCGGGTCGAGGAAGATCCGGTTGCCGACGGCGTCGATCCTGCGGGCCGCGTCCCGGTCCTCGGGCGAATCCGAAAGGGCCCGTACCGCATGCAGGTTGAGCGTCAGGGACACCTCGGCCGAGGAGGGCAGCGCCCCGCGCAGCACGCGCGCGGCCAGCCCGTGGGCCAGGTTGAGGTGATGGGCGGCGCGCAGCGAGGCGAGGGCGTCGGTGCGCCCCGGGGCGTGCACGCCGTTGCCGTAGCCGAGGAAGGCCGCGCACCAGGGCTCGTTGAGCGTCGTCCAGGTCGCCACCCGGTCGCCGAGCGCGTCCGCCATGACGCCCGCGTACTCGGCGAAGCGGTACGCGGTCTCCCGCTGCGGCCAGCCCCCCGCGTCTTCGAGCTCCTGGGGGAGGTCCCAGTGGTAGAGCGTCGCCACGGGCCGGATGCCGGCCCCCAACAGGCCGTCGACGAGCCGCCGGTAGAAGTCGACGCCCCGGGAGTCGACCGGTCCGCGACCGGTGGGCACGATCCGCGGCCACGCGATCGAGAAGCGGTAGTCGGTGACGCCGAGCCGCCGCAGCAGGGCGATGTCCTCGTCGAGCCGGTGGTAGTGGTCGGCGGCGATGTCGCCGGTGTCGCCGTTGCGCACCTTGCCCGGAGTGCGGCTGAAGGTGTCCCAGACGGACGGCGTACGGCCGTCCTCGGCTGCGGCACCCTCGATCTGGTACGCCGCCGTGGCGGTGCCCCAGCGGAATCCCTGCGGGAAACGCAGGACGTTCGAGGTGTCGGGACGTGCGTCGAGCGCGGTCATGAGGTGGGAACTCCCGGGAGTGAGACGTCTGTTGGGGAGGGACGGGGCGCCGGAGGGGGTCAGCCCTTGACCGCGCCCTGCATGATGCCGCCGACGATCTGCCGGCCGAGCAGGCCGAAGACCAGCAGCACCGGAAGGGTGCCGAGCAGGGTGCCCGCCATGATCACGGACTGGTCGTGGACGTAGCCGCCGCCGAGCTGCCGCAGGGCCACCTGGACGGTCGGCTCGGAGGAGGTGAGGGCGACGACCGGCCAGAAGAAGTCGTTCCACGCGGCCATGAAGGTCAGCAGCCCGAGGACCGCCATGCCGGGCCGGGCGATCGGCACCACGATCGACCAGAAGATCCGGGCGGTGGACGCGCCGTCGACCCGGGCCGCCTCGATCAGCTCGTCCGGCAGCGTCTGCACCAGGTACTGCCGCATGAAGAACACGCCGAACGCGGAG
Organism: Streptomyces sp. NPDC042346; assembly: GCF_055581845.1. Lineage (NCBI taxonomy): Bacteria > Bacillati > Actinomycetota > Actinomycetes > Kitasatosporales > Streptomycetaceae > Streptomyces > Streptomyces sp. NPDC042346. The sequence goes on along the minus strand of NZ_JBVJEH010000002.1, from coordinate 731,102 downwards.
ACGAGTCCCGGCAGGATCACCGACTGGAGCTGGTTCACCCAGCCCAGCTCGGCGATCAGCATGAACAGCGGGATCACACCGAGCTGCGGCGGGATCATCATCGTGCCGACGGTCACCGCGAGCAGTGCGCCCCGGCCGCGGAACCGCAGCTTGGCGAAGGCGAAACCGGCGAGCGTGCAGCACAGGACGGTGCCGAGGGTGATCGACCCGGAGACGATGAGCGAGTTGAGCAACGCCTTCCCGATGTCGGCCTCTTCGAGCACGGCCTCGAAGTTGCGTATCAGGTGCGGGCCGGGCACCAGGGACGGCGGGACCTGCGCCAGGTCGGCGTTGGAGCGGCTCGCCGCGACGAGCGTCCAGTAGAAGGGGAAGGCCGAGACGAGGACGGCGACGATCAGGATCGCGTAGGCGACGGGACCCGCGTGCAGGGTGCGGCCCGCCCGGGAGGAGGGGCGTCCGCCGCGCCGGGGCGGGGCCGCCGGGACGGAGCGGGCGGGCCGCGCCGGGCGGGGCGGGACCTCGGTGGTGCTCGGCGCGGTCATCGGCCGGCCTCCTTGCGGGAACGGCGGCGCGCGATCAGGGCGTTGACCCCGACGAGCACCACGATGAGCAGGAACATCACCCAGGCGATGGCGGCGGCCCGGCCCAGGTGGAAGAAGCCCCAGCCCTGCTCGTACATGTAGAGGCCGAGCGTCTGGTACTGGTGCGAGATGCCGCCCGAGATCGAGCCTTCGAGGAGCAGCGGCTCCCCGAAGAGCTGGGTCGCGCCGATCGTCGAGACGATGACGGTGAAGACGATGGTGGGCCGCAGCCCGGGCAGCGTGACGTGGAGGAACTGGCGCCAGCGCGAGGCGCCGTCCATCGCGGCGGCCTCGTACAGCTCGTCCGGGATCGACTGCATGCCGGCCAGGTAGATCAGCGCGTTGTAACCGGTCCAGCGCCAGACGACGACGGTCGAGACGGCGATCTGCGAGGCGACCGTGCCGGTCTGCCAGTCGACGGGGCCGAAGCCGACGAGACCGAGCACGTAGTTGATCAGTCCGAAGTCGCGCCCGAAGAGCTGGGCGAAGACGAGGGTGGCGGCGGCGACCGAGGTCGCGTACGGCAGCAGGATCGCGGTCCGCAGGAAAGTGCGGCCGCGCATCCGGTAGTTGAGAAGATGCGCGAGCCCGAGGGCCATGACCAGCTGCGGCACGGTGGAGAGGACGCCGATGGTGAAGGTGTTGCGCAGCGCGGTCCAGAAGAACGTGTCGCCGAGCAGCGCGGTGTAGTTGCCGAGCCCCCGCCACTCCATGTCGCCGGGCGTCTGGAGCTCGACCCGGTACAGCGAGACGTAGGCCGTGTAGATCAGCGGGAAGACGCCGAAGGCGGCGAAGAGGGTGAAGAAGGGGGCGATGTAGGCGTACGGCGAGGCCTTCCGCCAGGCCCGCCGGACGGACGGCTCCCGCCGGGGCGCGGGGAGCTGCTCGGACGGTGAAGGTGACGGAGACGGTGGCGGTGTCGCGGGTGCGGTGAGGGTCATGGTGCGGCCCTTCGGGGAGGAGTCGAGGCGGAGGAACGGCGGTGCCGGACGGGCGTACGCGGGGGAGCGGGCCGCCCGTCCGGCACCGGGATCAGCCGAGGGTGTTCGCGACACCCTTCCGCGCGTTCTCCCAGGCCTTCTCGGGCGCGGTGCCCTTGCGCTCGACCTCGCTCAGCGCGTTGGTGATCTGCTGGGCGATGTTCTGGTCGTGCACGCCCAGGACCTGGACCGGCGCCGCCTTCGCCGCGTCACCGAAGATCTTGCCGATCGGCGCGTTCGAGAAGTACGGGTCCGTGGCGGCGCCGACCTTCTCGATCGCGCCGGTGGAGGAGGGGAAGTTGCCCTGCTTCTCGAAGAGCGTGGCCTGCTGTTCGGGCGCGGTGAGCCACGTGATCAGCTCGTACGCCTCCTTCTTGTGCTGCGCGGCCTTCGGCACGGCGAGGTAGGAGCCGCCCCAGTTGCCGGCCCCGCCGGGGAGCGCGGCGACGTCCCACGTGCCCTTGCCGGTCTCGCCGGCCTGGCCCTTGATGTAGCCGAGCATCCAGGCGGGGCAGGGGATCGTGGCGAAGGAACCGGCGGCGAAGGCCTGGTTCCACTGCGGTGACCACTGGTCGAGTTCGGCGCTGAGGCCGTCCTCGGCGGCCTGGACGGAGTGGTCCCAGGCGGCGCGCAGGGCGGGGTTGTCCTCCCAGATCAGCTTCCCGGAGGCGTCGTAGTAGCGCTCCTTCTCCTGCCCGATCATGATCGAGTAGAGGCTGCCGACGCTGTCGAGCCAGGCGCTCTTGCCGGGGGCCTTCGCCTTGTACTGCTTTCCGAGCCCCAGGTAGCCGTCCCAGGTGGACCAGCGCTTGGCGAGCTCCTCGCGGTCGGTCGGCAGCCCGGCCTTCGCGAAGAGGTCCTTGCGGTAGCACATCGCCTCGGGGCCGACGTCGGTGCCGAGTCCGAGCACCTCGCCGTTCTTCCCGGTGGCCGCCGCCCACTTGGCCTCGGCGAACTGTCCCTTGAGACCGTCCGCTCCGTACTTCTTCAGGTCCTCGAACTTGTCGGCCTGCTGCTGCGTGACGGAGGCGATCCGCCCCACCTCGATGCCCTGGACGTCGGCCAGACCGCCGCCGCCGGCGAGCCGGGTCTGGAGGGACTTCCAGTAGTCGGCCTCGTCCTCGGTGTCCGTCTGCTTGATCGTGACGCCGGGGTGGAGCTTCTCGTACGCGGCGTAGAGCCCGGCCTCCTTGTAGCCGAAGGAGCCGAACAGGTCGACGGTGATCGTGACCTTCCCGCCCGCGCCGTCCGTGGCCGCCCCGTCCGGTGAACTTCCGCAGGCGGCGAGCAGTGCCGCGCTCAGGACGACCGCCCCGAGGCGGACGGCGGTGGTGGTTCTGGCGGCTCGGGCGATGGGCATGGGGGGCCTCCCTTGGCTACGGGGCGAGCGAGAGAACTGCTTGAGAGCGCTCTCAAGAATGCGGTTGGAGCGTGCCTGCGCTCCGGGTGTCCCGTCAAGACTTGAAGGCGTAACGGGTTGGACTCGGGCCCAACTCCCTCCTGTACCCCCTCTCTTGACACCCAGGTTTCGAGAGTTTTACGTTTTCGGCCATCCGAAGCGCTTGAGAGCGCTCTCGGAGGCCTTTGAAGGCCCTCGGAGCCCCTCCAGGGCCCCGTACGCATGCCGCACCACCCCCATCCCCCGTCCGTGTTCGATCCGTCGTGACGACATGAGGTGCCGTTCATGCCAGCCCCCCGCACGCGTCCAGCCCCCCGAAGCCGCCCGGAGCGCCACGCCCGCCCGGCGCACCGCACCCGACCGGTCGCCGTCCTGGCCCTGGTCTCCGCCCTCGCCGCCCTGGGACTCGGCCCCGCCGCCACCCCCGCGGCAGCCGCCACCGTCCCGGTGGGCGCCGGAAGCTACTCCGACACCCGCCCCGCCGGCACCTCCGGCCCCACCACCAACACCGGCGCACCGGTCACCCCCAAGGTCACCGCCGCCGCCCAGGGCAAGCCGGTGCCCACCAACGACTGGTGGTCCTCCCTCGCCTTCCAGCGCTACGGCGACAACCCGTACTCCACCCCCATGTACGGCCATCCGCTCACCTACCAGGCCACCGCCGGCGGCCTGGACATCGGCTACCCGACCAGCCCCGCCGTCGTCGGCGACGGCCGCCAGTACGAGTACGCCCACAAGCGCGACCTCACCCTCGGCCTCACCGGGCTCAACTCGCCCGACACCAAGGTCGACGCCTGGTCCGACTGGACCGTCACCCCGTACTGGTCCGACGGCGCGCGCACCCTGCGCACCACCATCGGCCACGGCATGCCCTTCGTGTACGCCAAGGGCACGGGCGGCGACGCCCGGATCACCACCGCCACCGCGCCCACCGTCTTCGCCGACCAGGGCAACGTCCTCGGCATCACCGTCGAGGGCCACCACTACGCCCTCTTCGCGCCCGGCGGCACCGACTGGAACGTCGCGGGCTCCACCATCACGGCGGGCCTCGGCGGCAAGGACTACTTCTCCGTCGCCGTACTGCCGTCCACCGACGCGCTGGCGACCTTCCGGAAGTACGCGTACAGCTTCGTCACCGGATCCACGGTGAACTGGAGCTACGACGCGGGGACCGTCCGGGCCACCTACGGCCTCACCACCGAGGCGAAGGAGGGCACCGAGCGCGGCACCCTCCAGGCGCTCTACCGGCACCAGTGGCTGCACAGCACCGACCCGCTCACCCCGTACACGTACGTCTCGCCCCGCGGCACCATGAAGGTCCGCGAGTCGGCCTCCTTCACCACCACCCAGAAGGCGGCCGCCACACTGCCCGGACTCCCGGGCGGCGCGGGCGTGGACACGGCCCGGCTGCGCGGCTACCTCAACGAGGTCGCGAACTCCTCCGACCCCTTCTCCGGCGCCGTCGACACGTACTGGACGGGCAAGGCCCTCGGCAAGCTCGCCCAGCTGGTGCCGCTCGCCGACCAGATCGGCGAGGGCGCGATCCGCGACAAACTCCTCGGGCTCATCAAGGGCCGCCTCCAGGACTGGTTCACGGCCGGCGGAGCGAGTGAGTTCTCGTACGACCAGGCATGGAAGATCCTCACGGGCTACCCCGCCTCCTACGGCAGCGACACCGAGCTCAACGACCACCACTTCCACTACGGCTACTACGTCTACGCGGCCGCGATCGTCGCCCAGTACGACCCGGCCTGGGCCGCCGACTCCGCCTGGGGCTCCATGGTGAAGACCCTGGTCCGCGACACCGCCAACCCCAGCCGCACCGACGGCGCCTTCCCCTTCCTGCGCGGCTTCGACGTCTACGCCGGGCACAGCTGGGCCAGCGGCCACCAGGGCTTCGCCGCCGGCAACAACCAGGAGTCGTCCTCCGAGTCGACCAACCTCAGCGCCGCGCTCGTGCTGTGGGGCTCGGCCACCGGCGACACCGCCCTGCGCGACCTCGGCACGTACCTCCTCACCACCGAGGGCGAGGCCATCGCCCAGTACTGGTTCGACGCCGACCAGCAGGTCTTCCCGGCGGGCTTCCAACACGACACGGCCGGCATGGTGTGGGGCAGCGGCGCCGCCTACTCGACCTGGTGGACCGCCAACCCCGAGGAGATCCACGGCATCAACGTCCTCCCCGTGACCGGCGGTTCACTCCACCTCGGCGGCCACAAGGACGCCGTCCGGCGCAACATCGCCGAGCTGGAACGCGAGAACGGCGGACCCGCCGTCGAATGGCGGGACATCCTCTGGGAGTTCCAGTCCTTCGCCGACCCGGCCGCCGCGAAGGCCAAGTGGGACGCGGGCAACGCCGGTTACACCCCGGAGGCGGGGGAGTCCAAGGCCCACACCTACCACTGGCTCACCACCCTCGACGCACTCGGCGCCCCCGACGCCTCCGTCACCGGGTCCCTCCCCACCTCGGCTGTCTTCACCAAGGGCACCACACGGACGTACGTGGCCCACAACCACGGCTCCACCGCCCGCACGGTCACCTTCTCCGACGGCAAGTCCCTGACCGTCCCCGCGCGTTCCACCGCGACGGGCAACGGCACCGGCGGCGGCACGGACCCCGACCCCGAGCCGCAGCCCGGCACCGGGAACACCTTCCAGCTCCGCACCGGCGGCACGCTCACCACGGCCACCGGCGCCACGGCGGGCAGCGACACCGTCCTCTCGGCACAGGGCGGCAACCACGACGGGACCCCGAACCGGCCGGTCGTCTACGAGGTCAAGGGCGTCAACGGCACGCTCAGGGCCGGCGGGGCCACCGCCTTCCGCCTCCAGATCGACGCCGGGACGGCCGTCGGCCTGGGCCAGCAGGCCCGGATCAGCTACGACCTCACCGGTGACGGCACCTTCGAACGGACCGAGACGTACCAGTACTTCGCGACCGACCCGGTGACGGGCTGGGAGGAGTACGCCCAGTCCCGCGGCCTCAAGTCCGCCACCGGGACGCTCGGCAACCTGAGCGGCGGGACGGTCCGCCTCGAAGTCTGGAGCGCCATCGGGAACGGGGACGCGCGCGTCCAGACCGGCACGGACCGCTCCGTGGTCGTCATCCCGTTCGACTGACCCGACACCCCCCACAGGAGCGGCGGGACCGGAGACACCTCCGGCCCCGCCGCTCCGCGTTCCCCGTCCCGCCCTCAGGCCGAGTCGCGGCGTACCAGCGACGTCGGGGTGATCACGGAGTCGGGGGCCGCGCCGCCCGGCCCGTCGAGCAGCCGCATCAGGAGTTTCACCATCAACCGGCCCATGCCCTCGATGTCCTGGCGCACCGTGGTCAGCGCCGGCGAGGTCCGGCCGATCACCGAGTCCATGTCGTCGAAGCCGACGACCGCCACGTCCTCGGGGACCCGCACCCCGCGCTCCCGCAGGGTGCGCAGCGCACCCGTCGCCATCAGGTCGTTCGCGACGAAGACGCCGTCGAGGTCCGGCCTGCGGTCGAGGAGCCCGGCCATGGCGCGGGCGCCGCTCTCCTCGGTGAACGAGCCCTGGCACAGGAGATCCGGGTCGGCGTCGGGCAGCACGTCGTGGTAGCCGTGGAGCCGGTCGATCGCGGACGTCTGGTCACGGGGCCCGGCGATGTGGGCGACGGTCCGGCGGCCCAGACCGACGAGGTGCCCCACGGCCTCCCGGGCGCCGCCGCGGTTGTCGCAGTCGACGTACGGGACGGCCGGGTCGGTGCCCGGGGCGGGACGCCCGCCGAACACCACGGGAATCCGGGCCCGGTCGATCAGGGCGGGCAGCGCGTCGTCGCTGTGCAGCGAGAAGGCGAGCGCCCCGTCGACGTGCCCGCCGCCCAGATAGCGCGCGATCCGCTCGTGGTCGCCCGGACCCTCCACCCACAGCAGCACCAGCTGGGAGTCGTGCGCCGTCAACTCGCGGCTGATGCCGCGCACCTGCTGCTCGAAGAACGGGTCGGAGAAGATCCGGAACTCCGGCTCCTCGATGATCACCGCCACCGCGCCGTTGCGCCGGGTCACCAGGGTGCGTGCCGCGTGGTTCGGGACGTAGCCGAGCTCCTCGACCGCCCTGGTCACCTTCTCGACCAGCGGAGCGCGCACGCCCGCACCCCCGTTGACGACGCGCGAGGCCGTGGCGCGGGACACACCGGCGCGTGCGGCGACGGCTTCCAGCGTGGGGCGGGACCCCGTGGTCTGATCGGGCAAGGCGGTCGCTCCTCGTCTGCGTCTGCTGAGCTGCGGTCCGACGCGGACCAGGATATCTGTACCGCTCAGGTGTTGAGAGCGCTCCCAAGGCGAATGTCCCGGGCTTTCCCCGAGGAGCCGGCCGACCCGTCGGCGCAAGGGGGCGGCCATCGAGGGTTCATGGGGCGGTTGCTCGGTGTAGGGAGCATGCGAGGCGTGCCGGCATCCGGTCGGCCGATACCGAAGGGCCGTACCTGACGTGCACCGTCGCCAATTCGCCGCCGCGCTGACCGCCGCGATCGCCGTACCGCCCGTGCTCGCCGCCACGCCCGCCCAGGCGGCCGGAGCCGGTGGGGGCGGGCCCGCCGGGGTCGCCGGAGCGGCGGGAGCCCGGGGGCTCGCCCACCACATGCTTCCCGTGCTGGCCCGTGAGCTCGGCGACAGGACGGCGGCGAAGGAGCTCGTCCCGCACCTCCTCGACGTGGGCTTCGACTGGGAGCCGGAGACGGCGCCGTTGGCCGCCGTGGACTTCGTCGTCGCGTACGGATTCGGCAACCGGCCGGCGGTCGGGGGCGGGGACCCCGCGACGACGCTGCCCGAGCCCGGGCCCGTGAACGCGGAGCTGGCCGCGACGGTCGCCCGGATACGCGCCGCGCGGAACGTCCCCGTCTACGCCCAGTGGGAGATCGCCCGCTTCCTGGAAGCCGAACACGGCATGACCGACGTCGTCGCGATCGAGCCGGTGATCGCACCGGACGGCACCATCACCTACCTGAGCACGGACGGCGTGGCCGCCCAGGTCGCCGAGGCCCGCCGCCACTTGCCCGGCGGCATCGGTACCGCCTGCGTCGTGGGCTTCCGCGACCACCACAAACGATGCGTCCAGACCACCCGGGACCGGGGCATGAGGGCGTACGCTCCCCGGGGCGTAGCCATGCCCCACGCCTACGACGCCGAGTCCGGCCAGCCGTGGACCCGCAGCCGGGACCTGTACCTGGTGCACGACATGGCGGCCCAGTGGCAGGTGATCCGAGCGAAGCTGATCGCCGAGGCCTGGCCCCACGGCTGATCCGGAGCGGATCCGAGCGGGGCGGACCGAGGCCGTGAGCGGTTGTGACGGCGCGTCGCGCCCGGCGGAGCAGGGGGGCGCTGCCGCTGCCGGCTAGGACGCCCCGCCGCCGTGCGTCAGGCGAGGAACTCGCCGTTGCGGGCCACCACGGCCCCGCCGTGCACCACCATGTCCCGCTGGGGCATGTCCACGACGACCTGCGGCAGGCATTCGCCCCGGACGAGGACGAAGTCGGCCGGGGCGCCGGGCGTGAGATCGGCGTGCGCGAGGCCCATGACGTCCGCGCCGCCGTGCGCCGCGACGCGGTAGCAGTCCGTCAGCTCCTCGTCGAGGCGTACGTCGGTGACCCACCCGAGGAGCTGCGCGCGGTGCAGCATGTCCGCGTTGCCGAACGGGCTCCACGAGTCGCGCACGCCGTCGGAGCCGAGCCCGACCCGCACCCCGTGCTCGCGCAGCCGTGCGATCGGCAGCACCAGCGAGTCGGAGGGCGCGACCGTGGTGAGGGCGATGTCCTGGGCGCCCAGGTCGGTGGCGAGGGAGCCGAGTTCGCGGTCGGAGAGGCCCGGCAGACAGAAGACGTGGCTGACGGTGACCTTGCCGGCCAGCGACAGGGCGCGCGTGCGGTCGATGATGCCGCGCATCGCCTTGATGCCCTTCTCGCCGCGGTCGTGGAGGTGGATGTCCACGCCGACGCCGTGGCGGTCCGCGATGCCGAAGACGAGGTCGAGCTGCTCGTCGAGGGCCTGGTCGAACCCGATGGGGTCGATGCCGCCGATCATGTCGACGGTGCCCTCGCGCGCCGCCTGCTCAAGGAGCGCCGCCGTGCCCGGCGTGCGGATGACGCCGTGCTGCGGGAAGGCCACGATCTGGACGTCGAGCGCGTGGTGCAGCCGCCGGCGGGCCTCCGCCACTCCCTCCACTCCGGCAAGGCCGTAGGCCGGGGCGACATCGGCGTGGGCGCGCATCGCCCGCGTACCCCGGGTGACGGCGTGGGTCATCAGCCCGTACGCGCGTTCCGCGACGGGGCGGCGCTGCGCCTTGAACAGTTCGACGTCCTGGGCGACGTAGTCGGCGATGCCGCTCGCCGGCCGCCGCGACACCCAGGAGCCGCCCCAGGTCGTCTTGTCGGGGTGGATGTGGGCGTCCACGAGCGAGGGCAGGGCGATCCGGCCGCCGCCCTCGACGACCTTCGCGCCGCGCGGCGCCGGGCCGTTCGCGACGCGCCCGTCGACGACGACGAGGTCGGTCTTCGCCCCACCGAACGGGCGGACGTTCCGGAAGACGACGGCCCTGGCGTGACGGCCCGCGGCACCGGACACGGCGGCTTCGTCGGACGACGCGGCCGAGGCGTGGGCGGAGGGCGCGGTGGCGGCCGTCGTGGCCGTCGCCCCGGCCAGGGCGGCGGCACCGGCCAGCATCGTGCGGCGGGAGAGGGCGCCGGGGGAGGACGAGGACGCGTGCATGGGAGCTCCTTGAGGAGTAGGCGCCGGTGACTCCCCGTTTTGTATACCAAGCCGAAGGTGCCGGACAAGGGTGTGCCGGCGAGGCCACGAAATCCGCACCTCACGACGTTGGTGTGCGTCGACGGGAGGGTATTGAACTCGTCTTGGTATACAAATACTCTCAGGCGTCGCCGAAGAGGGAGCGCAGTGCGACGGCCCTGCTGTCCCGTACGTGCAGCAGCGTGCTGGCCGCCGCGGCCTCCGCGTCCCCGGCGGCGATGTGCCGGAACATCTCGGCGTGCTGGGCCCGCATGTGCGCGGGCTCCTCGCGCAGGCCGAACAGCAGCCGGAGCTGCCAGCTCAGCTGCTCCATGGTGCGGGCGAGCAGCGGGTTGCCCGCCAGCTCCACGACGCCCTCGTGGAACGCGGTGTGGGCGGCCACCTCACGCGTCCCCTCGCCCGCCGCGGCCGCCGACTCGGCCTGCCGGAGGGTCGCCTCCAGCGCGGCGAGCCCCTCCGTTCCGGCCGCCCCGCTTGCGGCCCCGCGCGCCGCCAGGGCCCGCGCCGCGAGCCGCGACGCCTGCACCGCCAGCGGCTCCCACACCTCGTACAGATGCTCCACGTCGGCGCGTTCGAGCCGGCGGACGCGCACCCCGCTGTGCGGGAGCAGTTCGAGGAGTCCCTCGGCGACGAGTGCGCGCAGGGCCTCGCGGACGGGGACGCGGGACATGCCGAGCTCCTCGGCGACCTCCCGCTCGACGAGCCGGGCACCCTGGGCGTACCGCCGGTCGACGATGCGCTGGAGGACGGCCTCGCGCGCCTGCGCACTGAGCGAGGCCGCTCCGCTCCTGCCGGTCTCCGTCACTGGCGTGTGTCCCTTTCCGTTCGCCGCCCGGCGACCCTACGGGGCCGCGGGGCCCGTCGAGGCGCGGATGACGAGCTCCGGGTCGAAGAGCAGCTCGCCCGTGGGGACCTCGCGGTTGCTGACCAGGGCAAGCACGCTGCGGCCCACCTCCAGGGCCAGCCGGTCCGCGGGCTGGCGGACCGTGGTCAGGGCCGGGTCGGTGAACTCGGTGACCGTCGACCCGTCGTAGCCCACCACAGAGACGTCGCCCGGCACGGACAGGCCCTGGCGGCGGATCCCGCGCACCGCGCCCAGTGCCATGAAGTCGCTGGCCGCGACGATCCCGGTGGCGCCGAGGCCGACCAGGGACGAGGCCGCCGCCTGCCCGCCCTCCACGCTGTAGGACTGGCGGACCACCCAGCGCTCCGCGTCGGCCAGGCCGCGCCGGCCCATGGCCTGGACGAAGCCCCGCACCCGCCGGTCGGCGGGCCGGTTCCCCGCCGGGCCCGACGCCATGCCGATGCGCCGGTGGCCGAGGCGGTGGAGGTGGTCCACGGCCAGTTCGGCCGCGAGCGCGTCGTCGGTGGAGAAGACCGGGGCCGGTACCCCGTCCGCGAACTCGCCGTTGATCCCGACGTACGGCACGCGGCGCTGCCGCAGCAGTTCGTAGCCGTCGGTGTCCGCACCCTCCACCGTGTTGGACGCGGAGAGGAAGACGACGGCCGCGACACCCTTGTCGACGAGGGAGGTCAGGAAGTCCAACTCCTGCACACCGCCCGGGAAGACGGGGCAGAGCACCGTCTTCAGACCGTGCGGCGCGAGGGCCGACTCGATCCGCTCGGCGACGTCGGCGAAGAACGGGTTGGAGACGAACTCCGTGACCACCGCGACCAGTTGGCCCTGGGTGACCCGCTCGTAGCCGAGCTCGGCCATCGCCTGCTCGACCGCCTCGCGGGTCTTCTTCGACACGCCCTGCCGCCGGTTGATCACCCGGCTGACGGTGGCCTCGCTGACCTGTGCGTGGGCTGCGACGTCGGTGATGCCGACCTTCATCGCGGTCCTTCCGTGAGTACGAGCGAAACCAGACCGCCACGCGGGACGGCCAGGGGACGGGGCCCCTCCGGCAGGAGCGTCAGCGGATCATCCATCATACGGCCGTCCGGCCCGTGGACCCGGGCGGCCACCCGGCCGCCGCCCCCGGTGACGTCCACCACGACCCGGTCCCGGTCCGAGCCGTTGACCAGGTGGAAGCGGCGGTACGCGGCGAAGTCGAGCTCCACCACCCGGTCGCCGTGCACGCTCACGAGACACTCGTCGCCGTGCGCCGCCACCACCACCGGGTACAGCTCGTCCGGCCGCCCCGGCTCCACCCGCCCGTCGAGCAGCAACTCCCGGTGCAGCCGCCAGCGCCCGAGCCAGAACCGCACGGCCGCCAGATGCTCCGGCGGCGCCTCGTCCAGGCGTACGGAGATCTGCGGGACCGCGTGCAGAGCCCCGATCAGCTGGCGGGCCACCGTCTCGACCGGCGCCGAGCGGGACCACATCACCATGTCGGAGTGGACGGCCCCGCCCACCGCGAGCAGCGAGGTGTCGAGGGTCCGCACCCGGTTCGCGGTCGCGTCCGCGGGGCAGTCGAAGGAGCGCAGCATGTTCCCGAACGGTGCCATGCCCGGACCGACGTACGGCTGCCGCAGTTCGAGCAGCAGCCCGGGCCGCACGGCCTCCAGGGCCCGGCGCACCTCCGTGAGCAGCACGGTCATCGCCCGGCCGACGTCCCCGGCGCCGTCGCCCGCGTAGACCCCGGCCTCGTCGAGGAAGTCCAGCTTGAGGCCGTCGACGCCGTGGTCGCGCACGAGCGAGACGCACAGCTCGACGACGTGCCGGCGGACGTCGGGGAGGCGCGGGTCGAGCACGACGGCGCCGGGCACGGTGGCCCGGGCGGGCGCCGAGGCCGCCCAGCGGTCGTGGCAGTCGGCCTCGGGGCCGAGCAGCAGCGGCGCCACCCAGAGCACATAGCGCAACCCCTGGTCGCGCACCCGGGCGACATGGCCGGCGAGGTCCGGGAACTTGGCGGGGTCCGGCTGCCAGTCCCCGCAGCCGGCGTAGCCCCGGCCGTTGCCGTACCGCTGCCAGCCGTCGTCCAGGATGAGGACCCCGCAGCCCAGCTCGGCGGCCGGGCCCGCCTGGGCCTCGACGGCGGTCGCGGTGACGTCCTGGTTGAAGGCGTACCAGGTGGAGTACACCGGGACGCGGGCCGTGTCCGGCACCGGCATCGGCGGGTGGGCGGCGGCGAACCACGTCCGCAGCGGCCGCAGGGCGGCGGCGACGGACGGCGCGCGCGGCACGAGCAGCAGCCGGTGCGGCTCGGTGGCGGCCGGAAGGCTCAGATGGACGACGTGGGTGTCGTTCTCCTCGGAGACCCCGAAGCGGACCGTGGCCTCCGGGACCGGGTCGGCGGCGGCGAAGGCGAGGAGGGTGGCGCCGGAGTGCTCGTACAGACAGCCGACGGCGGGTCCGCTGACCAGGGAGGTCCGGCTGAGTCCCTCCCAGTCGGCCACCAGGGTGCGCCGCCAGCCGCCCTCGGGGTGCCAGTAGCCCGCCGCGTCGCCGAGCGGCACCGAGAGACGGATCTCCACGGGCACGCCGTCGGCGCGTACGGACAGCATCCGCAGCCCGTCGGGGAGGGAGGCCAGCTCCCAGCGGGGGCGTACGCCGGGGTGGCCGGGGGCGAGGACGGCGATCGACACGTCGTCGAGCAGCGGCTCGGCGGGGGCGTGCGCGGCGTGCGCGGTGGTCACCACCGCGAGGGCGTGGTCAGTCTGCATCGGAGAGTTCATTCCTTCACCGCGCCCGCGAGGAGCCCGGACACGAAGTGACGCTGGAGGGCGAGGAAGACGATCGCCATGGGTACGGCGGCGATGGCGGTGCCGGCCAGGATGGCGCCGTAGTCGGTCTCGTCCAGGCCCTGGAGGGAGGCGAGCGCCACCGGGATGGTGAACGTACTGTCGTCGCGCAGCACGATCAGCGGCCAGATGAAGTCGTTCCACTGGTACAGGAAGAGGAACAGCGCGAGGGCCGCGAGCGACGGGCGCATCGGGGGCAGGGCCACCCGCCAGAACAGCCGGAACTCCCCGCAGCCGTCCATCCGGCCGGAGTCGAGCAGCTCCTTCGGCAGTGCGGCCATCGACTGGCGCATCAGGAAGATGCCGAAGGGCAGGGCCAGGTTGGGGGCGACGACGGCCTGGTAGGTGTTGAGCCAGTGCAGCTCGGCCATCATCTTGAACAGGGGGACGAGCGTGATCTGCGCGGGCACGACCAGGCCGAGCATGAGGAGCCCGAACAGCGCCTCGCGGCCGCGGAACCGGTAGGTGGCGAAGCCGTATCCGGCGAGCGTGCACACGGCGCCCGCGAGGAGCGTGTAGACCGTCGAGATGCCGAGGGAGTTGAGCACGACCCGGCCGAAGTCCGCCGTTTCCTGGAGGGTGGTGAGGTTCTCCGCGAGGTGTCCGCCGGGCAGCAGCGGCGGCGGGCTGTCGAAGATCTCCTGCGAGCTGTGGGTGGCGCCGACGGCCAGCCAGTAGAAGGGGACCGCGACGGCGGCCAGGGCGATGGCGAGCCCGGAGGTGAGCAGGATGCTCCGGCCGGGATGGCGGATGCGGGTGGTCACGACTTCTCCCCGAGGAGGCGGAACTGGATCAGGCCGAGGACTCCGACGAGGACGGTGAGGGCGTAGGCGACGGCGGAGGCGTAGCCGAAGTCGAAGTACTTGAAGGCGTTCTGGTAGAGGTACACGCCGATGGTCAGGGTCGCGTTGTCGGGCCCGCCGCCGGTGAGGACGTACGGCTCGTCGAAGAGCTGGAGCGTGCCGATCGTGGACAGGACGGTCGTGAGCAGCAGCGCGGGCCGCAGCCCGGGGAGCGTGACGTGGCGGAAGGAGCCCAGCGCCCCGGCGCCGTCGACGGCGGCGGCGTCGTACAGCTCGGCCGGGATCGTCTGGAGGCGGGCGAGCAGGATCACGGCGTTGTAGCCGGTGTAGTGCCAGGTCAGGGCCAGGCCCAGGGAGATCCGGGCCCACATGCCCTCGGTCAGCCAGGGCACCGGGTCGGCGCCGACGAGGCCGAAGAGCCAGTTGACGAGCCCGTACTCCTCGTTGAGGAGGACGGAGAAGACGATGCCGTACGCGACGAGGCCGGTGACCATCGGCAGGAAGAAGCCGAGCCGGAAGACGGGCCGGCCGCGCAGCAGCGTGGAGTCGAGGGCGACCGCGAGCCCGGTGGCGAGCGCCAGCATCAGCGGCACCTGGACGACGAGGATGATCCCGGTGTTGCGCAGCGCGGTCCAGAAGATCGGGTCGTCGGCGAGGCGCAGGTAGTTGTCGGCGCCGACGAAGGTCTCGGTGCCGCCCACGGTGCGGTGCAGGCTGAGGAGGAACGACCAGCCGATGGGGTAGAGCTTGAACGCGGCGAAGAGTAGCAGTGCGGGGAGCACGAAGAGGTACGGGGCGGCCGGGCCCCTCCGCCTGCGGCGCTGTGCGGAGGGGTGGGACGCGGTCGTGGCGCTGGTCGCGATCGCGGCGGGCGCGGTCGGTGTCATCGCACGTTCTTCCTGCCGGTCTGGCGGGCCAGCTCGCTCGCGGCCTCGGCGAGGACCTTCGCCGGGTCGGCACCCTTGAGCAGCACCTTCGACTGGGCGTCGGTCACGAGCTTCAGGGCGCGCGCGTAGTCGGCGGTGTAGTTCACGGCGGGGCTGGGCGCCTTGAGGGCGGAGAGGAAGATCTCGCCCTTGCGCTGCCCGCTGAAGAAGGCGGAGGGCTCGTGGAAGACCGAGTCGTCGTACGCCTTGAGGAGCGCGGGCGCGATGCCCTTGCCCCGGTAGATCCGCACCTGGGAGGCGGGGCGGGTCAGCGCGAACTCGACGAAGGACCAGGCCGCCGCCTGCTGCTTGCTGCTGCCGGCGATCGCGAGGTGGGTCGAGTTCACCGTGGCCGCCGTGGTGCCGCCGCGACGGACGGCCGGGGGAAGCCGGACCTTCCACTTGCCGGCCTCGCCGGGCACCTGCTCCTCGATGATCCCGCCGAACCAGGTGGGCCAGGGCAGCACGGCTGCGGTGCCCTTCTTGAGGGAGCTCATCAGGGCGTTCCAGCCGCCGGCCAGATTGCTGACCAGACCGGCGTCGTTCATGGTCTTGATGAGCGTCATCGCCCGGACGGCCTCCGGCGAGTCCAGGGTGATGCGGCCCTCCAGGTCGAAGTAGAAGGCGCCCTGGAGCTGGAGCAGCATCTGGAAGAAGTTGGCGGCGTCGGGCTGCGAGGCCGGCTTGTCGATGCCGAGGAGGTGCGCGCCGGTGCGCGCCTTGAGCTGCTTGCCGGCCTCGATGGTCTCGTCCCAGGTCTGGAGCCCCTCGACGTCGACCCCGGCCTTCTCGAAGAGGTCGGACCGGTAGTAGAACCCCGCCGAGTTCGCCTCCCAGGGCAGGGCGTCGACCCGCTTGCCGTCGGGGGAGACGGTCTGCCACAGACCGGCGGCGAAGGCGTCCTTGTGGGCGGTGGCGCCCAGCGGGGCGAGGTCGGCGAGGCCGCCGGGGAAGCGCTCGACGTACCCCGGGAGGTAGTCCACGCCGATGTGCAGGACGTCGGCGAGGCCCTGGCCGCCGGCGGCGAGACCGGCCGTGATCTTGTCCCAGATCGCGGGGTTGCCGATGTCCTCGACGGTCACCTGGATGTCCGGGTACTTCTTGTTGAACTCCGGTATCAGCGCCTTCAGTTCGGCGGCCGGGCCCTGCCAGGACCAGACGGTGATCCGGCCCTTGCGCGGATCGCCGGCGGCGCCCCCGCCGCCCGCGCCGGTGTCGCCGCTGCCCGAACAGCCGGTGAGCGTCGTCAGGCCGGTGAGGCCGAGCCCGCCGATTCCGGCCGCCGCCAGGGCGCCGCCCCCGCGCAGTACCTGCCGGCGTCCCGGCCGTCTCCCGCTCTGCTGGTCCGTCATGTCGGATCTCCTCGCTCGCACCGTTGCGGAACTTGACGGGGCCGGACATTACAAGGGTGCCGAGCAGACTTGCAATCCCTCAATGAAAACTTTCAGTTCGATCCCTCAGTCATTCCTGACGAGATCATTGCCATCCTTTCGAAGTGGTTGCTAGCGTGCCGCGCGCCCCGACTGCCCCGCCCTGACCGCAACGCCCCGACCGCCACGCCATGCCACGCCCCGACCCGGGAGAGACCCTCATGACGCGTTCCCGCCTGTCGCTGCTGTCCGCCGTCGCCCTGCTCGCCTCACTCGCCGCGAGCGGCGCGGTCACCGCCCCGGCGGCGGCCTCCCCGTCCGCCCCGGCCTCCCCGTCCGCCCCCGCGGTGCTGGCCGTCGCCGATCCCGGCTTCGAACAGGGCGGTACCGGATGGGAGTTCACCTCCGGGACCGGCGTCGCGAGCAACAACCCGCACGCCGGGAACCGGCTGGCCTACCTCGACGCCGGCAGCGGCATGAAGGTCTCCCAGACCGTGACCGCCACCGGCCACGGCGGCTACCTCGTCTCCGCGTGGATCGCCACCGGCGGCCCCGGCGGCCGCTACGTCCTGCGGATCAACGGCGCCACCGTCGCCGAGCGGCCCCTGCCCGCCGCCGCCAACTACCGCCGCCACACCCTCGGCCGGATCGCGCTCGCCCCCGGGGACCGGCTGGAGATCGCCTTCGAGTCGGGGGAGGGCTGGGTCAACGTCGACGACGTGATGGTCTCCCCGGCCGCCCCCGCCGACCCCCGCATCTCGTCCAGCGACCCCGAGATCGTCGAGATGTTCGACTGGGCCAAGGGCAAGGCCAACAGCTGGGTCCACCTGCCCGGCACCCAGGGCCCGCTCGACGCGGACGAACGCCAGACCGGCGGCACCGGCACCGGCGTCTACGCCCCCTCCTACTGGGCGGGTTACGCCAACCGCAGCGGCTACTACTCCCGGGACATGGCCCACCAGCTCTCCGGCGCCGGGGTGCTGGGCCTGCACAGCGAGAACAAGGAGATGCTGCGCGCCTTCGCCGCCTCCGCCACCGCCGAGCACGCCTACTACCCGGTGTGGGCCCTCAACTTCGACAACCGCTCCTACCTCTCCATCGACTACCGCGGCCCGAGCCTCTTCGTCCGCGAGGTTCCCGCCCCCTTCGAGCTGGTGCAGAAGGCCGAGGAGGCGTACCGCTGGAGCGGCGACCCCGCCTACCTCGACGACCCCGCCCTGTGGGAGTTCTACCGCCACGCCACCGAGGAGTTCGTCACCCTCCACGACGGGCAGAAGGACAACGGCGCGGTGAGCGTGGCCGAGGGCACCGGCAAGGGCATCTTCCGGGGCGTCGCCAGCTACAACGAGCAGAGCGACGAACCGCTCGCCGAGGCCGGCGACGCCATCGGCTCGCAGTACCAGGCCTACCGTGCGATGGCCTCCCTCGCCCGCGCCAAGGGCGACCACCCGCTCGCGGCCCGCTTCGAGCGCCGGGCCCGCGAACTCAAGACGTACTTCAACTCCACCTGGAGCGGCAGTGGTTCGGGCGCCGACATGGTGCGCGGCTACACCACCGACGGGCGCGCCCTGACCGGCTGGGGCAAGGAGAACAGCTGGTTCATGCCGATGAAGCAGATCGTCGCCCCGGGGGAGCGGCGCGAGGCGTACCTCGACTACATCGACCAGCAGTCCGAGGGTGACGGGCGCCCCGACAACATCGAGGCCCTGACCTACCTCCCCGACACCTTCCTCACGAACAACCGCGCCGACACCGCCTGGAAGTGGATGCGCCACATCTACGCCCAGAAGGACGTCCAGCACGTCAACTCCCGCCAGGGCACCAACGGCGACTACCCGGAGGTCTCCTTCACCCTCGTCGGCCAGACCGTCCAGGGCCTGATGGGCGTCACCCCGAACGCCCCGGCCCGCACCCTCGCCACCCAGTCCCGGCTGCCCTCCGGCATGGAGTGGCTGGGCATCGAGGACCTGCGCGTCGGCGACTCCGCCTTCACCCTGCGCCACGACACCGACCGCCGGTCGACCCTCACCCACACCTCGGGCAGCGCCCCGTACACCTGGGTGGCCCGCTTCCCGGGCGCCCACGCCGCCGTCGCCGTCGACGGGGTGGTCCGCCCGGCCCGCACCGAGGTGATCGACGGGGCGACCTACACCGTCGTCCGTACGCGCGTGGCCCCCGGCCGGACCGTCGCCGTCGAGGTCCGATGACAGCGTCCGCGTCCGCCGTGTCCCCGGGCGGGGCGAGGAGGGGCGGGGAATTCCCCGGAGGGGCGGGCCTGTTCCGGCTCGACCCGGGGGTGGCCCACCTCAACCACGGCTCCTTCGGCGCCGTTCCCGCCCCCGTCGCCGAGGCCCGGCAGCGCCTGGCGGCGGAGGCCATGGCCGACCCCGACGCGTTCTTCCTCGGCGTCCCCGACCGCCTCGCCGCGGCCCGGGGGCGCGTCGCGGCCCACCTGGGCGCCGACCCCGAGGGGATCGCCTTCGTCACCAACGCCACCGAGGCCGCCAACCTCGCGCTCGACGCCCTGCGCCTGGACACCGGCGACGAGGTCCTGGTCACCGACCACGGCTACGGCACGGTCGTCGCGGCGGCCGCCCGCCGCGCCCGGACGGCCGTCGTCGCCCTCGACCCCGCCCTGCCGGACGAGGACGCGGTGCGCGAGACGGTGCTCGCCGCCCTCACGCCCCGGACGCGGGTGGTGCTGATCGACCAGATCAGCTCGCCCACCGCCCGGCCGCTCGCCACCCCGCGCCTGCTCGCCGAGCTGCGCGAGCGCGGGATCACCAGCGTGGTCGACGGCGCCCACGCGCCGGGCATGCTCGCCGAACCGCTGGCGGGCGAACCCGACTTCTGGTTCGGCAACCTCCACAAGTGGGCCTACGCGCCACCGGGCACCGCCGTCCTCGCGGTGGCGCCCGCCCACCGGGCCCGGGTCGGCGCGCCCGTGCCCTCCTGGGAGGACGACCGCGGCTTCCCCCGCGCGGTCGAGTTCCGCGCCACCGCCGACTACACCGGCTGGCTCGCCGCACCCGAAGGCCTCGACCTCATCGCCGGGCTCGGTGCCGACCGGGTGCGTGCGTACAACGCCGAACTGGTCTGCTACGGAGCGGAGTTGCTCGACGAGCTCCCGGGCGTGACACCGCTTCCGTACGGCGAGGGCCTGGCGATGCGGTCGCTGCGCCTGCCGGCGAGCCTCGCCCGCACCCGGTCGGAGGCGGCCGCGCTGCGCGAGGAGATCGCCGCCCGGCTCGGCTGCCGCGTGCTGATCTGGAACTGGCCCGGTGGCGGCGGCATCCGGATCTCCGGACAGCTCTACAACCGGCCCGAGGAGTACGAACGCCTCACCGCCGGCCTGCGCGCGCTGCTGGCCCGCGGCTGAGGGAGAAGCGGGGCGGTACGGCGAGCCGGGCGGGCGCGATCAGCGCCTGGCTCGCCGTCGGGCGATGTACATGCCGAGGGCGATGCCCACGAGCAGGGTGACCGTGAGCACGGCCCAGAGGGGCAGGGTGACGGTGGGGATCCACAACCGGATGCTGACCGACCCGGTGTTGACCGCGATGAACCAGATTGCGAGAACCGCGAGCACGATGAAGGCGATGGTGCGGATCCGCATGTCCCGGCCCTTGATGGTCAGCTTCGAGGGGCCGTGTTGTGGAGGTGCGTTCTGTGCCATGTCCCCCATTGTCAGCCCAAACGGGGCAGCTCTCGACCGGAGCCGTTCACCCCGGTCCGCAGGCCCTGCACGGCCCGAGCCTCACCGGGCCGTGCCCGGCCCGAGCCTCACCCCCGGTACACGCGCAGCGACGCCACCTCGTAGGACATCTCCGTGAGGTCGGCGTCCGGCGCCGGGTGGTAGCGGCCGGCGCAGACCGAGAGGTTCACGATGAGGTGGGCCCGCCAGGAGGAACCCACCCCGCGCCCGTCGTCGAAGACCCGCGCGCCGTTGACCCACCACGTCACGGAGCGGGCACCGAACTCGACCCGGAAGTCGACCCACGCCCCCGGCCGCACGGCGGGATCCCGGAAGTAGTGGTGGCGCCTCCGGACCCGGTTCGACAGCTCCAACAGGTCGGGATTGTCGGGGTGGTACTCGAAGACGTCGACCTCCTGCCCGCCGTCGAGCCAGGTCCAGATCGCCGGCCAGGCGCCCGTCTCCTCGGGCAGTCGTACCCGGGCCTCCAGGACGTCCCCCGCCCGGACGAGGAAGGCCTCCGGGCTGCCCTCGGTGGTGAGCAGCCCGGCGTCCCAGTCGCCGTCCGTGCGGCGGGTCGCCCGGAACAGCCCCGTGCGGCTGTACGCGGGGTCCGCCGTCAGGTGGTCGAGCTTGTCGTCGCCAGGATTGGTCGGCCCGCCGTCGGGATAGGCCCAGGAGTGACCCGCGGTCCACTGTTCCGTGGAGGAGAAGTCCGCGTCGAACACGAGGGTTCCGGGCGCGCGCGGTGGGGGCACGCCCCTGCCGGTGCCGGTGCCGGTGCCGGAACCGGTACCTCGGCGCAGCAGACGGTCGAAGAAGTCGGACAGCACGGCACGCTCCTTTCGCTCGGGCCACGACTCGGCCCTCGGGCGATTCATCCACTTTGCACCGTACGGCAGCCCTATGTGTCCGATTGGCGACAATGCGTCACCTGAAGCTTGCTGGGTTTTATTTTCGGCTACGGTGTATCCGTTAAAGGTCGCGAGCGGAACGAGGGGCATCGGGAATGAAGGAAACGCGAAGAGGGGCGGTCCGTACGGACGCCTCGGTCATCGTCGTCGGCGCGGGACCCGTAGGGCTCGCCCTCACCCTCGATCTGGCCCGCCGGGGCATCGCGGTCCGGCTCCTCGAACGCTCCGGGAAGGGCTTTGCCGGCTCGCGCGCCAAGGGCATCCAGCCGCGCACGCTCGAAGTGCTCGACGACTTCGGCCTCGCCGGGGCCGCCCTCGCGGCGGGCGGCGCCTACCCGCCGATGGGACTGCACCTCGGCCCGTTCACGAAGACCTGGCGGATGCACGCCACCGCCCCGGACAGCGCGGGCACCCCGTACCCCGACGTGCTCCTGCTCCCGCAGTACGCCACCACCGGCCTCCTCCGCGAGGCCGTCGAACGCCTCGGCGTCCGCGTCGACTTCGGCGCCCGGGCCGTGGAGGTCACGCAGGACGACACGGCCTGCGCGATACGCCTGGAGGACGGCCGAGTCCTGACCGCGCGGTACGTCGTCGGTGCGGACGGCGGCGCCAGCACCGTACGGAAGGCCGCGGGCATCGCCTTCGAGGGGACCACCGACGAGTCCGACCGGATGATCCTCGTCGACGGCACGGTCGACGGACTCTCGCGCGACCACTGGCACATCTGGCCCCGCGCCCGGGGCCGCAGCATCGCGGCGTGCCCGCTGCCCGGCGAAGGGAACCGCTTCCAGATCATGATCAGGACGCGACCGGGAGAGACGCTCGACACCGTCGACGGACTCGACGGACTCGACGGACTCGACGGACTCGCCGGACTCGACGGACGCGATGGCAGCGGCGCCCCGGGCCTCCTCGCCGACCTCCTCCGCCGCCGTGCCGACCGGTCACTCACGCTCCGCGACATCACCTGGACCTCGGTCTTCCGCCCCAACGTCCGCCTCGCCGAGCGCTACCGGAACGGCCGGCTGCTGCTGTGCGGCGACGCCGCCCACGTCCACACGCCGGCCGGCGCGCAGGGCCTGAACACCGGGATCCAGGACGCCCACAACCTCGGCTGGAAACTCCAGCAGGTCCTCGCCGGCGCCGACGACGCACTCCTCGACAGCTACGAGGCCGAGCGGCGCCCCGTCGCCGCACAGGTCCTGGGCCGCTCCACCGAACTGTACGAAGGCCTGCGCGGCACCCGCCCCGGCAAGCTCACCCGCGGCCACGACGAACACCAGCTGGGCATCTCCTACTTCGGCGGCCCGCTGGCCCCCACCGGCACGCCCCGCACCGCGACCCTGCGCAGCGGCGACCGCGCCCCCGACGCGCTCCTGCCCCGCCCCACCGATGAGGCGACGCGGCTCTTCGACCTCTACCGCGGCCCGCACTTCACCGCCCTCGCCTTCGGCGCGCGCGCCGCGGCGGCCCTGGACCGCGCCGCGCGGCCGGCCACCGGAGTCCCGGTGCGCCGCCACGTCGTGCTGCCGCACACCGATCCGCGCACGCCACGAGAAGCGGCCCTGCTCGCCGCGTACGGCATCACCGAGGACACCGTCGTGCTCGTCCGCCCCGACGGGTACATCGCCGACATCGACCTCGTCGGGAGCACGGCCGGCGTCCCGGCCGCCTGACGCCGCCGGGCCCCCGGGCGGGGGTGCGGCCGACGGGTACGGTAGCCACCGCACCACCCTGAGCCCCGCACCGCGAGAGAGAGCCCCGGACCCATGGCCGCCACCCCGTCACCCCCCGGCAGCCCCGCCTGGTGGGCGGCGCGTCCCGCCCCCGCCCCCGCGGCGGAGCCGAGGCGCGGCCGCCCCTCGCTCGACACCGCGCGCATCGTCGACACCGCCCTGCGCCTCGTCGACGAGCACGGCACCCCGGCGTTCTCCCTGCGCCTGCTCGCCGACGCCCTGAACTCCGGCACGGCCACCCTCTACCGCCACTTCGACGGCAAGGACGAGATCCTGGCGTACGTCGTCGACCGGGTCCTGGGCGAGGTCGACCTCGACGACCTCGCCGCCCGCGCCGACTGGCGGGACGCCCTCACGCTCACCGCCCACCGCTTCCACGACACCCTGCGCCGGCACCCCCACACCCTGCCGCTGCTGACGGCGCAGGTACCCGTCGGCCCCCACGGACTCGCCCAGCGGGAGCGCGTCCTGAGCGCCCTCCTGGCACACGGGCTGCCGGTGGACCTCGCCGCCCGCGCCTTCACCGCCGTCACGCACTACGTCATCGGCTTCACGGCCCAGCAGTACGGCCCCGCCGCCGCCCCCGACGACGGCCCCCGGCTCGCCGCCTTCTACCGGCGGCTCGACCCGGCCGCGTACCCCGCCGTCCTCCAGGCCGCCGAGAGCCTCACCTCCGTCTCCCTCGACGAGGAGTTCGACTTCGGCCTCGGTCTCCTCGTCCACGGTCTCGCGCACCTCCACCCGACCGGGTGAGCCCCGGGTGCGGGCCACGCAACGCCCGCCGCCCCGCCTCGTTGATCACGCCATGACCCACCACAACACCGGCCGGCGGACGTTCCGCTTCCTGACCACCGCCGTCGCCGCCCTGATGCTCGGGATCGCGGGCGCGCAGAGCACGTACGCGAGCCCCGGCGAGCAGCGGAACTGCCCCACCACCGCGGAGGTCTTCGCCACCGACAACACCGCGATCATCACGGATCCCGACGACCCGCGGCTCGACACCCGTCTGACGCGGTTCGGCCACGAGGTACGCGCGATCATCCGGGCCCACGGCGCCCGCCCCGGCGCCTCGGAGCTCCTGGACGGCGTCTTCTGGTCCACCGAACTGCGGCAGGCCACGTACGAGCGTTCGCGGGAGTTCGACGTGAATCGGGTCGGGCGCGACGGTCTCCACCACATCGCGGGCGTCATCGCCAAGCAGTACGACCAGGAGTCCGTGCTCACCTTCCGCTGTCTGCCGCGGACCTCGCCGGAGACCGATGCCGTGGAGATCGAGGTCCCGGGCGTCACCTCCGGTGATCTGCGCGCGGCCCTGCTCGCGGACGCCGAGGCCCGCGAGAGGCTCGGCGGCGGCTCGGTCACCCTCGACGGCCGGCTGATCCTCATCGCCCCGGTCGCCGACCTGGCGCTGGCCCGGACGTTCACGACCGCCCTCGGGGCCGACTGGAACGAGGCCCAGGTGCGGTACGGCGACCGCGAGTTCGTGAGCTGAGCCGGTACGGGCGGGACACGCCACCGTCCGCCGGGACCGGAGGTACAGGTCCCGGCGGACGGCCGTGAGGCGGCGCCGCTATCCGGCGTACGTCTCGAACTCGGCGACCTGCGGCGTGGCCGAAGAGCCGGTGATCTCGAAGGTGATCTTGCTCAGGGTGGTCCGGGCGAAGGTGACGGTCCCCGCGCCGCTGCCGGAGGAGAGGACGGCACCGGTGCCGGCGTCGAGGAGCCGCCAGGCTCCGATCCGGCCCGTGGCGCCGGCCGCCTCCTTGACGACCACCCGGGACACGGCGGTGGGGGAGCCCCACTTGATCGAGACGGATCCCGTCGTACCGGCCGGTGACCAGTAGGTGGTCAGGTCACCGTCCCGCACGTTGCCGTAGCTCGTCCCGTCGGCCTTGCCGGAACCGTCGGAACCGGCCCCGATGCTGAGGTTGGTCCCGCTGGACGGGGTCGGGGTGGGAGTGGTCGCCGTCGGCGTCGGGGTGGTCGCCGTCGGGGTCGGAGTGGTGGGGGTCGGGGTGGTCGGCGTCGGCGTCTGGGGCGAGCAGGCGCCGTTCGAGACCTGGAGGCCCTTGCCCGCGCCCGCCGTCTGGCTCACGACGCTCGGTACGCAGCTCGCCGCGTCGAGGGTGTAGGCGTACGGGATGGCGACCGTGGTGTTGGACTGCGGGTTCGGGCCCGCCGGGTTGTTCTCGGTGCCGGGGCTCGACCAGGTCACGTTGTCGAAGATGTTGCCGCCGACCTGCCAGTACCCGGCCGCGTCGGTGTAGAAGGTGCCGAGGACGTCCTTCGAGTCCTTGAAGTAGTTGTTGTCGACCTTGGCGCGCGCTCCGGCCCGGGAGTTGATCCCGGATTCGTTGAGCTTCACGTAGTAGTTGTTGTAGATGTGGGCGATGCCGCCGCGCAGCAGGGGCGCGCGGGAGTCGATGTTCTCGTACAGGTTGTGGTGGAAGGTGACGAAGCCGTTCGAGAGCTCGGTCTCACTCGACCCGATGAGGCCACCGCGGCCGGAGTTGCGCAGGGTGCTGTAGGACAGCGTCACGTACTGGGTGTTGTCCTTCATGTCGAAGAGGCCGTCGAACCCCGCCGACTCCCCGCCCGACGCCTCCAGGGTGGTGTGGTCGACCCAGACGTTGCGGACGTCGCTCTCCATGCCGATGGCGTCACCGCCGTTGGACGTGGGCGAGCCCGACTTCTTGACGTTCCTGACGGTCACGTTCTGGATGATGATGTTGCTGGACTCGCGGATGTGGATGCCCAGCTGGTCGAAGACGGCTCCGCTGCCGACGCCGACGATGGTGACGTTGCTGATCTGCTTGAGCTCGATCACCCCGGCGGCGGTGTTGCAGCTGGGGCCCGAGACCTTGGCGGTGTTGCCGTGGTCGACGGTTCCCTCGACCTCGATGGTGATCGGGGTGCTGCTGGTGGCCCGACCGCACAGGGCCTCATGGATCGCGGTGCCGGTGGTGGCCCGTACGGTCTGACCGCCGGCGCCGCCGGTGGTCCCGCCGTTCTGCGTCGCGTAGCCGGTGGCGCCGGCGGTCGCCGCCGATGCCTCGGGTGCCGACAGCACAGCCCCTGTCGCGGCCGCGAGGGCCAGGGTGGCCAGCGCCGCCTGGAGTCGCCGTGCGACTCGTCGCTTCATGATCGCCTTCCTTTGTTCGTCGTCGGAGGACGGGAGCCGGCCCCGCGTACCGGGCTCCCGAGCAAACATGGAAAGCGCTTTCTGTCGGCGAGGATAGGGTCGCGCCGCAGGGCTGACAAGGCTCCGCGCAGCCGGAGTTCGCGCGGACCGTGCGGCACCCTGTCCGTATGCCGACTCCGCGCTCCCTGCGCTCCCGGGACCCCTTGGCCGTGGCCGTCACCGAGGCCATCCGCTCCGGCGACCTCGATTCGCTGCGCCGGCTGCTCGCCGGGCACCCCGGCCTCGCGACGGTCCGGGTGGTCGAGGAACGGGAGGGGTGCGGCCCCGGCGGGCGGAGCCTGCTGCACCTGGCCGCCGACTGGCCGGGCCACGTGCCCCGCGGGCCCGAGACCGTCGCCGTACTGGTCGCTGCGGGCGCCGACCCGGGCACCCGCTTCACCGGGGCGCACCGTGAGACGCCCCTCCACTGGGCGGCGAGCAACGACGACGTCCCGATGATCGACGCCCTCGTCGCCGCCGGCGCCGACATCGAGGCCGACGGAGCCGTCATCGCGGACGGGACGCCACTCGCCGATGCCCGTGCCTTCGGGCAGTGGCGCGCCGCCCGCCGCCTGCTCGAACTGGGCGCCCGTCCCACCTTCCAGGACGCCGCGACGCTCGGGCTCGACGAGGTGGTCGAGGCGCGGCTCGCCGCCGTACCGCCGCCCTCCCAGGAAGAGATCACCGACGCGTTCTGGGGCGCCTGCCAGGGCGGCCGGCTCTCCACCGTCGTCCGGCTCCTGGCCTGCGGCGCGGACCTCGACCGGATCGGCTGGGGCGGCCTCACCCCGCTCGACATCGCCCGCGCCGGCGACACCGAGCACCATGCGGAGGTCGTGGCCTGGCTCACGGCCGGCGGGGCGCGCACCCGCGCCGAGGTCGACGCGGCCGGCCGGGACTGATCGGCCCCGAGAGCCGCCGGGACCACGCACAGGACCGGGGCGCCGAGCAGCGCCGCCGCGTCCGCGAGCGCGCTGCCCTCGGGAGGCCGCGCGTATGGCGACCGGTCAGTACACGTCCCGGACATAGCGCTTGTCGGCGGCGAGCTGTTTCACGTACACGGCCGCCGACTCCTCGTCGTGGCCGCCGTGCGTGACGGCGATGTCCCGCAGGGCCCGGTCGACGTCCTTCGCCATCCGGGCCGCGTCGCCGCAGACGTAGAAGTGCGCGCCGGACTGGAGCCAGGACCACAGTTGCGGGCCGTGCTCCCGCATCCGGTCCTGGACGTAGACCTTGGCGCGCTGGTCGCGGGAGAAGGCGGTGTCCAGCCGGTCCAGCGTGCCGTCGGCGAGGAGGGCGGTGAGCTCCTCCTCGTAGTAGAAGTCGGTGGCGCGGTGCTGCTCGCCGAAGAAGAGCCAGTTCGGGGCGCGGTGCCCGAGGGCGCGGCGTTCGTCGAGGAAGCCGACGAAGGGGGCCACGCCCGTGCCGGGGCCGATCATGACCATGGGCGTCGTGGGGTCCGCCGGGGGCCGGAAGTGCGGTGCGCGCTGGACGAAGACCGGGACGGGGGAGCCCGGTTCGGCGTCGGCGAGGAACGGCGAGCAGACACCCTTGCGGGGGCGGCCGCGCAGGCTCTCGTACCGGACGACGGAGACGGTCAGCGAGACCTGGTGGGGGTCGGTGAGCGGGCTGGAGGAGATCGAGTACAGCCGGGGCTTGAGGCGTCCCAGGACGTCGGCCCACTCCTGCGCGGCGGCGCGGACGGGGTGTTCGGCGATGACGTCCACGGCCTGGCGGCCCCAGGTCCACTGGGCAAGCCCGTCCTTGTTGTCGGGGCGCAGGAGCCTCTTCAGCCCGCGGTCGCCGGTCCGTTCCGTGACGAAGCCGAGGAACGCGGACGTCGTCCGGGTGATGTCGAGGTGGCGGTGCAGCGCCTCGCCGAAGGGGACGCCGCCGGGTCCGGAGAGTTCCACCGGGGCGTCCGCGTCGAGGCCGGTGACGGCCAGCCATTCGGCCACGAGGTCGGGGCAGTTGACGGGCCGGACGCCGAGCGCGTCGCCGGTCTCGTAGCCGAGCGGAGCCTCGTTGTCGCCGGTGTCGAAGGTGAACCGCCGTACTTCCTTCCCCGCCCCGGGCAGGGAGAGCAGCCGGTTGCCGACGAGCCGCGCGGGCGTGGTGGCGGGCCCCGGGCGGCGCGCGGGCGGCGGAGCGGCCGGTGACACGGAGGGGGCCGACGAGGCCCGGGGCGTCCGACCGCTGTCGGACAGGCCGGCGAGGACCTGGTCGAGCCAGGCGTGCGCGGAGGGCTCGAAGTCGGGTTCGCAGTCCGTACGCGGTGCCAGACGGACGGCCCCGAGTTCGTCGAGCCGGTGGTCCAGGCGCCGCCCGTGCCCGCAGAAGTCCCCGTACGAGGAGTCCCCGAGGGCCAGGACGGCGTAGCGCCGCCCGTCGAGCCGCGGGGTGTCGGGCGCGGCGAGCGCGTCCCAGAAGCCGGAGCCGTTGTCGGGTGCGTCCCCGTCGCCGAACGTGCTGGTGATCAGCAGCAGATCGGCGGTGGGAGGGAGGGCCGTGAGGTCGGTCGTGTCCATGCCGGTGAGGGCCGGCCGGTGCCCGGCCGCGAGGAGCCGTTCGGCGGTGGCGGCCGCGAACTCCTCGGCGTTTCCGGTCTGCGAGGCCCACAGCACGACGACCTCGCGGCCCGGCGCGCCCTCCGCCGTCCCGGCGTGCGTCGACGCCGCCGCGTCCTGCGGCGCACGGGAGTACAGGCCGGCGAGCACGCCGTTCACCCAGCGGGCGTGCTCCTCGCGGAAGGGCGCCCCGGGCGGCAGGACCGGCACCCCCGGCGTACCGGATTCCAGGCCCGCGAGGAAGCCGACGAGATACTGCCGTTCCTCGGAGCTGAGGACGGGCGGCGGGGTCGGCGCGAGGCCGAAGGCGGCGGCCGGCCCGGCCGGCACGACCCCGCTCGGGATCACCACGCGCGGGGCCACGACACCCGAGGCAACGGCATCGGGGGCCGCGACGCCCGGGGTCACGGCATCCGGGGCCACGACACCCGGGGCCGCGACGCCCGGTGAGCGGTCCGCCGACGGCGGTGCCTCCGAGGCCGTGTCCGTGGCCACCCTCGCCAGTGCCACCGCGCACACCTTCAGCTCCGGCTGGAAGGAGAGGGGATCGACGGCGTCGTTCGTGACGGCGTTGACGCACAGCCGCTCACCGAACAGGTCGTTCCAGTGGAAGGGCGCGAAGCAACAGCCAGGCCTGACCCGGTCGGTGACCACCGCGGGGAGCACGACCTGCCCGCGCCGCGAGGAGATCTCCACGGCGTCGCCCTCCGCGATGCCGAGCCGCAGGGCGTCCTCGGGGTGCACCTCGACGAAGGGCGCCGGGTTGAGCCGGTTGAGCTTGGCGACCTTCCCGGTCTTGGTGAGGGTGTGCCACTGGTGCTGGAGGCGGCCGGTGTTGAGGACGAACGGATGTTCGTCGTCGGGCATCTCGGCGGCGTCGATGTGCGGCCGGGGATGGAAGACGGCCCGGCCGCTCGCCGTGGGGAAGACGGGTCCCGTGCCGTCGCCGGCCACGTAGCGGATCGGGTTGCGGTCCGGCCCGCCGGCCGTCGCGGGCCATTGGACGGGGGTGTCGCGCAACCGCTCGTACGTCACGCCGCCGAGGTCGTAACCGGTCTTCGGGTTCGCGGCGCGACTGATCTCCTCGAAGACCTCCTCGGCGCTCTCGTACGCGAAGGCCTTCTCGTAGCCCATCGCGCGGGCGACGAGGGCGATGATCCGCCAGTCGGCGAGGGCCTCGCCGGGCGGATCGGCCGCCGGCCGGGCGAGGGTGAGGGTGCGCTCGCTGTTGATCAGTACGCCCTCGGTCTCGGTCCACAGCGCGGCGGGCAGGACGACGTCGGCGTACGCGGTGGTCTCGGTCTCGGCGAACGCGTCCTGGACGACGACGAGTTCGGCGGCCCGCAGGCCCGCGACGACCGTGGCGCGGTTGCCGACGGAGGCGACCGGGTTGGTGCAGATGATCCAGGCCGCCTTGATCTCGCCGTCCGCCATCCGCCGGAAGAGGTCGATCGTGCCGGTCCCGGAGCCGTCCTCGCGGAGGGTGCCCGGCGGGAGCTCCCAGAGGTCCTCGGTGAAGGCCCGGTCCTCGGCGACGAGGACCGAGCGCTGTCCGGGGAGGCCGGGGCCCATGTAGCCCATCTCGCGTCCGCCCATGGCGTTGGGCTGGCCGGTGAGGGAGAAGGGGCCGGAGCCGGGGCGGCAGATCGCGCCGGTGGCCAGATGGAGGTTGATCAGGGCGTTGGTGTTCCAGGTGCCGTGGGTGGACTGGTTGAGGCCCATGGTCCAGCAGCTGGTCCACTCCTCGGCCGTGCCGATCCACTCGGCGGCGGTGCGGATGTCCTGCTCGGGTATGCCGGTGAGCGCGGCGACGGCCGCGGGCGGGTAGTCCGCGAGGAACGGGGGCATCGCCTCCCAGCCCTCGGTGTGCGCGGCGATGAAGTCGGGGTCGGTGTGGCCGTTCTCGTGCAGGAGGTGCAGCAGGCCGTTGAGGAGGGCGAGGTCCGCGCCGGGCCTGATCTGGAGGAACAGGTCGGCCTTGTCGGCGGTGGCCGTCCGCCGGGGGTCGACGACGATCAGCTTCGCCCCGGCCTTGACCCGGTCCATCATGCGGAGGAAGAGGATGGGGTGGCAGTCGGCCATGTTGGAGCCGATGACGAGGAAGACGTCGGCCTTCTCGAAGTCGTCGTAGGAGCCGGGTGGACCGTCGGCGCCGAGGGAGAGTTTGTAGCCGGTGCCGGCGCTCGCCATGCAGAGCCGGGAGTTCGACTCGATCCGGTTCGTGCCGATGAAGCCCTTGGCGAGCTTGTTGGCGAGGTACTGCGCCTCCAGGCTCATCTGGCCCGAGACGTACAGCGCGAAGGCGTCGGGGCCGTGTTCGTCGACGACGGCCCGCAGCCGGCGGGCGGTCTCGGCGATGGCCAGGTCGGTGTCCACGGGGACGGGTGCGGCGGCGCGGTCCTCCCGGACGAGGGCGGTCGTCAGGCGTCCGGGTGCGGCGAGCATGTCGGCGGTGGTGGCGCCCTTGGTGCAGAGGCGCCCGCGGTTGGCGGGGTGGTCCTTGTCGCCGGTCGCCTTGAGGACCGTACGGCGGCCGTCGGCCCCCAGGCCGATGTCGAGGAGCATGCCGCAGCCCACACCGCAGTACGAGCAGACGGTCCGCACCTGGGCGGCGGCGTCGGCCCGGGGGGCCTGCGTGTCGTGTGGGGTCACCGGGGCGCCTCTCTGGGGAACCGTTCGAGCCCCGACCGTACGGAATGCCCGTTACGCCTGTGTCAACCGCGCCGATCATGGTCCGTAACGCCGGTCACACAGCGCCCGGGGACACGCTGTGAGGTCCCGGTCCCGGTCCCGGTCGCGGTCCCGGCCTTCCACGTCCCCGCGAACCGCTGGACGAAGGCGAGCGCCCGCACGCGCGGAAGGAGATGCCGAGGGGCGAGCGCACCCTCAAGGCATCCTGGAGAGCCGCGCCGCCACCTGACCCGGCGGCCTCCACCCGGTCCGCTGAGCGCGTCACCGGTCATCGCGCGGGCCGCGAAGGCCTGTTGGTCCACCGGGTCGGGGCTCGCCTGTGGTACTGCCTTACGGATACATCGTCCCGATTTTCCGTAATGCAGTGAAAGGTGTCCTCTGTGCCCCAGGAAGACGAGAGGCCGGACGGCCGCCGGGCAGGCGCCGAACGGGGAGGCCGGGAAGGGCTGCCGGTGACGGCCGACCTCCCCGGCCGTCCCGACCACCACCACCAAGCCCGTACCGACCGGGTCGTGTTCGGTGTCACCGCCGTCCTCACCCTGGCGTTCGTCGTCTGGGGAGCCACCGCCACGGACAGCCTGGAGAGCGTCTCCAGCAAGCTCCTCGAAGGACTGATCCGCGACGGCGGCTGGGCGTTCATGCTGGCCGCGTCCGGCTTCGTCGTCTTCGCGCTGTGGCTCGCCATCAGCCGCTACGGCCGGATCACCCTCGGCCAGGAGAACGAGGGCCCCGAGTTCCGGACCGTGTCCTGGATCGCCATGATGTTCAGCGCGGGCATGGGCATCGGCCTGATGTTCTACGGGGTGAGCGAACCCCTCGCCCACTACGGCACCCCGCCGCCCGGCACCCACCCCGTCGACTCGGCCGAGCGCATGCAGACGGCCATGGCCACCACGCTCTTCCACTGGACGCTCCACCCGTGGGCGATCTACGCCGTCGTCGGACTCGCCATCGCCTACTCCACGTTCCGGCGCAGGCGCCGCCAGACCGTCAGCGCCGTCTTCGTCCCGCTCATCGGCGAGCGCCGGGCGTACGGCGGGCCCGGCCGCTTCATCGACATCCTGGCCATCTTCGCCACCCTCTTCGGCTCCGCCGCCTCGCTCGGCCTCGGCGCGCTCCAGATCGGCAGCGGCATCGAGGAACTGGGCTGGCTGGAGAAGACCGGGACCGGGCTGCTCGTCGGCATCATCGCCGTCCTCACCGTGGCCTTCGTCTTCTCCGCCGTCTCCGGTGTGGAGAAGGGCATCCAGTGGCTCTCCAACACCAACATGGTGCTCGCCGTGGTGCTCGCCGTGTTCGTCTTCGTCGCGGGCCCCACGATCATCGTGCTCGACCTGCTGCCCACCTCCCTCGCCGCCTACATCGACCAGCTGCCGCAGCTGGCCGGCCGCACCGAGGCGACCAGCGGCGCGAACATCCACGACTGGCTCGGCAGCTGGACCGTCTTCTACTGGGCCTGGTGGATCTCCTGGACGCCCTTCGTCGGCATGTTCATCGCCCGCATCAGCCGGGGCCGGACCATCCGCCAGTTCATCGGCGGCGTCATCCTGGTGCCCAGCACCGTCAGCCTCGTCTGGTTCGCCGTCTTCGGCGGCACGGCGATGAAGCTCAGCGAACAGGGCGACCTGGCCGGGGAGAGCACCCCCGAGGGGCAACTCTTCGGCGTGCTTCAGGAGTTCCCTCTCACCGGCACCATGAGCCTGCTCGTGATGGTCCTCGTCGCGATCTTCTTCGTCTCGGGCGCGGACGCCGCCTCCCTCGTCATGGGCACGCTCTCCCAGCGCGGCGCCTTCGAGCCCACCCGCCCCGTGGTGGTGTTCTGGGGCATGCTGACCGGCGCGGTCGCGGCCATCATGCTCCTCATCGGAGACGGCCAGGGCGACGCCCTCGCGGGGCTCCAGAACCTCACCATCCTGGTGGCGGCCCCGTTCGTGCTCGTCATGATCGGCATGTGCGTGGCGCTCATGCGGGACCTGCGCGAGGACCCGCTCATCGTCCGTGGCGAGGTGGGCGAGGAGGCCGTAGCCGTCGCCGTGATCGCGGGCCACGAGCAGTACGACGGCGACTTCGAGCTCACGATCGGCCCCGGCACGACGGACCGGGACGGCGCCTGAGCGTCACCGGGCGGGCGGGGCCTCGCGACGACGGGGTCCCTACGGCGGGCGCGGCGGTCACTTCCCGCTGGTGTAGCGGGACCGCACCCAGAGGGGGAGGGCGAACCAGCAGAGCAGGTACCAGACGAAGACCCCGGCGACGATCCACGGCACGTACCAGCCGTTCGTGGCCACGCGCAGGACCAGGAGGAGCGCCGACGTCAGGGTCGCGAGCAGGAGCACGATGCCTGTCATGGTGAGGCGGGCGGCCCAGACGACGGCCCGGGGTTTGATCCGCCGCCCCGCCACGATCCGGTGGAACGCCACGGGGCCGATGAGCGCGCCGGTCGCCAGGGACGCGAGGACGATCGTGACCATGTAGATCGTCTTGTCGGTCCGCTCCAGACCCTGGAAGTGCGGGGTGAAGACCACGGTGAGGAGGAAGCCGAGGAGGATCTGCACACCGGTCTGCGCGACGCGGATCTCCTGGATGACCTCCAGCCAGCGCCGGTCGGCGCGCTCCATCTCGGTCTCGCTCCGGCCGTCGTCCCGGCCCTTCCCGCGATCGGCTCCGGCTTCCCTGGCCATCGGCGGCCCTCCGGTGGATCAGGCCCGGCCCGCGGCCTTCTGGCTCCTGCGGGACAGGGAGTCGACGACCACGGCGGCCAGCAGCACCGAACCCGTGATCATGAACTGGACGGCGTTGCTGACGCCCATGATGTTCATCCCCGACTGGATGGAGCCGATCACCAGCGCGCCGAGCAGCGCGGACCAGACGGAACCGCGTCCGCCGAACAGGCTCGTACCGCCGATGACCGCGGCGGCGATGACGTTCATCAGCAGGTTGCCGCCGCCGGACGTCTGGCTCGCGGACTGGATCTGGCCCGCCAGGAAGAGACCGCCGACCGCCGCCATGGTCCCGGAGATCGAGAAGACGCTCATCCGGACGAACGGCACGCTGATGCCCGCCCGGCGCGCGCCCTCGATGTTGCCGCCCACCGCGAAGATCCGCCGGCCGTACGTGGTGCGCCGCAGGACGAAGTCCAGGAGCACGAGCACGATCAGGAAGATCAGGAGCGCCAGCGGGAGCCCCTGGTACTGGTTGAGGATGTACGCGGTGACGAAGGCGATCGCGGCGATCACGACCGTACGCAGGACGATCTCGGCGATCGGCCGGGAAGGGACTCTGGCCCGCCTGCGCCGGCTCGCGTCCAGGAGCGACGCCAGCAGGAAGAGCCCGACCCCGACGGCCGCCGTCACATAGGCGGCGGCGGGGCTGTGGTAGATCGTCGAGTAGAGCTTGGAGACGACGCTCTCGCTGGGGATGTTGACCGTGCCGCTGCTGCCGAGGATCTGGAGCATCAGACCGTTCCAGGCGAGGTTGCCGGCCAGGGTGACGACGAAGGCCGGCACGCCGACCTCGGCGAAGAAGAACCCCTGGATGAGCCCGACGGCCGCGCCGCCCGCGATGGCGATCAGCAGGGCGAGCCACTCGTTCATGCCGTTCAGGACGTTGAGCACGGCGAAGATGGCGGCGCACAGGCCGCTGACCGAGCCGACGGACAGGTCGATCTCGCCCAGCAGCAGGACGAAGACGATGCCGATGGCGATCATGCCGGTGCCGACGATCTGCTGACTGAGGTCGGAGAGGTTCTGGGCCGAGAGGAAGGTGCTGTCGAGGCTGCCGAAGACCGTCCAGATGATGATCACGGCCAGGATGACGGGCAGCGAGCCGAGCTCTCCGCCGCGGAGCTTGCGCCGGAACTCCCCGACGTACCCCTTGATGCCCTCCTCGCGGACCAGGAGACGTGTGTCCACGGCCGGTACGGAACCCTTCGCCGGTTCCTGGGTGGCGGCGTCCTCGGCGCGGTCTCGGTCGCGGCTCATCGCTCCTCCTCCCGCTTGCGGGCCTGGCGGCGGGTGACGGCGCTGTCCGTGGCGCCGGTGATGGCGGAGATGATCTCCTCGGTGGTCGTGGATCGCTTGTCGAAGAAACCGTTGTTCCGGCCGAGCCGCATGACGGCGATCCGGTCGGCGACCGCCATCACGTCCACCATGTTGTGGCTGATGAGGATGGTCGCGAGGCCGTGCTCGCGGAGCCGCTCGACCAGGTCGAGCACCTCGGCCGTCTGTTCCACGCCCAGGGCGGCCGTGGGCTCGTCGAGGATGACGACCTTCGGCTCGCCGATCAGCGAGCGGGCGATCGCCACCGTCTGGCGCTGACCGCCGGAGAGCGAGGCCACGGGGATGCGGACGCTCGGGATGCGGATCGACAGGGTGTCGAGCAGCTCCCGCGCGCGCTGGTCCATGCGGACCTCGTCGAGCACGCCGAAGCGGCGCAGCTCGCGACCGAGGAAGAGGTTGGCGACGACGTCGAGGTTGTCGCACAGGGCCAGGTCCTGGTAGACGGTGGCGATGCCGAGGTTCTGGGCGTCATGGGGCCGGTTGATCGAGACGGGGCGGCCCTCCCATTCGATGACGCCCTCGTCGGGCGGATTCACCCCGGCGATCGCCTTGACGGCGGTGGACTTGCCGGCGCCGTTGTCGCCGACGAGGGCGACGACCTCGCCGGAGTGGACCTCCAGGTCGAAGCCCTTCAGGGCCTGGACCGCGCCGAACCGTTTGGAGATCCCCCGCAGTGTGAGCACGGCTGACTCCGGCAAAGGAACCGCCTCCTCCGCTCGCCCGCTCGCGCGGGCCGCTCCGCCCCACCGGGATGAAACGCCTCAGGGCTGCCGGAGGCGCTACTTCAGGCCGGCCTCCTCGCAGGCCGCGGCATAGGTCGGCGTGCAGATCTCGTCGACGGTGTACAGCCCGTCCTTGACGACGGTGTCCTTGATGTTGCTCTTGTGGACGACGACCGGTGTCAGCAGGTTGGCGGGGACCTTCTGGCCACTGCCGCTGGTGACGGTGGTGGGCGTCAGGTCGGCCGGGAGCGCCTTGCCCTCGGCGAAGTCGACGGCCATCGTGGCGGCGATGTCGGCCTCCGGCTTGTACGGCTTCTCGACGGTGATCGTCTGGGTGCCGATGAGGATCCGCTGGATCGCGTCGAGCTGTGCGTCCTGGCCGGTCAGCGGCACGTTCATGCCCGCCGCCTTGAGGGCGGTGGCGATGCCGGCGGCCAGTCCGTCGTTGGCCGAGTAGACGCCGACGATCTTGTCCTTGCCGAGGGCGCTGATCGCTCCGGACATCTGCTGGTTGGCGTTGTTCGGGTCCCAGTTCGGCGTGTCGTACTCCTTGCCGATCTTCACCTTGCCGTCCAGGACGGAGTGCGCGCCGGCCTTGAACTCGGCCGCGTTCGGGTCGGTCGGCGAGCCGTTGTGCATGACGATCTCGCCCGACTCGGCCTTGTCGCCGAGCGCGTCGAGGAGCGCCTTGCCCTGGAGCTCGCCCACCTTGAAGTTGTCGTACGAGACGTAGGAGTCGACGGGCCCCTGTGCCAGGCGGTCGTACGCCACGACCTTGACGCCCGCGTCATGGGCCTTCTGCACCGAGGACTGGATCGACTTGGCGTCCACGGCGTCCAGGATGAGCACCTTGTCGCCCTTGGCGAGCGCGGTGTTGACCTGCTGTTGCTGGGTCGTGGCGCTCTCGGCGGCGTTGTAGTAGTCGATCTGGGCGTCGGGGGCCAGCTCCTTGATCTTGGCCTCGATGTAGGGCCGGTCGAACTTCTCGTACCGGGTGGTCTTGCTCTCCGGCAGCAGAAGGCCGATCCGTACGTCGCCCTGCGCCGCATCGGGCGGGGCGGCTCCGCTGACGGACGCCGCCCCCAGGGCGAGCGCCGCGGCTCCGGCCAGGGCTATCGCGCTCCGCAATGTTCGGGTCATGGAAGGCTCCTCTCGCACGCCCTCTTCCCTCACCTGGTGAGCGCGGGACCAGAGGATGCACTTTGGCCTATATATCGACATTAGCGGCAAGCTGAGGACCGGCAAGCGGGTGAATGAACCGGCCGGTAACCTGGCCGCTGAGCGTCCGGCTCCCCGTGTGAAACGCAACCGCAGCGCAAGCGCCACGCAAGCGAAGCACGAACGAAGCACGAATGATCAGAAAGAGGTCGACGATGACCAATCTGGCTCTCAACCTGGCCCGTACCGCGGCGGCGCAGCCGGACGGCATCGCGATCCAGCTGGACGACCAGGCGCTGGACTACCGGTCGCTGGACGATCGCAGTGCCCGTGTCGCCGGCTGGCTGGAGAGCAAGGGCGTCGGACCCGGCGACCGGGTCGCGATCCTGCTGCCCAACATCCCGCACTTCGCCGTCGCCTACTACGGCGTGCTGCGCGCCGGAGCGGTCGCCGTGCCGATGAACCCGCTGCTCAAGTCCGGCGAGATCGGTTACGCCGCCGGGGACTGCGGGGCCCGGCTGATCCTCGCCTGGGGCGCGGCGATGCCCGAGGCCGGAGCCGCGGCGGCGGACCTCGGCATCGAGTGCGCCGACGTGACCGACCCGGGCTTCGGCGCCGCGCTCGCCGCCGTCGAGCCGCGCGCGGGGATCGCGGACCGGGACGTCGACGACCTCGCCGTGCTGCTCTACACCTCCGGCACCACCGGCCGCCCCAAGGGGGCCCGGCTCACCCACGGGAACCTGGGGTCCAACACCGCGACCGTCGCCCGCGTCCTGGGCATGACGGGCTCCGACACGGTCTTCGGCGGCCTGCCGTTCTTCCACGTGTTCGGCCAGACCTGCGGGCTGAACGCCGCCGTCCTCACCGGCGCCCGCGTCACACTGCTGCCGCGCTTCGACGCAGCGAAGGCCCTGGAGATCCTCTCCCGGGACCGGGTCACGGTGATGGAGGGCGTGCCCACCATGTTCGTGGGCCTGCTCGCCGCCGCCGACGCGGCCGGTTCGACCGGTCTCACGGACGGCGCCGGTCTGCGGCTCTGCGTGACCGGCGGCTCGGCGATGCCGGTGGAGGTCCTCCACCGCTTCGAGGCCGTCTTCGGCTGCACGGTCGTCGAGGGCTACGGCCTGTCCGAGACCTCCCCGGTGGTCACGTTCGGGTCGCTCGACGGGCCGCGCAAGCCCGGATCGATCGGCACCCCGATCGACGGCGTGCACGTCCGGCTCGTCGACGACGAGGGCAAGGACGTCGCGCGGGGCGACGTCGGCGAGATCGCCGTCCAGGGCCCGAACGTCATGCCCGGCTACTGGAACCGGCCCGAGGCCGACGCCGCCGCGTTCACCGACGGCTGGTTCCGCACCGGCGACCTCGCGCGGTGCGACGAGGACGGCTTCTACTTCATCGTGGACCGCAAGAAGGACCTGGTGATCCGCGGCGGGTACAACGTCTACCCGCGCGAGATCGAGGAGGTCCTGTACGAGCACCCGGCCGTGGCCGAGGCCGCCGTGGTGGGCGTCCCGCACGCGGTGCACGGCGAGGAGATCGCGGCCGTCGTCACCCTGCGGCCGGGCGCCGACGCCTCGGCCGACGAACTGCGCGAGTTCGTGAAGGCCCGCGTGGCCCCGTACAAGTACCCGAGGATCGTCCAGCTGGCGCCGGGGCTGCCCAAGGGCCCCACGGGCAAGATCCTCAAGCGGGAGATCACGATCGCGCAGTGACGGGCGAGGGGAGGGACAGGGCGGAAGACCCTGCCCCTCCCCTCCTCCCTCACCGATCGCCGCCGAGCCAGCCCCGGAGCAGCCGGCTGACCGCCGGCATCGCCACGTACGTCATGAGGACGTTGAAGACGCACGCCATGACGGCGCTGCTCAGCACGAGGGGCAGCGCGGTCAGACGGGGCGTCAGGAAGTAGCCGCCCAGCAGGGAGATGGGGTAGATCGCGAGGGTCGCGCTGATCGCCATCTTCCACCGGGGCGGCGCCGGCCGTGTCGAGCCCGGCTTGGCGAACCAGGTCTCCATGCCCGTCAGCCGGCGTCGCGCGACCTCGGTGTGGTGGTGGCCCCGGCAGTCCGCGAACCACGCGGCCCGCTCCGGGGACTCCTGCCAGGCCTGACACGCGGCCGCGTCCCGGAAGCGGTGGACCAGGAACCAGGGGGCGTCCCCGCCCGAGGAGCGGAAGAAGCCGTAGCCGAGGTGGCCGGGGAAGCGCGCGGCGCTCTCCAGGATCCCCTTCGCCCAGCGCTCGAAGGCGGCCTCATAACCCGGCTCGACCCGGCGGGCTATCAGCAGGGTCACCTCGCCGGAGTCGGCGGGGACATGCGCGTGCTCAAGGCTCACCGCGGTCATCGTTCTCCTCATGATCACAGCGCGCCCGGGCACACTCTACGCGGCGGCGACCCGCCTCCCGTCGGGCCGGGACGTCACCAGCCGAAGCGGCGGTCGACCACGGCGGCGAACTCCTCGAACGTCAGGACCTTGTCGCCGTTCTGGTCGGCGGCGTCGAACAGGGCGGCCGAGTCGTCGTCCCCTCCCACGCCCCAGACGGGGATGACCCCCTGCGCGACGAGCGTCGGCCCCTTGGAGCGCAGAGCGCCGACGACCTCGGCGAGGGTGAGGGTGCCGTCGTGGTCGAGGTCGAGCGCGTCGAAGAGTATGCGGGCCTTGTCGCTCATCGCGTGTCCTGTTTCCCTGGGGCGGTGGAGGTCTCCGTACGGAGGGACGCGGGGCCCGCGCGTCGGGTTGCCTCAGGTTCCACGATACGGTGGCCTTCCATGGCAACGAGTACCGCGCTGTGGTCCTTCGCCCTCGTCGTAGGGCTTCTCACTCTCACCCCCGGCCTCGACACGGCCCTCATCCTGCGCACCGCCGCCCTCGGCCGGCGCACCCGCGCATGGGGAGTCGTCCTCGGCATCCAGACCGGCACCCTCATCTGGGGCGCCCTCACCTCGCTCGGCGTGACCGCCCTCCTCACCGCCTCGCACCTCGCGTACGAGATCCTCCGCTGGGCCGGTGCGGCCTACCTGCTGTGGATGGCGGCCCGCATGATCATCGACACC
Organism: Streptomyces sp. NPDC042346; assembly: GCF_055581845.1. Classification (NCBI taxonomy): domain Bacteria; kingdom Bacillati; phylum Actinomycetota; class Actinomycetes; order Kitasatosporales; family Streptomycetaceae; genus Streptomyces; species Streptomyces sp. NPDC042346. The sequence continues at coordinate 690,815 of NZ_JBVJEH010000002.1, read as the reverse complement.
TTCCGCGGACGCGGCGGGACCCCCGAGGACGTGGAGGTCGGCGCAGAGGTCGACACGCTCTCGGGCGGCTGGTGGCAAGGCACCCTGACCAATCTCCTCAACCCCAAGGTCGGCGTCTTCTACGTCGCCGTCCTGCCCCAGTTCATCCCCGTCGACGCACCCCACTTCACCACCGGCCTGCTCCTGACCGGTGTCCACATCACGCTCGGCATGATCTGGTCCACCGTCCTGATCGCCTCCGCCACCGCTCTCGGGACCTGGCTGCGCAAGCCCCGCTCGCGGCGGATCCTCGACCGGGTCACCGGCACGGTCATCGGCGCCTTCGCGGTCCGCCTGGCGGTCAGCGACTGACCCCGGCCCGGATGGGCGGGACCGGGGCTCAGGAGACGCGCACGGGGGACCAGCGGCTCACCGCGGCGAGGTCGGCGCTGATCGCGGCGGCCGTGCCGAGGAGGTGGGGGAGGAGCGCGGTCAGGCTCTCCTCCGCGGAGTGGCGGCCCGCGTGCAGCGCCACGTTGACGGCGGCGACCACCCGGCCCCGGCCGTCCGTCACCGGCGCCGCGAGGGAGCGCAGCCCCTCCTCCAGCTCCTGCTCCACCCATCCGTAGCCGCGCCGGGCGGTGTCCGCGACCGCCTCGGCGAGCGCCCCGGGCGTGGTCACGGTGCGGGGTGTCAGCGCCTCGGGCGTCACTCCCGCGAGGAACGCGGCGCGCTCCTCCTCGGGCAGCGCGCCGAGCAGGACCCGGCCCATGGAGGTGGCGTAGGCGGGCAGGCGGGTGCCCACCCTGATGTCGATGTGCATGATCCTGGAGCTCGCGACGCGGGCGACATAGCGGATGTCCTCCCCGTCGAGCACCGCGACGGACGCCGACTCGTGGACGCGGAGCACCAGTTCGGCGAGGTGCGGGGTGGCGATCTCGACGAGTGTGAGGCCCGAGACGCGGGCGTGTCCGAGCTCCAGGACGCGGGGGAGTACGCGGAAGCCGTCCTCGTCCTCCCGTACGTATCCGAGGTGGCGCAGCGTGATCAGCGAGCGCCGGGCGGTGGCGCGGGGGAGCCCCGTCAGCCGGGCGAGCTCCGAGAGCCGGGCCGGGCCGCGGACCGCGCCGAAGGCGCACAGGACGTCCAGGCCGCGGGCGAGCGACTGCAGGAAGCCCGACCCCAACTCCTCCTTGAGCTCCGCCGCACCCGGTCCCGCGGCCGGCGCGGAGCCCTCCGCGGCCGGGGCCGCCGCGAGGGCCGCCTCCATGGCCGCGACGGCCGCGCGCAGCGGCGGCAGGGCGACACCGGCCAGGGAGCCGATGTCGTGGCGGCTCGTGTGGCTGACCACGCTGACGGCGCAGACGACGGCGCCCGCCGGGTCGCGCACGGGCAGGGCGACGGCGATGAGACCGGCCTCGATGAGCTGGTCGTCCGCCGCCCACCCGTCCGCGCGGCTCCGGCGCACCCGGTCGCGGAAGCCGCTCTCCACGGCTTGGGGCTCGGCTCCGGGCACGGCCCCGGGCACGGCTTCGGACCCGGTGGGCGTACGGGGCGGGACCGCGGGAAAGCCGGTGTCCAGCGGGTCCTTCGCGTGCCGTTCCCGCCACGCCTCCCACTCCGCCTCGCCCCAGCCGGCGGCGAACAGCGCCCCCGGCGCGCAGCGTTCGGCGGGCAGGACGTCCCCGGCGCGGAACGAGATCGCCATCGCGCGCCGTCGCGCGGCCTGCGCCACGAAGCGCACCCCGTCCCCGTCGGGCACCGCCACGGACACGGACTCGTCGAGCTCGTCGGCGAGGGCGACGGCGTGCGGCCCGACGGCCTCGGGCAGTCCGGTCGACGACAGGTAGGCGTTGCCCAGCTCCGCCGCGCGCGGCGCGAGCAGCAGGTCGCGTTCCTCGGCGCGTACGTACCCGAGGCGCAGGAGCGTCGTGGCGACCCGGTCGACGGTCGACCGGGCGAGCCCCGTGGTGCGCGCGAGGTCGCCGGGGCGGTGGCGGATCCCCGGCCCCGAGGCCACCGCGCGCAGGACGGCCAGTCCGCGCTCCAGCGGCCCGACGAGCTCCTCCGGGGCCTCGTGCGCAGGGGTCTCCGTGTGCTGCGCCATGGTCTGGCCTCCTCCGGCTGGTCGCGGGCAGTGGGTACGGACCGTGGTCGCGGGCGGATCACGATGCGGAAACCGTACCGGGCGCCGTTGACACGGCCCGAAGCACGGGCGGACACTCACCCCGCGTTCGTTGCTGAACATAAGTTCATCAGGCGAACGCCTGTGGCGTCAATCCTCAGCGAAACGGGTCGTTACATGGACAAAGTGGTGACATCCGCCGCCGAAGCGGTGGCGGACATCGGAGACGGCGCCTCGCTCGCCGTCGGAGGCTTCGGACTGAGCGGGGTGCCGGACGTCCTGATCCGGGCCCTGCACACCCAGGGCGCCGGCCGGCTGAGCGTCGTGTCGAACAACTGCGGCGTCGACGGCGGCGGCCTCGGCATCCTGCTCGCCGACGGCCGCATCGTCCGCGTGACCGGCTCCTACATCGGCGACAACAAGGAGTTCGCCCGCCGCTACCTCGGCGGCGAGCTGGAGCTGGAGCTCACCCCGCAGGGCACCCTCGCCGAGCGGCTCCGGGCCGGCGGCTGCGGCATCCCCGCCTTCTTCACCCCCGCCGGCGTCGGCACCCAGGCCGCCGACGGCGGACTGCCCTGGCGGTACGCCCCCGACGGCGGCGTGGCGGTCGCCTCCCCGCCCAAGGAGGTCCGCGTCTACGACGGCCGTCCCCACGTCCTCGAACACGGCATCACCACCGACTTCGCCCTGGTCCGCGCCGCCCGCGGCGACCGCCACGGCAACCTCGTCTTCCGCCGCTCCGCCCGCAACTTCAACCCCCTCGCCGCCATGGCCGGCCGGATCACGATCGCCGAGGTCGAGGAGCTCGTGGAGCCGGGCGCACTGGACCCCGACGCGATCCACCTGCCCGGCGTGTTCGTGCAGCGGGTCGTCGCACTGACCCCCGAAGAGGCCGCCGCCAAGGGCATCGAGCGAAGGACGGTACGCACGCGATGAGCTGGACCAGGGACGAGATGGCGGCCCGCGCCGCCCGCGAACTGACCGACGGCTCGTACGTCAACCTCGGCATCGGACTGCCGACCCGGGTGCCGGGCTTCCTCCCCGAGGGCGTCGACGTCGTCCTCCAGTCGGAGAACGGCCTCCTCGGCGTCGGCCCCTACCCCGACGAGGACGAGGTCGACCCCGACCTGATCAACGCGGGCAAGGAGACCGTCACCGTCCTGCCGGGCTCCTCCTTCTTCGACTCCGCGCTCTCCTTCGGAATGATCCGCGGCGGCCACATCGACACCGCCGTCCTCGGCGCCATGCAGGTCTCCGCCCGCGGCGACCTCGCCAACTGGGCCGTCCCCGGCCGGATGGTCAAGGGCATGGGCGGCGCGATGGACCTCGTCCACGGCGTCCGGCGCGTCGTCGTCCTCACCGAGCACACCGCCAAGGACGGCACCCCGAAGATCGTCGACACCTGCACGCTGCCGCTCACCGGCCGCGCCTGCGTCCACCGGATCATCACCGACCTCGGCGTCCTCGACGTCACCGACGACGGCCTCGTCCTCGTCGAGACCGCGCCCGGCGTGAGCGTCGACGAGATCACGCGCCGCACCGGCGCGCCCGTCTCCGTACCCCCGGCCGCCGCCGAGCACGTGGAGGAGACCCCGTGACCAAGGACGTCTACATCGTCGACGCCGTACGGACCCCGGTCGGCCGCTACGGCGGCGCGCTCGCGGGCGTCCGCCCCGACGACCTCGCCGCCCACGTCCTGCGCGCCCTGCTCGGCCGTACGCCCGCGCTCGACCCGGCCCGGATCGACGACGTGATCCTCGGCAACGCCAACGGCGCCGGCGAGGAGAACCGGGACGTCGCCCGGATGGCCGCGCTGCTCGCCGGAATACCGGTGACCGTCCCCGGCGTCACCGTGAACCGCCTCTGCGGCTCCGGCATGGAGGCCGTGATCCAGGCCTACCGCGCCGTCGCCGTCGGCGACGCCTCGGTCGTCCTCGCCGGCGGCGTCGAGTCGATGAGCCGCGCCCCCTGGGTGCTGCCCAAGCCCGACCGCGCCTACCCCGCAGGGCACCAGCAGCTCCACTCCACCACCCTCGGCTGGCGCATGGTCAACCCGCGCATGCCCGCCGAGTGGACGGTGTCCCTCGGCGAGGGCGCCGAACTCGTCGCCGAGAAGCACGGCATCGGGCGCGACGCGCAGGACGCCTACGCCCTCGCCAGCCACGCCAAGGCCGCCGAGGCCTGGGCGACCGGCGCCTTCGACGCCGAGGTCGTCCCCGTCGACGGCACCGGGACAGGCACGGGCGCGGGCTCCGGCGCAGGCGCAGGCGCGGGCACGGCCACCGGCGCAGGCACCGGCCTCGGCCAAGCCGTCCTCCACCGCGACGAGTCCGTCCGCGCGGACACCTCCCTCGCCGCCCTCGCCCGCCTCAAGCCCGCCTTCCGCCCGGACGGCACCGTCACCGCGGGCAACGCCTCCCCGCTCAACGACGGAGCCTCCGCCCTCCTGATCACCGACGAGGCGGGCCTCCGCGCCACCGGCCGCGAACCCCTGGCCCGGATCACCGCATCGGCCGTCAGCGGCATCGAACCGCAGTACTTCGGCCTCGGCCCCGTCGAAGCCGCCCGGCGCGCACTGACCCGCGCCGGCCGCACCTTCCCCGACCTCGCCACCCTGGAACTCAACGAGGCCTTCGCCGCCCAGGCCCTCGGCTGCCTCGCCGAGTGGCCGGAGCTCGACCCCGCCGTCGTCAACCCGCACGGCGGAGCCATCGCGCTCGGCCACCCCCTCGGCTCCTCCGGATCCCGGCTCGCCGGAACCGTGGCCCACCAGCTCGCCGCCCGCGGCTCCGGCACCGGCCTCGCCACGCTCTGCATCGGCGTCGGCCAGGGACTCGCCCTCGTACTGGAAAGGTGACGGAACGTCATGACACTGACACAGCAGGACATCTCGCGCGAGATCGAGGGCGAGCGGAAGGACTACCTCGCCGCCGGCGAGGTGCGCCACCACCCCGCCCGGGACTACGCCCCCTACCGCAGCAGCGCGCTGCGCCACCCCCTCCACCCGCCGGTCGCCGTCCACGACCCCGAGGCGGTCGAACTCTCCGGACCCGTCTTCGGCGTCACCGACGTCACCGAGACCGACGCCGACCTGACCCTGGCCCACGCGGGGGAGCCGCTCGGCGAGCGGATCACCGTCACCGGCCGGGTGCTCGACCGCGCCGGCCGGCCCGTCCGCGGCCAGCTCGTCGAGCTGTGGCAGGCCAACGCCGCCGGTCGCTACGCCCACCTCCGCGACCAGCACCCGGCACCGCTCGACCCGAACTTCACCGGCTTCGGCCGCTGCCTGACGGACGACCGGGGCGCGTACACCTTCACCACCGTCAAGCCCGGGGCCTACCCCTGGCGCAACCACGACAACGCCTGGCGCCCGGCGCACATCCACTTCTCGCTCTTCGGCACCGCGTTCACGCAACGGCTCGTCACCCAGATGTACTTCCCCGGCGACCCGCTCTTCGCGTACGACCCGATCCTCCAGTCCGTCACCGACGACGCGGCGCGCGAACGGCTCGTCGCCACCTACGACCACGACCTGTCCACCCCCGAGCGGTCGCTCGGCTACCGCTGGGACATCGTCCTCGACGGCCCCGCCGCGACCTGGATCGAGGAAGGCCGATGAGCCGCGACCCCCTGACCGCCCTCCCCACGCCCTCGCAGACCGTGGGCCCCTTCTACGGCTACGCCCTGCCCTTCCCCGGCGGCCCCGACCTCGCGCCCGCCGGACACCCCGACACCCTCACCGTCCACGGGTACGTGTACGACGGCGCCGGCGCCCCCATCCCCGACGCGATCGTGGAGATCTGGCAGCCCGGCCCCGACGGCGACCGCTCCGGAGCCCCCGGCTCCCTGCGGCGCGACCCCGTCACCGGCGGGTACGCGGGCCGGGACGGCGTCACCTTCACCGGCTTCGGGCGGATCGCCACCGACGCCGACGGCCACTGGGCGGCCCGCACCCTTCCGCCGGGCGGCGTCCCGTACCTCTCGCTCTGCGTCTTCGCCCGGGGCCTGCTCCACCACCTCTACACCCGGCTCTACCTGCCGGGCCCGGCCACCGACGCCGACCCGCTGCTCGCCGGGCTCGCGCCCGAGCGGCGCGCGACGCTCCTCGCCACGGAGGAGCGGCCGGGCGTCCACCGCTTCGACATCCGCCTCCAGGGCCCGGGAGAGACGGTGTTCCTTGACTTCCGCTGAGCCGGAGGGGCGGGACGCGGACGCGTCCGACGCGTACGACACCGGGCTGCTCAGCCCCGTCAGCGCGGGCACGGCGGCCGAGCGCGCCACCGGCGACCGCGCCTTCCTCCAGGCGATGCTCGACGCCGAGGCCGCGCTGACCAGGGCACAGGCCGCCCTCGGTCACGCCCCCGGCCCGGCGGCCGAGGCCGTCACGGAGGCGGCCCGCGCCGACCGGTTCGACGCGCGCGACCTCGCGCTGCGCGCCCGCGAGGGCGGCAACCCGGTGATCCCGCTCGTCGCCGCGCTCACGGCCGCCGTCCCCGCCGACGCCGCGCCGTACGTCCACCGGGGCGCGACCAGCCAAGACGTCCTCGACACCGCCGCGATGCTCGTCGCGGCCCGTACCGTCCCGCTGATCACCGCCGCACTGCACCGGGCCGCCGAGGCGTTCGGGCGGCTCGCCGCCGCCCACCGGGACACCCCCATGGCGGGCCGCACCCTCGGCCAGCACGCCGTGCCCACCACCTTCGGGCTCAAGGCGGCCGGCTGGCGGCACCTCGTGCTCGACGCGGCGGACCGGCTCGCCGCGCTGCGATTCCCCGCCCAACTGGGCGGCGCGGCAGGCACCCTGGCCGCCTTCGAGTACCTCGCGGGGGTGCCCGGCAGCGGACCGGAGCTCACCGAGCGGTACGCGGCCGAACTCGGCCTCGCCGCACCCGTCCTGCCCTGGCACACCCTGCGCACCCCGGTCGCCGACCTCGCGACGGCGCTCGCGTTCACCGCCGCCGCCCTCGGCAAGCCCGCCGCGGACGTCCTCCTGCTCGCCCGCACCGAGACCGGCGAACTCGCCGAGGCGAGCGGCGGCGGCTCCTCCGCCATGCCGCACAAGAGCAACCCCGTCCGCGCCACCCTCGTGGCCTCGGCCGCGCGCCAGGCCCCCGCGCTCGCCGCCGTGCTCCTCGGCTCGCTCGCCGCGGAGGACGAGCGGCCCGCCGGCGCCTGGCACGCCGAATGGCAGCCGCTGCGGGAGCTGCTCAGGCTGGCGGGCGCCGCCGCCCACCACACCGCCGCACTCGCCGAAGGGCTCCGCGTCCGGCCCGACCGGATGCTCGACAACCTGCACCGCACCCGCGGTCTCGTGACGAGCGAACGCCTCGCCGCCGCCCTTGCGGACGTCCTCGGCCGGGCCGAGGCCCGAGCCCTGCTCGACCGGCTCTCCCGGCGGGCGGCGGAGGAGGGGACGGAGCTCGCGGAGCTGCTCGCCGCCGCCCCCGAACCGACCGGCCGGATCACCCCGGAGGAGCTCCGCGCCCTCGCGGACCCGGCGGCCGCCACCGGCGCCGCCCCCCTGCTCGTCGACCACGCCCTGCGGAGGCAGCCCTCCGCCGACCCGGAAGGCCGCCCGTGACCAGCGTTCTCCACCACCGGACCGACGGCCCCGCCGACGCGCCCGTCCTGATCCTCGGTCCCTCCCTCGGCACCTCGCTCGCCGTCTGGGACGCCCAGGTCCCCGCCCTGGCCCGCCGCCACCGGGTGATCCGCTACGACCTGCCAGGCCACGGCGCGACCCCCACCGGGACGCCGGACGCCACCACCCCTGGGACGCAGGACGCCACCGCCCCCGGGACGCCGGACCCCGGCGCCACCGGCATGGCCGATCTGGCGGCCCTCGTCCTCGACCTCGCCGACCGGCTCGGCGTCGAGCGGTTCGCGTACGCCGGCATCTCCCTCGGCGGCGCCATCGGCGCCCACCTCGCGGTCCACCACCCCGAGCGGGTCACCGGCCTCGCCCTCGTCTGCTCCTCGGCCCGCTTCGGCGAGCCCGCCGGCTGGCGCGAGCGGGCCGCCCTCGTCCGCGCGGAGGGCACGGCCGCCGTGGCGCAGGCCGCCCCCGGCCGCTGGTTCACCCCCGACTTCGCGGGAACGCACACGGCCCGCCGGCTCGTGGACGACCTGCTCGCCGCCGACCCCGAGGGCTACGCGGCCTGCTGCGACGCCCTCGCCGGGTACGACCTCCGCGACGAGCTGTCCCGCATCACCGTGCCCACCCTCGTCCTCGCCGGGCGCGCCGACCCGGCCACACCCCCGGCGCACGCCCGCGAACTCGCCGACGGCATCCCCGACGCGAGCCTGCTCGAACTCGCCGGGGCCGCCCACCTCGCCCCCGCCGAGCGGCCCGAGGCGGTGCTCTCCGCGCTCCTCGGCCACTTCGGCGTCCCCGACTCCGACGACAGCCGGTACGCCGAGGGCATGGCGGTCCGCCGGGCCGTCCTCGGCGACGCCCATGTGGACCGGGCCGTCGCCCGGACCACGGACTTCACCGCCGACTTCCAGGACTACATCACCCGCTGCGCCTGGGGCGAGATCTGGACCCGCCCCGGCCTCGACCGGCGCACCCGCAGCTGCCTCACCCTCACCGCCCTGATCGCCCACGGCCACCAGGAGGAGCTGGCGATGCACGTCCGCGCCGCGCTCCGCAACGGACTCACCCCCGAGGACATCAAGGAGGTGCTGCTGCACTCCGCCGTCTACTGCGGGGTGCCCGCGGCCAACTCCGCCTTCGCCACCGCGCAGCGCGTCCTCGCCGAGGACGGCATCCCGCTCTCCCTCTGACCGCCCCGCCCCGACCGTCCCGCCCCCCTGCCACCTTCCTCATCACGCTCACGGAGACACCCATGCCCCGCACCACCGTCGGCATCATCGGAGCCGGACCGGCCGGACTCCTCCTCTCGCACCTGCTGCACCGGCAGGGCATCGACAACGTCGTCCTCGAACTCCGCGACCAGGCGTACGTCGAGCGGCGCCAGCGCGCCGGGATCCTCGAACAGGACACCGTCGACGTGCTGCGCCTCTCCGGCGCCGGCGCCCGCATGGACCGGCAGGGCCTGGAGCACCACGGCATCGAACTCCGCTTCGACCGGCGCTCCCACCGCATCGACTTCCCGTCCCTCACCGGCGGCCGGTCGGTCATGGTGTACGCGCAGACCGAGGTGGTCAAGGACCTCATCGCCCTGCGCCAGGAGGCCGGCGGCACGATCCTCTTCGAGGCCGAGGCCCTGTCGGTCGACGGCATCGAGACCGACCACCCCACCGTCCGCTACCGCCACGAGGGCGCCGAGCACACCCTCGACTGCGCGTTCGTCGTCGCCTGCGACGGCTTCCACGGCATCGGCCGCCGCTCCCTGCCCGAGGACGTCCTCACCGTCACCGAGCGCACCTACCCCTTCTCCTGGCTCGGCATCCTCGCCGACGTCGCCCCCTCCTGCGACGAGCTGATCTACGCCCACCACGAGCGCGGCTTCGCCCTGCACAGCATGCGCTCGCCCGACGTCAGCCGCCTCTACCTCCAGGTCGACCCCGACGACTCCACGGACAACTGGCCGGACGAGCGGATCTGGGACGAGCTGGAGGCCCGCTTCGCCGTCGACGGCGACTGGCAGCTGAAGCGCGGGCCCATCACCGAGAAGAGCATCACCCCGATGCGCAGCTTCGTCGCCGAGCCCCTGCGCCACGGACGCCTCTTCCTCGCCGGCGACGCGGCCCACATCGTGCCGCCCACCGGCGCCAAGGGCCTCAACCTCGCCGTCGCCGACGTCACCCTGCTCGCCCAGGCCCTCACCCGCCACCACACCCGGGGCGACGAGTCGCTGCTCGACGCCTACTCGGAGACCGCACTGCGCCGCGTCTGGCGCGCCGAGCACTTCTCGTACACGATGACGACCCTCCTGCACAGCAGCCCGGACGACACCGCGTTCGACCGCGGGCTCCGCCTCTCCCACCTGCGCTACCTCGCGAACTCCGGGGCGGCCTCGGCCTCGCTCGCGGAGAACTACGTCGGTTTCAGCGACAACTGACGGCCCCGCGGACCGCCGGGGACGGCGGGCCCGAGGGCTTATGTCAACACCATTGACCTTGACACGCCCGGAGAGGTCTCATGGCGGCAGTTCGGAGGTCGTACCCCCACCTCCGCGATCTCAAGGAGCCCGCCGTCATGGACCCCCTCGCCTCGCTCCGGGACGTCGACCCGACCCCGTTCTGGCTCGACAGTCCCGAGAAGCCGCAGCCCGCGCCCGCCCTCATCGGCGCGACCACCTGTGACCTCCTCGTGGTCGGCGGTGGCTACACCGGCCTCTGGACCGCCCTCGTCGCCAAGGAGCGGGACCCCTCGCTCGACGTGGTCCTCGTCGAGGCCGACGAGGCCGGCGGCGCCGCCTCCGGTCGCAACGGCGGCTTCTGCGAGGCCAGCCTCACCCACGGCCTGGACAACGGGATCGCCCGCTGGCCCGACGAGATCGGGCTCCTGGAGCGCCTCGGCCGCGAGAACCTCCAGGCCATGGAAGACACGCTCGTACGCCACGGCATCGACTGCGACTGGGAGCGCACCGGCTCCCTCGCCGTCGCCACCGAGCCCTACCAGCTCGCGGCCCTCCAGGAGGAGGCCGAGGCCGTGGCCCGTTACGGCGGCACGAGCGTCCTCCTCGACGGCGACGCCGTACGCGCCGAGATCGACTCCCCGACCTTCATCGGGGGGCTGTGGAACAAGGACGACGTGGCGATGGTCAACCCGGCCCGTCTCGCCTGGGGCCTCAAGCAGGCCTGCCTCGCGCTCGGCGTCCGCATCCACGAACACACCCCCGCCCTCTCGCTCGACGAGCAGGGGCACACGATGGGCGTCCGCACCCCGTACGGCCGGATCACCGCCCACAAGGTCGCCCTCGCCACGAACGCGTACCCCTCCCTGCTGCGCCGCCACCGCCCGTACACCGTCCCCGTCTACGACTACGCGCTCATGACGGAGCCGCTCAGCGAGGAACAGCTCGCCTCCGTGGGCTGGCGGAACCGGCAGGGCTTCGCGGACATGACCAACCAGTTCCACTACGTCCGGCTCTCCGCCGACAACCGGATCCTGTGGGGCGGCTACGACGCCGTCTACCACTACAACGGCCGCGTGCGCCCGGAACACGACCAGCGGCACGAGAGCTTCGCGACCCTCGCGCGCCACTTCTTCACGACCTTCCCGCAGCTGGAAGGGGTGCGCTTCAGCCATGCCTGGGGCGGTGCCATCGACACGAGCACCCGCTTCTGCGTCTTCTTCGACACCAGCCACCGGGGCAAGGTCGCCTACGCCGCCGGCTACACCGGACTCGGCGTCGGGGCGACCCGCTTCGGCGCGGAGGTCATGCTCGACCTCCTCGACGGGGCCCGCACCGAGCGCACCTCGCTCGAACTGGTCCGCCGCAAGCCGCTCCCGTTCCCGCCCGAGCCGATCCGCTCGGTGGGCATCGGCATCACCACGTGGTCCATGGCCCGCGCCGACCTGAACGAAGGCCGCCGCAACCTCTGGCTGCGCACGCTCGACCGCTTCGGTCTCGGCTTCGGCAGCTGAGACGGCAGGGGTTTCCACCAGCCCCGACGATGAAATGCGCCCCCTGCGCGCCCTCCGGTATGCACCGGGCGTGCGCCGGGGGCGCACCCATGTCCCCGTATTCCAGGGCGAGTTGAGGACTCCGGGCGCGGTCCGCCGAAACCGGCCGTGCCGCCGTTCCCTCGATAGACGGGCAATCGCGGACCACTCGGACCAGCCGCTCTTGTCCACCGGCCCGGACCCGTGCGTCGCTGGGTGACGTCAGCAGGAAGCGTCGCCGGAGGAGCCGGGCATGGCTGTGGTCCAGGACAAGGCCTTGAAGCAGGTCGCCGACGCCGCCGTCCTCGCCCCGGCACTCACCCCGCACGCCCTGCTCCTCCTGGCCGGCACGCACGAGCTGGAGCACGAGCGCGTCGACTCCGTCAAGCAGCTCCGCGTCGTCCGGACCACGCTCGCCGAGCCGCTCTTCGCCTCCCGCACACGGCGCGGAGCGTGGAACCAGGTGAACCCGACCCCGACCCGTACCGAGGTCTGCTGGGAGGACGAGGCCACCGAGCCGGTGTGGATCGACGTCACCGCCGAGCTGGAGATCGACGTGGTCGCCGAGACCGACCCCGGCGGCCTCGAATCGCTGGTCACCCGGTCCGTGGGCGCCTACCGGACCCTCGACGAGTTCCGCGCGCACTTCACCTACCTCGACCTGGACGCCTTCATGGCGAGTCACGGGCTCACCACCGTGGAGGACCTCAGGGAGGCGGGCGAGTACCTCCGTACGGAAGTGCGGCTGCGCCGCCCGCCCGTCTTCGACCCCACCGACCCGGTCAACGTCCGCACCGTGGCCGTCACGGCCGCCGTGCTCGTCGCCGATCCCACCGACGTCGCGGCCGCGCTCCGCGCCGCGGCCCTCGTGGCGGCGGCGGCCCGCGACCGACCCCTGCCGCCGAGCACCTTCGGCGTACGCAGCGCTCCCTACGCCCTGGTCACCGCCTTCACCCCCCACCCGCAAGCGGCGAACCAGGCGCTCACCAAGCCGGAGATCACCACCCTGCTCACCGGCGCGGGCATCGCCCCGCTCTTCCTCACCTGATTGCCGGAAGGAAGCACGCTCCATGACGACCCCCGTCCGCTACATCCGTGTCAAGTCGACCGTCAACCTCTTCTCGCCCGCCAACCGGCCCACCGGCAACATCGCGATCATCGGCACCGTGACCCCGCCCGCGACCGGCGCCGGGCCCGTCATCCCCGAGAACGAGCCCACGCTCTTCTCCGACCCCGACGACGCCGTGAAGCGCGCTCCCGGACAGCTGGGCACGTCCGTCGCGCTCGCCATGCGGCAGGAACCCGGTCCCGGGCTCGTCTTCGGGGTGCGCCTCGCCGCCACGCCCAACATCCAGGAGACGCTCGCCAAGATCGCCACCCTGCCGGTCCAGCTGGTCGTGATCGCGAACACCCCGCTGGAGGCCGGGGCCGGCGGGGCGACACCGACCGCCGGCATCCTGGCGCTGGCCAACCACGTCAAGGGCCCGTTCGGCGACGGCCTGGAACGCATGGGCGTCGCCATGCTCGGCAAGGGCGACACCGACGCCTCGATCATCACGGGCGCCCTCAACAGCGACCGCATGGTCTACGTGGCGCACAAGAGCGACGAGGACGTGGCGGCCGCCGTCGCCGGCACCATCGGCGGCTACGACCCGCACATCTCCCTGCTCCTCAAGAAGGTCGGCGTCACCTCCGCCCCCTTCACCGCGCAGGAGCTCTTCACGATCAACGGCTCCGAGGGCGAGAGCTCGCCCCCCGGCGGCCAGAACGTCAACTGGCTCGTGAACCCGGCACTCATCCCCGGCGAAGGCGTCTACCTCGGCGAGGGATACACCGGAGCCTCCGGCACGACGGACAAGAAGTACATCGACATCGTCCGCACCCTCGACGACATCACCTACCGGCTCAAGGCCTCGCTCATCGCGAGCATCGGCGAACTGCGGATCAGCAGGACCGGCCTGCGCGCCCTCGCCGGCGAGATGGAGGCGGTGCTCGAACCGCTGCGCCGCAGCGAGGTCATCGACGACTACCTCGTCGTCGTCCCGGTCCTCGCCCTGTTCGACAAGCCGCAGCCCACCCCCGAGGACCAGGCGCTCATCGCCAAGGCCCGCCGCGACCGGTTCGCCGAGGCCATGGTCCGCATCACCTACGCCGGGGCCATCCACCGGCTCACCATCAACCTGACCTTCGAGTAGGGAGCCCCGCATGTCCGACTGGAACACCCGCCTCGAAGTGAAGCTCGGCGGGCGCACCGTCACCCCGATCAGCAACTTCTCCCCCTCCTTCAACGTCCCGCACACGGTGCTGCACAGCCTGGAGGCGGACGGCGTCGGATACGTGCGCCAGCCGTTCACCTTCACCTTCACGATGACCGTCCCCGCGGTGGCGTCCGCCGTCGCCGACCTCACCGAACTCGCCGTCACCGGCAAGGAGTTCTCCATCGCGGTCGCCGAGAAACAGGGCAACGACTGGGCCTTCTCCGCCCTCAAGTTCGGCCGCTGCGTCGTCAGCGCCGTACAGCCCAGCACCGTCACCGTGGACGGCGTCCCGCAGGCCAACTTCACCTGCATGGCGCTCAACGTGGGCGTGGAGGAGTGACATGGACGGCGACGACGAGGAGTTCGCGCGCATCGACGCCTTCGCCGCCGGCGGCCGGGTCGACAGGACCGGCCTCGCGCTCGTCCACGAGGGCGAGTACATCGTCCCCGCGGCGGGCAGCGAGGCCGTCGTCAGCCACCGCTCCGGCACCGGCACCGTGGTCCATTACCACTTTCCCGTCGAGGTCGAGGTGATCGGCGAACTCGGCGACCACCACGTCCAGCGCATCGCCGGACACGTCTTCGCCGAACTCGACCGCGAACTCGGCAGCCGGGGGTGACCCGTGACGGAAAAGGTGCTCGTCGGCACGGTCCCCCTGCTGTACGTGCAGAGCGTCACCATGACCGAGGGGTACCGGGTCGAGCGGATCCTCGGCAGCCGCTTCGCACAGGCCACCCAGCCGTCGACGAAGACGATCGTCATCGAGGCCGTCCTCCTCGGCCCCGAGCGGCACGCCACCAAGAAGGCCCTGGAGGTCCTCGCGCTCACCTCGCGGGCGCTCCTCGCCGCCGTCGCGCCGGTGCTCGCCGTCTCCGGGATCCCCGTCGTCTGCGGTCTTACGCTCAGCCTCGACATGCAGATCACCGATCTGCGGTTCACGCAGAGCGTGCAGAAACGGGACGCCTTCGACGTCTCCCTGACGCTCCAGCACGTGCCCCGCTCCAGTCTGACGGCGCTGCTCGGCGAGATCGCGGACCTCGCGATGAGCGCGGGCAGCGCGGGTGTGCCGAGCCTGCCGGCCCCCGGCCCCGTACCCCGTTCACCGTTGTAGGCAGAGCCGGAGAGGAGACGCGATGCCGCTGCTGCCCGTCGACCCCGACGAGGGCTTCCCGCAGAGCTTCCGGATGCGCTTCGGCCCGCACGTGTACCGCATCGGCCTGTACGTGAACGCCGACGAACGGACCGTCGCGGCGCAGGACGTCCTGAACCTCCTGGAGAGCAGCGCGTTCCTCGTGGTCGTCGTCGGCCGCGAGGACCCCGACGGGCTCGTGCCGCTCGTGCGCCGGAAGGCGGTGCGCGGACTGCCCTGCCCGGCGGGCCCGCTGCGGCTCGTCTTCCGGGAGGCCCGCGTGCACGTGCGGAACCTGAACGGCGCGGGGAGCCACGGTTCGAAGGTCGTCGTGGAGGTGTCGGCGTGAGCATCGCGATCCGCTACGGCGTGACCGTGGACGAGGACAAACCCCCGGAGGACTCCCCGCTCGGCGCCATCGTCGGCGCGGTCGCCTCCCTGGTGGGCCTCGCCGGACTGCCGCTCACCGTCTCCAACCACATCTTCGACGGCTCCCTCGTCCTCGACGCGGACATCACCGTGACGATGAACGAGGGAGCGGTGGCGGGCACCTTCGACCTCCTGCTCGTCAACGTCCCCGGCGACACCGTCGCCATGCTCCGCTCGAAGATCGTCGACACCCCGCTCAAGGCCACGGTGCGGCTCGGCTACTTCGACGAGCCGGGCAGCGTCGACGAGCCGGTGATGGCGGGCCGGATCCTCCGGATCACCTCCTGGGTCGGCGAGGACGGTCTCAGCCGCGTCCGCCTCACCGGGCAGGACGCCGCCGGGTACGCCCTGCGCACCCAGGAGGTGGCGCTGCACCGGGCGAAGTCCTGCGACGCGCTGGAGTTCGCCGAGCGGATCGCCCAGGCGACGGGGCTCACGCTCGCCGAGGGCTCGACGCTCACGGCCGACCTCACCGACCACACGGTCCGCAGCCCGACCGCGCTCGGCGCCCTGCGGGAACTCGCCGCGACCGTCCCGGCGCCCGTCGTGATCCGCGACAAGCAGATCCGCGTCGGGCGGGTGGTCGGCTCCGGTGACGACCCCGCGCCCGTACCGTTCGACCCGGCGCTCAACCTCGTCTCGTACGGGGACTCCCAGGGCGAGGAGACGGCGGCGCTCGCACCCGGAGAGGAGCGCCAGCCGCCCCGCACCTCGCTCGACCTGGTGGTCCTCGGCCATCCCGGACTGCGCGTCGGACAGGTCGCGACGCTCAAGGGCGTCGAGGCGCCACGGGGCCCGCTGCGCGTCACCCGCGTCGTCCACCGCTTCGGCGGTCGCACCGGGTACGTGTGCGAGGTCCAGCTCGTCGCCGTGCCCGCCGGCGCCGTCGCCGAGGTCGTCGACGGCGGGGTGAGCGGCTTCGCCGACCGGCTTGAGGCCCACGCGGACCGTCAGCGGCGGGCCCGCCCCTCCGTCGACGTCGGCGAGGTCACCACGTACCGCGGCCGGGGCCACCAGGTGTCGCTGAAGTACGGGCAGTCCCCGCCGCCCGCGATGAGCGCCCCCAGCGTCCAGGGCGAGATCGGCGACGACACCCTGCTCGACAAGCCGGTGGCCGCCCCCTTCGCCTTCGGCCCGTGCGGCCTGATGACCCCCGTCTACCCCGGGATGCGGGCCCTGCTCGCCCACAACCGCGACCTCGTCAACGACGCGGCCGTCGTGGGCTACCTGTGGCCCCGCACCCCCGGAGCCAAGGCCCCGGAACCCCACCCCGGCGACTACTGGCTCTCCCTGCCCACCCGGCTCGGCCCCGACGGCCTGCCCGCCGGCCCAGGCACGAACGACCTCACCGACGCCGCGGGCGGCCGGGTCATCCAGGCCCGCGGCCTGCACATCCAGGTCGGCACCGGCAGCCTCTCCCCGGTCGGCACCCGCCCCACACCCCCCACGGACGACACCGTGACCATCGAGCACCAGAGCGGGACCACCATCACCGTCGGCGCGACGGGCGCGGTCACCGTCAGCACCACAGGAAGGAAGATCATGCTCAGCAACGGGACCGTGAGTCTGTCCCTGGACGGCAGCGCGGTACAGGTGACGTGATGCCCTACGTCCTCACCACCGCCGCCGACATCCGCTGCGCCCACCTCGCCCCGCTCGTGGTGGTGCCCTCCCAGACCTCGCTGACCGTCGCCGGGAACCCGGTCCTGCTCGTGAGCGACCTGCTCGCGGCGACCGTGCCCACCTGCCCCAACAAGGGCAGCCCCGGCCTGGTGGAGTGCGGCAAGGTCACCTCCCTGACGGACGGCACGAGCACGGTCCTGTCGGTGCGGGGCAGCGCCGTCGCCCTGGACACGGCCCGCGGCCTCACCCTGGCCCTGCCCACCCAACCCGTGCTGTGGAACGTCCTGTCGGCCGGCCAGACCCTCCTGAAGGCGAGGTGACGACGGTGGCGGAGCCCCTGGGGCACAGCCTGCTCCTGGACAACGGCGACCTCGTCCTCCGCGGCGGCGACCTGGTGAAGGTGCGCGGCCTCGCCAACCTCGTCCAGGCCCTGACCCTCTCGCTCCTCACCCCGTACGGCTCCGACCGCTTCGACGACCGGTACGGGCTCAGCGTCACGGAGGCCTTCGGCCGGCCCGGCGGCCCCCAGGTCGTGCAGGAGCTGCTGCGGCTGGAGATCGTCAGGACCCTCGCCGCCGATCCGCGGGTGAACGAGGTGACGGAGGTGACCTTCACCGGCGACCCGGCCTCCCGCCGGTGGACCGCCGCGGTCGTCGTGGAGACCGTCGACGGCCGGACCACCGCCGTCACGGCAGACCTGGAGGTGTGAGTCATGACCTACGGCGTGACGGACGAGGGCTTCGTCCTCAAGGGAATCGACCAGCTCCTCAGAGAGAGCCGGGAACGCGCCAAGGCCGTCTTCGGCGACGACGTCGACCTGCGGCCCACCAGCCCGCTGGGAAAGGTCCTGGAGGTCGTCGCCGCCGAGGACTCCGAGCTGTGGAAACGGATGGAGGCCCTCTACTACGCGCAGTTCCCGGCCACCGCGACCGGCGCCGCGCTCGATCTGCTCGGCGAGGACGCGGGTCTCGAACGCCTGGCCGGACGGCGCGCGGGCCAGGTGCTGTTCACCCTGGGGAACGGAGCGCCGAACCGCGCCTACGTCGTCCCCGAGGGCACGCTGCTGCTCACCGCGCCGTCGGAGACGGACGACGCCGCCCGGGCGTTCGCGACCGAGGAACCCCTGGTCCTCACCGTCGCCGCCCCGACGGCGACGGTGGACGTCCTCGCCGTCGAGGGCGGCGGCGAGGCGGTGTCCGCCGCGACGATCACCCGGGTCCACCCCGAGCACGCGGAGCAGTACCTCGCGGACTGGGCGGGAGCCACGCTCACCCTTTCCAATCCGGCACCCTTCGCCGGCGCCCTGGAAGCCGAGGACGACGCGTCGTACCGGTCCCGGCTGATCGCCCTGCCACACGCCCTGTGGACCACGGACAGCGTCCGGCAGGCCGCGCTCGGCGTCGAGGACGTCGTCGACGCGCGGGTCACGGACGAGCTGGGCGGCGTCGACGTCTCGCAGGTCTTCTTCGACGGCTTCTCCTTCGGCGAGCGCAGCTTCAGCGCCGAACGCCGCGTCGGCGAACCGTACTTCGCCGAGGTCGCCGTCGCCCGCCGTGGACCGCGCCCGTGGCTCACCACGACCACGGGCACCGAGACGGTGGAAGGGGTGTTCGACCGGGTCACGGCGGCCGTCGAGCGGGTACGGCCCATCGGCGTGCACATCAGGGTCGTGGAGGCGGACCACATCGAGGTCGCGGTGCGCGCCGAGATCGTCCTCGACCCGCGGTTCACCACGGCCGCCGTGCAGGACGGCATCAGAAAGCGCCTCGCCCACGACATCGGCCGGCTGAGACTGGGCGACGACGTGCTCTACTCCCGCGTGATGTGCGTGCTCGTGGACGAGCCGGGCGTCACCGACGTGCGCAACCTCCATCTGCGGCGCTGCCCGCCCGCGTTCGGCCGGTTCGGCTTCGGCGCCGTCCCCTACCAGCTCGGCATCGTCGAGGCGGCCGTCGGCGAGAGCCTCGTCATGGGCCTCACGGAGATGGCGCAGTTCACCCGCGACTCCGCCCTCAGCGACATCCAGGTGGTGCCGCGATGACCACGGCCACCACCGCGGCCCCGCCGATGGCGGCCACCGACATGGCCCTGCGGCTCACCACCCCCTTCGCCCGGGGCGCCGACCACCTGGAGCTCGTCGTACGGGGCGAGGACATCGACCTGTACGACTTCGCGCTCCACAAGGCCCTGTTCGGAGTGGATCCCGACCCGCTGTACATCCTCCAGGCCCGGCAGGACGTCGCACCGGCCACGACCGTCACCCTGACCGTCGACGACGGCCCGCAGGAGATCACGCTCCCGCTGCCGGAAGGGCTCCTCGCCGGCACCACGGTCGCCGTGCCGCGACCCTCGGGACTGCTCACCGGCATCCGGTCCACGGGCCTCGCCGGAAGCCAGGAGACCCGGTGGCGGCTGACGGCCCTGCTCGGCACGACGGGCAAACTCCTGTGGGCGCTCGGCTGGGAACGGGACCACCTGCGCGCGCAGTTGGACCGCACCGCCACCGTCCGCTCGCCACGGGACGCCCGGGGAAGCACCCTCGACCTCCTCGGGGCCGGCCTCGACGTCGTCCGGTCGAGCGGCGAGGACGACCCCGCCTACCGCAGGCGGGTGCGCCTCGCCCGCCGCTGGACCCTGCCCACGCCCACCGGATTCGCCGCCGCGCTCAACGCCGCGATCGGAACGATCGGCGGCCACGCGAACCCCCTGGTCGTCGACGACGGCAACGGCCCGCTGCGCCGCGGACTGCTGCCCCTGCGGGTGGTCCCGGCCGAGGTGCCGCGCGGCCGGTCGATCGACGCGCTCGGCCGGCCGGGCGACGGCCGGCAACCGCCCGCGCCGGAGGGGTACTTCGACCCGTACTACCTGCTCACCCTCGACCCCGCGGTGGTGGACATCGCACCGCCGCCGCCCGGGCCGTACCCACCGGGCCTCCCGCTCCCCGCGCCCGGCCGCACACGGCCCGCGGTGGCGGCGGCCCTCGGCAGGCTCGCCGCTCTGCTCGGAGCCACCCGGGCCCGGGTGACCTCCGGATTCGACCCGCGGGCCGAGGACGCGCGCGCCACCGGCCGGGCCGTCCTGCTCACCCACCCCTCGGCCGAGCCCGGCCGGCTCGCCGCGCTGGCGCACCGCGCCGGATTCGACCTGGTCGTCCATCGCCCCGACGGGCAGGTGTACGCGGAGACCGCGCCGGACGAACAGCTCGTGATGCACACCGGCGCGGGCACGGTCGCCGAAGGGCAGCAGCTGACGCTGAGCGTGACGCCCGCCCCGCCGTCGGGGGCGACGATCCGCTGGTACCTGGTCCACTGCGGGCCCGGACGGGCGGTGTTCACCGGGCCGGCCGACCAGGTGTTCGTCCAGCTCACCGGCGAGGCGCCGGGGCGGGTCGTCGTCACCGCCGAACTGCGCGACGGGCCCCACACCCTCACGGTCACCCAGGACGTGACGGTCCTCCCGGCGCCCCTCGCCGACGGCAAGGCCATCGGTGCGGACGGCACCGCAAACCCGGCACCGCCCGCCCCCGGAGTCCCGATCGACCCGGTGTTCCTGGCCCTGCACGACGATCCCTCGCACGTCGACTACGGTGCCGATCCGAACCACCACCGGATGCGGCGGGAGACCGCACGGCACCTCGACCGCCTCGTCGCCCTGCTGACGGGCCAGTCCGGCAAGCTCGTCGTCGAGGCCGCGTTCGCACCGACCGGATCGTCGCTCGCGAAGGAGGGCCGGGAGCTGCGACTGAAGCATCCGGGTGTCACCGCGGGCGTGTTGGCGGTCCTCGCGCACCGGGCCGGCTTCAGCCATGTCAGTGTGGGCGGTGGGTCGGTGACGGTCCGTCAGAACGTCGGCGACCACCCTGTCGAGGTGCATGCCACGGGACTCACCGAAGGCGTCCTGGAGGTCGGGGCGGTGGCGAAGCTGTTCGTCAGTCCCACCGAAGCGGCGGTCGGCACCCTCGGCGTCCTCGTCTGGTCCACCGGCGACGGCGCCGCGTCCCTCCTCACCACCGCCCCCGCCGAGATGTCGGTACGAGGCGAACACCCGGGGCTCGCCTGGGTGCAGGCCGCCTACCGGCCGACCGCCGGACCGGGGGCGTACCAGGTCACCGTACGGCTGCGCACCCCCGAGCTGGCCGGTCACGTCCTGACACCCGCCGAGCGGGACCTCATCACCCATCTCCTCGCCGAGCTGCATCCGCTGGGCGTGGAAGTGGTCACCAAGGAGCTGACCGGAGGAACACCATGACCGACAGCATCGCCTTCACCCCCGCGTTCAAGCACACGCCCTGGGTGGACACCCGGGACCGGGTGTCCGCCAGCGGACCGAACGGCTTCAACATCCGCTTCGACACGCTGCAACAGGACCTGGAGTCGCTGTCGGGGGTGGTGAAGACCATCGACGTCGCCATCAAGGCGGCCGGCCAGCACATCTCGGTCGAGCGGAAGCTGTCGGTGGCGCCGGCGTTCGCCCCGCTGGCCGGCGACTCGAACTGGGAGCTGGACACCAACGGAGTCGCGGTCCGCCCCGCCTTGGCGGTCAGCGCACGGGGAATCGTCGCCGTCCCACTGCCGGACGGAGCCAAGCTGCTGAAGTTCCGGGCCCTGGGCACCAACACCGGGAGCGGCACCCTGAACATCCTCCTCGTCCGGTCGCCGATCTCCCAGACCCCGACCCAGCAGGTCCTGTCCCGGGTCGTCGGCACCGGGACGTACGACGCCTCCGAGAACATCCAACCGGGCATGGAGCGGGTCGACATGAATGGCTTCCGCTACTCCGTGAAGGCGAGCCTCGCCAGCGCCTCGACCTCGGACACGGTCACCATCGCCTCCCTCCAGATCTCCTACATCCTCGACTGAAAGCGAGTCCACCATGGCAGGCAACCTCTACGTCGGTGTCGACTACGGCCGGAACAACGGCCCGGGCGAGGACAGCGGCTCGCGTCCGTGGGTCCGCGAGGATCCGCCGTTCTGGGCCAACGCCAGCATCTGGCTGGAGCCCGGCATCACCAAGGCGACGGTCGGTGACCCCTCCTTCATCCGCGTTCGGGTCTCCAACAGGGGCAGCCAGATCATGAAGGCCGTCCGCGTCCAGGCGTTCATCTACCCCGCGTCCATCGGCGTGCCCCCGACGTTCGGGACCGCCACCAAGATCTTCGCGGCCCCCAAGGACATCCCACCGGGCGCCGGCACCAACGACCCGGACGACGGAAACGTCGTCAGATTCGGTCCCTGGACGCCCCAGCCCGCCGAGCTCCAGGGCGACGGGCACATGTGCCTCATCGCCAACGTCTACCAGAGTGAGGACGACGTCGCCTCGCCCGACCCGGGCAGCGCGCCGATCACGGCGACCGAGGGCTTCAACCCCAACGGCGAACAGCACCAGGGCCAGCGCAACATCATCCTCCAACCGGCCCGTCAGCCGGCCGTCTCCCAGCCGGTGAAGGTGCAGTACACGACACGGCCCGAGGCGCCGTCCGTGCATCCACGCAAGTACAAGATCATGGCGGAACCCTTCGAGTTCGAAGGGTTCAGTCCGGACGAGCTTCTCGTCCTCTCCCAGGTGCGGGAGATCGAGTTCACCAAACCCAGCACCAAGCCCGGCACCGACCCGCCGACCGGCCCGGGTGCCGAATCGGGAATCGACCCGGGCACCGACCCGGCGAACGTCTTCGGATCCGACTTCGGCGAGCTGGTGCTGAAGACCTCGTACGGCACCGAACGCGTGACCCGGGCCACGAGCCGGATGTCCTTCTCGCTGAAGGCCGAGGGGATCCCCGGCCTCGACCAGACGTTCGAGCGGGACGAGAAGATGGGGGACGCCGTCCTCAGCGAGCTGGAGGTCCAGCTCGACCCCGACGCCCCCGTCGGCAGCCTCCACACCTTCGACCTGTCCCTCAACGACGAGAAGGAACGGGTCGGTTCGGGGCTGCGCGTCATGATCCTGGTCACCGAGTAGCGGGGGAGCGGCGGCGGCCATGGGCGAGACCCAGGAGATCCACGTCCGCGTACCGGTCCGGATCACCCTCGTCGGTGAACCCGGCCCGGAGGTACTGGACGCCCTCCGGCGACAGCTCACCACGGCCGTCGCCGCCCGTCTCGCCCACGCCGAACGCATGCTCCCCCGCTCCGGCACCGGGCGCCCCGGAGACCCGGCGGGCGAGGCCTTCGACACCGGACGCGGCGGACACGGCGGGTACGCCGTCCCCTCGTACGACGCCGAGGGCCGCCCGGCCCGGATCCCGGTGCGCGGCAAGGCCGTCACCAAGCCGTGGACCGTGGTCCGCACGGTCGGCACCCGGATGGCGGCCGACCGGTTCCTCGCCTACGTCGGGGAAGTCCTGGGCCACCCCCTGCCCCTCGCGGCGCTGTACGAGGACCGGGCGGGCGTCGAATTCCCCCTGGAGGTCTGGCTCGTACGGGTCGACGCCCCCGCCCTGCCGGAGGAGCTGGGCGAGGAACTCCTCGTACGGGCCGCCGGAACCGCACGGCCCGGCCGCCCGGGCTCCGCGGCACGCACCGAACCCGCGTGGGTCCTCACCGGCTCGTCCGCCGCCCTGCGCGCCCTCCACGCGCTCGAACCGGGCGGCCCGGTCGCCGCGCGCGTCCCCGCGCTCCAGTCCGGCCACGTCCTGTTCGCGTTCATGACGCTGCCCCGGATCGACATCGCCGACGTCGCCGCGACCGGCCCCGGCCTCGGATTCACCGTCCCGGTGCGCGACGCGGGCTTCTGCGTGGACCCCGTGCTGTTCGAGCGGGCGACGGGAGTGCCGTGGGAGCGGTACGCGGAGGAGTTCGCCGAGGAGCAGGTGACGGTCTGGATCCGGCCCGCCGTGATCCGCCCCTCCTCCGGTCCCGCGCGCACCCCCGGCGGAGGGGTCCGCGAGGACGTCGTGTTCCTGCTGCTCGACCGGCAGACCGGCGGCGGCACCCGCCAACGGGACCCGGCAGCACGCCTGTTCGTCCAGGACGGGGACACGTTCCCCGGACTTCCCGAACCGGTCCGCGGCCGTGCGGAGTGGCCCGACGAGCCGGGCACCCGGGTCCTCTACGCGCGCGCCCACCTGGACCTGGCGCCCGAGCGGCTCGGCGCCGCGATCTACCACCCGGTGGCCCGTCAGCTCGTCCGTACGCTCCTCACGCGCCTCAGGGCGGGGGAGGACGCGGGACACGTCATGGACGCGCTGCTCGACGAGGTGGGCGCCCCCCACGCGCGCGGCCGGCTGGGCAGCCTCTTCACCTACGTCCTCGCCGAGCTGGAGCGGGAGCACGCGTGGGACGAGGTCTTCGACGCCGTGGACGCCACCGGCCGCTTCGCGCTGCGCGCCCGGCTGCTCCAGCACTGCGCGGTCACCCCGTACGCCCGGCACGCCAGGGTGCAGCGGCTCCGCACCGCGCTCGCCGCGGAGCGCGCCGCCACCTCGGCGCACGCGTACGTCCCCGGCGGCAAGGGACAGGGCGCGATCCTGCTCGACCACCAGGAGGGGAAGCGGGTGACGGCGGGGGAGGTCCTCGCCCAGGGCGACGAGATCTACTCCCGGCAGGTGCCCGGGCTGCGGCCGAAGCCGGGCAAGGCGGAGGCGCTGCGCGAGCACCTGCTCCGGGAACGGCACCGGCTGGCCGAGGAGATCCTCACCGGGCGCGACACCGAGGTCTACGACGCCAAGACCTTCTCGGTCACCTCCCTCGCCCGCGCCACCAAGGCCGCGGGACTCACCGAGGACGACTTCGAGAAGGTCGACGTCACGTACACGATCCGGCTGCTCGACGTGATCGCCGCCGAACGCGACGGGCTGCCCTCGCACGACATCCGCTTCGAGATCGTCTCGCGGACCACCGGGAGCGGCGAGGAGTGGCAGCGCAGCGCCGGGCCGATCGTCGAACACTTCGGCGAGTTCGAGACGCGGCTGCACGAGTGGGGAATGCTCCGGTCGGGCGAGGCCCTCCAGGTCGTGAACCTGATCGTCGTCGGCGCCGGCGCGATCGTCGTCGGATGGTCCGTCGGGATCGTCGGCATCCTGATCCAGCTCGGCGGCGGCATCGGCCCCATCCTCACCAGCATCGCCCTGTCCGAGGCCATCTACCTCATCAAGGTCGTCCTCGGCAGCGAGCACCTGTCCCTCGAAGGATTCGCCATGGCGGCGGTGGAGGGCTATCTCGGCGCCGTGGGCTTCCGGTTCGGCAGCGGGCTCGGCGGCTGGGCCGGCCCCCTCGCCACCCGCGGCCTGGGGAGCCGCCTCGCCGGCAAGGTGGCGCAGAAGCTGACCACGGGCGCCGTCACCGGTGCCTCCACGGCCGCCCTCGACCTGTTCGCCCGCGACCTGGTCGACGTCACCCTGCACGGCGGCACCGGCCACGACACCCAGGCGTACGTGGAGGGCATGGGCTGGGGCGCGCTCATCGGCCTGTTCTTCTCCTTCGTCGGGGAGCCGCTGCTGCGCGGCGCCTACCAGGCCGTGTCCACGCGCCTCGGCTCCACGGTGGCCAAGGCGGCGCTCGTCGCGCAGCTGTTCGCCGGCCAGGGTGTGACGGCCGAGCAGTGGGCGGTCGCCTCGGCGACGGGACAGCAGCGCATGGAACAGACCCTCGCCGGCACGCTCCGGGAGGCGGAGGCCGGCGCCTGGTCGTCGGCGGTGGGCCGCCGGGTCGACGAGGTGGGCGAGGAGCTCGCGAGGATCCGCCCGGCCGGGGGCCGCCCGGCGCCCGAGGCCGGAGCGACGCCCGGTACGCCGAAGCCCGCGCCCGCGTCCGCCGCGCCGAGGCCCGCCCCCGCGTCCGGCGCGCACACCGGAGGCCCGCACGGCACCGACCCGCACGTCACCGAGACCCCCGTACCGCCGGGCACGCCGCCGCCCGCCGAGCCGCCGACCCCGCCCCGGCCCCGCCCGGTGCGCGCACCGGGCCCGAAACCGCGCTGGAAGAGCCGCAAGGAGCTGGAGGAGGCCGCCAGGACCGACCCGGAGGCCGGCCAGGACCTGAGCTGGTACGAGAACGCCTCGTACGAGCAGCTGAGGGCCCGCGAGCCCGACGATCCCGTGGCCAAGGAGTTCCTCGACGCGATGCGCGGCGGCAAGCGTCGCCCCATGGTCCCCGAGCGCCCCTCCGACCCCGACGTGCAGGCCCGGCTCCGCGAGGACCTGCGGGAGGCGCGCGAGGCTGCCGAGGCCCGGCGCCGGTACCTGGAGGAGCAGGGGCGTCCCCCCGGGGAGCGGGAGCCGGGCGGCTGGGAGGAGAAGCGCCGTGCGGCGGGCACCCAGGACGTGCCGCCCACCGCCAAGTCGGCCGCCGCGTACGAGGGGACGGTGGGCGTCGCCCGGTCCGACATCCCCGCCCTCGCCGGACGGCGGTTCACCGGCGGATCGCCCCGCGCGTTCGGTACGTACGACCCGGCGCATCCCATCCGGCCACCGGAGAACGTCGTCGTCCCCCAGGCCCACGGACACGCCGAGCAGGATCTCGCGCAGCAGCTCGACGCGGCACTCGCCGCCCTGTCCGACGCCGAACGGGCGGCGGCCCGCGGCCGCACGGTGTTCATCCGCATCGACCAGGAGGTCTGCTCGACCTGCGCGACCGGCCTCGGCGGCAGCCCCCGGCTCGGCGTACTGGCCCGCCTGAGCTCCCGCCACCCGGAGATCTTCTTCGAGGTGACGGCCGACGACACGAGCACGGTGCACCGGCTGCTCGCCGGACGGAGAGTGCGATGACAGCGCGACGGCACTACCACCTGCCCGAGCCGCCGGCCCGGCCCGAGGGGCTCTCCCCCGAGGCGGCCCGGCGCCTGGAGCGGGTGGTGCGCGAGGCGGTGGAGGCCGCGATCCGTCTCGTGCCGCCGGAGGGCGGCGACGCGCGGGGGGCCGGCCGGTCGCCGCGCGAGCCGTACGTGCCGGAGCGGTCCGTGCCCGACGGCTACCGCGTGCCGAGCTTCGACGGGGAGGGCCGTCCGGTCGTCCTGCCGGTACGGGGGACGGGCGGAAGCGGCGGCGGGACGACGGGCCGGGCGGTGGGCGGCGGTTCGACGGGCCGGTCCGCGGGCGGCGTGGGCCCCGGCAGCCGGTCCGGGGCCGGGGCGCTGAACCTGGGCGGGCGCGCGGGCCGGCACCGTCCCGACGCCTCGCCCGTCGGAGCCGCGGCGCCGCTGGCGGCCCTGGCCGCCGTCCGGGACCGCATGGGTCCCGCCTTCCGCGCCGCGCCCCTCGGCCGCATCACGGTCAACACGCTCTTCTTCGCCGAGACTTCGGCCCATCTCATGCCGGCGCTCGGTGCAGCCGCCCAGGCGAGTCCGGCCACGGTGTCGGCCCGGCTCGGTCCTGGGACGTTCTATCTGCAGCCGGTCCCGCGCGACCGGCTGGGCCTTCTCGCGGCGGCGGCCCCGGGCGCAGCGTACGCCGTCCAGCGGGTCGCGGCCGACGGCCGCCGCCAGGACACCGGACTCCTCGTCCTCACCCGGGACACCGAGCCCGTACCGGCGGGCATCCTCGCGTACACGACGGACTCCGCCGCCGCTCCGCCGGCCCCGCCCGCCCCCGCCGGCGGCAAGGGCGGGGATCCGAAGCGGGCCGTGGCCCTCATCGTCGCGGCGCTTCCGCACCTCGGGCCGACGTCACCGGCGAGCGTCGCCACGGGTCTCCTGAAGGCCTATCTGCGCGACCTCGACCACGACGGACTCATGGCGGCCCTGGAGGAGTTGCGCGGTCTCGGCCACCTCGGCACGGTGCTCGCCTTCGCCCGGGTGCGCGAGTTCCGCGAGTTCCTGAACGCGCGAGGAGTGCCCAGGGCGTACGTGCTCAAGCACTCGGAGCTCGACGCCGCCGACGTCGCCGCCCTGGTCGGCGGGATCGTGTGGGGCGCGGGCGAGAGCTACTACCAGGTCGTCGAACTGATCCGGATCCTGGCGGGTTCGTTCGTCTCGGAGGATCTCGCGCGGGAGCGGCACCAGCTCTGGCAGGGCATCGTCGCGCTCGTCGAGAACCCGGTCGTCACCGGCACGGCGGGCATGGGCCTGCTGATCGCCACGGTCATGGAGAAGTTCGAGCAGCGCGAGTTCTTCGACCTCGGCCGGATCGTCGGGCAGATCGCGGTGTTCGTGTGGACGGCGTGGACGGCCCTGAAGTCGGCACCCGCGGTCGCCCGGCGCGTGGCCCACCTCGCCATGACCGTGACACGCGTCGGCCTCGCCGTACTCAAGGACATCGGCGTGACCTTCTGGGAAGTCCTGCGCTTCGTCCTGTCGAAGAAGCCTTCGTACGTCACTCCGGACGGGATCATGATGATGGCGGCCGGCGAGGACGTCCTGCTCTCGGGGGCGAAGGTCAAGGGCACCTCGGCGCTCGCCAAGGACGAGATCGCCAAGGCCCTGGACACGGCCAAGGCGCCGCTCTCCGACGCCGAACTGGACGAGGCCTTCCGCATGTGGGACGAAGCGGCGAAGAAGCCCGCGGGGACGCCCGGCGAGTCCGGCGCCGCGGCCGCCGCCGCGACCATGGTGACCCCGAGCACCCTGGAACCCCTGGTCGTGCAGGCGATCGCCGAGGTCTCCGGCATGGAGGGCAGCGCGGGGTTCTCCGCCCAACTGCGGGGCATCCGGATGCACCAGGCGCTCAGTGACCTGGTCAAGAAGCGTTTCGGGGCCATCGCTTTCAGGGCCGTGACCGAGGAGCCGATCCGGGACTTCGCGAACCTTCCCCCGTCACTCCTCGACATGCCCATCGAGGAGTTCGTCGCCGGCACGCCCGAGGTCGCCGACTACGCGAGCACCCTGAAATCTCTCTTCCGGAGCCGTGGCAGCGGCGACATCCGGGTCATCGGCGACCTGAAACCGGACCTCGTCACCCGCTCGCCGCGCGGACTCATCGTCTGGGACCTCGTACCCGTCCAACGGCAGGGTCACGTCGCGAAGACCATGCTCTACCGGGCCGTCCTCTCCCAGGGCGGAGAGTTCGTCGAGGCGGCCGAGATCTACTACGGCCATGTCGGCAAGACCACGGAGGAGATCCAGCAGCTCCGCGCCTACCAGGCGGCCGCCCGCAACGCGGCGGCGCAGAAGGCCCTCGCCAAGGCGATCAGGGAGGGCCACGGCCCGGGCGGACAACAGTGAGGCAAGGGACCGCTCCGGACTAGCGCGGCGGCTCGCGGTCCGGCAGGAGGCCCTGCTCCAGGGCCACGACCACCGCGCGCGTACGGTCGCTGACGTCCAGCTTCGCGAAGACGCGCAGGAGATGGGTCTTGACCGTCGCCTCGGCGATGACGAGCCGCCTGCCGATCTCGACGTTCGACAGGCCGTCGGCCACCGCCCCCAGCACGTCCTGCTCCCGCGCGGTCAGCACGACGGGGGCGGGGCGGCGCATCCGGGCGACCAGACGCTCGGCGACGCGCGGGGCGAGGACGGTCTCGCCGCGGGCCGCTCCCCGTACGGCCTCGGCCAGTTGCTCGCCGGTGGTGTCCTTCAGGAGGTAGCCGATGGCACCGGCCTCCACCGCCCGCTCGATCTCGACGTCGGTGTCGTACGTGGTCAGGATCAGCACCCGGGTCGGGGCGGGACCGGAGGTGATCGCGGTGGTCGCCGCGACCCCGTCCATGACCGGCATGCGCAGGTCGACCAGGGCCACGTCCGGGGTCAGCCGCTCGACGAGCGCGACGCCCGCGCGGCCGTCGTCCGCCTCGCCGACGACGACGATGTCCTGGGCGGGCGCGAGCAGCGAGACCACGCCGGCGCGCATGACGGTGTGGTCGTCGACGACGACGACCCGGATCGGGGCTGTGGCGGCGCCGGCGCCGCGGGCTTCGTGTGCTGCGGGCATGTCAGAACTGTCCGTTCGTGTGGAAGGTGGCGAGGACACGGGTGCCGTCCCCGACCGAGCTCGTCACCGTCAGTTCGCCGTCGAGTTCGGCGAGCCGCTTGCGCATGCCGTCCAGGCCGAAGCCCCGCGACTCCTCGACCACGAAGCCCCGCCCGTCGTCCGTGATCTCCAGCTCGATGGCGTGCGGGTGCTGCGCGAGGACCACGCCGACGGTGCTCGCGTCGGCGTGTTTCCGGACGTTCGCCAGGGACTCCTGGGTGCAGCGCAGCAGCGCGATCCGCGTCTGCTGGTCGCAGTCGACGTCCTCGGGGAGCTCCGCCTCCACCGCGAGCCCGGTGTCCTGGGCGAACCGCTCCAGGGTGCGGCGCAGGGTCGGCACGACCGAACCGGGGGTCAGCCCGCTGTGCGGGGCCGCGCCCACCAGGACCCGCGCCTCGGCGAAGTTCTCCCGAGCCGTCCGCTCGATGGAACGCAACTGCTGGGCGGTGCGCTCCGGATCGCCGCCGAGGCCGGCCCGGGCCGCCTCGGCCAGCACGATGACGGAGGCGAACCCCTGCGCGAGGGTGTCGTGGATCTCGCGGGCCATGCGCTCCCGCTCCTCGATCGCGCCCTGACGACGGTGGGCGTCCGCCAACTGCTCCTGGGCCAACGAAAGTTCGGCCGCCAGAGCGGTGGCGCGGGCCTCGCTGTCCGTCAGCAGGCGGTGGAGCGGGATTCCCGCCAGGACGGAGACCGCGTAGCCCGTCAGGGCCGCGACCGCGTTCCCCGGCGAGTCGCGTACGAGGCTCCCCGCCGCGGTGGCCGCCGCCGCGCCGCCGCTGAACAGGACCGCGGCCCGCCGCCCGAGGGTCTGGAACCAGAACTGGGGGAGAGCGGCGAGCAGCAGGGCCGCGCCGCCGCCGGGAAGGGCCGCCATCACGCCGAGACCGGCGGCCAGGGCCCCCAGGTAGACCGGCGTGTGGTTCCGGGCGCGGTGGACGGCGGTGTAGGCGAGGGCCAGTCCGACCAGGGCCAGGGAGGCCCACTTCGCGGGCCCCGCGTCGTTGCCGACGGCGATGACCGAGGGGATGAGACCCAGGAGCAGCCAGGCGGCGGTGTACCAGCGCCGGAGGGCGGTGAGCGCGGGCCGCTCGGGCAGGGGATCGGTCATGCGGTCCGTCATCCGATCAGCCTACGGACACCGGGCTGTGCTCGGTCCGCTCGGGCCTCCCGGCAGGGCGCATTCCGCGTGCGGGCCACCAGTTGGCCTCGCCGAGCAGCAGCATCAGGGAGGGCAGGACCAGGATGCGGATCACGAAGGCGTCGAGCAGGACGGCGACCGCCAGGCTGAACCCGATCTGCTTCATCTCGATGAGGTGCAGCGCGGCGAAGCTGGCGAAGACCGTCACCATCACCACGGCCGCGCTGGTGACCACCCCGGCGGAGGAGGACAGGCCGTCGAGGACCGCCTGCCGGGTGGGGGCGCCCTTGAGGCGTGCCTCACGGATCCGGCTGATCACGAACACCTGGTAGTCCATGGAGAGGCCGAAGAGGATCACGAAGAGGAAGAGCGGGACCCGGGAGCCGATCGAGCCCGTGGACGTGAAGTCGAGGAGCCCCTCCGCCCAGGTGTTCTGGAAGACGAGGACCAGCACGCCCAGCGAGGCGAACGCGGAGAGCAGGTTGAGGACGACGCCGACGAGACCGAGGACCACCGACCGGAACGTCCACACCGTCATCGCGAAGGTGACGAGCAGCAGCGCCCCCACGATCAGCGGCAGCTTGCGCTTCTGGTGCGCGGGGTAGTCGGCGTACCGGGCGACCTCGCCGGTGACGGCCACCTCGGTACCGGGCAGCGCGCCGACGGTCGCCGGTACGAGGGTGCCGCGGAGCCGGTCGAGCGATACGCGTGCCTCGGCGCTGTTCACGGAGCGGTGGACGGACATCTCCAGGAGCGTGGTGCGGCCGTCGGCGGAGGTGCGCAGGACGGGTGTGCCGCTGATCGCGGGGTCCTCGGCGGCGGCGCGGTGGGCGAGTGCGCGCAGGGAGCCGGCGACGTCCGCGGCCCGCTCGGCGTCCGCCCGTACGACGACCTGGTGCATCGACCTCAGCTCGGGGTAGGCGGTCAGCAGCCGGTCGTAGGTCCGCATGGCGGGGATGGCGCGGGAGTGCGTCTCGCGGCTCATCTCGGTGATGGTGATGTTCAGGACGGGCAGGGCGAGCGCGACGAGGGCGAGGCCGGAGACGGCGAGCGTCACGGCCGGGTGCCGGGCGACGGGACGGAGGATCGCGGCGGTGATCCGGCCGCCGCCGGTACGGGCCGTACCCGGCTGGCGGGAGGCACGACGCCGTACGGGCCTGCCGGCGGCGGCGCGTTCGGCGGCTCGCGTCTCCCGGCGGATCCTGCGGCGTTCGGCGCGCGCGCCGAGCAGGGCGAGGAGTGCGGGCAGCACGGTCAGCGAGCTCAGGACGGCGACCAGGGTGACGACGACGGCGCCGGTGGCGATGGACGAGAAGATGACGTCGTCCGCGAGGTAGAGGGTGGCGCTGGAGACGGCCACGGCCAGCCCGGAGACGACCACGGCCCGGCCCGAGGTCGCCGCGGCCAGCTCCACGACGGCCTGGGTGCCGAGTCGCCCACCGGCCCGGGCCCGCTCCTCGCGTTCCCGCTTGAGGTAGAAGAGGGTGTAGTCGACGCCGACGGCCAGGCCGATCAGGAGGATGACGTTGGTGCCGACCCCGGCGTCGGGGAAGACGTGCGAGGCGACCATCGACAGGCCGACGGCGGCCACGATCGAGGAGAGCGCGAGCAGCAGCGGTACGACGGCCATGACGACCGAGCCGAAGACGATCAGCAGGGTGATCAGGGTGACGGGCAGCGCGATGATCTCGGTGCGGGCGAGGTCGTCGCCGCGCAGCTTGTCGACCCCCTTGCCGATCGAGGGGCTGCCGACCTCCTCGACGACCAGCCGCGGGTGTGCGGCCTGGACCTCGGCGGTCTGTGCGAGGAGCGCGTCGACGTGCTGCTTCCCCTCGAACTCGGCGCCCTTCATGGTGACGTCCACGCGCAGCGCGGTGCGCCGGGCGTCGGCGACCGGGCCGGCCACGGCCAGCACCTCGGGCAGCTTCCGCATCCGGGCGACGACGTCGCGGGCGGCGGCGTCGGCCTCGGCCCGGTCGAGGGGGCCGCTGCCCGGCGCGGCCCGGACGAGGACCCGCTCCAGGGGCTTCTGCTGGAGGCCGCCCTCGGCGGCGAGCGCCTCGGCACGGCCGGCCTCGCCGATGCGGAAGTCCTCGGTGGTGGCGGGGTCGGCCCCGACGGCCAGGCCGGTGCCGAGGCAGAGGGCCACGAAGAGGATCCAGCCGACCAGCGCGCGCCAGGGGTGGCGGGCGCTGTACCGGGCCATGCGTACGGTGGGGTTCGTCATGCGCCCCAGCCTCGCCGTCGGCGCCGTCTCGCCGACAGGCTCGGCCGGTTGAACCTCGTGTCCACCGGTCGGTGGACACGAGGGCACGCGGACCGCCGGAGAGCCCGCCCGCGGCCCCCCACCCGCATCGAGGTCCCCGTCCTCGTCGCCCTGGTGTACGTCTCGCCGGCCTGGCGCAGGAGGTGCGCGGAGCGGCCCCGAGGCCCGCGGTCCTGACCTCGCGATAGAGTCGCTCGTTCCGCCCTCCCGCCCGCCGCAACCGGGCGCACCCGAGCACGACAGGTTCCGAATCCCTTGTCCTCCTCCGTTTCCGTCGTGTCCCCGGTCGCGCGCCTGCGCGGGCTGAAGCCGGACTGGCTGCGCGACCCCAAGGTCTGGCGCACCGAGGTGCTCGGCGGCCTGGTGGTCGCCCTCGCGCTGATACCCGAGGCGATCTCGTTCTCGATCATCGCGGGGGTGGACCCGGCGATCGGCCTGTTCGCCTCCTTCACCATGGCCGTCGTCATCTCCGTCGTCGGCGGCCGGCGGGCCATGATCTCCGCCGCGACCGGCGCCGTCGCCCTCGTCATCGCGCCCCTCAACCGTGAGCACGGGCTGGGCTATCTGATCGCCGCCGTCATCCTCGCCGGTGTCTTCCAGATCGTCCTCGGGGCGCTCGGGGTGGCGAAGCTCCTGCGGTTCGTCCCGCGCTCGGTGATGGTCGGCTTCGTGAACTCCCTCGCGATCCTGGTCTTCATGGCCCAGATCAAGGAGCTGCGGGACGTGCCCTGGGCCGTCTACCCGCTGGTCCTGGCCGGGCTCGCGCTGATGGTGTTCTTCCCCAAGGTCACGAAGGCCGTCCCGGCACCGCTGGTCTCGATCGTCATCCTCACGGCCGTCACCGTCGCCGCCGGCATCGCGGTCCCGACCGTCGGGGACAAGGGCGCCCTGCCGTCCTCGCTGCCGGGGCCGGGCCTGCCCGACGTGCCGTTCACCCTCGACACGCTGACGCTGATCGCCCCGTACGCGCTCGCGATGGCGCTGGTCGGCCTGATGGAGTCGCTGATGACGGCCACGCTGGTCGACGAGATCACCGACACCCGCTCCAGCAAGACCCGCGAATCGATCGGCCAGGGCATTGCCAACATCGTGACCGGCTTCTTCGGCGGCATGGGCGGCTGCGCGATGATCGGCCAGACGATGATCAACGTCAAGGTCTCCGGCGCCCGTACGCGCCTGTCGACCTTCCTCTCCGGCGCGTTCCTGATGGTGCTGTGCATCGTCTTCGGCCCGGTCGTCTCCGACATCCCCATGGCCGCGCTCGTCGCCGTCATGGTCATGGTGTGCTTCGCCACCTTCGACTGGCACTCCGTCGCCCCGAAGACGCTGCGGCGGCTGCCCGCCGGGGAGATCGCCGTCATGGTGATCACCGTCGTGTGCGTGGTCGCCACGCACAACCTCGCCGTCGGCGTCGTCGCCGGCTCGGTCACCGCCGTGGTGATCTTCGCCCGACGCGTCGCCCACCACGCCGACGTCACGGCCGTCACCGACCCCGACGGCACCACGGTCGTCTACCGCGTCACCGGCGAGCTGTTCTTCGCCTCATCCCACGACCTCGTCGGCCGGTTCCGGTACGCCACCGACCCCGGCAAGGTCGTCATCGACCTCTCCGCCGCCCACATCTGGGACGCGTCCTCCGTCGCCGTCCTCGACGCCATCGGGGCCAGGTACGCGCAGCGCGGCAAGACCGTGGAGATCGTCGGCCTCAACGAACCCAGCGCCGCCCTCCACGACAGGCTCAGCGGCGAACTCACCCCCGGGTGAGGGCCACCGGACCGGTGACCCTCACCCGCTCCGTCAGCGCGTGTGGACCTTCAGGGCCGTCCGGACGGCGGACTCCAGCGCGCCCTCGATCCAGGCGGGCTTGATGGACGTGTGGCACCCCGCGAAGTGCAGCGGCCCCTCGGACGTGGGCACGTCCGGGAACAGCTCGGTGTGCTGCCCCGGGAAGAGCACGGAGGCCTCCCCGTACGCGTAGTGGTCACGCATCCACGACTGGGTCCTGCACTTGGTGGTGAAGAAGACCTCGCAGCGGCGGCCGAAGACGGCCTGCACGCCGGCCAGCGCCCGAAGGTACCGCTCCTCGTCGGCGAACGCGTCCCACTTGAGGGCGTCGTCGGCCCAGCTGTAGGAGGCGAGCATGATGCCCCCGTCGGCGCCCTCCATGGGCTGCGCGTGCTCGAAGTACATGAAGCGGTTGGCGTTGTCGCTGACCGTGCCGCCGCCCCGCACGTGCGACGCCTCCGGCTCGCGTCCCGCGACGGGCCGGAAGACGGAGAAGTACTCCTTGAGGCCGTCCGGGACCGTCACCCCCAGGTCCTTCACGGACCGGTGCGCGCCGAGGTACTCGCCGTGCGCGACCCCGCCCGCCCGGTACTTCTCGTACAGCCCGTCCTCGATGGAGTCCAGCGCCTCCTTCCACTCCGCCTCGGTGAACTCCCACCAGCGCCGGGAGAACTCCAGCAGCACCTTGGTCGCCGCGTCGTAGTGCAGCTCCGTGATCGCCCGCCGCTTGCCGTAGGCCAGCGGAGGGGCGAAGGTCACGTGCCGCAGTCCGGAGAACGGGACGGTGATGATCGCCTCGTCGCCCTCGAAGACCTCCGTGACGCCCTCCCCGCCGGACTGGTGGTCCTCGGAGACGGTGTGCACCCTGACCTTGCCGCCGCTCCGCTCGATCCGTACGGCGCGCCGGTCGAGCCGCACCTTCCCCTTCACCGGCGCGTACAGCGCGTCGGCGAACAGAGCGGTGCCGCCCTTGATCTCCCAGAACTTCGTCTTCGGGTCGATCAGCGCGGCGGACAGGAAGCTGTGCATGAAGGAGAGGTGCAGCCGCGACGTCAGGTTCTGGATGGTGCCGACGAGGTCGATGGTGCGGGTGTCGAGTCCGGCGACCTCGGTGAGGTACCGGTACATGGACCAGTGCCCGTACTGCGTGAGGATCTCGACCCAGCCCTCGACGAGGGCCGTCCCCTCCTTGTCCCGGACGAGCCGGCGCGCGGGTTCGAGGGCCTCGGCGAGGATCGTGGCGGCCGTCTTGGCGCGGTAGGCGTCCGGGACGCCGAAGGTGTCGTTGATCCGCGCGGGGTTCTTCTCGTAGTCGGCCCGGCGCATGTGGACGCCGTTGACGTGGATCCAGGTCCGGTTGGCCTGCTTCGACGGGTTCCCGACCTCCACGTCCACCAGGTAGAACTCCTGGCGGGGGAGCTCGTACTTCTCGATCAGCGCCATGAGGAGCGGGTGGCTCTCGGGCAGCCGCATCGCCCCGGCCTCGGCGTACTGCAGCGGGTCGGCGAAGGGCTGCTCCCCGTTCTCGTGGCCGCCCTTGCGGAACGTCTTGATGCGGCCGCCGACGCGGTTGCCGTTGGCCTCGATCACGACGACGTCGTGGCCCGCCCGGTTGAGCAGGTCGGCGGCGAGGAGTCCGGCCGGGCCCGCGCCGACGATCAGGACCCGCTTCGTGGCCTTCGCCCGACGGGTCGGCAGGCCGTTCTCGACGACCCTGAGGTAGGTCGGGACGAGGGACTCGTCGTGCTCGTCGTAGACGGCGATGGCGCGGGCGACCGTGGTGAACGCCCGGGGGTCGGTGCCCGGCGGCACGGCGGCGGGGACGGCGGCGGGCGCCGTCGAGGGGGTGGTCGCCGGGCTCAGAGCCGTCGCGGGCCCGGCGGATGCGGCGGCGAGCCCGGCGGCGAGCGCCGAGGCACCGGTCGCCGTGACCACGGAGCGCCGTGAGGGAGTGCTGTTGTCCGGAGTGTGCGTGTCATGAGTAGTCATCGCGCACACACTCGACGTACGGGCGTCCCACGGGCCAGCTCCGTCACACGGACGGGGAGCTAAACCACTCGTCCTGCTATATGACGGAGCCCGCTGGTCAACGCCATGATCGGCCGTCCGTCGTGTGGGTGAGCGGGTCGGTCGACGAGCGGGCTGCGGCGCTCGACGAGGCCCTCGTCGATGCCCGCCTGGTGGATCGCGGCGACCTGTTCGGCGTGCGCGGCGGTCAGGGGCACGACGGGGACGGTCATGCGACGGCCGCCTTGGTGAGGAGCGCGCCCATCGCCGCGAGGACGGACGGCTCGACGCGGTAGTACACCCAGGTGCCGCGCCGCTCGGAGGAGAGCAGCCCGGCCTCCTTCAGCTTCTTCAGGTGGTGAGAGACGGTCGGCTGGGAGACGCCGACGTCGGAGATGTCGCAGACGCAGGCCTCGCCGCCCTCGTGGGAGGCGACGGCGGAGAACAGCCGCAGCCGCACGGGATCCCCGAGCGCCTTGAACATCCGCGCGGCCCGCTCGGCCTCCTCGGTCGTGAGCGGTCGCTCGGAGAGGGGCGGGCAGCACGGGACCGCGTCGGGCGCGAGCAGCGGCAGTACGGAGTCATTCGACATGTGTCTATGTTGACGCATGTCGATGCAGGTGTCCGGGCTCTCGCGCGCCGGCCGCGACCGGACCGTCGACGCCGACCGGGAGGACCAGCCGTTCGTCGTCCACGTCACCCGCACCGACGGCCCCGAGGAAACCCTCCTCGCCCGCGCCGTCGTCGACGCCTCCGGTATCAGTCGTCGTGGTCAGCGGCGAGCGCGCCGGTCTTCACGTCCACGCTCCAGTCGTCCTCCGCCCCACCGGTCGGCCGGACGCCGACGTCCCAGCCCGTGGCGGGCCTGTCGTCCTCGTCGTCGAGTTCGACCGAGGTCACGAAGCCCTTCGCGGCGGCGGCCTGCGCCGCCTGGCGCGCGCCGACCTTCGCGTTCCGCACCGCGGCGTCCTCGGCGGCGTCCTCGGCGGCGTCGTCGGAATCGTCGTCCGTGTCCGTGTCCGTGCCGAGGACGCGGCCCGACACCGGGTCGACGTGCACGGTGTGAGTGGTGGAGCCACGCGCGCCGAGCACCACGACCTCCCAGCCGTCGTCCCAGCCGTCGTCCTGGTCCTCGTCCTTGTCGTCGTCCAGTTCGGCGGAGACCACCGTGCCCGGCCGTGCCTTCACGGCGGCGTCGATGGCCTGGACGGCGGTGATCCGATCGGCGGTCCGCACCCCCCGGTCGTCGGCGGCGCCGTCGCCGGCGCCGTCGTCGTCCTGGTCCAGTGCCGCTCGGACCTGCTGGACCGGCGCCGACTCGGTGCCGCCGGCCGCCAGGGCGACCGCGGTGCCGCCGGTGACCAGGGCGACCGCGGTGGCGGTGGCGAGCACGAGCTTGCGCTTCATGGGGTTCCTTCCGTCGTCCGATGCGATGGCCCCTACTCTGCGGAAGGAAGGCTGAAGCGGTCCTGAAGTCACCTGAAGCCGGCTTCAGGTTCCGTTTGCGAAGCTGGGGGCATGCGGCTGCTGATCGTGGAGGACGAAAGACGCCTCGCCCTGTCCCTCGCGAAGGGCCTGCGCGCGGAGGGCTTCGCCGTGGACGTCGTCCACGACGGGCTCGAAGGACTGCACCAGGCGTCCGCCGAACCGTACGACCTGGTGGTGCTCGACATCATGCTGCCCGGCATGAACGGCTACCGCGTCTGCTCCGCGCTCCGGGCCGCGGGCCACGACGTGCCGATCCTCATGCTCACCGCCAAGGACGGCGAGTACGACGAGGCCGAGGGCCTCGACACGGGCGCCGACGACTACCTGACCAAACCGTTCTCGTACGTCGTCCTCGTCGCCCGCATCCGGGCGCTCCTGCGGCGCAGCAACGGAGCCGGCGGCTCGCCGGTGCTGCACCTCGGCACCCTGAGGATCGAGACCACCGCGCGCAGGGTGTTCCGCGACGGGACGGAGATCCCGCTCGCTGCCAAGGAGTTCGCCGTCCTGGAGCACCTCGCCGTGCGCGCGGGGGAGGTCGTCTCCAAGAGCGAGATCCTCGCCCACGTGTGGGACTTCGCGTACGAGGGCGACCCGAACATCGTCGAGGTGTACGTGAGCACGCTGCGCCGCAAACTGGGCGCCGACCTGATCCGGACCGTCCGCGGCGCCGGCTACCGCCTGGAGGCGCCGTGAGCCGCCGGCGCCCCTTCGGCTCCGTCCGGGCGAAGGCGACCCTCGGCGCCACCCTGGTCGTCGCCGTCGCCCTGCTCGCGGCGGGCGTCGCCGTCCTCCTCGCGCTCCGCGGCAATCTCGGCGGGCAGGCCGACGCGGCGGCCGACGCGGCCGCGCGCCGGGTCGCGTCCCAGATCGCGGCCGGCACCCCGTACACGGAGCTCGAACTGCCCGACGCCGAGGACCACCCCGTCCAGGTCGTCGACCGGGACGGCCGGGTGCTCGCGGTGAGCGAGGACCTGGAGGCGATCAGCGGCACCGGCGTCCCCGGTGTCACCCCGGCGCCGAGCCCCGGCCCGGACCGCGACGACGACGCGGAGGACGGGGACGACGCGGACGACCCCGAAGCCGGCAGCGTCGGCGCGACCACCCGGCACGGCGAGGGCCGCGCCACCGTCGACGGCCACGACGCCCCGTACCGGTTCAGCGAGGTCGAGGCCACGGACCCGAGGGACGAGACCGTACGCGTCCACGCCGGGGCGTCCTTGGCGGGACGTCGGTCCACCGTCGGCACGGCGGCCCTCGTGATGCTGGCCGGACTGCCCCTCCTCCTGGGCGTGGTGGCCGTCGTGACCTGGCTGGTGACCCGCCGCGCCCTGCGGCCCGTCGAGGACATCCGCCGCGAGATGGCCGCGATCACCGCCTCCGCCGACCTGAGCCGGCGCGTCCCCGAGCCGGTCAGCGGTGACGAGATCGCCCGCCTCGCCCGGACGACCAACGAGACGCTCGCCGCTCTCGAAGGCTCCGTGGAACGGCAGCGCCGGTTCGTCGCCGACGCCTCCCACGAGCTCCGCAGCCCCATCGCCAGCCTGCGCACCCAGCTGGAGGTCGCTGCGGCCCACCCCGACCTCCTCGACCTGCCCGGCGCCGTCGAGGACACGGTCCGGCTCCAGCACCTCGCCACGGACCTGCTCCTCCTCGCCCGCCTGGACGCCGGCGAGCGGCCGGGCGACGGGCGGGTGGACCTGGGCGAGCTGCTGGCCGGGGAGGTCGCCCAGCGGACCGGGGACCGGATCGGCGTACGGGCGGAAGCCGACGCCGGGGCGGTCGTCGCGGGCTCCCGGCAGCAGCTCGCCCGGGTGATCGGCAACCTCCTGGACAACGCCCAGCGGCACGCGGACGCCCGGATCACGGCGACGGTGCGCGTGACGGGCGGCGGCGTCCTGCTGTGCGTCGACGACGACGGCGCAGGGGTCCCCGAGGCCGAGCGCGACCGGGTCTTCGAGCGCTTCGTCCGCCTCGACGACGCCAGGAGCCGGGACGACGGCGGCGCGGGCCTCGGCCTCGCCATCGCCCGCGACGTGGCCCGCCGCCACGGCGGGGACCTGACCGTCGACCAGGCCCCCGACGGCGGCGCGCGCTTCACGCTCCGCCTGCCGCCCGCCGAGGTCGGGAGCTCGTGACGGTCAGGACCATGTGGCGATCAGGACCACGTGACGGTCAGGATGTGATGACGGTCAGGAGCTCGTGAGGATCACGAGCTGCCGGGTCGCCCGGGTCATGGCGACGTAGCGGTCGACCGCCCCCTCGACGCCCTCGCCGTACGTCTCCGGATCGACGAGCACGACCAGGTCGAACTCCAGGCCCTTCGACAGCTGCGGGGTCAGCGACCGGACGCGGGACGTCGCGGGGAACGTCGGATCGCCGATGACACAGGCGATCCCGTCGGCGTTCGCGGCCAGCCACGTGTCGAGGACCGCGTCGAGCTCCGCGACGGATCCGCGGACCACGGGGATGCCGCTGCTGCGGACCGAGCTCGGCACGTTGGCGTCGGGGAGCGCCGCCCGGATCACCGGCTCGGCCTCCGCCATGACCTCCTCCGGCGTCCGGTAGTTGACGCTGAGCGAGGCCACGTCGATCCGGTCGATCCCGACCCGCTCCAGCCGTTCCCGCCACGACTCGGTGAAGCCGTGCCTGGCCTGCGCGCGGTCACCGACGATGGTGAAGCTCCGCGACGGACAGCGGAGCAGCAGCATCTGCCACTCCGCGTCGGTCAGCTCCTGCGCCTCGTCCACGACGACGTGCGCGAACGGGCCGGCCAGCGGGTCCACGTCGGCGCCGGGCAGCGCGCCCTCGTCGATCAGGCTGTCCTGGAGGTCCCGGCCGCGCAGCATCGTGACCGCCCCCTCGCCGTCGGCGTCGGCGTCGAGGATGTCGCTGATGACACCGGCCATCCGCTCGCGCTCGGCGGCGACGGTGGCGTCGTGGCGCCGCTTGCGCTCCGAGGCCTTCGGGTCGCCGAGCCGCTGCCGTGCCGCGTCCAGGATCGGCAGGTCGGACACCGTCCAGGCCTGCGGGTTCGCGCGCTGGAGCATCCGGACCTCGTCGCGGTCGAGCCACGGCGCGCACATCCGCAGGTAGGCGGGGACCGACCACAGGTCGCCGACGACGTCGGCGGGTTCGAGGAGCGGCCACGCGCCGTGGAGCGCGCCGACCAGCTCCTTGTCGTGCAGGAGCGACCTGCGGAACTGCTCGGGAGACACGGCGTTCCCGTCCCCGTCGGCGTCCGCGAACCCGTCTCCGTCGAACTTGTCCCACAGGATCGTGGTCAGCTCCTCCCAGATGAGGTCCCGGGCCTCGTTGTGCGGAGTGCTCGGCCCCGGCGCCTCGAACGCCTCGACCCATTCGTCGGCGCTCAGCCGGAGTTCGGCCCAGGGAGTGGTGACCGACATCCCTTCGGTGGGCGGATCCTCGTAGAACCTGACGGCCTTCTCGATCGCCTTGACCATGTCCGCGGACGACTTCAGACGGGCCACCTCGGCGTCGGCCTCGTCCGGCGCCGACGCCCCCTCCGGGACGAGGTCCCGCAGGGTGCACGTCCGCACACCCTCCTCGCCGAGGCTGGGCAGGACGTCGGCGACGTAGGCCAGGTACGGGTCGTGGGGACCGACGAACAGCACGCCGCCGCGACGGTGACCGAGGCGGGGGTCGGAGTAGAGGAGATAGGCGGAGCGGTGGAGCGCGACGACGGTCTTTCCCGTACCGGGGCCGCCGTCGACGACGAGAGCGCCACGGGACCCCGCGCGGATGATCGCGTCCTGGTCGGCCTGGATGGTGCCGAGCACGTCACGCATCCGGGCCGACCGGTTGGTGCCGAGGCCGGCGATGAACGCCGACTGGTCGTCGAGGGCGGCGTGCCCGACGAACGCGTCCTGGGTGAAGACCTCGTCCCAGTAGTCGCTGATCCGGCCGCCGGTCCAGCGGTACCTGCGGCGGCTGGCGAGACCCATCGGGTTGCCGTGGGTCGCGCCGAAGAACGGCTCGGCCGCGGGGGAGCGCCAGTCGATGAGCAGTCGGCGCCCCGAGGTGTCGGTGAGGCCGAGCCGCCCGACGTACAGGGGCTCGGAGCCGTCCTCGGCGACCATGTGCCCGAGGCACAGGTCCAGGCCGAAGCGGCGCAGCGCGCGCAGGCGGGAGGTCAGGCGGTGGACTTCCATGTCCCGCTCCATCGCCTCACGGCCGACGCCGCCGGGGGCCTTGAGCTCGGCGTCGAGACGGTCGGACAGCTCGGCGATCACCTGGTCGAGGCTCTCCGCGATGTCCGCGAAGTGCTTCTCGTCGCCGGCGATGAGCGCCGGGTCGGCCTTGGGGGAGAGTCGGTCGGGCAGGTCGAACGCACTGGTGATCAGGGGGGTCATGGTGAGAGATTCTGCGGTACCACCGGGGCCTTGCCGCAAGCCCCCCTGTGCGCTATAAGTTGTAAGTGGCAAGGAGTGCGTACGTCCTCTTGCCGCCCTCCTCCCCCCTCCTTCACCCCTCTCCCTCCGGTGATACCCGCGAGAAGATAGTAGCCATGTACATAGTAGCCATGTACTGTATCTCGATGTGAGCAGAGCAACTGAGGGCGCCACAGCGGGATTTCTGGTCTGGCGCCTGTCCATGAAGTGGCGGGTGGCCGTCGACCGGGCGGTCGCGCCGCTGGGCCTGACCCATGCCCAGTACGCGCTGATGGCGTCGCTGTACGGCATGGGGCGCTCCGGGCTCCGGCCCAGTCAGCGGCGCCTCGCCGACCACACGGGGCTCGAGCCGCTGTACGTCTCCAAGCTCGCCCGCGCCCTGGAGGCCGCCGGGCTCGTCGCCCGCACCCGGGACCCGGACGACCCCCGCGCCGTACAGCTGTCGCTCACCGAGGAAGGGCACGACGTCACGCGCCGCGCCGTCACGGTGGTCCAGCGGCTGCTCGACCAGTTGCTGGAGCCGCTCGGGGGCCAGGACGGGCCGCGTGCACGGCAGTTCACCCGCGAGCTGGCGACCCTGCTCGACGTACCGCTCGATCCGCACGTTGATCCGCACAGTGATCCGCACACCGAGAACGACGAGGAGTAGTCATGACCACCACCACTACCACCGCACCCTCGGCCAACGGCCGGGTCGTCGCCCTGGCCTTCTTCGCAGGGCGCGCCGTCCTGGAGGGCGTACTGACCCGCCACGGCATCACGTACCACCAGAGCGTGACGCTCCGGGCCGTCGTGGCCGCGGGCGGTTCCCTCGGCCGCGAGGAGCTCGTCGCCGACGTCAACGGCTCGCTGAAGACCGACGATTCGGTCGTGCGCGGCGTCGTCGACGAGCTGATCGCGGCGAAGCTGCTGGAGGAGGACCCGGCGGAGACGTCCCGCCTCCGGTTCACGGACGCCGGACGGGAACTGGACGCGACCACCTCCGCCGAGTCCGCCGAGATCTCCGCCCGCCTGTACGCCGACATCCCGGCCGAGGACCTCGCGACCGCGGGCCGCGTGCTGACACTCGTCACCGAGCGCGCGAACGCCGAGCTGGCCGGCGCCTGAGCCGCCACCTCCGTCGACCAGGGGCCTTGTCCGTACGCGCCCGTCGAATGCAGGATCGCCCCGTGATCGACAAGGGTGGGGACACGAGGGGAAGGGCCGCCGAGCCGTGGGTTCGATGATCAAGGGAGACAACAGCTTCGTACCGTCCGTCCCGCTGCGGATCGCGGTACGGGGCGGCGGGCTGGACGCCATGGCCCTGCTGCTCACGGAGAGCGGGGCGGTGAGGGGCGACGGAGACGTCGTCTTCCACGGCGCGCCGGTGCATCCGTCCGGGGCCGTCCGGTTGACGGAGGGCGGTGTCGGTGGGGGTGTCGGCCGCGGCACGGCCTGGCTGGACGTCGGCCTCACCGCGGTCGAGGAGCGGATCGCCCGCGTCCTGGTGGTCGGCTCGACGGAGAACGGCACGATGCGGGACGTCGCGGGTCTGTCGGTGGAGGCGTTCGCCCCCGACGGGACGTCGGTCGCGCGGTACGACGTGACGGACGGCGCCGGGGAGACGGCGATGGTCCTCGCGGAGCTGTACCGGCGGGCGGGCGGCTGGAAGTTCCGGGCGGTGGGCCAGGGATACGCGAACGGCCTCGCGGGCCTGGCGACCGACCACGGCGTGGACGTGGCTCAGCCGGCGGTGCAGCCGACACCGCAGCCGCAGCCGCAGCCGCAGCCGCTGCCGACGCCGGCGCCGGCGCAGCAGGCCCCGCCCTTCGCGCTTCCG
Source organism: Streptomyces sp. NPDC042346 (assembly GCF_055581845.1). Taxonomy (NCBI): domain Bacteria; kingdom Bacillati; phylum Actinomycetota; class Actinomycetes; order Kitasatosporales; family Streptomycetaceae; genus Streptomyces; species Streptomyces sp. NPDC042346. The sequence continues at coordinate 645,944 of NZ_JBVJEH010000002.1, read as the reverse complement.
CCCACGCCGCCGCCTGCCGCACCGCTGGCACCAGCGCCACCGGCCGCACCGGCCGCACCGGTCTCGCCGTTCGCCGCGGCCGCAGTGGACCGGAGGCCGCACGGACACCCCTGGTCGTACGGACCCGTCTTCGCCCCGTACACACAGATCGGCCGGGACAACGACGTGATCACCGTCAGCGGGCTCCCGCCGGGTCCGGTCGTGGTCCAACTCGACGTACAGGGCGACGGGTACACGGGCCTGGCGGTCCTCGACCGGCGCAACAAGGAGAAGGACTTCCTCGTCAACAGCACCGAGGACGACTTCCGGGGCCGGGTGCTCGCCACGGTCCCCGAGAACGGGACCCTCCGTCTCCGGCTGGAGGCGGAGGGGCCGTGGCGCGTGGAGGTGTCGCCGCTGGCGTCGGCCCGCCGACTGACGGAGGAGGACGCCGAGTTCCGCGGTCCCGAGGTGCTCCTGCACACCGGGGGAGTGGCCGACCTCGCCATCCACTACCGCGGCGACGACAACCTCATCGTGAACGTCTACGAACTCGCCGGACACGGCGACCACACCGCCCTGCCCGGGGACGAGAACCTGGTCAACGAGATCGGCGCGCGGCGCGAGACCGTTCCCCTGCCCGAGGGGCCGCTCGTGGTGCAGTTCGAGGCGGCGGACGGGCCGTGGCGGGCGCGGCTGAAGCGGGTGTAGCGGACCGCCGCGTCCGGTACGCCCGTTCGGACGGTGGGAGCGGGGGGCGGCCGTGTCCGTCGGCACGCCGCTCCGTTGTGAGGGGTATGACCTCAACACGACGCATTTCCTCGGTCCTGGCCGTCGCCGCCGCCTTCTCCTGCCTCGGCGCGTCCGCGGCCCAGGCCGTCGCCCCCACCAGCCCGCTCGGCCCGCCCATCAACCCGATCAGCGAGCTCGACGCCGTCGCGACGACCGGCATCCCCGCGGAGTCCCGCGCCCAGTTCCCCGGCATCGCGAGCCAGCTGGGCGGCCTCAGCCGGGTGAACGAGCTGGGCCAGATCCACCAGCTCACCGACCTGGCGGCCCCGGCCACCGGCCTGCTCCCCGAGATCTCCTGACCCACCGTCCCCCGCGGCACGCCCCGACGCGCCGCCCCCGAACCGGCACCGTGCGGCACCGCACGGTGCCGGTTCGACGTCTGTGCGCCGGATCGTACGAGCGGTCCATGAGCGACACCCCGGAGCCGGCTCCGTTCAGGGCGTGGGGATGCCGCCGGGGTGGTGGGCCGGGCGGCCGAACGCGACGGGGACGCCGGGGGAGTACAGCACGCTCACGGGGTCGCCGGCCGGCTGTGGCAGACCCGCCGCCGCCACCAAGTCCTCCTCGCACGCGAGCAGTTCCGCGCGGTGCAGCGGCCAGCGCGGGTGGGAGTTCGGGAGGTAGAGCGGGCGCCCGAAGAAGGCGGTGTGCATGCCCCAGCGGGCCGTCAGGAAGTGTTCGAGCTCGGTGGGGGTCTCGACGCGCTCCCCGACGCGCAGGGAGACCCTGCTGTGCGCGCCGCGCGGCCCGGGCAGACGCCGGCTGCTGCTGTACGTGACGGTGGCGCCGTCACGGCGGACGGCCATCCGCGACCAGACGTACGGGAGGCGGAACAGGGTCCGCCCGAAGGCGACGGGCACGAGCCGCGACGCGTCGAGCGAGCGGAACACCACACCGCGCCGGCCCCGCGCGTCCACCGAGTAGAGGCGGACGTTGGTCTCGGGAAAGCTGCCCAGGTAGGGGACGCCGGGCAGCCGGAACCACCCGACCCGGTGCATCCGGAAGGCGACGAGCCCGACGTACGTCACCCCGTGCAGGGTGTCCGGCACGGTCCCCGCCGGCAGCAGCGGGGCGACCACGTCGGGGTCGACGGGCCAGTGGAGGAAGGCCAGGTCGAGCCAGGACTGGGTCAGGAGGGGGTTCGGCGTGGTGTGGGGCGAGTCCGGGGTGATCGGTTCGGGGGCGAGTGCGGTGGGCGGCGCGAGCGTCACCTCGCCAGGATGGCAGAGCCCCTACGGCGGGCGGCAAGGGGCCCCGCGCCGGTACGTCGCGGCGCGGCCCCTTGCCGCCGGCAGGTCCGTCACCGCCCGGTACGGACCGCGGCTCAGGCGGCGTCCGACGGGGGCTGCATGGACTGCAGGGCCGCCTTCGCCCGCTGCTCCATCTCCTGCTCGGGGACGTCCTCGATGTGCGTGGCGAGGTTCCAGCGGTGGCCGAAGGGGTCTTCGAGCTGCCCGGTGCGGTCGCCGTAGAACTCGTCCTTGACCGCCGACAGCTCCTTGGCGCCCTGCGCGAGCGCCTTGGCGAAGACCGCGTCGACGTCCTCCACGTAGACGTGCAGGGTGACGGGTGTGCCGCCGATCGTCTTGGGCGAGCGGAACCCCATGTCCGGGAACTCGTCGGCGAGCATGATGATCGAGTTGCCGAGGGACAGCTCGGCGTGGCCGATCGCCCCTCCGGGCGCTGGCATCCGCATGCGTTCGACCGCGCCGAGCACGGACACGTAGAAGTCGATCGCGGCCGCGGCTCCGTCGACGCAGAGGTACGGCGTGACGCGCGGGTATCCCTCGGGAATGGGCTGGACGGCCACGGGGCTCCCACCTTTCCGGTCTTCCGGACGGCGTCCGGACGGTGACGGTCACGGGCGACCGCCGCCTGTGGCCATGGATAGCCCGAACCCCGAGGGCATCCGTCGGCGCCGCGCGACGACCCGCGACGGGTTCCCCCGAAGGGCTGCGGTTCCCCGTGACGATGACGGAGCCGGCGGGGGCGATCTTCATTTCGCCTTGTCCAACCTCTTGCCCGGGGTGACCTCATCTCTCTAATGTGAACCTTCAAATTCCGGGTCGACCATGTGCCTGGCCTCTTGAGGGACAGATTTTGAACGATCAAATTCATCCACGGGCAACCGAAGCCGCCACCCGCGCGGCTCCCGGTCCGACCCCCGTCCGTGGTCCGATGGCGGGCTACCTCGATCACGCCAGGGTCGGCCCGCTCTCCCGCCGGGCCGCCGCCGCGCTCTCCGCCGCGAACGACCTGGCCGGCCGCGCGGACCCCGCCGACCTCGACCGGCTGTTCGCCCTCAGCGACGCCGCCCGGGCCTCGGCGGCCCGGCTCCTCGGCGCCGAAGCCCACGAGATCGCCCTCGCCCCCTCCACCAGCAACGGCCTCTTCACCGTGGCCGCGGCGCTCCGGGGGCCCGGCACCGTGCTGGTGCCCCGGGGCGAGTTCCCCGCCAACGTCTACCCCTGGCTCCGCTTCGCCGGCCGAGGCGGCCCGGACGTCCGTCTCCTCGACCCGGACGGGCAGCGCCACATCACCCCCGACCTGCTGCGACGGCACCTCACGCCCGACGTCACCGCCCTCACCGTCAGCGCCGTCGACTCGCTCACCGGCCACGTGGCTCCGCTCGCCGCCCTCAAGGAGATCCTCGGGCCGGACCGGCTCCTCGTCGTCGACGCCATCCAGGGGCTCGGCGCGGTCCCGCTCGAAGCGGACGCCGCCGACGCCCTTGTCAGCGGTGGCCAGAAGTGGCTGCGGGCAGGCTGGGGAGCCGCCCTGCTGCTGATCCGCGACCGGTGCGCCGAGCGCCTGGTTCCCGGGCTCGGCGGCTGGGCCGGAGTCGCGGAACCCTTCGCGGAGCAGCACCCCGCTGCTCCACTGCCGGGGGCCGCCGCCCACCTCGCCACCAACCCGGACTTCCCGGCCGCCGCAGCCCTCGGCGCGGCCGTCGACGAGCTGCTCGCCGAGGGCGGCCCGGCCGCCACGGGCGCCCGGATCCGGGCCACCCTCGCCGAGCTGCTCGACCGGGCCCGGCGGGCCGGCGCCGAGGTCCTCCTGGACGGGCTCGGCCCCGAGGAGCGCGCCGGCATCGGCACGTTCCGCCTCCCCGGTCACGACCCCGTGACCGTCCACCGCACTCTCGAAGCGGCCGGTGTGATCACCACCCGCCGCGACGAGTGGATCCGCCTCTCCCCGCACGTCTCCACGCCGGCCGCCGTCGCGGACGTGCTCGCGGAGGCACTGCACACCCTCACCACCCACCGCACGACCCTCACTCCCCACGGCACGACCCTCACCCCTCACGACAAGACCCTCACCGAAGACCTCACCGACACCCTCGCCGACACCCTCACCCAGGAGCCGTCATGTCCCACCAGCTGAGCCGCCGCCAGATGCTTCACCTCGCCAGCGCCACCGCCGCCGGGTTCGGCCTCGCCGCCTGCGGCAGCGGCGGATCGGGCGGCGACACCGCCGGCGCCGACGGCGACAGCGGGAAGATCACCGTCTGGAGCTGGACCTCCGCGGCGGAGGCCCTGCGCGGGGTCGTGCCCTCCTTCGAGCGGGACAACCCGGGCATCACGGTGGAGATCCAGGACGTCGGCGAACCGGCCATCTGGGACAAGATCACCGTCGGCCTCGCCTCCGGCGGCAAGGGCCTCGCCGACGTCCTCCACATCGGCGTCGACTACCTGCCCGGCTACCTGGACAAGTTCCCGGAGGGCATCGCCGACCTGTCCCGGCTCGGCGCCGACAAGCACAAGGACGCCTTCGTCGAGGGCCTGTGGCCGACCGTCATAGGCAAGGACAGAGCCGTCCACGCCCTCCCGTGGGAGGTCAACCCCCTCGGGATGTTCTACCGCCACGACTTCTTCGAGAAGGCCGACGTCGACCCCGCGTCGATCACCAGCTGGGACGACCTGATCGCCGCCGGACCGAAGATCCGCGCCGCCACCGGCGCCCAGCTGATCGGGCTCGACAAGCCCGGCACCACCCAGGACATGGACTTCTTCCAGAACCTGATGCAGCTCCAGGGCGCCTTCTACTTCGACAGCGACGGCAAGGTCACCCTCGCCTCCCCGGAGGCGGTCAAGGCCCTCACCGTCATCAAGCGGCTCAACGACGGCGGTCTGCTCGCCGACACCGCGGGCCAGGGCACCTGGAAGCGGCTCATCAACCAGGGGAAGCTCGCCACCGCCCCCGAGGCCGCCTGGGCCGTCGGGTACATGGCCGAGAAGTTCCCCTCGCAGAGCGGCAAGTGGCGCGTCATGCAGCCGCCGGCCGCCGTCCCCGGGGGAGGGCGCAGCGTCATCGTCAACTCCACCTACCTGGCGGTCTCCAACACCAGCAAGCGCCGCAAGGCCGCCTGGCGCTTCGTCGAGTACGCGCTGACCAAGCCGGCCGAGATCAACCGCATGTACTCCTCCGGCAGCGTCTTCCCCGCCCTCAAGGCGGCCTACGCGGACCCGATGTTCAACGCGCCGCACCCCTTCTACGGTGGCCAGCGCGTCCTGAAGTCCCTCGTCGACTCGCTCGCCGCCGGCTCCGAGGCGACCAACTTCACGAGCGACTACAGCCGCGCCCTCAAGCTCGCCAGCGACGCCCAGAGCCAGGTGCTGCTCAAGGGCGCCGACCCGGCCGGCGCCCTCAAGGCGGCCGCCGCGCAGCTCGCCCAGCAGACCGGTCGGCAGCAGGCAGCCTGACCATGTCCCTCGCACCTCCCGAACCCACTCGCGCCGCCACCGCCACAGCCGCCTCCTCCTCCGCCACCACCGGTGGCGGGGGAGGTGGCACCCCGCCCGGTCGCCGCGCCACCCCGCGCCCCGGGCGGGCCCGCACCGGCCGGCGCCGGCTGCTGACGCGCGAATCCGTCCCGTACCTGCTGATCATGCCCGCGGTACTCGGCTTCGCGATCTTCAAGGCGTACCCCATCGTCGCCTCGTTCTGGATCAGCCTCACCACCGGCAACGGCGACGCCCGGCAGTTCACCGGGCTCTCCAACTACCGGCGTCTCCTGGACGATCCGCTGTTCTGGACCGCGCTGAAGAACACCGCGCTGATCCTGGTCGTCCAGGTGCCGCTGATGCTCGGCCTCGCGCTGCTCGTCGCCCTCGGCCTGAACTCCACCATGGTCCGGCTGCGCCCGCTCTGGCGGCTCGGCGTCTTCGTGCCGTCGCTGACGGGCCTGGTCGCCGCCGGCGTGATGTTCTCCGTGATCCTCAACCGCGACGCCGGACTGCTGAACTGGGTCCTCTCGTTCTTCGGGATCGACCCGGTGAACTGGCTCGGCAGCCCCGCCTGGGCCCGCGTCGGCGTCGTCCTCGTCATCACCTGGCACTACACCGGCTACAACGCGGTGATGTACCTCGCAGGCCTCCAGGGCATCCCCAAGGAGCTGTACGAGGCCGCGATGGTCGACGGCGCGGGACCGGTCCGCCGCTTCTTCTCCATCACCCTGCCGCAGCTGCGGCCGATCCTCCTCCTCACGGTGGTGCTCTCCACCATCGGCACCCTCCAGCTCTTCGACGAGCCGTACGTCCTCACCGGCGGCGGCCCCGACAACGCCACCCTCACGGTCACCATGTACCTCTACAACAACGGCTTCAAGTACTTCGACTTCGGCTACGCCTCGGCCCTCGCCTACGCGCTCGCGCTGCTCGTGTCCGTGCTCGGGATCCTTCAGGTCCGCCTGATGGGAGAGCGTCGATGAAGCTCCGCGGCACCCTGCTCACCGTGCTCCTCGCGGGCGCCTTCGGGCTCTGCGTCGGTCCCTTCTACTGGCTCGCCATGGCCGCCACCCAGGACGACAGGGACGTCTTCTCCTGGCCGCCGAAGCTGCTGCCCGGCGGCCACCTCATGGAGAACCTCCAGGGCCTCCAGGACTCCATCGGCCTGACCCGCGTCCTCGTCAACACCCTCCTGGTCGCGGGCATCCAGACCGTCGGCGCGGTCGTCGTCTCGGTCCTCGCCGGCTACGCCTTCGCCAAGTTCGACTTCCGCGGGCGCAATCTGTTCTTCGTCCTGCTGCTCAGCACCCTCGTCATCCCCGACACGGTGATGCTGATCCCGATCTTCCAGATGATGATGGACCTGGGCCTGATCGACTCGTACCAGTCCGTCATCCTGCCCGGCCTGGTCACCCCGTTCGGCATCTTCCTGATGCGGCAGGCCCTGCGGTCGATGCCCGACGAACTCCTCGACGCCGCCCGCGTCGACGGCGCCGGCGAACTCCGCGTCCTGTGGCGGATCGTCATCCCGGTCAACCGGCCGATCATCGCGGCGCTCGCGCTGTTCGTCTTCCTCGGCGGCTGGAACCAGTTCGTCTGGCCCCTGATCGCGCTGCGCAGCCCCGAGATGTACACGCTGCCCGTGGCCACCGCGACTCTCATGGGGCAGTCGACCACCAACTACGCGCAGGTCCTGCTCGCCGGCGCCATCGCCGCCATCCCCGTGATGGCCCTCTTCCTCGTCCTGCAACGCCAGTTCATCTCCGGCCTGCTGGCCGGGGCCACCAAGGAGTGACCACCGTGACCACCCCACCGGACGCCACCCCGCAGCAGCCCGTCCCGGCCTGGCGGCCGAACACACCGGCCGGGGACACCCCCGGCACCGTCGTCGACCGGCAGCTCGCCACCGGCCTGCTCCACTCCACCGGCGACCCGCTCACCGTCCACCTCACCGGGCTCGGCAGCGACCGCTGGGAGACCGCCGTCACCCGCGTCGAGGACGGCGTCGTCCTGATCGAGGTCACGGCGGCGGACGCGGTGACCCTCCACGCCGAATGGCGCGTCCCCTGCGTCGGGGCCACCGCCTACTGGACCCCCGCCACCAACGCCTCCCGCTGGCTGCCGCCCTCCTGGACCGCGCCGAAGACCGCCTCCCTCGCCCTGGGCGCCCCCGTCGCGAGCCTCGTCGGCACCCACGACCGCGCCCTGTGCACCGCCGCCGCCGGAGAGACCTCCGCGCCCGTCCGCGTCGGCGCCGGCGTGGTAGAGGAGAGCGGGGAGTTCGCGTTCACCGTCGAGCAGGAGCTCACCCCCGACGGGCCGCCGATGCGGCTGCGGATCGACCTCAGCGGCCAGCACTTCGCCGCCACCCTGCGGGCCGTCGGCGACTGGTGGGGCGAGGGGCGGCAGCACCCCGGGGTCGCCCCCGCCGCGCGGATGCCCGCGTACTCCACCTGGTACAGCCTCCACCAGAACGTCGACGCCGCCGCCGTGGAACGCCAGGCCGCCCTCTCCGCCGAACTCGGCATCGACAGCATCATCGTCGACGACGGCTGGCAGACCGCCGACCGCACCCGCGGCTACGGCCACTGCGGCGACTGGGACCCCAACGAGGCCGCCTTCCCCGACCTCGCCGCCCACGTCGCCGAGGTCCACCGGCTCGGCCTCGCCTACCTCCTCTGGTACGCGGTGCCGTTCATCGGCCGGCACAACGACGCCTGGGACCGTTTCAAGGGCATGATCCTGCGCGAGATGCCGAACCTGGACGCGGCCGTGCTCGACCCCCGCCACCCCGAGGTCCGCGCCCACCTGATCGACAAGATCTCCCGCGCCGTCGAGGAATGGGACATGGACGGGGTGAAGCTCGACTTCATCGACCTCTTCGCCGCCGCCGACCCGCCGCCCGCACCCGCCGGCGCGGACCACGCCACCCTCCACGAAGGAGTACGCCGGCTCCTCGCCGACCTCGACACCCGCCTGCGCCGCACCCGGCCGGACGTGATCGTCGAGCACCGTCAGCCGTACGTCGGCGCCGGCCTCTGGCCGTACGCCACCATGGTCCGCGCCACCGACTGCCCGCTCAGCCCCGCCGAGAACCGCCAGCGCGTCATCGACTGCCGGCTCATCGCGGGACCGCTCGCCGTCCATGCCGACATGATCATGTGGCACCCCGCCGAGACTCCCGAGTCCGTCGCCGTCCACCTGATCAACGCCCTGTTCTCGGTGCCGCAGATCTCCGTCGACCTTGCCGCGCAGACCCCCGACCAGCTCGCCACCCTGCGCTTCTGGCTCGGCGTCTTCCGCCGCCACGCCGGCGTCCTCCAGCTCGGCTCCCTGGAACCCTCCCGCCCGGAACTCGGCTACCCCCAGGTCCGCGCCGGCGATGAGGACACGACGGTGGTGGCCCGGTACGCACCGCTGCCCGTCGCCCTCCCGGACGGCCCGGGGACCCTGCTCGTCGCCAACGCGGACGCCGACCCCGTGGTGCTCCTGACGGCCGGCCGGCCGGAACGGGCCCTCGCCCGCGTACAGGACTGCCGTGGTGAGATCCTGTCCGAGACCGTGCTCGACCTCGTCGCCGGCGTGAACCCGGTGACCGTGCCGACCGGCGGCCTGCTCACCCTGACCCGCGCGCACTGATCACCGGGGGCTGGGGGCGGCGGACCGCCGATCGCCGCCCGCAGCCCCCGACCACCGCCCCCAGAGGAACGATGACCGCTCGACAGGTGACCATCGAGGACGTCGCCCGCACGGCGGGCGTCTCCCGCCAGACCGTCTCGAACGCCCTCAACGCCCCCCACCGGCTGCGCGCCACCACCCTCGCCCGGGTCACCGCCGCCATCGAAGAGCTCGGCTACCAGCCCGACCAGTCCGCCCGCAGCCTGCGCACCGGCACCCGCAAGGTCATCGGCTATCCCGCACCCGCCGACAACCCCGCCGACCCCAACCCCCTGATGGGCGGCTTCCTCCAGGCCCTGGTGAGCGCCGCCGACGCGGTCGGCCACCGCATCCTGCTGTTCCGCTGCGACCCCCAGCAGGGCGCCGGAGCGGTCGCCAAGTCCTTCAACGGGCTGATCGCGGCCCGCCAGGTCGACGGGTTCGTCCTCTCCGACGTCATCCACGACGACCCCCGCGTCGACGTGCTCGCCGAGGCCGGCTTCCCGTTCGCCGCCTTCGGCCGTACGGCCCCGGGGCGTCCGCAGAACTGGGTGGACATCGACTCCGCCGGCGCCACCGCCGCCCTGGTCGGCCACCTCCTCGAACAGGGCCACCGCAGGATCTGTTACGTCAACTCCGCGGCCTCCCTGCCCTGGCTCGCCGACCGCAGGGCCGGCCTGCTCCAGGCCGCGGCCGCCGCCCCGGACGGCGCCTTCGAGGTCGGCGTTCCCGACGACGACCCGGCCGCGCTCTCCCACGCGGTGCGGCGCCTGCTCGTCGGACCCGACCGCCCGACCGCCCTGGTCTGCGCGAACGACTGGCTCGCCCTCACCGCCTACCAGGCCGTCCGGGCCGCCGGCCTCACGGTCGGCGCCGACGTCGCCGTCACCGGCTTCAACGACATGCCGCTCTGTACGGTGCTCCAGCCCGCCCTCACCAGCGTCCGCCTACCGCTGTCCCGCATCGCCCACGCCCTCGTCGACCGCCTGATCACCGCCGTCGAGGACCCCGCCGCCGCCCCGACGAGCGGACTGCTGCTCCCGGCGGACCCGGTCGTCCGCGACAGCACTCCGCGCCGATAGGCGGCACCCCCACGGCCGAGGCGGCCCAGGACCCGTCTCGGCGCTCCGGGGCCCGTCTCAGAGGTGGCCGTCCAGGAGCTCCCGGAGCTCGCTGCTGCTCATGGGTCCCGTGGCGTGCGCCACCGGCTCCCCGTCCTTCAGGACGACGCAGGACGGGGCGCCGGTGACCCCGTACCGCTCGGTCGCGGCCGGACAGCGGGTGATGTCGGTACGGACGGCCGTCACGCGGCCCGTGTACTCGTCGGCGATGGCGCCCACGACGAGGTCCATCGCCCGGCAGGGCTCGATCGCCTTGGGCCATGTCCCGGTGAAGTAGGCGAGGACCGGGACTCCGCTCATCCGGAGGATGAAATCGAACTCCGCGTCCTCACGGGGCTGGTGAACCCGCTTCGCCATGCACGCTCCTGACCTGGTGTTCCGTCGTTCCCTCCCCATCATCCCCCGCGCGGCAGGGACCTGGGACCCGGGACGGCGGGCACGCGGTAGAACGCGGCGGCGTTGTCCCACAGCACGGCGTCGACGTGCTCCTCGCCGACGGTCCGGGCGACGAGCGCGAGGTCGTCGTCCGTGAACGGGCGGCGGGCCCGGGTCGAGGGCAGGTCCGTGCCCACCATGAGGGCGGTGGGGTCGGCCTTCAGGACGGCCGCCATGGTCTCGGCGGGGTCGAGGTCGACGCGCCCGAACCCCGTCGCCTTGACCTTCACGCCCCGTTCGACCAGGGCCAGCAGGTGGGGGAGGCCGTCGTGGTGCAGGCCGAGGTGGTCGATGCTCACGGCGGGCAGAGCGGCCAGGGTCGCGGCCAGGTCCGGCAGGTCGCGGGCGTCGATGTACAGCTCGGTGTGCCAGCCGGCGACGTCGTGGACGCGGCGGGCGAGGCGGTCCAGGTCGTCGAGGCCGGCCGATCCGCCGCGGCGGACGTTGAAGCGGACCGCGCGCACGCCCGCGGCGTCGAGATCGGCGATCTCCTCGTCCGTCACCCCGGCCGGGACCTGCGTGACGCCGACGAAGGCGGGACCGAGCGCGGCGAGGGCGTCGCGGAGATATTCCTGGCCGAAGCCCTGGAAGGAGCCCGAGACGACCGCGCCGCCGCGCACGGACAGCCCGGCGACCCGCTCGCGGTACTGCTCGACGGTGAAGGCGGGCGGCAGATAGCCGTCGTTCGCGATCAGCGGGAAGCGCGGGTCCACGATGTGGAGGTGGGCGTCGAAGACGGGGCGCGGCAGCGGAGCGCCCTCCGCTGCGCCGGCCGGCTCGGGGAGGGATCGCATGCGGGTCTTCCGTCCTTGTCGTCGTGCGGCGGCCGCCGCACGACGGAGGTCGCGCCGCGGGTGACCTCCGGCCGTTCGCGGCGATCTCGTGCCGGGCGTCGGTCGGCTCAACTATGTTACTGACGTGGAACAGTTGATCACCGAAGATCCGACGCGCATAGGTCCCTACCGGCTCATCGCCCGTCTCGGGGCGGGCGGCATGGGCCTGGTGTACCTCGGACGGTCGGAAGCCGGGCGGACGGTCGCCGTGAAGGTGGTGCAGGCCGAGCACGCCCGGCACCCCGAGTTCCGCAGGCGGTTCGCGCGCGAGGTGGAGGCGGCGCGACGGGTCGGAGGGGAGTGGACCGCGGCCGTCCTCGACGCCGACACCGACGCGCCCGTGCCCTGGGTGGCCACCCAGTACATCCCCGGACCCGACCTGGCCACCGTGGTCGCCAGGGACTTCGGGCCGCTGCCCGAGGACGCGGTCCGCACCCTCGCCCACCGCCTCGCGGTCGCCCTCCGGTCCGTGCACGGGGCGGGCCTGATCCACCGGGACCTCAAGCCGTCCAACGTGCTCGTGACGGTCGACGGACCGCGCGTGATCGACTTCGGCATCGCGCGGGCCATGGACAGCCTCACCGGGGACAGCCTGCACACCCGCACCGGCACGCTGATCGGCTCGCCCGGCTTCATGTCGCCCGAGCAGGTGCGCGGCCTCGAACTCACCCCGGCCAGCGACGTGTTCTGCCTGGGTGCCGTCCTCGTGTACGCCGCCACCGGCCGCCTCCTCTTCGGTGCCGCGGAGACCGGACTGAACGCCCACCTCTTCCGCGTCGCGGAGGAGGAGCCGGACCTGACCGGCGTACCCGAGTCGCTCGTCGACCTCGTCCGCGCGTGCCTGCAGAAGGACCCGGCGCGCCGGCCGACCCCCGCCGAGGTGGCCGCCCTCACGGGGCCGGACCGGGCCGACGAGTGGCTGCCCGGCTCCGTGCTCGCGCAACTCGGACGGCACGCGGCCCTGTTGCTCGACTTCGCCCCCGAACCGCGGGACGCGCCCGTGGATCCGCGGATCCCGGCCCAGTCCGGGACCGCCGCGCCACCGGCGCCGCCCCGGCCGCCCGCCTACACGCCGACGACCCCGGTGGACGCCCACCACCAGGCTCCCCCCGGGTTCGGGCCGCCCCAGGCCCTCGTACCGGGGGCCTGGGCGCCCCCCGCCCTCCCTCTCGACCCGCCGGGACCGTCCCCGAGGCGGTGGTGGGGACTCGCGGCGGCGGTGTCGGCGCAGCTCCTGGTGGTGATCGGCGGGGCGACCGCGAGCGCGGCGGCCCCGTCCGTCCAGAGCGACCTGGGCCTCTCCTCGGACGGCCTGAGAACGATCCTCCTCGCCTACGCGCTGGCCTTCGGCGGTCTGCTGCTCCTCGGCGGGCACCTCACCGATCTCCTCGGCCGCAAAAGGGCGTTGCTGATCGGCCTGGCCGGATATGCCGTGGCCACCGCGTCCGGCGGCTTGGCGAGCTCGGCCGGGATGCTCACCGGTGCCCATGCCGTCCAGGGCGTGTTCGCCGCGCTGCTCTCGTCCGCCGCCCTCGCCCTCGTGGCCGGCGGGTTCACCGATCCGAAGGAGCGCGGCAGGGCCTTCGGGCTCTACGCCGTGACCGTCGTCGGCGGTCTCGCGATCGGTGCGTTCACGAGCGGCCGGCTCGTCGAAGGTCTGGGCTGGCGCGCGTGCCTGTACGCCGCCTCCGCGCTGGCCGGGGTGGTGGCGCTCGTCGCGAGCCGTCTGACGCACGACCGCTCGACCCGTCCTCCCGTCCGTTTCGACGCGCCGGGCGTGCTGCTCGGCAGCGGCGCGGTCGCCGTCCTCGTCTACGGCCTGGACAGGGTCGCCGGAACCCCGGGCTCCGGCGCGGGCGGCTGGTCCGACCCCCTTGCCGTGGCCCTCCTCGTGGGCGGCGCCGTGCTGTTCGGCGCCTTCGTGTGGTCACAGACGCGGATGGGCTCCCCGCTCGTCCCGGCGTCCGTCGTCACGGACCGGCAGGGCGTCGGCTCGCTCCTCGCGCTCGTCCTCGCGGGCACGAGCACGCTGGTCCTGTTCCTGATCCTCCAGGGGTATCTGCTGGACGGTCTCGGTTACGCCCCGGGCGAGTTCGGCATGGCCCTGCTGCCTCTGGCGGGCGCTGTCCTGCTCGGCTCCACCCAGATCTCCGCCCGCCTCCAGTACCGCCTGGCGCCCCGGTACCTGATCGTCCCCGGCCTGCTGCTCGCGGCGGCCGGCCTCGCGCTCCTGACGGGCCTCGACGGCGACGGCTCGTACACCGGCGACGTACTGCCGGGCCTCCTCCTCGTCGGTCTCGGCCTCGGTCTGGCCTCCGGGCCGCTCCTCGCGACCGCGACGGGCGGGACGCCCCGCGAACACGCGGGCGGGGCGGCGGCGATGGTCCTCACCGCCCACCACCTCGGTGGCTGGATCGCCTCGCCGCTGCTGGGAGCCGTGCTCGCCTGGGCGATCACGGCCCGGCTGAGCGACGTGCCCGGGCTTCCCGAACCCCTGGCAGAGGCGGCGAAGGACGGGGTCCTGCTCCGTCGGCACGGTCTGCCGGAATCGCTGGCCGAGGTCGTCGAGCAGGCGGACGCGGCGGTGCTCGGCGGATACTCCGTCGCCCTGTGGTGCGCGGCCGGCCTCCTGCTGCTCGCGAGCCTCCTCGCGGGACTGCTGATCACGGCGAGGACGCCCGAGCGGGTCCGCTAGGGACTGTCCGGCGAACCCGCCCCAGGACCTGCCGGGGCGGGGCGGTGGGGGTCACCCGACGGGATGGCCCCCGCCGTCCGTGCGCCCTGCCTGGCTGGAGAACTTGTTCAGGAAGACGTCGTACCGGCCGTCGTCGCGCCGGGCGACCGTCGCCCCGTCCTGCCAGATCCCGTTCTCCGCCCACCACTGGGAGCCCACCGGATCGCCCTGGTTCTGGTGGATGTTGTGCATCCCGAGGTCGCCTTCGAGGTCGTCGGTGAACGGCTCGCCGAAGACGAGGACCCGCTGCCCCGGCACCAGTACCGCCTCCAGCGCGGCGGCGGCGTCGACGTTCGACCCGGCATGCCACGGCCGCGAGCCGAGCAGGTCCAGGAGCTCCCCCAGCCAGGACGGCGGCCGGCGCTCGAAGAGGACACCGGTGCGGTCCACCAGCTCCGGATGGCGCAGGTAGTCCAGGGCGCCGGACTCCGGCGTGGGCGCGAGGTCGTGATAGCCGGGCGCGAACGCCACGGCGGGTCCGAGCGCGGCGGCGTCCACGGTGAAGGTCTTCCACTGCACGCCCACGTTGGACTTGTGGCTGTCGACGTCGACGGCGCAGTGGTAGCGCCCGTCGGGGGCGTCCACCTCCAGGTTCATGTGGAACCAGCGGCCCTGGTTGTCGGGCTGGTCGCGGTAGTGCCGGTAGAGGGTTCCCGCGAGCATGCCGTAGTGAGCGAAAGGCATACCGCCAGTGAAGCACTCTCCGTCACTTCACGCAGCGCGGTCGTGACGTGGAGTAATCGCATGGGTGTGTGGCCGTACGGCGCTGACCTCGGGAAACGTGGGTGAAGAGCACGCCGGAGGCCTGGTAGATTGATCTCTGTCGCCGCGGGGGTCACTCCGCGTCACGACACACACCTGGTCCAAGTGGCGGAATGGCAGACGCGCTAGCTTGAGGTGCTAGTGCCCTTTATCGGGCGTGGGGGTTCAAGTCCCCCCTTGGACACCAGATCACCCCTCCTGTCGGGCCGGCCGCGGCCCGCCCGACAGGAGGAAGCCCGGGCCGGGTCAGGCCAGGAACACCGGCAGGTCGAACAGATCGTTCTGCGTCACGACCGGCTTGTTCCGCAGCTCTTCGCGCGGCACGGCGAGCCGCAGCTCCGGGAACCGCGCGTACAGCGCGGGCAGCGCCACCGACGCTTCGAGCCGGGACAGCGCCGCCCCCGGGCACACGTGCGGACCGTGGCCGAAGGCGATGTGCCGGTTGGGCGTACGGGTCACGTCGAACGCGCCGGCCGTCGTCCCGTGCTGGGCCTCGTCCCGGCCGATCGCGCCGAACGACACGATCAGCGCGTCACCCTTGGGCAGGACCCGGTCGCCGACCTCGATGTCCTCGCTCGCGAACCGGATCAGTACGTGCGACGTGGGCGTCGACCAGCGCAGGGTCTCCTCGATCACGTTCTCCCACGGCACCTCGCCCTTCAGTACCAGGGCGCGCTGCTCGGGGTGGGTCTCCAGGGCGACGACCGCGTTCACGATCAGGCTGATCGTCGTCTCGTGACCGGCGGCCACCATCAGCTGGAGGGTGTTGGTGATCTCCTCCGTGCTGAGCCGGTCGCCGCCCTCCGCGGCCTCGATCAGCGCGCTGGTGAGGTCGTCGCCGGGCTGCTCGGTCCGCGCCGCCACGATCCCCGAGAAGAGCGCACCGAGGTCCGCCATCATCTGCGGCACCTCCTCCGGCGGCGTCTGCGTCGAGAAGAACTTGTCGAACAGGGCCTTCATCTTGGGGTGGTCGGCCTTGTCGACCCCCATCAGCTCGCTGACCACGTTCATCGGCAGCGGATACGCGAACTCCGCCTTCAGGTCCACGACCTCGCCCGCCGGCCGCTCCGCGAGCCGGTCGAGGCTCTCCGTCGTGAGGGCCTCGATGCCCGCACGCAGCCGCTCCACCCGGCGCGCCGTCAGCGCCTGCGCGACCAGCGTGCGCAGCCGGCGGTGCTCCTCGCCGTCCACCGTCAGCATGGACTTGCCGGGGTTGGCCAGGCCGATCAGGGGCCAGTCCATGGGTATCTCGCCGCGCTGCCAGGCGCCCCAGACGCCGATGTCCTTGACCAGCCGGGGATCGGTGAGGAGCTTCCGCGCCTCGGCGTGGTGGGTGACGGACCAGCAGGGCACGCCGCCGGGCAGGACGACACGGGCCAGCGGGCCCGCCTCGCGCAGCCGGGCGCTCTCGGCGTCGAGATCGGCGACGAAGGGGTCGAGGACGATCACGTCGGCGCCGGACGCGGCGGTGTGGTCGTACGGGCAGCTCATGCGAAGGCTCCAAGGGCGGGGGTCGGGGTGTACGTCACGGGGAGCGCGGTGAGGCCTCGCAGCCACGGGGACGGGCGGCGGGTGAGGCCGTCCTCCGCCACCGCGAGGTCCACGTCGGGCAGGCGGTCGAGGAGCACCTCGATGCCGGTCCTGGCGATGGTCTCGGCGACTTCCTGTGCGGGGAAGGGGCAGCGGTGTTCGCCGTGCCCGAAGGAGAGATGGGCGTTGTTGCCGCCGGTGAGGGCGCCGGAGTCGGCCCGTACGTGCGGGTCGGAGTTGGCGGCGGCCAGACCCAGCAGGACCAGGTCGCCGCGGCCGATCCGGCGTCCGCCGAGGTGGGTGTCGCGGGAGGCCCACCGGCCGGCGACGTTCTGGGTGGGGGTGTCCTCCCAGAGGACCTCGTTCATCGCCTCGCCGACGCTGTGGCGGCCGCCGGAGAGGGAGGCCGCGAACCGGTCGTCGGTGAGCATGAGGCGCAGCGAGTTCCCGATCCAGTCGGCGGTGGGCTGGTGGCCGGCGGCCAGCATCACCATGAGGTCCTGGGCGACCTCCTCGGCGGTGAATCCGGCGGTGTTGGCGATCATGCGCGAGGCGACGTCGTCGCCGGGCGTCGCCGCCTTGGCCGTGAGCAGCGCGACCATGGACTCGGCCAGGTGGCGCTGGCCCTCCAGGGCCCCCGCCTGACCGTTGATCATGTCGTTCAGGGCGGTCACCAGGGCCGGGCCCTGTTCGTCGGCGAAGCCGTAGATGCTCGCGAGGACGCGGACCGGCAGCAGCATCGCGTACTCGGCGATGATGTCGCAGGCGCCCTTGCCGCAGAGCCCGTCGATGAGTTCGTCGGCGAAGCGCTCGGCCCGCTCCTTCAGGGCGAAGGGGTCGACGGCCTCCAGGGCGTCGGAGATGACGCCGGCCCGTTCGCGGTGCCGCTCGCCGACGGTGTAGAGGATGGACGGCTGCTTGCGGCCGATCATGGGCAGGAGCGGCCAGTCCGCCGGGATGGCGTCCCACTGGTTCCACAGCTCGGAGTCGCGCGAGAAGAGGACCGGGTCGCTGGTGACCTGGTGGAGCTCGCGATAGCCGAGGACCAGCCAGGCGGGCACGTCGCCGTCGAGCACGACCGGGGCGACGGCGCCGTGCTCGCGCCGGATCTGCCGGTACAGCTCGACGGGGTCGGTCTGGAACGCGGGTCCGCTCAGCGGGACGGGCGGGTGCGCGGGGTGGGTCACGGGGTGGGCTCCGGGATCGGCTGCGGGATCGGCTGCGGGGCCGAGGGGACGAGGGTCTTCAGGTGCTCGACGAGCGAGATGAGGACCTGCTTGCCGGACTCGCGCGACCGGGCGTCGCAGAAGACCAGCGGGACCTCGTCGGCGAGGTCGAGGGCCTCGCGGATCTGGGCGGGGGAGTGGGCGGGTCCGCCGAAGTCGTTGCAGGCGACGACGAACGGGGTGCCGTGGTGTTCGAGCCGGTCGACGGCGTACCAGGAGTCGGAGAGCCGCCGGGTGTCGACGAGCACGACCGCACCGAGCGTGCCGGTGAAGAGCCGGTCCCACAGGAACCAGAACCTCTCCTGGCCGGGCGCGCCGAACAGGTACAGGACGTTGCGCGCGTCCAGGGAGATCCGGCCGAAGTCGAACGCCACGGTGGTGGCCTTCTTCGCGGCGACGCCGACGGTGTCGTCGATGTGCGCGCCGGCCTGCGTCATCGTCTCCTCGGTGTTCAGCGGACGGATCTCGCTGACCGAGCGGACGAGGGTGGTCTTGCCGACTCCGAATCCGCCGACGATGACGATCTTCAGTCCGTTGTCGGCGGTGCTGTGCAGGGTCTGGCGGTGCGGCGTTTCAGAGGCTACGGAGTCCAACGAGCACCTGCTCCAGGATGTCGTGATCGGGAAGGCGGTACGTGGGCCGGGGGTGTCGTGCGCTGATCCGGCCGGTGTCGTGCAGGTCGGCCAGGAGGATCCGCGTGATCGACACGGGCAGGCCGAGTCCGGCCGCCACCTCGACCACCGCCATGGGGAACCGGCACATGCGCAGGATCGCGGCGTGCTCGGACTGCATGCCGGGGACCGGGTCGCTCTCGGAGACGACCAGCGTCACCACGTCGAAGGCGTCCGATCCGGCGCGGGTACGACCGCCGGTGACGGTGTAGAGCCGGTCGGGCGAGTCGTCCCGGCCCGGCCTGACCCGGCTCATCCCCGGGGCCTGGCGACGAGGTGCTCGCCCAGCTGCTCGACCAGTTCCGTCATGTTGTGGCCGACGAGTCCGGCGTCGGCGTCCTCGTCGGCGACGAGGGCGAGGTGGGCGCCGTCGCCCGCCTCCACGATGAAGAGGATGCCGCCGTAGAACTCGGCCATCGCGGACCGGACCCCGCCCGTGCCGTCGCCGAACTCGACGGAGGCACCGTGCGACAGGCTCTGGATGCCCGCGGAGATCGCGGCGAGCTGGTCGGCCTGGTCGACGGAGAGCCCGGAGGTGCGGCAGAGCTTGAGTCCGTCGCGGGACAGCACCAGGGCGTGGCGGGTGCCCGGGGTGCGTTCCAGCAGGCCCTCAAGGAGCCAGCTGAGCTTCTCGTCGGTGGTGGTGCCGGTCATCGCGGATTGCCTTCCGAATACGGGGAGTTCGTGGACGCCGGCGTGTGCGGTACGGCCGCCGGGTCCTGCTGGTCGGACGGTACGGGTGTGTCGGCGGGGTCGCCGTCGCCGTCGGCCGCCCGGCCTCCCGCGCCGCGGACGGCCCGGTGGAAGCTGCCGAAGCGCGGCGGGGTCCCGGCGGCGGGGCCGGTGCGCGGAGCCTCCGGGCGGGGCTCGCCGGGCGTCTCCCCGTCCTTGAGCTGGGCGGCCATGGTCTCGCCGCGACGGCGGCGCGGCAGGACGATTCCGTCCGGCGCGTCCGTGCCGGGCCGGGCCGCGGTGTCGTGGACGGTCTCCGGCTCCGGCGCCGCTTCGCGCGCGGGTACGGGAGGGGTGGCGGCGGCGGGCGTCCGCTCGGGGGCCGGGGCGGTCACGGCGCGGCCCACCACGGGCGGCGTCGGCTCGACCGGCGTGCCGGTCCGCTCCTCGGGCGCGCGGCTGATCAGCTCCTGAGGCACCATCAGCAGGACGCCGGTGCCCCCGCGCGCCGAGGGGCGGAAGGAGACCGTCAGGCCGTGCTTGCGCGCCAGCCGGCCGACGACGTGCAGGCCGAGGCGGGTGCCGGAGAGACCGGCCAGGTCCTGGGCCGCGGCGCCGACGGCGGCTTCCGCGCGCCTCAGCTGCACGTCGCTCATCGCCAGACCGGCGTCCTCGACGGTGATGACGAGGCCGGCGGGCACTTCCTCCACGTACACGTGGACTTCCGCGTTGGGCGGGGAGAAGTTCGCCGCGTTGTCGAGGAGTTCGGCGAGGGCGTGCATGATGCCCTCGGCGGCGTGACCGGTCACGGCCGCCTCGCTGCCGGAGTGCAGGCGCACCCGCTGGTAGCCGCCGATCCGGCCCATGGCGCCGCGCAGGATCGACTCCATGACGATCGGGCGCGTCCATCGGCGGCCCGAACGGGCTCCGGTCAGCACGGCGATGGAGTCGGCGAGCCTGCCCGCCTGGGCGGTGCGGTGGTCGAGGTGGAGGAGGTCGGTGAGGACGTCCTCGTCGGCGTGCCGGTGCTCCATGTCCCGCAGGTCGGCCATCATGCTCGTGGCCAGCGCCTGCATCCGTCCGGCCGCGTTGGCGGCGGCGGCCATCGCCGCCGACCGGGCGGACTCGGCGCGGCGCAGCCGGCCCTCAAGACGTTCGACGTCGGCCGCCCGCGCCGCGACGAGCTCCGCCGTTTCGGCGGCGTGCGACCGTACGAGCTCCTCGGTACGGGCTGTGTTCCGGGCCGCCGAGGCGGCGGCCTCCGCCTCGTACCGCTCGGTGAGCGCCTCCGCCTCGCGCTCGGCGGTGGCCTTGAACCGGCCGCTGTAGGCGTCCCGGGAGGCGAGTTCGGCGGTGAGCACCTCCGCCCGGCGGCCGAGCGTCCGCGCGGTGCGCGCGTACCAGGTGGTGGCGAAGGCCGCGGCGGACAGCAGCAGGACTCCGCACGCGGCGAACCAGCCGAGCGCGGGGCGGACCCCGGCCGGCGCCGCGGTCGTCGCCGCCACGGCGAGCGCACCACCCGCGGCGAGGGTCAGCAGCGAGGCGATCAGGGCAGGGCGGAACGGGGTGGGCGACGCCGACATCAACCGGACTCTCGAGAGCAGGCATACGGGGGAAGGAGGTTGAACGACGGAACTATAGAACCGATCTTGATCGATCCGGAACTCTCCTGATCGGATTGGTCTTCACGAGGGGGCGGAGTCATCCATGAATACGCCCACTAACGACGGACTTGGTGCGGTCTGCCTCCCGGCAGGTGAAGGCGGTGCCGTCCAGCGTCCAGTGGAGGTCGGGCGTGATGCCGAGGGCCGTGAAGACATGCGCGGCGACGTCGGCGTGGTGGAGGGACGCCGGCACCGCGCCGGCGGCCAGTCCCGGACCGCGGGCGGCGATCCAGGCCGTGCGCTCCAGCGGACTGCGGCCCCCGTGGCCCCCCTCGTCACGGTGGCCGTGGTCCGTCACCACGATGACCGTCTACTGCTCCGCCGCGTGACCGGGCCGGCGGGCCACGGCGGCGAGGAGCCGTCCGAGGCGCCGGTCCGCGGCCTCGATCGCCTGGCGGTACTCCTTGTCGCAGCCGAGGAAGTGGGCGGTCTCGTCGACGGCTCCGAGGTAGACGAATCCGGCGTGGAGCTCCTCGTCCAGGGCGAGGAGGTGCTCCGCGTCGGCGGTCACCCTGTCGTCCACCTCCTCCCAGGCCTCGGGGGTGTCCTCGCGGGGCGCGACGTAGCCGAGCCGGGTGGGGGCGACGAAGAGCGGGCCGCCCTGCTGGGCGAGGAAGAGCGGTGCCCAGCCGCCGACGGCGAAGGTGCGCCGGCCGCAGTCGGCGGCGAGGCGGGTCGTGAAGTCGGGGAAGACGTCGAGCCGGTTGCCGTCGAGGCGGTTGCCCCACACGCCGTGCTTGGCGACGCCGACGCCGGTGACGATGGTGGTCCAGCACGGGCCGGACATCGTGGGTGTCGCGGCGTCCACCTCGACGGGTGCCAGGAAGCCCGCACGGGCGATGCCGTCGAGGTGGGGGGTGTCGAGTTCGGGGAGCAGATCGAGGCGTACGCCGTCGATGCCGACGACCAGGACGCGGGGGTTGTCCGTGGCAGTGTTCATGGGTGGGTCCTGAGTGTCGTGGGTGGGTGGGGGGCGATGGGGTGGCTCACGGGGTGACGCGGTGAGCGGCGGGGTGGCTCACGGGGTGACGCGGTGAGCGGCGGGGTGGCTCACGGGGTGACGCGGCGGAGCCGGATCAGGCTGCTGGCGTAGTCCCCGGCCGGAAGCCGCGGGTCGATGCCCCGGCCCACCAGGACGGCCCCGCTGTGCACGCGGTCCAGTTCCGGGTCGAGGTAGTACGCCCCGGGGTCGAGGGCCGGCAGCCGCACCGGGTCGGCGGGGTGGCCGAAGCGGGTCGTGGGGCGCCAGACGAGGACCGCGTGCTCGCTGTCGTCCCGCGCCGCGTAGTGGACGGCCGTCACCGGTCCGCCCGTGGCGACCCGGTGCTGGTGCCCGCGCTGGACGAGCGGGCGGATCTCCTTGTACTGGGCGACGAGCGCCGCGGTCTCCTCCAGCTCGTCGTCCGACCAGGACGTCAGGTCCCCGCCGAGCCCCAGCGCCCCCGCCATGGCGACGTGGAAGCGGAAGCGCAGCGGAGTCCGCCGTCCGGTCGTGGTGTTGGGGCTGTCGGTGACCCACGCGGCCATCGCCGGGGCCGGGAAGAGCTGACCGAAGCCGTGCTGGATCTCGATCCGGTCGACCGGGTCGGTGTTGTCCGAGGTCCAGGCCTGGTCGGTGCGGGCGAGGATGCCGAGGTCGACGCGCCCGCCGCCGCCCGCGCACGCCTCGATGCGCAGTCCCGGACGGTCGGCGCGGAGCCGGTCCATGATCCGGTGGACGGCCCGCGTGTGGTCGATCCACAGCCGGTCAGGGTCGGGATGGCCGGCCCAACCGGCCTCGGTGAACGCCCGGTTGGCATCCCACTTGAGCCAGTCGACGTCGTACGCGCGGACGAGATGGTCCAGGGTCCGCCGCGCCCACTCCTCCACCTCCGGCCTGGCGAAGTTCAGCACCAGCTGGTTGCGCAGTTCCGTCGCGTCGAGCCGGGGGGAGTGGACGACCCAGTCCGGATGGGACCGGTACAACTCGCTGTCCCGGTTGACCATTTCCGGCTCCACCCACAGCCCGAAGCCCATGCCCAGGCGGTGCACCTCGTCGGCGAGCGGACGCAGCCCGCCGGGGAAGGCCTCCCGGCGGGGGGTCCAGTCGCCGAGCCCGGAGCGGTCGTCGCGGCGCGTGCCGAACCAGCCGTCGTCCAGCACGAAGAGTTCCGCTCCGACACGGGCCGCCAGGCGCGCGAGCCGGAGTTGGCCGGCCTCGTCGACGTCGAATCCGGTGGCCTCCCAGGAGTTGTAGAGCACCGGCCTGTCCCGCTCGGGCTCCGGCAGCACATGGCCGCGGACGTACTGGTGCCAGGCGCGGCTGGCGGCGCCGAAGCCGTGCGGGGAGTAGAGGCCCGCGTACGTCGGTGTGCGAAGGCTCTGACCCGACCGCAGGGTCCAGCTCAGCCCCTCGTGGCCGAAACCCCCGGTCCAGGTGGTGCGCCCGACCGGATCCCGGTGGACCGTGACACGCCAACTCCCGCTCCAGGCAAGCGCGGTGCTCCACACCTCGCCCTGCTCCTCGGTCGCGGTGCCGTCGTCGACGGCCAGCCACGGACTCGCATGGTGGCCGGTGATGCCCCGACGGCTCGTCAGGACGGTCTCGGCGACGGGCAGTCGGTCGCGCTGGAGCTGGAACTCGCTGTTCCAGCCGCCGACGAGATGGCTCAGCCGGTAGTCGGCCAGTGGGGGAGCGGTCCAGGACGCCGAGTCCAGCCGGTCGACGATGACCGGATCCGGCGGACCGTCCGTGGCTCCGGTGTGGGTCAACTCCGTCCAGCGCTCCACGACATCGGTGTCGGTCCGGACGCGGTAGCACAGTTCGGCCCGCAGGGGGCGATGCCGGTCTTCGAGGCGCAGCCGGAGTTCCCCGCCGTCGACGGCGTGACCGGCGAAGCGCCATTGGGTGCCCCGGGTTCCGTCGGCGAAGCGGACCTGAAGGCCGGCAGGCCCGAAGCGCGCCCCGGTCTGCGGGGCGAGCTCGTCGGGGGCGGCGTCCGCCTCGAAGCTGCTGGCGGCGGGGGAGACGGCCTCGGGGAGCGCGGCGAGGGTGAGGGTGTCGAGCGGTGCGCCCCAGTACAGGTGCCGAGGGCTGCCGTCGGCGCCGACGCGCAGCGCGTACAGGCTGTTCGGCGTGCGCAGCAGCGCGAGGCGGAGATCGGGATCGAAGGTGGCGAGCGGGAGCGTGGCGAGCACGAATGGGTCCCCTGACGTGATGGGCACGGAGGCGGCCCGAGCGTAGGTCGGGCCCAACTCGTAAATCAATACTGGAAGAAGTTATTTATTTGCTCTACGTTGCTCCCGTGTTTCCTCCTCACTCACAGCCCTTGGTCACCGCGCCCGCCGAGACGGCGGTGCTCGCCCTGCTGCTCGCCGAGGGACCGCTCAGCAGAGTGGAACTGGCGCGGCGGACGGGGCTCTCCTCGACCGCCGTCACCAAGGCGGCCAGGCCCCTCATCGACGACGGCTACCTGTACGAACTGCCGCCGGAGCGCACCGCACCGGGAGCGGGACGACCGGTGAACCCGCTCGCGGTCGCGGCCGACCGGGAGTACTTCATCGGTCTGAAGATCACCGCCGACCGGCTCTTCGCCGCCGTATGCGATCTGCGGGCCGGCATCCGGGCCACGGCCGCCAGACGGCTCGGCGCGTGCACCCCCGAGGTCGTCGTCCCCCTCGTCGCCGAGATGGTCGACGAACTGCTTGACACCGAGCCCGCGTTCCGGGACCGTACGCGTCACCTCGGCGTCGCCGTCACCGGCGACGTGGACCGCGACAGCGGGGTGCTCCGGCACGCCGGACTCCTCGGCTGGCGGGACGTCCCGCTCGCCGGACTGCTCACCGCTGCCACCGGTCTGTCGGTCACGGTCGAGAACGACGTCAGGGCCCTGACCGTCGCGGAACACTGGTTCGGCGAAGGCATCGGCACCGGAAACTTCGCGCTGGTCACCATCGGCGCGGGCATCGGCTCGGCCCTCGTCGTCAACGGCCGTCTCCTCAGGGGCGCCTACGGCGTCGCGGGGGAGGTCGGGCACCTCTGCGTGGACCCGACCGGTCCGCGCTGCCGGTGCGGGGCACGCGGTTGCGTCGAGGCCATCGCCTCCACCGACGCGATCCTCGCGGCGGTCCGCGACGCCACCGGGGGCGGGCACCTCACGTTCGACGAGGTCGTCCACATGGCCCGCGAAGGCCACCCCGCGGCCGGCGGGGCCTTCCGCCGGGCCGGGCACGCCATCGGGGTCGGCATCGCCGCACTCGTCAACCTCGTCGGCCCCGAGCGGGTCGTCGTCAGCGGCGAAGGCGTCGACACCTACGACCTGCTCGGCCGGCACATCCAGGACGCGTACGCCGCACAGGCCTTCGGCGCGGCATCCCGGTGCCCGCTCTCGCTGCGCCCGCTCCCCTGGGAGGAGTGGGCCCGCGGCGGCGCCGCCGTCGCCATCCAGGCGCTCTTCCCGCAGTACACGGCCACTCCCACGGCCGGCGCCGGCTGAAGTACCCCGCAGCCGACGCGTACGACTCCCCGGCCGTCGCCCTCCTCTGCCGGCAAGCATGGACGAAGGCGCCGACCGGGCAGCACATCCGCCCCGCACACACCCTCACAGAAGGACGGGACATGAGCGCACGCAGAACCGACCTTAGCCGACGCGGATTCCTCACGGGATCGCTGCTCGTCGCCGCCGGAAGCATCCTGACCACCGCCTGCAGCACCGACCCCACCGGCGGTTCCGCCACCGGGGCGAAGACCACCCTCAACGTCTGGTACCACGCCTACGGCGAGGCCGGCACCCAGCAGGCGGTCCTCCGCTACGCCACCGCCTTCACCAAGGCCAACCCGGACATCGCCGTCAAGGTGACCTGGGTCCCCGGCGACTACGCGGGCAAGCTCAACGCCACCCTGCTGACCGACGCCGCCCCCGACGTCTTCGAGATCGGCGACTTCAGCGAGAGCCTCGCCCGCCGGGGCCAGATCGCCGCGCTCGACGACGTGTACGGCAGCGCCAAGGGCGACTTCAACACGAACGCCGTCGAGTCGGTCGGCGTCGACGGCAAGCTCTACGGCGTCAAGATGATCGACGACGTCATGATGCTCTACTACCGCAAGAGCGTCCTGTCGAAGGCCGGCATCACCCCGCCCACCACCTTCGACGGCCTCGTCGCCGCGGCGAAGGCCCTCACCACCAAGAAGAACAAGGGCCTGTTCGTCGGCAACGACGGCCTCGGCGACTCCGCGACCCTCGCCGTCTTCTCCAACGGCGGCGACCTCGTGACCCCCGACGGCAAGGTGGCCTTCGGATCGGCGCAGGCGCTCGAAGCGCTGACGGGCCTGAAGCGCCTCCACGACGACAAGTCGCTGCTCCTCGGCTTCACCACCGACTGGTGGGACCCCGCCGCCCTCACCCAGGGCGTCGTGCCCATGCAGTGGGGCGGACTGTGGTCGATGCCGGCCGTCACGGCGGCGCTCGGCGACGACTTCGGCGTGGTGCCCTGGCCCGCCTTCAAGGCCGGCGGCGCCCCCGTCGTACGGGTCGGCGGATGGACCAGCTGCGTCAACGCCAAGGGGAAGAACACGGCGGCGGCCAAGAAGTTCGTCCAGTGGCTGTGGGTCGAACAGGCCGACCTGCAGAAGGACTTCGCCGAGAACTACGGCTTCCACGTCCCGCCGCGCACCTCCGTCGCGGCCACCGCGAAGAAGCTCTCCGCCGGCCCCGCCAAGGAGACCGTGGGGCTCTCCCAGAAGTACGGGAAGCACTACCCCGGCACCTGGGACACCGCCGTGAGCAGCGCCTTCAACGCGGCCGCCGCGAAGATCGTCGGCGGACAGGGCGACCCGGCCGCCCTCCTGGCAGAAGCGGTGAAGAAGGCCCAGAGCGAGATAGACAAGCAGCGCGGCCGATGAATCCCGCGACCGACCTCACGCTGAAGCCCGAACCGGCCGGGCGCCTCGCGGACACCCCGCGGGGCCCCGGCCGGGCCGGCCGCCCCCGCACCGGCCGGGCACGCACCGGCCGGCCCCGTGTCGGCCGCTCCGGCTGGATCGCCTTCGTGGTGCTGACCGCGCCGACGCTCATCGGGCTCGGCGTCTTCAAGTACGTCGCCATCGGCTGGAGTTTCCTGCTCAGCCTCAGCGACGCACGCGGCACCATCGCCCTCGGCGACTGGGTCGGTCTGGACAACTACCGGACGCTCCTGTCCGACCAGGCGTTCCGCGACTCCCTGCTCCAGATCCTGGTGTTCACCGCCTTCATCGTCCCGGTCACCTTCGCCGCCTCCCTCGGGCTCGCGCTGCTGGTGCACCGGGTCCGCAGGGGCCGCGCCCTGCTGCGCACGACCTTCCTCATCCCGGCGGCCGTCTCGTACGTCGCCGCGTCCCTGCTCTGGAAGATGTCCCTGTTCAACGGACTGCCGGCGGGCATCGCCAACACGATCGGCGGCTGGTTCGGCGCCGAGCCCGTGGCCTGGCTGCAGTCGAGCTCGCCGCCGCTCTACTGGGTCGTCCTCGTCACCCTGCGCCTCTGGCTCCAGGTCGGCTTCTACATGGTCCTCTTCCTCGCCGGACTCCAGGCCATCCCCCAGGAGGTCAACGAGGCCGCCGCACTCGACGGCGCCACCGGCCGACGGCTCCTCACCAGGATCACCCTGCCGATGCTGCGGAACACCTCCGTCGCCGTCCTCATGCTCCTGTTCATCGCGGCCTTCCAGGCCTTCGACGAGTTCTACAACCTCTTCAACAGCGGGCTCTCCGGAACCGGCACCGCCCCCGTACAGACCCCGCTGGTCCACCTCTACAACACCGCCATGGGCAGCCAGAACTACGGACTCGGCTCCGCCGGAGCCTTCGTGCTCACCGCCGTCATCGTCGGAGTGACCCTGATCCAGGGTCGGTTCACCGGCTTCGGCAGGAGCGGAGAGTGAGACACGCGTGACCACCCTGCCCGGACTCTCCCGAGCGGTGCGCCTCCTCGTACGCGGCCTGCTCATCGGCCTGCTGACCGCGGCCTTCCTCGCCCCCTTCTACCTGATGCTCCGCAACTCGCTGATGGACTCCCCGAGTCTGACCGCACCGGAGTGGACGTGGTGGCCCTCGTCCATGCACTTCGAGAACTTCAGTGACCTGTTCGCCGACCCCGCCGTCAACATGGGCAGCGCCCTCGGCAACTCGCTCCTGATCGCCGGCATCACCGCGCCCGTCTCCACGCTCCTCGCCTCCGCCGCCGGCTACGCCCTCGCCCGGATCCCCGTCCCGGGACGCGGAGTGCTGCTCGCCCTGGTGGTGGCGACGCTGATGATCCCCGGCTCGGTCACCTTCGTGCCCACGTTCGTCGTCGTCGGCTCCATGGGAGGCGTCAACACGCTCTGGGGCATCATCGTGCCCGGCCTCTTCAACCCCTTCGCGGTCCTGCTGTTCCGCAACTTCTACCTCCAGTTCCCCACCGAGATCGAAGAGGCCGGACGGCTCGACGGCCTCGGCTGGCTGGGCCTGTACGGCCGGATCGCCCTGCCGAGCTCCGGAGCCATGCTGGCCTCGCTAGGAGCGCTGTCCTTCATCGACAGCTGGAACTCCTTCCTGTGGCCGCTGGTCATCGGCCAGGATCCGTCCGCCTGGACCGCGCAGATCGCGCTGTCCACCTTCCTCACCTCGCAGACCATCAACCTGCCGGGGCTGTTCGCCGGCGCCGTCGTCACCATCACGCCCCTGGTCGTCATGTTCCTCGTCGCCCAGCGCTACATCGTCGAAGGCATCGCCACCAGCGGCCTCAAAGGCTGACCCACGGCCCACGCCCCCTCACGCCGCACCACAAAGAACAGGCTCACGACCCCTTCCGCAAGGAGATCCCGTGACACCTCGCACCCTCATCCGACGCGCGACCGCGGCCCTGGCCGTCCTGTCCGCGCTGATCGTCGGCGCCCCCGCCGCCGCCGCACCCCTCCAGCCGGACGCGGCGGCGTCGGTCGCGGCGCCCGTCCCCCTCACCGGCCCGCAACTCGCCGCCTCCTGGACCGCCCCGCTGTCGACCCGGGACCGGTACGTCGTCGACGCGAACGGCGACCGGTTCAAGCTCAAGTCCGGGAACTGGGCCGGCGCCCAGGGCACCTGGCAGGGCAGTGGTGACGTCGGCGACGTCGCCAACCACCAGGCGAGGCAGATGTCGCACAACCTTCCGCTCGGCCTGGACAGGAAGCCCATCGCCGGGATCCTGGCCGACTTCCACGCCCTGGGCCTGAACAGCATCCGGCTGCCGTTCGCCAACGCGGTGATCCACGACACCACCGTCGTCCCGGACTCGGCCGTCGCCGCCAACCCGCAGCTCAAGGGCAAGACCCCGTTGCAGGTGCTCGACGCCGTCGTCGGGGCCCTGACCGCGGACGGCTTCGCCGTCATCCTCAACAACCACACCACCAGCTACCGCTTCTGCTGCGGCCTGGACGGCAACGAGCGCTGGAACAGCGGCCAGTCGACCCAGCAGTGGATCGACGACTGGGTGTTCCTGGTGAAGCGCTACCAGGCCGACAAGCGGGTCGTCGGAGCCGACCTGCGCAACGAGGTCCGCCGCGACACCTGGAACGATCCCAACTGGGGCTGGGGCAACGACCACGACCTCTACAAGGCCATGGAGGAGGCCGGCAACAAGATCCTTCAGGCCGACCCGGACATGCTCGTCATCATGGAGGGCATCAACTGGCAGGGCATACCCACCGACCTGACCCCCCACGGCCGCCCGACGCTGACCCCCGTCGCCACCCTGTCCCACACCCTGATCCGCTCCGACAAGCTCGTCTACGCGGCCCACTTCTACGGCTACACGGGGCCGAACCACACGGGCGCCACCGGCACGGGCGAGACCCACGACCCGCGCTACGAGGAGTTCACGCCGGCACAGCTCGCCCAGGTCGTCGACGACCAGGCCCTGTTCGTCACCCGGTCCGGCCAGCACTTCACCGCACCCGTGTGGATCAGCGAGTTCGGCGCCGCCGGCCGCGGGGAGCCCGACGCCAGGGAACGCGCCTGGTTCACGAACTTCACCGACATCCTGGTGAGGAACGACACCGACTTCGCCATCTGGCCCCTGGTCGGCTGGACCGACGCGAACGGCACGCCCCAGGACAACTGGGCCATGGTCAACTACAGCGCGAACGGCACACGGCTCGGTGTCATGGACGCCGGCGACTGGCGCGCCACCGACTGGAACAAGCTCGTCGGCGCCTCCGGCAGGACCGGCCGGATCGCCCCCGCCACGCGCTGGAACATGCTCAATCTGGACTACGCCGACTACAACGTCTCCGCCACCATGCTGGCCAAGCCGGACTGGTCCCCGGGCAACCGCAAGGCCAACTGCCCGGACACCCAGCGACTCGTCGGCCTCGGCCGCAGCGACAGCCGCGGACTGTGCACCGACGCCGGGCAGCCGGCCAAGGCGAGCGGCCCCTGGACCGTCGTGACCGACGAGCGGTACGTCACCGGGAGCGACTGGGCCAGCGGCTACGACAAGCGCCAGTGCCCCGACCGCACCTTCGCGGTCGGCTACAGCGTGAGCGGCAGCGCCATGTCGGCCCTGCTGTGCGCACCCGCGGCCGCCTCCCTGCCCACCACCAACCGCGTGCTCTGGTTCGACAAGGGCGACAACCGGCCCGCCACCGGCGGCTCGACCGCCAGCGACTGGGCACCCGGTTACTACAAGGGCCAGTGCGCCGACAACGAGTACGTCGCCGGTGTCGCCTTCACCTGGAAGTGGAACCACGGCGGCGTCCCCGACGCCCTGCTGTGCCGCCCGCTCGCCTAGAAACCGACCGCCGCACCCCGACAGCCCTCTGAGGAGCACCACCGCCATGTCCCGACTGGAGATCGCCGACGACGGCTTCCGTCTCGACGCCCACCCGTTCCGGATCATCTCCGGAGCCCTGCACTACTTCCGCGTCCACCCGGAACAGTGGGCCGACCGACTCCACAAGGCACGGCTGCTGGGCCTCAACACGGTCGAGACCTACGTCCCGTGGAACGCGCACGCCCCCCGCCGCGGGGAGTTCCACCTCGACGGAGGTCTCGACCTGCCCCGCTTCCTCGACACCGCCGCCGCCGAAGGACTCCACGTCCTCCTCAGGCCCGGCCCGTACATCTGCGCCGAGTGGGAGGGCGGCGGCCTGCCCTCCTGGCTCCTGGCCGAGGACGACCTCGTCCCGCGCAGCCGCGACCCCCGCTACCTGAGCGCCGTCGACGACTACCTCGGCGCCCTCCTCAAGCCGCTCCGCCCCTACCTCGGCAGCAACGGCGGGCCGATCCTCGCCGTCCAGGTCGAGAACGAGTACGGCGCGCACGGCGACGACCACGCCTACCTGGCCGAGCTCGCCGCCATGCTGCGCCGCCACGGCGTCGACGTCCCCCTCTTCACCTGCGACCAGCCCGCCGACCTCGCCCGGGGAAGCCTCGACGGCGTCCTCGCCACCGCCAACTTCGGCAGCCGCGCCGCCGAAGGCCTGGCGGCGCTGCGCGCGCTCCGGCCGCAGGGCCCGCTGATGTGCTCCGAGTTCTGGATCGGCTGGTTCGACCGCTGGGGCGGCATCCACGCCCGCCGCGACGCGGCCGACGCCGCCGCGGAGCTCGACACCCTGCTCGCCGCCGGCGCCTCCGTCAACATCTACATGTTCCACGGCGGCACCAACTTCGGCTTCACCAACGGAGCCAACGACAAGGGCACCTACCGCCCCACCGTCACCTCCTACGACTACGACGCCCTCCTCGACGAGGCCGGGGACCCCACTCCCAAGTACGCCGCCTTCCGCGAGGTCATCGCCCGCCACGCGCCCGTCCCCGCCGACCCCGTACCCCCGGTCGCGCCCAAGGCGGCGTACGGGCCGGTGGAGCTCACCCACACGGCCGGCCTGCTGGAACACGCCGACGACCTCGGCGTCCCCGCGACGGCCGACCGGCCGCTGACCATGGAAGAGCTCGGCCACCCCTTCGGCTTCGTCCTCTACGAGACCGACCTGCCCACGCCGGGACCGGCGGTCCTGCACGCCGAGCAGGTCCACGACCGCGCCCAGGTCTTCGTCGACGGGCAACCGGTCGGCGTCCTGGAACGCGAGAACCACGAGCACGCCCTCGCCTTCACCGTCCCCCGCCCGGGAGCCCGCCTCGCCGTCCTGGTCGAGAACCAGGGACGCGTCAACTACGGGCCGCGGCTCCGCGACCACAAGGGCCTGCTCGGCCGCACCACGATCAACGGCACCCGGCCCGCCGCCTGGCGCAGCCGCGCCCTGCCCCTCGACCGCCCGGACACCCTCGCGTACCGGCCGTTCGTCCCCGAACGGCCGCCGGTCGGACCGGCCTTCCACCGGGGAAACCTGACCGTGGACGAGCCGGCCGACACCTTCCTCCACCTGGACGGCTGGACCAAGGGCCTGGCCTGGATCAACGGCTTCCCCCTGGGCCGCTACTGGTCCCGCGGCCCCCAGGCCTCGCTGTACGTCCCCGCTCCCGTCCTGGTACCGGGCGTCAACGACGTCACCGTCCTCGAACTCCACGCCGCCGCCACGCGTCACGTCCACCTGCGCGACGCCCCCGCCCTCGGCGCCACCGAGGAGTGACCCGACCCGGTGCGCCGGCCCCACCGTCCCGAGCCCATCACCAGGGAGCATCCCCGTGCCCGTGCACACCGAACTCCAAGCGGTCCTCTTCGACATGGACGGCACACTCGTCGACACCGAGCGGCTCTGGCGGCGGACGGTCGAGGAAGAGGCCCTCGGCCGGGGCATCGCCCTCACCGACGCGGACCTCGCGTTCGTCCTCGGCCGCGCCGTCGAGGACTGCGCCGCGCACCTCGCCTCGCGTACGGACGGCCGGGTGGACGCGGCCGTGCTGGGCGACTCCCTCGAACGCCGCTTCACCGCACTCGTACGCCGACAGGTCGTCCCCCTCCCCGGGGCCGTGGAACTCCTCGCGGCGCTCCACGCCGAGGGCATCCCCACCGCGCTGGTCTCGGCCTCGCCGCGGCCGGTCGTGGACACCGTCCTCGACGCCCTCGGCCGGCACTGGTTCACGGTCTCCGTGGCGGCGGGCGAGACGCCGCGCACCAAGCCGTACCCCGACCCCTACCGGGCGGCCCTGACAAGACTCGGCACCGCCCCGGCCTCCTGCGTAGCCGTGGAGGACACCCCGACCGGCGTCGCCTCCGCCGAGGCGGCCGGCTGCCAGGTGGTGGCCGTACCCTCCCTCACCGGCATCGCCCCGGCACCCCACCGCACCGTCGTGCGCAGTCTGCTGGACGTGGACGTCGACCTGCTCAGACGGCTGACGGCCGCTCCGTGAGGAGATCCGGCGCGGGCGGATCGGGCAGCCAGTCCCGCGCGGGGTCGTACTCCAGCCAGCGGCTGCGCCGTGCTTCCGCCGCGCAGGCGGCGGTGAGGGCGCTCAGCCCCGGGTGCCCGCTGCCGGTGCGCCACACCAGCGACCACGCGTACAGCGGCGTGGGGTCGACCAGCGGGACCGAGCGCAGCCCGGGGACGTCCGGCAGGGGCACGTCGGCGGGCAGCAGCGAGAAGCGCCGCGGGTCGGCCGCCACCTCGCCGAGGAAGTGGGCGAGGCCCAGGTTGGCGCTCTCGGCCCGGTCGCGGATGCCGAACCGGTCGGCGAACCGGCGGAGGAAGTCGAGCCGGTCCAGCGCACCGGGCGCCCAGAGCACGCTGCCGCGCAGCCGGTCCGGCCGCAGCGACGCCTCGGCGGCGAGCGGATGGTCCGCGCCGAACACGACGTCGACCGGTTCGAGGCGGACGAGCCGGTGCGTCAGCCCGGCGTGCGGCGGAGGGTGGATCCGGCCGAAGGCCGCGTCGATGTCGCCGCGCAGCAGGGCGTTCGTCACCGCGGGAAGGTCGCGTCCGTGCCCCGACACCAGGTCCCCGGCCTCGCGGGCGACCTGGGCCAGAGTCCTCATCGGCGCGTAGAGATGCCCCCAGACGTCCACGCGCAGCGGCCGGCCGTCCCCCGCGACCGCCGCGACAGCGGCGTCGGAGGTGGCCAGCGCCTGCCGGGCGGGCGGGAGGAAGCGCTCGCCGGCCGGGGCGAGCCGCACACCGTTGCCGCCGCGCTCGAACAGCCGGGTGGCGAGCAGGGCTTCCAGCCGCGCGATCCGCTTGGACAGGGCCTGCTGGGAGATGCCGAGCGTCCCGGCGGCCCTCCCGAAATGCAGCTCTTCGGCGGTGCGCACGAAGGCACGCACCTGCGCCATGTCGAGATCCACGGCTCTCACCCTAGGTGACAACCAAGTGTTGTCGTCAGGGCCTGACCGGGTGGTGGCGGTGCTGGTTCAGGTCGGCGACCAGCATGATCGCGGTGTCGAAGACTGCCGCATCACGGCAATGACCTGGTGCGTCGTGGTGCGTCACGATGATGCGGCATGATCATCGAAGACGCGTTCGATGACGGTGGCCGGGAGAGCCGGCGGCCGGGAATCGCCAGGGGGAGACGGTATGGCCAAGGTCGTGCACGCGGAGATCGGGGACAAGAGGTTCCGCTGCCACGTCTGTGACGGAGACGTCTTCCGTGAGCGGGAGGTGAAGCTGAACAGCACGGGGATGGAGTTCTTCAACATGGCCTGGGCCAACGAGTCGGCGAACGGTCTCATCTGCCTGACGTGCGGCTACGTCCACCTGTTCGTGCCCGGCCGGCTGACGCTCCACCGCGCGCAGGGCTGAGTCCCGGACGCGCTCGGCGGCACGGGTGACGCCCCCGCGGGTCGACGGCCGCCGGGCCGGCGCGCGGGCGCTCCCGGCCGATACTCCGGCCATGACCTCAGCCCGTTCCACCTCGCGGTCGCGCCGTGCGGTCGTTGCCGCGCTCACCGCACTCGTCACCCTCGGCGCACCGCTCACGACGGCCGGCACCGCGGCGGGCGACGGCGGCCACCGGCGGCCGTGCGCCGCCTCCCGGCTGCCCGACCACGGCACGGCCCGCGACGTCCGGCGCATCGCCGAGCGGGCCGCGGCGGACCTCGGCCTGCGGTCCGTGATCCTGCGCGTCACCGTCGACGGCCGCGAGGTCGTCACCACCGCCCTCGGCGAGTCGATGACGGGGGTGCCGGCCGACCCCGCCCTGCACTTCCGCAACGGCAACGTGGCGATCAGCTACCTGGGGACGGCGCTCCTGCGCCTCGTCGACCAGGGCGTCGTCGGCCTCGACGACCCCGTCGCGCGCTGGCTGCCGGACCTCCCGCACGGCCGGAGGATCACCCTGCGCATGCTGGCGGCGTCCACCACCGGTCTCGTCGACTACGTCCGCCTCCCCGCGTTCCAGCAGGCCGTCACCGCCGACCCGTTCCGCCAGTGGACGGCGAAGGAGGTCGTGGCCCTCTCGACCGGCGAGCAGCGGTGGTACGAGCCGGGCACGAACTGGAGCTACTCGCACGCCAACTTCGTCCTCCTCGGCGCCGCCCTGGAGAAGATCACCGGCACCCGTCTTGACGTCCTGATCCGGCAGCAGGTCACCGGCCCGCTCGGGCTCCGCGAGACCCGCAACGGTTTCACCCCGGACATCCCCGAACCCGCCCTGCACGCCTTCACCGCCGACCGCGGGACGTACGAGGAGTCCACCTACTGGAACCCCTCCTGGACCACCGCGCCCGGCGCCGTCCAGACCACCGACATCTGCGACCTGGCCCGGTCGGCCGCCGGCCTCGGCTCCGGCGAGCTCCTGTCCCCGTCCTCGTACCGTCAGCTGCTGAACCCGGGAACGGTGGGACTCGGCCACGCCACGCGGAAGTGCCCGGCGACCGTCTGCCTCGCGAACACCCAGGCCACCCACTACGGCATGGGCGTGGTCGTGCTCGGCGACTGGATCGCCCAGCACCCCCTCTTCTTCGGCTACTCCGCCTCCATGGCCTATCTCCCGTCGGAGCGCCTGGCCATCGCGGTCTCGACCACGCAGGGCCCCACGACCCCGGACGGCCACACCGCCCACGTGATCGCCCAGCGCATCGCCGCCGCCCTGGCCCCCGGGCACCCCGTCCCCGACTTCGGCTGAGCCGCACGCCCGACCGGGGCGGGTTGCCGGGGTCTCGGGGCGCTCATTCCTCGGGAGGCACGCAGAGCACCGGGACGCTCGACATGTGCAGGAGTTTGTGGGGCGTCGAGCCCAGGAGCGCGCCGCGCATCGGGCTCTCGCTCCAGCTGCCGACCACGATGACCCGCGCGGCGTGCCGGTTCGCCGCGTCGATCAGGGCCTGGGCGGGTGCCTTGTCGATCACCTCGACGACGGTCGGCACCCCCGCCAGGTCGGCCTCCGCGACGGCGTGCGTCAGACCGTCGCGGCCTACCTGGCGGATGGCCTCGTAGTGGGAGGCGTACTCCTCGCCGACGGGGCCCGGCGCCGCGGCCCCGTAGACCAGCACGAGCCGCTCGTCGAACGCGGCGGCCACCTCGACCGCGATGCGCAACGCGCGAGCGGCGCCGGGGGATTCGTCGTAGCCCAGCACGACCGACATCTCAGGGCTCCTTCCGCCGGCCGTGGACCAGGTCGGGGTCGGCCACGCCCGGGCGCTCCCGCCAGAACGCCGGTTCCCGCAGGCGCCGCACGACCATGACGACCACGCCGGTGAGGGCGATGCCGATGCCGATGACGAGCGGCGGACCGAGGCCGAACCACGAGGTGCCGCTGTACGAGTTCTCCGGATCGGACATGTCGGAGACCGACCGCACCAGGAGCCACGCGAGCAGTCCGGAACCGATCAGGGGGCCGAGGCCGATCAGCAGGAAGTTGTGGACGCTCTCGAAGAGGTGGCGGCGGTAGTAGATGACGCAGGCGACACCCGTGAGCGCGTAGTAGAAGGCGATCAGCAGCGACAGCGCGGTCAGCGAGTCGAAGAGGGCGTTGGAGCTGATCTGGTTCACCACGAGGTACCAGGCGGTGGCGATGCCGGCGACCCACCACGTACTCACGTCAGGGGTGCGGAAGCGCGGGCTGATGTGGCCGAAGTGGTCGGGCAGTGCCCGGCGGCGGGCCATGGACAGCGCCGTGCGGGAGGCCGGGATGATGGTGGTCTGCGTGGAGGCGATCGCCGAGGTGCAGACGGCGAGGAGCAGGATCCAGTCCCAGCCGCCCAGGACGTCCGTGGCGAGCTGGGCGAAGATGAACTCCTCCTCCCCGGCGTTCTCGGCCAGGAACGTCGGACCGGCGTAGGCCACGACCGCGAATCCCACGGACACGTACGTCACGAGCAGGATCACGGTCGACCAGATCCCCGCCTTGCCGGGGGCGGTCGCGGAGTCCTTGACCTCCTCGGTGAGGTTGACCGCCGATTCCCAGCCCCAGTAGATGAAGACGCCCAGGAGAAGCCCGCCGGTCAGCGCCGCGCCGCCGGCGCCGAACGGGTTCAGCCAGCTGAGGGCCGGCTCGACCGAGTCGTACTTGCTCGTCCCGTCGTAGACGCTGGCGAACGCCACGCCGACGAAGATCAGCAGGCAGGCGACCTGCGCGAGGATGAGGACGTTCTGCACCTTCGCCGACAGCTCGGTGCCGACGACGCACACGGCCGTCATGACGAAGATCAGCAGCACCGTGAGCAGTTGGCGTACGAAGGTGTTGTCCACCCAGCTGTCGAGGCCGACGGCCAGCAGACCGAAGGTCACGGCCACGTCGGCGAGCGAGCCGACGACCAGGACTCCGGTCATCGCGATGGCCCAGCCGCCGAGCCAGCCCGCCCACGGGCCCATGGCGCGCGTGACCCAGGAGAAGGTGGTGCCGCAGTCCTGGTCGACCTTGTTCAGGTAGTAGAACGCCGAGGCGATCAGCAGCATCGGCACGAAGGCCGCGAACATCACGCCGGGGGCGTAGATCCCGACCAGGGCGACGACGGGGCCGATGACGGCCGCGAGGGAGTACGCGGGGGACGTGGAGTTCAGTCCGATGACGAGGGCGTCGACGAAGCCGATCGCGTTGGCCTTGAGGCCCGCCGGCCGCCCGGTGGACCCGGCATCCTCGGCTGCCATGTTCCCTCGCTCCGGTTGGACCCCGACAGAACAGCGAGACGTATGCCTTCATCGTAGGAAGGTCCGGCCGCACCTGCATGCGGAGCAGCGGCGTCCCACGCGAACGAACAGATAATCGGTTGCCTGCGGGGAGGGTGGTGGATCCAATGACCGGCAGGTCCACGGTCCCGGCCGTTCGCGACCGCATCGCCCCAGGGGAAGGCACCACCCGATGAACACGTCACCATCGCCGTCCGGAGCGCATCATGCCGAGGAGGGGGCGTCCGTCCGCCTGGGCGCGCTCGTTCCGCTGACACGGCCCGGCTGGGTCGAGGCGGGACGGCACCTCCTCGCGGGACTGGACCTGGCCGTCACCGAGGTCAACGACGCCGGCGGGATCGGCGGGCGGCCCCTGGAGCTGGTGGTCCGGGACACCGCGGCCGATCCGGAACGGGCCGCGGCGGCCGTGGACGACCTGGCCGGTCTGGGCGTGGCCGCCGTCGTCGGTGAGTACCACAGCGTCGTCGCCCGCTCCGCCGCCGCCCGGGCCGACGCCCTCGGCGTGCCCTACCTCTGCTCTTCCGCGGTACTCGACGCGCTCACCGAGCAGCCGACGGAGTGGGTCGCGCGCCTGGCACCGGCCCAGTCCCACGGCTGGCGGATCTACGCGGACTTCCTCCTCGGCGCGGGCCGGCACCGGATCGCCGTGGTGACCCAGCCGAGCGTCTACTGGGCGTCCGGGACCCGCATCCTGCGGGACCACCTCGCCGCGCGCGGCGGCACCGTCGTCGAACTCGACGCGAACGAGCTCACTCCCGAGGCCCTGTGCGACGCGCTCGTCGACCACGGGGCGACCGCGCTCCTCCTGCTGGTCGGCCAGCCGGAGCCCGCGGTACCGATCGTCAGGGCCGTCCGGAGCGACCGCCGGCTCGCGGAACTCCTCGTCGGCGCTCCGGCGGGACAGCCCGAGTTCGCGGAATGGGCCGCCGTCCTCGGCGCGGACGGCGCCGGGATCCCGTTCCTGCGCTACCTGCCCGAGCACCTCGGCCCCCTCGGCGAACGCGTCGGGAAGGAGCTCCGCGCGCGGCTGGGCGAAGCGCCCTCCTTCGTCGCCTTCGAGGGCTGGGACGCCGTCACCGTCCTCGCCGACGTGCTGCGTTCCCACGGCACGGACCGGGCGGCGATCGCCGGGGCGTGGCCGGACGTGGCGGTCGAGGGCACGCGCGGCACGATCCGGTTCTCCCGTACGCCGGGCATCGGCGTCCGGCAATGGGCCTGGCCGCCGGTCCAGGTCGTCGACCGGGACCCGACGGATGCCGATCGGTTCCGGATCCTCCGCACCGGCTGAGCGAGGACGGGTTGCGCACGGGGGCGGCTCCGGCGGCCGCCCCCGTGATCTGCGCTCTTCTCTTGTGTGATGATCCACCGGACGTGGATCCGCAGGTGGATCCATGGGGGAGAGAGACCATGACGACCACGGACGCCAACGGCGTCGACCTGTCCGGTGTGACCGGCAGGCTCATCCAGACCGTCGACCTACGGGACAACCCGGCCCCGCAGGCCATCGCCACCGACACGAAGAACGGGTGGATCTTCGTTCTCCAGCTGGAGTCCTCGGGGACCGCGCCCAAGAACTCGGGCAACATGTACCTCAACCGCATCAACCGGCGGACCGGTCAGCCCGACGGCCAGATGCAGCTGATCGGCTTCGGCCACGGCCTGTCGTTGGTCGCCCTGCCGGACGGCGACGACACCTACCTGTGGACCGAGTGCGGCAGCGCGGCGGCGGCCCCCCTGTACTTGAAGGGCGAGTACGCGTTCGGCAAGGCCGTCACGCGCTTCAAGTTCGAGAAGGACGGGGTGCTCGCCGCCCAGTCCATCCCGGCCCCGCAGAGGTTCACCCCGCCCGGCAGCACGGAAGCCGTCGGCCCGTCGTACGACCCGACGACGAACCTGCTGACCGTCATGTACCACAAGGGCGGCAAGCGGCAGTTCACCCGCTACGACGCCACCCTGGCCGCCGCGGGCACCTGGACGCCCGTGGGCACGACCTTCGTCATGCCCGACAACGAGAAGACGGTGCCCCCGGGCCTCCCCCAGGAGCCCCCGGTGCAGGCCACGCTCGTCGCGCAGGGCTTCCAGACGCTGGGCGGCATCCTGTACGCCTACCACTGGGCGCCGTTCGACGTGGAGGACCACGAGAACCCCGGCTACGCGTTCATCACCGCGTACGAGTGGTCCGACACCTGGGCGGGCGGCGAACGTCCCCGTCTCAGCCAGGTGATGGTCACGAGCGCCCCCGGCCTGAAACACCGCGAGCCGGAAGGCCTCGCGGTCGAGATCGACCCCGATACGCAGGAGACCCGCCTGCTGTTCGGCTTCAGCGACAAGGTCGCACCCACGTCGGGCGCACGGAACGTCACCATCGGCTGGTACCCGACGAAGCCCGCCGTCGACGGCGTCAAGGTCCTCGCCGACTGGGAGGACCTCACCCTCGCGCCCGGGTTCACCGCCGGGGCGGAGCGTCCGCGCGGCCGGCTCATCGCTCTCGCCGGCACCACCTACCTCCAGCTGCGCGGCACCATCAACCCGCCGGCCGGCGGGATGACCGCGGACGGCAGGATCGCGACGCTGCCGCACCGGCTCCGCCCGACACTGGTGGCCCGGCAGAACGTGCCCCGCAACAACAAGGCGGGACGCTACATCTGTCGCGTCGAGGCCGACATCCTCGGCGATCTGCGGGTGTACGGCGCGTACGAGGACAACGCCATCACCTGGATCGACCTGGACAGCTTCTCCACCGTCTGGCGATGACGGACCCTCGGTCCGCAGCACGCCGCCCCTGAACTTCCCCTCTTCTTCCCGATCCGGAGGATCGCGCATGGCCCAGCACACGACCAGCCGTCGTTCCCTGCTCACCGCGGCGCTCGCCGCCCCGGTCGCCGCCGTCGGCGTCCCGCTCGTCACCGCCGCCCCCGCCGCGGCCGCGGAGCCCACCGACGGCTGCCAGACCGTGGTTCCGTGGACCGACGTCACCCCGGACGCCTCTGTCACCCCCGAGGCCGGCTCTCCTTACCAGGCCCGTGTCATACGGCTCGCGGGCACCGAGTTCCTCCAGCTGCGCGGCGTTCTGACCTGCCCCGTCCCCCTCACCGCGGACGAGTTCATCGGTACTCTGCCGCCCTCGATCCGCCCGCCCAAGACGACCCGCGGCACCGCGACCCGGAACAACAACGCCGGGGTCAACGCGATCCGCGTCGAGGCGTACACGACCGGCCTCGTCAAGGTCTTCGGCCCGACCTCGGCCAACCCCGCCACCTGGATCCAGCTGGACTCCTTCTCCTCCGTCATGCGCTGACGCCCGTCGGCGCACCCGCTCATGACGGTGCGGCGTCACCACCAGAGGTGGTGACGCCGCGTCAGGCGAGTCAGGTCAGCGGGTCGGCGTCACTTGCCGAGCCACGCGTTGTGGATCGTCAGCTTCGACGTGTTGCCCTGCTTGTCCGCGACTTCGGCGCGGAGGGAGATCCCCGCGTCCTTCGCCGGGTTCTTCACGGAGACCTTGCCGTTCGTGACCTTCACGAGCTGCCAGGTCGTCCCGCCGTCGTAACTCACGGACACGGCGAGGGACTTGAGGTTGGTGCCGGCCGCCGAGCCCTGCACGGTGACCGGGACCAGGACCGACGCGCCGGCCGGGGCGCGCGAGGCGAGGTCGACGGGGGCCGCGAAGCGGACCGTGGACACGGGCAGCGCCGTGGTGGCCGTCACCTGCTGCGAGCGGAACGTGAAGTCGGCGTCGACGCGGGTGGAGACCGCGGCGACGTTCGCCGCGCGCTCCACGGAGGTCGTCAGCCGGTACTGGGCATCGGAGGCGCCGACCGTGAAGGGCATCTCGCCCGTCAGCGGGTCGTCGTTCTCGGCGACCTTGACGCCGTCGCGGTACAGCGTCGTCGTGGCCGAGGTGTGCTTCGTACGGCCCGCGTGGCCCTCGCCGTCGGCGAACAGCGGAAGGGAACCGACGATCTGCTGCTCGCCCGTGGCCAGGTCGGGCGTCGTGCGGAAGACACCCATGTTCTCGCCCAGGAGCGGGCCGAAGACGCCCGTGTTGAACGTCTCCCGGTACGTCTTGCCGGCCGCGTACTTCTTCGGCCGGACCATCTCGTACCCGCCCTCGAAGGCCGGGTAGCCCCACTCGTTGGGCTCGCCGAACTGGTTGAACCTGGTCAGCCAGGAGACGCCGTCACCGGTGGAGACGAGGAAGGTACGGATCCCCGGCGCCGCCTGGTACGGGGAGAACGAGTTGCCCTCCGGAGCACCGGGCACCACGGGGTGGGGGAAGACGAGCGTGGTCTTCCCGGGAGCGGAAGCGCCGAGACCGACCTTCAGGGTGGCCAGCTCGTTCGCCTTCACGTGCTTGGTGTAGCCCGTCGCGACCTTGCTCGTCTTGCCGCCGAAGCCCACCGCGTACTGGGTGGTGGCGTCCTTGGCGAAGTGGGCGTCCCACGTCTGCAGGAGCGAGCCGTCGGTGACGGCCGGACCCAGGTGGGCGGTGCGGAAGCCCGTGAAGTTGTCGAGGACCCAGCCGTTGCCGACGCTGCCGCGGTCGGTGGCGACCTCGTAGTACGTGCCCGCGTTGTCGGCCTTGGTCAGGCCGGGCACGGTCAGCTCCACCGGCTTGGTGATGCGTGCGTCGGCGACCAGCGCGGTCTCTCCGGTGATCTCCAGCTTCGGCTGCGCGATCCAGTCGGTGCCCTTGGCGTAGTCCGACGGGTCCTGGTAGACGGCCGTGTTGAAGGTGTACGTGCCCTTGGGCACCCGGATCGTGTGCGTACCCGGCTCGTTGTCGACGCGGGTCGTGAACCCCTCGGCGCCGCCGTCGATGCCGGTGAGGCTGCTGGAGAAGTTCGTGGCGTCCGCGCCGTCGCGGCCGATGGTCCTGAGGGTGATGTCGTAGGACTCCGCCTCACGGACGACGACCGCGGCCGTGCGGACGGACTGACCCGCGCCGGTGGCGGTGACGTAGCCGGAGAAGGTGCCGTCGACGCCACCGACCCGGGTGTCGGCGATCAGGTCGACCTCGACCCGGCCGCCGGCGGGCACGGTCACCTGGTTCGCGCCGAGCGTGAAGAATCCGGCCGGGGCCGGCTTGCCCGTCGGGTCAAGGGTGGTCACCGACAGGTCGAGGGTGACGTCGCTGGTCCCGAGGTTGCGGTAACCGACCTTCTGCGTCTGGGGCTTGTCGTCGGCGTGCGGCCACTGCGCCTTCTCGTAGGTCAGCGAGACCGGGTCGGCGATGACGCTCTGGGCCAGTGCCCTGTCGACCTGGACGCGGCCCGAACCCTGCTGGAAGGCGGTGTAGTCGCCCCCCTTGGTGGACGCGACCAGCGCGCCCTTGAGCTCGGTCGACTTCCAGTCCGGATGCCGCTGCTTCAGGATCGCCGCCGCGCCCGCCACGTGCGGGGTGGCCATCGAGGTGCCGTCGATCGACAGGTAGCCCGGGGCCGGGTGCGGTGTGCCGGGGCGCGTGTCGATCAGGCTGCCCGGGGCGGCGGCCGCGGTGATGGCGACGCCGGGCGCGGTCACGTCCGGCTTGACGGCACCGTCGCCGGCGCGCGGGCCGATGCTGGAGAAGGGCGCGAGCTTGTCGTCCTTGTCGACCGCGCCGACGGTCAGCGCGGCGTCCGCACTGCCCGGGGAGCCGACTGTCTCGTCGCCGTACTCGCCGTCGTTGCCCGCCGCGACGGCGAACAGGATCCCCTTCTCGGCGGTCAGCCTGTTCACCGTGGCTTCCACCGGGTCGACGCCGGGGCTGTCACCGCTGCCGAGGCTGAGGTTGACGACGTCCGCGCCTTCGGTGGCGGCCCACTCCATGCCCGCGATGACGGCCGAGTCGTCCCCGTAGCCCTCGTCGTCGAGGACCTTCCCGCTGATCACCTTGGCGCCGGGAGCGACGCCCTTGTACGTCCCACCGGACTTCGCGCCGGTGCCGGCGGCGATCGACGCGACGTGGGTGCCGTGTCCGACGCGGTCCACGGCGTCGGGCGAGGCGGAGAAGTTCTTCTCGCCGACGACCTGGGTCTTGAGGTCGTCGTGGGTCTTGTCGACACCGGTGTCGAGGACGGCGATCTTGACGCCCGTCCCGTCGTAACCGGACTCCCACGCCTTGTCGGCGCCGATCTGCCGGACGCTGCGGTCCAGGCTCGCCTTGCGCACCCCGTCCAGCCACACCTTGCCGATGCCGGCCGCCGCGGTGGTGGCGCGCGCGCCGCTCTTCTGCTGGCTGGTCAGGGCGTCCCACACCTTGGCCACGTCGTCCTGCGACGTACGGATGGCATCGGCGTTGAGGGACGGGAACGTGCGTCGAAGCTGGGTGTCACCGGCGGAACGCACCTCGGCCCGTGCGGCGCCGGCGCCCCCGTCGTACTGGACGATCAGCTTGAGCCCGTCGCGGTGGCTCTTGCGCAGCCGCGGGTCGCTGAGCTCGTTGATGTCGAACAGCCGCTGGTCCAGCGTGCCGTCGGCTATCAGGCGCTGCGCGTCGCTGGGCACCAGCAGGTACTGGTCCTTGATGCGCTGCACCTGTACAGGTATGTGCTCACGGCCCTTGGCGGCCTCGAAGCCCAGGACCTGGCCCTTGGCACCGACCACGACATGGTCGCCCGTGATGAGCTGGATCCGCTGGCTGCCGTCGAAGCGGGTGGTGTTCGGTGCGGGCGTCGTGTTCGCCGCGATCGCCGTCGTGGGGCCGGTCATGCCTGCCACGA
Organism: Streptomyces sp. NPDC042346; assembly: GCF_055581845.1. NCBI lineage: Bacteria > Bacillati > Actinomycetota > Actinomycetes > Kitasatosporales > Streptomycetaceae > Streptomyces > Streptomyces sp. NPDC042346. The sequence goes on along the minus strand of NZ_JBVJEH010000002.1, from coordinate 601,442 downwards.
GAGCCACCGATGTGGCCGCTGCGATGCTGAAGGCGCGTGCTCTCTGCACGTGTGCGCGCAAGTCTCCCCCAGGAGCTTGGAAGGAAATGGAGGGGTCATGTCCAGCGGTGGGCACGAGGCCACTCGCCGCTGGTCAGCGCAGTATGTGAGGCGAGAGAGACGTGAGGGATCGAGCCGCGCGAGTTCAAGCCATCCTGGCGGCCGCGAGTTCGATGGGGCGACGATGGGAGTGTGACGAGTGTGTGACACCGGCGCGATGCTTGTGCGACACCGGCGCCCTGCGGCCCCGCCGGATCGCGGTCCAGGGCAGGCCCCGCCCGGGCTTCGGGGACCGACACCCCTGCGGCCGGAGCGCGTTCCTCCCATTGGCCCGTATCCGCACCTTGAGGAGACCCTCCCGCGCGGTGTCGCGCGGGAGAGTCCTTCGTGGTCGTCCGGTGTCAGCGGTGTCAGCGGTGGCTGTCGGGCGTGGGCGCCGCAGCTCGGCCGTGGTCGGCGTGCGGTACGCGTAAGACGCGGAACTGCCGTCCGGTGGGCAGCGGGAGGGGGGCCGCCACGGCATGCGTCACGGTGGTACGAGGGGGCGGAGGACTGGCGAACTGATAAACGGACGGATCGTTCATGGGAGTACTACTGCCTGTAGGAGGTGCCGGATACTCCCCGCTCCGGCGACCGTCACCCGTTCGCCACACCTAGCGAGGACCGGCCCTGGACGTCCGGGGAAGCGGGGAGAGCCGGCCGCGCAGTCTCGCCAGCTCGACCGCCGTGGCCGGCGACCCGTTCGTGTGGTGCCGTTCCACGTACCTCGCGTAGGCGTGGCGCGCGGCGTGGACATTCCCGGTGTCCAGTTCGAGATGGGCGAGTTGAAGCAGGCTGACGCCGATCGTGCGGTGCTCCGTCACGGGTCGGGCGCGCAGTGAGGCCCGCAGGTGAGAGAGCGCCAGCTCGGGTCGGCCGAGTACGCGGTGCACCTGCGCGCTCTGGTAGAGCAGCGCCGGCTCGGGGTAGCGGTCGGGCCTGCCCTCGGTCGCCGCAAGGGCGAACTGCTCCTGCGCACCGTCCAGTTCGCGCCGCGCCTTGGTCGCGTCGTTGAGCCGCGCGGTGGAGACCGCCTGTTGGGCGAGCGCGAAGGCGCGCACGGCGGGGCCGGCGGGGCCGGCGGAGGCCGGGAGGCAGAGTGTCGCCGCCTCCGCCAGCTGTGCGGCGTACCGGTGGTGCCCGAGGGCTCCGGCCTGGGTGCTCTGGTCGCGCAGTGCCATCGCCTGGGCGGTGGAATCGGATGCCTCGGTGGCCAGCAGATAGGCGAGTCGGTAGTGGTGCTGGGCGTGGCCGTGGGCGTTGTCGTCGGTGTGGGTGCGGCCGACGAGACGGAGCAGTTGGGAGGTTGCGGAGAGCAGGGCCCGGTGGTGCTCGTTCGTCGAGGGCTGCCGGAGCCAGGGCATGACCTGATGGCGCAGGTAGACGGTGAGCAGGCTGCGGGCCGCCGCGCCGCCGAAGGCGTCGTAGTGCTGGGCTCCGTACCGGGTGACCGCGTCGACCGCCTCGATGTGCCGTGATCCGACCCGCTCGGTGCGGCCGGGGAGGGGCGTCGGGGCGGGCCCGCTGGGGTGGCCGGGGAGCCGGCCGAGCTCGTACAGCCGGGGCGGAATCGATTCTTCACCCTTCGTGTACGGAAGGGTCTCGCGGTGCAGCAGGGCGACGGCGTCGTAGGGAGAGCCATCGTCCAGTGCCTCCCGGTCCTCGGCGTCGGCCCCGTCGCCGGCCGGGAGGCCGAGCTCGTGCGGGAGGACGGCGCGGCCGAGCCGGCGCGAGAAGGCCGCCTCCAGGAGTTGCGGTCCCGGCGGCCGGGGCTGGGTTCCCGTCAGCCAGTGGGCCACGGTGGTCCGGTCGTAGCCGACGCTCAGTCCGCTCTCACCCGCGATGCCACGCAGAGCCGCGGCCAGAGCGGGACCGTTCCAGCCGGCCTGGCCCATCATGCGGCGCAGTGCGAGGTTCGGTCTGCGGCTTCGTCCCATGGGGTGCTCCCGGCTCCGTGTGGTGCGAGGGCGCTTTCGCGCGGTGGGGATGTCCTACACGAGGTCCGGGATGCCGAGAATTCCTTTCAACGCTTTCAACGCTTTCCACCCTTTCAACGGTTCGACCCGTCACCTTCCGGGGTCTCTCAACATCTGCGGCCTTTCAACCGATGCGACGAGCAATTCGCCGATCTCTCCGATCGTGGACTGCTGCAATGGCCTGACGCAGCAGACCAGCAGGGCCGCCATCAGGCCCGGAACGGGGGAGCGGAGTGAAGTTCGCATTCGAGGAAACCGTGGGCATCAGCGCGATGGGCTGCTACCTGCCCCGATTGCGGGTGGACTTGCGCCAGTGGTGCGAGTGGACCTCCGGCGACTGGGGAAAGGTCGCCGCCGTCACCGGCCGGGCCTTCCGGATGGCCGGTCCGGACGAGGACGTCTACACCATGGCGGCCACCGCCGTCCTCCGGCTGATCCTGGACAACGGCATCGACCCGCGGCGCGTCGGCTTCCTGGCGCTGGGCACCGAGTCGAGCACCGACAACGCCTTCGGGGCCGTCACCGTGCGCGGGATGATCGACCGGGAACTGCGCAGACGGCGGATGCCCGCCCTGCCCCGGGACGTGGAGGTCCCCGAGTACAAGCACGCCTGCCTGAGCGGGATGTACGCGCTGCAGGGCGCGGCCCGCTTCGCGTCGCTCGACCGCGAGGGCCGGCAGGCCGTCGTCGTGGCCTCCGACATCGCCGAGTACGAGCGCGGGAGCTCGGGCGAACAGACCCAGGGCGCGGGCGCCGTGGCGATGCTGGTGGAACGGTCCCCCGCGCTGCTGGCGATCGACCTCGGCGGGGCGGCCGGAGCGTCCGCCTACCGCGGCCCGGACTTCCGCAAGCCGGCCGCCCGCCACCGTATCGACGGCTACGCCGCCGGGACGCAGCGGCTCAGCGACTTCCCCGTCTTCAGCGGCCGGTACTCCGCCACCGCCTACCTGGACGCGGTCACCAGCGCCGTCGAGACGCTCTGGGCCGCCGACGCGGCGGCCCCCGCCGATCAACTCGACCGCGTCCAAGGCCTGTTCATGCACCGCCCGTACCGAAGGATGCCTGTCCAGGCACTCTCCTTCCTCCAGGTCCGCGCGATGGCCGCCTCCCCGGCGCGACACCCCGAACTGGAACGCCTCTGCCGGGGCTACGACACCGCCCTAGACGACGTCCTGGCGGAACTGCGCGTCGAACCGGACCTCTACGGCTCCGTCCTCGCCGGGCAGCGGGCCCCCGCGCCGTGGCCCGCCACCGTCGCCGTCAGCGCCCACCTGCGCGCGCAGCCCGCCTTCCGCGCGTTCGCGCAGCGCGTCCTCGGGTCCGGCGCCGACCTCCTGGAGGAGGTCGGCAACCTCTACTCGGCCTCACTGCCCGCCTGGCTGGCCGCCGGAGTCGAGGACGCCGCCCGGCAGGGCGTCGAACTCGCCGGTGCGCCCCTCCTCGCGGTCGGCTACGGCAGCGGCGACGCCGCGCTCGCCCTGCCCCTCACCGCTGTCGACGGATGGCAGGCCGCAGCGGCACGCATCGGCTTCCGGCGCTCGCTGGACAACCCCGTCGACCTCGACCGCGAGCAGTACGAGGCGCTGCACGACCGGCGGGAGGTCCCCGGCCTGGCCCTGCATCCGTGCGAGCAGTTCACGGTGGACCGGACCGGCACGGAGTACGGGCGGGACTTCCAGGACCTCGCCGTGGACTACTACGCCTACGAGTACTGAGACGGCCATGAACACACCGAACGGAATCGTCACCGAAGAGACGCCGTCATGCGACGCCCGCGCAGACGCCGGCGCTGACCCCCGCGCCGACACCCCTGCCGAGGCCCGTGCCGACCCCCGCGCCGACACCCTCGCCGACGAGATCGCCCGGGGCGCCCGGAGCCTGCACGCCCTGCCGGCCGACCTGAGCGCGGACGAGACCGCGCTCGTGCGGCGTACCGCCCTGGCCCGCCGACACGGCGTGGCGCTGCCGGCGATCGGCGACTACAGCACGAGCCTGGCCCGGGCCCGCTGCGAGAACGTCATCGGCGCCGTCCAGGTGCCGCTGGGCGTCGCGGGACCCCTGCTCGTCCACGGCGAGCGGGTACGGGGCGAGGAGGTGTACGTGCCGCTGGCCACCACCGAGGGCGCCCTGATCGCCTCGGTGGCGCGCGGCTGCAGGGCGCTGGGAGCGGCGGGCGGGGTCACCGCCCGGGCGGAGGACGTCGGCATCACCCGGGCACCGGTGTTCGCGACCTCCGGCATCGAGGAGAGCCACCGCCTCGTCGCCTGGGTGGGACGACACCTGGAGGAGATACGGGCCCTGGCCGCCACGTGCAGTACCCGTCTGCACCTGGAGGAGGTCCGGCCGCAGGCCGTCGGAACCTCCGTCTACCTGCGGTTCAGGTTCACCACCGGTGACGCCATGGGGATGAACATGGCGACCATCGCCTGCGAGCGGATCGTCCGCGAGCTGATCGAACCGGCCACCGGCGCACGCTGCGTCGCCCTGTCGGGCAACTACTGCACGGACAAGAAACCCGCCGCCGTGAATCTCTTGGAGGGCCGCGGCAAGCGCGTCTTCGCCGAGGCCCGACTGGACGCGGAGGTGCTCGCACGCGTCCTCCACACCGACCAGGAGCGCTTGTGCGAGGTGCAGTACCGCAAGAACCTGCTGGGCTCGGCCGTGGCCGGCGCGCTCGGCGGCTTCAACGCCCACTACGCCAACATGGTCGCGGCGTTCTTCCTCGCCACCGGCCAGGACATCGCCCAGGTCGCCGAGGCCTGCCAGGGCATCACCTGCGTCGAACCCCACGGCGACGGCGTCTACGTCTCCGTCTTCCTGCCCGATGCACCGCTCGCCGCGGTCGGCGGCGGCACCGGCCTCGACACCCAGCGGGAGGCCCTGGCGCTGCTCGGCATCCACCCCGGCACCGACACGGTCGCGAGGACCGACGCGAGCACCGAGGCGGTCGCGAGCACCGAGGACGGCCACGACGCCCTGCGCCTCGCAGAGATCCTCGGCGCCGTGGTCCTCGCGGGCGAACTGAACCTCCTCGCCGCCCTGTCGAGCGGCGCGCTCGCCTCCGCGCACCAGCGGCTCGGCCGACCGGTGGCACGGTGACCACCGCGCCGGCCGTGCTCGCCCGGGCACCCGGCAAGCTCATCCTCGCCGGTGAACACGCAGCCGTGAGGGGCGGCCCGGTACTGGCCGCCGCCCTCGGACTGCACTGCACCGCCGTCGTCCGCCCCCGCGGGGACGGAGCCGTGGAACTGCTGCTGCCCGACGTCGGCGTACGCCGCACCACCGACTGGCAGACCCTCGGTGCCTACACCGCCCGGGCACGGCGGCGTTGGTCGGCCTTCGCCGCCGCACCGGGAGGTCCGGCCTTCGCGGTCGTACGGGGCGACGACCCGGCACACGTCGTGGCCGCGACCCTCGGCGAGACACTCCCGCACCTGCGCCGAGCACCTTCCGGCATCACCCTCACCGTGAGGTCCCGCATCCCGGTCGGGGCGGGCTTCGGCAGCTCGGCCGCCACCGCCGTCGCCACCTGCGCGGCCGTACTCGCCCACCACCACGGGGCACCCGATCCGGAGACGGTCGCCGCGGTGGCCGCCCGTACCGAGCGCCTGCAACACGGCACCCCCTCCGGCATCGACACCGCGACCGTGCAGCACGGCGGCACCCGTTGGCTGCCCCCCGGCACCCACAGGACCGGCCGGGCGGCCCGGCCGCCCATCGACGAGACGGCGCTGGGCATGTTCGAACTGCATCACACAGGACCGGCCGGAGAACCCACCGGCCAGGTCGTCGTCGCCGTCCACGACCGCCTGACCCCCCAGGCGCTGGCCCAGGCCGAGCAGGCCACCACGGCCCTGCGCACCGCACTGGCCTGCCCACGGCCCGCCCGGTCGGAGGTCATCGCCGCGATCCGCGACAGCGCGCGCTTCCTCACCCGGCTCACGGTCGTCCCGGAACCCGTCGCGACGGTCATCCGGACCGTGGAGGAGCACGGGGGAGCCGCCAAGATCTGCGGCGCCGGATCACTCACAGGACCCGGAGCCGGCGCCCTGCTCGTCGTCCGCCCCGACGGCGGCCGGGCGACCGACCTGGGCCTTGACCGCTTCACACCCGTGGCCGCGCCGCTGGGCGTCGCCGGACTGCATTGGGAAGAGCTATGAACAATCCCGTCACCGCCGTGGCGCCGGCCAACATCGCCCTCATCAAGTACTGGGGCATGACCGACCCGGCCGACGTGCTGCCCGCCAACCCCTCCCTCTCCATGACCCTGAGCCGGTGCGTGTCCCACTGCACCGCCGAGGAACTGGACGCGGAGGGAGAAGACGAACTGTGGTGGCGCACCGCGGACGGCAGCACCGTACCAGCCCCCGCGCCGGTCGCCGACGGCATCCGCCGCCACCTGCGACGGCTGCGCGACGGCGATCGTCCGGCCCTGCGCATCATCACCGGCAACACCTTTCCCACGGCCGCCGGCATCGCCTCGTCCGCCTCGGGATTCACCGCGCTCACCCTGGCCGTCACCACCCTGCTCGGCCAGCGGCCCGACCCCGCCGACCTGTCCGTACTCTCACGGCTCTCCGGCTCCGGCTCCGCCGCCCGCTCCGCCTTCGGCGGCTATGTCCGATGGCCCGGCACACCCGAGGACCCGAGCAGCGCCGCCGCCCAGGTCCTCGACGCCGACACGTTCCCCCTGTGCGACGTGATCGCCGTCGTCGACAACCAGCCCAAGGAGGTCAGCTCCCGCGAGGGCCACCGACGGGCCGTCACCAGCCCGTACTTCGCCCGCCGCCTGGAGACTCTCCCCGCGCGCACCGCCACGGTCGAACACGCCCTGCGGACCGGGGACTTCACCGCCCTCGCCGCGGCGGTGGAGGAGGAGGCGATCGACCTCCACCTGATCGCGATGTCCGCCGCCCCTCCGGTCTTCTACTGGCAGCCCCCCACCGTCGCCCTCCTCGCCCTGGCGCGAGAACTGCGTGCCGACGGCCTCGACGTCTGCGCGACCGTCGACGCCGGCCCGAACGTGCATCTGCTGACCACCCCCGCCCACCGCGACCAGGTCCTGGACGCCGTCACCGCGACACCGGGCGTCCTCACCACGATCCCCGACGAAACCGGCACCGGTCCCTATCTCACCGACGACCACCTCACCCACTGACCGGAGGGGCGGCCGTCCCGGTCCGTCCCGCCGCGGCGGTGACCGGCCTCAGTGCTCGCAGAGGGAGAACTCTCGCTCGTAGAGCTGCTCGTTGTGTTCGTCGACGAAGAACTTGCGTTCCTTCATGAGCTGTTCGCGAAACGTCTCGGCCTGATCGAGCGTCATGGTCGAGGTCTCGGACCATGGTTGCTGCGGCGGGACGTCGGACGTGGAGACGATCCTTTCCGACGGGTCGACGAGGAAGAACGCGAGAATCTTGCGATGTCCCGGGCGGGTGGGGTTCGTGAGGCGGAACGAGCCGACGCGGTGCTGCAGGATGTTCGGGAACGCCAGGCAGCGGCCCGCCGGGGTCGATGCCGATCCCAGCACCTGGTTCAGTGCGTCTTCGTTCTCCAGGCCGTAGACCTCGCGCATACCGTTGTCGTCGTTCTGTTCATAGTTCGGGTCGTCGACGGCCGCCCGGAAACTCAGCCGGCTTTCGGTGATGTTCTCGCTGTCCCAGTAGTAGATGCCGGTCGAGACGATCCGCTCGTTCACCATCCCCTCGACATGCCAGGAACCGCCGGCGTACTCGGGCTTGTCGGGCGTGAGATGGATGGTGGCGAGCTTGACGATGACCTGGAGGCGGCGGCCGCGCAGGTCGACTCGGGCCGCTGCGGCGGGCAACTCGGGCGGGGTGAAGGCCGGGGCGTCCGGGATGACCGGGCGGCGGTTCTCCCACCAGTCCTCCTGGGCGTCCTCCCATGCTTGGTAGGCCTCGTCATAGGCCTCCGCGTCGCTGTAGGAGGACTTGTTCGGATACTCCGGTTCCGAGTCGTACCACCCGTAGGGATCGGCCTCGATCCGCAGGGGCCGCGGATGGCGCAGATCGGTGAGCACGTTGTCCAGCAGCGGGCGCATGCGCGCGAACAAGTCCGGCAGGACGGAGGCCAGTTCCTGATGAGCCTCGGGGTGGACGTTGTTGACGTACGAGCGGAAATCGACATCGCCGTCGTCACTGACGTCGACATCTGTGGGCAGCCACTGGAACTTCTCCGAGTACTCGTGCGCGGAGTAGCGGTCCGTCGGATTCCGCCAAGCCTCCTCGGGCGCGCCGCTCACCTCTCTCACCAGGCAGAACAGGGAGGGATGCACCAGATCCAGTACCTGGCCGTCGGATCCGGGATGCCAGTCCTGTTCTGCTGCGGGGACCTGCTCCAGAACCCGCACCGCCTCGCGCAGCCGGGACGCGAGCTTGTCGTCGATCAGGGTGTCCGACTGCCACACCCCGTCGACGGCGGACACCTCGATTCCGGTGTCTCCGTCCCGCAGCGCGGCGTAATGCGCGAGTTCGGCCAGCACGTAACGAACCTGCGCCTCGGTGAGGCCCTGAGCGACCGCTTCCCGCGTCCACCTCGCGACGATGTCGGCATCGTTCACCTTGTCGAACCACTCCGGCTTCGCCCGGATGTGCGCGCTGCACTGCATCATCTGAAGTTCACGCAGCGTTCGGGGTGTCGCGAACGACAGGGAACGGGAAGCACGAAAGGGCAGCGGAAAAGCAGACAGGCCGGTCAATTCTCTTGGTCCTCCGAGTCGGTGTGCGGTGCCCGGAAGAATACGTCAGCGGACTGACACCGCAGCCGCGGTCCTCGATGCCCGGTTCGCACCCCTCCGGGGCCGGGTCACCCGCAGGCAGCGGCCAGAGCCGCGGTGAACTCCTCGGCCAGTTCGATGATCACGGGGAGGTCGAAGGCCAGCGCGTTGTACTGCAGCCAGCACCGCAGGACGCCGTCCGGCTGCTCGACCACGGTCAGCTCGGGCACGCTCCGGTCACCGCCCGGCACCGTCCAGCGTACGGTGTTCCCGCGCGGCAGCTCCCAGGGCTCGCAGGCCAGGCCGGGCAGCTGCGCGGGCGCGGCCCACGCCTCGTAACGGAGCCAGGCCGCGAACGGTACGGACGGACTGAACTCGGCGAACGGGTACAGCTGGTGGTCCAGCGCCTCGCTGTAGACGACCCGCAGCCGGTCCACCAGCTCGGCGAAACCGGGTGTCCCGCTCGCGTCCACCCGCAGCAGCAGCGACTGGACGAAGCAGCCCACCGTCCGTTCGGCGTCCGGGCGAGGGCGGCCGGGCACCGGGGTCATCACCACCAGATCGGGACGGCCGCTGCGGCCCGCCAGCAACGCGGTCCAGGCCGCGGTGACGGCCAGGAAGGGTGTGGCACCGAGCTCGGCCGCCCGGGCCCGCAGAGCATGGGCCAACGGCGCCGGCACCTCGAACTCGTGCGACTCGGTGAGCACTTCGTCCGCCGCCCGGAGGCCGGGGAACGGCTCGACGGCTTCCGGCGCTCCGGCCAGCGCGGTTCCGAAGTGGGCCCGGGAGGCCGGCCAGTGCGCGTTCGCCCAGTCCACCAACTCCCGGTATCCCGGGCCCGAACGGGCAGGCGGTGCCGACCGGCCCCGTCGCAGCGCGGAGTAGACGACGCCGAGGTCGGTCAGCAGCACACCGACCGACCAGCCGTCGGACACCATGTGGTGCGTCGCGACCAGCACCACGTGGTCGGTCTCCGTCCGGCTGATCACCAGGAGACGCGTCATCGGATCACGGGCCAGGTCGGAGTGACCGTCGCGTTCGGCCAGCAGCAGGGCGTCCACCTCGGCGTCCGTGGCCCCCGGGGCCCGGGTCAGCGTGATCCGCACCCGGGGCTCCTCGTCCAGCACCGCCCGCACGACCCCGTCCGCCACCGCCTCGAACCGGGTCCGCAGCGCCGGATGGCGCCGGACCACCTCGGTGAGGGCCAGGCCCAGGGTCTCCGGTTCGAGCCGGTCGACCACCCGGAACAGCGCCGTCACCACGCCGGCGTCCCGCCCGGGGGCTTCGGTCATCCAGCGGAAGAAGTTCTCCTGCTGCGAGGTGAGGGCGACGGCGTGCGGCTGCGCACGGAGCGCGGCCAGGTAGGGCGTCACGGTCTCCGTCCCGGCCGACGCTCCGTCAGGAGCACCGGCACCGGCATCGGCATCGGCATCGGCATCGGCATCGGCATCGGCGGTGGTCAGCCGCCGGTCGGGGTGGTCCACCCACGCCGCCTGGGCCCGCAGCGAGGGCCGCTCGAAGACCACGGCGGTGCCCGCCCGGATGCCGAACTCGCCGCTGATGCCGGTGGCGAGCTGGACCGCCCGGAACGAGTCGCCGCCGAGCGCGAAGAACTCGGCGGCCACGTCGGTGACCGGCCGGCCGAGCAGACGCCGCCAGAGTCCGGCCAACCGCAGTTCCGTCGGGGTGGCCGGAGCTACCGCAGGACCGGTGGCGGTGGAATCCACGGACACGTCGAACAGCGGGCGGAGCCGGTGCTTGACCACCTTGCCGCTCGGGTTCCTGGGCAGGTCGCCCGCGAGCAGGATCCGGACCGGCAGCTCGGGCCGGCTCAACCGGGCGCTCAGGAACAGCCGCAGCTCGTCCAGGTCCAGACCGCCGGGCCGGGCCACCACGACCGCCACCGGGACGGCGCCCATCACGGGGTGCGGCAGGCCCAGCGCGGCGGCGTCGGCGACAGCGGGATGCCCGTGCAGCACCTCCTCGATCCGCAGCGTGGAGACCTTCAGCGCACCGCTCTTGATGACGTCGCTCTCCCGGTCGACCAGGTAGAGGTAGCCGTCCGGGTCGAGGCGTCCGACATCGCCCATCCGTACCCAGCCGTCCCGGAACACCTGGGCGCTCTGCCCGGCGGCGCCCAGGTAGCCACGGGGCGGTCCGGGCTGGCGCAGCCAGACCTCGCCGGCCTGCCCGGCGGGCAGCGGCAGCCCGTCCGCGTCGAGGATCCGGATGTCACGGGGGTCCGCCGGGCGGCCCAGCGAGCCGGGGCGGCGCGCGTCGACGACGGTCGAGATCTGCGCGGGCGAGGCCTCGGCGGAGGTGTACGTGTTGACCAGCGTCGCCGCCGGCAGTGCCGCGGCCAGCGCGGCCGCCACCGGCACGGGCAGCGCGGCGGCGGAGGAGTTGACCAGGCGCAGACTGCTCAGGTCGTACCGCCCGGCAGTGCCCGCGTTGACCAGCTCGATCGCCATCGAGGGCACCAGGAAGGCGGTGCCGATGCCGAACCTCTCGACCGCGACGCCGAACTGGTCCGCGTCGAAGCGCGGCAGGCTGAGGGTGGTCGGCGCGGCGGTCAGTGCGGTGAGCAGCATCACCTGGCCCGCGTTGGTCCCGATCGGGAAGGCGTGCAGGGCGTGCCGCGAGTGCGCGTAGGCGCGGCGGCGGGGGTGCGGTGCAAGGCCGGCGGTCAGGTTTCCGTGCGCGGCGACCACGCCCTTCGGCGCGCCGGTGGTGCCGGAGGTGCCGATCACCTGGGCCGGGTCGGCCGGGACGACCCGGTGCGGCGGGCCGGCCGGCGGCTCGGGGTGCGCCGCCAGCAGGGCGTCCAGACGCAGCTCCACCAGTCCCGGGACTCCGGGCAGCCCACCGTCCGTCAGGACCGTGCCGGCTTCGGCCAGCGCGGCCAGGGCGGCGGCATCGGTCTCGGACAGGTCCTCACGGACCGGGACGGGCACCCCGCCCGCGTACTGGACGGCGAGGAAACCGACGGCGTACCGCTGCCACCGCGTGTTGGAGAACCGCAGCACCACCCTGTCGCGCGGTCCGACCCCGGCGGCGGCAAGACCGACGGCAGCGCGCAGCGCCTCCTCGCGCCAACGGCGGTAGCTGAGCTCCCCGCCGCCGACGACCTGCAGCGCCGTGTGGTCCGGGTGTTCGGTGGCCCGCGCGTCGAGGAGCTCCGGGACGGTCGTCGCGGCGGGCGGTGCGGTGGTGGCGATGGCGTTCTCCGGTGCGAGTAGGTGGGAGGTCGGCTGTCATGCCGTCGAGTACGGGAGCGTCTGCTGGTGGACCGGGGTGCGGGGGAGGCGGGAGCGGGCCGCGACGGACGGGCCGGGTCGGACGATCCGACGCCGCCCGTCTGCCGTCCGCCCGTCATGTCCTTCACTCCGCCGGAGCCGTACCGGGATCCGGACGCGGAGTCAGCCCAGCCGGTCGGCGGCCTCCTCCTCGCTGAGGGCCTCGATCTCGGCGATCAGCAGCGCCTCGACCCGGGCCGCCAGGGCGGCCGGCGTGGGGGACTCGAACACGTCGCGGATCGAGATGTCGAGGCCGACGTCGGCCCGGATGCGGGCGGCGACCCTCGTGACCAGGAGCGAGTCCCCGCCGAGGGCGAGGAAGTCGTCCAGTACGCCGACCTTCGGTACGCCGAGCACCTCCTGCCAGAGGTCGACGACCAGGGCCTCGGCCTCCGTGCGGGGCGCCAGATACGCCTCGGCCGTGCCCGCCGGCTCCGCGTCGGGCAGAGCCGCGGTGTCGAGCTTGCCGTTGGCGGTGAGCGGGAGGGTGTCGAGCAGCACCACGGCGTCCGGCACCATGAAGGCCGGCAGCCGCAGCGCCATGTGCTCGCGCAGTTCGCCCGCCCGCGGAGCGGCTGCGGACGGCTGCCCGGCGGTCGGCCGCAGGACGGCGTAGGCGATCAGCCTGCGGCCGTCGCGGACCAGCACGGCGGCACGGCCGACAGCCGGGTGGGCGGTGAGGGCGGCCTCGATCTCGGCGGGCTCGATCCGGTATCCGCGGATCTTCACCTGGTCGTCGGCGCGGCCGAGGAAGTCCAGCTGCCCGTCGGTGCGCCATCGGACGCGGTCGCCCGTACGGTACATCCGGCCGTCCGCGGCGTCGGCGAACGGATCCGGGAGGAAAGCCTCCGCCGTCAGCTCGGGCCGGGCCAGGTAGCCACGCGCGAGGCCGTCCCCGCCGATGTACAGCTCGCCCTCGGATCCGGCGGGCAGCAGACCGCCGCGCTCGTCCAGGACGTAGAGCCGCACTCCCGGCAGCGGACGGCCGAGCGGCGGGCGCTGCTCGGCCGCCGGCCCGCTGACGGGGCGGCCGCCGAGATCGCCCGCGGTGACGATGACGGTGGCCTCGGTCGGGCCGTACGTGTTGACCAGCCGGACGGTGTCGCCGTGCCGCTCCCGCCACTGGGCGAGGGTGCCGGCACGCGCCTCGGAACCGCCGAGGACCACCAGGCGCAGCGCCGGCGGCCACGGGGCCCGGTCGCCGAGCGATACCAGTTCCTGCCAGTACGCGGTGGGCAGGTCGAGTACGGTGACGGACCGTCCGGCCTCGCTGTGCAGCAGGTCGGGGAGCGTCCGGCCGCCGCCGGGCAGCAGGACGACGCAGGCGCCCGCGGTGAGGGCGGGCCAGATCTCCTCGGCGTGGGTGTCGAAGCCGATGGAGGCGAACTGGACGATCCGGTCGCCCGGTTGGAGCCGGTAGCCGTCCGGTCCTGCCATCCACCGGACGCGCTCGGCGAGAGCGGCGTGCTCGACGGCGACGCCCTTGGGGGTGCCCGTGGAGCCCGAGGTGTAGAGGACGTACGCGAGGCCGCCGGGGTCGGCCCCGGGCAGCGCGGCCTGTGCGGGGCCTGTGCTCCCGGTCTCGACGCCGGTGGCTCCCACCCGTCCGGCGGCGGCGTCCGGATCGCCGACGGCCGGCACCGGGACCCCGAGCTCCGGGACCCCGAGCTCCGGGACCTCCAGCACCGGGACCTCCAGCACCGGGACCCCCAGATCCGGTTGCTCGCCTCCGGTGAGCAGCAGGGCGGCGTCCGCCTCGCCGAGCATCAGCCGCTGGCGCTCGGCCGGGTGGGCGGGGTCGAGCGGCAGGTAGCCGGCACCGGCCTTCCAGATCGCCAGGAGGGCGGTGACCAGTGCGAAGGAGGGCTCGATCCGGACGCCCACCGCACGGCCGGCCACCGGACCCAGCCGCCTGGCCAACTCGTCCGAAGCCCGGTCGAGTTCGGCGTACGTGCGGACGCTTCCCGCGCACTCGAGAGCGGGAGCGTCGGGGCGGGCGGCGACCTGGTCGGCGAAACCGCGCAGGATCGGGCGGGCGTCCTCGGCGACGGCGGGTCCGGCGCCGAGGGCGAGCAGCGCGGCGCGCTCCTCACCGGGCAGCAGCCAGTCACCGTGCAGCGGGACCTCCACGTCCACGACGGCCCGGGCGAGCAGATCGCGCACCCGGCGCGCCAGGGCCTCGACCGTGGCGCGCTCGAAGAGCTCCCGGTCGAAGCAGAACGAGAGCGTCATCCCGCCGTCAGGAGTGCGCCAACTGTCCAGCAGCAGATCGGTCTTGGACCGGTCGAAGCCGGAGTCCATGCTCGCTGTCCGGACCCCTGCGGGCAGCGCGGTCCGCTCGTCGGCACCGGCCAGCTGGTACTGGCTCTGGTGGACGAACACCGCCTGGTAGAGAGGGCCGACGCCCGGCAGCACGGGCAGCCCCAGTTCGGCGGCCACCCGCTCGACCGGGACGTCCTGATGGGTCAGCGCGGCCATCGTGGCGGAGCGCACCCGGCGCAGCACGGTGCGGAAGTCGGGCTCGCCGGTGAGGTCCGCGCGGATCACCCCGGTGCGCGAGAAGTAGCCGAGCAGCGCTTCGTGGGCGGTCTCGTTGCGGCCGGCCAGCGGGGTGCCGACGGCGAAGTCGTAGCTGCCGCTCCAGCGGGCCAGTACGCACTGGTAGGCGGCGAGCAGCACCATGAACGGGGTGCAGCGCTCCTCGCGGGCCAGGGCGTCGAGTCCGGCGACGAGGTCGGGACCGAGGGCGAGGTCGGCGAAGCCGGCCGGGTGGGCGGGCTCGGCGGGCCTGGGACGGTCCAGCGGCATCCGCAGCGCGCTGACGCCGGCCAGTCGTCCGCTCCAGTACCGGAACGCCTCCTCGGCCGCGCCACCGTCCAGCCTGGTCCGCTCGGCGAGTGCGAAGTCGCCGAACTGAAGCGCGAGGTCGGGAAGTTCGGCTGCTCGCTCGCCGATCTCCTCGCGGTACAGCGCGAGCAGTTCACGCCAGAGCACGGTGAACGACCAGCCGTCGGACACGATGTGGTGGACCACCACGCTCAGGGCGTGCTCGTGCTCACCGGAGCTGACCAGGACGGCCCGTAGCGGCGGGCGCGCACCCAGGTCGAAGGGGGCGTTGACGAAGGGGGCGCAGGCCGCGGTGAAGGACTCCTCCGCGGCGTCCGCTATCGGGACCAGGGTGAGTTCGATGTCCCGTACGGGCTGCACGAGTTGGACGGGCTGCTCGCCGTCCATGGCGAACCGGGTGCGCAGCACCCCGTGCCGAGCGGTGAGCCGGGTGAGCGCCGTGCCGAGCGCCCGCGGGTCGATCGGGCCGCTCCAGCGCCGGTTGAGGTACATGTTGAACCCGGCGTCCTCCGGGTTCAGCTGCTGGAGCAGCCAGAGGCGGCGCTGCTCATCGGTCAGCGGATGACGGGCGATCGGGGTCGGGGAGGTCATGCGTTCCTCTCGCTCTTCGCGCGGGCCTTGAGGGTCTCCAGGCCGATCAGATCGTCGGGCTCGGCGTCCGGGACGTCCCTGTCGAACCCGGCCAGGACGGGAATGCAGAAGCTGATCAGGACCAGCGCGGCCATGGCGAGGCCGAACACCAGGTAGAGCAGGCCGATGCCGCGCCCCTCGCCGGTGCCGATCAGGGCGCCGACGCTGGAGGCCAGCGCGCCGCCCTCGTCCATCAGGGGCTGGAGCAGCTCGGGGCCCGCCGGGGCGACCAGGGCGAAGCCGATCGGGAGGGTGGACCAGGCGACCATGGTGTTCACCGCGATCACCCGGCCGTGGAAGCGCATCGGCACCTTGGTCTGGACGACCGTCGCGTAGATGCCGTTGAGCAGCGCCAGCCCGTACGTCATGCCGAACGCACCGGCGGCGACCACGGCCACCGAGGGCCGCAGGCCGGTGACGACGCACGCGGCGGCGAGGCCCAGGGTGGCGACCAGGACGCCACGCAGGCGCATCCGGCGCGGGCCTCCCCAGACCAGCAGGGTGAGGCCGCCGAGTACGGCGCCCAGGCCGGCCGCGGTGGAGACCCAGCCCGCCGCGGCGGTGGTGGAGAAGGAGAGCACCAGCGGGGTGACGAGCAGGAAGAGCGGGGAGAGGAAGACGTTCAGCGCCGCGAACCAGAACAGCATGGCCCTGAAGTGACGGCTTCCGAGCGCCCGTTGGAAGCCTGCCCGGATCTCGGCGCCGACGCTCTCGCGGCGGACGGCGGCCATCGCGTCGGGGAAGCGCACCGCCAGGGTGACGCCGGTGGCGACCAGGTAGCTGACGACGTCGAAGACCAGGATGCCGCCGAGACCGATCACGTGCAGGATGCCGACCGCGATCAGCGGGACGAGGAACTGGGCCAGGCCGAAGGCCATCTGGACGACACCGTTGGCGCGGCCGAGGAAGCGCTTGGGCACCAGCTGCGGCACCGCCGAGCCCCAGGCGACGCGCTGGAAGGCGAGCGCGGCGGAGAGCAGGGAGATCATCACGTAGCAGTGCCAGATCTCCAGCGAGTCGCTGAAGTACAGCACCAGCAGGGCCGCCTGGGTCAGGCCGGCCGCGACGTCGCCCCACAGCATCACGCGGCGGCGGTCGCCGCGGTCGACGACGGCGCCGGCCAGCGGGGCGACCACGATGCCGGGCACCAGGCCGAAGGCGGCGAGCAGACCGAGCTGGAGCAGCGAGCCGGTCTGCAGGTAGATCCAGATCGGCAGGGCGAACTCGGTGAGCGCCGAGCCGATCATCGAGAGCTGCTGGCCGGTGGCGACGGCCAGGAAGCGGCCCATCGTCGGGCGGACGGGGCGGCGCTTGCGGGCCGTGCGGGCCGTCTCCGGAGCCCCTGACTCCTCCGGTCCCGCCGGCTGCCCGGGTTCCGACCCGGCGTCCGGCGCCGGTTCCGACTCCGTCCCGCCGGCGTCGCGGGACACACCGGCCAGCCACCAGGTGGCATCGGCGGTGCGCTCGTGGCGCGCCTCCTCGCCTGCGGCGATCGAGCGGTGCACCCCGGTCACGATGCCGGCCAGCTCCTCGGCGCGGTACTTGAGGAAGAAGTGCCCGGCCTCGTCCAGGACGACCACCGCGGCGGTCCCGGTGATCCGGTGCCACTCGCGGAACCGCTCCTCGTAGAACTCGGTCGCCGGATCGCGGTCGCCGCAGACGGCGATCACCGGCGCCGTGAGAGTGCCGCCCTCGCTCTCGTACAGCTCGCCGAAGTAGCGCTCGGCGCCGATGGTGCCGACCCGGCGGTTGCGCACGATCAGCCGCAGCTGGTCCTCGTCGACCTCGTCCACGTCCAGGCCTGCCGCGGCCAGGGCGTTGATCATGCCCTGGTCGCTGCGGAGACGGGCGGTCAGCTCGGCGAAGCGCTCGGCGAGTGCCGCGCCGCGGCCTTTCGGGCGGGCGAACGGGAAGATGCCTCCGAGGTGGACGGCGTCGATCTCCCGGCCGGCCGCCTCCACCAGGCGGGCGATCTCCACGGTCAGCCGGACGCCGACGCCGCAGTGCCCGTACAGCACCAGGGGTCCGGCGACGTTCGCGACGATCTCCTCGGCGCAGAGCCGGGCGACCTCGTCGATGTCCATCGCCTCCTCGCCCAGCTCGTGGCCGGGGACGGCGATGGAGTGCAGGGCCCAGTCCGCCGGCAGGGCGTCGGCGAGCGGCTTGTAGATCAGTGCGCTGCCGCCGCCGTAGGGGGCGCAGACCACACTGGCCGCCACCTCGCGGCGCTCGGGGGTGAGCAGGTGCAGCAGCCGGCGCGGGCCGCGGTCGCCCTCGGGGGTGGCCACCAGTTCGGCGAGCCGGCGGACCGTCGGGTGCTTGAAGAGGTCCATCACGCCGACCGGGGTGGCCAGGTCGGGGAAGGCCCGACGCATCTGGGCGACCACCTGAGTGGCGAGCAGGGAGTGGCCCCCGAGTTCGAAGAAGTCGTCCAGCGCGCCGACGCGGGGGAGCTCCAGGAGGTCCGCCCACATGGCGGCGATCACCTGCTCGGTCTCGCCCTCGGGGTCGACGTGGGCGCCTGCGGCCGGGCCGTCCGCGGGCGCGGGCAGTGCCTTCCGGTCGACCTTGCCGTGGGCGAGCAGCGGCAGCCGCTCCAGGACCACGTAGCGGGCCGGGACCATGTAGTCGGGCAGGACCTCGCCCAGGGTGGCGCGCAGTTCTGCGGCGGTCGGCGGTTCGCCGCCGGCGGGGCGCTCCAGGTAGGCGACGAGGTTCTGCTTGACGCCCTCGCCCCGGGCGAGGACCACCGCCTGGGTGATGCCGGGCAGGGCGGTCAGCGCTGCCTCGATCTCACCGGGCTCGACCCGGTAGCCGCGGACCTTGATCTGGTCGTCGCCGCGGCCGAGGTAGTCCAGGGTCCCGTCGGTCCGCCAGCGCGCCAGGTCGCCGGTGCGGTACATCCGCGGGCCGCCGTTCCCCGGGGCGTCCCGGTCGGTGTCGACCGGGGCAGCCGGCACGGCTGAGGAAGGGCCCGCGCCGGCCGGGTCGACGAACGGGTCGACGAACGGGTCGACGAACGGGTCGACGAACGGGTCGACGAACGGGTCGGCGGCCGGGTCGGCGTACGGGTCGGGCAGGAACCGCTCGCCGGTCAGGTCCGGGCGCCCGAGGTAGCCGCGGGCCAGCCGGTCCCCGCCCACGTACAACTCGCCGGTGACACCCGGCGGAACGGGGTTGCGGGCCTCGTCCAGCACGTAGCAGCGCCCGCCGGCCAGCGGGCTGCCGATCGGGGTGTTGCCCGGCACGTCCAGGCCGGCGTCGGCGGTGACCTCGTGGACGGTGATCCCCACCGTCGCCTCGGTCGGCCCGTAGTGGTTGAACACGGCGCACCGGCCGAGCGCGGCGATGCCCGCCGCCCAGGACCAGCTGCTGGCCTCGCCGCCGAGGACCAGCGTACGGCGCGGCAGCAGCTGCTCAAGCGGTGCGTCGGCGGTCAGCGCGGCCAGGTGGGAGGGCGTCATCTTCAGGTGGTCGATGCCTGCCCGCGCGATCTCCGCGGCCAGTTCCACCCCCGCGATCCGGCGCGGCAGGAGGTGGACCCGCCCGCCGGTCGTGAGCGCCAGGTAGAGCATCGTCATGCTGAAGTCGAAGGAGAGCGACTGCAGCAGCCCGAAGGAGGCCCCGGGCTCGATCCGCAGCCGCTCGCGCGCGCCCGCGAGGTAGTTGAGGATCTGGCGGTGCTGCACCGCGACGCCCTTGGGCGTGCCGGTGGATCCCGAGGTGTAGATCACGTACGCGAGGTGGTCGGCGCCGGAGACCTCCTCCAGAGGCGCCCAGTCCCCGTCCGCCGCGTCCCGCTCCGTCGCTTCCGTACCGTCGTCGGTCAGCAGGTCGACCGCCGGGTGGTCGCCGAACCGCTGCCGCAGCACGGTGTCGGTGATCAGGACCTTGGCTCCGGCGTCGGCGACCAGGTGGGCGAGCCGGGCGGGGGGCTGTTCCGGGTCGAGCGGCAGGTAGCCGCCGCCGGCCTTGAGTACGGCGACCAGGGCGACCGCCAGCTCGGCGGACTGCTCCAGGCAGACGGCCACCCGGTCGTCCGCACCCACGCCCAGCGTCCGTAGGCGCCGGGCCATGGCGTCGGCGCGGCGATCGAGGTCGCCGTAGGTCAGCGTGCGGTCCTCGAAGACCAGCGCCGGGGCCTCGGGCGTCCGGGCCGCCGCCTCGGCCAGCGCCCGGGTGAGCGTGGCGGGACCGCCGTCCGGCAGCGCGGGACCGGCGGCCCAGGTCTCCAGTACGGCCGTCCGCTCGGCCGCGCTCAGCAGCGGCAGCCGGTCGACCGGCAGTGCCGGGTCGGCGACGCCGGCCGCGGTGAGCAGCTCGAACCGCTCGGCGAAGCGCTCGACGGTCGCGGCGTCGAAGAGGTCGGTGCGGTACGTGAACAGACCGTAGAGGCCGCCGTCCGGCTCCTCGCGCATGTAGAGGGCGAGGTCGGCGTGGGTGGTGGTGGCTTCGTAGCCGAAGCCCTCGGTGTCCAGGCCCGCGGTGGGCGTGGTGGCGCGGTCGCCGTAGTTCTGGAAGGCGAAGGTGGTCTGGAAGACGGCGGCGCGGCTGACGTCGCGTTCCACCGCGAGATCGTTGACCATCTGCTCGAAGGGGACCTCCTGGTGCGCGTACGCGTCGAGCGTGGTCTCGCGGACCCGGCTGATCAGCCGGCCGAAGTCGAGGTCGGCGGAGAGCCGGGCGCGGATCGGCAGCATGTTGACGAACGCGCCGACGACGCCTTCGAGTTCCTGGTGGAGACGGCCGGCGACGGCGGAGCCGACGGCGAAGTCGCGCTGGCCGGCGTGCCGGCCCAGGAGGGCCTGGAACGCGGCCATCAGCACCATGTACGTGGAGGCGCCGTGGGCCCGTGCCACCTCGCCGATCCGGCCGGAGAGTTCGGAGCCCCAGCGGAACTCGGTCGCGGCCCCGTCGAAGGTGAACAGGGGCGGGCGGGGCCGGTCGGAGGGCAGCTCCAGGGCCGGGACTCCGTCGAGTTCGGTGCGCCAGTGTTCACGCGAGGCAGCGAGCTGCCCGTTCTCCAGACGGTCCCGCTGCCAGGCGGCGTAGTCTCCGAACTGGACGGCGAGGGCCGGCAGTTCGCCGGGAGCGCCGTGGGCGTGGTGGGCGTAGAGCAGGTCGAACTCGCGGTTGAGGAGGTCGATCGACCAGCCGTCGCAGATGATGTGGTGCATCACCAGGGCGAGTACGTGGTCGTCCTCGGCGATCCGGACCACCAGGGCGCGCAGCAGCGGGCCGGTCTCCAGGTCGAAGGGTTCGGCGATCAGCGCGCCGAGTTCGGCGGTGGCGCGCGCCTCCGGGTCCGGGTCCGCGCCGGCGTCCAGGTGCCGGGCCGCGAACAGCGCGGGCTCGGTGATCCGGACCTCGGCGGTGCCGGACTCGGTGGTCCGGAAGGTCATCCGCAGGCTCTCGTGCCGGGCCACCAGGTCGGTCAGGGCGGCGTCCAGCGCGGCGCGGTCGAGGGGGCCTCGGAGCCGGCGGGCCGGAGCGAGCGTGTAGGCGGTGGAGCCGGGAGCGAACTGGTCCATGAACCAGAGCCGTTCCTGGCCGCTGGAGAGCGGCGGTGCGGTGTCCGCCGGGCGGGGGTCCACCACCCGGGCGGGGGCTGCGGCGCCCCGCAGCCGCTGGCTGAGCAGGGCACGCTTGGCTGCGGACCAGCCGGCGGGCAGGTCCTGGGTATCCGTCATCGGGTTCCTGTTCGGACGTTCGGCGGGGGAATCAGGGGGTGCGGACGCGACGGGGCCGGGCACGGCCGAAGGGCTACGGGGGGCGTCGGCGGCCGACGACGACGCGGCGAGGTGTCAGACCCCGCGAGTCCGGCCTGATCGGCGAGACACCCCGTGGCGGCTGTGCCCGGCAGAGCGGGCGAAGGGGCGGCCTACTGGCGGTCGCGGACGGCGGCGGCGATGCCGGCCGGGGTCGGGACGTCGAAGAAGATGTCGAAGTCCACGTCCACGCCGAGCGCGTCGCGGATCCGAGCGGCGATCTGAACCACCGTCAGTGAATGCCCGCCGAGGTCGAACAGGTCGTCCTCGGGGCCGACATCGGGCAGGTTCAGCACCTCGGCCCAGATCCGGCGGACCGTCGCGGTCGTCTCGTCGCCGGTATCGGCATCGGCACGGGTGCCGGGTTCGGCAGGGGTATCGGCGGCCTGTGGCGCCGGAGCCTCGCGTGGCGGTACCGGCAGGGCCCGCCGGTCCAGCTTGCCGTTCGGGGTGAGCGGCAGACGCTCCATGGTGAGCCAGCGCTGCGGCGCCATCGCGGCCGGCAGCGTGCGCATCAGGTGGTCGCGCAGCTCGGCGGGGGCGGGCGATGAGCCGCCGGCGGCCGGGACCAGATAGCCGGCCAGGAACGGCTCACCGTCCTCCTCGGTGCGGACGGCGACGGCGGCCTGGGCGAGGGCAGGGTGCTCAAGGAGGGCGGACTCGATCTCGCCGAGTTCGATCCGGTGGCCGCGGATCTTGACCTGGTCGTCGATCCGGCCGAGGAAGTCGAGTTCGCCGTCGGGCGTCCACACGGCCTGGTCCCCGGTGCGGTAGAGCCGGGTGTCGGGCGGGCCGAACGGGTTCGGTACGAAGCGCTCGGCGGTGAGTTCGGGGCGGCCGAGGTAGCCGTGAGCGACGCCGTCCCCGCCGATCAGCAGCTCTCCGGGGATGCCGAGAGGGGTGGGACGCAGCTGCTCGTCGACGACATAGACCTGGGTGTTGGCGATGGGGCGGCCGATCCGTACCCGCGCGGGCTCGGCGGGGAGCTCGGCGCAGGTGGACCAGATGGTGGTCTCCGTGGGCCCGTACACATTGAACAGCCGGGCGGTGCGCGCGCGCAGTTCGCGGGCGAGCGGGAGCGGAAGCGCCTCGCCGCCGGCCAGGCCCGTGACAGTGGTGAGCGCGTCGACGCCGGTCCCCGCCGTGAGCATGACCCGCCATCCGGACGGGGTGGCCTGGACGTGGGTGACGCCCTCGGAGCCGATCAGCGTGAGCAGTCCGGGGCCGTCGACGGCGAGGCCGTCCGGGGCCAGGACCAGACGGCCACCGGTGATCAGCGGCAGGTAGAGCTCCAGAGCGGAGATGTCGAACGAGAGCGAGGTCAGGCCGAGCCAGGCGTGCCGAGGGCCGGAGTCGAGCCGGTCGGCGAAGGAGGTGAGCAGGTTGACCAACGCCCGGTGGCCGACCTCGACGCCCTTGGGGCGGCCCGTGGAGCCGGAGGTGTAGAGGACGTACGCGACGTCGTCCGGACCGGGGGCGACGTCGGGCGCGGTGTCGGGGGCGGCCTCGGGCGCGGCCTCGGCCGGGTCCTGCGGCGCCGACGGCGCGGGGAGCCGCAGGACCGCGGGGGCGGCATCGGCGACCAGGGGGGAGGGCTCGCGGTCGGCGAGCACCAGAACGGCGCCGGAGTCGCGCAGGACGAGGGCGAGGCGCTCGGCCGGATAGCCGGGGTCCAGCGGCAGGTAGGCCGCGCCGGTGGCGAGGGTGGCGAGCAGCGCGGCGGGCAGGTCGGCGGTGCGATCCAGGTGGAGGGCGACGAGGTCGCCGGGCCGGACGCCGCCGGCCCGCAGTACTGCGGCCAACTGCTTGGCACGGAGGAGCAGTTCGCGGTAGGTGAGGTGGCGACCGGTCGCGCTGACCGCGATCGCGTCGGGGGTGGCGGCGGCCTGGGCGCGCACCAGGTCGAGCACGGTCCGGTCGGCCGGATAGGGCCGGTCGGTGGCGTTCGGTGCGGTGGTGACGGCCCGGAGTTCGGCGGCGTCCAGGAGCGGCAGGTCCAGCAGCCGGGCGCCGGGTGTGGCGACCGCGCCGGCGAGCAGGGTGCTGTAGTGCCCGGCGATCCGGCGGGCGGCGTCCGGGTCGAGCACGGCCGGGTCGTACTGGAGGCTGAAGTCGATGCCGCCACCCGGGGTACCCGTGGTGCCGGGGGAGTCGGGGGCCTCGACGATCTGGAGGTGGAGGGTGTTGCGGGCGGTCCGGTTGTGCACGGCCCAGGCGATCCGGGCGCCGGTGCCCGCGAAGTCCGGGTCGGGGCCGCGCCGGCGGTAGCCGAGCGAGACCGCGGTCAGGCCGACGCGGGGGCTCAGCCCGGTGACCGCGCTGCCGAAGGGCACGCTGCGGTACGGGTAGCCGGCCCGCAGCTCGGCCCGGACGGCGGCGGCGAAGTCGATGAAGGTCTGCGACGCATCGGCCGCGGGCGCGTGGACGGGCAGCTCATTGACGAACAGCCCTATTTCCTCGCACAGTTCGGGCGTCCGCGTGGAGAGCGGTACGGACACCGGCACCGCTTCGCCGCCGTAGCGGCGCAGCAGCCCGTGCAGGGCAGCCAGCAGGAACTCGAAGACGGTGGTGCCGCCGAGGGCTGCCGCGGCGGCCAACTCGCTTGCCTCGACGCCGTCGAGGCGCCACTCGACCGCCTCACCTGCGCCGGCGACGGTCGGGGTGCGCGGCGCACCGGGCAGCACCGGTTCGGTGGCGGCGGCCCAGCGCGGCCCGTACCACTCGGCAGCCCGTCGTACGGTGTCCGGTTCGGCTCTCGGCGCGACCGGCGCGTCCGCCGCGTCCTGCGGGGTGGTCACGGGCAGGGGCGCCGAGCCGTAGGCGGCCGCGAGGTCCCGTACCAGGAGGTCCTTGGAGTTGCCGTCGAAGACCGAGTGGTGGGCGGTGACCAGCAGCTCGGCGCTCCCGTCCGCCCGCCGGTGCAGGGTGAAGCGGCTGAGCGGTCCGGTCTCCAGGGGGAACGGACGAGCGGCCTCCTCCTCCAGCCGCCGCTCCAGGTCGGCCTCGTCCACGGGCGCTTCGAGCTGCACCAGTTCGGGCCGCTGCGCCGCGGGTTCCTGCCAGACCTGGCCGTCACGCTCCACCAGGCGAGCGGCAAGGGCCGGATGGCGCCTGGTCACGGCGGCCACCGCGTGGCTCAGCGCCGCCGTGTCGACCCGGTCGAAGGAGATCCGCACCGGCATGTGGAACGCCTCGCGGGCCAGGCCGAGTCGATCGGTCAGCCAGACCCCTTGCTGAGCCGGGGAGGCCGGAATGCGGTCGGCCAGGGAGAGGACTTCGGACATCGGCGGCTCACTTAGGACGTCGGAGCGGAGTGGTGGAGCAGCACGGGTGAACGTGCGGACGCGGCGCGGGGACCGGGCTGCCGCACGTCGGCGCTTCGGGCGCCAACGGCTGTCTGCGGTAGCCGGGTTCGACAACGGCACCGGCCGCCGTGTGACGTCGGTCCACCCCCCGGGGACCGGCCGACGGCCGTGTGCGGTCAGGACGGCCGGACTTTCAGGTTGCCCCGGGGCGTCTGGTGTTTCCGCCCCACCCGATGAAAGTCATTGGTCCAGACCTGTCGAGAGATTCGCACAACGCCAAAGCACCGTCAAGAGCC
The DNA here is from genome assembly GCF_055581845.1 of Streptomyces sp. NPDC042346. Taxonomy (NCBI): domain Bacteria; kingdom Bacillati; phylum Actinomycetota; class Actinomycetes; order Kitasatosporales; family Streptomycetaceae; genus Streptomyces; species Streptomyces sp. NPDC042346. Next base: position 576,513 of record NZ_JBVJEH010000002.1, on the reverse strand, counting down.
GTCCACTGCCCGGAATCGACCTCCATGTCCGCGCCGAGGTCTACCGACTTGCCCCCAAACATCCTGTGTATGATGCGCCCCTGACAGTGCGTCAATTCCCGGGCGTCCACGGCTGAATCGGGCCGCCGCCGGGCCGGGAGTACTGGAGGGGAGAGCCCCGCTTTGCGGACGCAGAGCGCCTGGAGTTCGCACCGTGACCGGGGGCGGGCACCAGGAGGATCCGGGGGCCTGCACCCGTGCGCCGAACACCGCAACGCGTGAGGCTGAAGGGGTCGTCATCGACTCGCACTTGGGGTAACTCGTGGACATCTCCACCTCGACATCGTCGCGCAGCGGAACCCGGCACCTTCGCGGTCGCCGGGCGCAAGTGGCCGCCGTCTGCTGCGTCCTGCTGCTGGGCGCACCCGCCGTCGCCACCGCCGCCGCTCCGCCCGCCGCGGATGCCCGGGTCCAGCAGCATGAGCAGCGTGGCCGAGGCACGCTGGTGTCCGCCGAGAAGCTGTACACGCTCGCGACCCCGCAGGCCGTGTCCACCGAGCTGGGCGCCGCCGGCTTCGACGACGACACCGTCCGGCACGGCGTGGTCGCGTACCGGCTGATCTACCGGACCGTGGACGCCTACGGACAACCCACCACCGCGAGCGGGCTGTTCGTGCTGCCGCTCACGAGCGAGGGACGGCTGCGGACGGTCTCCTTCGCGCACGGCACCGGCAGCCACAAGGACGATTCCCCGTCCATGCAGCGCGCCAGGTTCGTGTCCGCGCCGGTGATCGCGCACGCGGCGGCCGGTGCCGCGGCCGTCGCGCCCGACTACCTGGGGATGGGCAAGGGACCGGGCTTGCACCCCTGGATGGACATCGACTCCGAGACCACGGCGTCCCTCGACATGCTGCGGGCGGCCCGCGCCTTCGCGCCCCGGACCGGACACGTGCTGGAGCGCGAGGTCATGGTCACCGGCTTCTCGCAGGGCGCCTCGGCGGCGCTGGGTCTCGGCCGTGCTCTGCAGGCAGGTGAGGACCGCTGGTTCAGATTGGGCGCGCTGGCACCGGTCAGCGGCGCGTACGACTTCGGCGGCGCGGAGTTGCCCGCGCTGCTCGCGGGCCGGCTGGAGCCCAAGTCCAGTGTGCTGTACGCGGCGTACACCCTCGTCGCGTTCAACCGGCTCCACCACCTCTACGACAGTCCCGGCGAGGTCTTCCGTGCCCCCTACGACAGCACCGTCGAGGCGCTCTTCGACGGCGCCCACACGGGGGAGCAGCTGATGCGGGGCACCCCGGGGGCGCTGGACGAGCTGCTGACCGAGCACGGCCGCACGTTGCTGGCGCAACCGACGGGGCCGCTGGCGGAGGCGCTGCGCGCGACCGACGCCGTATGCGCCGACTGGACCCCTCGCGCCCCGGTGCGGCTCTACATGGCGAGGGGAGACGAGCAGGCCGTCACCGACAACACCGAGCACTGCCGGACGGCTCTGCTCAGGAACGGCGTGGACGTCCCGGTCGTCGATCTGGGTGACGTGGACTACCACGGATCCCGTCACCTGGGGTCCAACGTGGCAGCCACGTCGTCGATCGTGCGCTGGTTCGGTGAGCTCCGCCGGCGCTGACGGGAACGCCCGGTTCCGCGTCCTCCGATCCCCCTGTCAGGGTCGGGGCGCCCGGGCGCCGGCGCCCCGTGGCTCATGGCGATACGGAGAGATCTCTGCCTCAGGTCGTACCGCATCGAGACTTCAGGCAGACGCGCGCAGGGTGCCGCGGCGGCCACGGTAGGCGCATGACGAGCGAGAGCAAGACGAGCGAGAGCATGACGAGCGAGGGCAAGACGACATCTGTGGCCGTGTCCAGGTCCTTACCGCCGGCCGTGAGTGCCGTAGGCGCCGCCGCCACTCTCGTGGCCTGCGCCGTCCAGCCGTACCTGCCCGGCGGACGGGACTACATCAGTTCCCTGGGCATCGTCCCGGACTGGGCGCCCTGGGTCGCCGGCGTACTGGGACTGGGCGCGGCGCTCGCCATCTCGCGTGGGGTGGGGCGGCGGCCGGTCATGGCCGTGGGCTGGATCGCGTCCGCGCTGCTGCTGTGGGCCGCGGTCGGAGTCGTCTTCGACGGCTTTCGCGCCTTCTTCTGGGTCACCGGCATCCCTGCCGGCGACTTCGCACAGGTCGACTGGCCCGGTTTCCTGACACGAGCGGTGGCGTTCGTCGCGGCCGTCGCGCTGGCGAGGACCGTACTGGCGTACCAACGAGCGACGGGGGCCGGCTGTGCCAGGTGCGGCCGCACGGCCGGCGGGGAGGTGTGGCAGCCGGCCTGGCCGGGATACGCGGCCTGCGCGCTGGCGTGCGTGTATCCGGCGGTGAAGTTCTCCTGGTGGCTGGGCGGTGGGTTCGGCCGCCCCGCGGACTTCGAGGAGACCGGCGCCCCGGTCATGTCGGCGCTGCTGCTGGCCGGGAGTGTGCTGCTCGCCCTGGCGTTGGTACGGCCGTGGGGCCGCGGGCTCCCGCGATGGATGCCGCTGCTCGCTGGATGGAGCCTGGCCTCCGTGCACATCTTGCAGGGTCTGATCCCGGTCTTCGCCGGCGTCAACCGTCTGCTCGGCGGACCCGAGCTACCGTTCGGGTCCGCCGATGACAACTTCCTTGTCATCACAGCGGTGTACGGCAGCTGGTCGTTGTTCGGTCTGTCGCTCGCCGGGGCCGTTCTCTCGTACGGGCGCCGCACCAGGAGGGAGTGCGCACAGTGCGGGTACTGATACCGCGTCCCGCGCCGAGGGACATCCTGCTCGCGGCCGTCGTCGCGGTGCCGGTCGGCGCGTGGTCTCTGACACTGCTGTGGCTGGCGGTACCGAGGAACCGACTGCTGCCGTTCGCGGTCGCGGTACTCGTCGGACATGCCGCCCTGGCCTGGCGGCGTGTCGCGCCGACGCTGTCGTTCGCCGTGGTCACCGCGGCGGGAACCGCGCAACTCGCCGGAGCCGGAGGGCTGCCACTACTGCCCTCGCTGCTGGTGTTCCCGATCGCGCTGTACGCGTACACGGCCCACGGCGGAGACCGGTCCCGGCTCGTCGCCCTGACCGTCGGCGCGACGGCAGCTGTCACGGCCGCGGTCTGGTCCGCCGCCGGAGGCCCCGGTCGCATGCCCGTACCGGTGGCGTACTTGGCCGGCCTGCTCCTGGCCGTGGTAGCGGTCGCGGTCAGCCTCGGCGCGTACCGCCGTATGCAACTGGCCTATATGGGGGAACTGTTGGCCCGCGCCGCACGCGCCGAGGCCGACCGCGAGGAACGGGCCCGCAGCGCCGTGGCGAGTGAACGGGCGCGTGTTTCCAGGGAGATGCACGACGTCATCGCCCACTCCCTGTCGGTGATCGTCAGCCAGGCGCAGGGAGGCCGCTATGCGGCGCGCACCAGGCCCGAGCGCGCCGCCGAGGTGCTCGGCCGGATCGAGGAGACCGGGCGGCAGGCGCTGACCGACATGCGAGGACTGCTCGGGGTACTGCGCGCCGGTGCTCCCGAGGTCACCGAGGCCTGGGATCCGCAACCCGGGCCGGCGGAACTGCCGGTGCTGCTGGACCGGGTCAGGGCAGCGGGGCTGACCGTGGATCACCTGGTCGTCGGGGAGCCGTACCCGATGAGCGAGGCGGCCGGGCTGGTCGTGCACCGCCTGGTTCAGGAGGCTCTCACGAACACCCTGAAGCATGCGGGCCGCGGAGCCCGGGCCCGGATACGGTTCGACTGGTCGGGCGGGGCGCTCGTGGTCGAGGTGAGCGACGACGGGCGCGGGCCCGGTGTGAGCGACGGGGCGGGGCAGGGGCTGATCGGGATGCGCGAGCGGATGGCGGTGGTCGGTGGCACGGTGCACACCGGTCCGGCGGGCGAGGACGGCCGCGGCTATCTGGTCCGGGCACGGCTGCCACGGACAGCGGGAGGAGAGACGCGATGACGATCCGGGTGGTCTTCGTGGACGACCAGGTGATGGTGCGGGACGGCTTCGTCATGGTCGTCGAGTCGCAGGAGGACATGGAAGTCGTCGGCGAGGCCGGTGACGGCGCCGAGGCGCTGGAACTGCTCGCCCGCCGCCGTGCCGACATCGTGCTGATGGACGTACGCATGCCGCGACTCGACGGGGTGGAGGCGACCCGACGGCTGCTGGCCCGCCCCGACGCGCCGAAGGTGATCGTCCTGACCACCTTCGACCTCGACGAGCACGCCTTCGCCGCACTCCAGGCCGGGGCGAGCGGCTTTCTGGTGAAGGACGCGCCGGCGGAGGACCTGCTCGCGGCGATCCGTACCGTGCACCGCGGCGATGCGGTGATCGCCCCCTCCACCACGCGCCGCCTGCTCGACCACGTGGCCGCCGACCTCCCGGTGCGCCACGGCGCGGAGGGCCCGGTCGCGTCGCTCACGGACCGGGAGCGCGATGTCCTGCTGCTGATCGCGCGCGGCGACTCCAACGCTACGATCGCCCGACAACTGTTCCTCTCCGAAGGGACGGTGAAGACACACGTCGGACGCATCCTCGCCAAACTGGGGCTGCGGGATCGGGTACAGGCGGTGATCTACGCCTACGAGCACCGCTTGATCCGGATCGGATCCTGACGGCACGGCGGCCGGCACCCGCTCCCGCCTCCTCTCTACTCCTCGACGTTGATCGCCCGGACGGGGCAGGCGCGGGCGGCCTCGCGGACCAGTGGGCCGCCGCCTCCCTCCTGGCCGGGGACCACCGTCCCGAACCCGTCGTCGTCCTGGGTGAAGAAGTCCGGGGAGGTCAGGGCGCACTGCCCGGCGCCGATACAGACGTCCCCGTCGATGGAGATGCGCATCCGTGCGGGCCTTTTCACCATGTGACGGGGAGTTCGAGCATCCCCTGGATCGTGTCGCCCGGCTTGAACGGGATCTCCTCGGCGGGGACGGCGAGCCGCAGCCCCGGCAGCCGGCGGAGCAGCGTCCCGAGCGCGATCTCCATTTCCGCGCGCGCCAGGTTCTGCCCCAGGCACTGGTGGATGCCGAAGCCGAAGGCCAGGTGGTGCCGTGCCGAGCGCGACCAGTCCAGGCTGTCGGGATCGGCGTAGGCGGCGGCGTCCCGGTTGATGACGGAGGTCGAGAAGACCACCCCCTCGCCCGCGCGGATCACCGTGCCGCCGATCTCCACGTCCTCGCGGGCGACCCGCAGAATCCCGTCCGCGATCGACAGGAACCGCAGCAGCTCCTCGACGGCCGTCGGCACGAGTCCGGGGTCGGCCCGGAGCTCAGCCATCCGCTCGGGGTGGCGCAGGAGCGTGTACGTACCGAGGGAGATCATGTTCGCGGTGGTCTCGTGCCCCGCGATCAGCAGGATCGTGGCGAGCTGCACCAGCTCCTCGCGGTCGGGCCCGCCTTCCTCGAACTGCCGTGCCACCAGGTCGTCGAGCACGCCCTCGCCGGGCTTCTTCCGCTTGCGTTCGATCAGGTCGCCCAGATAGCCCTCGAGCAGGGAGAGCGCGTCTTCGGTGTCCGCGCCCGTCGGGCCGCGCAGCAGCCGCGCGGACTGCTCCTCGAAGAAGTCGTGGTCCTCGTACGGGACGCCGAGCAGGTCGCAGATCACGATCGAGGGCACCGGCAGCGCGAACGCGCTCACCAGTTCGGCCGGCGGGCCCGCGGCCTCCATCGCGTCGAGCAGACCGTCCACGGTCTCCTGGATGCGCGGGCGCAGCCGCTCGGCGCGCTTGAGCGTGAAACTCGGGATCAGCATCCGGCGCTGGACGTTGTGCTCGGGATCGTCCCAGCCGAGCAGGGCGGGGCGCCGGCGCCGGCGCAGGGCCTGGGCCCGCTCGGTCGGGAGCGGGAAGTCGGTCCGGGTGGAGTCGGTGGACAGACGCGCGTCCGAGAGCAGCGTCCGGGCGGCCGAGTGCCCACTGACGAGCCACACGGAGCGCCCGTCCCACAGGGTCACTCGCGACAGAGGGCGCTCCTCTCGCAACGGGTCGTAGGCGGTGGGTGGGTGGTAGGGGCAGGTCCGGTTCTGGGGGAACGCCACGGCTTCCGTCATGGGGGCCTCGCAAGGGGCGAATCGGGTGGCTTGGACGTTGGTGCCGTCTCCACTACATGCCTCAGGCACCTATCTGGTCTACGCACAGTTCGGCCAATCCACCGGAACGGGCTCATCCATTCGGCCGCCACCCCGGAGGAAGCGTTTCCCGACAGGGAACGTCCCGCCGTCAGCGGGCTTCCTGGGCGACCGGCTCTTCGCCGCCCTGGTCGAGGCGGAAGGGCGGGTAGGCGTCCGTCATGAGGCTCGCGTAGGCGGCGACGCGGAACACCCAGCGGTTCAGCCCGATGATCAGGGCGAACAGATCGCGCGGATACCGCTCGGTGAAGGTCACGGCGAAGCCCGCGATCAGCGCCAGGAGCGTGATCAGGCCGCCGCTCCACCAGCCCGTGGCGCGCATCCCGCCGGTGAAGAAGGCGATCACGAGGTAGTGGGGGATCGCCAGCAGCCACCACTTGACCAGGACCATCGAGCGGGACAGCCGCTCCGGGTAGACGATGTCGAGCCGGGCCGGGTAGTCGGGCTCGGGCCCGAGGCTGAAGGGCGGGTAACGGTCGGTGCCGAGTGCGCCGTACGAGTAGTACGAGACGCGCCAGGACCAGCGGAGCACGCCGAGGTTGAAGTCGAACAGACCCCGGGGGAACCGCTCGGTGAAGAGGATGGCGAAGAACGCGATCACGCTGACGACGAGGAAGGCGATCCAGAGGAAGAACAACACGATCCAGTGCGGGATCGCCAGGAACCACTTGACCAGCCACAGCCAGCGGGAGAGCGGCTTGTCGAGTACGGCCGTCACCGTCACCGGAGGGTAGGAACCGCGCTGGGTTTCCATGATCGTCACTTCCTTGCCGGGTCGTGCCGCGCGGACGTGAGTCGGACGCCTCCCACTTCTCAGGATCGCCCGTTTTCGCCGCCTCGGCCCTCCGGGACCGGGACGGAGGGCCGCCGGCGCCGTTCCGCGCGTACGGGCGGCCACGTCATCCGGGCGCCGACCGCCCGGAGCCGGTCCACGCCTCGGTGCGATGGCGTACGACGGTCGTGAGGGCCGCGAGCCGGGTCGACACCGCGGGCGCCTGCGGCACCGGGCCTTCGATGCGCCGGGCAGCCTCCGGGAGCGCGGCGATGTCGGTCTCGCAGCGGGTACGGGAGGCCGTCAGGGTCGTGGGCGGTTCCGTGCGGAGCCCGCCGCGCATCACGGTCCGCAGCAGCGGTTCCGTGCCCTCGGGCGGCTCCTCGTTCCGCAGGCCGATGACGTCGTCGAGGCCGGGAGCGCGGAAGACCTGCTTCGGGCCCGGAGCGGTCACCTTCGCCGCCGAGAGCTTCATGACGGGCCGGCCGTCGTACTCGACCAGCTTGTAGGCCGCGTCCAGGTACGGGGCGTCGGCGGCCGTGCCGACCTTCGTTCCCACGGCGTACGCGTCGATCGGCGCCCCTTCCCGTACGAGCCGGTCGACGCCGTACTCGTCCAGACCGCCGCTCGCGATGATCCGCACGTCCCGCAGCCCCGCCGCGTCGAGCGCGGCACGGGCCCGGTGGGCCTGGGCGCCCAGGTCGCCGCTGTCGAGACGGATCCCGCACTCCGGGCCGAGCCCGAGGTCCGCGAGCACGCGTGCGGCCGTCGCGACGCCGCGATCGGTGTCGTAGGTGTCGACGAGGAAGGTCACCGGGCCCGGATGGGTACGGGCGAAGGCGCGGAACGCCTGCTCCTCGGAGTCGAAGGCCTCGACGTACGAGTGGGCCATCGTGCCCGCCACCGGGATGCCGTACCGGCGCGCGGCGGCGACGTTGCTCGTACCGGCGAAGCCCACCAGCGCGCACACGCGGGCCGCCTGGATGCCCGCCTCCGGACCGTGGGAGCGGCGCAGGGAGAAGTCCACCAGGGGCCGGCCGGCGCCGGCGAGCACGCACCGCGCCGCCTTCGACGCGACCGCCGTCTGATGACAGACGAGGGACAGCAGGTACGTCTCCACGAGCTGGGCCTGCGGCAGCGGTGCGGTGACCTCCAGGAGCGGCTCTCCGGCGAACACGAGCCGGCCCTCGGGCACGGCACGGACCTGGCCGTCGAAGGACAGACCGCGCAGCGGTGCGAGGTCCTCCACGGGCCGCCGCAGCACCTCCGCGAACTCCTCGACGTCGGAGCCGCTCACCCGGAAGCGGGAGAGGTAGTCCAGGGCAGGTTCGAGTCCCGCGGCGACGAGGAAGCCGCGCCCCGGCGGGAGGCCGCGCACGAAGAGACTGAAAGTCGCCGGTGCGCGCATGTCCTCCCGCAGGTACGAGAGCGCCATCGTGACCTCGTACAGGTCGGTGGTCGTCACCTGGGACATGCTTCGAGCATGCGCGGCGGATCCGCGACCCGCATCGGGAACGCCGACTCCACGACGGCCGGGAGCTTCACAGAGTCCCGGCCATGCCACCGGCACTCAGCCGGACGCGTCGTGGCCCGGGGGGATGCCCGCCCTGCGCAGGGCCGACCGCCACGCCAGGGCGACCGCGGCTTCGGCCAGGCCCATGAGGACGAGCCACAGCCCGAGCAACCTGGTCAGGGCCCGGGCCGACTCCGCCGGAAGCGCCAGGACCACGATCCCCGCGACGATGCCGAGGGCCGCGAGGGCCATGACGATGCCGCGGTGCGGCATGTTCTTGGTGGCGATGGCCGAGTACAGGGTGACGACGCCGGACACCAGCCAGACGGAGCCGACGATCAGCGAGAGCGCGGCGATCGTCTGGAGCGGGTTCCTCAGGCACAGCACCCCGCCCAGGACACACAGGACGGCCACGATCAGGCCGGGCACGCGGTCGCCGCTGTCGCGGCCGAACACGGACACGAACCGGAACACGCCGATCACCAGCAGGTAGAGCCCGATGAGTACGGCCAGGATGTGCAGGGTCACGTCCGGCCAGACGAGCACGAGGATGCCCGGTACGAGTGTCGCCATCGCCGCGCCGAGGAGCCAGATCCAGGAACGGCCGAGTCGTGCGAGCTGGTCCGCCGGGTCGACCGCGGGACCGGTGAGCGCCTCGCCGGTCGTGTCCTCCGGTCCGGCACCGGGCGTGCTGCCCTGTGGCGTGGTCATGTGTCCTCCTCCCGCTCGCCCGTCGTAAGAGGCGGGCCGCGCGAGGCTCCGATACAAGTCTGCACCTTTCGCGTGCCCGCCGCCTCACCTCATGTGGAACGGGCAGGGCGGGGCGCTGCCGCCGGGTTCGGCCGACGAGCACCGGGGGGCGACCGAACCTAGCGTGGAGGGTGGGAACCGATCGGACGGAGGATCGCGAGCATGAGCGACGCCATGGACAAGGCCAAGGGCAGGCTCAAAGAGATCGCCGGAAAGATCACCGGCCACGAGCGCCTTGAGGCCGAGGGCAGGACGGACCAGACGAAAGCCAAGCTCCGCCAGAAGGTGAACAGTGTTCGCCACCGGGCCGAAGGAATCATGGACTCGCTCAAGCGCGATCGCTCGTAGGACAGCACCGTTGTCGATCGGCATCGACTTCCCCGCGAAGGCCCCGCCCGCGAGCCCGGTCGTCCCCGGCAGGAGAAGGGCCGGCCCCTGAGCGGGCACGAACGCACGCGCCAAGGGTGACAGTCACCCGTTTCCGCCGGTCAGGCCCTTTCACATAGTCAGACTCTCGGGAGGGAACGCGCCGGCGGAGCGCGGGCGAGGCGGGGGCGGCGAGACAGGGTGGGCGTGACCGAACGCGGGACGACTGGTCGTGCCGCTCCGGAGGGGACGGGGCCGGGCGTGACGGACCACGGCGTGCCGCGCGCACGCGGGGTGACGGAGGACCGGCCTGGCCGGCGACAGGGTGCCGAGGAGCCCGGCGGGCAGCAGCCGGACGACCGGCCGGGCCGGGAGCGGCGGATCGAAGGGCCCGGCGAGCAGCGCCGGGCCGACGGGCCGGCGACGCGTGTCGTGCCGCGGCACGTGGCCTGTGTGATGGACGGCAACGGCCGCTGGGCGCAGCAGCGTTCGCTGCCCCGCACGGCGGGCCACCGGGCCGCGGAGACCACCGTCATCGACATCATCGAGGCGGCCCGGGCGGCCGGCGTCGAGTGGCTCAGCTTGTACGCCTTCTCCACCGAGAACTGGAACCGCCCCGGCAGCGAGGTCGACTACCTGATGCGTCTGGTCCGCCGGGTCGTACGCAAGCACGCGCCGCTGCTGCTCGCCCGCGGCATCCGCTGCCGCTTCCTCGGGGTCGCCGACTCGCGCATCCCCCGTGAGCTGGCCCGGGACTTCGACGACCTGACGACGCTGACGGCCGACAACCGGGGGATGACGCTCACGGTCGCCTTCGACCACGGCGGGCGCCGGGACATCGTCGAGGCCGCCAGGTCGCTGATCCGCAGCGGGACGCCCGCCGGCGAGGTGACCGAGCGGCTCTTCGCGGACCACCTGCCGTTCCCCGACACCCCCGACGTGGACCTCGTCATCCGTACCTCCGGCGAGCAGCGCATCTCCAACTTCATGCTCTGGCAGGTCGCCTACGCCGAGTGGATCTTCCCCGAGGCGCTCTGGCCGGACTTCCGGGCCCCCGACTTCCTCGCCTGCCTGCACACCTATCGGCGCCGCGACCGCCGCTTCGGCGGAGTGCCGCCCCGGACCAACGGAGACCCATCATGACGACCGCAACCATGGGAACGGGCGACGAGGCACCCCTGTTCGGCACGGAATCACAGTTCCATGCCTTCTTCGACGACCCGCGCTGGGCGCTGGCGTTGATCCGGGCCACCGTACTGGAGGCCGCTCACCCGCAGATCGGTGCCGCACTCGTCGACAACTCCACCTTCGTCGCCCACCCCTGGCGCCGACTCCGCAACACCTTCCTCAGCATGCGGCGCATGTTCGACGCCGACCCGGAGGTACGCGAACGGGAGGCCGCCCGGCTCAACCGGCTGCACACCCGGATGAACGGCTCCGATTCCCGCGGCCGCGCCTACGACGCCATGGACCGCGCGACCCGCGCCTGGGTGATCGCCACCCTCTTCGAGAGCGCCGTCACCATGTGCCGGCTGAGCGGGCAGCCGCTCGACCAGGACACCATGGAACGCATGTACGCCGAGTACCGCGCGTTCCTCGCCGCGCTCGACGGCGACGCCGACGAACTCCCCGAGGAACTCCACGACTTCTGGCGGTACTTCGACAGGGTCGTCGAGAACGAACTGGAGAACACCGAGGCGGCCCGTGTCATCCTCTACCGGCTCTTCGACCACCTGCCCGCCCCGGCGCTGCTCGACGGCGCGCCGACGCTGTGGGCGGCCGGCCGGGCCGTCGCCGGTCCGCTCCTCGGCGCGATCACCGTCGCCTCGCTCCCCGAGCCGTACCGGCGCCGGGCCGGCCTGCCGGAGATGCCCGGAGCCCCGACCCTCATGCAGGGCGCCTACTTCGCCGCCGGGCTCGCCCGCTTCCTGCCCGCGGGCTGGATCAACGCCGAGAGCATCATCGACGTCCTCTCACTCCCGCCCGGCAGCGACGACCCCCGCGCCCGGACCGTGACCGCCCTGCGCGCCCGCATGAAGCGGGCATCGGCCCTGCTCCGCCTCCTCGCACCGCTGGGCGGCGACGCCGACCCGGCCCCGGGCCCGGCAGCATCGGAGGCCACGGGCGAGGGCCGACGCTCGGCGGAGGACTTCTTCCGCCGGGTGCTGGACCAGACCGGCGACGGCTACCTCGACTGGCCCGACCTCGCCGCCATGGCCCGCGAACTCTCCACCCGCCTCGACCTGGACGAACCCGAGGAGACCCGGCTCTACGACGCCTTCGCCGCATGGTGGCGCGAGCTCCAGGCCGCCCTCGACACGGACGGCGACGGCCGCATCAGCCCCGACGAGTACGCCGCCTCCGTCCCCTCCCTCGCCGGACCCGCGCTCATCCGCGTCGCCGAGGTCCTCTTCGACGCCACCGACAAGGACGGCAGCGGGACCATCGACGCGGACGAGTACCGGACCCTCTTCCGTACCGCCTTCCACCGCGACCTCACGGCCACCGACGGCGCCTACGGCCGGAGCGCCTTCGTGGGCGACTTCCTCTCCTTCATGTCGGGCCGCCGGACGAGCACCCCGTACGACCCCCTCCTGGCCGACGCCTGACCGATGTCTGACCGACGCCTGAGGCGCTTCGTAGGGATCGTCAGGAGTGCCTGAGGGTCAGTGCTGTCGAGGGCGGTCGGTCATCCAGCGGGCGGCGAGGAGGCCGGAGATCGCGGTGAGCACGGCGGCGGCGAGGACCGTGGCGTCCAGGCCCAGCGCGTCGGCGAGGACACCCGCCAGCAGGGCGCCGGCCGCGTAGCCGATGTCGCGCCAGAACCGGTACGTGCCCAGGGCGTGGGCCCGCCAGGAAGGGTGGGCGTGGTCGGAGACGGAGGCGATGAGCGCCGGATAGACCAGCGCGGTGCCGAGGCCCAGGCCGACGGCGGAGAGGACCCCGGCGAGGAGCGGGCGATCGAGGAGCACGAGGGCGATCAGGAGCGCCGCCGCCTGGACGAGCATGCCCGTCACGACGAGCGGCTTGCGGCCGATCCGGTCGGCGAGGTGGCCGGCCGGGATCTGGCCGATGCCCCACAGCAGCGGGTAGAGCCCCTTGATCAGGCCGATCGCAGCGACGCCGAGGCCGTGGTCGGCGAAGAGGAGCGGGAAGACGCCCCAGGTCAGGCCGTCGTTGAGATTGTTGACCAGGCCTGCCTGGCCGGCACCGCGCAGGGACCGGTCGCGCCATGACGTACGGGCGAAGGTCTCCGTGAAGGACGGCCTGCCGTCCTTGCCGCCCTCGGGCGCCGGGTGGCGGGCGAGTTCGAGGGCGAGGTGGGCGGCGGTGTCCTTGGCCAGGAGGGACAGGCCGAGACCGGCGGCGAGGAAGACGACACCGATGAGCTCGGGGGCGGGGCGCAGCCCGTACCGGGTGGCGAGGTAGCCGGTGAGCAGGGCCGTGGCGCCGACCGCGACGTAGCCGGCGGCCTCGTTGAGGCCGGTGGCGAGTCCCCGGCGGGCGGGCCCCACCAGGTCGATCTTCATGTTGACGGTCATCGACCACGTCAGGCCCTGGTTGACGCCGAGCAGGACGTTCGCGGCGACGATCCACCACCACGAAGGCGCCCAGGCGAGGACGAACGGCACGGGTGCGCCGATCAGCCAGCCGGCCAGCAGGAGCTGCCTGCGCCGGAAACGGGCGGTGAGCACACCGGCTGCGAGGTTCGTCAGGGCCTTGGCGAGGCCGAAGGCGACGATGAACGAGAAGACGGCCAGGTTCCCGGTGAGGCCGAAGACCTCGGTGCCGATCAGGGGGACCGTCGTCCGCTCCAGACCGACGAGCGCCCCGACCGCCGCCGTGACGACGACGAGCAGGCCGAACTGCGCCCTGTTCTCCCGAAGGCCCAGCAGCACGGTGTCCTGCGGGGGCTGCGCCGTCGTGGTCCCTTGTGTCATCCCGATGTTCCATCCGTTCTCATATCCACAGGTCACCATACCCCCATGGGTATTTTCATCTATGCCCCCGCGAAGGGTTCGGGCTGTGACGTGCGATACCCCAGGGGGTATTTGACTTCCCCTGGTGCCCCTGCCTACAGTCGGCGGCATAAGTACCCCGGGGGGTATCCGAAAGGGTGATCTTCCATGCGTGAAGTGGATCTGGACGTCTTCGCGACCGACCTGGCGGAGGGAGCCTTCGCCGTCGACGTACGCGAACCGGACGACTCCGGACGGGCCCGCACCGGCCGCCCGATCGTGTGCGGAACGGACGCCCGGGCCGCCTGAACGGCCGGCCGCCCACCCCCACCTCGCTTCATCCCGTCTCGCGGGGCTCCGCTCCGCGCCCTGCTCTCCGTCGAAAGGTTCGCCGTGTTCTTCGCCCAGTACTACCTCGACTGCCTGTCCCAGGCGTCGTACATGATCGCCGACGAGACGACCGGGCAGGCTGTTGTCGTCGACCCGCGCCGGGACGTCTCGGAGTACCTCGCCGATGCGCGGGCACACGGTTTCACCGTGGTCGGCGTGATCAACACCCACTTCCACGCGGACTTCGTCGCCGGACACCTGGAGATGGCCGACGAGACGGGCGCGTGGATCGGCTACGGCTCGCGGGCGGAGACCGAGTACCCGGTCCGGCACCTCGCCGAGGGCGAGCGGATCACGCTGGGCGAGGTGGTGCTGGAGGTCATGGAGACCCCCGGGCACACCCCGGAGTCGATCAGCGTCATCGTCTACGAGCGCGCCGGCGACACCGTTCCGTACGGTGTCCTGACGGGTGACGCGCTGTTCATCGGCGACGTGGGCCGCCCCGACCTGCTCGCCTCGGTGGGCGTGACGGCCGAGGAACTGGGCGGCATGCTCCACGACAGCGTCCAGAACAAGCTGATGGGCCTCGCGGACGAGGTCCGGGTCTTCCCCGCGCACGGCGCCGGGTCGGCCTGCGGCAAGAACCTGTCCACCGAGAAGCACTCCACCATCGGTGAGCAGCGCGCGACCAACTACGCCTGCGCCCCGATGAGTCGGGAGGCCTTCGTCGCGCTGGTCACCGCGGGCCAGTCCGCGGCTCCGGGCTACTTCGCCTACGACGCCGACCTCAACCGCAAGGAGCGCCCGCTGTACGACGGGGCCTCGGCCTCCCGTCCGCTGTCCCTGGAGGAGTTCGCCGGGCTACGGGCCGGTGGCGCGGTGGTGGTCGACGCGCGTGACCCGCAGGAGTTCGCGGCCGGTCACCTGTCCGGCGCGGTGAACGTGCCGGCCGACGGCCGGTTCGCCGAGCAGGCCGGCACCGTCCTGGACCCGGCGGAGGAACTGGTGGTGATGGCGCCGCAGAACCGTGAGGTGGAGGTTGTCACCCGTCTCGCCCGCATCGGCTTCGACCGCGTCGTGGGCTACGTCCGCAACCCCGAGGACGCCCTGCGGGTGATGGAGGCAGAGGTCGCCCCGGCCGGCCGCCTCACCGCCGTGCACCTGAAGACCGCCCTCGCCGGGGCCAACCCGCCGCTCGTGGTGGACGTCCGTACCTGCGGCGAGCGCGAGGCCAACGGCTTCATCCCCGAGGCCCTGCACATCCCGCTGAGCGAACTGCCCTCCCGGGTAGGCGAACTTCCCACCGACCGGCCCCTGGTCCTGCACTGCGCGGGCGGCCACCGCTCCTCCATCGCCGCCAGCCTCCTCCGCCACCGCGGCATCGAGGACGTCTCCGACATCCTGGGCGGTTACGCGGCCTGGGCCCTGGCGGCCGGGTCCGTCAAGGTCTGAGCGCGCCCGCCCGTCCCGCCCGTCCCGCCCGTCCACGAACCGCCGGCCGTCACGGCCCTTTGCATACCCCCACCCGTATATATCTTCCGGAGTCCCGCATGAGCGCCGAGCGCACCGTCCAGTCGATCACCCCCGCCGTCCTGCACCGTCTCGTCCAGGAGGGCCACGCCCCGCGCCTGCTCGACGTGCGCACCCCGGGCGAGTTCCGCACCTCCCACATCCCCGGCTCGTACAACGTGCCTCTGAGCACCTTGCGCGAGCACCGCGCGGAGCTGCGTTCGCACCTGGACGAGGAGGTCGTGCTCGTCTGCCGCTCCGGGCAGCGCGCGAAGGAGGCCGAGCAGGCCCTCGCTCAGGCCGGTCTGCCCAACCTCCGCGTCCTGGAGGGTGGCATCACCGCCTGGGAGGCGGCGAGCGCGCCCGTGAAGCGGGGACCCCAGCGGTGGGACATGGAGCGCCAGGTCCGCCTTGTCGCGGGCTCGGTCGTGCTGGCCACCGGCCTCATCGGCATCGCGGTCCCCGGCGTCCACCTCGTCGGGACGGCGATCGGCGCCGGCCTGACCTACGCCGCGCTGAGCAACTCCTGTGCCATGGGCGTGCTGCTCTCCAAGCTCCCCTACAACCGCGGCCCGCGCACCGACATCCGTACCGTCATCACGGAGCTGCGGAGCGCGTCGTGACCGCCCTGATCATCGCGGCCTCCCTCCTCATCGGCGTCAGCCTCGGCATCCTCGGCGGCGGAGGCTCCATCCTCACCGTCCCGATCCTGGTCTACCTCGCCGGGCAGGAGACCAAGGAGGCCATCGCCACCTCCCTGTTCGTCGTCGGCGTCACCAGCCTCGCCGCCCTGATCCCGCACGCCCGCGCCCACCGGGTCCGCTGGAAGACCGGACTGCTCTTCGGCGCCTTCAGCATGGCCGGCGCCTACGCCGGGGGCCGCCTCGCCGAGTACATCCCCGGCACCGTCCTGCTCGTCGCGTTCGCCCTGATGATGCTGGCCACGGCCTTCGCCATGCTCCGCAAGCCCCGCGACGGACGCGAACGCGCCCGACCCGCCCGGCCCGCCGGCAAGGATCTGCCGCTGAAGCACATCGCCGTCGAGGGCCTCGTCGTCGGTACGGTGACCGGCCTGGTCGGCTCCGGCGGCGGATTCCTCGTCGTTCCGGCCCTGGCCATCCTCGGCGGACTGCCGATGGGCATCGCGGTCGGCACCTCGCTCCTGGTCATCGCGATGAAGTCCTTCGCCGGCCTCGCCGGTCACCTCTCCGGCGTCTCCATCGACTGGGGCATCGCCGCGACCGTGACCGCGGCGGCCGTGATCGGCAGCCTGGTCGGCGCCCGCCTCGCGGGCCGCATCCCGCAGGACGCGCTGCGCAAGGCGTTCGGCTGGTTCGTCGTGGTCATGGGCGTCTTCGTCCTCGCCCAGCAGCTCGACACCGTGGTGTGGACCCACCCCGCCACCTGGGCCGTGCTCGGAGCCGTGGGGACCGTCGCGGTCGCCGCCCGGATGCGGCGGCGCTCACGGGCGCCGCACCGGGAACCGATAGCCGGTGCCCGTGCCCGTGCCCGTGCCCGTGCCCGTGCCGGTGCCGGTCAGGGTGCATCATCGAAGTGACGTAAGGACGCATGCCTCCAGGGGCGTGCAGGGTGGGGGTGAAGGAGGAGGAGTCCTGTGCAGGTGGACGAAGAAGCGATGAAGCCGGTCCTGAACCGCCTGCGACGGGCGCAGGGACAGCTGGCCGCCGTGATCGCGATGGTCGAGTCCGGCGGGGAGTGCGAGGACGTCGTCACTCAGCTCGCGGCCGTCTCCAAGGCCCTGGACCGGGCCGGGTTCAAGATCGTGGCGAGCGGAATGCGGCAGTGTCTCAGCGACGACTCCGGCACCCCGCCCATGACACAGGAGGAGCTGGAGAAGCTCTTCCTCACCCTCGCGTGACCCGTTCCGTCCCACCGGACGGAGCTTTCCCGCACACGGCACCGGCGACCTGGACCGAGGTGAACCCGTCGCCGGCGCCGGCGAGTTGTCGTCGTCAGTCGGCGAAACGGAGAACGTAGCGCCTCTGCCAGGGGGTTTCGACGGCGCGGGGGTCGTAGTTCCGGCGCACGAAGTCCACTGCCCGGTCGGCGGGTACGCCGTCCAGGACGGCGAGACAGGCCAGGGCCGTGCCGGTTCGGCCACGGCCACCGCCACAGGCGATCTCGACGCGCTCGGTGTCGGCACGAGCCCATGCCTCACCAAGGACGGCTCGGGCCTGGACGTGGCTGCTGGGCAGCCAGAAGTCCGGCCAACGCAGCCACCGGACGTCCCAGGGGGCCTCGGGAGGCTGCCTGCCGAGCAGATGGACGGCGTAGGCAGGCGCCGGACCCGCCGGAACCGGACGGCGCAACGCGCGGCCACGGACCAGGCGCCCAGAGGGAAGCCGTAGGACACCGGTGTCAGTAGCCTTCCAGGTCTCGGTCTCCCCCTCACCGTAGTCGCCGTGAGCCCGACGCCGCTCCGCCCCGGGCTGCGCGCGGCATGCGCGACGCCGCGGACGGGATCAGACTGGACAGAGTGAGCAGCCGGACAGAACCTGGTCCGCAGCCGTTCCCCGCGCAGCAGAAGGGCGGGCGGCTCCCGAACCAGACAGTTGCACTCGCGGCGATGATGTTCGCGGTGGCGATGACCTTCATCGACCAGACCATCGTCTCCATCGCCGCCCCCGACATCGTGCGCGAGCTGGGACTCTCCAGCTCGGGCATGCAGTGGGTGGTCAACGCCTACCTCCTCGCCCTCGCCGCGTTCTTCGCCCTCGGCGGCCGCCTGGCCGACCTGTACGGGCCACGCCGCATCGTCGTCATCGGCACCCTCGTCTTCGTCGTCGCGTCGGTCCTCTGCGGTTGCGTCCCCTCCGGCGACTACGCCCAGCCCTGGCTCATCACCTTCCGGGCCGTGCAGGGTCTCGGCGCGGCGCTGCTCTTCCCGGCCGCGCTGGCCGTGGTCGTGGCGGTGTTCCCCGTCGAACGGCGGGGCAGGGCCCTCGCCCTGTTCTTCGGGATCTCCGGAGCGCTGACCGCCGTCGGGCCGCTGCTCGGCGGCTGGCTCACGGCCTCGTGGACCTGGCGCGCCGTCTTCTGGGTCAACGTGCCGGTCGCGATCATCGCCCTGATCCTCACCGCCCTCGCGCACATCGCGGACCACCGGCGCCCCGGAACCCTCGACGTGCCCGGCGCGGCCCTCGTCGCCGCTGGCATGGGCCTGAGCGTCCTCGGCTTCCAACAGGCGTGGTCATGGGGATGGGCGAGCTGGGCGACCTGGCTGTGCGTCGTCGGCGGCATCGCGATCCTGTACGTGTTCGTACGGTACGAGCGCGGCCTCCGCCACCCACTGATCGACCTGCGGGTCTTCCAGGACAAGGCGTTCAGGGTGGACACGGCCGTACTGTTCTTCGCGATGCTCGCCTTCGTGCCGGTGTTCTTCTTCTCCTCCGTCTACGCTCAGGTGTCCCTCAGCGCCTCTCCCAACCAGGCGGCGCTCTTCCTCCTGTACTTCTTCGTCGGCTTCGCCCTCGCCTCCCAGTGGGGCGGCCGGATCCTCGACAAACGGGGTGCGCGCCCCGCGCTGAAAGCGGGATCGATCCTCGGCGCGGTCGGCTTCGCCCTGTGGGCCGGCAAACTGACGACCCTGTCCATGCACGACCAATGGCCCTACGTGGCCCTCGCCGGCGCGGGAATCGGCTTCATCCTGGCCCCGGCGTCGACGGACGCGGTCAACCGCGCCATCGGCACCTCCTACGGCGAGGTCACCGGCATCACCCAGACCGTCCGCAACTACGCGGCGAGCGTCGGCCTGGCGGTGTTCGGCACCCTGTTGTCCCGGGCCATGACGGAGAACGTGACGGACACGCTCCGGGCGCGGGGCATCTCACCCGCCATCGCGGACCAGGTCGCCCGCGGCATCACCGACTCCGTCTCCGGCCACGGCGACGCCACCCCGCCGACCGGCACCGGCCAGGTCGCCGAGGCCACCCGCGACGCCATGTCGTCGATTCAGATGGACTTCGCCCAGGCCAACCAATGGGTCTTCTACGGCATGGCCGTCGCCCTCGCTCTTGGCTTCCTGTGCGCCCTGCGCCACCCGGGCGACCGCGCCGTCCCGAAGGCCCCGGACCCGAAACCTCCGGAGTGATGGCTCCACCTGAATGTGGAGAAAGTAAGGAATCCGCGCGCGCGGTGTGAGAGATTCGAGAGGCCCTGCTTCATTTCTGTCGGGAATTTCCTCATGAGTCTGTGGCCAACGGCTCGCCGTATCGCTCGAACTCGTCGGTAACTCATCGCAGATCCCGAGTCTTCCGCCCGCGCACCGCCTTGACCTGCTCAAATGCCGTGTCGCCGTGGCGGCTTAGGGGTCCGTTCATGAGTGCGTGCGGGCGGGGTATGGTCGAACTCGTTCGGATGTTCGGGTGCTGTCGCCCATCAAGTGCGGTGCGTGCCATCGGCTTTGAAAGCAGCTGAGGTGAAACGCCGGGAATTCCGATACGGAGAGGAAGAATGGGGCACACTCGGACCCCACGTACACAGACGACCGAAAGATGCTCGATCGAGGCGAGGCAAACCGATGGATGCTCCGAACCCTACGTCCGCCGGTGGCGACACGTCCGGCGACAGTCGGAGCGCCGGCTGGTTCGGAACGGACCCGCAGCATCACCGGAACGGGCAGCACGGCGGCCGAAGGGACGGTCACCAGGACGCCGAGGACGGCATGTCCGCCCGCCCCTTCACCCGGATACGCCTCGTGGGCAGCGGCGCCGACCGGAGCCGCACGGCGCCCGAGTCACCCGCACAGGTGCCGGCTCAACGGCAGGGCGCGCCCCAGGCCGCCACCCCGACTCCGGCCACGGCTCCGGCTCCACCTCCGGCCCCGTCCCCGGCCCCGGAGGACACCTCCGACGCGGGGCTTCTGCGGCGCACCATGGCCGAGATCGAGCCGATCGCCGACAAGGTCACCTCGCACTTCTACGCCCTGCTGTTCCTCCGCCATCCCGACCTGCGGGCGCTCTTCCCCGCTGCCATGGACACCCAGCGCGACCGCCTCTTCAAGGCGCTGCTCACTGCCGCGACCCACGCGGACGACGCCGCGACCCTGGCCGCGTACCTGTCCCACCTGGGCCGCGGACACCGCAAGTACGGCACCCTTCCCGAGCACTATCCCGCCGTCGGCGAATGCCTCATCGGCGCGCTCTCCCGCTACGCCCCGCGGAGCTGGGGGCCCAGGACCGAGTCCGCCTGGGTGGCCGCCTACACCACGATTTCCCAGATCATGATCGACGCGGCGGCCGAGGACGCGCTGCGCGCCCCCGCCTCGTGGGCGGCGGAGGTGGTCGCCCATGACATGCGTACGCCCGACGTCGCCGTCGTGACGGTCCGGCCCGACCAGCCGTACCCCTTCCTCGCCGGGCAGTACACCGCTCTGGAGACCCCCTGGTGGCCGCGCGTCTGGCGGCACTACTCCTTCGCCGGGGCACCCCGCTCCGACGGCCTGCTCTCCTTCCACGTGAAGGCCGTGCCGGCGGGTTGGGTCTCCAACGCCCTCGTGCACCGCGCCCGCCCGGGGCACGTCATCCGGCTCGGTCCCCCCGCCGGATCCATGACCGTGGACCACACCACCAACAACGGGCTCCTGTGCCTCGGCGGCGGCACCGGCATCGCGCCCATCAAGGCCCTGGTCGAGGACGTGGCCCAGCACGGCCGCCGCCGCTCCGTCCAGGTGTTCTACGGAGCCCGCCGGGACCTCGACCTGTACGACATCGAGACCATGCTCCGGATGCAGCAGTCGCACCCCTGGCTCTCCGTCCGTCCGGTCGTCGACGAGGGCCCCCGCGGCGGCCTGGGCGCCCGGCTCCCGGAAGCCGTGTACGAGTACGGCCCGTGGCACACCTACGACGCGTACCTGTCGGGACCGCCCGGCATGATTCGCCGCGGCGTCGACACACTGGTGGACATCGGCATACCCGCCCACCGCATACGGCACGACTCCATCGAAGAACTGGTCGGGGCAAGGAATTGAGTGCATTCGAACGCGAACAGGGCGCGCTCCGGCAGGCGCCGCCGGTACGCACCACGCGCCCGGGGAGCGACGGCGAACATCGGGTCCAACAGCGCATGGGCACCACCGAACGCGCCGACAGGTTCTACGCCGACCAGGTCCTCGACCGGCTCAACACCCGGATGCGGGAGTTCGCGGCACGGCAGGAGATGTTCTTCCTGGCGACCGCCGACCGGCACGGCGAATGCGACAACACCTTCCGCGCCGGGCCGCCCGGATTTCTCCACGTCCTCGACGACCGGACCCTCGCCTACCCCGAGTACCGGGGCAACGGCGTCCAGGCCAGCCTCGGCAACATCGAGGAGAACCCCCACGTCGGCATCCTGATGATGGACTTCCTCCAGGACCGCATCGGACTCCATGTGAACGGCACGGCGCGGGTCGTGGCCGACGACGAGATGCGCCGTACGCACGTCGGTCTCGCGTACGACCCCGTACCGGGCCGCCGGGCGCAGGTCTGGGTGGAGGTCGCCGTCGAGGAGGCGTACATCCACTGCGCCAAGCACATTCCCCACCTGCGGAAGGCGCCCCCACGCGACGCGGGCCGCGCGTGGGGGACGGACGACGTCAAGCGCAAGGGCGGCGACTTCTTCGGAGCCGCCGCGGAAGCGGCCGGGCGTGGCCCGTTCCTGCCCCCGCCCCACGCGGACGCGGCCGGCTGGCGCGCGGAGGCCGAAAGGGTACTGGAACGGGCCGAGCGGCCTCAGGTCGCGTCGAAGGAACCGACGTTCAGCGGCTGGTTCAGCAGAAGCGTCTCCGCCTGACCGGGCCCCGCCGGCCGCCGATCGGCTCATGAGGCACCGGGTCGGAACGGTCCACGGTCAGCCGACGAGGGCGACCGGGGCGTCCCAGGCGTTGCGGTCGACGGTGATGGTGTGACCGCCGCGGGTCTCTTTGCTGTTGGCCTTGTACTGGTGGCCGCGGCTGTGGTCGGTGTACAGCTTCGGATCCCAGGGCCAGTCCTTGGTGGTGGTTTCCTGGCCGTTCCACAGGGCGTACCAGAGGTTGCCCGGCAGGTCCGTGCGGTTCGTGGCGGTGGCGATCGCCTTGGCGCTGGAGCTGCTGAAGCCGTAGAGGCCGGCGCGGTAGGTCTTGGCCCGCAGCGTCTTGGTGAAGGACCGCACGTAAGTGAGGGTGGCGTCGTTGCACGCCTTGTCGGCGATGTCGTACGACTCCATGTTGAGGTAGATCGGGCTGCCGGCCTTCATGCCGAGGGCGGAGGCCTTGGCGATCGCGTCGTTGGCGTTGGCGGCCCCGACCGAGGCCGCGGTGGCCGCGGTGAACCTCTCCTTGTTCCGGCTCTGCTGGCAGGGCGGCTGGGCGCCGACGTAGAGGGGGATGACCCGCCAGCCGAGCGTGTCGACCGACTTCACCCAGGACTTGGTCAGGTTGGGCTGGGCGCAGCCGCGGTTCTTGCCGCCGACGTAGACGGCGACGCCGCCGTAGTAGGCGTCCTTCTTCCACGCCTTCATCGCGGTGAGCGAGGGCGCAGTGCAGGCGTCGAACGCCCGGCCGGTGTAGGTCTTCTGCGCCGGCCACGCGGAGGCGGCCATCGAGGTCTGCGCCGCGATCCCGGCGCCGGCCACGACGACGACGGCGGTCGTGGCCAGGGCTATGTAGCGGCCCTTCTTGGACAACCGGTGCTTCGGCATTTCCCCACCCCATACATATGACGCTCTACGGATTCCCGCTCCGTCCACCGAAGCGCGATCACGATACCCGGTGGCACCGGGGACTCCCATGGCCGGCCGGGACGACCGGAGGGGCCCGGCCCCGGTTGCCCGGAGCCCCTCCGCCGTGCTCAGCCCCGCAGCAGGCCCAGGACCTTGGCCCCGAGCTCCAGGGCCTCGCCGGGGGAGTCGACCGACCGCTGGAGGTCGACGAAGCAGCCGTCGGCGCCGGTGTCCCGCACGCCCGCGAGCACGGCGGCGATCGCGTCCGCCGTGTCGCCGGGAGCGGGGTTGTGCCGGATCTGCCGGCGCAGCGTCCCCGGGTCGCGGCCCGCCTCCTCGGCGGCTCGCCGCGCCACGTCCCACAGGCCCTCGGCCGCCCCCGGCGGCAGGACGGCGCCGACCCAGCCGGCCGCCCGGCGGCCGACCCGGCGCAGGGCGGCCGGGCCGAAGCCGCCGAGATAGACGGGCGGTCCCGCGGGCTGGACGGGGCGGAGGCCGACGTACGAGACGGGGATCGTCCAGTGAGGCCCCTCGTGGCCGAACTCCTCCTGGGTCCAGAAGCTGTGGAGGACGTCGAGCAGCTCGTCGAGGAGGGCGCCCCGCCGGCCGAAGTCGGCGCCGACGGCGGTGTACTCGTCCCGCAGCCAGCCGATACCGAGTCCGACGTCGAGGCGCCCGCCGCTGACCTGGTCGAGCGAGGTGAGGGAGCGGGCGAGCAGGACCGGCGGGTACCAGGGGCCGTTGAGGGTGCTCATGCCGAGCCGGGCGCGGGAAGTCGCGCCGGCGGCGACGGTGAGCACGGTCAACGGGTCGAGGAAGGTCTTGTACTGGTGCGGGTACGGGTTCTCCGGGGTGTGCCCCGGATACAGGTTGCTGGGGGCGACCGGGGTCAGGGCGCGGTCGCCGACCCAGAACGAGTCGAACCCGGCGTCCTCGGCGTCCCGCGCGAAGGCCACGATGCGGTCGGCGCGGGCGTGGGTGCCGTACTGGGGCAGTGCGATGCCTATCTCCATGACCTCATCCTGGCCAGCGGGACGGCCCGCGACACGAAGGGGTCGAGGTGTGACCCGAGACACGTCCCTGTCTTGGGGCGGGTGGGGGAGGCGAGGTCCGTCTTCGGCGTTCTACGCGAGGGGCGTATTCGCTGCGGGCCAGTGCCGACGATCGGGAATCAACCTGCGCAGGATCCACAAGCAGGCGCGCAGCTTCCGGTCGCCGGGGGAGCGGATTTCGGAGATGAGCGCGGCGGTGCTCCTGCCGATCGACCGCGACGCTTCCTCGGTCGAATCCGGGTCCAGGAGTCTGTCGCAGTTGAACCAGGCCAAGCTCCGTGCGACCCGGATCCCGTAATTGGTCAACAGTTCGTCACTTCGGGTGAACAGCTTGTCCAATGAGCTGAGTCCATGGAAGTACCTGGCCGCGAGGTCGTCCTGGACCCCGTCGATACAGGACGCCAGCACGTCGTTCATGCGGTGGAAGTCCGCGATGCGGCCGCGGTCGCCCGTGGACGTCGCCATGCGCCGCAATGCCTCCGGCAAGTCGTACGACATGTGCGCCATCATGGAGAAGAGCACGTCTTCCAGCATGTAGGAGCGCCGGACACTCGAAGCGGCGAAGACGTCCCGCCATGGCTGAGGGACGGAGTCCGGCAGATCACCGGGCCGAACCTCGTCCGCGGAGCCACCGGATCGTCCTGCCAGCCATGCGTCGATGCTGTCCATCGCGCTGAAGTAGGCCGCTGCGAGCGTCTCGCACAGCTCGGCGACCCACGGCGGGTCGTGGAACTCGGGGGTGCCCTTCTCCAGGCCGGTGGCGAGCGCCGTCGTGAGGCGGTAGTAGGTGTAGGCGAACGCGGCCCGGCGATCGCGTGCGGTGTCGTACTGCCTGACCCGGTCGGCAAGCAGTCCGGCGACCAGGGTGACCCTTTCGGCGGGGAGTGTGAACTCGGCGTTCATCGGGAGGAGGTTCCTGCCGTCCGCTAAGCCGGCGCGCTGATTCGGCGGGTGTCCTCGGTCGCCCTGCCCCAGTCGCACAGCAGTTCCGCGAAGATGCTCTGGCGGTCGGGGGCGACCCGATAGTCCCCGGTCCAGAGGGCTCCGAGCAACGGCATGCGGTAGGTCGCGGCCATCCCTTCGTCGCGGATCACCGCAGAGTAGGTGAAGGTCCGCGTGAACAGGCGCGGCAGAGGGCCGAGCCTCTCGTGCCCGTTCACAGTGACTCCGGTTCCGTCGCGGTGCAGTACGTACTGCTCTTCGAGGAGGTACAGGGTCACGCCGAACTTGGAGATCCTGACCACGTTGTCGGCCTGACCGAACTCGCCCTCGTCCGGCTTCGCCACGATGTTCGAGTCCTGCCGTGGCGCACCGGTGAGCAGCTCGATGACGTGCATGGCGGCCACGAGCAGCTTGTTCGTGAACCCGATGCGGCTGCGCGAGAGGCGACGCCAAGAGGTGACGCGGAAGGTGGCCGTTCCCTGCCAGGTACCGGTCCCGATGTCGAGGTAGTAGACGCGATTGGGCGCGTTCGTGAGGTGTCGAGGGATGCCCTCGGGCTCCATTGTCACACTGTGTAGCATATCATTACACTCTGTGAGTGTCAGTCCTGGATGGCTGGTCGAGACCGGGTTCGGGGCTGCCCCGCTCGCGCGGTCATGGGGCCTTGAGGCTCCGACCGCTTGTCCGTCGGCCGGGAAAAACCCTTGGACGGTGCGCGTGTCCGCGCGGAACACTGCCAGCCCTGTCCAGTTCGACATGACAAAGCAGGGTTGGGATGGGAACGCCTGAATCGCGCAAGAGTTCGCCAGGCAGGGGCCCCGTGCTCCTCGCACTTCGTTACTACGGAAAGGAGTTGGTCCGGCTCAAGCGGCAGACAGTGCCCGCGATGCTGCTTCCGGCGCTGGGCAACATCGGCATCTTCTACATCGCGCCGCTCGTCGTCGCGAAGCTCGTCGGCCGCATCGCGGGGGGCGCCGACGGCGGCATCGCCCCGATGCTTCCCTACGTCCTCGTCTTCGCCGGCGTGCTGCTTCTCGCCGAGACGCTGTGGCGCCTCGGACTGCACTGCCTGAACCGCCTCGACGCCCTCGGCATCGAGCACCTGTACGTCATCGGCATGGACGAGCTGTTCGCCAAGGACGCCGCCTTCTTCCACGACAACTTCGCCGGCTCGCTGACCAAGCGGGTCCTCAGTTTCGCCTCCCGCTTCGAGGAGTTCGTCGACACCCTCACCTTCTCGGTCATGGGCAAGCTGGTCCCCCTCGTGTTCGCGTCGGTGGTGCTGTGGACATACGAGCCCCTGCTCGTCGTCGGGCTCCTGGTGATGATCGCCGTGACGGCCCTGTGCGTACGGCCCCTGATCCGTCGCCGGCAGGCGCTCGTCGACCAGCGCGAGGAGGCCATCGCCCGGGTATCAGGCCACGTCGCCGACTCCCTGATGAACATGGACACCGTCCGGTCCTTCGCCGCCGAACACCGCGAGGTCGCCGAACACCGCTCCCGCGTCGCCGAATCGCGGCGGCTCAGCCTGCGTTCGTGGGACTACGGCAACCTGCGCATCGACACCATGGTCGCGCCGATGTCCGTACTGACCAACGTCCTCGGACTGCTGCTCGCCCTCTCGCTCGGGGCGGGGGAGCACGGCGTCGAGGCGGTCGTCGTCGCCTTCACCTACTACTCCAACGCTACCCGGATCATGTTCGAGTTCAACCAGATCTACCGCCGCCTGGAAAGCTCGATGACCGAGGCCGCGCAGTTCACCGAACTGCTGCTGACCCCGCCGACCGTCACGGACCCGGCCGTGCCGGAGCCGCTCCTCGTCAAGGGCGCCGACGTGCGCTTCGAGAAGGTCGACTTCGCCCACGCGGGCGCGAAGCCGCTCTTCGAGCGCCTCGACCTGGCCGTGCCCAGCGGGGCGAAGGTCGGTTTCGTCGGCAGGTCCGGCGGCGGCAAGACGACGCTGACCCGGCTGCTGCTGCGGATGACGGACATCGACGGCGGCCGGATCACGATCGGCGGACAGGACATCAGCAGGCTGCGGCAGGCCGAACTGCGCAGCCTGATCGCCTACGTGCCGCAGGACCCGGCGATGTTCCACCGCACCCTGCGGGAGAACATCGCGTTCGCCCGGCCGGACGCCACCGACGCCGAGATCCGTCGTGCGGCCGAGGCGGCGCACGTCACGGAGTTCGTCCATGCGCTTCCCGACGGCTTCGACACGATGGTGGGCGAGCGCGGGGTGAAGCTGTCCGGCGGCCAGCGCCAGAGGGTCGCCCTCGCGCGGGCGATTCTGCGTGACGCGCCGATCCTGCTGCTCGACGAGGCGACCAGCGCCCTGGACTCCGAGAGCGAGGTCCTGGTCCAGGACGCGCTCTGGCGCCTCATGGACGGGAGGACCGCGCTCGTGGTCGCCCACCGGCTGAGCACGGTCGCGACCATGGACCAGCTCGTCGTCCTCGACCGCGGACGGATCGCCGAGCAGGGCACGCATCACGAGCTGCTCGCCGCGGAGGGCGCGTACGCGAAGTTGTGGCAGCACCAGTCGGGCGGCTTCCTCGACGACGACCCTGCGGGGGTCGGCCTGGCGTAGGAGGCGCCCGGAGTAGGACAGGGCGGATAGTCTCCCGGGCCTGCGAGGGGCCTGACCCGGCGTCCGCGCGGGGCCGGGGTGAGCCGCGTCTCAGCGGGCCCTGCCGGTCTTGCTATGCAACTCGTTGCATAGCAAGATCGGGCGCATGGCGCTCGACCACGCGATCCTCGTGTCCCTGCTCGAGAAGCCCGGATCCGGCTACGAGCTGGCCCGGCGCTTCGAGCGGTCCATCGGATACTTCTGGACCGCCACCCACCAGCAGATCTACCGCGTGCTCAAGCGCATGGAGAGCGACGGCTGGGTGGACGTCCGGGACGTGCCGCAGCAGGGGCGCCCGGACAAGAAGGAGTACTCCGTCGCCGGGCCCGGACGGGACGCGCTCTCCACGTGGCTGCACGAACCCATCGAGCCCGAGAGCGTGCGGCACGACCTCGCGGTGAAGATCCGGGGTGCCGCCTTCGACGATCCGGCCGCGCTGATCAGCGAGGTCCAGCGGCACCGACAGGCCCACACGGAGCGGCTCGCCCACTATCTCGCGGGCGAGGCACGGGACTTCGGGGAGCCGCCGGAGAGCGGCCCGCTCGACGCCGAGCGGGAGCTCCAGCACGTCGTGCTGCGCGGCGGCGTCGCGTACGAGCGGATGATGATCGGCTGGCTCGACGACGTCCTCGCCACGCTGGGCCGGTTCCGCACAGGGCAGTGAACCGAGCCGCACGACCAGGTCTGTGTGACCTCCTTTGTGTGACCTCCCTCGTACGACCACACCCAGCACCACCACACCCCGCACCACCACCCTCATCCCGAGCCGGAAAGGCGGACCTCATGGCCGACCCGCTGCTGTTCAACCCGCACACCTACGACCCCGCGCACTTCGACCCGGAGACCCGCCGGCTCCTGCGCGCCACCGTCGACTGGTTCGAGGCGCGGGGCAAGCGCCGGATCATCGAGGACTACCGGACCCGGGCCTGGCTCGGCGACTTCCTCGCCTTCGCCGCCGAGGAAGGGCTCTTCGCGACCTTCCTGACGCCGTCCTCCGCCGCCGGTGAGCGCGACGGCGACAAGCGCTGGGACACCGCCCGCATCGCCGCCCTCAACGAGATCCTCGGTTTCTACGGCCTCGACTACTGGTACGCCTGGCAGGTCACCATCCTCGGTCTCGGCCCGGTCTGGCAGAGCGACAACGCTGCCGCCCGGGACCGCGCAGCCGAACTCCTCTCCCAGGGCGAGGTGTTCGCCTTCGGGCTCTCCGAGAAGTCCCACGGCGCCGACATCTACTCCACCGACATGCTCCTGGAGCCCGACGGCCAGGGCGGCTTCCGCGCCACCGGCTCCAAGTACTACATCGGCAACGGCAACGCGGCCGGGCTCGTCTCCGTCTTCGGCCGCCGGACCGACGTCGAGGGTCCCGACGCGTACGTCTTCTTCGCCGCCGACAGCCGCCACCCGGCGTACCACCTCGTCAAGAACGTCGTCGACTCCTCCAAGTACGTCAGCGAGTTCCGTCTGGAGGAGTACCCGGTCGCCGCCGAGGACGTCCTGCACACCGGTCGCGCCGCCTTCGACGCCGCCCTCAACACCGTCAACGTCGGCAAGTTCAACCTGTGCACCGCATCGATCGGCATCTGCGAGCACGCGATGTACGAGGCCGTCACGCACGCGCAGAACCGCATGCTGTACGGCCGGCCGGTCACCGCCTTCCCGCACGTGCGGCGCGAGTTGACCGACGCGTACGTCCGGCTCGTCGGCATGAAGCTGTTCAGCGACCGCGCCGTCGACTACTTCCGCACCGCGGGTCCCGACGACCGCCGCTACCTCCTCTTCAACCCGATGACGAAGATGAAGGTGACCACGGAGGGCGAGAAGGTCATCGACCTGATGTGGGACGTCATCGCGGCCAAGGGCTTCGAGAAGGACAACTACTTCGCCCAGGCGGCCGTGGAGATCCGCGGTCTGCCGAAGCTGGAGGGCACGGTCCACGTCAACCTGGCGCTGATCCTGAAGTTCATGCGCAACCACCTCCTCGACCCGGTCGCGTACGAGCCCGTGCCGAGCCGTCTGGACGCGGCCGACGACACGTTCCTCTTCCGCCAGGGGCCGGCCCGCGGCCTCGGCTCGGTACGGTTCCACGACTGGCGCGCGGCCTACGACGCGTACGCCCACCTGTCCAACGTGGCTCGCTTCCGCGAACAGGCCGACGCCCTCTGCGAGTTCGTGCTCAAGGCCGCACCCGACGAGAAGCAGAGCCGCGACCTCGACCTCCTCCTCGCCGTCGGCCAGCTCTTCGCCCTCGTCGTCCACGGGCAGCTGGTCCTGGAGCAGGCCGCCCTGACCGGTCTCGACGAGGACGTGCTGGACGAGTTGTTCGCCGTCCTCGTCCGCGACTTCTCCGCGCACGCGGTCGAGCTGCACGGCAAGGACTCGGCAACCGAGCCGCAGCAGCTCTGGGCGCTCGGCGCCGTCCGGCGCCCCGTCGTCGACGAGACGCGCTCGGAGCGCGTCTGGCAGCGCGTCGAGGCGCTGTCGGGTGCGTACGAGATGACGCCCTGATCTCGGTGTCCTGAGGGTCGTCTCCCGGGGCCTGCGTGTCGGGAGACGACCCTGAGTCGGACCGGGCCCCGAGCCGGCCCGGGCCCCGGGGTCGTCCGGGCGGCGAAGCCGGTGGACATCGCCCCCGGTCACGGATCAGCGGACGGAGGCGTCCGTCGCGATCTCCGCTCCGGTGAGACCGGCGCGTTCCGCGAGGGCGCCGCCCTGGAATCGGCTCTCCGCCCCCAACTCCTCCAGGAGATCGGCGATGTGACGGCGGCAGGTGCGGAGCGACATCCCCATGCGCCTGGCGATCACCTCGTCCTTGGCGCCCTCCGCGAGCAGCCCCACCAGCGCCCGCCGCAAGCTGTGGCCGACCTCCTTGTAGGCGGCCTCGCTGGTGCCCCGGAACGGGGCCGCCCCGGACCAGTGCTGCTCGAAGACCCTGCAGAGGTACGCCACCACGTCAGGGTCCCGGACGAGCACCGCCCCCTCGCCCGTACCGCCGTCGGCGCGCCGGGGCAGAAAGGCCACGGACCGGTCGAAGACCACGGCCCGGTCGGGCAGTTCGGCAGCGGTGCGGTACTCGGCGCCGGCCTCGGTGAGCCTCTCCACGTACCCCTGGGTGGACAGGCTGGCCCGTGCCGAGTGCTGGTACAGGGTGCGCATGCGCACACCCCGGCCGAGCATCGCCACATCCCGCTCGACGGCGTCCCCGAGGCGGTGCGGTGCCCGGCCGCCACCGGGCTGGATGCTGAACACCTCCTCCCGGCAGCGGGCCGATTCCTCGGTGAGCATCGCGGAGGCGGAGGCCATGTCGGGCAGCACGTCGAAGCCCTCCCGGCGGCCCTGCTCGCGCCGCGCGGCGCGGTAGTGCGGCATCAGGGAGTGCAGTTCGTCGCGGAGCGACTGGGCCCGCACGGCGGCCCGCGCGAGCTCCGCCTCCAGCGGGCCGACCACCTCCGCCGCCGCGGCGTCCGGGCTGACCGGAATCAGTTCCTCGGGCCTGCCGGGAGCCGGTCTGAGGAGGCGTAGTCGCTGCAGGGTGCCGCAGGCCGCCTCCACCTCCTCCTGGCTCAGACCGAGAGCCGGAAGCACGTCCGGTGTCCGGCGCGCGAGGCTGCCGCGCTCCAGTACGTACGCGAAGACGGCGACGGCCCTCGCGTCCAGCCGAGGCATTCCGTCCACATCCATCCCAGTAGTCACGTGTTTCCCCCGTGATGCGGCCCTGCTACTTCCGTGCCATGCAGGGTATTGCCAGGTCATGGCGCTGGACCAAGCGGGCCCGCCGGGATGAACTGGAGGTGTCCGGCCGAGGGAAACCCCATCAGGCCGACATTCGACGTGAACCCGCCAGACGCGGATGTTCCCGCCTGCCAGCTCACCTCCCGAACCAGGAGTCGCACCATGTCCGTTGCCGTCCGCTGCCTCCTTCTCCTCACGGTCCTGCTCGCCGGCGGTGCCACCGCCGCCACGGCGGACGGCGGACCGGGGACGGCGCGGACGGTCGCCGGGAGCCCCCTGGACACCAGTTGGGGCGACGACTACGTCCGGCCCGTCCTCTAAGGCCTGTCGACCCTGATCCGCGGACAGGCCCCAGGGGCTCGTCGAGTGCTCGTTCCCATGCGAAAGGCGAGGACGAAGAGCGTGTCGTCACCCACTGTGAGTCCTTCCCCGTCCGGCCCCGGGCCCCGGCGGTCGCGCGCGGAGAGCCCGTCGGACCTCGCGCTGCTGCCCGACATCGTGCGCGCCGTGATCGCCCGGAGCGCACCGGGGACGGAGAGCGGTGGGCGCGGAAGGGCGGCAGCCGGGCCGGTGGACTGGAGCGTCGAGCAGGGTGAGTTCTGGTGCCATGTCGTACCCGGGGAGTCGGTCGGGCGTGCCCAGGGCTGGAAGATCCACGTCCCGGCCACCCCGCTCTCGGCACCTCTGGTCCTGGCCCGTTCCGCCGAGGTGCTCGTCGCCCACGGCGCGGCCTTCAAGTTCGCGGGGAGTCCCGCCAGGGTCGCCGCGCTGGTGTCCGGGCGCTTCGCGCGGGGCGGCGGCGGCAAGTTCCTGACCGTGTACCCGGCCGACGACGACCGGTTCAGGCTGCTCGCCGAGGAACTGCACCGGGCCACCGAGGGGCTGCCCGGCCCCGCGGTCCTCTCCGACCGGCGCTACCGGCCCGACAGTCAGGTCTTCTACCGGTACGGCGTGTTCAGGGGAGTCCGTGAGCTGACGGCCGACGGCGCCTTCGCCGCCCGCCTCACCGACCCCGAGGGCCGGCCGGTCGCCGACGAGCGCAACGCCTGGTTCACCCCGCCGGCCTGGGCCGGAGACCCGTTCCCCGACCGTCCGGCCGCCCCGGCCCGCAGCACGGCCACGGCCAAGCCCGTCCTCCTGAACGACCGCTTCCTGGTACGGGGCGCGATCCAGCACTCCAACAAGGGCGGGGTGTTCCGCGCCGAGGACACCCGGACCGGCGAGCAGGTCGTCGTCAAGCAGGCACGGCCCCACGTGGGAGCCGGCCTCGAAGGGCTCGACGTCCGGGACCTGCTGCGCCGCGAGGCCGCGCTGCTCGAACGGTTCGGCGGCGCGCGCCCCGACCGTGTCCCCGGGCTCGTCGAGGTGTTCGAGCAGCAGGGCAGCGTGTTCCTGGCCACCGCGTCGGTACCGGGGGCGACGCTGCGGCGCACCGTCGCCGAGCGACTGGCCAGGGACGGCAGTGGCTGCCCCGACGACCGTACCGCCGACTCCCTGGTCCGGCAGCTCGTCGAGCTCGTCGCCACCGCCCACGAACTGGGCGTCACCCTGCACGACTTCAACCCCAACAACGTCATGGTCACCCCGGACGGACGACTCGTCCTGATCGACCTGGAGATGGCGGCCCGGGAGGGGGAGCGATGGGTTCTCGGCGCCACCCCCGGCTACACCGCCCCCGAGCTGCGCACCGTCGACCAGGTGGCACCCGCGTTGCCGCCGACCGTCGACCTGTACGCCCTCGGCGCGACCGTCCTGCACGCCGTCAGCGGCGCCGATCCCCTCTTCGCCGAGGACCTGCCGCGGGACACGGCCCGGCCGGACGAGCGGCGCCTGGCGTGCCTCGTGGAACTGCTGGCCCGCGACCACGCGCTCGTACGCCGCTTCTCGCCGCTGATCCGGGGGTTGATGCGGGACGAACCCGACGACCGCTGGACCCTGGAGCGGGCGCGGGAGTTCCTCACGGGCGGCCAGGGGGCGTCGACGTCACCGGAGCGGGTGGACGATCAGGCGAGGTCGGTCGCTCAGGCGAAGGAGGTCGATCAGGCCAACGAGGTCGAGCCGAACCGGACCCCTGGTCCGGCGACGCGGGAGAAGCACCCGGACGACGCCGCGACCACACGCGCACGGCTCCTGCACGACGGCATCGCCCACCTTCTGGCCACGATGCGTCCGAACGACCCCGAACGGCTGTGGGCCTCGGACACCTTCGGCGAGACCTGCGATCCGGTGGCCGTGCAGCACGGCTCGGCGGGCGGCGTCGCCCTGCTCGCCCGGGCCCTGGACCAATGGGCCGCCGGCACGACCGGGCCGTTCAACACCCCGGCGACCGGGGCGACACCGCCCGTGACCCGCGAGGCGCTCGCCGAGGGCCTCCGCTCCGCAGCCCGCTGGACGGCGGGACGGCATGACGCTCTGCCGGGCAACCTGCCGGGTCTGCACTTCGGCCGCTCGGGTACGGCCTGGGCCCTGCTCGACGCCGCGCGGGCGCTGGACGACACCGCTCTGGCGGACCGCGCCGTCGCACTGGCGCTCGCCCTCCCCGTCGACTGGCCCAACCCGGACGTCTGCCACGGAGCGGCCGGCTCCGGTCTGACTCAGCTCCACTTCTGGCGCACCACCGGGGATCCGCGGTTCCTGGACCGTGCCGCACAGGTCGCGGACGGGCTCCTGGACGCCGCTCGGCGTACCCCCGAGGGGCTGTTCTGGCCGGTGCCGGAGGACTTCGGGTCGGCTCTCGCGGGTGCCTGGCACTACGGCTTCGCGCACGGCGTGGCCGGGGTCGGCACCTTCCTCCTGCTCGCGGCGGAGGCCACCGGGAACGCACGCCTCCTCGACGCGGCCACCGAAGCGGGAGCCACCCTCGTGGCCGCCGCCCGCAGCGGACCAGCCGGTGCGCTCTGGCCCGTCGACCGCGCCCGCCACCTCTCCGACTCCCCGGAGCTCGCCCGCCACTGGTGCAGCGGCTCGTCCGGCGTCGGGACCTTCCTGGTCCGGCTCTGGGCGGCCACCGGCGCGTCCGACAAGGTCCTGCGCGACCTGGTGGACGGCGCGGCCCTCGCGGTACGGGCCGGCCGGGTGACCGACTCGCCGGCCACCTGCCACGGGCTCGCGGGCAACGCCGAGTTCCTGCTCGACGCCGCCGTACGGACGGGCGACGAGAGCCACGCTGCCGCCGCCGAGCTGCTGGTCGAGCACCTCGCCGCCCAGGCCGTGCTGCGCGACGGGCGCCTCCTGGTGCCCGACGAGAACCGCAGGACCGTCCTCGCCGAGTACGCCACCGGCCTCGCAGGAAGCCTCTCCCTGCTGCTGCGCATGCGGTGCGGAGGCCCCCGCGCCTGGCTGCCCGAGGGCGGTCCGGCCCACCCCTGAGTGTCCGGTGGCCGCCGGCCACCGGCATCCCGTCGAAGCAACCGAAGAAGGAGACCGTCATGACGGAGTTCGACATCGATGCCCTGCAGGTTCTGCCCGAGGAGGTCCGCACCGAGGACGCCCGCGGTGAGGAGCACGCCGCCGCGCTGATCACGGCCTGCCGCTGGCTCACCAGCGGCTGCTGACCCACCCCGTGACCGGGCGGCGCACCTCCATGGCCGCCCGGGTGGGGACCGGCGTGCGGCCGGTCCCCACCCGCCGGGGAGGACCCGACACGCCACCGGCCGCCATGATCTCCCCGTGATCCGTCCTACGGTTCGGGCAGTGCTCCAGGACTCCGTGGATCTGGACTTTCGGGCCAGTTCATGGATCTTCGTGGCTTCTCCTTGAGAGAGCCCGCCCAGGTCGTCAGGGTGGGCGTCATGACCTTGGAAGCCACTCTGGCGAACGCTCGGTACTGGGCAGAGCCCCCGGCCGCCCTCGAACTCGACGACGACGTGCTGACCGTGGAGGCGGGTGCCAGGACGGACGTCTTCACCAACCCGCTGACCGGTGAGGTCAGGAACGACGCGGCACGGGCCCTCCTGGTCCCGCCCTCCGGCGACTGGCAGTTCTCGGCCCGTCTCCGTGTGGACTTCCGAGCGCCGTGGGACGCCGGCGCCCTGGTCGTCTGGTCGGCAGCGGACGTCTGGGCCAAGCTCAACTTCGAGCAGTCGCCCGACGGTCCGCCCACGGTGTACTCGGTCGTCACACGGGGGCTCTCGGACGACGCCGTGGGATGGCCCCTCCACCACGGTCCGGTCTGGCTGAGGATCAGCCGCGTCGACGGCGGCTTCGCCTTCCACACATCGCTCGACGGCGAATCCTGGCGCCTGGCGCGCCAGTTCGGTCTGGACAGCGCGCCCGACGTGCGGGTCGGGATCGAAGTCCAGTCCCCGGTCGGAGACGGCTGTGTCGTCCGATTCGACCGCATGACGCTGACGCCGTCGCGGCTGCCCCACCTCTTCGACGGGCGCTGACCGGTACCGCTACCCGAGGGGCGGGGGCGGGGCATTCTCAACCTGTCGGGCGGTGGTCCGGGCGGTGGTCCGGGCGGTGAGGTCGATGCTGACGACTGACCTCACCGCCCGGACCGGATCCCGATGATGTCCCGGTCCGCCGGTGGGCGGACTACCGGGACGTCGGGCTCAGGCGAGGTCGAACCGGTCGAGGTTCATCACCTTGTCCCACGCCGCCGCGAAATCACGCACGAACTTCCCTCCCGCGTCCCCGGCGGCGTAGACCTCCGCGAGCGCTCGGAGCTGGGAGTGCGAACCGAAGACGAGGTCGACGGCCGTGGCCGTCCACTTGGTCTCGCCCGTGGCGCGGTCCCGGCCTTCGTACACGTTCTCCTGCGAGGTCGAGGGCTTCCACTCCGTTCCCATGTCCAGCAGGTTGACGAAGAAGTCGTTGGTCAGCGCCTCCGGCCTGTGGGTGAGGACCCCGTGCGGGGACCGCCCGAAGCCGGTGTTCAGCGCCCGCATGCCGCCGGTCAGCACGGTCATCTCGGGAGCGGTCAGTGTCAACATGCCGGCGCGGTCCAGCAGGAGGGTCTCCGGCGACAACTTCTCGCCCGCCCGGAGGTAGTTGCGGAACCCGTCCGCCCGGGGTTCGAGCACCGAGAACGACTCCACGTCCGTCTGCTCCTGCGAAGCGTCCGTGCGCCCCGGTGCGAACGGGACCGTGATGTCGTGCCCGGCGTTCTTCGCGGCTTGCTCGACGGCCGCGCAGCCGCCCAGGACGATCAGGTCGGCGAGCGAGATCCTCGTACCGCCGGAGGGCGAGTCGTTGAAGTCCTGCTGGAGCCGCTCAAGGGTCTGCAACACCTCGGCCACTTCCGGCAGGTCGTTGACCTCCCAGTCCCGCTGCGGTGCGAGCCGGATCCGCGCCCCGTTGGCCCCGCCGCGCTTGTCGGTGCCGCGGAAGCTCGCCGCCGATGCCCAGGCGGTGGTGACCAGCTGGGAGACGGACAGCCCCGAGGCGAGGATCCTCGCCTTGAGGGCAGCGATGTCCTCGTCCCCGACCAGCTGGTGATCGACCTGGGGCACGGGGTCCTGCCACAGCTGAGGCTCGGGAATCCACGGGCCGAGGTAGCGCGAGAGGGGTCCCATGTCGCGGTGCAGCAGCTTGTACCACGCCTTGGCGAACGCGTCCGCGAGCCTCTCCGGGTTCTCGTGGAAGCTCTTCGCGATCGGTGCGTAGACCGGATCCAGCTTCAACGAGAGGTCCGTCGTCAGCATCATGGGAGCGTGCCGCTTCGACGGGTCGTGCGCGTCGGGCACCGTGCCCTTCGCCGCGGGATCCGTGGGAGTCCACTGCTGAGCACCGGCCGGGCTGGTCGTCAGCTCCCACTCGTACCGGAACAGGTTGTCCAGGTACCCGTTGTCCCACGTCGTCGGCTTGGAGGTCCATGCGCCCTCGAGCCCGCTGGTGACTGTGTCCGCGCCGTTGCCGCTGCCGTACGTGTTCCGCCAGCCGAGGCCCTGCTGTTCCACGGGACAGGCCTCGGGTTCCGGACCGATGTACGCGGGATCGACCGCGCCATGGCATTTTCCGAACGTGTGGCCGCCGATGATGAGCGCGGCCGTCTCCTCGTCGTTCATCGCCATGCGCGCGAACGTCTCGCGGATGTCCTTCGCGGCCGCGATCGGATCGGGGGTGCCGTTGGGCCCCTCCGGATTGACGTAGATCAGTCCCATCTGTACGGCGCCGAAAGGCCCGGTGAGTTCCCTGTCGCCGCTGTAGCGTTCGTCTCCCAGCCAGGTGTCCTCGGGCCCCCAGAAGATCTCCTCGGGTTCCCAGATGTCCTCTCGGCCGAAACCGAATCCGAACGTCTTGAATCCCATCGATTCCATGGCGCAGTTGCCGGCGAAGACGAGAAGATCGGCCCAGGAGATTTTCCGGCCGTATTTCTGCTTGACCGGCCAGAGGAGACGGCGCGCCTTGTCGAGGCTCGCGTTGTCCGGCCAACTGTTGAGAGGGGCGAAGCGTTGGGCGCCGGAGCCGCCACCACCTCGTCCGTCGGCGATGCGGTACGTGCCCGCGGCGTGCCAGCTCATCCGGATGAAGAGCGGCCCGTAGTGTCCGTAGTCGGCCGGCCACCAGTCCTGCGACGCCGTCATCACCTCGATGACGTCGCGCTTCAGCGCGTCGACGTCGAGGGTCGCGAACTCTTCCGCGTAGTCGAAGTCCTCGTCCATCGGATTGGACTGGGGCGAATGCTGGTGGAGAACCTGA
This sequence comes from Streptomyces sp. NPDC042346, assembly GCF_055581845.1. NCBI lineage: Bacteria > Bacillati > Actinomycetota > Actinomycetes > Kitasatosporales > Streptomycetaceae > Streptomyces > Streptomyces sp. NPDC042346. Next base: position 538,521 of record NZ_JBVJEH010000002.1, on the reverse strand, counting down.
AGGTCCAGTTGCTCGGGCCACCAGTCCCGGTTCGTCCTCGGCCGGGTCGGCGTGGGAGTGGGGGTGGGGATTACCGGATTCTCGCTTTCGCTGCCGGACACGTCCGTCCTTCTTCCTGTCTTGGTGTTCCGTCCGCTGTCTGTTTGCTCCGGACGGCGTACGCATTTCTCTGCTGCCGAGCGTCGTGCCCCGCGCCCGTCCGTGTCATGACGCCGGGACCGCGTCGGCGTCCGTATGGTCGCGCACCGTGGACCGCACCGGCACGGAAACACGCAGAGCGCCCCCGCATAACAACGTCGAATTCCGAGGAGAGGTGGCATTTTCTGATCATCGTGATCGCGTCGCCGGAATCCGCTCGGATCCGGGAAGTCGCCCCATCCGCTTCCTGCCGGAACCTGGACCTCTGCCGGTAAACTCCCGTCACCCCACTGAGCCTGAACAAGGTGAACCCACATGAGCGACCTGCTGGAGCGCATGCGAGGGCGTGGCTGGCGGATGACGCCCCAGCGACGTGTCGTCACCGAGGTCCTCGACGGCGAACACGTCCATCTCACGGCCGACGAGGTGCACGCGCGCGCCGTACAGCGGCTGCCCGAGATCTCCCGAGCGACCGTCTACAACACCCTGGGCGAACTGGTCTTGCTCGGTGAGGTGGTGGAAGTCTCCGCCCAGGGCCGCGCGAAACGCTACGACCCCAACGCGCACCACCCGCACCAGCACCTGGTGTGCTCCCGCTGCGGCACCATCCGCGACGTCCACCCGACCGGCGATCCCCTGGCCGCTCTCCCGGAGCAGGAGCGCTTCGGCTTCACGGTGTCCGAGGTCGAGGTCACCTACCACGGACTGTGCCCCCGGTGCGCGTCCGATCCGCCGCACGTGTGATCCGCTCCGGTCCGCTACGCCGCGCCGGCGTCGCTAGGCCGTCCGCGTCGAGACCAGCATGCCGATCTTGTCTATGCGGTGCTCGGGGTTGTTCTGGGCGTCTCGCCAGAAGTTGCCTGCCGCGTCGTCCTCCGGCGTCGCGCAGGTGGAAAGCGTGAGCATGGCCCGGGTGGGCTTCCCGTCCGGCTCACCCGGCACCGCGGCCCGCTGTTCGGCGAGTGAGCGGGCGGAGCGGAAGGACGTGGTCCGGGTCTCGACGATCTCGTAGGTGTAGACGGTGCCCTCAGCGATGATGTGCACCAGGTCCCCGACCTCGACCGAGGGCAGGTCGCGCAGGGGTCCGCCGGCCGAGAGCCGGTGGGCGGTCACCAGGTAGTTGCCGATCTCGCCCGGCCCCACACCTCCGCGCTCCCCGTACGGGCTCGCCGCCACGCCACGATCCTGGATGCGGGTGCCCTCGCGGTCGTCGGTCGTGCCCTCGTACGGCGTGACGTGCAGGTTCTCGATGCCGATCGACGGTATGGACATCTCGGCGGTGACAGGCTCCTGCGGCGAGGGAGCCGGCGACGTGGCCGGAGCGGCCGAGGCCGTGAGGGGAGGGGCCGTGGCCGTGGAGTCCGGTGACGAGGTCGAGAGGACCACCGACGTCGGGCCGTGCACGCCTGTGCCCGTACCGCTACCGCCGCTTCCGCCCGCGCAGCTGGCCGGCGCGGCGACGACCGCCACCACTGTGGCGACCCCGGCGACGGCGGCGTGCAGAGCCCAGCGGGGGCCGCGGCCTCCGTGCCGGCCCTGACGCGGGGACCCACCACACTCGGCACCCATACCCCCAGGATGGCCCACACCCCACTCCCCACGCCACGGCACCCGCGCCGGCCGCGACAAGCCGCGCTGCCCGGGCGTGGCAGGCCGCAGCGCCCCGCCGGGGCGTCCCAGGCCGGGCCAGGCGGTGTCTGGGCCGGACGGAGCATCGGGCAGGCGAGTCCCTGCGGTGCGTCCGATGCTGGGACGGACCCTCTTCAACCGGGTGCGCGTCCGCCCGGCGTCATCGTGAAGGAGCTCCTGTGGCGGCACGTACTCACCACCGTTCCCGCTCGCGCGCACGGCTGCGGCTGTCCGTCGCCGGCCTGGCCGCGTCCGCGGTGCTCGGCGCCCTGGTCCAGCCCGTACAGGCCACAGGCACACCGGCCCCCCACGACAAGGCCCTGCAGAAGCAACTGAACGACCTCGTCCGTACGGCGGGAGGGCCGCCCGGAGTGATCGCGCTGCTGCGGCAGGGCGACCGGACGGCGGTCTACCGGGCGGGCGTCGCCGACACGGGGACCGGCCGTCCGCCCCGAACGACCGACCACATGCGGATCGCGAGCGTTGCCAAGGCCTTCAGCGGTGCGGTCGCCCTGCGCCTGGTGGACCGGAAGGCGCTGGACCTCGACGACACGATCGGCGAGCGCCTGCCGTCACTGCCCGCCGCATGGCACAAGGTGTCGCTCGGCCAGCTGCTCGACCACACCAGCGGGCTGCCCGACTTCTCGGCGGCGCCGGCGTTCCTCGCGATCCTGCGGGAAGACCCCAGGCATCACTTCGACTCGCGCCGGCTGCTCGACTTCGTCGCCGAAAAGGACCTGCTGTTCCCGGCGGGATCGAAGTACTCGTACTCGAACTCCGACAACATCGCCGTCGCGCTGATGGCCGAAGCGGCCACGGGACAGCGGTACGAGCGGCTGCTCGAGCAGCTCGTGTACCGGCCCCTGGGCCTGCGTCAGACCAGCCTGCCCCAGGGCTACCGGATGCCGAGGCCGTACCTGCACGGCTACGACGTGACGCCACCCGCCCCGCCGGAGGACATCAGCGAGGTCCTCAGCGCGTCGGGCGTCTGGGCCTCCGGCGGTATCGTCTCGACGCCGAAGGACCTCAACGCCTTCGTCCGCGCCTGGGCCGGTGGACGCGGCTTCCTGACGGAGGAGACGCGCCGCCGGCAGCGGACCTTCATCCCCGGTGCCGCCTCGGAGCCCGCGGGCCCCGGCGTCAACGCGGGCGGACTGGCGATCTTCCGCTACACGACGCGGTGCGGCACCGTCTACGGCCATACCGGCAACTTCCCGGGCTACACCCAGCTGGCGGTCGGCACGGCGGACGGCAAGCGGTCCCTCACGTTCTCGATCACCACCCAGACCAGCAAGAGCGTCAAGCCGGAACTGCTGGCCAAGGTCCGCGCCGTCCAGGAGGACTTCGTCTGCGCCCTGCTGAGGCGCTGACGGTCGGTCAGGCCCGCGGGGTGCGTGGCTCCAGCCGGAACTCGAAGCCGAGGGTGCCCGGGTCGAGTACGGTCGCGCCGCCGTCGACGGTGAGCGTCGCACCGTTCACGAACGAGGCGGCGGGCGACAGCAGCCAGGCGATGGCCTCCGCGACCTCGTGCGGCTCACCGGGACGCCCGGCGGGCAGGACCCGGGTCACCTCCTCGTACGCCGCTTCCAGGCCGTTCCCGTCCAGGCCCGCCTCTTCGGCGAACCGGTTCATTCGGCGGTCGGCCATGTCGGTGCGCACCCAGCTCGGGCACACGGTGTTGGCGCGCAGCCCCACGCCCCCGTAGTCGACCGCGAGCGAGCGGCACAGCTGGAGCAGCGCCGCTTTGGAGGTGGCGTAGGCGGCGTTGCCGACGCCGTTGCGCAGGGCGGACACCGAGGCCACGGCGACCACCGCGCCGCGGGCGGCGAGCAGGTGGGGGAGCGCGGCGCGCAGCAGCAGGAACGGACCGGTGAGGTTGGTCCGCATGACCTCGTCCCAGTCCTCCAGGGTCACCTCGCCCACCCCGCCGCCCCGCCCGATGCCGGCGTTGAGCACCAGTCCGTCGAGCCGCCCGTACGTGCCGACCACTGTCTCGACCAGCGAAACCACCGCGGCGGGGTCCCCGATGTCCGACGGTACGGGCAGGGCGCCGGTCTCCTCGGCGACCAGCCGCAGCGGCTCGGGGCGGCGCCCGGACACCGCCACCTTGTGCCCCGCCCGGGCCAACGACTGCGCGGTCGCCGCCCCGATCCCCGTTCCGCCCCCGGTCACCAGGTACACGCGCTCGTCCGCCATGTCCGCCACCTCAACCGTGCTCGTCCGCCGTCCCCGTCCCGGCGATCTTAGGCGCGCGCCGCCCCGGGGCCGGGCCGACCGACGAACCGGCGCCGGAGGCGGTGTGCGTTTCCCGGCCCGTCCAACGTGGGGGCCACACCTCTAGGCGTCGTGCGTCATGGGGTAGGTGTCCCCGTCGATCCACAGCTTGTTGCTGTCGGTGACGAAAAGGAAAAGCCCTACTGAGGGCGGGGGGTTACGCAGGTAGGCAACGGCGGACTCGGTGAGTCGGACCCTGCCGGCTCCGAGGTGAGTGATCCCCGCCGGTTCCGTACGGTCGGCGAGCCACTCCGCCCGCGCCACGCCCATGACCACGGTGTACCCCCGCGTTCGGCCCGACGGTTCCGAAAGGCGTACGAGGTCGTCGTACCGGGCGAAGGTCAGGACGGTGTCCAGAGCCTCCTCGAAGGTCTGTGGCCCCAGGAACTCCTTGTTCCTGAAGGTGCCGCCGTGCGGGACCCGGGCATAGGAGACCCACGTCGAACCCGAAGACACGACGTGGCCGACCGGGAACCCGTCCGGACTGCCGTGATTCAGGCGAACGGACACGGCCTGCTCACCGGGCCCTCCCATGGAGGGCTCCCGGTAGAGGAAGAGATTGCGCACCTCCAGCCGCTCCCTGAGGGCCGGCGTGATGCGGTTGATGTCCACCGGCTTCGCCTTCACGGCTGCCTGCGGCCTCGCAGATCGAACGAAGTCGATTTCCACGGATGCGAGGAACGGGGCGACCCTCGCGCAGTCCCAGCCGATGGGCTCTATTCGAGCGACGATCAGGTCGATCTCCTTGCGGATCTTCCGCATGGACAACCTGGCGCGGGTGTCGATGTCGAAGACGGCGCTGAAGGTCTCGTCACCCCGGTCGAACGCCGCCTTGGCGTCCGAGACCAGTTTGTTCATCCGTAACGCGTGCATCAAACCCATGTTTCCCCCTGATCCGCTTCCGACGGCTCGGAGCCGCCCGACCACCGGGTGGAACTGCATGATTCGCGAGAGCAGGGGACCATGGTCTCGCACGGATCCCGGGGGCGGTAGACCGGCCATGAGGGCCGGTGTGCGGTTCGGATCTTGCTTGGTACGGCGAGCGGACGCCCGAGGACCGGAGGTCCCGTTCCCGTAGGCGCGCCTGCCTCCCGAGCACCGCTTCCTCCCCCTCCGCGCCGTACCGGCCCGGTTCCCGGCCGGAAGTCGGCCGATCGGCCGAAAAAGGGTGCATGCTGAGCACCAACAGTGGTCGAGTTCCTGTTCCGGAGGTCGAAAGAATGAACGGCGGCGAGGGAAGACGGCGCCTGGCCGCCCGGGCTTCGGCCGGAAAGGGTGCCGCGGCGCACCGCTCGGCCGGATCCCGCAGGCGACTCGCCCGGGATGGCGGCGAGGTCCCGCTCGACCGGCTCACCACGCGAGGTCGGCTCGCCTGGCTGAACTCCGCCGCTTCCAGGATCGGCACCACCCTCGACCTGGAACGCACGGCCCAAGAGCTGGCCGAGTTCACCGTGCCCCGCTTCGCCGACGGTGCCGCCGTCGACATCCTGGAGCGTGTCCTGCGGGGCGACGAGGGCGCACAGTGGACGGGTACGGGTGTCCCGCTCATGCGGGCCACCGCGCTGTGCGCCGTCGAGGAGCTGTCCTCTCTGGAGCCCACTCCGGTGGGCGAGACCACCGCCCGCGTCGAGGAGACGCACGAGACGCTGCTGCACCGCTACTGTCTGCGACAGGGCAAGCCCGTGCTGGTCAGCCGCATGAGGAACGACGACTTCATCAAGGTCGCGCCGACGGAGAGCGCCGCGGCGAAGATGCGAGCCGCCGGAGTGCACAGCTATCTCGCCGTGCCGCTGATCGCCCGCGGGCTGCTGCTCGGCAGCGCGGACTTCGTCCGCGGCCCCGGAACACCACCGTTCTCCACCACCGACCTCGCACTGGTGCAACAGCTGGCCTCGCAGGCCGCCGTCTACATCGACAACGCACGGTTGTACGGGCGCGAGCACGAGCACGTCGTCTCGTTGCAACGCGCACTGCTGCCGCGCGCGACCCCGGTGACGCCCGGGCTCCGCGTGCACTCCGAGTACGCGCCCTCGACGGCGCACCACGGCGTGGGTGGGGACTGGTACGACATCATGGCCCTGCCCGGCGGACGTACGGCCCTCATGGTGGGCGACGTCATGGGCCACGGGCTGCCCGCGGCCGCCACGATGGGGCGGCTGCGGACGGTGGCCCGCACCCTGATGACCCTGGACATGGCTCCGGAGCGCGTCCTGGCCCGGCTGGACCTCGCCACGCGTGACCTGGAGGACGAGCAGGTCGCCACCTTCCTCTGCGCCGTTTTCGACCCGGCCGACTCCACCTACACGCTGGCCAGCGCCGGGCACCTGCCGCCGCTCTTCCTCGACGGACACGGCTCCGCCGAGTTCGTGGACGTACCCGTCGGCGCGCCGCTCGGGGCCGGAGTGATCCCGTACGACCCGATCCGTGTCAAGGTGCCGAGGGGCGGCAACCTGGTCATGTACACGGACGGGCTCGTCAAGTCCCGGCGCGCGGACATCGACCACCAGCTGGAGTCCCTGCGCTCCACGGCGTGCGGCCTGGCATCCGAGGCTCTCGAAGCCGGCGGCTTGATCGAGCGCGCCCCGGCCGACCCCACCCGTTTCGACGAGGCCGTACTCATCGTCGCGACGGCCGTCTCGGAGGCCCCGGCCGACCTGCGCGAGTGGCAGTTGCCGCAGGAAGGGCGAGCGGCGTCCGTGGCCCGGGGCCTGGTCACGGACCAGCTCGCCGAGTGGGATCTGACGGAGCTCACCGACGTCTTCGAACTCGTCGTCTCCGAACTCGTCGGCAACGCCCTGCGCTATGGCAACGGGCCCGGCAGACTCCGGCTGCTGCGCGGCGACCGACTTGTCGTGGAGGTCTCGGACACGGGACCCGACCTGCCCCAGATCCAGCACGCGGATCTCAGTGACGAGGGCGGCCGAGGTCTCCAGCTCATCAACATGCTGTGCCGCCGATGGGGCTCCTGCCGCACCGTGACCGGCAAGGTGGTGTGGGCGGAACAGAACCTGCCCTCCTGAGGACGGCCGGAACGCCGGCACACCTCACTGAGGCTGCGACACCGCCGCCGGACCGCTCCCCGAGGCCTTCGACCCCCCGGGGAGCCCCCCGGGAGCCGCCTCGCTCCCGGAGGTCGCCGCGTGCAACACGCGCAGGGCGATCAGGAGGACGCCGATGTCATCCAGATAGACCGGGTCCGGGATCAGGTCGATCGGCGAGATCGTGTAGGCCACCGCTGCCCAGAACAGGGCCTTGGACCGCAACGGGACACCGGCGGCCAGCAGCAGCCTCCGAGCCTGGAAGACGCGGACGAGCAGAACAGCCGCGAATCCCGCCACCACGAGCACGAGAACCACGGCCACGATGAGCCAGAGGGAGCTGTCCATGCTGCTCTCCTGCCCCGTAGTGGTCCAGGCCGTGCGGTCGTGCGCGGCTGCTACAAGGCTACGACGTCGGGACCGCCGATCGGCGTGACTCTGCGTTGCGGCGCCGGTCGGGTGTGAGGAGGTAGGCGATCGCCATGTCGCTGAGCTCGTCGGCGTACCGGCGTCCGGCCGCCTCGCCGGTGGCGGCATCGGGGCGTACGGAGTTGTGGAAGCAGGCGCCGAGGAGGGCGCGGGCCGCGGTGTCGACCGTTGCGGCCGGACCCGCCGGCGCCGGGAGCATCGACGACTTCGAGCTCTTCTACGCCCGCCGCGCAGTCGACCGCTTCCGGACACTGCTGGGCCGCCAAGGGCTCCTCGACCTCCTGGCCGCGGACATCGAGGAGGGCAACGCCTTCCTGCGCGAGAGCGCCGCACCTCCGACGGCGCCTTCAAGGGGGCACCACCGTGCTCGCGGCGAAGGGGCTGACCTCGGGCGAGTTCCTGGCCTGGATGGACAAGGCCTTCGCCGGCGACGAGAAGCCGCTCCTCGCGGCGCACCCCGAGCACTACGTGATGGGCACCGATGAGATCGGCGCGCGTGTGGTGGAGAACATCGGCCCGCACGTCGCCGACTTCTCCATGGGCGGCTGGGGCACCGACGCGCTGAACTGGGCCAAGGACGCGGCCGAGCTCCTCCCGGAGTCGGAGTTCCCGCGCAAGATGTCCTCGAACCTCTTCCTGGCCGATGGCACCGTCGTCGGGCGGGCACTGATCCAATTCGGCGACACCGCCGACGGCTTCACCGCGAATCTGACGGTCTACTTCCCCGTCACCTGCCCGGACGAGGTCCTGGAGCACCACCTGCGGCACTACGCCGTCGAGTTCAGGAACTGGATCGTCGCCGCGGCGGCCGCCCGCGCCTGAGACCCCTGCCGGACGGCCGCGCGAGCCTGCTGAGTGCCGCCACCGTCAGGGCGGTGACGGCGGGCTGCAGGGCCGTGCGCGGGTCGGGGGCGAAGAGAGGGGAGTGGTTGGGCGGGAGCCGGCCCGCCGAGGCCGACCACTGACGGGGGCTCGCGGTGCCGACCATCCAGTAGACGAGGGGGACGTCCTTCTCGCCGTGGAGCGCGGCGCCCGCGCCGCCGTACAGCGGGAAGTCCTCCGAGGCCAGCGACGGCGGCCAGTCGGCGACCCGGGCGGAACCGAAGAGCCCCGTGTGGGCGGCGCGGACCGCCCGCGTCGCGGCCGGATCGCCCCACAGCGCCGGGGCGCGCGAGACGGCCGTCACCTCGGGCTCGCGCGGGCAGGCGGAGGCGGCGCACTCGGCCCGGACGATGCGCTCGACCGCCGCGAGCGCGCGGTCCAGGGACGAGTCCGTGAGCGCCCGCAGGCCGATCCCCAACTCCGCCGTGTCCGGCACCACGTTCACCGCCGTGCCCGCACGCAGGGTGCCGACCGTGAGCGTGAGCTGGTCGGCGGGGGCGCTCTCGCGGGAGACGATCGTCTGCAGCCGGGTGATCACGGCCGCTGCCGTCACCACCGGGTCCACGGCCAGGTGGGGCGTTCCGGCGTGACCTCCGAGCCCGTGCAGCACGACGTCGAGCGCGATGCTCGCCGCGGTCACCGGAGCGTGCGGGGTGCCGTGCGCGACCATACCCGCGGGCAGCGGCGCCGCGTGCTGGGCGAGGACGGCGTCCGGTCTGCCGAACCGCTCGTACAGACCGTCCTCCAGCATCGCGCGCGCACCCGTCAGCGTCTCCTCGGCCGGCTGGCCGAGGACCACGAGGGTCCCCCGCCAGTGCGCGGCCGCGCGGACCAGGACGTCCGCCGCCCCGGCCGCGGCGGCGAGGTGGAGGTCGTGGCCGCAGGCGTGCATGGCGCCGTTCCCGCTCGCGTACGGCAGCCCGGTCCGCTCCTCCAGGGGAAGGGCGTCGAGTTCGGCCCGCAGGTACACCCGTGGGCCCTCGCCGTTGCGCAGGACGCCGACCACACCGTGACCGCCGATGCCCCGGGTGACGTCGAGGCCCAGGGCGTCAAGGCGGTCCGCGAAGAGCCCGGCCGTGCGGCGCTCCTCGCCGGACAGCTCCGGGACCCGGTGAACGTCCAGGTACAGAGTGAGAGCGGGACGCAGTGCCTCCCCGGCCGAGGCGAGGACGGGGCCGAGGGGTTCGGGCTGGTTCACGAGGCTCCAGAGGGGAGGAGGCACGCCGCTGGCGTCGCGTGCCAGCGATGTGCGTGCGGGAGACATGCCGAACGGTGAGCGGGTGGCGGTGGAATGAGAGACGTACACACCCCCCCCGGACGGTCCCGTTCGGACCGTGGTCAAGAGGAGGCGCCATGAACAAGGACCTGAGCACGCTCGCCGACGAGATCCTCGAGCTCGAGGCCGAGACGTTCGAGATCTCCGACTACTCGGACGCCAGCGAGGTCGTGCTGGCCGGTTCCACCAGCACCAGCTCGACCTCGACCTGCAGCTCCACCACCAGCACCACCTCCTGCTCGGCCTGATCGACGTCCCACCGGCCGCATCACGGCCGGAGGCGCGCCCGGTGTCCGTTCCTCGGACACCGGGCGCCTTCCGTTCCGCCGATTCCGGGGCTCTCCGGTTACGGGAACGGGTGCGGGACCCTGCGGATCTCGGCTTCGGTCAGGTCCGTCGCACGATGGCCGCCCCGGCGCAGAGCCGTCCGCAGCCGGGGCAGCAGCGGCGCCCGCTGCCTGTTCCAGCCGAAGTCGAGCGGCAGCAGACCCGGTACGAGGGTGCTCACCGTGCACAGCCCCATCCGCTCCTGTTCGGGGGTGGTCTGGTCGACGACGACCACGTCATGTCCGGCCGCCGCGAGCATGTCGGTCACGGCCCGGACGTCGTCCTGGAGATCGTCCGTCCGGGGCCGGCCGGTCGACTCCCAGTCCCGGTAGACCTCGTCGAAGCGACGTACCGCCAGGGGCTCCAGATATCCCCGGGCATGCACCGCCATCCGCGGCAGCCCGTACAGCTGCGCGTGGTCCTTCAGATGGCGGACGAGGCCGAAGTCATCGGCCATCGCCTCCAGTTCGCCCCTCCGCTCCTGCGTCTGACGGGAGAGGTGCGGGATGTAGGTGAGCACCTCCGACAGCGCGCCCTCCACCGCGGACCGGGGGTCGAGCGAGGCCGCCGCCGCGAACGAGAGGGTGCCGGGGCCGCCGTCGCGGCGTACGGCCACCGCGGTGACCACGGGGACCGGCAGGTCGATGCGGTTGTCCAGGACGTGGACGTCGTACCCCTGGAGCGCCGCACGTTCCGCCATGGCCGCGGACGACCCGCCGCCGACGGTGACCAGGTCGATCTCGGTGAGCCGGGCGTCGCCGTACCAGGCGTTCAGGAAGGCGTCCCGCTCGACGAGTTCGAGCAGCCCGCCGAGGACCGCCTCTTCGAGGCTGCCGCCGATGGCGCAGCCGTTGGAGCACTCGAAGACGAAGTTGTCGGCGGCGAGACCCGCGCTGTAGTACACGAGCCGGGAGGGGACCAGGACCGGACGCTCGTCGCGGAGCGACCAGCCCCACTCCCAGGGGATCGCGCGGTCCGGGTCGAACGGGTCGACCAGCGGATCGTCGCGATAGGTGCGCGGATCGTAGAAGCCGCACGTGGCGGGGTCGACGGCGTCGTCCCGGAGTTCGTTCCAGGAGCCGGTCACGGGGGTGTGCCGGCCGCGCCGGTGGGTTCCCGCGTACCGTTCGAGGCCCTCAAGGAAGGCCAGGGTGCGGCTGGTGGAGAAGGTGTTCTCCTGGCCGCTCCATGTGACGTCGTTGAGACCGGCGTAACCACGGACGAAGACGCTCCCGGCGACCGGCGCCGTCGTCGGCGAGGTGACGCTGATCCACGTGCCGCCGCCGAGCGCGCCGCAGACCGGGTTGGCGAGCGCCTCGCGCGGCAGGGGGTACGAGGACGCGGCACGCAGCCGGTACGTGCCCGGGTCCGGCTTCCGCCGCTCGGCGAAGGCCATCGGACGCGGCCCTGCCGGGGCGCGGTCCGGAGCGCAGTCGGGGCAGAGCGGGTCGGCGAGGAGCGGGTACGTGCGGACGGCGAGCGTCGGCAGGTCGATGCGGGACACCTGCGGCAGCGCCCGGTCGGCGGCATCCGGCGAGGCGGGCTCGGCCCCGGGTCGGCCGTCGAGCACCGCCTGATGGAGGGCCGCGACCGCGTCGTACACATGGTCGGTGAGCAGCGGCCACACCCCGGCCGGGCGCGGTCCGTCCGGACCGCCGGTCTCCAGCGCGTCGCGCTCGCTGCGGCTGCGCAGCCGCTGCCAGCGCAGGGCGAGGCAGCGTCCGCAGGCGGGCGCGGTGCCGTCGCCGCCCCAGGGGCCGACGAGCACCGCGGAGGCGGTGAGGTGGACGCGGGCGTCGGCGCGTTCGGCCGCCCAGGGGTCGGGGGCTCCTCGGCCGCCGAGCGGTGCGCCGGCGTCCGTGACCCCGACCGGGACGACGGGTACGTCGCGTCCGAGACGCACGGCGAGCGCGGCCCGTAGACCGGCCCGCGCCTCGTCGAGGGGCAGGGGCGGCGCGGTCCCGCCCAGGGTGTTCCCGGCGGCGCTCACGACGACCTGGTCCAGCGGAAGGTCCTCACCGCGACCGCGCCGAAGACCAGGGCGAACACGAGCAGTCCGACGCATCCCACCCATACGTCGGAGGAGTCGCCGCGGCCGGCGAGCGCGTGGGACACGGCGTCGTTGAGATAGCGCAGCGGCATGGCAAGCGAGACGTTCTGCAGCCAGGACGGCATCGAGTCGAGCGGGAAGAAGGACCCGGACAGGAACGCCATGGGCAGCATCAGGAAGTTGGCGACGGCCGCGACCGACTCGGGAGTGTCGGCCAACGACCCGATGATCACCCCGAGCAGCAGGAAGGTGGTGATGCCCAGGATCAGGACCGGGATCAACAGAGGCCAGCCGGAGGCCGGTTCGAGGCCGAACACCGGCAGCATCGCGACCCCGACGAAGAGCAGCGACTGGACGGCGCCGACGACCAGCGCGATCGCGTAGCGGGAGCCGATGACGGCGGAGAGCGGGGCCGGGGACATCCGGATCAGCCGCAGGATGTCGTCGGTCCGCCACTGCATGAGGGTGAAGGCGATGCCGAACACGGCGGCGTTCGCCACGCCCCAGGACAGCACCCCGGACGCGGTGTACGAGAGGTAGGACAGGCCGCTCTCCTCCACGGCCTGGCCGCGGAAGATCAGCCCGAAGACGACGAGGAAGAGGAGGGGGAAGGCGAACGTGAAGAAGAGGGTGGTCTTGTCGCGGACCTGGGCCCGGTAGCCCGCCCCGGTCAGTGCGGCGTAGGCGCTCATGGTCAGGACTCCGTGGTCTCGGCGTGCGGGTGGCCGGACCGTCCGGCACCGGTGAGGCGGGCGGTCAGGTCGAGGTAGACGTCCTCCAGGCTGGCGGAGCGGGTCTGGACGCCGTCGAGTCCGACGAGCTTGTCGACGGCGGAGAGGACACGACCGGACGCGTGGGTCTCCAGGACGAGCGAGCCGCCTTCGACGCTGACCCGTTCGACGCCCTCGATCGCCGCGGCCCGTCCCTCGTCGAGGCGGCCCAGGGGAAGCAGCAGACGGCTCGGGGCCCGCGAGGCGCCGACCAGGTTGTGCGGGGAGTCGGTCACGGCGATCCGGCCGTCCACCAGGATGGCGATCCGGTCGCAGAGGGCCTCCGCCTCGTCGAGGTGGTGGGTGGTGTGCACGATGGTGCGTCCCTCCGCCTTCAGCCCGCGGAGCACCTCCCACAGGGCGCGGCGCGCCTGCGGGTCGAGGGCGGCGGTCGGCTCGTCGAGGAAGATCAGCTCGGGACCGTGGACGAGCGCGGAGGCGATCGCCAGCCGCTGCCGCTGACCACCCGAGAGGTTCTCGACCTGGACGCCCCGCTGCTCGGTGAGGCCCACGGAGTCGAGGGTGGCGTCGACGGCGCTCCGGGGCGCCCCGTAGAGAGCGGCGACGGTCCGCAGGTGCTCGTGGGCGGTCTGCCGGACGAAGAACGCCGAGCTCTGGGTCTGCACGCCGAGCCGGGGGAGCAGCGCGGTGTTGCGGGGCCAGGGGGACTCGCCGAAGACGGAGACCGTGCCGGTGTCGGCCCGGCGCAGTCCCTCCATGATCTCGATCAGGGTGGACTTGCCCGCACCGTTGGGGCCGAGGAGCCCGAAGAACTCGCCCCGGTGGATCTGCAGGGAGACGTCGTCCACGGCCTGGCGGTCCCCGTACCGCTTGGAGACTCCCCGGACCTGGACGGCGGCGGTCGGCGAACCGCCCGCGGCGGATGTGGTTGACATGGCCTGTACCTCACTCATGTGGTGCGCGGTTCCTTCGGGTCAGCCGAGCAGGTGGAGTACGAACGTGATCGTGGCCGCCGCGGCGAGCAGGACCACGGCGGTGGAGCCGAGCGCGTACGCCGTGTAGATCCGCCGGGCCCGAACCGGATAGTCGGCAAGGGCCTCGGCCCCCGCGGCCCCGCGGCGACGCAGCGCCAGATAGGTCCGGGTCTCGGGGGCGAGGTGATCGGCTCCGAGTGCGTGTCCGAGCATCCGGTACCCGTCGAGCGGCGGCAGCGGTACGAGATTGCTCAGCGCCTGGATCGTGCCGAACACCAGGAGGCCGGCGAGCGGGGAACGCTCCGGCGCGTCGGCGGGGAGCAGGAACCACCAGACGCCGAAGGGCAGCAGGAGCAGCATGTTGAGATGCGCGCCGGCCCCGGCGATGACCAGCTTGGCCCTCCGGCCCGGCAGGAAGAGGTAGTTGTCCACCGTGCAGTAGAGGAGGGCGGCGGGGAACCGCCAGCGCAGGCCGATCTCGGCGACGTGCCCCCCGTAGTGCTGGGCGGCGACGCCGTGCGCCAGCTCGTGCAGCGTGATGCTCGCCCAGAGGAACAGGGCGACGCCCATCAGCGCGAACGGCTGCCGGACCAGTTGGGCGGTGCCGTCGAGCAGTTCCCCCGACCGCCATGCGAGCGCGCCGATGAGGACGAAGACAGCCGCGAGGAGCGGTATTTGGACGGCCGGGTGGAGGAGAGGACGCAGGAGGCGGTGGAGTCGGGCGGTGGTCGCGTCGGCGTCCGCGACCATCGGGCGGGTGCCACGCCAGAGGGAGTTGGGGTGCTGAGGGGCGGCGGTCGGAGCGGCCGGATCGGGCGCGCCGACGAGGAGGCCCCGGGTGCCGAGGAGGCCGAGGAGCCGGTTCCAGTGCTCCTCGCCGAGCCGGCGGCCGAACCGTTCCGCGTACGCGGGCGCGAGGTCGTCAAGGGTGCGCGTGCCGTCGAGACGCGACATGAGGAAGTGCTCCTTGATCCCGACCTCGAACGCCGCCCCGGTGACCGGGTGTCGGACGAGGTGCACGGTCCGGGGGCCGCGCAGGAGGGGCGGGCTGAGGAGCACCCCCGGCCGGAGGGCGGGGCGATAGGCCCGCGCCGCGGTGGCCGTCATGCGTCCGCCGCCGCGACGTGCGGGTCTCTGAGGACCTGGCCGAGGACGAAGGACAGGTAGGCCTCGTCGCGGATCGTCACATGCAGCCGGTTGTTGGTCATGTGCATGTACGGGGAGAGGAGTCGGGGGAGGACCGACGGCAGATGGGTGAGCGGCGCCGTCGGGACGGCGTCCGCCGGTTCCGTGCGCACCTGCCCGGTGTCCTCGCGGGCGGGGCCCTCATGGAGCGGGAACAGGAGCTCGCCCCGGCCCGTCAACTCCTCGATGCGACTCCGCAGTTCCAGGCAGTGCGCCGCCCAGCCCCGCAGGAAGGACGGCAGCCGCTCCAGCTCGCCGCTCGCGTTCGCGGCCCGGACGGCGGCGAACCGGCGGCTCAGGACGGGCGCCATCTCGGCGTAGTTCCGCTCGTACTCCTTCGAGCCGATGAACCCGGTCCCGGGGAAGGCCCGGTGCCAGAACGCGTAGTAGCCGTCCAGGTAGTCGGCGAGCCGGTCCTCCTCCGGCAGGAAGCAGCTCGCCATCACCATCATCAGCTGCGCGGAGGTGCCGAGCAGCACGGTGCGGAGGTGGAGGTTCATGGTGCGGAAGGCGTCGACGACCAGCTCGCTGGAGTGGCGGAAGTGCCACTCCGCGAGCTCGACGCCGGCCGGGCCGCCGTACTTGGCGTACTCGGGGGCGTACGGCTCCTCGCTGAGGCTGTTGTTCGGGCGCAGCCTCATCCGGCCGTCGTCGCCCATGTATCGACCCCGGTCCTCCCCGGGGAACTCGATGTCGAACAGTTCGTTGTAGAAGTCCTTGAGGAAGCCGGAGTCGACCTCGTACAGCGCGGGGCGGCTCTTCAGGAAGGCGGTGAGCGCCTCCTCGGCCCGCCGTCTCACCTCGGGAGCCGCGGCCGGGCTCGCGGGGCGCAGCCGCAGTCGCACGTGCGGGCCCTCCAGCCAGTAGTTGATGAAGAAGTGACCCGCGAGCAGCCCCTCCGCGGTGAGCCCGGCGACGAGCGGCCGGACGCAGTCCACCAGCATCGGCCGTGGGCTGGCGGCGTAGAAGACGTGCAGGGCGATCCACTCTCCCGGTTCCTGGACCGGGGAGCCGGGAGCACCCTCGCCGGGGCCGGGGCCGGGCGTGACGCGGGGGACGGGGGCGGGGTGCGGGGGGATCAGTTCGGTCATGTCGGGCAGTCCTCGGTGCGGTGGCGGTAAGTGAAGGTCTCCACGGCCAGTTCGGCCACGTGCCGGCCCTGGGCGGACGTCAGATGCAGCGCGTCCTCGGCCGGGCACATCTCGCGCAGCGCCACCCCGGTGCCCGGCTCGCGGTCCACCAGGGCGTCGAACGAGGTCAGCGACAGCGGACTCGCGAAGTCCACGTACACGGGCTTGGCGCCCAGGGCCCTGCGGCCCTCGCGGAGCACCGTGGCGAAGACCTGGTCGGGCAGGCCGTGCCGGTGCTGCCAGCGCCGCCACTCCAGGTACCACGACGCCTCGTCCGCGCCGGGGCGGCGGACCGGCAGCACGGCGGCGTCCGCCGTCCAGCTGCGACGGCTCAGCACGATGTCGCCGTGGACCACCCGCGGCCGGCGCGTGACGCCGTCGACGGCCGGACCCTCGGGGACGCCGCCCCAGACATCGGTCGGTGTCATGGAGCTCGGCGAGAGCAGCAGCAGGGTGCGGGGGATCTCCGGCAGGGCCACCGGAACGAGGTACCCGAGATAGACCGGGACGACCTCGCGGTCGAGCCGGCGCGAACGCAGGACGAGACGGTCGGTCCGCTCGTCGTGCTCCAACGAGAGGTCGCTCAGGTCGAGTCGGGCATCCTCCGGAACCGTGGACGTCTCGCCCGGGCACACGATCTGGTAGTCCGTCAGCCTGCCGTGCAGATTGAGGTTGCTGGTGACGGGACCACCGGTCAGCTCGGCGAAGACGGCCCCCCGGGGCTGACGGTCGCGCAGCTCGGCGCGCAACCGCTCCGAGAGTCCGGCCCCGCCGGTCGGGACGGCCCCCGGCATCCCGTCGTAGACATGGGTGAAGCGGCTGAAGGGGAAGGCGAGTCCGCCGTACGAGCGGTTGAGGACCACACGGGGGCGCGCCTCGCCGTCCGGGGCGGGCAGGGTCACCTGGAGGTGATGGCTCTGGGGGACGAAGTCGTCGACGAGCGGCTCCAGCGCACCCGACACGGCGGCGAGGAGATCGGCGGGCAGCCGCAGCTCGTCGTCGGTCCCGTTCCGCTCCCACGCCTCCCACAACTCCCGCATTCCCGCGACGAACTGGCGGCGGGCGCCGTCCAGGCCGCGCAGCGCGGGCTGGCCGAGCCAGTTCTCCTCGGGGACGTACTCCCCGTTCGCGTCGAACGCCGTGCGCTTCGCGGCGAAGGAGACGTACTGGTCGAAGAAGTCCTCGTGGAAGTCGTGCACGAGGCCGAGCAGGTCGTCGCAGCGGCCACCGCGCCCGAAGCGGGCCAGGAAGAAGCCGTGCAGGGTGATGCGGTGGGGCAGCGTGAGGTCGAACATCGGCAGCACGCCCTCGACCGCCCGCAGGGCCCGTCCTGTCGCACCCGTCAGAAGTCCCGTTCCGCAAGGCAGGTCGGAGCCCGCGCTGACGTCCTCGTAGAGAAGCGTGCGCGGCAGTGTGGGCTCCTCCGCTCCCAGCTCCCTCTGGACGTCGAGGAGTTGCTCGCGCAGGGTCCGCAGGATCGCGCGCCGTCCGGCGAGATCCGCGGCGGGGTACGCAGCCAGGCAGGCGGCCGGTCCGTCCAGGGCGTCGGCCACCGAATCGGCCCACGAGGCCGCCAGGTCACGCAGGGCGAGCTGGAACGAACGCAGCGGGTCGGGGCTGTGCACATCGGTGCGCAGGCACGGCACTTGGACCATGCCGAGCTGGAGCAGCGCGGCCGCGTACCGCTCGCACTCGCCCGGGTCGGCACCGTGCTCGGTCCTGAGCCACTCGACCAGGTCCCGGTGGCGCAGTCCCGCACGCTCGTCGAGGAACGCGAGCAGACGCTCCAGGGTTCCGCTGCCCCGGAGGTAGAACAGCCGGTCGCGGACGGAGTCGAAGGTGACGGACGCGTCGTCGTCGCCGCTCGTCACCCACTGCCGTACGTAGCGGATCCGGTCCTCGTCACGGCCCCAGCCCGGGGACAGTACGACGGGGAGGTCCTGGCGGCGCACGGGATCGGCGAGGATCAGCTCGGCGAGTCGCCCCAGGGCGACCACATTGAGCCGTACGTGACCCTTCCAGGCCTCGGGCCCGCCGACGCGCAGGTCGGCGCCTTCGCCGGGCCCGGCGTCGAAGATCCCGGTCGCGACCGGGGTGAGGGTGCTGAACGGGCTGGTCTTGCACGCCGTGCGGTAGAGGTACGCGAGCGCCGACCGTTCGATCTTGCGCATCCGCTTGCCCGGGTCGGCACGGGTGTCGCCCAGGTAGGCGTCGAGCCGGCTGTCGAGCACCGGTGACGCCAGGAGCAGTCCCCGGCGCAGCGGCTCGCCGGCGAGCGCGGTCCGCAACGCGACGCGGGCGGTGCGCAGTTCCTCCGCGAGGAGGGCCGGGCCCACGCCGAGGAGGCCGCCGTACGCGACGCGGTCGTCCAGCCAGGCTGAGACGTGTGCGCCGGCCGTCCCGTCGAGTCCGGTCACCAGCCGTACGGCCGCGGCCGGGTCGGCTGGCAGTCGGTTGTTGAAGATCTGGCGGCGCAGGGCGAGGAGCGCCCGCCGGGCGTCGTCGCCGACGGCGTCGGCCGCCTCGACCAGGGCATGGAGCTCCTCGCTGAGGGCGGCGCCGCCGGCGGCGAGACGTTCCTCACGGGTCAGGACCTCGTCGGCCCAGGCGCGGGTTCGCGGGCAGCGCAGCCCGTGCACGGTCTCCACGGGCAGACCGGCGGCGCGGAGCAGGAAGCGCCGGCCCACCTCCCATGTGACGGGACGGGGGAGCGGGGTGTCGGCATCGGTGCCCGCATCGGTGCTGTTCCCGGTCCCGGTCCCGGTCCTGGTGCCGGTGCCGGTGCCGGTGCTGGTGCTGGTGCTGGTGCTGGTCAGCAGTGTCATCGCGGGTCCCCCTCAGGCGATCTCGTGACGGAAGTCGGCGGGGCCCGGGCGTTCGTTGCCGAGCGGCATGATCAGCAGCGGCGCCTCCGCGGTGCCCTCCAGGCCGAGCCTCTCGACGAACGACACGTTGTCGAAGCCCAGGGCCACTCCCGCGCCGAGCGACAGGGCGGACGCCGCCAGATAGAACGTCTGGGCCACGGCCCCCGCCGTGCCGACCGCAAGCCGGTAGCCGCGGTCCCCGACCGCGTCCAGGACGGCCGTCGTCCGCACCGTCGGCACGAGGACGACGCCGGCCCGCTCCAGGTTGTAGTTGGCCAGGAAGTAGTTCTCCTGGAGGAACGCTCCCTGCGGGCCCGGGACCACGAGCGCGAGATCGCCCGTGTCGGGGTCGTAGACGTACGCGCCGGGCGCGATGTCCCGGACGTGGTTGATGAAGGCGTACAGACGGACCTGCCGGAGCGTGCCGTCCGGATCGGCCTCCCCGCCGAGGGACGTCGCCGCGCAGGCCGCGAGCACGGACGACAGCTGGCCGGGCGTGACCGGGTCGGCCGCGTCGAAGCGCCCGAAACTGCTGCGCCGGCTCCGCAGGACGCGGCGCACCGACACCTCGGGGAAGGCGGGTGCGGGCAGAGGGACCCGGGTGCCGCCCGTGGGGACGGGCCGGGCCGCCGCCGGGGCGAGCGCGCCGGGCGCGGGCCGGTCGGCGGCGCCGGCCACGGTCGTCGCGTGCATCGCGAGCACCGTGGGGAACTCGATGACGGTACGGGAGCGCTCGACGTCCCGGTGCCGCACCGCCGGGTCGGGGCCGTCGGCCACCGCCGCACGAGGCACGGTGCGGTCGCCGTCCCAGCGCAGGGGCACGACGGCGAACACACCCTCCTCCTCGCCGGCCGTGCCGAGCAGGCCGTTCAGCCGGGGCTCGTCGAACCACAGGAGGGGCGCGGTTCGCAGCCCGTGAGCGGCGGCCCAGATGCGCCAGGTCTGCACGAGCGTCCCGACATCGGTGCAGACCACATGGAAGCCGAAGCTGTTGTACTTGAAGGCCGTCTGCCAGTACTTCACGCCGAGGATCAGGTACTGGTCCGTCTCCAGGGCCTCGGCGGGGGCGTCCTGCCCCAGCGCCTCGCGCACCCGGGCCGTCACGTCCCCCGTCGACAGCCGCTGTACGGCGTGCCGCTGGACGTCGTAGTAGTGGATGCCGGGCGTGAGCGGGCCGGAGGGCCCCGAGGCCCAGTAGACGCCGACCGGGTAGAGACCGCCGCCGCCCGCCGTGCCGCGGGACCAGTTGGCGTGGGGGTAGAGCGGCAGCCCGGACAGGTCGCTGTTGGCCTGGATGCCGAGCCGGCGGCCGGTCAGCCCGTACGAGTCCTTGAGCATCGCGGACAGCAGGGGGAGGGTGAAGCCCCCGGGCGCCCCAGGCGCCCCAGGCGCCCCAGGCGCCCCGGGCGCCCCGGCCGGTCCGGCCGGTGCGTCGGCCGCGAGCCTGTCGCCGGACCGGGGGAGAAGGCCGGCCCACGCGGGCGCGTCGGCCAGGTCGTCCCCGTCGGGCAGGGCGTAGGACTCCACGCCCGGGTAGAACTTCCCCCTGCGCGGCCCGTCGGGCCAGTCGGGGACGAAGTCGGCGGGTTCCATCGGAACGCGGCCGCGGTGCAGGACGGCATCGGCGTACTCATGGGCGTACCCCATGGGGTCGGCCTCCTTTCGGACGGCGTGCGGGACGGGCGCCGCTAGGGGAAGGGATGGGGGGCGGGGTGGAGTCCGGCGGCGCCCAGGGCCGCGCGCATCCGGGGCATGTGGCGGGCCCGCTGCCGGGACCAGCCGAAGTCGATGGGCAGGAGTCCGGGCACCAGGACCTTGACGGTGTGCAGACCGAGCGCGCGCTGCTCCGGCAGGGTCTGGTCGACCACCACCACGTCGAAGCCGGCGGCCGTCACCGCTCCCACGGCGCGCAGCAGGTCCTCACGCAGGTCCGTGGCGACGGTGGCTCCGTCGGCGTCCGGCCACGCGAGGTCGGCCACCGCGAGGGGAGGCCGGCGGTCCGGCTGCCGCAGCAGGAAGTCGGCGTGCCGACCCATCTCCGGGACGCCGTAGACCAGCGGATGGTCGTGGAGGGTGGTGACCCGGTCGAAGTCGGCGGCCATCGCCCGCAGCCGCGCCTCGTCGCGCCGGGTCCGGCCGACGAGGTTGACGGAGTCGGTGGCGATCTCGCAGAGCGCCGAGTCGAGCGCCGACTCGGGATCGAGTCCCGCGCCCGCGCCGAAGCACATGCGGCCCACGCCCCCGTCGAACCGCTCGGCGCAGGCGGTGACCACCGGGACCGGGAGGTCGGCCCGGGTGTCGAAGAACCGCGCCCGGTAGCCGTACATGGCCAGCCGGTCGACCATGTGCCGGGTGCTCGCCCGGGAGCTGGTCGACGGGTCGATCTCGCGCAGCGGCACCTGCCCGTACCAGGCGCGCAGGAAGGCGTCCCGCTCGATGACCTCCATCAGGCCGAAGTAGACGGCCTCCTCCGTACTGCCGCCGGACGCGCACCCGTTGGAGCTCTCCTGCACGAACCGGTTCTCCAGGCCCGGGGCGTGGTAGTACGCCAGGATCTCCGGCACCGCGCGCGGCGCCGCGTCCCGCAGCGACCAGCCCCACACCCAGGGGATCTCCCGGTCCGGGGCGAAGGGCCGCACCCGGGGGTTGTCGCGGTGGAACCCGTCCGCGTACAGCCCGGTCTCGCGCGGGTCCACGGCAACCGGGCCGAGGTCGTCCAGCGACGCCCGGAGACGCGCCGTCCGGGTCCGGGCGCGCATCCCCGCGTAGCGCTCAAGGCCTTCGAGGACCCCGACGCACACGCTGCGCGCGTAGGTGTCGGCGTGGCCGCCCCAGAACGTCTCGCGCAGGTACTCCCCGGAGCGGGACGAGAAGCAGCCGACGGTGGCCGAAGTGGTGGCCGAGGCGACGTCGCAGACGACGGACGGGCCGATCGCGCCCCAGTGGGGGTTGGCGAACGCGTCCAAGGGCAGCCGGTAGTCCTCGATCCGGCGGACCCGGAAGACGCCTGGCCGGTACTTGGGTGCCGGACGCAGCGTCAGCGTGGCGGCCTCGGCGGTGTCCTCCTCGGGCGTCCCGCAGGAGGGACACTCCGGGTCGGGCACGAGCGGATGGCTCCGCACGGACAGGGTGTCGAGGTCGATCAGATGGACACGGGGGTACGGGCCGGGCTCCGGCCCCCGTTCCGCCAGCCCCGCGATCAGGGCGGCGACGGTGGCGACGGCGAAGGGGACGGCGTACGGCCAGTCGCCCGCGGAACGGGTCTCCGACCCGAGCTCGAGCCCCTCCCGCAGGGGCACGGAGCGGACTCCCTGCCAGCGGCGGCGGAGGCAGGTCGCGCAGCCGGCGCGGTCCGCGTTCCCGGCGGCCCCGGGCGACACGGGCCACGGGCCGACGAAGACCTGACGCCCGTAGAGATGCACGGGGACCGGGCGGCCGGCGACGGCGGAGTCGTGGCGGGGGCCGGGTCCGTCGGCGGTGTCCGCGTACGCGTCCCGTACACCGAGGGCGGCGACCGTCACGGCCGGCAGGGGGCTGCCCGATACGGCCCCGATCGCGTCGAGCTCCGTGCGCAGGGCGACGGCGAACCGGGACGAGGACCCGGCGCGCGCGGGCGCGGCGGGGGCACCGGAGGTGTTCGCGTGCGGCAGGGGCGCGGTCCGGGCCTCCGGCGGGGCCACAGCCTTGGCTCGGGCCACGGCCTCGGCTCTCATCGGGCTTCCCGGGTGAGCAGGACACGTACGGTGTGGATGCCCGCCGTCGGCAGGTCGCCGGCGTGCGTCGGGACGACGAAGGCGTCGCGGCCCGCGGCGGCGAGGCGTTCCAGGACGTGGGGCCACTCCACGGGGTCGCCCGGTGCCTGCGCGGGCCCGTCGCCGGTGACCGGCACGAGGCCCGGGGCCAGGTCCCGCAGCAGCGGGTCGCCCTCGTCGGTGGTCCGCTCCTCCCCGGCGAGTTGGACCACTCCCAGGAGGTCCCGGATCGCGTCGACGGCGGCCGAGGCCAGGTCGAGGGCGGCGCCGACGGCCCAGCGGCTGGGGGCCGCGTCACCGGGCGCCGTCCGCGCGATGACGACCGACGCGCCGGAGTGCGCCCGCTCGCCGAGGTCGAGCAGCTCGACGGTGAGGCCGAGCAGTGCGGCCGACCGGAGCAGGAACGTCGTCTCCGGGGCCGCGCCGAAGACCTCGGGTGCGATCAGGGCGGTGTCACCGGAGCCCGCGACGGCCCGGCACAGCGCGTCGTGGGCGAGTGCCGACAGCAGCCCCGCGGCCGCCGCGTCCGGGAGGTCCGAACCCGCCCCGGCTCCGGCCCGGGTGGGCTCGAAGCGGCGGTCGGCGTTGTCCGGGCCGAAGGGACGCACGGCGCCGGTGGGCACCCGTACGACTTCCTTGGTGAGGAGCGAGGTGGCCGGTGTCCAGCTCGTCGTACCGCCCGCCCCGCCCGTTCCCGATGCGATGGTCAGGGTGTCGGGGGCCACCGGCGGCAGGGCGTCCAGCGGCTCCGCGAACGCGGCGGACGGGACCACGTGTTCGGCGTAGACCACCGCCGCCGCGTTCAGCGCCCGTAGCCGGGCACCGGCGGTGTGGTGTACGTCGAAGGCCGTGATCGTACGGGTGCCCCGCGGCCCCAGACCGAGGACGACCGAGCCCACCTTGAGGGGGGTCTGCGTCAGCGGCTCGTCGGCGTACGACCTGAAGACCCCCGTGAAGGGGCGGACGAGCGCCGAGCGCCGCTCCAGTTCGGCGAGCGGCCCCTGGGCGGCGTCGTCGTCGGGGGCGGTGGCGACCGTCGGCAGGAAGGCGGGACGCGCCGGCGCCGACGTCACGTCGACCGGCTCGGGCAGGCCCGCGACGGACGAGCAGAACGGACAGCGCGGGTGGGCGAGCAGCGGCTCCGACGCGACGTCGAGGCTGGCCATGGACTGGACGAGCACCCGGTCCCGGGTCTCGGCCGGCAGGGCCTCGGTGACCAGCCGGAACACCTCGTACCCGAGGAGGTTCCCGAGCATCGCCGCGAGCGGCCCGGCCGGCTGGGTGCCCGGTGTGCCGGTGCCGAGGGCGAGACCGCTCCACAGCTCGGCGGCGTCCGACGCGGCGGTACCACCGGCCGCGCCGAGCCGGAGCGCGGCGCAGGACCAGCAGGACGCCGAGTCCGCGGTCGTCACGGGGCCGACGACGGCCGAACCGCCGAACGTCCAGGCGGGCAGCAGCGTACGACCCCGGGGCACGCCCTCCCGCAGCAGCGGCAGCACAAGGCCCGGGACGTCGGCACCGGCGGCGGCCACCACCACGTCGTACCCCTCGTACGAGGACCAGGCTTCCCGGCCGCGGACCGTGTCCCGCCCCGGCAGCAGCGGCAGTTCGACGGGGCAGCCCTCCTCGGCGAGGGCGGCGGCCTCCTCGCGGACGGCTGCGAACTCCTCCCGTGTGACACCGGCGTCGCTCTCGGCCAGGGAGCGCTCGACGCCCACGGCGGCGCAGCCGTTCCGGACGAGGGAGAGCACGCACCAGCGGGCCACCGGACCGTCCCCGACGACCGCGACCCGGGTCTCCCGGAAGCGCGCGAAGCGGCTTGCGGCGGCGTCGGCGTAGTGGTCGATGTACGCGATCTGCGGGGCGAAGCGGGCCGCGGCCTCCGGAGAGGGCGCGGGCGCGGCGGGCGTCCCGTCCGGCGCCGGCACGGGGCGGGCGAAGTCCCGCCCGTAGAGCGCCTGCACCAGCTCGCCCACCATGGCCTTCTGCGCGTCGCCGAACCCCGCGCATATCTCCTCGACCGCTCGGCTGCCGTCCAGGTACGGCATGAGGAGCGTGGCGAAGCGGTAGCCGGACTTCGCGGTGAGCTGGAAACCGCCGTCGGCGTTGTGGAAGATCACGCCGTTGGGGGTCTGCGTGAACAGGACATCTCGACGGACTCGGGGCCGGGTTCCGGCGATCTCCGCGTACGACGTAAGGGTCATGCGTGCGTCACACCTCTCGTTACGGGGCGGCGAGACGGAGCCCGGGGTGGTGGGCCGACTGCTCTGCTCGGGATGCTGCGG
Source organism: Streptomyces sp. NPDC042346 (assembly GCF_055581845.1). NCBI lineage: Bacteria > Bacillati > Actinomycetota > Actinomycetes > Kitasatosporales > Streptomycetaceae > Streptomyces > Streptomyces sp. NPDC042346. The sequence goes on along the minus strand of NZ_JBVJEH010000002.1, from coordinate 513,557 downwards.
GGGACGGACTGCGGGGCGTGTGGGTGTACGGGGTGTGCGGGGCTTGCGGGGTGTACGGGGTGGTCTCGGGTACGTGGGGCCCCCGGGTCTGTCCGGCGTCCAGGGACCGGCGTCCTGGCTTCGGCGGACGGGCCGGGGAGGGGCCCCGTCGTCACCTCATGGCGGCCGGCCTGCTCCCGTCCAGCTGCGGGAACTCCCCGTGCCGGGGCGGGCGCAGCAACGCGGGGGCGTGGCCGGCGGAGGAACCCGCCGCACGGCGGGCGTGCGCCCGCAGCAGATCGTGCGTCCAGAAGGCGCCGGGCTGCCCCTCCTCAAGGAGGCCCGCGTCGAGGAGGTCCTCGATCACCTGCTCCGCCGCGTCCTCCGGAAGGCCGAGGAGCCCGGCCGCCCTGGCGGTGGTGAGCGGGTCGTGGGGCGACGAGGCGAGGCGCAGATGGGCCTCGGCGAGCGCGGGAGGGAGCCGTCTCAGGGCCTCGTCGAGCCGCTGCGGCACCGACATGCGGGGGTCGTCGGCGAGGCTGAGCCGGCCGACGGGGTCGTGCCGGAGCCAGTCGGCGTAGTCGGCGAGGCGCAGCCGGGGCCGGGTGAGCAGCCGGGCGGCGGCGATGCGAAGGGCGAGCGGATGGTGGCCGCAGGCGGTCGCGAGGGGGACCGCCGCGGTGGGCTCGGCGGCCATCCGGTCCCGGCCGAGGACGGTGGTGAGCAGCGCCTGCGACTGCTCCGGATCGAGGGCTCCGAGCCGGTGCACGGTGCCGCCGTGGGTGGCGACGAGCGCGGCGAGCCCCATCCGGCTGGTGACGATCGCCGCGCCGCAGGCGTACGCGGTCAACAGAGGGCGGACCTGATCGGGGTGGACGACGTCGTCCAGGACGAGAAGGACACGGCCCCGGCCCGCTCCGGGCCGTACGCGCAGTGCGTGACGGAGCTCGGCTGCGGCCTCCTCCGCCGGGCGGGGACTGCCGTCCGGACGGGTCAGCGGCACCAGGAGGCAACCGTCCGGGAAGTGACCGCTCACCAGGTGGGCGACGTGCAGCGCGAGGGCTGTCTTGCCGATAGCGGGCGCTCCGGAGAGGACGGCGAGCGGAGCCCGCTCGGGGCTCCCGCCGGGTCTCTCGGTCGTCAACAGCCTTACCAGAGAGTCGACTTCGTGCTCCCGTCCGGTGAAACCGGGGACGGTGGGAATCGGCGGGTGCGGCGGTGGGGCGCCGTGGACGCCGGGCTCTGCGGAGTCCGAAGGGCCCTGCGGGCGCCGGGAGTCGCGAGGGCCGCGGCGGCTGTGAGGGTCCCGAGGGCCGCGCATGTCCTGAGGGGGCGGGGTCGCGTCCTGTTCCACCGGTGCGGAGCCGCTGCCGGCGGAGGCGGGTGGGGGCGGGGGCAGGGAGGGAACGGCCGCGCTCGGCGCCGTCGTCAGCGCGTCCGGCCTTCGCGCCGCCTCGACGCGGCCGAGGTCCTCACCCCGCAGGATCGCCAGTTCCAGACGCTGGAGTTCGGCCCGCGGATCGACGCCGAGCCGTTCGCGCAGGTGACCCTTGATCCTTCGGTACTCCGCGAGGGCCTCGGTCTGCCGGCCCGTCCGGTACAGGGCCACGATCAGCTGCTCGGCGAACCGCTCGTGCGCCGGGTATACGCGCGTAACCTCCCAAAGATCAACGAGTGCTTCGCGACATCGGTCGTGCTCCAGTTCTATGTCGCAGACTCGCTCCAGCACCCTCAGCCGCTCCTCGGCGAGGCGGGGCACCTCGTCCCGGTGCAGCAGGTCGGAGGGGACGTTGGAGAGCAGGCCCCCCTGCCACAGGGCGAGCGCGCTGCGGAGTGTGTACAGCTCGGAGCCGGTCCCGGACGACGCGGCCCGCTCGACGAGCCGGCGGAAGTGGAGCAGGTCGAGCGTCTCGGCGTCGGCGTCGATGCGGTAGCCGCCGGCCACCGCGACGACGGCCTGGTCCTCGATGCCGTACTTGGCGAACAGCCGCCGCAGGCGCAGGACGCAGCTCTGCAGGGCGGTCTTGGCCGTCGTGGGGTGTTCCTCGCCCCAGACGATGTCGCGCAGCCGGTCGGTGGAGACGACGGAACCCGGCCGGACGAGCAGCGCGGCGAGCAGCGCCGTCGGTTTGGAGGGCGGGAGCATCACGACGTCCCGCCCGTCGGTGACGCTCAAGGGCCCGAGTAATTGGAATCGCACCGTCGTGTTCGCCTTCCTCGTCCGCTGGTACCAGGTGGGTCCCCAGGCCCTGTCCGGTGGATCAGGGTCGGGTAGGCCGGACAGGCCCTAGGGATGGCCGGAGCCGTGCGGCCTGGGGCGGGAGGTCGGGGGCCGGGCGGGTGCAGCGGGCATGACGAACCACCGGGGAAGGCAGGGGGGAGGCACGGGGGAACTGCGGTGCGCTGGGCTGCTGCGGTCGCCGGAGCGACCTGGTGGGAGCGGGGATGACCCTGGTCGGCGTCAAGGTCAGCAGGGTGCAGGAGGAAAGTACAGCGGCGGTGCCGCGGAGGGGACGGGGTCTGAGCCCTTCTGGACATCCCCCGGGGCGTGGTTGACGTTGCGGTGCGGAGCGTGCAGCGCGGCCGGGGGCGAGGGGCCAGGAAGCGGGATGATGAGGTCATGACAGCCACTGTCCGATATTCGGACGTCCGTCGAGGGTGGGCCGACGCCCTGGGGAGATCGTCGGCCGGGTACGCCCGAGGTAAAGAATGGCCACTTTCCGACCGTCCGGCATCGGCCCCTGTGGCCATGAACAGTGGCGGCCCCGGGGGTTCCTGTGGCGGGGGCCGCGCCGCCCCCGCCAGGCGGCTCACCCCGCGGCCCGTGGCCGTCGTGAACGACGCATCTCGACGGAGCGTCCTGTACGCGAACAGTGGATGAGCCGGGCCCCGCCACCGCCGGAGGCCACCCGGAAGGTCACGGACCGCGGGCACGTCTGATGACTTCAGGCCAACTGGTGACTTCAGGTCAACAGGCCGTGGGCATCCGCCGGGCCCGGCCGCGGGGCCTTGCGGGCGTGCAGGACGTGGGCCTCCAGGGGCAGGGGAGTGCGGTCGACGAGTTCCAGCCCGGCGTCGCCGAGCAGCCGGGCGTAGTGCTCGGCACTCCGCTCGCGGCCTCCGACGTTGCACATCATGTGGAGGTCCCAGGCGGTGGCCAGCGAGGGGGAGCCGTCGGTGGGGAGGAGCCGTTCGACGATCAGCAGGTCGGCGTGGGCGGGCATCGCGCGGGCGCAGTGACGCAGGATCTCGCGGCACCGGTCGTCGTCCCAGTCGTGCAGGATGCGGGAGAGTACGTAGACGTCCCCGCCGTGCGGCACATCGGCGAAGTCGCCGCTGCGGTAGTCGCAACGGGCGCCGCACTCCGTCGAGCCGAGCGAACGGCGGGCGGCTTCGACCGCGTGGGGGCGTTCGAGGAGCGTGCCGCGCAGGGACGGGTGTGCGGTGAGGACGTGCCCGAGCAGCTCCCCGTTGCCGCCGGCCACGTCGACGACGGTTCGGGGTGTGGGGGCCTGGGCCGCCGCGGTGATCACCGGGTGGGCGGGGAGCGGCTGGAACATCCGGGAACTCGCGGCCATGGAGCGGTCGAAGAGGTCGGCCAGTTCGGGGTCGCGGGCGAAGTGGTCGAAGTGGTTCTCGCCGAAGAGGTGGTCGAAGCCGGGCTGTCCCGTTCGTACGGAGTGGTCGAGTGCGGCGAAGGAGCGGTAGAAGGGGCCTCCGTACATCAGCGCCAGGGGGCGCATCGAGTCCGGACGGTCCGCGAGGAGCAGGCGGCCGAGCGGGGTGAGGCGGAACGCGCTCTGTCCGAGGGCGGCTTCGGAGACTTCGACGTCCTCGGCCACGACACCGAGCATGGTGAGGTAGCGCAGGAGCGTGCCGAGGCCGTCGGGGTGGGTGGCGGTGCGCCGGGCGAGTTCCCGGAGACCGGTGGCGCCGGCGGCGCCGGCGGTGTCCATGGCCTCGGGCAGGCGCAGGCGGGCGAACGCGGCGAGGGCCTGTGTGGTCCACGCTCCGGTGAGCAGGTGGAGGAGCGTTTCGGCGGGTCGCTTCGTGCCGGGGCGTTCCCCCAAGTGGGCGGCGAGGACCGTGCGGTGGTCGCCGGGAGCATAGAGCTCGAGGCGGCGATAGCCGCACGTCGAGTCCGGGGTGGTGAAGTAGAGGACGGTTCCGTTCTCGTGCGGGTTGTACCCGCCGCCGTCCGGGCGAGCGCCGTGCCTGCTGAGCACCGCGCACAGACCGCGCAGCACGAGCGGCTCGGGGTGCTCCAGTTCGAAGGCCAGGTGGGTCTCATGGCCGAGGGCACGCTCGTGCGCCGCGATCGGCTCCAGACCGGATCCCGCGGGTACGGCGAGGGCGAACACCTCCACCGCGCGGGGCTCGTCCGCCGGGCCGTGGACGCGGGGACGCAGGATCCGGACGTCGAGATCTGCCACGTCGTGGCGGTGGCGCCGGGCCAGACGTTCCCGTACGACGACGCTGGGGTGCGACGGGGTGTCGGCGGCGAGCCCGCTCACGGCGAGGAGGTCCCGCAGGTGCTGCGGGTCCCGGGGAAAGAGCAGGATGCCGACGTGGGCGAACCGGCAGTACGCGGCCACGGAATCGAGTTCGGGACCGTGCAGGCCGGGCAGGAGGAGGGGCAGCAGCGTCGCGCTCTCGTGGTGCCGTACGAAGGCCGCTGCCGCGCGCAGGCGCGCGGCGTCATCGAGAAGCATCGTTTCACCGGGCAGCGGAGCCGCGCCGGGGAGGTGGGCTTCCACGGGGAGTGTCGTTGTCATGACGGGGGTGTCCTCAGGTGGGAGCTGGGGTGGAGGGCATGGTGCGGCCGGGGTGCGGCCCGGTGAGAGGGGAACGGCGCTCGGGAACGGCGCTCGGGAACGGGACCTGGCACGGCGCCCTGGACAGCGCCAGGGATGGCACCAGGGGAAGTGGGGCCCGGGGCGGCACTCAGGAAGACGGGATCAGGACGGCGCCCGGGGCGCGCCACCGCCTCAAACGCCGACGTAGTTCTCGGCGAACCAGTCCTGGTGCGCCCGGGAGGTGCGCAGGGAGTCGAGGCGGGCACGTCGCACGGCGGCCTGGAAGAACGATCCTCCTGACCGGTCCTGCCCCGGCAGTGCGTGGAGCAGCCCGGTCATCCACTGGGTGAACTCCTGCGCCCGCCAGATGTACGCCAGGGACTGCGCCGAGTAGCGGTCCAGGGCTCCACCGTCCTCTCGGTGGAGGGCCTCGGCCAGGGCTCCGGCCAGGAGCTCCGCCTCCAGCACCGCGAGGTTCGCCCCCTTCGCGGCGGCCGGGGCGGTCAGGCTCGCCGCGTCGCCGGCGAGCAGGAGCGAGCCGTGACGCAGGGGTTCGACCACGTCGCACGCCAGGTCGACGACGCCGCGCTCGATGATCGGTCCCCTGCGCAGCGGGCCGTGCTCCTCGGCGCGCATCCTCAGGTCGAGTTCGTCCCAGATCCGCTCCTCGGACCAGGCGTCGGCAGGGGTGCCGCGTCGACACTCCAGGTAGTAGCGCGTGACCTGGGGGCCGCGGGCCATGTGCCCGGCGAAGCCGCGGTCGTGGACGGCGTAACCGACGGCGTCGAGGCTGGGCGGGGCCTGGGCGAGCAGGCCGAGCCAGCTCACGCCGTGGTCGTGATGGTGACGGACGGCGTCCGGCGGCAGCGAGCGGCGGGCGGCGCCGTGGCGTCCGTCGCAGCCGGCGACGTAGCGCGCGTCCCACCGGACGGGGCGCCCGTCGGGTTCCCGCGTGGAGACGTGGGGGTGGGTGCCGTCGGCGTCGTGGACGGCCAGTGCTTCGGTGCTGAAACGGATCTGCCCGCCGGCGTCGACGTAGCGCTCCAGGAGGTCGGTCACCAGGTTCTGTTGCGGGTAGGCGGTGTGCCGCTCGCCACGGCCGAGGTCGCCGTAGTCGAGGCGGAATCCGCCGTCGGCGGTCCGGAACTCGCATGTGCCGTGGGAGCGTCCGTCGCGGTGCAGTCCGTCGGCGAGGCCGTGGCGGTCCAGGATCCGTACGGTGTTCGGCGCGAGGAATCCGGCCCTGGCCCGGGTCCGGATGTGGGAGCGCGTGGCCCGTTCGAGGACGACGCAGTCGATCCCCGCGGCCACCAGGAGGTTGCCGAGCACCAGGCCGGCGGGGCCGGCGCCGAGGACGACCACATCCGCGAATGCGCGTGACGCCAGGCCATTCTGATCTTCTGTCATAGCCTGGGAATGATAAGCACGGAGAATCCCGTGGATGATCATGAGTAATTCGAATGCCGTAATAGGGAGAAAATCAGAAGAGATCGGAAGAGTGATTCTCCGCGTCGTGAAAATGCGGTGCCGGCGGCCCTGTTCGGCGCTGTTCGGCTCGGACCGGCGGCGCCGGCGGAGGCGGACGCGGAGGCGGCGCAGGCCGGACGCCAGGGGGCGGACGGGGAAGCGGCACGTCGCGTTCTCCACCTCGGGAACCATTCCGCCGGGCGCTCTCCTCCTGTGGTCGCACGCGATGCCGTCCGGGGGAGGGATGCGCACAACTGCCCGCTGCACAAGGGTGCATGAGACGGATCACCCACCTCCCGCAAGGATCTGACTCACTGTGCGAAGCAGACGAATAGCACCCCTCGTGGCCATCAGCGCGGTCGCGACCCTCGTCCCCGCTCTCACGCCCGCTGTCGCGTTCGCGGACGCCCCGGCACCCCGACGGGCGGTGTCCGCCGACCCCGACCTGTTGAAGCAGTACACCCAGCAGACTCCGCACTGGAAGCGCTGCGAGGCCGAGGCACCGGCGAACTACCAGTGCGCGACGCTCAAGGTGCCGCTCGACTACTCCCGGCCGGGCGGCAAGAAGCTCGACGTCGCCGTGTCCCGGATCAAGGCGACCAGTCCCCAGAAGCGCCGCGGTGTCCTCCTGCTCAACCCCGGCGGCCCCGGCGGCCCGGGTCTTGACATGCCCCTGTGGATGGGCCCGGAGCTGCCGACCGAGGTGAAGGAGCGGTACGACCTGATCGGCTTCGACCCCCGGGGCGTCGGTCAGAGCTCACCCGTGAGCTGCGGTCTGAACGGCGACGAGCTGAACTGGCAGCGCCCGTACAAGGCCGCGACGTTCGCCAAGGACGTCCGGTGGGCGCGGACCGTGGCCGACAAGTGCCGAGCGAAGGCCGGTGACGTCCTGCCCCACCTCACCACGCGCAACACCGCGCGGGACATGGACGTCATCCGCGCCGTGCTCGGCGAGAAGAAGATCTCGTACCTGGGGTACTCCTACGGCACGTACCTGGGCGCCGTCTACACGCAGATGTTCCCCAAGCGGACGGACCGGTTCGTGCTGGACAGCGCGGTCGACCCGCAGCGCATCTGGCGCGGCATGATCCAGGTGTGGGCCGAGGGCGCGGAGCCGGCGTTCAAGCGCTGGACCACGTGGACCGCCGAGCGCCACGCCACCTACGGGCTCGGCGACACCCCGGCCGAGGTCGGCAGGACCTTCTGGGACCTGGTCGCCCAGGCGGACCGCAAGCCGATCGACTTCCAGGGCACGCTCCTGACCGGCGACGACATCCGCGCCGGCCGGGCCGTGTTCTTCGACGTCAAGGGGGCAGCCGAGGCGATCGCCGAGCTCAAGAAGGCCGCCGAGGGTACTCCGTCCGCGGCGCCGTCGAAGCGGAGGACGTCGCCCCGACCCGTGCCGCCGTCGTTCGCCCGCGCCGTCCCCTCCGACAACTCGGACGCGGCCTTCTGGGCCGTGGCCTGTGCCGACACCCGCTCGTGGCCGCGCGACCCGGAGCAGTACCGCCGCGACGCGATCCGCGACAAGGCCCGGTACCCGCTGTACGGCGACTTCGCGTCGAACATCAAGCCGTGCGCGTTCTGGACGAACGGGTCCGAGCCCGCCACCACGGTGAACAACTCCGTCGGAGCGCTCATCCTCCAGAACGAGTGGGACTCCCAGACCCCGCTGGTCAGCGGGCAAGGGCTGCACCGGAGCATGAAGGGCTCCCGGATGGTCACCGTCCTCGACGGCCAGGGCCACGGCATCTACGGTTCCAAGTCCTGTGCCGACAAGACCGCCACCGCCTACCTGACGACAGGCAGGCTGCCGGCCGCGGACCTGGCCTGCCGGGCCACGCCCGCCCAGGCGCAGAACCGTCCGGACCTCCCGCTGCCGACGCCTCCGGGCCTCCCCGGGCGGCAGGACCGCTTCTGACCGACGCGGCTCACCGCACGTGACACGGGGCCCCCGCAGCGCTGCGGGGGCCCCACTGTCGTCACCGGTGCGACGGCGGCACCGCCGGTCTCCGGCCCGCCGTCCCTCAGGTCCTCCGGGACCGGCGGAAGACGGTCAGGGCGTAGCAGCCGAGCAGGACCACGGTGAAGGTGAGCCCGACGCCCGCCGCCTGGCGCATGTCAGGGACCTCGATCGCGGTGGCGGCGACGGCCAGCACGCCGGCCCCGGCCACGAGGGCGAGCCTGCTCCCTCCGGGGATGCTGAACCCCGTGAACTCTTCGGGATGCGCGTCCCGGTGGCGCCGGAAGGCGACGTACGAGGCGAGGATCAGCAGCCAGACGAGCAGCACGGCGAAGAGCGCGATCGACATCAGGATGCCGAAGACGCCGGCGACGTCGTAGAAGGCGAGCAGCGCGGCGGCCGCGATGCCCAGGGTGGAGGCGGCGAGGGCGTTGGCCGGGACGCCGCGCGAGGTGAGGCGGGCCAGGGGCGCCGGGGCGAGACCGTCGTCGCCGAGGGAGTGCAGGAGCCGGGAGGCGCCGTACAGGTGGGCGTTCGCGGCGGAGACGGCCGCGATGAGCACGACGAGGTTGGTGAGTGTCGCGGCGGCGGGCACGCCGACGTCGGAGAAGACCCTGACGAACGGGCTCGCCTCGACACTGCCGTCACCGGCGGCCAGACGCTGCCACGGGATCAGGGCCACGACCAGGGTGATCGCCAGGACGTAGAAGACGCTGAGCCGCCAGGCGAGCTGGCGCATCGCGGTGCGGATGGAGCGCTGCGGGTCGGTGGCCTCGGCCGACGCGATGGCGACGACCTCGAATCCGGCGTACGCGAACATCACCACGGACATGGCGATCCAGACGGACTTGGGACCGTGCGGCACGAACCCGCCGTCGTCGGTGAGGTGCGCGAAGCCGGTGGCCTCGTGGTCCGGCAGCCCGAAGAACACGAGGAAGGCGGCACACAGGATGAACGCTCCGAGCGCGGTCACCTTGATGGCGGAGAGCCAGAACTCGGTGGTGCCGAAGGACTTCACGTTGATGATGTTGACCGCGAGCACCAGCGCCGCGATCGCGAGGATGGCCGCCGACATCGGCACGCCGGGCCACCACCAGCGGATGTAGAGCGCGGAGGCGACGACCTCCGTACCGATGACCACGACCGCGCTGAACCAGTACGTCCAGCGGGTGACGAAGCCGGCCCAGGGGCCCAGGTACCGGTGTGCGACGGCGCCGAACGAGCCCTGCACCGGATGCGCGGCGGACATCTCGCCGAGCAGGACCGCGATGACGGCGACCAGGACGGCGCCGATCGCGTACGAGATGATCACCGCGGGTCCCGCGGCGGATATCGCCGACCCGGAGCCGAGGAACAGGCCCGTCCCGAGCGCGGAGCCCAGGCCGATCATCGTCGTCTGACGAGGGGTGAGGGAGCGGACGAGGCCCGTGTCCTTCACGGGCTCGCCGTGCGCGCCGACGGATGAGGCGGGAGGCGGAGGCGAGGCGGGAGCCTGAGAGGACGTGGGGGCCTGGGCGGGTCTTTCCGGAGCGGCCATGACGGGTGTCCTTCCGTACGGGTGCGGGGCGGCGGTGCTGCGGGGGCGGGGGCGGGAGCGGACGGGCGGGTCCGCGGATCAGAACTCGCTGGTGCGGAAAGGCCTCTCGGGCCGGTTGAGGTCGGGCTTGCCCAGCACCTTCGGCGAGGACAGCGCGTAGATGCCGTGGTTGGTGAGCACCCAGGCGATGTTCCGGTCCCACTCCACGTACACGCCGTGCGTCTGGTTGCCGTACGCGTAGTCCGGCGTCCCGGTGCCGTACGCCTTCGGCACGAAGTAGGCGTCGATCTTCGGCGCGGCCGGGTCGGAGACGTCGAAGAACTGGACGCCCGCGTTGTAGAAGCCGTACCCGAGCACGCCGGGGGTGTGCCGGCCGGGGTTGGTGTAGGAGCCGGTCCGCTTGGGGCCGAAGCTGCCGCGGCGCTGGCAGAAGTCGGTGAAGCCGGCCGACGGCGGCGGGGTCGGGCGGGGCAGGGCGCCGACGACGCGGGGGTTCTTCGGGTCCTTGGCGTCGATCTGGTAGACGTCCTTGTACGGCTCGTAACAGTCCTCGGTGAGGGGGTAGCCGGAGTAGTAGACGATTCCGGTCCTCTCGTACTGCGAGACGTCGATGTTGTCGCCCTCGGTGCCCGAGACGGACGGCGGCAGGTCCAGGTGGCTCACGGTCCTCATGTCGGCCGGGTTCGAGATGTCGAGGACGGTCAGGCCGTAGCCGCCCATGGCCGCGAACGCGTAACGCCCGCCCTGCTCCACGGGCTTGGGGATGAACAGCGGCATCCGTGCGCCCATCCAGCTGGTGCGGTTGCCGCAGCGCGGGTTCTTCCGGTACGCCGCGTCCTCACCCGTCCGCTGGCCCGGCAGGTGCCAGGTGTCGAGGAGCTTCGGGTGGGCCGGGTCGGCCATGTCCCAGGACTGGTAGCCCGCCGAGTGCAGGTTGGTGGGGTACTCCGTGCGGGAGTACGTGTCGTCGGGGGCCGTCGCGATGAACATGTACCGCCCGCCGGTCCAGTACGGCGTGTCGAGGGAGCCGGAGCCCTGCTGCGCCGTGTCGGGGTCGCTCCTGAGGGGGTCCTTCTGGGTGGCGTCGGTGGAGACGGTCGCGAGGAGCTTCCAGTCCTTCTTGCGGGGGCCGTCCAGGCGGAAGACCTTGAAGCCCTTGAGCCCCGGCTTCTCCCGCAGCTTCCTGACGCCCTCCGGGTTGTTGTACTTGTCGTGCGCCGGGTCGTCCGTGAGCTCCTGGATCTGCCGCTTGTCCTCGAAGCTCTGCACCATGACGTAGGCGTCGAGCCTCTCGTTCCACTGGACGGTGGAGGCGCCCCAGTAGTCGTTGGCCGCCCAGTCGCCGTTGGACCTCGTCTCGTCGCCGTCCACGTCCCCGCGGCTCATCCGCTCGACGACCTTCACCTTCCTCACGTCGGTGATGTCGTAGACGCGACCCTCGGAGCGGTCGTACTGGAACATGTAGCGGCGGCCGTCGAAGTCGACGATGTTCTGCCAGGTGTGGAAGTGGTCGGGGGTGAAGTCCTCGCCCTCGTAAGCGGCTTCGACCTTCATGTTCTTGATGTACGAGCGGGTGTCGTACTCCTCGTTGCGGCCCGGGAAGGAGTGCTCGTGCTCCTCGTCGACCGGGGTGAGGGCCGGGTGGCGGAAGGTGTCGTCCAGCTGCATGCCGTACGCGCCGGGGTCCGCCGGCTCCGGGCGGCGGTCGGCGCAGACCTCGGGGATGTCCGGATCGCGGCCGGCCGCGGTCGCGGTGGTGGCGCCGGAACCGCCCGGCACGAGGAGGGTCGCGGCGGTGGCGGCGGCGACTGCCGCGGCCAGGGTCGTTCGTGTGCGGAGGGATCGCATGGGCTGTCCTCGGGTTCTCGGCGGCGGAGAGTGGACGTGCGAAGGGGGTGCCGGCCGCGCGGAGGCACGGCACGGCTCGCCGGTACGGAGAGACCGACCGGCGTGGACCCGGTCGCGCGGAGGTCACGCGGGTGCGGTGGCCTCGGGGATCGCGCGAGCCGGGTGGTCGTGCGAACCGGTCAGGTGACCGTCGGCCGCCGCTGGAACGCGGCAGCCAGGTGGGCGCCCGAGGACACGATGTCCCGCAGCGCGCACACGGCGTGCAGGACGTCCGCGTGCGAGACGTAGAGGGCGTTGAAGCCGAACCGCAGCAGGTCCGGGGCGCGCATGTCGCCGATGATCCCGCGCGCGGTGAGCGCGGCGACCAGCGGGTACGCCTCCGGGTGCCGCAGGGCGACCTGGCTGCCCCGCCGTCCGGGCTCGCGCGGAGTGGCCATGGTGAAGCCCATCCCGTCGAGGAGGGAGTCGGCGCACTGCTGGAAGAACCCGGTCAGCGAGAGGCTCTTGGCCCGCACGGACTCCATGTCCACCCCGTCGTACGCCGTCAGCGCGGCCTCCAGGGCGACCAGCGAGAGGAGGGCCGGCGTTCCGATGCGGGCCCGGGTGATGCCCGCCGCGGGGGCGTACGTACCGGCCATGGCGAACGGCTCCGCGTGCCCGTGCCAGCCGGTGACCGGGTGGTCGAAGGCCCGCTGGTGACGGTCGGCGACGTAGGCGAACGCCGGGGCGCCGGGACCGCCGGAGAGGTACTTGTAGCCGCAGCCGACCGCGAAGTCCGCCGCCACGGCGTCGAGGGCGATCGGCAGGGCGCCCGCCGCGTGGCACAAGTCCCAGTGCGCGAGGGCTCCCGCGGCGTGCGCGGCGGCGGTGAGCGCGGCCATGTCGTACAGCTCGCCGGTGCGGTAGTCCACCGGGGCGTAGGCGGCGACCGCGACGTCCGTCCCCTCGGCGGCCAGCACCGCGGCGGCCTCGCGTGCGGGCACCCGGCGGACCTCCAGGCCGAGGAGCCGCCCCACCGAGTCGGCGATGTACTGGTCGGTGGGGAAGTGGTCGGGATCGGTCAGCAGCAGCCGCCGGCCGGGGCGCAGCCGGGCGGCGGCCAGCAGGGTGTTGAACAGCTGGACGCTGGTGGAGTCCCCGGCCACCACCTGCCCCGGGGCCGCGCCGATCAGCCGGCCGATGGCGTCGCCGGTCCGTACCGGGGCCTCCCACCAGCCGTTGGCGTTCCAGGAGCGGATCAGGTCGGTGCCCCACTGCCGGTGCACGGCGTCCTCGACCGCCGGGGGGACGGCGGCGGGAAGGGCGCCGAGGGAGTTGCCGTCGAGGTAGACGACCCCCTCGGGGAGGAGGAAGCGGTCGCGGACGTGGGCGAGCGGGTCGGCGGCGTCCAGCGCGGCGGCGCGTTCGGCATGCGCCGTGGTGAGCTGCGCGGTGGGTGTTCCGTTGAGGTTCTCGGACGATGTTCCGGTCGGCACGAAGTCACTCCATCGGTGCGGGAGAAGCGGCGGGGGAGGAGGTACGGGAGGCGGCGGCCACGGCGAGGGCGGGCGCGGCGGCGTCACGGTCGCGGACGAGATCCAGCGCGATGTCCGCCAGCAGGTCCTCCTGCCCGCCGACGAGCCGCCGCCGTCCGGCCGCGACCAGCAGGTCCCGGGTGTCGACACCGTGCCGCTGGGCGGTCGCCTCCGCGTGCCTGAGGAAGCTGGAGTACACCCCGGCGTATCCCAGGGTCAGCGTCTCCCGGTCCACCCGTACGGGCCGGTCCTGCGTCGGCCGTACGAGCTCCTCCGCCGCGTCCATCAGCGGGAACAGGTCGCAGCCGTGCTCCCAGCCCATCAGGTCGAAGACGGCCACCGTCGGCTCCAGCGGCGCGTTCCCCGCGCCGGCGCCCTGGCCCGCGAGCGAGGCGTCCACGCGGTACGCGCCCGCCTCCACCGCCGTGACGCTGTTGGCCACGCCCAGGCCGAGGTTGTGGTGGGCGTGGATGCCGATCTCGGTGGCGGGGTCGAGGACGTCGCGGTACGCGCGGACCCGGTCCCGTACGCCGTCCATGGTCAGCCGGCCGCCGGAGTCCGTGACGTAGACGCAGTGTGCGCCGTACGACTCCATGAGGCGCGCCTGGGCGGCCAGTTCGGCCGGCGGGGCCATGTGGGACATCATCAGGAAGCCCGCCACGTCCATCCCCAGCTCCCGGGCCAGACCGATGTGCTGGGCGGAGATGTCCGCCTCCGTGCAGTGGGTGGCGACGCGCACGGACGTGACCCCGAGGGCGTGGGCGCGGCGCAGATCCCCCGCCGTGCCGACACCGGGCAGCAGCAGGGTGGTGAGCCTGGCCCGGTCGAGCACCTCGGCCGCCGCCTCCAGCCATTCCCAGTCGGTGTGCGCGCCGGGTCCGTAGGTGACGGAGGAGCCGGAGAGGCCGTCGCCGTGGGCGACCTCGACGGCGTCGACGCCGGCGGCCTCCAGAGCGGCCGCTATGGCCCGCACCTGGTCGAGGGTGTAGCGGTGCGACACGGCGTGCATGCCGTCGCGAAGGGTGACGTCCTGGACGTAGACCGAGGTCATCGGGCCGGACTCCGTTCGGCCAGGCGCTCGGCGGTGCGCAGCGCGGCGGAGGTCATGATGTCGAGGTTTCCGGCGTAGGCCGGGAGGTAATGGGCGGCGCCCTCCACCTCCAGGTAGACGGAGACGAGCAGCCGCCCGCCCCCGGCCAGGCGTGTCAGCGGATCACCGTCCGGCAGCACGCGGAACTGCGGTTCCTGCTTGAGCCGGTAGCCGGGCACGTACGCGGCGACGGACGCGGCCATCGCGCGCACCGAGGCGGCCACCCGATCCGTGTCGCAGTCGTCGACGACGCAGTGCACGGTGTCGCGCATCAGGAGTGCCGGCTCCGCCGGGTTGAGGACGATGATCGCCTTGCCCCGGGCCGCGCCGCCCACCCGCTCCAGGGCGCGGGCGGTGGTCTCGGTGAACTCGTCGATGTTCGCCCGGGTGCCCGGGCCCGCCGACCGCGAGGCGATCGAGGCGACGATCTCCGCGTAGAGCACCGGTGCCACCGCCGAGACGGCGGCGACGATCGGGACGGTCGCCTGGCCACCGCAGGTGACCATGTTCAGGTTGGGGGCGTCGAGGTGCTCGTCGAGATTGACGGGCGGGACGACGTACGGGCCGAGGGCCGCCGGGGTGAGGTCGACGATCCGCTTGCCGTGCGGCGCGAGCGCGGCGGCGTTCCGGTGGTGGGCGGCTGCCGACGTGGCGTCGAAGACGATGTCGATGTCGTCGAAGTCGTCGAGCGCCAGCAGCCCCGCCACACCGTCCGAGCTGGTCCGCACACCGAGCCGGCGGGCCCGTGCGAGCCCCTCCGAGTCCGGGTCGATGCCGATCATCGCGGCGGCGGTGACGTTCCCCGAGCCCCGGACGATCTTGATGAGGAGATCGGTGCCGATGTTGCCCGATCCGATCACGGCCGCTCTCATCGGACGGCCTCCTTCGACAGCGGGGTGAGACCGAAGAAGCGGACGGCGTTGCCGCCGAGGACGGCCTCGGTCTCGTCCGGGGTGAGCGCGCTGTCCCGGACCAGCCGGCCGATCTCCTCCTCGCCGAGCGGGAAGGGATGGTCGGAGCCGAGCAGGACCCGCTCCGCGCCCATCACGTCCACCAGCAGGCGCAGCGCGCCGGGGTCGAAGACGGCCGAGTCGACGGAGAAGCGCCGGGTGTAGTGCGAGGGCGGGTGGGGGCTGTCGGCGCGGACGAGGTCACGGCGGTGCCACGCGTTGTCGGCCCGGCCCAGGAGGTACGGGAAGCTGCCGCCTCCGTGGGCGAACAGCAGCCGCAGCGAGGCCGGCAGACGCTCGAAGGCGCCGGACAGGATCAGCGACAGGATGGTCAGATGGGTCTCGGCGGCCATGCCCGCCAGCCAGGCCAGCATGTACCGGGAGAAGCGCGGGCCGGCCGGCAGGTCCCAGGGATGGACCAGGACGGCCGCGTCCTCGTCGGCGCAGTGCGTGAGGAACTCCAGGAGCGCCCCGTGGTCGAGGTCGCGGTCGCCGAGGTGGTTGCCGATGTGGACGCCGTGGAACCCCTCGCGCATCGCCTCGCTGAGCAGGGCGCAGGCCGCCTCGGTGTCCTGGAGCGGCACCTGGCACAGCGGGGCCAGCCGGTGCGGGGCGTAGGAACCGTACGCGAGGAGACGGGAGTTGACCGTACGGCACCAGTCGACCGCGCGCCCGGACTCCAGCCCGTAACCGAAGAGCAGCGGGGTGCTGGACAGCACCTGGATGTCCACGCCGAGCCGGTCCAGGTCGGCGATGCGCTCCGCCGGGTCCCACAGGGTGCGGCGGACCGGCCGGTACTCGGCGGATCCGGACATCATCATCCCGGCGTCGGGACCGTCCGTGGTCCGCAGCCAGGGGCCGTCGTCGGAGCCGGTGAGCCGCCGCGACTCGGCACGGCCGATCTCCGGGAAGACGTGGGCGTGGATGTCGACGACGGTCATGCGCCGCCCGCCTCGTCGCGACGGGTGCGCGGCCGCAGCTCCTCGGGCCAGTCCTTGCCCGGGTGCACCGCGCCACAGTTCCCGCACGTGCGTGCGGCCTCGTCGCCGTAGAAGGAGTCGAACACCGGCGGGAGGTCGTCGACGATCGAGGTGAGCTGCACCTCGCTGCGGTGCACCAGGTGGTGGCACTCGGTGCAGTACCACTCGAAGGCGTCGCGCTGACCGTGCGGCCTGGCGAACTCGACGACCAGGCCGATGCTGTCCTCCTCCGGCCGCTGCGGGGAGTGCCGCACGTGCGGCGGGAGGAGGAAGACGTCCCCCTCACGGATGTGGACGTCGCGCGGCGGGCTCCCCTCCTCCATGACACGGAGCACCATGTCGCCCTTGAGCTGGTAGAAGAACTCCTCGATCGGGTCGTCGTGGAAGTCGGTGCGGCGGTTCGGGCCGCCCACGACCGTCACCATCAGGTCGGCGTCCTGCCAGATCTGGACGTTGCCGACCGGCGGCCTGAGCAGGTGGCGGTGCTCCTCGATCCAGGACTGGAGGTTGAACGGTCTCATGGTCATGGGCGCGGTTCCTTGTTCCGGGAGGGGGACACGGGGGTGTTCTGCGGGATGTGGGCGACGGCGCTGATCTCGATCAGCAGGTGCGGGTGGGGGAGTTGGTGGACGGCGACGGTGGTGCGGGCCGGACCACGCTCGTCGAAGTACTCGGCGTAGACCTCGTTGTAGCCGCCGAAGTCGTTCATGCCGACCAGGTACGTGGTGACGGAGACCAGGTCCTCCAGGCCGCCGCCCGCCGCGGCCAGCAGACGCCCGATGTTGTCGAGCACGGCACGGGTCTGGGCACGGATGTCGAGGTCCGTGACCCCCATCGCGTCGGCGCTCGCTCCGACGAACGTGCCGTCGGGGCGCCGCGCGCTCGTACCGGAGACGAAGACCAGGTCGCCCGCACGCCGGAAGTGGGGGAAACGGCCGCGGGGCGGGGCGGCGCCGGGCACGATCACGCGCCCTCCCCGGTGGTGAACCGGACGCTGCCGAGGCCGGCGACCGTGGCCCGGACGTGCGTCCCGGGCGGCAGTGGTACGGCGGCGGTCGCCGCACCGGCCAGGATCACCGTGCCGGGCTCCAGCGCACCGGCGAGCCGGGCCGCGGCCGCGAGGGCCCGCAGCGGATGCCCGAGGATCGCCGCGGTGGAACCGGCCTCGACCAGGCGCCCGTCGAGCTCCAGCAGGACACCGCGGTTGCCCAGGTCGCCCGGGGCGCTCCAGGGGCCCACGGCGTACCCCGCGGCGGAGGTGTTGTCGGCGATCACCTCGGGAAGCGAGAACCGGAAGCCGTCGTACCGGGAGTCGATGACCTCCAGCGCCGGGGCCACGGCCGCGACCGCCGCCATGGGGTCGGCTCCGGGGCGCAGCGTGTCACCGAGCAGGAAGGCCACCTCGGGCTCGACCCGGGGATGGATGAGACCGGAGGCGTCGAACCGTCCCCCGTCGGGAATCTCCATCCGGTCCGTCAGCCGCCCGTGGATCAGGTCGGACACGCCCATCTGCCGCATCTTGGCCACGCTGGTGAAGCCCAGCTTGAAGCCGGTCAGCCGCTCGCCGCGGGCCAGCCGCCGGGCGACCAGGGCCTCTTGGACGGCGTACGCCTCCCCGGCGTCCTTCAGGCCGCTTCCGCCGCCGGCCAGCGGACGGCCTTCACGCGCCGCCGAGTCGAGCGCCTCGGCCAGTGCCGTGATGTTCATCGGGTGTCTCCCTCCCGCTTGGTGCGCCCGAAGGCCGCGCGCACCGAACCGAGGCCGTCGATGCGGGCTTCGAGCACGTCACCGGGCTCGACGGTGGTCATGGGGCCGAGCGCGCCGGTGAGCACGGTGTCCCCGGCGCGCAGCGGGTGGCCGAGCCGCGCGAGCGTGTCGGCCAGCCACACGGCGGCGTGCAGCGGATTCCCCAGGCACGCGGCACCGGCCCCGGTGGACACGGGCTCACCGCGCCGCTCAAGGACCATGCCGACGGTCCGCAGGTCGAGTTCCCGCAGCGGTACGGGGCGGGTGCCCAGGACGTACACGCCGCTGGAGGCGTTGTCGGCGATCGTGTCCACGGCCGAGATGTCCCAGTCACGGATCCGGCTGCCCACCACCTCGACGGCGGGCAGCGCGAACGCGGTCGCCCGGATCACGTCGGCCACGGTGTGCCGCTCATGGGTGAGGTCGTGTTCGAGAACCAGGGCGACCTCGGCCTCGGCCCGCGCCTGGAGCACCGTGCCCCAGGGGATCTCCGCGCCGTCCGGCACGGCCGTGTCGTCCGTCAGACGGCCGAAGTCCGGCGTGTCGACGCCGAGCTGGGCCTGCACGGCCGCCGAGGTCAGACCGATCTTCCAGCCCGTGACCCGGCGTCCCTCCGCGATCCGGCGCTCGCCGAGGACGGTCTGGACGGCATAGGCGGCCGCCAGGTCCCCCGAGGGCAGCAGATCACGGACGGGCTCGCAGGGAACGCCCGTCAGGCGCGCCGTGTCGAGGCGTTCGGCGGCCCGCGCCACCGCTTCGTCCACCGTGCTCACAGCTTCACGCACACATTCATCGGCTCGGAGAAGAAGTCCAGGGAGTGATCGCCGCCCTCGCGGCCGATCCCGGAGGCCTTCACGCCTCCGAAGGGGGTACGGAGGTCGCGGAGGTTCCAGGTGTTGACCCAGGCGATCCCGACGTCGAGGGCGGGGGCGACGCGGTGCGCCCGGCTGACGTCACCCGTCCACACCGTGGCGGCCAGCCCGTACGGCCCGGCGTTCGCGTACGCCAGAGCCTCTTCCTCGGTGTCGAACGGCGCCAGATGGACGACGGGCCCGAAGATCTCCTCCCGTACCACCGGGTGGTCCTCCGGGAGCCCCGCCAGCACGGTCGGCTCCACCCAGAAGCCACCGTCCCGGTCGTCGGAGAACCGCGGCGCGCCCCCTCCCGCGAGCACCTCGCCGTCGGCCGCGGCCTTGTCGAGGTAGCCCAGGACCTTGTCGCGGTGCGCCGCCGAGACCATCGGCCCGTAGCCGCTCAACGCGCGGGCACCGGCGGCCAGCGCCTCGGCGAACGCGTCGAACACCGACCGCTCCACGTACACCCGCTCGGTGCACAGACACACCTGCCCGCTGTGGGTGAACGACGAGCGGAGGGTGCCCGCCACGGCCTGCTCCAGATCCGCGTCGGCGAAGACGAGCCCGGCGTTCTTGCCGCCCAGCTCGAACGAGACGGGGGCCAGCCGCGCGGCGGCGGCCCGCATGATCGTCCCGCCCGTGCGCGACTCCCCGGTGAAGGCGATGGCGTCCACCCCGGGATGCTCGGTGAGCCACTGCCCCGCGGCGTCCGCACCGCCGCCGTGGACGACGTTGAAGACGCCCGCCGGCACGTCGGCCTCCGCCATCACCTCCGCCAGCAGGCACGCCGTGCCCGGGGTCAGCTCGGAGGGCTTGGCGACGAGGGTGTTCCCCGTGGCGAGGGCGGGCGCGACCTTCCAGGTGAGCAGCAGCAGCGGCAGGTTCCACGGCGAGATCACCGCGACCACGCCCAGCGGCTTGCGCACCGTGTAGTTCAGCGCGCCACGGCCGTCCGGGGTGGCCGTGTGCCAGGACCGCTCGCCGCGACCGGCCAGAAGGTCCGCGTACGACCGGAAGTTGGCGATCGCACGCGGGATGTCGACCGTCGAGGCGAGGTCGCGGGGCTTCCCCGTGTCCGCGCACTCGGCATCGACGAACTCCTCGAAACGCAGCTCGATGCCGTCCGCGATCCGGTGCAGCAGCCGCGAACGGTCCGCCGGGCTCCAGGACGCCCACGGGCCGCGCAGCGCGTCCCGCGCCGCGCCCACCGCACGGTCGACCAACTCCCGGGAGGCCGACGGCGCTTCGCCGACGACGATCCCACGGGCCGGGTCGAAGAGCGGGAACGGGACGCCCGACGCGTCGAACTCGCCCCCCACGTAATGCCGCACAGGTGAGCGCACCTTGCAGACCTCCGTCGCCAGGCCGGGACCTCGGAACCGGCCCCGGCGTGTGCCGGTATCATGCGCCCAGCGAGCCATACCGAACCAATGCCAAAAAGTGCTGGACCTATACCGATTCGGGTATGAGGAAATCCGGCGGGCCCGACAGCGCGGCGTGGCCGACCGACCGACCGCTCACGGAAACGGAAGGAGCCCCCGGCGATGGATCTCCTGGACGGCCGGCTGAAGTTCCGGCACCTCACCCTCCTCGTCGCGATCGTCGACCACGGCAGCGTGGGGCGGGCGGCCGAGACCCTCCACCTCACCCAGCCCGCCGCCACCCGCACCCTCCGCGAACTGGAGGGCATCGCCGACCTGCCGCTCTTCGTCCGCATGCCGCGCGGCATGCGGGCGACGCTCTACGGAGAGGCACTCGCCGAGCACGCCCGCGCCGTGATCGCCGAGATGCGGCGGGCCGGGGAACACCTCACCGGGCTGCGCCAGGGCCGGGAGGGAACGGTGACCGTCGGCGCGCTCCTCGCCGGCACCAACGTGCTGCTGCCCCGTGCCGTCGCCCAGCTCAAGCGGGAACGGCCCCGGGTCACCGTCGTCGTACGGGAGGGGACGCCGGACGTCCTCCATCCGGCACTGCTGGCAGGCGAACTGGACGTCATCGTCGGCCGGGTGGGACCGGCCCCCAAGGAGGGGGACGGACTGCGCCAGCGGCGGCTGTACCGGGAACGCATCCGGCTCGCCGTCCGGTCCGGCCACCCCCTTTCGGAGACCTCAGGCGTCACGCTCACGGACACCCTCGACTTCCCGTGGATCCTCCCGGTCGAACAGACCGCCCTGCGCCAGGAGTTCGGCGCCCTCTTCGCGGACCTGGGCCTCGCCCTGCCCGCGGACCGGGTCGAGTGCACGTCGATCCTGACCATGCGGGCACTGCTGCTGCAGACGGACATGGTCGCGCTGCTTCCCGAACTGGTCCTGCGCGCCGACGAACACCTCGCCGCTCTGCCGGTCGAACTCCCCTCGGTGGGGCGCACGGTGGGCACCACGGAAGCGGCGCACCGCACCCGCGCCCCGGCCCTGCAGGCCCTGCTGCACCACCTCGACCACGAAGCGGCCCTGCTGCGCGAGACCCTCTACGGGCCGCCGGAAGGCCAGGAGGTGCAGCTGCCAGGGCCTCTCGCACCGAACGCATGAGGTACGGACGGTTCGGCCTCAGGAGCGGATCTCGTGGTGTGAGCGAGCGGTTCGTCGACGTTCACCCGTCGGCCGCACTGTCAGCTCCGTTCGCTAAGGTCTGCGGTCATGACTGAGAGCACAGCCGAAGCTTGGCCGGAACCTCCGCTCGCCGGCACCGAGGCAGCAGCCGTCCTCGGCGCCCTCGAACGACAGCGGGCCACCCTGGCCTGGAAGTGCTCCGGCCTGGACGCCACCGGCCTTCGCGCCACACTCGGCCCGTCCACCGTCACCCTGGGCGGCCTCCTCAAGCACCTGGCGCACGTGGAAGACAGTCACTTCGCCCGGCTGTGGCTCGGCTCCCCCGTCGGCGCTCCCTGGGACACCGTCGACTGGGACAGCACTCCCGACTGGGACTACCGCTCCGCTGCGGAGGACACCCCCGAGCAACTGCGCTCTCTCTGGCAGGAATCGGTCGCCCGCTCCCGTGTCATCGTGGACGAGGCGCTCAGCACGGGCGGACTGGACCGACTCGGCGCCTTCACCACCCGTAGCGGCGAAAGCCCCAACCTCCGCCGTATTCTCCTTGACCTCATCGAGGAGTACGCCCGCCACGCCGGTCACGCCGACCTCATCCGTGAATCCGTCGACGGGCTCACGGGTGAGGACCCGCCGAGCTGAACCGGGGTCTTCAAGTAGGTTCTGTGCGTTCGGCCTGACAGACGGGTCGTCTGAGCTGAGGGATTCGGCGTAGTGAGCATCTACCTGCACTTTCGTGCCGTGGCTGAGTCCGAGATCCGGGACGACCACACCTGGCTCGCTGCGTTCATGTCCGAGGCTTGGGAAAAGAGCGACGACGAATACGCAGTGGGCATTGCCCACTCGATCTGCAAGAGCTGGGGCGCTGTCAACGACCTCTTTGCCGCAGCCGATGCCCTCTGTGCAGTCGCCGAAGAGTCCTGGAATCTGCCGATCTACGGCGGCCGCCCCGTGCCCCACAGCGCTGACGCCGACCCCTCGGATCCCCCGCTGATGCTTCTGGAGCCGGCCGGGGTGTCACAGGCCGCGCGTTTCCTTACGACTGTCTCTTTCGACGAGCTGTGGAACGTTGTCGGTGTCAGGTTCAGTGCCTTCGGCGGGGCCAGGCAGGAGTACCTCGAACATCACCGGGACCTCAAGGAGTTCTACGGGCGGGCGGCTTCGGCAGGTCACGCCGTGGTCAAGGCGGTGTGGGCTTGAGACGTGGCCACGTGCTGGTCACCGCCGTTCGCTTCCGGGAGGCGTACGCCTTGTCAGCCCGCGCAGGCCGGGATGAACTCCAGGCCCTCCGGTGTGCCGAAGCGGATCACCGCGAGGTAGGCCTCGGGGTAGTCGCAGCCGATGTCCTTCCACTGGAGCGCGAGGGCGGTCCAGACGACGAACGCGACCAGGAGGAGCCAGTGCCAGCCTTTTGACATGCACGCCAGGTACCCGGCCGTTCCGCGGAGGAACCGCTTCCGAGCGCGAGGGGTGCCGGGCCTGGCTCGCTGGACCAATCCGGCCGTCCGCGCGCATCGTTCCAGGACCCGCCCGCACCGGCTGGATGCACCACACACCGAACCGCGAAATTGGTCTAGTCCAAGTTTGGTCCAGGCCATTGACGTGCCCATGGCCGCGGGGATACTCCGTAACGCGACAGTCGTGCGCGACAAGGACGTTGACGCACCCCCGCCCCCCGCAGACATGGGATTGCCATGAGACGACGCGTACGTTCTCTCCGCTCGGCCCTCACCGTCGCCGTGACCGCCGTGGCCGCCCTCGGCCTCGGCGCCGTCGCCCCCGCCCAGGCGGCGACCCCGCTCCCCGCCCGGGTCTTCGCCCCCTACTTCGAGTCCTGGACCGGGGAGAGCCCGGCCGCCCTCAGCGCGCAGTCGGGCGCCAAGCACCTCACGATGGCGTTCCTCCAGACCGCCGCCAAGGGCTCCTGCACCGTGTACTGGAACGGTGACACCGGGCTGCCCATCGCCCAGTCCTCCTTCGGCGCCGACATCGCGACCATGCGGTCCCGCGGCGGGGACGTCATCCCCTCCTTCGGCGGCTACACCGCCGACACCACCGGCACCGAGATCGCCGACAGCTGCACCGACGTCAACCAGATCGCCGCCGCGTACGAGAAGGTCATCACGACCTACGACGTCACCCGGCTCGACATGGACATCGAGGTCGACTCCCTCGACAACACCGCCGGCATCGACCGCCGCAACAAGGCCATCAAGCTCGTCCAGGACTGGGCCGCCGCCAACGGCCGCCAGATCCAGATCTCGTACACCCTGCCGACGACCACCCACGGCCTCGCCGCCAGTGGGCTGGCGGTCCTCAAGAACGCCGTGACCAACGGCGCGCGCGTCGACGTCGTCAACCTGATGACCTTCGACTACTACGACAACGCCGTCCACGACATGGCCGCCGACACCAAGACGGCCGCCCAGGGCCTCTACGACCAGCTCGCCAAGCTCTACCCGACCAAGACGGCGACCCAGCTCTGGGGCATGGTCGGCATCACCGAGATGATCGGCGTCGACGACTTCGGCCCCGCCGAGACCTTCACCCTCGCCAACGCCCGCACGGTCTACGACTGGGCGGTCTCCAAGGGCATCAACACCCTCTCGTTCTGGGCGCTCCAGCGAGACAACGGCAGCTGTGCCGGCGGTGCCGCCGCCGACGGCTGCTCCGGCATCCAGCAGAACACCTGGGACTTCTCGCACATCTTCGCCCCGTTCACCAGCGGGACGACCGCCCCGGCCGACGACTTCTCGGTGACCACCACCCCGGCCGCCGCCACCGTCACCGCCGGCGGATCCACCTCCGCCACAGTGAAGACCGCGGTCACCGCCGGCACGGCACAGACGGTGAACCTCACGGTCAGCGGGCTGCCCGCGGGCGTCACCGCCACGCTCAGCCCCGCGTCGGTGACGGCCGGGGGCTCCTCGACCCTCACCCTGAACACGACGGCGGCCACGGTCTCCGGCACCTACCAGATCGTGGTCAACGGAGCGAGCGCCTCGGCCGGGCACGCGGCGGTCCTCTCCCTGACCGTCACCGGCGGCGCCACCCAGTGCACGGCGGCCCCGTGGGTCTCCTCCAGCGTGTACACCGGCGGCCAGCAGGTCTCGCACAAGGGCCACACCTGGAAGGCCAAGTGGTGGACCACCGGCGAGGAGCCCGGCACCACGGGCGAGTGGGGCGTGTGGCAGGACCTCGGCGCCTGCTGAGCCCACCCGCCGACAGGACCGGGGCCCGCCGAATCCGGCGGGCCCCGGTCCTGTTCTTCGGATCACTACACATTCGGGTCACGACACATTCGGGTCACTGCCCAAAGGGCCGACACGGCCGCCCCCGCCACAGCCCGTTGCCCCGGTCACGGGTGTTCGGCGCCGCCTGCCTGCGCTTCATGAGGGGCGTCGGCAGGCGGGTTGCCCGCCCGCAGTTCCCGCCGCAGAGCGCGCAGCGCGGTACGTTCCTCCGCGCGACGCCGCAGCCAAGCACGCCGTCGCTTGCGCGTGATGACGAGGAGCAGGCCCAGGGCAAGGAGGCCGCCGGCGATGAGGGCGGCGATGAGCCAGGGGAAGTAGGTCAGCCGGACCGTGTTGCTGTCCACGGTCTTCGCCGCGCCGCCGGGAACCGTGGCGGTCACCGAGGCGGTGACCGCGCGGCGGCCGAGAGCGGGGAGGTCGGCCAGGTGACCGGTGAGGGTGGCGCTGCCGCCGGGGATCACGTAGATCCCCGTGGGGGTGAGCGGGACGGTACGCGCGGAGCCGCCGCCGGTGACGTTCAGCGTTCCGGCGAAGGTGTAGAGGACGTTGCCCGTGTTGCGTACGGTCACGGTGAACTCCTCGCCGCCGCCCGAAGGCCGGTGCTCCAGTTCCGTGAGGGAGACCTGGAGGTCGGCGGTGCCGGGGACGGTGAGTTCGACGAGCCGGGCGATACGGGTCTCCGTGTTCACCCTGCCGCTGACCGCGGGGGTGCGCAGCGCGGTGACCAGGCTGCCGAGATAGCTGCCCGGCGGGGTGCCATCGGGGACCGCGAGGGAGAAGCGGATTGTGGCGCTGCTCTTCGGCCGCACGGTGACGGTGGCGTCGGAGCCCAGCTTCAGCCAGGCCCCGACCGCGCGCATCCTCTGGCCTTCCTGTGCGGGGGCCAGACCGCCGCCGGCCGCGTTGGTGACGTCGGCGCCGTAGACGTGGAAGGTCCGGGCCTCGTCGCTCTCGTTGTAGACGACCGCGGAATCCTCGATCCGGGCACCTGCCTTCAGCGCGTACCCGAAGTGCCCGCCGGTCAGCGTCGTCAGACCGTAGAGCCCGGCCTGCACGCCGAACGGCCCGCCCGCAGCGGATTCCGGGGGAGTGGGCGAGGGTACGGGGGCCGGCGCTGCCTGCGCGCCCGACGCCAGAGCGAGCACGAGGCCCGTGAGGAGGAGGCTCCACAGGGCGGGGAACCGTGCCCGGTGGGTGGCGGTGGCGCCGCCCCGGGCGCGCAGACAGCCGTTCACGGGATCAGCCGGTGATCGTGTACTGGAGGGTGCCGCTGTACGAGCCGGGGACTGTCTCCGTGGGGATGTTCCACTGCGCCGTCGACCCGTCGTGGGTGAAGACGCCGCGGGTGCCGCCGTCGCCGGTCGCCATCGTCACGGCCGGGGAGAGGCTGGTGCCCGGTCGCGGGTCGGCGCCTTCGGGGAAGTGGCCGCCCGGGCCGGGCTTGGCCATGCCCGTCCACTGGCCGCCGGTCCCGTTGAGGTGTCCGCCGGTCGTGATCCTCAGATTGTTCCACCCGATCGTGTCCGTGCCGCTGACCAGGTCGGTGGTGGCAACGGTCACCGACCAGGGGGCGGTGGTGGAGAGGGTGTCGGTGTACGTGAACGTGCCGAGTCCGGCCGGGGCGCTGACGGTGCCGGACGTCAGCGTGCCGAAGTTGACGGCCGGCAGGTTCACCTCCATCGACAGGACACCGGGCGCCTTGGCGATCTGCATCGACATCGACTGGGCCGTGCGGTTCGGCTTCGAGGTGTTCAGCAGCACCTGCGCCGCGACGCCCGTGGCAGTGGAGGCGGCCGCCAAGTCGGGCCGACCGTCGCCGTTCAGGTCTCCGACAGCGTACGAGCCGGTCCCGCCGCTCTTCGTGTCGTACAGCGGGCCGGCGTTGCGGAAGGTGCCGGTGCCGTCGCCGAGGAGGACGGTGGGCTGGTTGTCGGGGCCGTTGTTGGTGACCAGGTCCGGCTTGCCGTCCGTGTTGACGTCGGTGACGGCCACGCCCTCGAGAGCGCTGCCGCCGACCGGGTAGGTGACCGGGGCGCCGAAGGCTCCGGCGCCGTCGCCGAGGAAGGCGGTGATCGTCCGGTCGGTGTGCGCGACGGCCACGTCCGGCTTGCCGTCGCCGCTCACGTCGCCGAGGGCGACGGCTCGGCCGAGGAAGACGCCGTCGGCGAAGCGGGTGGCCGGGCCGAGACGGCCCTTGCCGTCACCGAGGAGGACGGAGATGTCGGACGTACCCGTGTTCACGGTGACCACGTCGGGCTTGCCGTCGCCGTTCACATCCCCGGTCTCCAAGCCGGAAGGGCGCAGCTGCGCGGCGGAGTGGCTGCTGGGCCGGCCGCCACCGACGTAGTAGTTGCTCGCGGTGCCCAGCGCGCCGGTGCCGTCGTTGGTCCACACCGAGACGTTGTCGCCGTTGGTGTTGGAGGTCAGCACGTCGGGCTTGGCGTCACCGTTCATGTCGGCGACCGTGATGTCCACGGGGAACATGGCGTTCGTCGACGGGTTGACCAGCGTCGGCGCGAAGTAGGAGGTGGCAGGGGCGAAACCGCCCTTGCCGTCGCCGAGCAGCTCGACGATGCTGCCCATGCTTTCCACGCCGTGCTGCGTGGGCTGCTTGGTCAGGGCCGCGGCGACGACCGCGTCCAGTCGGCCGTCACCGTTGAGGTCCGCGAGGGCGACCGCCGTCGGGTAGGTGCCGGTGTCGAGCCCGAAGGAGACCCCGGGGCCGAAGCCGCCCTTGCCGTCGCCGAGCGCGGCCACCAGGGTGTTCGATCCCCGGACCGGGGTGACGAGGTCGGCCTTGCCGTCGCCGTTCAGGTCGCCCAGCGCCGGGGCGGTGCCCTTCCCGGAGCCCGCGGGCAGCGGGACGGCGGTCGCCCCGCCGAAGGAGACGCTGGGATCCGGTGCGGCCTGGGCGGCCGGTGCCAGACACAGCCCGGCTACGAGCGCGGCCGCGGAGCCGAGCACGAGCCCGGCTCTGCGTGGTGTGGAAGTCTTCAACGTACCTGCCCCTTGACGATGTTGAGGCACGCCGACGGGAGGAATCGACCTGCGATGGTGTGATGGGAGGGTTGCATGCAGTCAACACCGCAGCGTCGGGAAAGATCAGTGGATGTCCCACCAGTTCCGGGGACCGCTCCACGGGCGTGACCTGGTGATTCCTACGATCGGCCGGCCTGCTGTGGACGGGGACACCCACCCCGGGGCAGCCGCCTCGGCAAGTAGCCGGTGAGAAGCACGACTTCGGCCAACGGAAAGGACTGCGCTCGGCAGCGGAGGCCGGCCGAGGCGTTCACTGGCCGGGGCTCTCCCTGGCCGCCAGGCGGTCGAGGTGGGTCTGGGCGAGTTTTGCGAGCGCGGGCCCGTGTTCGTAGCCGAGCGGGGCCAGTTCCGGGGGCAGGACGTAGCCGTCCGGCATCCGTGCGTACGTCTGGTCCATGAGCTGCCGGTAGGCGTCGGCGAGCAGGCCGGGCCAGGCTCCGGTCAGGGGCGGGCGCATACGGGACTCGGCGGCGAGTGCCGCGTGATGGGCCACGGCCTCCTCGGCGGCTTCGGCGGCTGCTCCGGGTCGACACGGTCCAGGAGCGCGCCGGACCACGCCCCGGCACCCGGCGCCCACGACCACTACGTCGACGTCCGCCAAAGAGTTCCGCCTGCTTCTTCCCGTCACGCTCCGGGTGCCGGTTCGACCTCGGAAGGGCGCCAGGTCTTGTCGAAGAAGGGCTGTTCGGGGCTGTAGAGGCGGAGGATCGCGAACCAGCCCTTGCCGGGGACGGTCTGGATCCAGTTGCTGGTCGGGACTCCGTCGGGTTGCTGCGGTGCGAGGTGGAGGGTGGTGGTGCCGTCCGCCGCCGCGGTGGCCGCCGGGCCGGGGAAGTTCTGGCTTCCGGCCCAGGGGCACCGCTGGGGGGTCTGCAGCATGGAGCGGGTCTGGTTGTCGTAGAGCGTGACGGACCAGAAGCGCGCCGCGGGGATTCCGGGAGGCAGGTGGATGGTGTAGGCGCGGGAGCCGTCGACCGGCCGGCCGGTGGAGTCGGCGGCGGCCATGAGGTACTGGGAGCCGATGCCGGTCAGGCGCATGCACATGGCCGGGGTGACGCCGGTGGCGATGTAGAAGAACGCGGTGCGCGAGTTCAGCGCGCGCCCGGATGCCGGCGGATGGGGGCGCAAGCCGTCGGCGGTGATCTCCGGGGGCGGGGACGTCCAGTCGTATCCGCCGACGAACAGCGGGTTGTACCAGGCGGAGCCGTCGTCGTAGTAGGCGAAGTGCTCCTGGTCGCGGGCGTGTAGTCCGAGTGTGCGGGCGGTGGCGTTGCCCAGCGATACCGCTTCCTCCAGGAGCGCGCGCATGCGTGTGTCCGGCGCGAACGTGGCTCCCTTGGCGATGCCGATCGCGCGGAACGCGCCGCCGGCCTCCAGGTCGGGGGCGTCGGCGGGCTCTTCCTGGACGAGGGTGTCGAGGAGCTCGTAGAAGGAGAAGTCGTTCGGCGGGAGTGTGTTCATGGCCAGCCCCGTGCCCTCGACGAAGACCGGCGGGTCAGGCGTGGTGACCGGGGCCAGGGGCGCTCTGCCCTGGAGGAACGCGCCGATGCTGCTGCCGAAGCCGCCGGGCTCGTAGGGGTGGATGCGCAGGGTCTCCTTGATCTGGGCGACGGTCGGGGCCGGATCGTCGTTCTCCAGGAACGCGCGGCCGAGCAGGCACGCGCGCAGTGTGGAGCAGCGGGCGACGAAGGCGCCGCCTTCGGGTACCGGACCGTCGTAGCCCGGGGGCAGCAGGACGTAGGTGCCGCCCAGGCCGCGGTCGGGGCCGGGCAGGCCGAAGTCGGTCACCCACCGGAACCACATGTCGTCGATCGTGCCGAGACATCCGGGTGGCACCTGCACGGCCAGCGGTCCGTCGCTCAGGTCGAGGAAGCTGAGGAAGTAGACGGTGTCGGCGTTGCCGGTCAGGAACAGCGAGCGGCTGTCCATCAGTTCGGAGAACAGCAGCACCGTGTTGTCCGCCACGCCGGCGTCGAGGAACCCCTGCCGGATCGCCCGTACCGACACCCCTGGCAGCCCGGTGAGGTAGGCGTCCACGCCGCGCGTCAGGTCCAAGTGGTCGTAGAGCTTGGCGCTGGTGTCGGTGTCGGGGATCCCGTCGGTGAACCGCAGCGGGCCGATTCTGGTCTCGACCAGGTCCGGCGTCGATACGGACGAAGGGGTTGCGGCGAGATCGGTCATGGTTCTCATGCTGCGGGCCGGTCCCGGTCTTCGCATCCGGTCGCCGGGCGCAGGACCGTACCCCCTATGAGCCTTCGGCTTCGATCTCCGCCTCGGCGACGGCGATGGCGACGCCGAGGGCAGCGGCTATGTTGCCGGCCGCCGTCATGACGCGTGCCGTGCCCACGATCGGGGCGATGGCGACCAGGACGTCCTGGAGCCGTTCGGCGGTCAGGTCCGCCTGCATGGCCGGTTCGATGTGGGCGGCGTAGGAGATGGGCGGTGCGTCGGAGGCGGCGAGCGCGGCGATGCGGGTGAGGATGAGCATGTCCGCGGGCAGCCCGCACCGTTCGACCGAGTCGACGGTCATGGCGGCGAGGGTGTCCAGGACGGGGGTTTCGGATGCTGTGGCCATGGCGATGTGCCTTTCCGGTGTCGCGGGCGGCCGACGCGGGACGGGGACGGACCGCAACCGGGCCGCACATGCCGAGCGCCGTACCTCTCCACCGTAGGAGCCCTCCGCTCGAACCGCGCTGCGAGCCGGCCGGAGCCCTCCGCCCGATCGGCAGCGGCACGGGCGGCCGCGCTACCGCTCGTCGAGGTGCCCGGCGGCCGCTGCCTTGCCGTCCCGCCCGAGGACGGCGGTACGGACGAGGGCTCCGCGTCGTTCATCGTGCTCCTACGGGCGGTCGCTTCGAGACTGCTACGAACCTCCACTGACACGGAAGGTGACGGCCATGGCGCGCCGGGTTGCTCTGACGGGGCTGTCGGATCCTCCCTTGGGCTCAGGAAAGCCGCGGCCCGGCGCCGTTCAGTACCGCAATGCGTTGCGGACCTCGGCGGGCTTCGCGTCATGGTTGGTGACGTTCACCGGGACCTCCGCCGGACCGTCGGAGGCGGTCGCGACACTGCCGAGGGCGCCGTCTGCCGTGGCGTTCAGTCCGCCCTTCACCTTCGCCAGAGCGGCATCTACCGCTGCCTCTGCCGAAGCGACTGTGGACGCGCGTTCGGACACCCCCGACTTCACTGCGGAGGCCGCCGAGGAGGCGGCGGGGCTGGAGGGCTCGTCCGACGAGCAACCGGCCAGTGCGGTCAGGCCGAGCGTGATGGTGACCGAAGCGGCGGAGCTTCGGCTGAGATGGCGTTTTAGCTTTCTCCCGGCTTAACGCCAATATCCGTCCAGCGTCGAATGCGCCGAAACGCCCCGCCAGCTGTCGGCGGCGCCCGGGTGATGCCGACGGGGGTTCTGCCATCGAGCATGCGGGGCCGGCCCGCAACTGGCCCGGATCTCGCTCCGCCCGGGCGAAGGCTCCAGCTTGCGGAACCATGATCGCCATATACTTCCGTGGCTCGCCGGCTTCCGGGTTGTCGAGCCGCAGAGGCGTACGGGGGCGTGATGGAGCTGCGGGACATCGAGATCTTCCTGGTCCTGGCGCCCGGGTCGTCGCGACCATGGAAGAGGGCGAGGCCATCCGGTCGGGCGAGATCCTGGTGACCACCGTGACGAACATCGGCTGGACACCTCTCTTCACGCGGATCTCGGCGATCGTGACGGACGTCGGCGCGAACCTCTCGCACGCCTCCGTCGTGGCGCGGAAGCTCGGCATTCCGGCGGTGGTCGGATGCGGAAACGCCACGACCCGGATCCGGACGGGGGACAGGATCCGGGTGGACGGCGGCCGCGGGACGGTGGACGTCCTGGAGCCGGCGACCGCGGCCCCCGAACTAGCCTGACCCTTCGACCGATGCCCTGCCGAACCCCAGCGTACGAACGGATGAGCTGACCGGTGCCCAAGCACGAGCAGGCCATGCGCCGCCATTTCCACCAGGCCGCGGCACGGCGCGGATTCTCGGTCGCCCCGGCACAGGAGGCCGCCGTCGAGCGGTTGGCCCGGCTGGCGGCCGAACTCGCCCGGCCGGCTTGGACGTTCCCCAGGCCTGCCCGCGACCTGTACGTCTGGGGCCCGGTGGGCCGGGGGAAGAGCTGGCTGGTGGACACCTTCTACGAGGGGCTGCCCGCCGGACGCAAACGCCGCCTGCACTTCCACGACTTCTTTCGGCGGCTGCACGACGGAGTGAGCAGGCCGGGTACCCGCCACGACGGGCAGAGCGCTGTCGACAGCGCTCTCGACGAGCTGATCGGGGACAGCCGGGTCCTGGTCTTCGACGAGTTCCACGCACACGACGCGGGCGACGCGATGCTGATCGCACGCCTCTTCCGGACACTGCTGGACCGCCGGATCACCCTGGTCACGACCTCCAACTACCCGCCCGCCGGGCTGATGCCGGACCCGCTCTACCACCACCTGTTCGAGTCCACCATCAAGCTCATAGAGGAGCGGATGGACGTCCTGGACGTCACCGGTCCGGTGGACTTCCGCCGGCTTGCGCCGCCTCGGTCGGAGGCCGCCGGTTCGCAAACCTCGTGGACGTCGCCTGCGACCGGGACGTCAGGCTGGTCCTCATCGGCTGCGACCCGCTGACCTCCCTCCCCGTCGACCAGCCCCTGACACGCGACCTGGACCGCACGGCGAGCAGACTCGCGATGCTCCGGCGCACGAACTGAGCGGGCCGCCGGAAGCCCGCCGTTCGTCGGCCCGAAGCCGGAGCTCTGGCATGAGCAGGTGGGGACTGGAAACGGAGCATCGGTCAGCACGC
The DNA here is from genome assembly GCF_055581845.1 of Streptomyces sp. NPDC042346. Taxonomy (NCBI): domain Bacteria; kingdom Bacillati; phylum Actinomycetota; class Actinomycetes; order Kitasatosporales; family Streptomycetaceae; genus Streptomyces; species Streptomyces sp. NPDC042346. The sequence continues at coordinate 481,176 of NZ_JBVJEH010000002.1, read as the reverse complement.
CGGTCCCCGACCCCACTCAGTAGCCGTTGCCGCTCTTGGAGCTGGCCGACGGTGAAGCCGACGCAGAGGCCGCGCTGGTGACCGCGTCACCGCTGGGGCTGACCACGTACCACGAATTGCCGAAGGCGTTGACGCCCTGACCGTTGGTTTCTCCGGGCTTTGTGTCCTCGACGAAGTAGTACAACGGGTGGCCGTTGACGGTCACCTGGGTCGAGTTGTCCGAGCGGGCGGTCGTTGCCACCAAGGACGCGGACACACCACTGCTGTGGGGTGTCCCCTTCGTGATCTGCGGCGGCCAAGCCTGCGCACAGGAGCCGTCGCAGGTCGAGGTCGTCCCGGTGTCGGCCTTGAACAGATACAACGTCCTGCCGGAGCCGTCGACCAGGATCTGTCCCAGCGGCGAACTCGCCGTCTTCACCGTGGCGGCGCTGCCGGTCGATGCGGAGGCGCTACCGCTGGCAGCGGGGGAGCCGGCGGTGGTCGTCGGGGCGCCGGCGCTTGGAGTCGGGGTCGAGGAAGTCGTGGTACTGGAACTGCTGCATCCGGAGACACAGGCCGCAACGGCGGCCATACCAACAGCAAGGGCGATGACACGATTCATGACAGACCTCTTGGCCCCGGGGGGATGCGGTGGCACGGCTCGCCGACGGCGAGTCTCCGAAGCACGTTACGTACCGATGCCCGCCCCGCTCCCCCAGGCGATCCGCCCCGCGGGGACCGTCACTCGTGCGGGTGACCGTCTGTGCGCGGGGTGGCCTCCCTGAGCATGCGAACTCGGCTCGGGCGGATCTCGCCCTCGGCCTGGATGCTTTTGTGACGGTCAGGTGAGGTGGTTGACCAGGGCGGTGAATGCCGTGGGAGCGCGGGTGGCCAGCGGGACGATCCGCGGGGCCAGCAAGGGGCTGGCTCGGATCCGGAGCAGCGTCTCGGTGAGCAGGCGGTGGCGTCGGGTGGTGCGTCGCCATGCCTGCTCGTACTCCTGCGGTCGGTCGGCGCGTACACAGCGCACCAGGTGTGCGGCGCCGGCGAGTGCGAGGGAGAGGCCCTCGCCGGTGAGCGCGTCGATGTAGCCGGCGGCGTCACCGACGAGCAGGACCCGCCCGGCCACTCTGGCCCGGACCCGTCGGCGCATCGGTCCGGCACCGCGGACGGAGGAGGCGGCCCGAGGGGGAAGGCGGCGGAGGAGCGCGGGGAATGCGGTCAACAGTGCGTCGAACGGCATTCGCTCGCCGGTCAGGACGGCCACGCCGATCAAGTCCGGGCCCAGCGGGGTGACGTATGCCTCGCCGAGCGCGGACCAGTGCACCTCGACGCAGTCCGTCCAGGGTGCCACCGCGAAGTGCTGCCGCAGCCCGTGCCGGGGCGCTCGCGGGTCGGGGAGTTCGAGGCTCAGCTGCCGCCTGATGGGGGAGTGCAGGCCGTCCGCGGCGGCGAGGTACCGGGCGGTGAGGCCGGCAGCAGTGACGCTTCGGGCGTCCTGTCGGACGGTGCCGACCTTCAGCGACAGGACCGGGATTCCGAGTTCCGCCGCTCGCCGGGAGAGCGCCGCGTGCAGATCGGTCCGCCGCACGCCCAGGCCCGTACCGTGCCGGAACCGCCCCTCGGCGAGCCGGTGGCCGTCCAGATAGCGGATGCCGTGCAGCGGTTGCCCAGCCGCAGTGACGCCCAGCTCGGCCAGGGCGCGGACGCCCCCGGGCATCAGGCCCTCGCCGCACGCCTTGTCGATCGGAGTCGGTCGCGGTTCGACGATCACCACCTCAAGTCCGGCCGTGGCGGCGTGGATCGCGGTGGCGAGACCGGCGGGTCCGCCGCCGGCGATCAGCAGGTCGATCACGCCGGCACCGGGGAGCAGCGGGTCAGGGCGGTGTTCTCGCAGCGCAGTCGGGTGGCGAGAAGCGGCAGGTTGAGCAGGGTGAAGGCGGTCGCGGTGAGCCAGGCGCTGTGGACGAGGGGCAGGGCGACCCCTTCGGCGACGACGGCGAGGTAGTTGGGATGGCTGAGCAGCCGGTAGGGCCCCGAGGTGACCAGCGGCAGGCCGGGCACCACGATGACTCGGGTGTTCCAGCGTGGCCCCAGTGTGCCGATGCACCACCAGCGCAGGGCCTGGGCGCCAAGTGCCAGGGCGAGCATGGGCCAGCCGAGGGCGGGCAGGAACGGGCGGTGGGCGAGGTGGACCTCGGCCAGGCAACCGACCAGCAGGCCGGTGTGGAGCAGGACCATCACGGGGTAGTGGCCGCGGCCGTACTCGACGCCGCCTCGCGCCCGGCTCCAGGTGGCGTTGCGTCGCGCGACGACGAGTTCGGCGAGGCGTTCGGCGGCGACCAGGAGGATCAGCAGGGTGTAGGGGAGCACGCGGGCCTACCAGCGCAGCAGGACGAGTTCGGAGCAGAAGCCGGGCCCCATGGCGAGGAGCAGGCCAGGGCTGCCGTGCGCCGGCGGGCGCTGGGCGAGCGTGTCGCGCAGGATGTGCAGCACGGAGGCCGAGGAGAGGTTGCCGACCTCGGCCAGCGAACGTCGGGTCAGCTCGAGTGCGGCGTCGTGCAGCCCGAGTGTCTCGTGCAGGGCGTCCAGGACCTTGGGCCCGCCCGGATGGGCGACCCAGCCGGTGATGTCCGGCGGCTTCAGGTCGTGCTCGGCGAGGAAGGACCGGACGTCCTCGCCGACGTGCAGGTGGACCAGTTCGGGCAGTTCGGCGCCGAGCACGATTTTGAAGCCGGTGTCGCCGATGTCCCAGCCCAGCGCGCGCTCGGTGCCTGGGTACAGCCGGCTGCGGGTGGCCAGCACCTGCGGGCCCGCGTACTCCTGGTGGCGTGGGTGCTCCCGGCCGACGGCCACCAGCGCTGCGGCGCCGTCCCCGAAGAGCGCACCGGCCACCATGTTCCGCACGGAGGTGTCGGTGCGTTGCAGGGTGAGCGAGCAGAGTTCGACCGAGAGCAGGACCGCGACCTGCTCGGGATGGCCCTGAAGGTAGTCGTGCAGCCTGGCCAGGCCGGCGGCACCCGCGACACAGCCGAGACCGAAGATCGGTACGCGCTTCACGTCCGGCCGCAGGCCCACGCGCCCGGCCAGCCGGGCCTCCAACGAGGGCGCGGCGATGCCCGTCACGGAGGTGGAGATCACCAGGTCGACGTCCTGGGCCGCCAGCCCGGCCGCCGCCAGGGCGCCGGTCAGTGCCTGCTCGGCGAGCCGCAGCCCGGCTTCGATGAACAGGTCGTTGGCCTGCCCGAAACTGCTCAGCTCCCGGTAGCGCTCCAGCGGCAGGACCAAGTGACGGGTGCCGACCGTGGAGGTGGTGTGCAGCCGCTCCAGGACACCACGCTCCGTGTCCTGCGGCAGGCACATCGCCGCCAGGGCTTCTGTGATCTCGCCCTGTTCGTACCGGTGCGACGGGAGCACCCCGTGGACAGCCGCGATTCTGGTCATCGGGCCAGAATAGGTTCGACCTGACTATTCATTACAAAATGTCCGGGATTCGGCGGTTTGCTCGATCTAGCATGGGGACGTGTACACCGCCAGAGGCCAGCAGGTGCGCGAAGCCGCAGACGTAGCGTCGCCTCTCGGCCCGGGCGGGCCGGTCCGGGGGCTGCTGGCCGCCTCCCACGCTGCCCCGTCGATCGCCGTCACCGTCGTGATCACCGCACTGGCCGCCGCCTCGGGGCGGAGCGTGGCGGGAAGCGCACTGGTGGCCTCTGCGGTGCTCACCGGGCAGCTGTCGGTGGGCTGGTGCAACGACCGCGTCGATCTGCGCCGGGACCTCGCCACCGGCCGGAGCGACAAGCCGCTGGTGACCGGTGCGGCACACCCGCGGACCGTGGCCGTCGCCGCCGGGTGCGCGCTCGCGCTGTGCGTCCCGCTGTCGCTGGCGAACGGCCTGGCAGCCGGTACGGCCCACCTGGTCGGGATCGCCGCGGCCTGGTCGTACAACCTGGGCATCAAGCGCACGGTGCTCTCCTGGCTGCCCTACGCCGTGGCCTTCGGGCTGCTTCCCGCCTTCGTCACCCTCGCACCGCCCGGCCACTCCTGGCCCGCGGGATGGGCAGTGGCGGCCGGCGCACTCCTCGGCATGGGCGCCCACCTCACCAACGTCCTGCCTGACATCGACGGGGATCTGCGGACAGGCGTTCGCGGCCTGCCTCAGCGCCTCGGACCGCTACGCGCGAGGCTCCTGTCCGCCGGCCTGCTGCTCGCCGGGGCGGTCGTTCTCATCCTGGGACCGAGCGAGCGGATTGGCACCGTTGGCTGGGTCTCCCTCGCTGTCACCGGCGCGCTGGCGCTCGCCGTCGCGTTGCCGACCGGCTCCGATCCGCAAAGCCGGCTGCCCTTCCTGGCCACCCTCGCCCTGGCTACCCTCGACGTCGCCCTGCTCCTGCTGCGCGGCGCCGCCCTCACCTGACAAGGTGCGCACGGGGCGGTCCCGTGACCGATCAGGCCCGGGTTGGCGTACGGACTTTTCTCCCCAGCTGCGTACGGACCGACGTCCCCAGCTCCGACACTGACGGAGGAAGCCGGTCCCTCCCCGCGGCAGGGGGAGGGACCGGCTTCCGCGATCCGCGGGAGACGGCGCTAGGAACGGTCGAGCGCGCGGGCGAGGAAGCGCCGCGTGGCCTGCTCCCGCGGAGCGGTGAGCACCTGCTCCGCGGTGCCCTGCTCCACGATCACGCCGCCCTCCAGGAAGCAGACCCGGTCCGCGACCCGCCGGGCGAAGTCCATCTCGTGGGTGGCCATCAGGATGGTCAGGCCGCGCCCCTTCAGGTCGGCGACGACGTCCAGGACCTCGCCGACCAGTTCGGGATCGAGGGCCGAAGTGATCTCGTCGAAGAGCAGCAGCTCCGGCTCGGTGGCCAGGGCGCGGGCGATCGCCGCCCGCTGCTGCTGTCCGCCGGAGAGCCGGTCGGGGTGTTCGTGTGCCTTGTCCGCGAGCCCGAGGCGGTCGAGCAGCTCGCGGGCCGAGGCCTCGGCCCTCTTGCGCGGGACGCCGTGGACCTGGCGGGGCGCGAGCGTGATGTTGTCCAGCACGCTCAGATGCGGGAAGAGGTTGTACGCCTGGAAGACGATGCCGATCCGACGGCGGGCGATGTCGGGGTCGAGACGGGGATCGGTCAGCTCGGTCTCGCTCAGGTGGACGGTCCCGTCGTCGACGACCTCCAACAGGTCCACACAGCGCAGCAGGGTCGACTTGCCCGAACCCGAGCCGCCGATCAGACAGACGACCTGGTGCTCGGCGACGTCCAGGTCGATCGAGCGCAGCACCAGCCGCTCCCCGTACTGCTTGCGGAGGCCGCGGATGCGCAGCAGCGACTCGCTCATCGGACCGCCCCCGCCCAGGTGCGCTGGGCGGCCCGCCGCTGGAGCCGGTCGGCGAAGCGGGTCAGCGGGATGGTCACCGCGATGAACAAGAGGGCCGCTCCCAGATACGGGGTGTAGTTGAAGTCGTAGTCCGCCTTGATCTGCGCGGCCCGCAGCGCCTCGAGCGGACCGAGGACGGCGACCAGCGCCGTGTCCTTCTGCAGGGCGATGAAGTCGTTGAGCAGGGGCGGCAGCACGTTGCGCACGGCCTGGGGCAGGACGACGTGCCGCACGGTCTGCCGCTCGTTGAGGCCCAGGGCCCGGGCGGCGTTCCGTTGGGCCGGGTGGACCGAGTTCAGTCCCGCCCGGAACACCTCGGCGACGTACGCGGTGTAGGAGAGGGTGAGGGCGATCACGCCGAGGAGCCAGGGCTCGGAGGGGGTGCCCTGCAGTTGCAGCGCCGGCAGTCCGAAGCCGACGAGGAAGACCAGCAGCAGGGTCGGTACGCCGCGGAAGACGTCCACGTAGACCGTGGCGGCGAGCCGCAGCGGCTGGAGACCCGGTGCGCGGGTCACCCGCACCAGGGCGATCAGCAGGCCCAGGACGAGGATCAGCACCTCGGCGACGAGGAACATCTGGATGTTGAGCCAGAAGCCCCGGAGGAGGTCGGGGAAGGCGGAGCGGAATTCGGCGCCGTCGAAGAACAGACTGTCGACGCGCTCCCAGCCCGGTGAGGCCACCGCGGCCGCGCCTACCGCCACCAGGCCGAGCAGGGTGCAGAGGGTGGAGACCCAGGTGTGGCGGCGCTTGCGGGAGCGGCGGTACCGCTGCCGCTCCTGTTCGTGGTCGCTGGGCCGGTAGTCGGTGTCGGGCGTGCCCGGAGAGGTGGCCGACCGGTCCGGTACGGCCGTCTTGCTGATGTCCACAGCCGGCCCGTTATCGCTTCAGCTCGGGGACGTTCGCCGAGGCGGAAAGCCACTGCGTGGTGAGCCTGGCGAGCGTGCCGTCGGCCTTGAGCTCGTCGAGGGCCTGGTTGACGCAGGAGGTGTATCCGCTGTTCTTCGGCAGCAGCAGACCGAACTTCTCGGGGGTGCCGCCCGCGTAGCCGAACTGGCCGACGATCTCGCCGTTGTCCAGCTCCGCCCCGGCCAGGTAGAAGACGGTGGGCAGGTCGGTGACGATCGCGTCGATCTGACCGTTCCGCAGCGCGGTGACCTCGTCCTTGGTGGTGCTGAAGACGCTCGGCTGCTTCGACGGCTTGATCTGGTCGAGCACGGCCTGGTAGCTGGTCGTCGCGACCTGCACGCCGATCCTGGCGTCCTTGAAGGCGTTCAGGGACGTGGCCTTCGTGAACGCGGATCCGTCGAGCGTCAGGATGGCCTGATTGGCCGTGTAGTAACTGGTGGAGAAATCGACGGCTTTCGCGCGCTGCGGCGTGATGGAGATCTGGTTGATGTCGAAGTCGAAAGCCTTGGGGCCGGGGGCGTACGAATGGGCGAAAGGCTCGACGACCCATTTCACCTGGTCGCTTTCGAAGCCCAGCTTTTCGGCCACCGCATAGGTCACGGCGCTTTCGAAGCCCTTTCCGTTCGACGGGGTGTTGCTGTCGAACCACGGTTCATAGGCCGGGGAGTCGGTCGCGACGGTGAGCCGGCCGCGCTTGTGGAGGCTCGGGCTGTCGGTCGTGCACCGGGCGGCGTCCTTGGCGCCGGCCGCTTCGGGGGTGTTCTGCGGCTGCGGCGCGCAGCCGGCCGCCGCCAGCGCGACGAGGGCTGCGGCGGAGGCCGCCAGGGATATGCGGGTACGGGACATCGGAGGTCCTTCGAGAGAAGTCCGGGAAAGGTACGGGTAAGAGGGCCGGTGCTGTGCGTTCAGCGACACAGATCGGCCGCACAGCGCACGTTGTCCACGTGGCGGCGGCGTACCAGCAGGAGAGTTCCGGACATGCTTTTCAGCATTCCGGCTCACGGAGACCGGCGTCAATCGGGAAGACCGTTGCCGGGGTAACGCGTTGATAACATGTCAGCTGGTGAGATGGAATACCCGGTCGCCTTGACGCAGTCCGAATGTCTCCGCCGCGGAACCGCCGCGGACCACCAGTTCGGCGAATCCGACCCCGGAACTCCCGACGGTGATTCCGGGCTCGCCGAGCGGGACGTCGGGGAGTCGGTCGTAACAGCGCACCCGGATGTCGCGGCCGTCGAGCCGGTTGCGCACGAGAAGGCTGTCGGCGGTGTCGTAGCCGGGCAGTTCGGCGGCCGGGCGGTCCAGCTTGCAGTTGCCGAAGTTGTCGACGACAGCGATCCGCACGTCGTCGGCGACGGACGGGCGCACCGCTGTCGGCTGCGCGGGAACGGGGTGGCCGTCCACCAGCCAGCGGGCCAGCAGGGGCGCGTACCAGAGGCTCCGGAACTGGGTCCGTACCATCTCCTCGATCTCGGCCGGCGTCAGCTCGGCCCAGTCGTCGGCGGCGGCTTCCAGCACCTCGCGGACATCGGTGACCTGGACCTCCGTCAGACCCAGGTAGGTCGCCAGCGGGGCGAGGACCCGCTGGTTCAGCGTGCTGACGACCAGGTGGTTCCCGTGGCGGAAGGAGCAGAAGGGCACGCCGTTGGGCCAGTGCCCGTCCCTCGGTGCGATGTTGACGAGGACCACGACGGGTCGGCTCGGGCCGCCGATCAGGTCCGTGGAGCGGAGCAGGTCGAGCAGGGTGAGGGCGGCGGCGCCCTCCGGGTCCGGTCCGCCGAGCGGCAGAACGGTCGGCGTGGAGCCGAACAGGGTGGCGATCCGGGTGGACTGGCGGGCGAGCGCATTGGGGTCGGCGCAGTCGGTGAGGGAGACGACCGGGGGAATCGGCATGGCGGGACTTCGCCCTTCTGTCGAGGGAGGACACGGGGTGGGTGGGGTTCGAGGTGCAGGGGCCGACAGGCTCGGTGGCGGGCCGGGACAACAAAAAACGGACCCTCCGTCTCCGGAGGGTCCGTCGCGTCCTGCGCGCACACGGCTTCGCTAGCGAAGCGCCTCCGGGGGCGGGGGCATCATTCGCATCATGGCGAGGGTGGCGGTGTGCTGCATGAGGTGCACGCTAGCACCAGGTGGAGTCGTCTCAGCCGCCATTCCACATAGTGGACATACGCTTCCGGTCGCTCGCTTGGTGGGGCGGGCCGCTCAGCGCTTCTGCGAGCGGTGACCCGCGAGTGCGTCCTCCGAGGCCACCCGGTAGCGCCGCTCGTACCCGCCGAACTGCCGGATCGTCCCCCTGATCAACGGCGCCGACCGCACGCTCCGATGGTTCATCGTGCGTGCGGCCGGTCGGAAGGCTCCTCACAAGGTCATGGTGCCGAGCTGGCGGGCGACGGCTACGAACGACCGGACCATCGGGTCGTCGTTGTCCGAGAGCCAGACCAGGCCCCAGCGCAGCATCGGGGCGTCGTGGAGGTGCCGGTACGTGATGTCGGGGCGGAGGTGGAAGCGGGCGACCTGGGCGGCCAGGCTGTGGATGGCGTCGCCCGAGGAGATGATCGTGTACAGATCATCCAGGTCCCTGGCGCCGAAGTCCCCCCGTTCGATCGTCCGGCCGCTGGGCGTGTAGAAGGGCATGAAGGCGTCCTCCCAGTAGTCGGGCTGCAGCGAGTCCCCGCCGAGCACGACGTGGTCGGCGAACACCTCCATGGACGCCGACGGCCGGTCCGCCAGTCTGTGGTCGGACGCCATCGCCACGACGCGGGGCTCCTCGAACAGCACGGGGCCCACGGTGAGATCCGGCTCCTCGACGGGGAGCCAGGCGAGCAGCAGGTCCGCCTCGCCCCTGCGCAACGGCCCGAACGGATCGACGAAGCCGTTGTAGCGGAGCCGCACCCCGCACGTCGGGTTCCGGGAGCGGAAGGCGTCCCAGAAGGGCCGCAGTTCGTACGCGTTGGAGACCAACAGGTTGATCCGCAGGACGTCCGTCTTGCCCTGGGCGGTGAGGCGCGCCCGGTCCACGCTCGCCTTGAGGCCCTGGTAGACCGGGAGCAGGTCGTCGCGCAGCTGCTGACCGACCGGTGTGAGCTGGACCTGGCGGCTGGTCCGCTCGAAGAGTTGGGCCCCGATCGACCGTTCCTGCTTTTTGATCGCCTGACTGATCCGCGCCGCCGACACGTGCAGCCGCTCGGCGGTCCTGCCGAAGTGCAGCTCCTCCGACAATGCCAAGAAGATCTCGATGTCACGCAGCTCCACGCGCCCCCACGCCCCCGCTTGTTCATTAACCCCAGGCTTAACCGACGTTGCATGATCGACGGTTGATGATCAACTTGTCCACACGTGATGCTCAGTGCATGAACGTTGTCAGTACCAAGGTGTCGTTGACCGTGGAGGACGTGGGCGCTTCCTGCCGGTTCTTCACCACCCATCTGGGCTTTCGTGAAGTCGAGTCGGCGGAGGGGTACGTCTGCCTCCGCCGGGACGACACCTCCGCCGAGATCGCCCTCACCGAGCGCGACCCCGAGCTGCCGCCGCAGGCCTGGCGGGGCCAGGGGCTGGCCGACCTGGCCGTGATCCTGACCGTCACGGATGTCGCGGCTGAGTACGAACGGTTACGGAGCGAAGGGGCCGTCGTCTGCGGCGGGATCCGCCAAGAGCCCTGGGGTGAGCGGTTGTTCCGGCTCACCGATCCCAATGGCGTCGTGGTCCAGCTCACCGAATGGGTGCCGCCGGCCGGCGCCCCCGAACACCGTTGAGTCGAAGGGTTTGGACTGGTGATGCCGCCCGCGGCTGCCAGGGCCCTGACGGGAGCAGCCGCGCGGATGAAGCCGCTCGGGCGTTCACCGTCAATCCATTGCAACGACCTGATGACCGTCATTGCGTTAACCTCTAAGATCATCGCAACGATCTTACGGTTCCTGCCTGCAATGATAGTGATTTCAGGCAGTGGACTGGTTGATGAAGTCGTGAATGCAACGTAGCTTTTCCTGTATCAGAAACAACGAGCTCAAGGAGAGCGCCATGCAGAAGTTCGACACCCCCGGCACGATCGCCGCCGTCCTGGACATCCCCGCGGGACGCATCCGGTTCATCGCCGCCGACCGGGCCGATGCCGTGGTCGAGGTCCTGCCCGCGGATGCCTCGAAGGGCCGCGACGTACAGGCGGCGGAGCAGACCAAGGTCGAATACGGCGACGGCGTCCTGCGGATCGTGGCCCCGGCAGCGAAGAACCAGATCCTTGGCGACTCCGGATCCGTCGAGGTGACCGTCCAGCTGCCCGCCGGCTCCCGCATCGAGGCGAAGACGGCCAGCGCCGAGTTCCAGGGAGTCGGACGGCTCGGCGACGTCGGCTTCGAGGGCGCGCAGGGCACGATCAAGCTCGACGAAACCGCGAGCGCCCACCTCGCCCTTCTCGCCGGCGACATCTCGGTCGGCCGCCTGGGCGGCCCCGCCCAGATCAGCACGCAGAAGGGCGACATCCACATCGCCGAGGCCGTGACCGGCACAGTCACCCTGAGCACCGAGCACGGCGCGATCTCCGTCGGCGCTGCCCGCGGGGTCTCCGCCTCCCTGGACGCCCGCACCTCGTACGGCCGGATCCACAACTCGCTCCGCAACACCGAAGGCGACGGCACGGGCCTGAACATCCACGCGACCACCTCCTACGGCGACATCACCGCCCGCAGCCTCTGATCCGCGCAGCCCCGAAGGGGCCCTTGTAGTCAGCGGCCCTTGTCGGTGCCCCGCCGAATGCCGACGCCGCGCTCGTAAAGCTGCGGGACGAATCCGTGGCTCCGCCTCGCAGGACCGCGCTCGGGAAGCCGACTTCACGCGCCGACGCGGCACTCACTGCGCTTGCCTTCCCTCAGCCTGGCACGCGAGACGGCCGGCGCCCTCGCACGAGCACTCCCAGGCCACATCACCCCTGCCGTGATGACGCCACCGTGGCATCACCATGCCCAGAACCGACACCGAAGAAGGACAGAGAGAATGAGCACCACTCAGCACTACCAGGCCGCCGAGCAGCTCCTCGGCCGGCCCGCCCGCCCTGGCGAGTTCGTCGTCGGCGACAAGGTCAGGCCGCAGTGGATCGACGGAGGCGCCCGGTTCTGGTACGCGGTGAGCAACGGCGCCGGTAAGCGGTTCGTGCTGGTCGACCCGACGGCCGGCACCCGCGAGCCGGCCTTCGACCACGCCCGGCTCGCCGCCGCCCTTGCCAGCGCCTCCGGGCAACCGGTCGACCCCGAATTCTTGCCGACCACGGCGATAGAACTGGCCGGGAACACCGTCGAGTTCGACGCGTTCGGCGAGTACTGGCGCTGCCACCTGGACGACTACACCTGCGAGCGAGCCGAGTTCACGCCGCCGGGCAACCCCCTCGAAGTGCCGTCACCCGACAAGAAGACTGCGGTGTCCCGGCGGGGCCACGACCTGTGGGCGCGCTCGCTGTCCGACGGCCGCGAGTGGGCGCTGACCACCGGTGGTGCGCCCGACCATCAGTACGGCACGGGCCCGGACTGCACGGCGAACGGCACCCTGCTGCGCAAGATCGGCCTGCCGTACCTGCCGCCCGCCGTGGCCTGGTCGCCCGACTCGACGAAGGTACTGGCACACCGCACCGACGAGCGAGATGTCCGGCAGACCCACCTCGTGGAGGCCAGGCCTGCCGACGGCGGGGCCCCGGTGCTGCACACCCAGCGGTACGCCCATCCCGGCGACGAGCATCTCCCTCTCGCCGAGCTGGTCGTCCTTGACGTGCAGTCAGGCACGGTGGTCCGCGCGCAGGCCGAGCCGCTGCTCATGCCTCAGCTGTCGCCGATCATGACCAAGTGGGCCTGGTGGGCGGAGGACGGCTCGGCGGTGTACTACCTCGGCCGGCCCCGCGACCTGCGCACGCTGACCTTGTACCGGCTGGACCCGGCCACGGGCGAGGTCACCCCGGTGCTGAGCGAGACCGGACCCACCCGCGTGGAGCCCAACCAGTTCGGGTACGAGCCGCCGATCGTGCGGGTGCTCGCCGACGAGGTCCTCTGGTACTCCCAGCGGGACGGCTGGGGTCACCTGTACCGGTACGACCTGCGCACCGGCGCGCTGCTCGGACAGGTCACTTCCGGGCAGTGGGCGGTGCGGCAGATCCTGCGCGTCGACGAGGCGGAGCGCGTGGTGTACTTCACCGCCTCCGGGCTGGTCGACGAGGACCCGTACCGACGCACGGTCTGCCGCGTCGCCCTGGACGGCTCCGGCTTCGCCAGGCTCACGGACGACGACCTGGACCACACCCTCACCCTCCCCGACCACCAGCAGTACTTCATCGACTCCGCGTCCACCGTCGACACCCCGCCGGTGACGACGGTCCGCGACTGGACCGGCCGGGTGCTGGTGGAACTGGAGCGCGCCGACATCGGCAAGCTCACCGCCACCGGCTGGACGGCGCCGGAACGGTTCCGCGTCAAGGCGGCCGACGGGGTGACGGACATCTACGGCGTGCTGTACCACCCGCACGGGTTCGACCCCGCCCACCAATACCCGGTGGTGGACAACGTCTACCCGGGCCCGCAGGTCGACCGGGTCGCTCCCTGCTTCGACCCCGGCGGGATGGGCCTCGACGCCGAACCCCTGGCGGCGCTGGGCTTCGTGGTGGTGGCACTGGACGGTCGCGGCACCCCGGGGCGGGACAAGGCCTTCCACGACGCCTCGTACGGGCGGATGGCCGACGCGGGCGGCCTGGACGACCATGTCGCGGCGCTGCGGCAGTTGGCCGAGACCCGGCCGTGGATGGACCTGGACCGCGTGGGCGTGTTCGGCCACTCCGGCGGCGGCTTCGCCGCGGCCCGCGCGATGCTCGCCTTCCCCGAGACGTACAAGGCCGGAGTCGCACTCGCCGGCTCGCACGAGGCCCGGCACTTCAACGCCGGCTTCATCGAGACCTACGACGGCGCGGACAACCCCGAGGCCTGGGCCCGTACCTCCAACGTGGACCTCGCCGACCGCCTTGCGGGCAAACTGCTCCTGATCCACGGCGAGATGGACGACCAGGTCCACCCGGACCACACCCTGCGCCTGGCCGACCGTCTGATCGCCGCGGGCAAGGACTTCGAACTGCTCATCGTCCCCGGCGCCGAGCACACGTTCATCGACCACCTCGCCTACGTCCGCACACGCTGCTGGGACTTCCTGGTGCGCGAGCTGATGGGCACGCAGCCGCCCGCCCACCGCCCCGCCCCCATCGCCATCGGCCCCGAGATGCTCGCCGAGCTGTTCGCCTGAGCCCGGCACGCGGACGCGGACGCGGACGAGGACGCGGACGAGGAACCAGCATCGTCATGTGATCTGGAATCGCTTCGGCTAGGCCGATGAGTCAGGTCAGCCCTCACGGTCATACAGGCAACGAGGTTCCAGTGCCGCGATCCCGACCCCGGGGTGGGCGCGGCAAGCGAGGAAGGTATGCCATGACCCAGACGATCAGCACCTCCGCCGTCCCCAACGCGGCCGCATCCGCGGCCGTCATCCGGCCGGCGGGGCGGGTTCTGCTGGCCTGTGCGTCCGTATCAGGCCCGCTGTTCCTGGGCGTGGGGCTCATCCAGGGCCTCACTCGTGAGGGATTCGACTTCACTCGCAACGCCATCAGCCAGCTCAGCCTCGGCGACTTGGGCTGGATCCAGATGACCAGCTTCTTCGTCGCCGGCGCCCTCATGATCGCCGGCGCGGTCGGGCTGCGGCGCACGCTGGTCGACGGCCCCGGCCACCGCGCGGCGCCCTGGCTGGTCGGTGTGTTCGGCGCTTCGTTCCTGGTCAACGGGGTGTTCGCCGCCGATCCGGGGGCAGGTTTCCCCGCCGGCACCCCGGATGCCGTGACCCCCACGCTGAGCGTTCACGGCGCGGTCCACATGTTCGCCGGCATGGTCGGCTACCTCGCCCTGTGTGCCGGGTTCCTCGTGCTGGCCCGCCACTTCGCCGACCGGCGACAGCGTGGCTGGGCGATCGCCTGCCGCATCGTCCCCGTGGGCGTCCTCGCCGGATTCGCCGGGTCCGCGGCCTCCGTCCTGTCCTTCACCGTGGGTGCGGCGCTCGGCCTCGCCGCACTCACCGCGGTGACCGTCCGGCTGGCCCGCCGCCAGCCGGAGGCTAAGTAGTCCACACCGGCCACCACTGAGCGTTCACGCTCAGGTCATTGCAATGGCTCGACGGCGTACCTTGCGTTTAGCGACAGATCCATTGCAATGATGTCTCTCAACTGACCTGCATAGATACGGAGACTGGGTCTTCAATCGGTTGCTGGACAGCTGAACGCAACATAGCTTTTCTTTTGTCGCGAACGACGGGGATTCCAGCGGCAGGAGCCCGACATGAGCCTCCAGGCCGTCGACACCGCCGCTACCCATCCCATCTGAACTCAACAGATCAGGAAGAGAGAGATCCGCATGCGCATTGCAATTGGTGAATTCATCAGCTTGGACGGCGTAGTTCAGGCCCCCGGGCACCCGGACGAGGACACCGACGGCGGTTTCGCCCAGGGCGGCTGGACCCACCCGTTCTTCGACCCGGAGGTGATGGGCGGTGCCCTGTCTGAATGGCAGGCCACCACCGACGCCCTGCTGTTCGGCCGCCGCACCTGGCAGACCATGGCCGCGGCGTGGCCCGGCCGGGCCGGCGACCCTTTCGCCGACCACATGAACAGCGTCACCAAGTACGTCGTGTCCAGCACCCTCGGCGAGGACGAGCTGACGTGGAACAACACCACGCGCATCCCCGGCGACCAGGCACTGGACCAGATCAAGAAGCTGCGTGAGTCCGAAGGTCGCGACCTGGTGGTCATGGGGAGCGCGTCCCTCACCCGCACCCTGCTGGCCGAGGGACTGGTCGACGAGCTCCGGCTCATGATCATGCCGGTGCTTCTCGGCGGCGGTAAGACGATCTACCCGGCCGACGGTCACCTCCGCACGTTCGAACTGGTCTCCACGGTCGTCAGCGGCACCGGAGTGCACGTGTGTACCTACCGGCCGAAGGCGGGGGCGTAGTCGGCAGGCGTACGAGCCGATGCCGACGGGTCAGCCGACGCACGGGGCGGTGACACTGCCGTTGAGGGTGAAGCGGTAGGCGCAACGCGTACTCGGTCTTGGGGTTGTCGCTACAGCGGTCCCGGATCCCGAGGCCATCGGGATCCGGGACCCTCTCGATCACCCGGCAGAACGCGTCGGACGCTGTGCAGGGGATCCGCCGCCGCACCGTCGACGCGCGGGGGTCGTCGAGTCCGGTAACTCCCCGTTGAGGCAGGTGCCCTTGTCGAAGGGCTGGGTTGCCTCGTTGGGCGGGAGGGCGGAGGCCGTGGGCTCGGGTCGGCCGTGTCGGTGGGGGCGGAGGGGGAGGAGAGGCGTGCCAGAGGCCTTGCTGCCCCCGCGTCCCCATCGACGCTGCCAGGGTGCCGCCCATGGGGCGCTGGGCCCTCGGCGTCAGAGATGTGTCAGGCGCACACGGACTCTATGGCCTACCTCTGCCCTCGGGCGTATGCAGGGAGCACAGAGTCCGCATGTGTGTACGCCGAGGGGTGATGGAGCGATGAGCGGCATGGTCTGCGGCGGCTGATGTTCCCGTCGGTCGTCCGGTACTGCGTCGCCCATGCCGCCTGCCCGGTCCTCGCCGTACCGCCCTCGCCCCTGCTGGGCGACCTCGTCTCCGCGCACCGCCGGCTCAGCCGGTGGCTGCGGTTCGACGCCCGTCAGCTGGCGGAGGGCACGCCCTGACCGAGCCCCACCGGTCCTTCCACCCGCTGTCCGTGAGGAGTGCGTTACGGGTCCGGGGAGCCCGCGCGACACCGACGGCAGAGCTTCCATATCGAGGACCGGGCGGACATCGAGACGGCCGTCTTGCTCCTGGTCGTCGGCCTGATCGTCTCCCAACTTGCCGCGCGCGCCCGGACGATGAAGCGGGTCGCGGTCACGGACGCCACGCATCTGGAGCGGCTGCACGGCACGACCCGCCTGGCCCGCTCCAGCACGTCCTCCTCCGACGACGTCGTCCAACGAGTGCGGCACGAACTCATCGACGTGCTGGAGCTGAGGGCGTGCCGTTTCGAGTACGGCACGCTCATCGGGCGTCCGCCGCGGCTCGACCCGGACGGGACGGTGAAGGTGGACTGCTGGATCTGGGACTTGGAGCGGCAGGGCTGGCCGGAGGGCTAGACCGAACTGCGCGCCATCGTCCACGGGCGGTACCAGGGCCGCTTCCTTCTGACTCCCGAACCCGGCTCCGTACCGCCGCCGCTCTGGACGACGACAGGGTCAGTGCAGGCCCGAGATCGTGAAGACCGAGTGGGTCGTGTCCCTGTCGACACGGCGGGCGAGCCGGTCGAGGTCCCGGACGCCTTCCCGGAAGGTGCCGTTCTCGTAGGAGGTCCGTGCGTCTGCCTCCAGCAGGAGCCAGAGGGCTGGGTTGGCGAGGAGGACGCGCAGTTCGATCTGGGCCCGGCCGCCGTCGGCGTCGGTGAGCACGAGACGCTGTTCGATTCCGTCCGGCCAGCGGACGGCCGCGAGCCGGTCGGTGCACGTGGTCCTCCGGCTCCACAGGCTCTGAACGGTCAGCCGGCCCGGTGACGCGACGACCCTGGCGGGCAGCAGGATCACGAACAGCACGACGGCCAGGGCGATCCACATCAGGGCGCTCGACAGAGTCAGTCCGTCGTCCCCGGCGTCCACGCTCAGCGACAGGGTCAGCAGGAGGCCCGCGCAGCCGACGGCGGCCCGGGCCTCGCCGGCCCACTCGCTGTCGTGGACGGTGCGGTCACCGGGCTGCTCTGGCTGCGGGACGAATCTTGGCTCCATGGAACGGACGCTAGAACCCGGACCGGCCCCTGCCGGTCTGTCTTGACGGGGTACCTATGCCGCCTCGGCCAACCTTGACGCGCGGCTGACGGGTCCGGCGACGTGGTGGACGTACTCGTGGGTCAGGCGGAAGCCTGCGGTCCAGGCGAGGAGTCGGCTCGGGCGGTTGTCGCGGGAGCAGCACCAGCTTGCGCGGTGGCCGCGTGTCGCGATGTCGCCGGTCAGTCCGGCGACGCAGGCCAGGGCGAGGTGCTGACGGCGTTCGTCGGGCGCGGTGGCGCAGGCGACGTCTTCGTAGCGGCTGCCGAGGAAGCGCGTGCAGGCGATGGCGATCACGCGGCCCCGGCGGAAGGCGGCCCAGGCGACGCCGGACCCGGCCAGGGCGGCGGGGCTGTCCCAGGTGCCGTGGATCCAGGCCATGGAGGGGTCGAGCGCCGAGAGCGCCGGGGCGTCCCCGGAGGTGAGGCGGCGCACGGTCACGCCACGGGGCACGCGGGGTGCGACGGGCTCGGCCCGGTGGACGTAGAGCATCCGCTCCCACGGAACGAGCTGCTCGAAGGCGGCGCCGAGGGTGGGCAGGAAGCGGTCGGCCGTCTCGATGTAGTGCCCGGAGAGCGGGGCCAGCTCCGCCGGGGTGACGGCGGTGGGGTCGCCGGCCAGAAGCACGTGATCGCCGCACGAGACCGCCACCACACGCGGACGGTCGGCCCGGTCGGTCCACCACTGTCCATGGCCGGTGGCGAGGACGTGCTCGGCGAGAGCCGCGGTGCCCGGCGCACCGGACGGGAACGCGCGGGCGGAGGCGGGTGGTTGGTGGGACGGGTGCGGGATCACGGAACCTCCGGGTACGGAAAGGGGAACGGGGGCGGCCCGCACGCGAGCCGCCCCCGTGGGTCAGCGCTGTCCGGCCTTGCGGCCGTGGTTCGCCTTCTTCTTGCGGCGGTCCCGCCGCTTCCTCGCGCGCTTCGACATGAGGTGTTGTCCTTTCAGATCGGTCGGGCCGGTCAGGCCGGTCAGGCGTTCTGGCCGACGAGGAGGTCGGCGAGCTTGGTGAGGCGCTTGACCGTGCGCTCCTCCGAGGCAGCGGGTGCGGGGGCGACGCGGTGGTCGCGGTCGTAGTAGGCGCCGTTGACGATCTCGACGGCCGGGTCGCAGAGCCGTACGACGTGGGCGGCGCCCTCGGCCGGCGCGAGCCCCTCGTGGGCGTACAGGGGGAGGAGGCTGGTGGTGCAGATGCCGGGGTGGACGGAGACCGCGGTGACCCGCGGGTCGGCCGCGAAGACCGTCAAGGCGAGCTGCGACTGGGCGTAGGCGGGGAGGCGGGAGTAGCGGCGGACTCGGTTGGGGTCGTTCCACTGGATGGAGCCGGTGCGGTGCAGGGAGGACGAGACGTTGACGACCCGGCCGCCGGGGTCGCTGGTGAGTGCCGGCTCCAGGAGGTGCGTGAGCAGGTAGTGAGCGAGGAAGTTGACCTGGAACGCGATCTCGTTGCCGTCGGCCGTGACGGTGTGCCGCTCCGGCGCCGCCATGCCCGCGTTGTTGACGAGGACGTCGAGGCGCGGGTGCTCGGCGAGGACCCGGGCCGCGAGGTGCTCGACCTCCTCCAGGTGCGTGAAGTCGGCTCCGAACGCACACAGTCGGTTCGCGTCGACCCCGGACAGGGTGACGAGCCGGTCGGTGGCGGCGAGCGCCTCCTCGGCCGTGCGGCCGTGGACGAGCACCGTGGCTCCGCGCTCGGCGAGGAGCCGCGCGGTCTGGTGGCCGATGCCGGAGGTGGCACCGGTCACCAGGACAGTGCGGGAGGAAAGGTCGGATACGGACATGACTGGTCAGTCCCTCAGGGATGAAAGGTGTGTACGGGTACGAGGAAGGGGCGCCGGACAAGGGATGTCACGACGCCCCCGGTGATGCGGAGGTACGTCAGCGGCGGGCGGACGTCTCCGGGCAGCGGGGCTCGCGACGGGGCGCCTGATGAGGCGGCCGGTCGGTCAGGAGCCACGCGCTGTTCATGCCTCCCATCGAACCCGCACCGGACGCCTCGGACAAGGTGGACGACGGTTCCCTGACGCCCTCCTGATGAGGATTCACCCGAGGCCGGGGACGGTGGAGACGAGGAGGTCGATGACCTTGATGCCGAGGAAGGGCAGCACGAGTCCACCGAGGCCGTACACCAGGAGATTACGGCGCAGCAGGTCGTGCGCCGAGGCGGGCCGGTAGCGGACGCCGCGCAGCGCGAGGGGGATCAGGGCCACGATGATCAGGGCGTTGAAGATGATGGCCGAGGTGATCGCCGAGGTCGGGCTGTGCAGGCCCATGATGTTCAGCGCTTCGAGTCCCGGGTACGCCCCCGTGAACATGGCCGGGATGATCGCGAAGTACTTCGCGACGTCGTTGGTGATCGAGAAGGTCGTCAAGGCACCTCGGGTGATGAGGAGTTGCTTGCCGATCTCGACGATCTCGATGAGCTTGGTCGGGTTGGAGTCGAGGTCGACCATGTTGCCGGCCTCCTTCGCGGCCGACGTACCCGTGTTCATGGCCACGCCGACGTCCGCCTGGGCCAGTGCTGGCGCGTCGTTCGTCCCGTCGCCGGTCATCGCGACGAGCTTGCCGCCCTCCTGCTCCTTCTTGATGAGGGCGAGCTTGTCCTCGGGGGTGGCCTCGGCGAGGAAGTCGTCGACGCCGGCTTCGTGGGCGATGGCGCGCGCGGTGAGCGGGTTGTCGCCGGTGATCATCACCGTACGGATGCCCATCCGGCGCAGTTCGGCGAACCGTTCCTTGATGCCGTCCTTCACCACGTCCTTGAGGTGGACGATCCCGAGGACCCGTGGGCCGTCCCAGTCGTTGACGGCCACCAGGAGCGGGGTGCCGCCGGCGCCCGAGATGTGGTTGCTCCAGGCGCGTGCCTCGCCCGGCACCTTCCCGCCGTACATCTCGACCCAGGCGATGACCTGCGCCGTCGCGCCCTTGCGGATGTGGCAGGCGGCGCCGTTGTCCCAGCGCAGGTCGATGCCGCTCATCCGCGTCTGTGCGCTGAACTCCACGAACCGGGCGTTCGCCAACTCGCCCTCGGCCGGCGCCCGCAGCCCGTACCGCTCCTTCGCGAGCACCACCACGGACCGGCCTTCGGGCGTCTCGTCGGCGAGCGAGGCCAGCTGGGCGGCGTTCGCGAGCTGCGCCTCGTCGATCCCCGGCAGCGGGACGAAGTCGGCGGCCTCTCGGTTGCCGAGGGTGATGGTGCCGGTCTTGTCGAGGAGGAGGGTGTTGATGTCGCCGGCGGCCTCGACCGCCCGGCCGGACATGGCGAGCACGTTGCGCTGCACGAGCCGGTCCATGCCCGCGATGCCGATCGCCGAGAGCAGCGCGCCGATCGTCGTCGGGATCAGGGTCACGAGCAGGGCGACGAGCACGGTGGTGGAGGGGACGGCGCCGGCGTACGAGGCCATGGGCTGGATCGCGACGACCACCAGGACGAAGACGACGGTGAGGGCGGCGAGGAGGATGTTGAGCGCGATCTCGTTGGGCGTCTTCTGCCGGGAGGCGCCCTCGACCAGGGCGATCATCCGGTCCATGAAGGAGTGGCCGGGGCGGGAGGTGACGCGTACGACGATCCGGTCCGACAGGACCGTCGTACCGCCCGTCACTCCCGTCCGGTCGCCGCCGGACTCACGGATGACGGGGGCGGACTCGCCGGTGACGGCGGACTCGTCGACCGCCGCGACGCCGTCGACGACGTCGCCGTCGGCCGGGATCAGCTCGCCCGCCTCGACGAGCACGAAGTCGAAGAGCCGCAGGTCGGTGGCGGCGACGGCCTCCGTCTCCGCCCGGTCGATGTCCGTCCCGTACCGCCAGTGCTTCAGCCGCAGCGCCACCGTGTCCGTACGCGCCCTGCGCAGCGACTCCGCCTGGGCCTTGCCCCGCCCCTCCGCCACGGCCTCGGCGAGGTTGGCGAAGATCACCGTCAGCCACAGCCAGACGCTGATCACCCAGGTGAAGACGGATGGGTCGAAGAGCGCCGACAGCGTCGTGAGGACGGAACCGACGCCGACGACGAAGAGCACGGGATTGCGCACCAGGGCCCGTGGATGCAGCTTGCGCACGGCCTCCGGGAAGCACTTCACCAGCTGGACAGGGTCGAGCAGGCCACTGCTCTGTGCGGAGTGCCGCCGCTTCGGCCCGGGGTTCGGGTTGCGGGGTGGAGCAGACGGCGGAGCCGACATGGGCGGAGCGGAGGGCGCCTGCTGGGGCGCGCGGGAATGCATCGCGGAAGACCTTCTGATGAAGCCCGGCCCGCCCGATCGGCGCCGGCCGGGGAGAGCACGGCAGGGCCGCCCTCGTCCGCGCCCGTGGATGCGCGGAGGTTTCCAGGCACCCACAGGACGGCTGCGGACGGACAGCGACGCTCGGGGAGCGGAGGCGCGGCAGCCGGATGGGTGTGTGCTGCCGCGCCCCCGCGGTCCGGGACGATCAGGCCACTGACGTCCGCGGCCGGTGAGCGACCGAGAAGAAAGCTAGGACCACCAGGAGGCGGAAGCCGCATCGGAACGCCCGAATTGACGGCTCCCTGACGGCTGTTGGCCGTCCTCGTCAAGGCCGCGTCAAATCGGACCGAAGGAGCATCAGGGCCACGTCAACGCCGTCCGCCGGTGGTCCGTCCCAGTCCGCGGCAACGAGGGGGTCGCGGACCGGACGGCCCGTCCGTCGGCCCTGCCGGCGACGCCCCCGGACGTGCGAGGAGTCGCCTTCGCGCGCTGCGGCGCCGCCGGTGGGTCACGTTGCCCGCGCGGCTGCGTCTGCTTCGTACGGCGATCCTGCTGCTCACGGCTGCCTGCACCGGGTTGATGATCACGGCCGGACTCGCCGCCTCCGACACCTGGGACGCCGTCACCGGCCATCACACCCCGCGCACCGTGAGCGCCGCCGGCCTCGACCTCGCCCTCAACGACATGGACGCCCACGACGCGCCTCGCCGAGTTCCGCTGAACGGGCGGCTCCGCGCAAGGGACGCGCCAAGACGGCGTCAGCATGGGGCGGCACCCCGCCAGAGACCCGTCAGGGTGCTCGTACTGACGCCGCGCAGCGGGTTTCCTCCCGACAGGGACAACCCGCCGACAGGGAGTGGTGAGCACATGAGTGTGGAGAAGATCGTCGGACTGATCGTCGCCGTCTGCATCGTCGGCTACCTGGTGGCCGCACTGATCCGCCCGGAGAAGTTCTGAACCTTCCCGCACCGTCGGAGCCCACTGCCCCTGATACCCGTCCGGGGCGGCTCAAGGTCTTCGTCGGTGCCGCCACCGGTGTCGGAAAGACTTACCGCATGCTGGACGAGGGCAGACGTAGAGCCACACGCGGCGCCGACGTCGTCGTCGGCATCGCCGAGTGCCACCGTCGCCCTCACACCGAGGCGATGCTCGCCGGCCTGGGGACCTTGGTGCCGTCCCGCGCCGTCCTTGACGGCCGCGTCCACCCCGAACTCGACCTCGACCTCGACCGGGCTCTGCGTCGCAGACCTGCCCTTCTCCTCGTCGACGACCTCGCCCGCGCCAACCCGCCGGGCCACCGCAACGCCCACCGCTGGCAGGACGTCGAGGAACTGCTCGCCGCCGGCATCGACGTCGTCACCACGGTCAACGTCCAGCACCTGGAGTCGCTCAGCGACGTCGTCGAGAAGATCACCGGGGTGCCGCAGGACGAGACCGTGCCCGACGCGGTCGTCCGCCGTGCCGACCAGATCGAGCTCGTGGACATGGACCCGCAGGAGCTGCGGCGCCGGATGGCCCACGGCAACATCCACCCGCCCGAAGACGTCGATGCGGCCCTCGCCAGCTACTTCCGTACGGGCAACCTCATCGCGCTGCGTGAACTGGCCCTCCTGTGGGTGGCCGACCGCGTCGACGAGGCCCTGCGGAAGTACCGCTCCGAGCGCGGCATCGGCGGGGTGTGGGACATACGCGAGCGGATCGTCGTCGCTCTCACCGGCGGACCCGAGGGCGACACGTTGATCCGACGCGCGAGCCGCATCGCCGCCCGGACGGCACAGGGCCGGCTGCTCGCCGTGCACGTCGTCCGCAGCGACGGCCTCGCGGCGGGCACCTCGTCCGCGGCCCTCGCCCGCCAGCGGCAGCTCGCCGAGAGCCTCGGCGGCACCTTCCACACCGTCGTCGGGGACGACATCCCCACGGCCTTGGTCGAGTTCGCCCGGGCCGAGAACGCCACGCAGCTGGTCCTGGGCACCAGCCGACGCGGCCGCCTCGAACGCTTCCTGACCGGCCGGGGGATCGGCGAGACCACCGTCGAACTCTCCGGCGACATCGACGTCCACACGGTCACCCACGAGCGCGCGGGGCACGGCCGGCTGCTGCCCTCCCGCCGTCGCACGCTGCCGGTCTCGCGCCGTATCGCAGGGCCGCTCGCCGGGCTCGTCCTGCCGGCCCTGCTCACCCTGCTCCTGGACCACACGCGGGGCGTGTTCAACCTGACCAGCGAGGCGCTCCTGTTCCTCGCCACCGTGGTCGGCGTGGCCTGCCTCGGCGGGGTCGTCTCGGCGCTTGTCGCGGCCGTCACCGCGTCACTGCTGCTCAACTACTGGTTCATCCCACCTGTGGGCGCCTTCACCTTCGCCGACGCGGACAACATGCTCGCCCTCGCGGTGTTCGTCCTCGTCGCCGCCCTCATGGCCGGTGCCGTCGACCGCTCCCTCCGCCTGTCCCGACGCGCGGCCCGGGCCACCGCCGAGGCAGAGACCCTCTCCTCGCTCGCCGGGTCGGTGGTACGCGGTGACCACACGGTGGCCGCTCTGCTCGCCCGTACCCGGGAGATCTTCGGCGCGGAGTCCGTCGAACTCGTGCCGGCCGCGCAGCTCCCCGCAGCCCATGAGGGCGAAGCCGCCGTCAGCCAGGTCGCCGTCGGTGACGGCCACTTCCTCGTCCTGCGCGGCCGGACCCTGCCGTCATCGGACCGCCGCGTCCTCGCCGCCTTCGCCGCCCACGTCACCGCGGCCGCCGAACACGCCCGGCTCGCCGAGGCCGCCGCCGAAGTGGAGCCCGTCCGGGCCGCCGACCGGATGCGCATGGCCCTTCTCGCCGCCGTCAGCCACGACCTGCGCACGCCCCTCGCCGCCGGCTGGGCCGCCGTCGCCTCCTTGCGCAGCACCGACGTGGAGTTCACCCCGGACGAGCGTGACGAACTCCTCGCCACCGCCGACGAGTCCATGGCCCGGCTGGCCCGGCTCATCGAGAACCTCCTCGACATGAGCCGCCTCCAGGCAGGCGCCCTGAACCTCTCACTCCGCCCCACGGCTCTGGAAGAAGTCCTGCCCGCCGCTCTCGACACCCTGCCTTCCGGCGCACCCCGACCCGTCCTGCACGGCTTCGAGCAGGCTCCGCCGGTCTTCGCCGATCCACCCCTGCTCGAACGCGTGATCGCCAACCTGGTGGGCAACGCCAGCCGCTACGCACCACCCGCCCACCCCGTCCTCCTCACCGTGAGTTCCCTCGCCGGTCGAGTGGAACTGAGGGTCGTCGACCGCGGCCCCGGACTCCCCCCGAGCGACCGGGAGCGAGTCTTCGAACCCTTCCAGCGCCTGGGCGACACGGACAACACCACGGGCGTCGGCCTCGGCCTGGCCCTCGCCCGCGGCCTCACCGAGGCGATGTCCGGCACGCTGACCCCGGAGGACACCCCGGGCGGCGGCCTGACCATGGTTGTCTCGCTGCCCTGCGCGGTCTGAGACGGCAGACGGTCGGGGAGTGGGTGATCGATACCGGGTCATCCTGGATGAGCTGGGCGCGCAGGGAGACCTGGACTGGTCGTGTTTCGTCATCGACTCGGTGAGCGTCCGGGCTCTCAAAGGGGGCTGGGCTGCTGACCGGACCGGATCCGACCGATCGTGGCAAGGACGGATCGAAGATCCACCTCGTCACCGACCGATCCGGCCTTCCGCGAGCGATGATCGGACTGCGCGCACCGCGAAGGGCGGCAGAAGCGGGTTGTCGGAGGGGGCCATCCAGTCGAATCGACTGCGGACGCTGCGCAGGCGGGCAGCAGCACTTTCGGCCTCGGCGGTGCCCATCCTCGCGCGGTGCTGGAGGGTGCCGTCGACGATGGCACCCAGCGGCGCGTCGGGGAACTTCTGCCAGCGCTTCGGACGCCGGCCGTTCATGCGCTCCTCGACAGCGTCGGCGCGTACTTCGTCGGGTGAGCCCAGGAGTGCCGTCAGCGCGGTCTGTGCGTGACGCCGGTTGGCACTGTGGGGGAACCGCTTGTTTCGACGGATGTTCTTGCGTGAGCTCTTGTCGTTCTCGCCGTAGTTGTTCCGATGATCTCTGACGTAGCTCAGCCGCTTCTTCTCCTGGGGTGTCTTGTGCTTCACAGTCCTGTGTCTCCTCCGGCTCCCAGGAGCGCCAGAGTAGCCATGTGCGGGCGTGTCGGCCACGCCGTTTCTGGGCGCCGGACGGCAGCTGGAAGATGCTCCACGATCGTCCGGGCCCGCGCCGACGACGACTTCGCCGCCACCGTGTCGGCGACCATGCGCGCCTCGTACGATGGCGCGCTCACCCGCAGCCGCAGCGTCTCCGCCCTCGCTGCGCCGGCGTTCGCCGCGGCGATGATGGGCCGCCACGTGCCTGCGGATGGCCGACGGGGCCCCGCCGTCCGTTCCGGACCTGGCGGCCGGCGCGACCACCTGATGCCGCTGGACCGCCGGGGGGACGAGGACGCGGACGGGGCGGCGTACGCCGACGTGGTGTCGGGGGTACGCCGCCCTCGGGTGGGACGCGTTGCGGGTGATGGCCCGCGTGTTCACGGCTCCTACTCGGGGTCGCGGTTGAACACCGCCTTGGACCAGAAGTAGCCGAGGGTGGCGAGGCCGAGGCACCAGGCCACGGCGAGCCAGCCGTTGTAGCCGATCTCGGTGCCCAGGAGCAGGCCGCGGAGGGTTTCGATGGCCGGGGTGAAGGGCTGGTACTGGGCGATGGGCTGGAACCAGCCGGGCATCTGGTCGACGGGGACGAACGTGCTGGAGATCAGCGGGAGGAAGATCAGCGGCATCGCGTTGTTGCTGGCCGCCTCTGCGTTCGGGCTGATCAGGCCCATGCCGACGGCGATCCAGGTGAGGGCGGTGGCGAAGAGGACGAGGAGTCCGAAGGCGGCCAGCCACTCCAGGACGGTGGCGTCGGTGGAGCGGAATCCGATCGCGACGCCGACCGCGCCGACGAGGACGACGCTGACGACGGATTGGATCACGCTGCCGATGACGTGGCCGGTGATGACGGAGCCGCGGTGGATCGCCATGGTGCGGAAGCGGGCGATGATGCCCTCGGACATGTCGGTGGAGACGGAGACCGCCGTGCCGATCGTGGTCGAGCCGATCGTCATCAGCAGCAGGCCGGGGACCAGGTAGGCGATGTAGTCGGAGCGGTCGCCGCCGCCGATGCCCGCGCTCATCGTGTCGCCGAAGATGTAGACGAACAGGAGCAGCAGCATGATCGGCGTGAGCAGGAGGTTCAGGGTGAGGGAGGGATAGCGCCGGGCGTGGAGGAGGTTGCGGCGCAGCATCGTGGACGTGTCGCGGGCGGCGAGGGACAGGGCGCTCATCGGACGGACTCCTCGGACTGCGTGGGGACGGTGGCGGTGGCGGTGAGGGCGAAGAAGACGTCGTCGAGGTCGGGGGTGTGGACGGTGAGTTCGTCGGCCTCGATGCCGGCCGTGTCCAACCGGTCGAGGATGGTGCGCAGTTCGCGCTGGCTGCCGTCGCTGGCGATCTGCAGCGACAGGGCTTCGTCGTCCCGCCCGGCGTCGTGGAGCGTGGTGGCGGCGCTGCGGTAGGCGTCGGGGTCCGTGAAGCGGAGTCGTACGTGTCCGCCGGGGATGAGGCGCTTGAGTTCGTCGACGGTGCCTTCGGCGGCGATCTTGCCGTTGTTCAGTACCGCGATGCGGTCGGCGAGCTGGTCGGCCTCCTCCAGGTACTGGGTGGTGAGGAAGATCGTGACCCCGCCGGTGACGAGTTCGCGGATGATCTGCCACATGTTGTGGCGGGAGCGCGGGTCGAGACCGGTGGTCGGCTCGTCGAGGAAGATGATCCGGGGGCTGCCGACCAGGGTCATGGCAATGTCCAGGCGGCGCTTCATGCCGCCGGAGTACGTGGACGCCGGCTTCGCCGCGGCCTCTGTCAGATCGAATCGCTCCAGGAGTTCGGCCGTGACCCGCCGCCCCTCCTGCTTGGACAGGTGGTTCAGGTCCGCCATGAGGAGCATGTTCTCCTCGCCCGTGATCAGGCCGTCGACGGCGGAGAACTGACCCGTCACACCGATCCCGGCGCGGACCGCCTGCGGGCTGGTGTCGAGGTCG
Source organism: Streptomyces sp. NPDC042346 (assembly GCF_055581845.1). NCBI lineage: Bacteria > Bacillati > Actinomycetota > Actinomycetes > Kitasatosporales > Streptomycetaceae > Streptomyces > Streptomyces sp. NPDC042346. Next base: position 453,766 of record NZ_JBVJEH010000002.1, on the reverse strand, counting down.
TGACCGGCCACTCGGGCCTGCCCGCCGTCGGCGGTGATGAGCGTGGACAGGATCTTCACGGCGGTCGTCTTGCCCGCGCCGTTCGGACCGAGCAGGGCGAAGATCGTGCCTTCGGGGACGGTCAGGTCGATGCCGTCGAGGACGGTCTTGTCGCCGTAGGACTTGCGCAGCCCGTTCGCTGCGATGGCCGGGGTGGTCATGTGAGGTGCTCCTTCAGGGGCTGCGCGTCGGGCGGGGTGGGTTACAGGCTGCGAGCGGTGATGTCGCCGTACGCGGCGGTGGCCTGGATGCTCAGGCCGGGAGTGCCGTCGTTCGTCAGGGAGTTGCTGATGCGGCCGTATGCGGTGCCTGCATCCAGGGAGGCGGAGACGCCGGCGGCGGCGCCGACCGAGATGTCGCCCTTCTGGGTGCTCAGGGTGACCGTGCCGCTCACCACTTCGGCGATGCGGATGTCGCCCCGCGCGGTGCTGATCTCCGCGGAGCCGCCCAGCCGGCCGACCTCGACGTCGCCGTCGGTCGCGGTGAGGCGGAGGCTCGCGGCCTCGTCGATCTTGATCTGGCGGTACGCGCCCTCGAAGGTCACGTCGCCGAGCCGTCCGACGGCGTGGAGTTCGGCGGCGGCGGCCTCGGCCTCGACGCGGGAGCCGGCGGGCAGCTGGACCGTCACCTCGATGGATCCGGTGTTGCCGAGGATCCCGTTCCTCGTCTTCGGGACCTCGATCCGCAGGACACCGTCGGTGTAGGTGACTTCGGTCTGCTCGGCCGTCTTCACGTCGCGGCTCTTGGAGGGGTCGGCGGGCAGGATCTCGACGGTGGTGTCGGCGCGGTCGGAGGCGATGAAGTGGATGCGTCCGGCGGGGACGGAGAGGAGGGTGACGATCGCGGCGGCGGTGTCGAACTTCTGCATGGTGCTTCTCCTTCGTCTGTAGCGGGCGCTTCTTCGCCTCGCTGTTTCCGATGAAGGAAAAGCTACGTTGCGTTCGATGATCCAGCAAGATCTTGGTTGCGAAAAATGGCTATCCTTGCAGGTCAGTTGCGAGATTTCATTGCAACGGTTCTGAATCTAACGCAACGCCCTCCCCGTGTTGCGTTGCAATGGAATGAAGGCGAACGCTATGACGGCGCCACGGAGGGCGAAGAAGACCGCGATGCCGAGAGGCGGACTCGCCCAGCCCGAACGTCAGCAGATCGCATGGGGGTTGGCCGACGGCCTCGCGTACGCGGAGATCGCCAGGCGGTCCTCGCTGATGAGGATGGCCGACGGCTCCCCGCCGTACTTCCCGTGCCTGGCGACCGCCTGGCACCGGTGCACCGAGGTCAGTCCCGGTGCTCGTCGGCCGAATCCTTCAGCAGCCGCTCCAGCTCGCTCCCGGCCTCGTCGTACCCGGCATCGGAGATCCGCTGCAGCTCCCGCAGATCCCGGGCGGCTACCGCCCGTCGGGTGAGCAGGAACCCCGCGTGCATGGCCCCCTCGTCCAGCAGTTCGCTCAGCTCCTCAAGATCGCCGGCCTTGTCGGCCAGGTCGGCCAGCCGATCCAGGGCGGTCTCGTTGCCCTCGTCGGCCAGCTCGCGCAGGGTCTCGCGATCGATGTTCGTGTTCTCCATGACGCCATGGTGCGACCTTGCCCCTGGGGAAAGGTCAAGTGGGACGATGGCCGGGTGATCACCATCGGGCAGCTGGCCGGCTACGTCGGAGTGTCGATCAAGACCATCCGCGTCTACCACGACAAGGGACTGCTTCCCGAGCCCGACCGTGACGCGTCCGGCTACCGGCGATACGGCGCGAGTGACGTCATCGACCTCATCAAGATCCGGACGCTCGCCGAGGCGGGGGTCCCCTTGACCCGCATCCGAGACCTGAGGTCAGCGACGGAGGAAGAGCTCCAACAGGCACTGAGGGAGATCGACGACGAACTCACTGCTCGCATCCGGGGCCTGCGTGTGACCCAGGGGCGCCTGCGCAGGCTCTCCGCCGGCCGGCTGGCACCGGTGCCGGCCGAGGTCGCCGCCCACCTGGAGCACCTGGCCGACTGGGGATTCACCCCGCGCTGGGTGGAACTGCAGCGTGACCTGTGGATCCTCGTCTTCGCCACGTACCCGGACCACGCGATCACCCTGTTCCACGACCAGGCCGCGTCCCTGGCCGATCCGGCGCTGCGGCAGCTCTTCCTCGACTACGACCACGCGCACGATCTGGACCCCGGCGATCCCCGCATCGACGACCTCGCCCGACGCATCGTCGAAGCGACCCGGAAGCGCTACGGCTCCGAGGAACCGCCCCACCTGGACGAGGACTCCGACATCCCCGCCCTCGTCCAGCGCACGATCAACGCATCGTCCCCGGCGTGGCGGCGACTCGACGCACTGATCCGCGGACTGTGACGAACGACAGCTCCAGGTGGGCGCTCGGGCTCTGGTTGTCCCCACGCAGACATCGATCCAGCGATCGTCTTCCCCCGGGAGCTCGGCATTCTGATGACCGGCTACGTTGAGGACTGGATCCCGGACGGCCCCATCACCCTCGATTCCTGAGATCGCTGCAGGTTCTGCCGTTCCGTGGCGGAAGTCTGGTTCGAGGTGGCGATCTCGTAGCGCAGCAGATCGGCGTTCGCGTCGATCTGGACGAAGCCGGCCTTCGCGAGCACGCGGCCCGAGGCGGGGTTGCCGACGCGGTGTTCGGCGGTGACCAACGGGACCGTGGTGCCGGCCAGCAGGAGCCGCACCGCGGCGGTGGCATAGCCGTGGCCCCAGGTGTTCTCGCGCAGGATGTAGGCGAGGTGGCCGATGCTGCCGGTGGTGCGGAGTCGGACCACACCGATCAGGTCGCCGTCCAGATCGATGCCGAGCACGTGCAGGGTGCGCGGGCTTGCGTAGTTGCTGGCCATGGATTCGCACACGTAGTCGTGGGCCTGGGCGCTGGTCATCTGGCCGAACCACATGTCGGCGACCGCGCGGCCGGTGTAGATGCGACGGACGGCGTGGGCGTCCTGTTCTGTCAGGTCGCGCAGTTCCAGCATGCTGGTCCCTCGCTGTGCGGCGGCCGTCCCACGCGGCGCGGAGAGCGGAACTGGGTGCCCGCTGCTCGCCGCGCGGGACGGCCGGGGACGGGCTGCTAGCCGAGGATGAGACGGAAGATGTCGTTGTAGACGAAGAAGCCGCCAGGCTGGCCGGGGATCGGCGCCAGGGTGAACGTCCGGGTGAAGTTCATCGGCTTGTCGAACTGGTTGTCGATGACGAGGGTGCCGGTGACGAGGACCGCGACGCCGTTGTTCAACCCGGGCTGCGCGTCGATCGAGGTGATCTGGGTTTTGACGACCTTCAGCTCGGGCTTCTTCAGCTGCTGGACAATGCTCTCCGCCCCCTGGATCTGGAAGCCCTCCCAGCTGAGCATCGACTCCGGCCGGTAGAGACTGGCGAGGCTGTCCCGCGCGTCGTAGTTGTCGAAGGTCCGGAAGTAGTGGCCCACGAAGGCTTGGGCGATTGCATTGAAGTCTGCCATGGTCGGAACGTAGCAGTCTGGCTACTCTCTGTTTTCATGGGTGGAGTGAATCCGGCCAAACTCGCGCAAGTGTCCGTTCGGAGGCCCTTCCTTCCGGCCTGTGCGTCTTCCGCTGTCTCAGGCCGATGGCACGTGGTCGAGTCTCACGGGTGCGGCATTTCCGCACGGCCGGCTAGCAGCGGTCATGGGCGCTGGCGCCGCGGCGCTCATGTCTCGCCAGTGCAGCTCACTCTCCGCGCGAACCGACTCGCCTGCCCGAGTCCGGTGGCTTCCCGGTGGGAAGTGACGAGTCGTCAATGATTCAGGATGTCATGGATTCACGATTAGATGTACTGTCCTCCTGTGCTGACTGTTGCCTCCGACATCGACGTGCTGGCCCGCTTCGGCCGAGCGCTTGCCGACCCGATCCGCTGCCGCATCCTGCTCGCCCTGCGCCAGGCGCCGGCCTACCCCTCCGACCTCGCCGACACCCTCGACATCTCCCGGACCCGGCTGTCCAACCATCTGGCCTGCCTGCGCGACTGCGGCCTCGTGGTCACCGTGCCCGACGGCCGCCGCACGCGCTACGAGCTCGCCGACGAACGCCTCGGCCACGCCCTTGACCACCTGCTCGCCGCCGTGGTCGCGGTCGAGACCGACAAGACCTGCCCGGACGCCGCCACGAAGGACTGCTGCTGATGTCCGCGATATCCCTCGGGCCGTCTCCGGCCCGACGCGACGCGCTCGCCCGCCGCATACGGCTCCTGGTCGCCGCGACCATCACCTACAACGCCATCGAGGCGATCGTCGCGATCACCGCGGGCACGATCGCCTCCTCGACGGCACTGATGGGGTTCGGGCTGGACTCCGTGATCGAGGTGTCCTCCGCCGCCGCAGTCGCCTGGCAGTTCTCCGCCCGCGACCACGCCGTGCGTGACGCCCGGGAGAAGACCACCCTGCGGATCATCGCCGTGTCCTTCTTCGCCCTCGCCGCCTACGTCACCTTCGACGCCGTCCGAGCCTTGGTCGGCACCGGCGAGGCCGACCGCTCGATCCCTGGCATCGTCATCGCCGCCCTGTCCCTGGCGATCATGCCGTTCCTCTCCGCCGCACAGCGCCGCGCCGGCCGCGAACTCGGCTCCGCCTCCGCCGTCGCCGACTCCAAGCAGACCTTGTTGTGCACGTACCTCTCCGCCGTCCTCCTCGTGGGCCTGGTCCTCAACGCCACCCTCGGCTGGTCCTGGGCCGACCCGATCGCCGCCCTGGTCATTGCCGCCATCGCGGTCAAGGAAGGCCGCGACGCCTGGCAGGGCAAGGGCTGCTGCGCACCGCCGGCCCACGCGCCGGCCACTGCCGGAGCCGCCGCGGCCGAGTCGGACGCGTGCGACTGTGAGCCGGGCTGCATCTGCTGCCCGTGAACCTGAGCCCGCACGGCGGGTTCAGTGGCCGCGCGGGGCGCACATGATCACGGCCATGCCAGCGAGGCGGATCAGGGCGCCGATGACGTCGTAGCGGTCGGGGCGGTAGCCGTCGGCGACCACGCCCCAGCGATCGACGAGATCCCGCCGTACGCGGCGAGGATCCGGCCGAGGGCGATGGAGCGCGCGACGAGCGCGGCAGGAACTCTCCGGAGCAGGGGAAGGGGGAAGAGGGGGCGGTCAGGCGGCGGAGGCGAACAGGCCGGCGAGCAGAGCGGCGCCGTCGGCCGGCGCGCGGACTTCCAGGTACAGGTGGGGGCCGTTGAGATGGAGCCGGAAGTCGAAGAAGGGGCAGCACCGCTGCTCGGCCGCCGCCAGTTCCGCCACCCGCGCCGTCCGGTCGACGGGCAGGGTCAGCCGCAGGCCGTCGGGCACCGCGTTCAGGTGCTTCAGGGCCGTGCGCAGGGAGGCGGCGAACGCGGCCAGCTCGGCGGCCCGGGACTCGGCCTCGGCCAGACGGGCGGCGATCCGCGGCCGCAGGTCCGCCTTCACGTCCCGGCAAGCACCGGCCTCCTACACTCCGAGCAGCTCACCGATCTCCTCGAACGGCAGCCCGAGGTGCTTGGCCGCGCCGATGAACGCCAGCCGCTCGACCGCGTCCTCGCCGTACACCCGGTAGCCGCCCGGGGTCCGGCCCGCCGGCAGTATTCCCGTGCCCTCGTAAAAACGCAGGGTGGTCGCCGGCACGCCAGAGCGCTCGGCGAGCTGGGAAATCCGCATCGTGCTCACACCACCGACGGTAGACCTTCGACCCAGGTCGAAGGTCAAGCACCGATCGGCCCCGCCGAACAGGGACGGCACGCGCGACCTGTGATTCTCCCCGCCAGATCCACGTTGTCCGGACGTGTACCCGGCGCTCGTCGGCCATCCGCTGCGGTTGCTGGGAGACGGCCTGGAAGTCGGGGATGCCGCGGTCGCCGATGCGGGCCGCGTGGGTGCGGGCGAACTGGCGGCCCGGGGTGGGGAAGAGCCTCAGCTGCCCGGGAGCTCGGGTTCGGCTCGGGAATGACGTTCTGGCGCCGCCTGGCTGAGTGGACCCGCGGGCCGACGTCTGGCCCCGGCTCCACGAGGCGCGCCACTGATCACCGACGCCACTGGCATCCCGCTACTCGAAGCCATTCCGCCCGTGCGCGACTGGGTACCAGGCGCTGGGTTGTTGAGCGTGCGTTCGCCCAACTGCACTGGTTCCGCAGCTTTCGGATCCGCTGGGAAGTACGTGACGACACCCATAAAGCCTCTCTCACCCTTGGACGCGCCCTCATCTGCTGGCGACGCCTGAAGTCATCGGACGAGGTGTTCTGGCCGCCGAGCTTGTCCAGGACGGCCCGAGCGCGCGATCTTCGTAGCGGGACAATCGGGCCTGAGGCGCAAAATGAATCTCAGGGAAGTCCGGGGCCGGCGGGCGTTCGACGCCCGGGCCACCACCCTGGTGAACCAACCGGCGTGTGGAGCAGGCGTGTTGACTCCGTGTGCGGGATGCAGGACGGCGCTGCCGTGTTTTCGAGGGCGGCAGGGGTCAGCACGCCACAGCAGTGATTCATCCTGTATGTGATGTTTGGGCGTTTATAGAGTCCGTGAGCGCGCGGTCCTGTACCGCGATTCCTGTCTGCGACGCGATTAGGCGGAACCCGCGGGCCCGGGTCAGCATGAAGACCCCCCCCCGCACCCCAGGCGGCCCCCGACCGGGTCGCAGCAGGCGTGACCTGTGTCTGCCCCGGAAGGACTCCGATGCGCGTACCCGCCCCCCGCGACCTGCCCGCCCTGCCCTACGCACATCGCCTCGAACCGTTCACCGGGGACCTGGAGCGGGAGGAGGTCTACGAGTGGCACCACATCGACGACCGCGCCTTCGACGACGTCGACGGCGGCATGACCCGCTTCAGCGAGTCGGCCCTGTCCTCGGTGACCTTCACGGGCGGCCGGTTCCGGCGCGCACGCTTCGACACCGTATGGATGCACAACATCCGCACCGTGGGCAGCGACCTCGCGGAGACCACCTGGCTGGACACCGAATGCCTCGCCAGCCTCCTGGCCGGCACCCAGCTCCACGGGACCCAGATGCGCCGCGCCGTCTTCCACCACTGCAAGTTCGACTCGGTCAACCTGCGCGCGGCTCAGCTGGCGAACGTCACCTTCGTCGACTGCCTGCTGCGCGACGTCGACTTCGCAGGCGCGACCCTGACCGGCGTCTCCTTCCCAGGAACGACGCTCGACGGAGTCGACCTCACCAAAGCCACCCTCACCCGAGTCGACCTGAGCGAAGCGACCGCACTGGGCATCACGTCCGGCGTGGCAGCCCTCAAGGGCGCCACCATCAGCGCTCCCCAGCTGCTCGACCTCGCCCCCGCCCTGGCCCAGCACATCGGCCTCACCGTCAAGGACGCCTGACCACACGGCCTCATGCCCCCGAGCCCGTGGTGCCGCTCATTCCGATAGCCGTTCCTAGCCTTGCCGTTCGCTACCCCCCAGCTCGCGCGCAAAACCTGCACGTCCCACAACGGCATCCCCGCCTCATAGTTGTGGGTCGCGCCGGCGTGCCGCAGGAGATGTGGAAAGAGCTCGCTAACCGGGCCCCGAAGATACTCGTGCGAGGCCTTCTTCAACGCGCGCCGGAACGTGCCGGGCACCATCGGCGGGGCGAGCAGTCCGTCCATGCCTGCCAGCGATTTCGCCAGCCGCTCGGAGGTCCTCGTCGCAGACAGGCGTCGGCTGGCACTTGCCATACTGTGCTGCTGCCTTGTCAAGTCCATTACGCCTGACCGCTGTTCACGGATGGCACGCGGTGAATCGCGGATTCCCATCCGCCACGGAAGAGCCTACGAGGAACTGACGGCGGAGGAGGGCCATGACAAGTGGGACAGGACCCGAGTCATGTCGTGCATCTGCGCACCCATGACCCCCAGCGTCAGCGTGCCGGCCGAGCTCTGGGCGATGGTGGTCACCCGCTGCGATGGCTTCCTGGATGCCCTCGTATGTCGGCTTCAGCCACTGGAGCAGCACCACTCCGGTAGGGGTGATCCGCACGTGGCGGCTCGTTCGCTCGAAGAGTTGGGCGCCGATGACGCGTTCCTGCTTCTTGATCGCCTGGCTGACGACGGCCGGGGAGACCTGTAGGCGTTCGGCGCTGCGGCCGAAGTGGAGCTCCGCCGCGAGCGTCAGGAAGAGCTCTATGTCCCGCAGTTCCATCCTGCCCCCGGTTCCACACGGGTCCCCCGGATTCGTCAGCCACTGGGTTAACGACCATATTAAGATCGGCCGTTGTTCCCGGGCTGCCCGGTATGGATGCTGGTATCGGGCCAGGAGGCCGCCTCCCGCAGGTGACATGAGCCGGCATGAGGCCGCTGGACCGGACCGCTCCATTCGGCCGACGACCCGAAAGGCGTGGACCGCGCGCCTCGCCGCCCGGGCTTCGCCAGCCGAGCACGAACACCTACGGAGAGATTGCCGCGTGACAACTGACCCCAGCTCTGCCCAGGCACCTGACCCGGCCACCATCCATCCACTGCCTGCCTACGAGCGGGTCGTCTTCCTCAAGCCACTCGTTGCCGGGACGAACGTCGTGGTGGGTGACTTCACCTACTTCGACGACCCCGACGGGGCGACGGACTTCGTGCAGCGCAATGTGCTGTACGCCTACGGTCCGGAACGGCTGATCATCGGCAAGTACTGCGCGATCGCCACGGGCACCCGGTTCCTGATGGCGGGCGCTGCCCATCCGTCGATGGGGGTGTCGACCTTCCCCTTCACCATGTTCGGCGGGGAGTGGACCGACCGGACCCTCGACCTCGTCACCGGCATGCCCAGCCGCGGGGACACGGTGGTCGGCAACGACGTGTGGTTCGGATACGGAGCCACCGTGATGCCGGGGGTTCGGATCGGCGACGGTGCGGTGATCGCGGCCGGAGCGGTAGTCACCGCCGACGTGCCTCCGTACACCGTCGTGGGCGGGAACCCGGCCCGGAGGATCAGACAGCGCTTCGACGACGACGACATCGAACGGCTCACACGGGCCGCCTGGTGGGACTGGCCCGTCGAGCTCGTGACCACGCACGTCCGGACCATCATGGCCGGATCCCCGAAGGACATCGAGCGCATCGCCGCCGCCGAAGGTCTGGAGCAGCAGTGACGCCCCCGGCCATCGAGGAGTACACGGTGTCCGGTCGTGACAGCGGACCGTACGCGATCGCCGTCGGCTCGGACGGCGCCCTGTGGTTCACCATGGTGCACAGCGGCAGGATCGGCCGGCTGGTCCCTGGGCAGGAGCCGACCAGCCATGCACTCTCCCCGGACAGCGGCCCGACGGTCATCTGCAACGGGCCGGACGGCGCCCTGTGGTTCACCGAGACCGCCGCCGACCGTATCGGCCGTCTCGCCATCGACGGAACGGCCACGGAGTTCCCGCTGCCACGCGCCGGGGTGTTCCCCTCCGCCATCGCGGCGGCCGACGCGATGTGGTTCACGATGAACCAGGCCAACGCGATCGGTCGTATCGACATGAACGGCAGCATCACGGGGCACGAGCTGCCCACCGAGGCCGCCGCACCGGTGGGTATCGCCGTGGGCCCTGACGGAAGCGTCTGGTTCACCGAGATCGCGGCCGGTCAGATCGGCCGGATGGCACCCGACGGCCGGATCACCGAGTACCCGCTGCCCGACCGTTCCGCCCGGCCGCACGCCGTCACCACCGGCGCCGACGGCACGGCGTGGTTCACCGAGTGGGGTGGCAACCGCGTCGGTTCGGTCACCTCCGACGGCTCGGTCACCGTCCACGACCTGCCCACCCCGGCCTCCGAGCCGCACGGGATCACGGTGGGCCCGGACGGTGCCCTGTGGACGGCCCTGGAGACGGGCGCACTGGCCCGCATCAAACCGACCACCACCAGAACATCGATCACCAGCAAGCACACCGAACAGAGGAACGCCTCATGAAATTCGCCCTCGTGATCTTCGAGACGGATGCCTCACGCGCCCGGATCCGGGCCGACCGCGACGCCTACCGCAAGGCGTACGAGACCTGGATCGGCGAGGTCGCGGCAGCGGGCAAACTGGTGGGTGGCGATGCCCTCGACACCGAGCGCCAAGGCCCCGTCACCGTGCGCAAGACGGCGGACGGGTCCGCAGTGGTGACCGAGGGGCCTGTGCACAGCGGCGAGGAGACCCTCGGAGGCTGGTTCGTGCTGGAAGTCGCCGACCACGCCGAGGCCGTCGAGCTGGCCCGTGGCTTCCCCACACCGGAGGCGCTCGAAATCCGCCCGATCCTCGAATCGGCCTGAGCCGCATGCGGCCCGCGAGGCCCTCCGCTCGGACACTCGGCGTGCCTGGCCGGCACGACATCCCAGGTCCTGAGCGTCACGCCGCCTCTTCTGCCGGCTCTCCTACGTCCTCGACCACGAACTGACCGACGACTTCGCCGGCGGCTGTCCACGGCTCCTGTGAGGCTCGGCCCGCAGCATGGCGGACATCGGCCAGGGAGAGTGCTTCTTCCCGTGCAGCCAACAGGACCCCATATGAGTCCCATCGTTGCAGTTCAGAAGCACTCTCCGGTTATTCGATCAGGACGTGGAGTGTCAGGCTGGGTGGCTGAGGACGGTCAGCCGGCGCTGCCGATCAGCTTCCAGGGCTCGTGGTCGGCGTCGGGCCCGGTGCCCGGAGCACTGCCCTTCGTCTCCCACTTGGCCTTCCAGACCTTGCCGTTGTACTTGACCGTGGTCTGCTCGATCGGCTGGCCGGCCGGAGAGTAGACCTTGGTCGCGTCCCAGTTCCCGGCACTACAACCACCAGCCGGCGGGGTCGCCGTACCGAGTCCCTTGAGGTTGTCGTTCACCGGCGCGTACGCCGTACCGCCGATGGACAGACTCGTGTTCACCGGACCGGTGATCGGGAGGAAGTAGATGATCGGCACGTCGAGCGACTTCCCGGCCGGGATGATCTGGCAGTAGTCCAGCGTCGTGCTGACCCGGTGGAACGTCGTGCCGGGCACCAGCTTCCACTGGCCACCTTGGGCATCGGTCTGCCAGTTGGCGTCCTTGACCAGCGGTGACGTCGAGGCCGGAATGTCGAACGACAGCTTCGTGTCCTTGCCACCGCCGAGCGTGCGCCCGGTGTTGTTGGTGATCCGGACGGTCGGCTGCAACGGCCACAGGTTCGCCGTGGCGGTCGGATAGTTGACCATCTCGACGCTCAGGTCGGCGGTCACCGTCGGTGCGACGCCACCGCTGCCGGTGCGCAGACTGTTGTCATAGGCGCCGATGTTGCCCAGCTTCTCGTTCAGCCGGGTGGTCAGCGTGTACCCCATCCCGCACGGGGTGTCCGGCTGGACGTCCGCGGGGCAGGAGTAGTCGCCGCCCAGCTCCCACATCATCACGCCGCCCGCACCGGTCGACTTGACCAGATCGGTGACCGCGTCGATGCCCTGCTCGTCCTCGGTCGACAGGAACACCTTCTTCTCGGCGTTCCACAGCCACGACGTCTTCGTGGCGTCGTCCCAGTACCGGGTGTACTGGCCCGTGCGCCGGTCGGTGATGTCGGTCTCCGGCTTCAGCCCGACGCTGCCCGCGTAGACCGGCGTGATGTTCTTCTCCAGGTTCTTGGTGTGCCACAGCGGGTTCGTCCCGGAGCCGAGCTCGCTGCCGTTGTTGGTCTCGTCGTGCCAGATGTTGTCGATGCCGAAGGCACCGTCACCGCACGGCCGCTTGACGCCCGTACCCGGCTCGCACCCACTCGGCTTCTGCGACGTACCCCACAGACCGTTCGTACCGCCGGTGACGTTCTGCCAGCCGCGCGTGTAGTAGGGCACACCGATGTTGACGCGCCCGGCCTGCATCGCGCCACGCATGTACTTCATCGCCCAAGCGGTGTTGAAGTACCCGATCTTCCCGTACTCCGGAGTGGCGTACTGGTCGGCCAGTTCCGGGTCCTTGCCGTCGTCGAACAGCGCCGCGTTCGGACCCACGACGTCGTTCCAGGTGCCGTGGTAGTCGTAGGCCATCAGGTTGGTGAAGTCCTGGTGGTCCAGCGCGGTCTGGTTCGCCATCCCGCGGGCCAGGTAGCCGGAGGCCGACGACGCCGAGGTGAGCAGGTAGTACTTGTCGTCCGCGACCGAAGCCCGGTTCAGCGAGTCCCGCAGCGTCTTCATCAACGCGGCGTACGCCGTGGGCAGGCCCTTGCGACGCGGGTTCGACACCGCCCAGTCGGTCGGATTGCCGGTGTCCTCGAGGACCGTGGGGTACTCGAAGTCGATGTCGGCACCGTCGAACCCGTAGGTCCGCAGGAAGTCCACGACCGAGCGCGAGAACGTGTCGATCCCGCCCTGGTTGACCGAGCCGTCGGCGTTGGTGGTCATCGCGTAGAAGCCACCGGAACCGGCCCAGCCACCGACCGAGATCAGCGTCTTCACCCGCGGGTGCAGGCGTTTGTACTTCGTCAGCAGGTTGAAGTGCCCCTTGTAGGGCAGCGAGGGATCCATCTCGGCGCCGACCTCGCCGGGCCACTCCTTCTGGGTGGCGTTCGAGTCGACCTTGATCTGGTTGTTCTCCACCGACGCGAACGCGTAGTTGAGGTGGGTCACCTTCGACCACGGGATGTTCTTCACCAGGTAGTGCGGCGTGCCGTCGGCGCCCGTGCGGCCACCGTTGAAGTAGCCCACGACCCGGCGGTCCCGGCCCTGACCGAGCCATTCCCGGCCGTCACCCTGATAGACCTTGCAGTACGGCGTCGCCACGCCCGGCGTGGCCGCCAGACCGTCCGGCCGGCAGTCGCCGGACGCACCCGGCCGCGAACCGCCGTCGTCGCCACCGGGGTGCGACTCCATCGGATCACCGGCACCACCGTTGACACCGAGATCACCGGCACCGCCGTCGCTGCGGCTGCCATCGCCGTAGCTCGGCACCAGCCAGCCCTCGATGTCACCGGCACCACTCGCCGCGGCCGCCCTGACGGCGGTCTTCGCCGTCGTACCGGAGCGGATCATGGCGAAGTCCTCGATCCCGTCGCCGTCCAGGTCGGCGAAGGTGCCGATGGTGCCCTGGAACGGATCGTCGGAGCGGATCACGCCCAGCGACTTCCAGCCCTTGGTGACGCTCCACGGAGCGCCGGTGTTCTGCCAGGCCCGGACCTCACCGGTGGTGAACTCGACCCGGACCGTGTCGGCCTTGCCGTCACCGGTGATGTCGGCGAAGGCTACCTGCGCGCCGCGCGCCTGCCCCGGAGTGGCGAAACCCTCGACCTTCTCCCAGCCGCCCGGAGTCGGCATTCCCTTGCCCTTGTTCTGCCAGGCGGTCGGGAAGCTCATCCGGTCCAGCGTGATCAGGTCGTCGCGGCCGTCACCGTCGATGTCGGTGAAGTACAGATCCGGCTCGTAGATGAGGTTGTTCGCGACGATCGTCGGGCTGTCCCAACTGATGTTGCCGCCACTGCTGGTGTTCCGTGACATCCGCATCGCGGGGATGCCGGTGGGCGAGTCCGGCGGCATCAGGATCCGGATGTAGTCGTCCTTGCCGTCACCGTCCAGGTCGGCGAAGTAGACCCGGTCCGGGTCGTTCCCGCGGTCGGCCGGGCTGATGTCGCCCAGCGAGACCCCGGCCTTGCGCGGGTCGTCGTTGCGCCAGCCGGTGACCTTGCCGTCCGTACCGACCACCGCGTAGTCGGCCTTGCCATCGCCGTTCAGGTCGGGGAACGCGATCTTCGAACCGGCCGGGGCGGCGTCCCGGATCTTGCCGATCGGCTCCCAGCCGTACGAGCGGCCGCTGATCATGCGCTGCAGGACCGCGATCCGAGCGCCTTCGGCGAAGGCGTCCGCGATCTTCTGGTGGCCGGCGTCGGTCGGGTAGATCTCGTTGGTGATGTCCTGCGGGGTGACCGAGCCCAGGTCGACCAGCACCAGCCGTGCGCCGTCCTTGATCTTGGCGTAGGCGATCGTGCGGAGCTCGCTGTTGTAGGCGTCGATCCGGGCCTGGTAGGTCGGGTTCGTCGACGGCGGCAGGGTCCCGAGCAGGACCGTGGTGGTCGGCGAGGCCCGGTAGATCTCGTCCAGGAAGGTCCGCATCTTCCCGGCCGTCGCCGTACCGTCGGCACCGCCGGCCAGGTCGGCCGTGCCCGCGACCAGGGTCATCATGTTCGGCCGCAGTGTCTGCAGCGCGGGGATCGACTCGGCCTTGATGGCGTCGATGCCCTTGCCGTCGAACCCCATGTGGTCGGGGTCGCCCCGCTTGCCGTTCTTCAGCTCACCGACGAAATCCGTGCGCTTGAAGACGAGACTGGCCACCGTGCCACCGACCACCGCGATGGTGGTCAGGCCCTTCAGGATGGTCTTCAGGTAGTCCCGGAAGCCACCGTCATCGGTGCTGTACACACCGGCCGTGATCCCGTCACCGGTCGGCATCAACCGGAGCTCTTCGATCGCCGGGCTGGGCCCGGGCGACGGGCTGGGCCCGGGCGCCGGGGTGGTGCCGGCCGCGTTGAACTGGCCGGACTGGGTCGGCCGGTGGTCGGAGTCGCCCTCGGGCCGGACCGTGACCGTCAGCGCGTGGTCGAAGTGGGTGGTGACGAAGTAGTCCAGCTCACCACTGCCTTGGTGGGTCGCCTGCCCCGAGCCGTGGATCCGCATGGTCGGCGGGAAGCTCGTCCGCTCGGCGAGGACCCTCGGGTCGACGTTGAAGTCGCCACCGACCGTGGCGTTGTAGGTGACGCCACGTTGGTTCCCGAGGCCCTCGATCCGGTCGTCGATGGCGTCCAGCATCGCCCCGGAGTCACCGCCACCGCCGGACAGGCCGTGCATGGTGAAGTACCACTCGTTGCCGAAGCGCGCACCGAGCGCGTTCCGGCCGGCGTCGACCGGGTTGCCGACGACGATCATCTCGTCGGGCGCCTCGGTCAGGACGAGCGCCGTGTTGACCCGGCCGCCGATCCGCCGCGGGTTGGTCGCGTCGTCGTCGGTCTGGAGGAAGTAGACCTCACGGGTCGGGATGGTGTTGCGGATACCGCTGCCGACGACCCAGGTCTGGTGCAGCACGGTGTGCTGATGCGTGACGTTCTGGCTGTCGGTCGTGGTGAAGGTCTGGCTGGGCTGTGGGGCACTGTTGTCAGGCGGGTGCGGGCCGACCTCCTGAAGCATCAGGATCGGCACCTGCAGTGCCAGCCGCTGAACGGTGTTGGTCCACTTGCTGCCGTTCTGTGCCTTGTTGTTGGCCCCTTGCATGTTCCAGGTGACCAGGGGCGTGGTGGCCGCAGGGAATTCGGTGGCGGAGGCCGGAACGACAAGTGTCGCTGTCAGCCCGGCCATCACCACCACCGCGGCGATTAATCGGCGGAACAAGAGATTCCTCCTTGCTCACGTCCAACAGATCGGGAACAACCGAATCGTTGGAAGCTACATGGTTTCTCAACTGTAGGCCTCGATCGCTCATGAGGTCCCGTCAGCTTGCCGACGGTCCTTGTGGCGCGTGTGGGTGGTGATTTCGGAGTCAGGGCAGGTTGAGCGCCCGGCTGTCGCGTCGGGTGGACGCCGGGGTTCCACGGCTCCGGAGGGCTCGCCGCACGCCAGGGAATGCCCGGCGCACGCCGGCAGATGCCCTGGTCATGCCCTGGTCACCATCGAGCCGGCCCTCGTGACGCTCGGGGCAACTCGCCGGCCGCCGCGCGTGCTGCGGCAGGCGCTCTACTCGTGGGCGCGGTTCCGGACGATCTCGGCCTGGTGGTCCTGCACCCAGCGCACGACGTGTGTGATGGCGTCGCTCAGTGACCGGCCCAAGGGCGTGAGCTCGTACTCGACCCGAGGCGGTACTTCGGCGTAGGCCGTCCGCAGCACCAGGCCGTCACGGGTCAGCAGTCGCAGCGTCTGGCTCAGCATGCGCTGGGACACCCCGGCGATCCGACCGTGGAGCGTCGTGAAGCGCAGCGGCCCGTCGGCGAGGTTGGTGATGACCAGGACGGTCCACTTGTCCCCGACACGGGCAAGCACGTCACGTACGAGCTCGATGGTCGACACGCACTCGGGGCTCAGGCCCGCGGCCTCCGCTTGCGCACCCGGCGTGGATCCCATGGGTCTGTTCCCTTCGAGTGCGTAGCTGACTTCGAAGTGCGTGAGGGCGAGGTCTTGATCGCAGTGTCGCGCCCCCGTTACATACGGATGGTAACCAAGGAAGATCCCCTGTTCCGCCTCCATCTCTGTGAGGGAAACATGCCTCTTGAACCCGTTGCACCGGCTTCGACCGTTGACGGGACCGTCGATGGCGCCGTGCCGAAGGTACGGCACGACACCTTCACCGTGGAGCGGCACCTGGCCGCAGCCCCCGGTACGGTTTTCGGGGCCTTCGCCGACACTCCGGCGCGGCACCGATGGTTCGCGTTGCCAGGCCGCCGGGTTTCCTACGACCACGACTTCACAGTGAACGGCGGTGAGACCGCGTCGAGTGTCTTCACGATCGCGGGCTCTGAGCCGGAACGACTTGCATACGCTTCCCGGTACCTCGACATCGTGCCGGCCTCGAGAATCGTCTACACGTACACGTCCCGCGTGGACGACATCGTGCGGTGGGCCTCGCTGGTGACTGTCGAACTGCAACCGGTGGACGGCGGCACCCACCTTTGTTGGACCGAGCAAGCGGCCTTTCTGACCCCGTCCGCACGGCCGGAGCACGACCTCCCCCACCTGCGCGGCGCCACCCGCCTGCGGTTGAACGGTCTGCCGGCAGCGTTGCAGCCGACGTGACACCGAGCGCTTCGGGAGTCCTGTCGCCCGCACTGCGGGCGCCAGTCACTCGTCGTCGTCGTCGTCCTCCTCGTCTTCGTCGTACCAGCCTTCGATCACGCCGACGAGCCGTTCGTCGATCGGGTTGTCGAACTCGTCTTCGGTGGCGAGGAGTCGGCGCAGCGTGTTCAGGGGGTACCAGTGTTCGCCGGGCTTGGCGTCGGGTGCGCCGACGCAGGGGGTGTCCAGGTACGCGGGGTCCGGGACCGCAGGATAGAACGCCGGGAGCAGACCGAAGGTAACGTCCGGTTCGAACTTCCATACCCAGCCCTCGCGCCGGCGGCGCAGGGTCTCGCCGATGTACCACACGGCACCCTGGACGAAGGGGGAGCGGCGCTGTGCGGTGATCTCCTCCGACTCGGCGAATGTCTCCTCGACCAGGTCTTCCAAGGCGTCGAGGGAGGCGTCGGAGAAGTCGAACCTGTCGACGCCGCCGGCTTCCCGAGCCCAGCTCTCGAAGGCGGCCTGGCGTTCGGTGAGCCAGACCAGGAGGTCGGGGTGGCGGGTGGAGTCGTAGGCGGAGTGGGGTGTGGTCATGGGCAGAACCTACCGAACCGCGCCGTCACCCGCGCAGGATCTTCGCGGAGTCATCACACGGCGCGTCAACAACACCTTGTACGTGGGGTGTTGACGGCCTCTAGTGTGGTGGGGCGGCAGGAGCGGGCACGATACGGGGGCCCCTTGTCCGGCCTGCCCTCGCAGTCTTGAGTCCCGTGGCCCCCACGACCAGGGACACTACGTGAGCACACCTATACGACAGCGTCTGAAGAGGCGCTTATCTGCCGCTCTGGCGGTCGTTTCCTCGGCGGCGGTGCTGCTGGTCGGCCTGCCGTCCGTGGCGTCGGCCGCGCCCGGAGACTACGCGAAGATCACCGGCGGCAAGCGGTGCGATCAGATGCACCTGAAGAAGACCATCCCGCGTACGCCGAACAACTCGGGTGCGCCGACGGGTCAGCACCACTGGACGAAGTCCGGGCCGGACGAGGAGTACTACTACAACAACGCGTTCAAGGGTTTCGAGAACGTTCCCGCGCCCACTGCGGCCGAGCTGGGGCAGGTCACCGGCAGCCGTGCGGACATCGACAAGTGGGACAAGGCGTATGCGGCCTCCAAGGACCCGGAGGACATGCGCAAGGCGATCTACTCCCGCTATCAGCGGCATCGGAACGAGTCGAGCAACCCCAAGCCGTTCGGCAGCTGGAAGGTCAACCTGATCAGCGCGCAGGTCAGCAAGCAGAAGGGGGGCGTGTTCGAGGTCAAGGCGGTTCAGGACTTCAACATGGTCGGCCCTGACTGGCTGTGCGAGGTCACGATCGAGATCTTCGACAAGGACGGCAAGAAGATCGCCTCCCGGCGGTACGACTCCTACAACCAGCGCACCGGTGACCTGGGGGAGTTCAAGTCCGACGGGAAGCGCAAGCCGGCCCAGCTCCGGGCCGACAAGATCATCCTGCGGCACAAGGACGCGAAGTACGACTTCACCCGGCACCGCCTGACGATGTTCACGTCGGAGAAGCCGAACGGGGCCACCCTCCGCGACTACAAGGCCGAGAACGACAAGCTGCGGGCGGAGCGGGGGACGGGGAACAATCCGATCCGGATCGCGGAGCGCCGGGCGACCGCGAAGGGCGTGTGGCCGGAGACGAAGTACACGAAGACGTACAACGTGTTCAACCCGCAGCCGAACCGCGGCACCCAGGGCCCGGGCGCCTCGATGGCCTACGGGTCGGGACAGAACCAGGCCCAGGCCCGGCAGTTGCAGAACCAGTACCTGGCGGACAACGCCCGGTCCGCGCTCGGCCGGGGCCCGGGAGGGGTGGACTTCTCCACTCTGGAGCTCCAGTACGTCGGCAACCCGGTCAAGGGCAAGGCTCTGGACTACTCCATGAAGGCCGACCTCATGCCCGATGAGGACGACAACCCGGGCTGGGGCGGACAGGCGAAGCTCGAACTGGCATCCGATGCCCTGTTCACGTGGCTGGCGCTCACCCCGGACCGGCAGTGGGTGAACCTCAACCCCGACCAGCCCGAGACCATCATGGACAAGGCGTTCGGTGAAACCGACGCCGGCCGTGTCCTCCTCGTGGCCGACATGGAGATGAAGCGGGACTTCTCCCGTGCCATGGACCCCAAGAAGTCCCCGGGCAAGGAGTTCATGGACGCCGCACCCAAGGTCGACGGGGTGCCGTGCTGGGGATCGGGACGCAACTGGATCGTTCCCGGCCGGGCGAAGGTCCGCGAGCAGGACGGCGGGATCTACATCCTCGACGCCCCGCTGGAGGTCAACCACGCGGCGATGGACTTCGACACCCCCGTACAGGGAGAGGACTGCTCGAAGAAGCTCAGCAAGGAGGAGAAGGAGCGCAGCCACCGGCTGATCACCCAGTATCTCGTCCCGCACGTCGAGAAGCAGATCGACACCGACCCCAAGTACGCTGACCTGCGCCGCGTCTACAAGTCCCGCGTCGCGGCCGAGTGGATCCGCCAGCAGGACGCGAAGAAGGCCACCGACTTCCGTCCCATCATCAACAGCAACAACCTCAAGCGGTGGCCGCTGCGCGGTGAGAACGCCCACTGGGACAAGCGGACCGTGTGGAAGGAGATGGTGAAGTCCTTCACCAAGGGCGACTTCACCTACGAATGGCCCCTCGGCGACGGCCGGATCTACACGTTCTTCGTCGGCGGCATCGACTTCGCAAAGGCGCCCAAGCGGAACGTCACCGGCGTCGAGTTCACCGCCCAGCACCGTGAACTGCCCCGCGCGACGAAGGACTCCGTGCGTACCGAGACCTCCGCCCGCGACAGCGACACCGCGTTCCTGGGTGGCAACGGCGCCGGCCTGACGGATGACGGGAAGCCCGACCCGACGCCTACGCCGACCCCGACCCCGACCCCGACTCCGACCCCGACACCGACGCCGAGCGACCCGACCGATCCGCCCACGTCACCCGGCCCGGACCCGACCAAGCCTGGCAACGGTGACACCGGCGGCAGCGGGGGCACGACGCCTCCGGCGAACCGGCCGGACCCGGACGGCGGCCTCGCCGACACCGGATCGGACACCCCGATCGGCCTGGTCTCCGGCATCGCCGCGGCGATCGCCGCCACCGGCGCGGCCCTGGTGTGGTGGATGCGGCGTCGCCGCACCGTCCAGGAGTAGCCCGAACGAGCAGCACGAACAGGAAGGGCCCCACCCCGGTTCGCCCGGGGCGGGGCCCTTCCCCTGTGTGCTGGGTGGCTCTCCTGGGCGGGGTTCGACGGGGGAATCCCCCTGGCGCCGGGACGGCGGAGGGCCGGAGCGGCCAACGGCCGAAGGGGTCGCCGGGCATCACCGGTCGTTGCCCGTTGTGCCGGTGGGAAGTGGCTGTTCGGCCCAGATGACCTTGCCGTCCGCGGTGTAGCGGGTGCCCCAGCGGCCGGCGAACTGGGCCACCAGGAACAGGCCCCGTCCGCCCTCGTCGGTGGTCGCCGCGCGCCGCAGGTGGGGAGCGGTGCTGCTGCCGTCCGAGACCTCGCAGATCAGGGCGCGGTCGCGGATCAGACGTACGCGGACGGGCTCGGCGGCGTAGCGGATGGCGTTGGTGACAAGCTCGCTGAGGATCAGCTCGGTGGTGAACGACTCCTCCTCCAGGCCCCATTCGGCCAGCGTGCGGGCGACGGCGGCGCGAACCTGTCCGACGGCCGACGGATCGGACGCGACGTCCCAGGTGGCTGTACGGGCGCTGTCGAGCGCACGCGTGCGGGCGACCACCAGTGCGATGTCGTCCGTGGGATGCTCGGGCAGCAACGCGTCCAGAACCGCGTCGCAGGTCTGCTCGGGCGTGCGGCCGGGGTGAGCCAGAGCCCGCCGCAGCAGTTCCAGCCCTTCGTCGATGTCGCGGGTGCGGTCCTCCACGAGACCGTCGGTGTAGAGCACGAGGCTGCTGCCCTCGGGGAGTCGTATCTCGGCCGTCTCGAAGGGGAGTCCGGAGAGCCCGAGGGGCGGGCCGCCCGGTACGGCGGCAAACGCCGCGCTGCCGTCGGGGTGCACGACGGCGGGCTCGAAGTGGCCGGCGCGGGCCATCGTGCACACCTGAGAGCCCGGGTCGTAGAGCGCGTACAGGCAGGTGGCGCCCGTGACCGGCGCGATGTCGCCGTCGCCGCTCTCGTCCTGGTCGATCCGAGTGACCAGTTCGTCGAGGTGCCACAGGAGTTCGTCGGGCGACATGTCCAGGGAGGAGAAGTTGTGGACCGCGGTGCGCAGTCGGCCCATGGTGGCGGCGGCGTGCAGCCCGTGGCCGACCACGTCCCCCACGACGAGCGCGACGCGGGCGCCGGGCAGCGGGATGACGTCGAACCAGTCCCCGCCGACACCGCCGCTGCCCGCTTGCGCGGGCAGGTATCGGTGGGCCACGTCGAGGGCGTTCTGCTCCGGCAGGGCGCGGGGGAGCAGGCTGCGCTGCAGGGTGACCGCCATGGTGTGCTCGCGCGTGAAGCGCCGGGCGTTGTCGATGGTGACCGCCGCACGGGCGGCCAGTTCCTCGGCGAGTGTCACGTCGTCGTGCTCGAACGACGCGGGCTTGCGCGACCGCCAGAACGTGACGACACCCAGGATGACGCCGCGGGCGCGCAGTGGAGCCGCGATCATCGAATGGATGCCGGCCTCGACAAGTCTCCGGGCCCGTGCGGGGTCTTGAGCCTGCCAGCCGGAGAAGGCGGTCATGTCCGCCTCCAGGACCGTCTCGCCCGAGCCGTAGCCGAGGCTCTGCGGGGTGGACGGGACGAACTGGATCAGTTTTCCGGGCGGGTAGAGCGGTGTGTCGTCCCGGATACCCCGGAACGCGACACGGCGCATCGCCGCACCGTCCTGCGACGGCTCCTCGCCCCGCAGGACCGGGTCGGCCAGGTCGACGGTGACGAAATCGGCGAACCGGGGGACGGCGAAGTCCGCCAGCTCCTGGGAGGTCCGCTCGATGTCGAGGCTGGTTCCGATCTCCAATCCGGCGGTGAACAGCAGGTTCAGGCGTTCCTGCGCCACATCGGCCCGGCCGGTGACGGCCTGCAGTTCGGTGGTGTCCCGCAGTGTCGCGACACAGCCGGACGGCCCGCCTCCGGGGTCGGTCGGCCGCTGGTTGACGGCCAGCAGCCGGTCCCCGGCCAGGTGCACCTCGTCGGTGGCCGAGCGCCCGGAAGTCAACAGCCGGGCGATGTCCGGGGCGAGGCCCAGCTCACGGGCAAGCAGGCCCTCCGCCTCCGGGCTCAGGCCGAGCAGCCTGCGTGCCTCGTCGTTGGCCAGCGCCAGCCGACCGTCGCCGTCGAGGATCAGAACGCCTTCGCGCACGGCGTGCAGCACCGCATCGTGGTGCTCGTACATGCGGGTCATCTCGGCGGGCTCCAGGCCGTGGGTCTGACGGCGCAGCCGCCTGCTGACCAGAGCGGTACCGAAGGTGGCGACTGCCAGCGCGGCCGCCGCGGCACCGAGTACCAGGGGCAGCTGATGCTCGACGACTCCGCTCACGGCTTCGAGCGTGACACCGGCGGACACCAGTGCGATCACGTCGCCCTCGGCGTCGGTCACGGGGACGACAGCGCGGGTGGATGGGCCGAGGGTGCCGGTCACGGTCTCCCTGACCGTTCCGCCTGCTGCCGCGGGGCCGATCGTGCCGATGTAGTGCTTTCCGATCTGTGCCGGATCGGGGTGGGTGATGCGGATCCCGTCCTTGGTCATCACCACGAGGAAGTCGACGCCGGACGCCTTTCGCGCTTCCTCGGCGCGTGGCTGGAGCGCTGCGGTCGGGTCGGGACCGGCCACGGCCTCCTCGATGCCCGGCGCGCTGGCGAAGGTCTCGGCCACGGCGAGTGACCGGTTGCGCGCTTCCCGCTCACTGTCGGACCGGGACTGCAGTACGAGAGCAACCACGGCGGCCACGACGAGGAGCACCACGATCGCCGCCTGTAGGGAGAAGACCTGGCGGGCGACGGTGCGGACGCTCAACGCGGAGCGCAGGCGGCCGAGGAGTCCGGCCATAGTCCATGTCTAGCACCGGCCCGAACGGCGGGCGAGCGGGCGGCCCGGGCACGGAACGGACCGGCCCACGGGCACGTACTGCGCTGTAGGCCCGGCGGACGCCTCCCGGGTGCGATGCGCACCGAGGGTGGTGACACGGGTGCCATGGCGCACACACGCCGTGACCGGTGTCGGCCCCACGTCGACGGGAGCGGACCGCGATCGAGCCCGGAGAGCAGCTCCGCCGGCCGGTCGGCGAAGCCTGTCAGCCCTTGCGGACCTCGCGCGGTGCGTGGCTGTAGTGGGCATGGCCGCGTTCGAGCGCGACGAAGGTCAGTCGAGCGTTGTCGAGCAGGGGTGAGAGGTCTCCGTCGACCACCCGGGTCGAACCGGAGACGATCACCTCGCGGAGTGCCGGATGGTCCGCGACAGGGGCGAGCGAGGCGATGTCACCGCTGTTCTCCAGCTCAAGGCGTTGCAGGAGGGCGAGACCGGAGACGAAAGCGATCGCGTCGGTCTTCGCGGAGAGCAGGGACACGTCCTCCAGTGCCGCGGCCCCGGCCAGCAGCTCGGAACGGGCGAGCCGGCCGTCGTAGAGGCGGAGTTCACGCAGGGCAGGGAAGAGCGCGGCACCTTCCATGTCGGTGACGTGTTTCCGGTTCGCTTCGAGCCGGAGCTTCCGCAGGGCCGGCTTGGGCCCGAGCGCGGAAAGGGATGCTCCCTTCCACTCCGAAAGGACGAGGTCGTCGAGGGACGCCGGCAGAGAAAGGGACCGGGCCACGACCGGCCACGGGACTTCCAGCTCCCGGAGCTCCGGCAGCCCGGACAGGTCCAGCTCCTGGGTGGCGGACGCGGGCAGCCGCAGCCGTACGAGCCCGGGGCATCGCGTCACGGGGGAGAGGTCCGGGACACCGCTCAGGACGCGGAGACTGCGCAGTCCGGCAAGGTCGGAAAGGAAGGCGAGGTCGACGGCGGGACCGGTTTTCCGGTGTGCGGGCGCTCCGATGACCAGCCCGTCACACGTACCGTCCTCGAACCGCTCGGTATATGCGGGATCCCACGGTTCGTCGGTCACGAACATCTCGGACCACCCGTCGCGCCGTCGGGCGATCTTCATGCGTACTCCTCCGGGAAAAGAAAAAAGGGGGGTGGGGACGTTCCGTCCCCACCCCCCTCTCCGTCAGCAGTGAGCGTACTTCCTGGACGGTCGGATCTTGTTGGTCAGCGTCGCGCCGCCATAGCACTTGTAGCGATTGTACAAGCCCTGTTCGAGCCTGCGGAGGCTTCCCTTGCTCCGCTCGTGATAGCGAATCGACTGCACATTGTTGAGCTTGCCCTTCTTGTCGTGCTGGTGCATGCGCCGGTGCATGTTCTTCGACTTGCCGACGTAGTAAGAGCCGTTGTTGTACTTGATGACATAGACGCCCCGTTTACGGGGAGCCTTCCTGGCGTGCCGGTTGAGGTGGCAACTGGCGTTGTGGACGAGCGTGTCCGCGGTTCCGTCGAAAACGAGGTACGTGTGGACGTTTCCGACGTTGAGGTTGAAGACCAGCTGGTCCGCGAGCTCGCCGAGGTTGCGGACGGCGCGCACCGTGTGGGCCGCGTTGTCCGCCGACCGCAGCGCGTCGCCGGGCACGAGGTCGACGGCCTTGGTCCAGCCCTTGTCCTCGACCCACATCGGGTGGTCCGCGGTCGCCATGAGCGGCGGGGTCGCCGGGTCGAGGTCCGTGTCGATCGCCACCATGTGCTTGGTGCCCGAGCCGGTGTAGACCTCCAGGACGGGCTGGGCGGTGGTCAGACCCGTCGCCGGGTCCATCGCCGCCACCAGGTCCCCCGTCCGGACGTCTCCGATCGGCAGGTAGCTTCCGTCGGCCATCAGCACGGGTGTGTCCGGCGCGAAGGAGTTGCACCGGGAGCGCCTGAAGACCCTCTTCGCCCGTGAGGCCATGCGCTTGACGCGGCCGGCCTTGCGGAGGGCACGCGCCGCCTTGAAGCCTCTGACGGCGAGGCGGCCGGCGGAGCCGAAGGCGATGCCGACGCTCATCTCGGCGGCCTTGCGCCAGTTGCCGGTGGCGGCGTAGGAGAGGGCGCCGACGGCGGAGGCGATGTTGCCGATGGGGCCGGGGATGTACGAGGCGACTTCCGCTACGCGGGCGACCGCCTTGAACATCTTCTTGAAGCTGAAGCCCCAGTTCCCGTCGAGGTCGGTGCAGTTGACGGGGTCGCCCGCACAGTAGTCGTACGGGTTGGCGTTGCCTCCGGGCTCCGGGTCGACCTGGAGGAACCGGCCGAGCGCGGGTGCGTAGAGGCGGGCTCCCATGAGGATGACGTCGTCGAGCGCCTCGGAGGACCGCTGCTTGGCGCCGAGCCAGCCGTATCGCTGGGCGGCCTGGCCCTCGGCCGGGACGCCGAACTCGTCGAAGGTGAAGACCTTCGGCGCGGTCGTCGCGGTGTCGAGGGTGACGGCCACGTCGCCGTGGAGGTTGGCGAACTGGAGCTCCACGTCGCCGGTGGCGGAGGTGGTGGCGGTCAGGTCGCCGTCCGGGCCGGAGACGTTGCGGGTCAGGGTGCCCTGGGTGGTGTCCTCGATGATCCAGCGGGGCTCGTCGGAGTCGTCTCCGTAGTGGTTGAGCTTGCTGGTCGCGTTGGCCCAGGTGCCGTCCGCCTGCTTGGCCTCCGTGGTGAAGGAGGTGAAGCGGTGGGCCGGGTCGAGGGACCAGGACTGGCGCCTGTCGCCCGTGGTCTGGGAGGCGACGAGGTCGTTGTCCCAGTACGTGTTGACGGAGCCGGTGCCGGTGGCGGTGGTGCGGCCGAAGGCGTCGTACGTGTAGCCGGCGGTCAGCAGCCGGTCGGCGCTGTCGTACGCGCTGGTGGTGACCGTGCCACCGGCGCTGGTGCACGAGCCGTCCTCGGCGGCGTCGTACACCGTCTTGGAGGTGCGGTTCATGCGGCCGGTGATGCTGCGCCCGGCCTCGTCGAAGGCGTAGGCGCGGGTGGTGCAGCCGGCGACGGTGGTCTGGGCGGCCTTGACCAGGCGGCCGAGCCGGTCGTAGCCGTACTCCTTGCTGTCGGTGGAGTTGGTGTCCGCTGCGACGGCGCCCTGGGCCGTCATGTCCAGGTGCTGGCCGTAGACGACCTCGCCGTCGGAGACACGGCTGTACGTACGGCCGGTGGCCGCGCCGCTTGCGTTGAAGCTGTCCTTGCGGACGTAACCGCCGGGGTAGGTCTGCTCGGTGAGCTGGCCGTCGGGGCCGTACCTCGCGGTGAAGGTTCCCGCGACGGAGTCGGTCACGGAGGTGACCATGCCGCGCGGTTCCTGGGTGCGGTCGTAGGTGTAGGTGGTGGATCCGGTGTTGTCGCTGACCTTGACCGGCTTGCCGAACCTGTCGAACTCGGTCGTGGTCGTGCCGCCGTCGGCATCCGTGTACGACAGCAGACGGTCGAGCGCGTCGAAGGTCCGGCTGATGGTCTTGCCGCCGGCCATGGTCCTGACCGCGTTGCCGGTCACCGGGTCGTACTCGGTGGTGACCTCGGGAAGGTCCTGGCCGAGGTCGCCGGTGATCCCCGTCGAGGAGATCCGGTCGGCCGCGTCGTAGACGGTGGTCGACACACGGGTCTTGCCCGCGTTGGTCTCGGACGTCTCCTCGACGTCACCGAAGCGGGAGTAGCGGGTGATCCGCTTGACCGGCAGGGTGTCGGGCATGCGGGTGGTGTCCGCACCGGTGACCTTGCCGCCGGGCAGCGTGACACAGGGGTTGCCCGCCCACTCCGGACGGTTGCCGCACGCGGCGTCGTCGGGGTTGGCGCCGGCCGTGTAGAACACGGTCTTCACCGTGCCGGTGTCGGCGCCGTTCGATCCCGGCCTGCGGGATTCGACCGCGCGGCCCGCCGCGTCGTACTTGACGGTGGCGGTCAGGTTCGCGCCGCCGGCCACGGCGTCCGTGGTCACCGAGGTCTCGGTGCGCAGGGTCCAGCCGGAGGTGCCGCCGATCGGGGTGTCGTAGCCGGTCTTGGTGACCCGGACCTCGACGTCGTTCGTGTAGCCCTCGATGCGGGCGCCGTCGAGGGTGGTGGTCTCCAGGTGGTAGGCCGCGCCGTCCGGCTTGCCCTCGTCGTACTTGTGGACGGTGTGCTCGCGCACGACCACCGAGGCTGCGGCGGCGAGTGCGGGCATCGGCGGGTCGACCTGCGCCGGCACCGCCTCGTCCAGCAGGGCACGGAAGACCGGACCGGTCTCCTCCAGGAGGTCCTGACCGTCACGGCTGTAGACGCTGCGGGAGTCGAGCAGCGCGGCACGGGCCGCGGACTCGTCGGGCAGCCCCAGCTCGACGACCTTCTCGTCCACGTTCTCGCCGAGACCGAGCGCCAGGAGGCGGCCGGTGGCGTCGAGGGTGCGGACGGTGTTGCCGAAGCGGTCGTACTCGGCCGTGTCGATGTCACCCGCCCCGGTCGGCGACCAGGTGGCGGTGTTCACCTCCTGCGCCGAGGCGTTCAGGTAGCGGACGACCGCCTGCTGGTAGCCGTCCTTGCCGGGGACGGTGGCGGTGGCCGTGTTCACGGCCGGGGTGGACTCGACGTCGAAGACGGCGGTCGCGTCCGTCGGCACGTCCGCCTGACCCCACTTCGCGGCACTCGCGCCGTCGAGGTCGTACGGACCACCGGCCGCCCGGGTCAGCGGGACCTCGTAGACCACCTTCGAGGCGGTCTCGCCCTCGACCACGTCCTTGCTGCCCGGCTGCAGCGCCGGACGACGGACCTGGAGCAGACGGCCCGGGTCCTGGTCGGCCCCGGCCTTGCCGTAGTCGAACATCCAGGGCAGCTCGCCCGCGGTGTCGATCTTCGTCAGACGGTTTCCGGCGTCGTACGAGTAGACCGTCTTGAGGACCGACGTGTCCGCGGCCGAACCCTTGCGCGGGTCCCACGCCTCGACGAGGCGGCCCTGGTCGTCATAGCGGTAGGCGGCCACGTCGACGGCGTTCACAGCGTTCGCGGCCGGGTCCCACGACCAGACGCGCACGGCCTTCACCCGGTCGGCGACGTCACCGGGCGTGGTGGCCGTGGCGGTGGTGGCCGTGGCGTAGACGTACTCCAGCACCTCGCAGCCGCGCGCGGGGACGGCCCCCGTGCACTGGCCGGTGTCGTCCACGCCAGGCTCTGCCTCGCCGATGACGCGCTTGACGAGGGTGCGTCCGTCGGTCGTGTCGTACACGTACCGGCTGGTCGACGCGTCGTCCGTACCGGAGACGGAGTCCACGACGTGGACGTCCGAGCCGGTCTGCTTCTTGAAGCGGGTGACCGTGCCGTCGTCGTCGGTGAGGACGTAGTCGGCGCCGGACGCGGCGAGGATCAGCCCCTCTGCTCCGGGCTCGGGGCTGAACGTGCCGTCCGAGCTCTTGGCGAAGGTGATGGTGGAGTCGTCGTAGCCGGTGATGACCGCGACGTCCTTGCCGGGGAAGGTCAGCGCGTGCAGCTCGTTGTCCGTCACGCCGCCCGCCGCGCCGCCGGCCCATTCCGGACCGAACGGGGCGACCAGCTCGCGCAGGGACAGGTGATCGAAGTACACGGCCTTGCCCGAGTTGGCCGGGAAGCCGTTGTACAGCCGCAGGAAGGCCGTGGTGGCGTCCTTCGGAACGGTGAAGTCGAGCGTCAGTTCGGCCCACGCGTCGGTGTACGGCACCTTCCGGGAGGTCGGCTCGACGAAGCCTCCGGGAGTGGAGAAGCCCGCGTACAGGCGCAGGCCGCGCGCGTGCTGCGGGGACAGGCCGGTCGCCGAGGGCGCGTAGGCCCAGGCGGAGAACCGGTAGGTCCTGCCCGGCTTCATGCCCAGCTGCAGGGCGTTCTGGTCGCCGCCGACCATGGCGAAGGAGTCGCCGCTGGTGTTGGTGGTGGGGACGACCTTCAGTGAGTCGGTGGAGCCGTCCTGGCCGAACGTGGTGTCCCGGGTGAGCGTCGCCGTGGCCGCCGAGAAGCCGGTCAGGTCCGTGGAGACGTCCTGCTGGTTGGCGGTCAGGCGCTGGCCCTGCGGCATCCAGCCGCGGTCCGTGCCCCGGGAGGAGGCCGTACGGGTCGAGGACAGGCCGAACTCGTCGACGTCCGTCACGTTCACCGAGTAGTCGCCGGTCAGCAGGTTCACCGAGCCGGGGCCGACCTCGTCGGAGGCGGCGCCGTCGGCGTTCGGGTCGACGGTGAAGCCACGCCACTCGCTGATGTACGCGGGGTCCGTGTCGCTGTTGGTGTACAGCGTCGCGCGGACCTGGACGACACCGCCGACCTGGCCGAGGGTCTCCAGGACCGACCAGTTCGCGTACGCGCCGATCTCCGTGAGCGGAGTCTTCGGGGCGGTGATCGGGGTGTTGTCCTGCTTGGTCAGGTTCGCGAGCGGAACGTCGTAGACCGAGGCACCGGGGCCGCGCCGCCACTGGTACGTGACGCGGGTGTACTTCGGCTGGGCGTCGACCGCGATCTGTACGCGCCGCGCGCTGACCGCGCCCTCGGCAGGCTGCACCATCGCGCCCTGGCCGACCAGGAAGTCGTACACGACGGCCGTCGAGAGGTTGCCCGCCTTGTCCTTCGCCTGGACGCGCAGCGTGCGGTGGCCGTCGGCGGCCGGGGTCACCGTCACCGTCGCCGTACCGGTCGCGGTGACGGTCACGGCCGCGGCGCCGTCCAGCGAGTAGACGTAGCCGGCCAGGTCCGTCGTGCCGGAGGCCGCGGTGAAGGTGAACGTGCCCGCCACCCCTCCGCCGCCGTGCCACAGGTTGTCCTGCGGGTAGTCCGTCGACGAGACGAACGGCGCACCGGGCTTGGTGGTGTCGACCGTGAAGGTCTGCCAGGCCGACCAGGTGCCGTTCCAGTCCTGACCGTCGTAGACCGCCGCCCGCCACTTGTACGAGCCCTGCGCCAGGGCCGTACCGGGGGTCCAGGTCGCGGTGGCGCCGGACGCGACGTACACCGAGGTGCCGGACTGCAGTGCCGCGGTTCCGTCGGACTTCCAGACGTCGAACGTCAGCCGGACGGTGTTGCCGTCGGCGTCGACGGCCTTGGCCGACAGGGTCGGCGTCGTGTCGTTCGTCGCCGTACCGGTCAGCGGGGACAGCGGAGTGGCCGCGCCCGGCTTGGTGTTGTACGTGACCGAGATGTACGGCGTGTTCGAGGCCGCGTTACCGGAGTTGAACTTCTTCCAGGCGAACTCGTCGGTCTCGTCCGTGGCCCGGATGCCGAGCGTGTTCGTCCCGTTGCCGTTCCCCGCCCAGGTGGTGGCCAGTGTGGTGATGTCCGTGCTCACCCAGCCGTCGGCGCACGAGGACGAGTAGCCCTTGGTGGCCGTGGAGGTTGACCACTTCCGGTTCCAGTTCGGCTGGGTGGTCCAGCGCGTGGCGCTGGAGGCGGAACTGGTGTCCCAGACCTCCCAGCTGCGCGCGCTGCACGACCAGGAGTGGAAGTTCCACAGGTTCAGGCTCGACGACTTGACGACCTTGCCGGTGATCTTCGCCATCGGGAAGGCCAGGAACGAACGGGCGACCTGGCCCTCGCCGTTGTTGCCGAGCTTGAGCTCGGTTGCGGCCGACTGGTCGGACGTGAACCCCTGCTGGACGAAGGCGTCGAAGCTCGCCCCGATGTTCACGGCCGGATCGACCGTGACCGGGAACTTCGTTGCGGGGTCGGCGAGGAAGGCCGCGTCCGGGGTGAGCGTGAGGTCGACCGCATCACCGTTCTGCGTGACCTTCAGACCGACGTCGGCCCGGTTCTCGTGCTCGCCCGTGTTCGGGTCGACCGTCGCGTCCCACATCACCGGCGCGGGCAGGACGCCCGCTTCCTTGCCGGTGGTTTTGTCCAGGAACGTCACCGAGCGGTCGGTGTTGGACCTGACCGTCAGCCCCTTGGCCTTGAGCGACAGTGTCACCGAGCCGGTGGCGTCGACGGCGCTACGGTCCTTCAGCTCCAGGAACTGCTCGAAACCGGTGCGGGTCGACTCGATCACCATGTCGGTGCCGGTCGCCACCCCCGGGTAGCGGGCCTCGGTGCCGTGCACCGTCGGATCGGGCAGGGCGCCGCGCCACGACAGGGTCATCGCGTGACCCTCGCCGCTGTCGAGCGAGACCAGGGGGACGGCCGGCGTCTTCTTCGCGCCCGGTGCACCGCCCGATGCCTTGACCCGCGCGACCTCCGCGGCCGACGACTCTCCCGACAGTGCCAGATTCAGTGGGTGGGCCGCCGCTCGGACCCCGCCGCCCGGTGCCTCGACCAGGCTGGGGTCGACCGTGCGCCAGGTGGCGTCATCGTCCTTGAAGCGGACGGGACCGGTGTAGGAGTCCAGCGACATCGAGCCGTCCGGGTTGGCCCAGCTCGTCGTGGACTCGGTGCGCTCCCCGGTGACCTCGATCCGCCGGTCCTGCAGCCGCGCCATCAGCAATGCCGACGCGGCGTCCTCCGCCTCGGCCGGACCCTTGACGTCCTGCGGCTTCTCGGCGGGCACCCGGTCCGGTATCGCCGCGGTCGCCATCCCCTCCATCAGCCCGAAGGTCATCACCAGCGCCGTGGCCAGGGCTATGCGCCTCACCCGGCCGGGCGAAGGCAGCGGATGCCGCTCACGCAGAGCGGACGTCCGTCGTCTCATCCTGTTCGTTCCTCCCCTTGTCGATCACCTGTTGGTGACGGGGAGGGAATTTACCGCAACCTAATATCGTCCTTTTTAGGACTAATTGGCTTCTCGTTGGTGTTATACGCAAGGGACGCGGTGACGTTGTATCTCGCTGTCCACGTCGCCGACTTGTCGTGTATTCCCCTCTTTCCAAGAGGGGTACTTCCTCGTTTCCCGGCCCGCCGAGTGTGCCGTCTGAAGCTCACTTGTGCTGCAAGGCATTTTGCCGATGCGCAGCAGGGCTGACACGGTGCCGCCGCGGATCGGCGTCGAGCCGGGCAACAGTCGTCACGGGGAGCGGAGATGTCGACCTCGAACTCCGGGACGGGCTCAAGGCGACGGCAGCCTGAACTTCGGTGTCGCGACGACACGTGCGAACGGCGGCACTCCACCGCTCGCACACGCAAGCTGACGTAGAGCGAATGCGCTGCAGGGCCGCGCCCCGCCCGCGCTGTGTCGTGGCCGTCCGCACTGGACCGAGCGCACTGCGGTCGCGACGGCACGGAAGGATGATAGGACCATGGAAGGGCTACCTTTCACTCCTCCCGCCGGGGCGGACGACGGCGGGCACCTCGGTCCGCCCCCGGCCGCCATCGCCCTGATCGCCGCAGACGGAGTGCTCGTCGGGTGGAGTCGTGAGGCCGAGGCCCTCCTGGGATATCCCGCTTCGCAGGTACTGGGACGCCGGGCGGCGGAGCTGCTCGCAACCCCGCACGCCGACCGCGACAGACCGGAAGAGCGGCGACCGGATCAGCGACTGTGGTTCGGTGGGCAACGCAGTGCCGTCGTGGACGTGCGCCACCGTAGCGGACACCCCCTACGTGTGGCAGTGGCTCTGCGCCCCCTGGCCCCCGCCTCCGACGGGGACTCCACCGGCCGGGCCCCCACAGCCGTCCTCATGGCCACCGAGCTGGAGGGACTTCGCTGGTGGGAGACCCGGCAGGCGATGCTGCAGGGGCTCGTGACCCAGTCGCCCGTGACACTGACCATCTACGGCCCCGGCGCGCGCCTCTTGTGGGCCAACGCATCCAGTGTCCGGGAGCTCGGCGGCGACCTCACAGCATCGCTGGGCCGCTCCATGACCGAACTCTTTCCCGGCGATGTCCTCACCACCGAGCATCTGGTGCCGCCCGAGGACTTCGTCCAACAGATCCTCGAGACCGGTGAGCCGGTCATCGACGTGCATTTCCGAGGGCGCGCCCCGGCCGACCCGCGGAGTGAGCGCGTCTGGTCCTCGTCCTATTTCCGACTGCTGGACGGCCGGGGAGAGCCGGTGGGGGTGTGCGAACAGTCCATTGACGTCACCGACCACTACCGTGCGCAGCAGCGCCTCGCTCTCCTCGCGGAGGCCGGTGCACGGATCGGAGCGACACTCGACCCGTCCGTAACGGCAGCGGAGCTCGCCAAGATCGTCGTGCCGCAGTACGCCGACGCCGTGCTGGTCGACGTGGCGGCAGAGGTGCTCGAAGGAGGGGAACCGGAGCCCGTCACGGCATGGGACCTGGTGCGCGTGGCCGATTCCGACGGAGAACCCTCCCGGGTGGGCGAGCGGGTCGCGTATGCCACCGGATCGTCGCAGGCCGAAAGCTTGGCAGGGGGCCGTGCGACCGCGGACGCCGCGGTCGCGCCCACACGGCTGTACGTCCCGCTGATCGTGCGGGGGACGCCCTTGGGCCTTGTCACCTTCGTGCGGGGCGAGGAATCGGAACCCTTCGACGACGACGATCGGGCGGTGGCAGAGGAGCTGGCGTCGCGGACCGCTGTGTGCATCGACA
Organism: Streptomyces sp. NPDC042346; assembly: GCF_055581845.1. Classification (NCBI taxonomy): domain Bacteria; kingdom Bacillati; phylum Actinomycetota; class Actinomycetes; order Kitasatosporales; family Streptomycetaceae; genus Streptomyces; species Streptomyces sp. NPDC042346. Next base: position 420,662 of record NZ_JBVJEH010000002.1, on the reverse strand, counting down.
ACGCGCGGCGGTACCGACGAGAGCGCACCGCGGCGTTCATGCTCCAGCGCAGTCTGCTGCCACGATCGCTGCCCGAGCTGAGCGCGGTCGAGGCGGCGAGTCGCTACCTGCCCGCCGACAGCCACCTCGGCGCCGGCGGCGACTGGTTCGACGTCATTCCGCTGTCCGGCGCACGTGTCGGACTCGTCGTGGGGGACGTTGTCGGCCACGGGCTGGGAGCCGCTGCCACGATGGGGCGCTTGCGCGCGATGGTGCGCACCTTGGCCGAGCTGGACCTCGCGCCTGACGAACTCCTGGCCCGGCTGAACGATCAAGTCGGCAAGGAGGCGTCGGACCAGTACGTGCATGGCTCGGACGGCAGCGGCGCCGTCGGAGCGACGTGCGTCTACGGGGTCTACGATCCGGCCTCTCGAACGAGCACCTGGGCGGCGGCGGGACACCCGCCGCCGGCTGTGGTGCAGCCGCACGGCCCCGTCAGCTTCCTTCGTCTGCCACCAGGTCCTCCTCTGGGCGTGGGACGGCTTCCGTACGAGGGCACGGAAGTGACGCTCGCCGCAGGAAGCCTGGTCGTCCTGTTCACCGACGGCCTCGTGGAGGCGCGGGGGCAGGGCATCGACGTGGGGTTGGGCCGCCTGGCGGCTGTACTCGGGGAACAGCGAGGATCGTCGCCCGACCTGTTGTGCGCCCAGATCGTCGCGGAGCTGGTGCCGGACCACGTGCGGGACGACGCGGCGCTCCTTGTCGTGCGCACCCGTGCGCTGGACGCACGCCAGGTGGCGGCCTGGGAGCTGCCCTCGGACCCCGCGCTCGTCGCACGCGCACGTTCGATGGCCGCGGAACAGCTTGTGCGGTGGGGACTGGACGATCTGGTGTTCACCACGGAACTGGTGGTCAGTGAACTGGTCACCAACGCGATCCGTCACGCCTCCGGCCCGATCGGTCTGCGCCTGATCCGGGACCGTTCTCTCATCTGTGAGGTCTCCGACTCGCAGCACACCTCACCGCATGCCCGTTACGCCGGCAACGACGAGGAGGGCGGACGTGGACTGTTCATGGTCGCCCAGCTCACCGAGCACTGGGGTACGCGTTACCTGCCGACAGGTAAGACGATCTGGGCGGAACAGGCCCTGCCCGTGCCGTGACGGCCATGTGCCGCCCGCCGCGGGCATGGTTCACGGCGTGTGCAGGCGTACGGCCAAGGCGGCGATGTCATCGTCGAGGCTGCCTCTGCTGTGACGGAGGAGGTCGTGGTGCAGCGCCGTGAGTAGATCGCGGGGAGGTGTGGGGGGCTGTCGGCGCATCCACGCCGTCAACGGGAAGAACTCACCGTCCCGGGCGCGGGTTTCGGCGATCCCGTCCGTATAGAGGAGGAGAAGCTCGCCGGGAGCGAAGTCGAAGGCGTCCGCAAAGTACTGGTCGCCGAGCATTTCCGCGAGGCTGAGCAAAGGCGAGGGGACGGACGGCTCGAGGGTGCGCACATCCTTGAGGCTGTGGATCAAGGGCGGGGGGTGTCCGCAGTTGACGATGGTGATGCGGCTCCCTTGATGCGGGATCTCGACGAGCAGCGCGGTGGCGAAGCGTTCCATCGGCGCCTCGGGTGGATGGGCGGCGTTGTGCCGGGCACAGCTCGCGTCGAGCTTGCGGGCGACGTCGGCCATGGAGGCCTCGCCGTGTGCCGCCTCCCGGAAGGCGTTGACGATCGCCGCGGCCGCCCCCACCGCCGGCAGGCCTTTGCCCCGCACGTCGCCGATGAGCAGCCGTACTCCGTACGGCGTATCGACCACCTCGTAGAAGTCCCCGCCGATGCGGGCTTCCGCGGCGGCCGCGAGGTACAGCGATTCGATCTCGACGTTCCGGAAACGGTGCGGCAGGGGCCGCAGCACCACCTGCTGGGCCGCGTCGGCGACGAGCCGTACCTGAAAGAGCGTGCGCTCCCGTTGAAGCCGGACATGGCTTCCGTATGCGGCGGCCACGGTGACCGCGATGATTCCCCCGCAGGTCCACCACGTCCCGAGATCGGGGAAGACGAAGCTGAGGCCGATCATCAGAAGGAGGCAGACGGTCCCGAGGAGGACAGTCGGGAGGACCGGCCACATGGCGGCGGCCAGAGCCGGCGCCGCGGGCAGGAGGCGGCTGAAGGCCATCTCCGGCGGAGTGGCGTAGGCCAGGCCGGCGATCACGACAGTCAGAATCACCGGCGACAGCCGCACGAGCCTGCCGTAGCCGTAGCTCCGCCGGAGCCGCGGCCGTCCGGACTCGATCATGAATCCCAGCGTATCCGCGAGAGGCTCGCTCAGCGACGTGACGAGCGGGCTCCGCGTGTGACAGAGCCCGCCGGCCGGCTCGCCAGGGCGCGACCGCACGATTCGTCACTGACTCGCAGAAACGGGGCGGTCACGGACGGTGTCATCGAGTGCCGGGAGTACTCGTGCACGTCGTGAAGGCTTCGCCGCCAACGCCGCGGGTACCCGCAGATGAGGGCCAGGATCAGGCCGAGATGCGGGTCCCTGCGCCGCCGACCCTGATCCGCCGGTCGCCCGCCCGCAGCTCCACCGTCAGGACGCCAGGACGCCCCATGTCCTCCCCTTGGTGGAGGGTGAGGACCGTCGCCTCGGGCACGAGTCCGAGCTCACGGGCGTACGCGCCGAAGGCGGCCGCCGCCGCCCCGGTCGCCGGGTCCTCCACCACACCGCCCACCGGGAACGGCCCGCGGACGTGAAAGACCTCCGCGGAGGCGCGCCAGACCAACTGCAGCGTCGTCAGGTCGAGCCGGTGCATCAGGGCCTCCAGGCGCGCGAAGTCGTACGCCAGGCGGGCCAGGCGCTCTCGGCTCGCGGCGGCAAGGACCAGATGACGGGCGCCCGCGAAGGCGATGCGCGGAGGCAGGGCGGGATCGAGGTCGCCGGCCGGCCAGTCGAGCGCGGCGAGTGCCTCTGCCAGGTCATCGGCCGCGACCTCCTCGATGTGCGGCTCGACGCTCGTGAGCGTGGCCCGCAGCGCCCCGCCCTCCCGCGTCACGGTGACCGGCACGGTCCCGGCACGCGTGGTGAACACCAGGTCGCCGGGACCGATGCGCTCAGCGAGGGCCACCGCCGTCGCGACGGTGGCGTGACCGCAGAAGGGCACCTCCGCCTTGGGGCTGAAGTAGCGGATGGTGTACGTGCGCCCGGCGTCCGACGCGCCGGAGCCCGCTCCCTCGAACGGCGCTGTCAGGAACGCGCTCTCGCTGTAGCCGACTTCGGCGGCGATCGCCTGCATCTCCTCGTCGCTGAGGCCCGTGGCGTCGAGAACGACTCCAGCGGGATTGCCCCCCTCGGGATCGTCGGAGAAGGCGGTGTAACGCAGGACGTCGGGGGTTTCCCGTACGGAGTTCATGCCGGGAGAACGGCGCCGGGCCCCGAGGTAGTTCCCCAGGTACGTGCACCGTCCCGGAGCTCCGTGCCCGGACACGACCTACGGCGGTGCACCATCGACAGGGTCGTCAGTAGCTCCGACAGCTCCTCGTCGCTGAAGGGGCTCCGGAAGTGCAGGGTCTACACCTACGAGCTCACCGGCAGCGAGCCGGTTGCGTGTCCCCTGGGAGGCGCCGGCTGTCCCGCGGCAGGGTCACGGTGACGATCAGGCCCCCGGCGGGGCGGGGACGGGCGGTGACGTCGCCGCCGTGGGCGCGGACTACCGAGCGGACGATGGACAGACCGAGGCCCGCGCCCTTGGCGGTGACGAGGCGCTCGGTGACGAGGCGGCGGAACGGTTCGAACAGAGTGGGAACCTCGTAGGGCGACACGTCGGGGCCGGTGTTGCTCACTTCGATCTCGGCCCGGCCGTCCTCATGGGTGCGGCTGATGACACGTACCCAGCCGCCCACGCCGGTGTTGTGCCGGATGCCGTTCTCCACCAGGTTCTGGACGAGCCGTTCGAGCAGCAGAGCGTCTCCGGCAGTGGGGGCCGGGCCGGGTTCCTCGTACACGGTGATCCCGGCCTTGTCGGCCTCGGGGGCGCTCTGGGCCGCCACATGGGCGACCACGTCCGCGAGATCGACGGTCTGCCGCTCGGGGACGAGGTTCTCCGAGCCGGCCAGCAGCAACAGTCCGCTGATGAGCCGTTCGTGCCGGTCGTTGATCTCCAGGAGGTCCTCGCCGAGCCGTTTCACGTCGGTGGAGGCCGACGCGCGGTGCATGGCCAGCTCGACCAGGGCACGGCCCACGGTCAGCGGGGTGCGCAATTCGTGCGAGGCGTTCGCGACGAAGCGGCGCTGCCCGTCGAAGGAGCGGTCCAGCCGTTCGACCATCAGATCGAAACTGTCGGCGACGTCCTTCACCTCGTCGTCGCGGCCACCCAGCGCGATGCGCTCGTGCAGGCCGCGGTCGGCGGCCGGTGCGGAGGCGATGCGACGGGCGGTGTCGGTGACCCGGTGCAGGGGGGCCAGTACCCGGCCGGCGATGAGCCAGCCGAAGCCTGCCGCGATGCCGCCGACGAGGGTCAGCGCGATGCTGCCCTGCGTGATGAGCGAGGCGGTGGCGGCGTCGTGCAGTCTCTTCTGCTCGCCGGCCACCCAGTTGAGGTTGTCGGGCAGAGAATCCTGCCGCGAGGCCGAGTTCCCGCTGGAATCGGAATGGACGCTCAGATCCCCGCCCCGGTCGAGTTGCTGGGCGAAGAGGACGTACGTGACGCCGAGCAGCACGATGCCGGCGGCGAAGAACAGGCCGCCGTAGACCAGGGTGAGCCGGGCGCGCAGGGTGACGCGGCGCTTCTTCATGGAATCCGGTATCCCACGCCCGTGATGGTCTCGATGACGGGCGGGTCGCCGAGCTTGCGGCGGAGCTTGAGCACGGTGAGGCGGACGACCCCGGTGAAGGGATCGGTGTGCTCGTCCCACGCCTTCTCCAGCAGGTGTTCGGTGGGTACCGCCGCACCGTCGGCGCGCAGAAGCTCCGTCAGGACGGCGAACTCCTTCTTCGCCAGTGGTACGTAGCGGTTGTCCCGGAACACCTCGCGGCGCGCCGGGTCCAGCGTGATGCCGCTGCGGCGGAGCACCGGTGGCGCGGCCGGGCGGGCGCGCCGGCCGAGCGCGAGGACCCGGGCGACGAGCTCGGGGAACGCGAAGGGCTTGGTGAGGTAGTCGTCGGCGCCGAGGGAGAGTCCGGCGACGCGGTCGGTGACCTCGCCGGCCGCGGTGAGCATCAGCAGTCGTGCCTGATGGCCGGATGCGACGAGCTGGGCGCAGACCTCGTCGCCGTGTACCAGAGGAAGATCCCGGTCCAAGATGATGACGTCGTAGTCGTTGACGTCGGTCCGCTCCAGGGCCGCGGCGCCGTCGTACGCGACGTCGACCGCATGGGTCTCCTGCCGGAGCCATTCCGCGATCGCGTCGGCGAGCAGCCGCTCGTCCTCCGCCACCAGGATCCGCATCCAATGCCTCTCTTCGCTCGGGGCCACCGCCCATCGGGGAGGCCACGGCCGCTCTCGCCCATGATTGTCCGTGGGCCCGTTTCCTTCTCGTAAGCGACCATCGACGGCGTTCTTCGGGGTCGACGACCCCGCGATGGGGAAACAGTGGGGCAACAGCACCGGGAGTTGCATCCCTTCCGTCGGCCGGTACCGCACCGGCCCCTCGGCAAGGAGATGCCTCGCATGCCTCGTACACCTCGCACGACGCACGTGCGCCCCCGCACCCCCGCCCTGCTCGCCGCCCTGCCCCTCGCCCTGACCCTGACGCTCACCGCGTGCGGCTCCGGGGCAGACGGCACCGGAGTGGCCTCCGCGAACGGCGGCACCAAGGGCGCGACGAGCACCACCGCTCCCGGCCTGAGCCGTGACGAGATGAACGTGAAGTACGCGCAGTGCCTGCGGCACCAGGGCCTGGACGTGGCGGACCCCAAGCCCGGTCAGGGCATCGGGCTTTCCATCGACGGCGCGAACAAGGAGAAGGCCGACAAGGCCATCGAGGCGTGCCGTTCGGTCGCGCCGCCGGCGCCCGCCGACCGGAACGACTCCGAGGACCGCGAGGCCATGCTCGACCTGGCGCGATGCATGCGCGAGAACGGTGTGGCGGACTTTGCCGACCCCAAGCAGGGCCAGGGCATCGACATCGGCCCCGCCCAGGCCGAGGACCCGGACTTCGAGAACGCGTGGAAGAAGTGCGGCGGGGCCGAGGGCGACCGCCAGAAGGCGGGGAGCGTCCGGTGACGGTCGACCACCCCCTTGGCGAGCGGCAGGCGGACCGGACTCCGCCCGCGCGTGGCCGGCGGCGACACCGCACACGGCGCGCCACGACGATGACGGTCGCCGCCCTCGCCCTGGTCGCGGCCGGGGCGGGCACGGCGGCCGTGATCGGCCCGGACGACACCGGCAAAGCCGACCACAAGACGTCGAGCCGGATACCTCCGGCGACGGCCGAGGTGCTCCGGCAGACGCTCAAGGACACCAGGAGCGCTGACGCGCAGCTCGGGTTCGGTACGGAGCGGACCGCGGTCGGTCGGCTCCCGGGCACGCTCACCCGGCTACCGAAGCAGGGCACGGAGATCACGCGGGGCAAGGCGCTGTACGCGGTGGACAACCAGCCCGTGGTGGTGCTGTTCGGACCGTTGCCGGCCTACCGCGCGTTGGCGAAGGGCTCCGAGGGGCCCGATGTCAGGCAGTTGGAGCAGAACCTCCGCGCGCTCGGCTACACCGGGTTCACACCCGACGAGGAGTACACCGAGGCCACGGCGAGAGCCGTCCGGCGATGGCAAGGCGACCTCGGTCTGAAGAAGACCGGGACCGTGGAACTCGGGCGGGTCGTCTTCACTCCCGGCGAGATCCGCGTCGCCGGCTTGGAGGCCGAGCCGGGGGATCAGACAGGGCCGGGTCAGAACGTGCTGTCGTACACAGGCACCGCCAAGGCCGTCACAGCGGAGCTGGACACCGCTGACCAGCGGCTGGCCAAGCAGAGCACGGCCGTCGAGGTCAGGCTCCCGGACGGATCCGTCGTGCTGGGCACGATCACCGAGGTCTCCACCGTGTCCAAGCCCGCCGAGGGACAGAGGAAGGCGGAGACGAAAATCAAAGCAGTGATCGGACTCACGGCTGCCAAGGCCCGCGAGGCCGTCCGTGCGTACGACCAGGCCGGCGTCCACGTGATCTTCACGGCCGGCACCCGCGAGGCCGTCCTCACCGTGCCGGTTTCCGCGCTGCTCGCCCTTGCCGAGGGAGGCTTCGGGGTGGAGCTGGTGGAGGGGTCGACCTCGAAGTACGTTCGCGTCACGACGGGGCTTTTCGCCGACGGCCGCGTCGAGATCTCCGGCGGCATCTCCCAGGGCGCCAGGGTGGGGATGCCCAAGTGATCACCCTGACGCATGTGACCAAGACCTTTGCCGGCGGAGTGACCGCTCTCGACGGAGTCTCCCTGGCCATCGGCCCCGGTGAACTCGCCGCCATCGTCGGCCCCTCCGGCTCCGGCAAGTCCACGATGCTGAATCTGCTCGGTACTCTGGACCGGCCCACCACCGGTCGCGTGCACCTCGACGGCCACGACGTCGGCGCGCTGTCCGACCCTGAACTGTCCGCTCTACGCGCCTCCCGGATCGGGTTCGTCTTCCAACAGTTCCACCTCGCTGCCGGCACCTCGGCCCTGGACAACGTGGCCGACGGCCTCCTCTACTGCGGGCTGCGGCCCGCCGAGCGCAGGCGTCGCGCGGTGGAGGTACTGGACCGTGTCGGCCTCGGCCACCGCACGGACCACCACCCACACGAGTTGTCCGGCGGAGAGCGCCAGCGTGTGGCCATCGCCCGCGCCGTGGCCGGCGACCCCGCGTTGCTGCTTGCGGACGAACCGACCGGGGCCCTGGACTCGGTGTCCGGGCAGGCGGTGACGCGGCTGCTGCGCGACCTCCACTCCTCCGGCACCACCGTCGTGATCATCACCCACGACCGGGAGCTCGCAGCCTCTCTGCCCCGGCAGGTGCACATGCGAGACGGCCGGGTCATCGACGACGTACTCCGACGGGAAGCCCCCCGCACGGAGGAGGGCCGATGACCACCGACGCACTGCGGCCCGCCCGGATACGGGCCGGCGATGTGATTCGGGTCGGCGCGGTGGGCCTGCGCACCCGCCCGATGCGCGCCGTGCTCTCCGGGCTGGGGATCGCCATCGGCATCGCCGCGATGGTCGCCGTGGTCGGCGTCTCCTCGTCCTCCCGCGCCGAGCTCGACCGTACCCTGGCTGCCCTCGGGACCAACCTGCTCACCGTCGCCCCGGGAGACACGCTGACCGGCGGAGCGGCCCAACTCCCGCCCACCGCGGAAGGGATGATCTCCCGCATCCGGCCGGTGACCTCCACATCGGCCATCGGCAAGCTTCCCGACACCGACATCTTCCGCACCGAGAAGATCCCCGAGACGGACAACGGAGGCATCACCGCCTACGCGGCACGGACGAGCCTGCCCGCCGCCACCGGAGCCGGGCTGCGCAGCGGCACCTGGCTCAACGCGGCGACCGGCAGGTATCCGGCGACCGTGCTCGGGGCCGAGGCCGCCGAGCGCCTGGGCATCGGCTCCACCCGTCCGGACACCCGCGTGCTGATCGGCGGACGGTGGTTCACGGTCATCGGCATCCTCGAACCCGTCGCCCTCGCCCCCGAACTGGACTCCGCGGCCCTCGTCGGCTGGCCCGCCGCCGACACCGTACTGGGCTTCGACGGCCGGCCCACCCGTGTCTACGTGCGCAGCGCCGACGCCGACGTCGAAGCGGTCCGATCCGTCCTCGGCGCCACCGCCAACCCGCAGGCCCCGAACGAGGTCAAGGTCTCCCGCCCCTCCGACGCCCTGGCGGCCAAACAGGCCGCGAGCAAGGCGTTCACCGGACTTCTCCTCGGCCTCGGCGCGGTGGCGCTGCTCGTCGGCGGCGTCGGAGTCGCCAACACCATGGTCATCTCGGTCCTGGAACGCCGCGCCGAGATCGGCCTGCGTCGCTCTCTCGGCGCCACCCGGGGACACATCCGTACCCAGTTCCTCGCCGAGTCTCTGCTGCTGTCCCTCCTGGGCGGCGCAGGCGGTGCACTGCTCGGAACCGTCGTGACCACCGGGTACGCCCTCTCGCAGGACTGGCCCGCGGTCGTACCCCCCTGGGCGGTCATGGGCGGCATCGCCGCCACCCTGGCCATCGGAACCCTGGCCGGTCTCTACCCGGCCGTCCGCGCCTCCCGGCTCTCACCGACGGAGGCCCTGGCCGCCTCCTGACAGGATTGCCGGTCGACCGACCGACCGGCCCGGTTCCGGGCACGGGTCCGGCCTGCCACTCCGCAGCTGTCGAAGCGGCAGGCCGGAGGCGGGACGGGAACCGTCACTCCGCCCGCCGTACCCGCCACCCCCACTTGATCCCGCCCAGGATGTGCACGACCCCCCGACCCGATCGGTCCTTGGTCCCGGTGTCGTGCGCCAGGAAGGTCTCGGCCAGGAACCGCTCGTCGAGGTCGAACCTGCCGTCCAGCGATATCTGCGAGGTGTCGTGGAAGTTGCAGACCTCGGTGCCGTAGATCGAGGTCAGCCCGCCGTCCATGGAGAAGGGGTTCGCCCTGCCGATGATGTCGACCTCGCTGGGCGGGTTCTCGATGGTCCCGGACCGGCGGACCACCTGGATCCGGCGCAACGTCGCATGGATGCCGGGATCACCCCGGCGCGTGTCAGGCTCGTAGACGACGTACAGCCCGCCCCCGAACGTGGCTACCGGCTGCCTTCGAGCTCAACCGTGGTCGCTGCCTGCCGAGTCGCCCGTACTGCATCGATGGCTGCACCACGCCTTGTGTCATAGCGATGCTGGTCGTAGGGCTCCAGCGTCAGCCGTGCCAGTTGCCAGATAGCCCCCTGTGCTTCATGCGCTGCATCCATCAAGCCCTGGTAGGCAGCTTGTCGGCGATCCCGGCGCCACTTCTGGTGCTCGACCCGTAGGTCACGAAGCTGAGTGCGATCTTGTGCGGCCTCGTGGCGTATCTGCTGTCGCTCCAGAGCCTCATTCTTCCGCCGCTCAGTCCGAGCGGTTACGAACGCCGTCAGTCCGCTACCCAGCAGCGTGCCGACGATCGCGATGGCCGTGGTCATCCAGGTACTCGTCACAGGGAGACATTGTGATGCACGGCCTCGAACCCGGTGTCGTCGTCGCCCAGGCCGTCGTCGCTGGTGTGCCGCAGGGCGTAGGACAGGTTGCGGCGGCTGCTGCGATCGCAGATATGGGGGTCCCAGTTCTCCCGTTCCATAAGGGCGGCGACGGCCTGGAGGTGGGCAGCGACGGCTTCGCCGGTCACCTTCGTGCCGCTGAGGCCGTGCCAGGTCTCGGGCCGGGCGAGATGGCGAGCGGTCCACGCGTCGAAGACGGGGAGGGGAAGGATGGTCACGGTGGTTCCTCCTTGGTCAGGGGCGTTGGGGCTAACGGATCTGTTCGGGGATGGGCTGCCGGTTTCGCCGGAGGGGTGGTCAGCGGTCGACGACTGGACGGTCGAGGTCTCGGTGGATCAGGTCGACGGTGAGCCGGTGGCGGGTGAGCGCCTGCGCGGCGATGGTGAGGCCGTACTCGTCGGCCTGGTCGACGTTGCCGGAGACGATGGCGGCTAGCGCCATGGCAGTGGTCGCGGCCTTTTTCCGGGCTAAGAACTCGTCCTTGGCTGTACTTCGCGCAGGGCCCAGGCGGCTTCGCGGTTTCGCCCGTCTACGCCGGTGCCGGGCTGCAGCGACTTCATCTGTGGTCGCGCATGAAGGTAGGGATCTCGTCGCGGGTCGGGTAGTTCGGCAGAGGGGCCGGCTTGTCCTGAAGGAACGCAGTGATGACGTCGGCGGCCCGGTCGTTGTTGTCGTCGAGGCCGTTCCACATGTGATGGCCGACTCGGGGCATGTACTGCGTGCGCTGGATGGCGGGGTCATTGGCGAGGATGGCGGTCGCCCATTGACGGACCTGGGAGGAGCATTCGGCGATCATCAGCATCGCGGGGGTCCGGGACTGCCTCAGTAGCGGTGCGATGGAGGGCGAGTCCTTGACTGTCTGCTGGACGCGGAGGCTGGCGGCGGGGCTGAAGGAGAAGTTCTGTTCGGTGTCCTCGCTGGGGATGCGGTGCGCGTCGCCCGCGCAGTAGGCGGATGCGGTGTCGCTGCCGAGGTCTGCGGCGGTGAAGGCGTTGGCGCCTTCGGCCTGTCCGATCAGTCCGGTGTCGGGGCTGAGGAGTCCGAGTCGCATGAGGCCGAATGCCACGGCGTACCGGGGGACGTGCGTCGATCGCGGTCCGGTCGGGTTCGGGGCGAGGCCTTGTGCGGATGCTCGGCCCTTGTGCCCGGTGATGTGTGCGGTGGGGCCGTCCATGGGCCCGGGCTCGGCGATGATCGCCCGGTGCAGGCGTGTGGCGACGCCTGGGTCGGCCAGGGCTCGGGTGAGCACGACTCCGCCCCCGGAGAATCCGAGGATGTCGACCTTGCCCTTGTCCAGGCGGTCGACGAAGGCGGCGAGGTCACGGACCGCCCTGGAGATCGTGTACTGGTCCATGGGGAGCAGGTCGCTTCGTCCGCCGCCGGCCTGTTCGTAGGCGTAGACGTCGTAGCCCTGGCGTGCCAGGAGTTGCAGAAAGGTGTGGTCTTGCACCGAGATGCCGCGGATGGGTCCTCCGTGGAGGTACACGAACGGGACGGGATGCCGGGGGCCGGGGTTCGCGGGCGGGTAGTGGTACACCGCGACCCGGCTGCCCGTGGCCAGGTTCCAGTGCTGAGTGGACACGAAGGGCAGCCCGGGCGGATACCGCCGGGCCGTCGGCACGATCGGGATGCAGACCGCCGCCGTCAACGCCGCCGCGACGACCACCGGCAGGAACGGCACGAGCCGCGCCGGCCAGGTGCGGTGCCGACCCCGCCACAGCGCGAGGACAGTCCCGGTCCCGAGGGTCGTCAACCACGCGGCGAGCCCCGAACCTGCCCCGTCCGTGAGGGCGATCAGTGCGAGGAAGACGACGACCAGCGCCGCGACGGCGGCCAGGGCCAACAGTAGGCGTCCGGTGAAGCGGACGAGACGTATGGCGGACGTGGGCACGGCGGACCTCCGACAGTTTCAGAACGCTGTTTCAAAACGACGTTATCAGAGAGGGTAGGCTGCTGACCGTGGGTAGGCCCAGAACAAACGACGAGGCCGTCAAAGAGCGGCTTGTGGAGTGCGCGACCGAGATGCTCGCCACCCGTCCGCGGGAGTCCGTCACGGTCCGCGCTGTGGCTGCTGCCGCCGAGGCGTCGACGACGGCGGTGTACTCCTTGTTCGGCGGTAAGGACGGGCTGATCGGTGCGGTGCGCGACAGAGCCGTCGCCGGCCTGTTCCAGGACCTGTCGGCGGTACAGACCTCCGCGGACCCTCTCGCCGACCTCTACGCACTCGCCGTCGCCTACCGTCGTTGGGGGCGCGGACACAGCCACCTCTACACGGTGCTGTTCGGTGGTGTGCAGTCCTTCGACCCGTCGGGAGAGGCCGGTGCCAGCGACCCGATCCGTCCGCTCCTCGCGGCGATCGATCGCGCGTTGACGGCGTCCGTCCTCGCCGGCGAAGCAACGTCGATCGCCCTGTCGATCTGGGCTGCCCTGCACGGGCTCGTGACTCTCGAACTCGCCGGGGCCCTCGATGCCACCACGGCCGAGGTCGCTTTCCGCTCGACGATTCACGCCACGCTGCGCGGATGGACGACCCCGGAGGTGTTCCGCAGTCTTCGCCAAGCCGAACTCGCCCGGTGACCGGATCAGGACCGGAATCCAGGCTCTCCCGACCCTGGCTGAAGCTGTGGTGCGTGGTCGGTGAAGACCGGCATGCCAAGGTCAACCAGGTGTGGCCGTCCATCGGTCGGAGCCCGTTTGAGGCTGTTGAGCTTGGCCATCGCGGCGTCAAAGCTGACTTGAAGTCCTTCGACCTCGCCGAGCCAGCCGTTGGCGCGGGCCTCGCGGATGCGCTCGCGGAGGTTCTGGGGGATCTCCAGGAGGCGGGGCCGCTGGCGAGGATCCATCTGTAGGACCGGGCAACGGATGCAAGCATGCTCGTGCTTGCAAGGGTTCCGTAGGATCGCCCGCAGGTGCCCAGGGAGACTTTGCGGAGCTCGAAGTGCTGCTGGAAGTCGTGCCACTCCGCAGGGGTCGGTTCGCGGTATTCCTCTTGGGGCCGCTCGGCTCGGCGCCGGTCGAGGAAGCCCCGGTAGGTCCGCACCAGGTCGCCGGTGTCCGGAAGCTTGTAGGAGACCAGGGCGAGGTGGGTGAGTTCAGTCAGTTCCTCGGCTCGGACTCCTGTGTGCCGCAGCGTTTCGATGATCGCCCAGGCCCAGAAGGCGTCGTCCTCCACGAGGCTCTGGTTGATCCGGCGCCCGGTGCTGCCGACTTCCTTGATGAAGATGTGCCGCGAACCGTGATCGAGTCGGCTGGGCACTTGATTCACCTGGGGAAGGACCCGCAGGTATCGCGTCCCGTCGTGCTCGAAGACAGCATCGAAAGGAGCGACGCGGGCTGCCTCCAGCAGCGCGACGCCTCGCGGTGCACTCGCTCCGCTGTCTCCAGCAGCACGGGAAGGTGCGGTAGCCGCTCGCGGACCCGCTGGTGCATCCGTGCCGTGGTCTGCTTGTAGATCTTGTGATTCCCGGCGCCGTCACCCCGGGTGATCAGGCTCGGCACTGCCCACTGAGCCCAGAACGGATCCTCGTGCGCCCACTCCTGGACGTCGAGGTAGAAGCCGCACGCGCATCATGACGTCGATGCGGGACCGGCGTTCTTTGACCTCTCCGCTCTTGTGGACGTAGGTGACCAGGCGTTCCTTCCAGCCGTCAACGACTTCGTCGGGCAGCCGGAGGGTGTCGATTCCGGGGTGGTGTGCCTCGATGTCCGCCCAGAACACGCCGGCGAGTTCGCGTACGAGTCCACGGAAGGTGCCGTAGTCGATTCCAGGGCGGCGCTCATCGAGGTAGCGGACGTGCAGGTTGCGGACCTGCGTGGACTGGATGTTGTAGGCGTCGACCAGCTCGGCGGTGGGCCGCCGGCCGTGCCGGAGCGCGTCCTTGAGGGTGTCCTTCGACTTGATGACCCCCGCTCCACGCAGCAGGTCCCACGCGCTGTGGGTGCCCACGTATGCCTCGCCGGTCTCCCGTCGCCCGACAAGCGCGGAGGTAAAAGCCGTCCTCTGCGGTGAGCTGGTCGAGGTCCCGGCCCGTGTGCAAGATCATTGAGGAGATGACCCGCAGGCCCTCGTCGATGTGCCGGGGTGTCATGCCGACCTCGGCCCCGGACTCACGCATCCGCTCCAGCCGCCCGGCAGGGAACATCTCCTGGACGTCCTTGAACAGCCGCATCGCCTTGTAGCCGCGCAGGAAGACGTAGCGGGGGAGAACCACCCGGCTGACGAGCAGGCTGTTGGACCCCATCATGAGCTCGTTGCGTTTGGACTCCGCGCAGCGCGGGTCGCCTTCATTCAGGGCAAGGATCGGCTCCTTGCCCTGGTCGGCCCGGCCGCCAGCCACCGCCCCGCCTTTGGCTACCCGCCCCCAACGCGGCAGGCGAATCAACTGGATGTCACGAGATGCTGCGTCCAACTCCGTTGCGCTCCTTCGTCATGCGGATGCACAACGAGTAACGGTTAGACCAGGCAGGTGATGTGCACATCGGCTGCGCGTCGGCCCGTAGTCCGGTCAACACCTCTGTGGCGTCCGCCGGCGCATTGCGTGACCACGGTGATGGGGGCGGGGGCGGGGCTCGGTCCGGAGCGGTAGCCCTTGACCTGGTCTACGCGGAGGCTTGCGAGACCACCGTCGTCCACTGCACCGCGGCATCGTGACGGCTGTGCCCGGGCGGACCGTACCTGCGGTCTGCCCGGGCACATGGCGGAGCGGGACCGGTCCGGTCCCGGCAGGTCGCCCGGGACCGGCCGTTCAGGGGCGGATCAGAAGGCGGTGGTGCCTTCCAGGGCCCACCAGGAGTAGTTGTAGTTGTCGACCTTGCGCAGGCTGCCGGTGGCGAGCCCCTGGTACTCGTAGAGTCGGCCGCTGTTGGACGCCTGCAGGTCGGGTCGTCCGTCGCCGGAGGTGTCGCCGACGGCGAAGATGTGCTGCATGGAGTTCCAGCCGCCGGTGCCGATGAGCTTGCGCGCACCGAGCGTCCGGGCCGAGGTGCCGGGGTAGAGCCACAGTTTGCCGGTGGCCTTCTCCCGGGCAATGAGGTCAGCGCGGTTGTCCCCGGTCATGTCGCCGGCGCCGACGAGGGCGTTCAAGCTGTTCCAGCCGCCGGCGCCGATGAGCTTGCGCGCGCCGAGGCCTCCGGAAGCCGTTCCGGGGTAGAGCCAAAGCCTGCCGGTGGCCTTCTCCACGGCAAGGAGGTCGGAGCGACCGTCGCCGGACAGGTCGCCGAACGCGGCGAGCCGGCCCAGAGAGTTCCAGCCGCCGCTGCCGATGAGCTTGCGCGCACCGAGGCCCCCGCTGCCGGTGCCCGGGTAGAGCCACAGCTTGCCGGTGGCCTTCTCCCGGGCGATCACGTCCTCGCGGCCGTCACGGCTGAAGTCACCGTGCCGTACGAGGGCGTCGAACGCCTTCCAGCCGCCCGAGCCGATCAGACGCCCGGTGCCGTCGCCGGGCATGAACCACAGACGCCCGGCCGCGTCGCGCAGAATCGCGTCCGCCCGCCGGTCGCCGTTCATGTCGCCGAACCCGCTCGTCCTCGGGGACACCACCGCTTCCCAGTGGGGATACGGCTCCGCCTCACACTCGCGCAGCGTGGGCACGAGCTTGATGGAGCTGATCTCAGCGCTACCGCCGCTGGTCGGATAGGACTCGGCAGGGGTATCCCATGAGAGCCCGCCCGCAAGCCCGTAGTTCTGCTGGTCGTACATGCAGACGTTCAAGCCGGTGCGGTTGTATCGCATCCGGATCTTGTTGTCCCAGCTCCCCAGGGTGGGCACGCTCGTCCTCGTCTTGAACATCGAGCCCGTGCCGGCGGTGTTTGCCCAGGCACAGAAGTAGCCCTTGGGGCAGTCACTGGTCGCCGCCTGCGCGGGCGTCGCGCCGACCCCAAGCAGCCCCAGCGATGTGAGCCCCAGCGTCGTGGCCAACGCGGCCGCGCGCTGAAGCAGAGTGTTGCGCATGGATTCCCTCCCTTACGCGGCACGGAGAAGAGTCTCGACGCGCCGCGCCAGGAAGATATCCCAACCTACGGACAGCCGATCAAGCACCTCGGAGGTGGTCACCGGATTTGTGGCCGAGCCCTCCGCCAGTCAGCGACTGGGCGCGGCCCCGCGCAATCGAGGCCACCAACTACATCTACCTGAACAAGCAGTACCTCGACCCGCCCAGCGAACTCAGCAAGCCCGGCTACCGGCAGTCCGTCGCCGCACATGAAATCGGACACGCACTCGGCCTCTGCCACAAGGAGCGACAACGCCTTCTCCCTCATGTGGAAGAACGTCGCCAACCCGCCGGTCACCGGCCCGACCAACGTCGACAAGGCCAACTACAAGAAGATATGGGGCTGAGCGTGAAGCACAAGCGGACCTCCTGCTGTGACCGACGGAGCCGTCGGCCCTGACGGCCGGCGTCCGTGGTGGAGATGCGGCGACGGCCGACGCGAAGTTCCTGGAGTGGCTCGGGGCGCACGGACAGCCCGGCACCGTCCTCACCCTGACCGCCACCATCGGCGGCGAGACGCGCCCGGTGAAGAGCCGGACCCACAAGGACGGTCTGGTGGCCGGTGCGGTCCGACCCGCGTACGTCCGGTACGGAGGATCAGACGGCCACGAAGACATCCCCGGAGGTGTCGCGGAGGACGAAGCCGTTGTCGAGCCGGACGCGGACCCGGACCGGAATCTGACCTTCCGCGTAGGCGGTCCACGCGGGCTCCAGGGCGGCGATCTGCTCCTCCAGCTGGGCCCTGCTCCCCGGCGGCATCTGGTGGCCGAAGTCGTCAAGGAGCGACTTGAGCCGTACGTACTCGCGGACCTCCTGGCTCTCCTGCCGGTCGTCGTTCACCTCTTCGATGGTGCCCTCGGTGCCCGCTGCCAGGGCCAGGAATCCCACGACGTCGCCCGGCTCCTCCGGGGATTCCGTGACCACGGCGACCTGCCCTGTCCATGCGAGTTCTACCGCCAGCTTCACGCGCTGGCCCACCTTCGGCGTCATCGATCCTTCGTCTCTTCGCTCGGCCGGGCCACCGCCACGCGCGCGCGTGGGACGGCCCTGGGAGTGCGATTATCCCCGGTCCGAGCCGTCCCACGAGCCTCCTACGAGTCGTCCCCTCTCAGCAGGCGGGAGGTGCCGTGCCACCGACCGCGATGCGAAGGTCCGCGCCCTGGGCGCCCACCGAGCACACCCTGACGGCCGCGTCGGCGACCTCTTTCACCAGCATCCGGCCCACCTCCAGCGGCGCGTCGTCGGTGGTCGGCGTGGCCGGCGTCGCGTCCACGAGCCGGTTCCTCACCGTGCCGCCGGCGGTGACGATACGGACTGCGCAGCGGCGGATACCTCGTCGGCCCCGGCTCGGTTATCGACGGCCGGCCGGTCATCGTGCGCGACGTGCCCGTGGCGCCGGGGCACGACTGGATCGGCGACCGCCTGCAGAACGCCCCGTCTCGGCAGGGGCGGTCTTCCGGTTCAGCTGAGCGAGTCGCGCTCCCCGAACCGCCCGTCGCGCCGGTACCGTTGACGGCCGTTCTCTCGCAATCCCAGGGGAACCCATGACTGACGTCGTCGCGACCGTGCCCACCAGCAGCGTAGACATGGCCCTCGACCGCATCCGTGGCCGCCTCACCGAAGCGGCCTTGGCCGCTCCACCGCCGAGCTCGGAACGGTGGCGGCGTTTCTGTTGATGACGTACCGGCCAGCAATCGCCGAGACCCTTTTCCCTGAGCAGATGAACACCCTTGGCTTCCGGCTCGGTGACGTCGACCGGCTGCTCGACGACACGTTCGGCGACCTCGTCGCCGCCGGGGACGCTGGGCGCGCTCGGCGTCTCAACGCGATCCGTGCCGCCGTCGCCACTCTGGACGCGGCCGCCCGCACCCTCGTGCCTCTCGGCGAACAGGCCGAGACCAGCGCCGCTCAGGGCAGTGCCCTCGGTGGCGGCATTCTCGACGAACCCGCGATCCAGCAAGCCCCCGGTATACGGGAAGCGCCCGTCCCTCGGGGCGGGCGCTTCCCGTATGTCGTTGCGGTGGGTCAGGCGACGGTCTGGCGGACCCATTCACGGCTGCGGCCGGCGCTGGTGGGCGATGGTGACCTGCGGCATCTGCATGCGGGCGGCCTGGTGACCACCTGGGCGAGTCGCGCCTTGGCGTTGGTGATGGCGGTCTGAGCGCTGGCGGCCGCGGCCGCGTGCCGCTTCTTCTCTGGGATGGCGAGCCGGATCCTTGTATACGTGCGTCTCAACCCGTCGTCCAGCGATGGAGTTTCTCGGGGTTGCGTACGACCCAGATGTGCTTGATCCGCTCGTCAGCGACCTCGAACGCGTACACCGACACGATGACGCCGTCCTGCTGAGCCACCAGACCGGGCTGACCGTTGACCGTACGCTCCAGGAACGTCATGGTTTCGGGCCTGCGGCGGGCGATCTCTCGCCAGGCGTGCGCGATCTGCTCAGCGCCTTCGATGGGGTGCGGGAAGGTGATGGCGAGGCCACCGCCGTCGGCGATCGCCGTGGCATCGGGGTCGAGCAGGCCGATCAGGGCGTCGATGTCCTTGGCCTCCCAGGCCTGCTTGAAGTCCCTGACAACGGCGGTTCGTTGGGCTGCCGCAGTCGTGGAAGGCTGCGCGGCCCGGATGCGGCGGCGGGCCGAGGAGGCCAGCTGGCGGCATGCCGCCGGGGTACGGCCGACGATTTCGGCCACTTCGGCAAACGAGTGGCAGAAGACGTCGTGCAGGATGAACGCGACGCGTTCGGCCGGGGTCATCGATTCGAGCACGACCAGGAAGGCCAGGTTGACCGACTCGTCCAGGGTGACCCGGTCGGCCGGATCGGCCGTCGCACCGTCCGCCCGCCCACTGATCCACTCCGAATGCTCGGGCAGTGGCTCGGGGATCCATTCGCCCACGTAGGTTTCTCGCCTGGCCCGTGCCGAGCCGAGCAGGTTGAGGCAGATACGGCCGGCGACGGTCGTCAGCCAGGCGCCAGGGTTCTCGATGGCGTCCTGCTGCTGCCGTGACAAGGCGTACCAGCGGGTGTAGGTCTCCTGGACGGCGTCCTCGGCCTCGGCCAGGGAGCCCAGAAGCCGGTACGCAAGATTGATCAGTTGGCGCCGCTCGCTCATGAGCGCGTCCAGGCCCGGATCGGGCCGGCCGTGTCCTGGCTCGGATCGGGTGCTCATGGTGCCGACGGCTCCCTTCGTCGTATCTGCCCTTACCGGTTCGACAACACAGCCCCGCGGAATGTGAGGCGACGCACCGGCCTCACATTCCGCGGGGCTGTGTTGTCGAACCGCTGAGACGAACACATCACCCATTGAGCAGGGAGTTCAACATGACGACCTCGACGGCGGCAACGCTGTTTCACCGACCCGGCGCCCGCAACGTCTGGAGCGGGCGGCCGCTGCGCTGACCGCACACGGTTTCACGGTGGAGATCCTCGACGGGGCCGCCGCCGCGCGTACCCGCATCAAAGATCTGTGGCATCCCGAGGCACCGCTGGGGTGTCGGCGGTGTGCCGGGCGGCGTGCACGCCCCCGTCATCTCGCTTCATGTGCGCCAGCCCGCACTGCACTTACCGGGGATCGACAAGCCCCCGGGACAGCTGATCCGGGCACGCCAGGGTCGGCGGCGAGGTCGACCCTCCGGCCGCCTGACCGGCACCGCCCGCCAGGGCCAGAAACCGCTTGAGTGAATGAGGAGGTTCCATCGTGGCTACCAGAAGGCTGGGCTCCATCGGCGTGCACGACAGGGAGCGGAGGAACAACAACGCACGAGCATCGCTCACGAAATGCTTCACCATTTCGCTGGTGACTGCTTTGGTCGGCATCTTTGCCGTGAACAGCGCCGACGCCAATGCTCCGGAAGGGCGACAAGTCGAGGTCCTCGAACTCGAGGTTCAGAACGATCAGTACGCGTATACCGATCTCGACCCGAAGGGGCCGAGCCTGGGTGATACATACGTCTACTCCGGCACCGCGATAAGGGACGGCCGCAGTGTCGGACGTGGGGGTGGGTCGTGCCAGGTCATCCACATCAGTGGCGAAGAACTCACGACACAATGCCTGATCACGATGGAAATCAAGCGTGGCTCACTGACCATGCAGTCGCTCTGGGTCAGTGGAACAAGCTCGCTCGTCATGGCCATCACCGGCGGTACAGGCGACTTCAGTAATGCGCGGGGCATCGTTCGTTACTGGGACATCGCAACTCCCAAAGAGAGGGTGCGGGCCGAAATTCTGCGCTGATAGGGGAAACGTAATCCGCAGAGCGGAGCGTGTGAGAAGCCAGGGTTCCTCGACGAAAGGGAAGGCGGGGTCGCGATGCCTACGCAACGCGAGATGGATGAAGCTGAGATTCGGCGGCAGGTCGGCATGATCGCCAAGGGGCTCCAGGCCAAGGATCCCGAAGGCCTGAAGAAGCTGTACGCAACAGACATCGTGTCCTTCGACATCGAGCCGCCGCTCCAAAGTGTGGGGATGGAGGCGAAACTCAAGAATTGGGCGCCCGTGTTCGCGTTCTTCGAGAGCGTGACCTACGAGGTTCGCGAGCTGACCCCCACCGTGGGCGACGACCTGGCCTTCGGGCACGCCTTTGCCCGTCTCAGCGGCACGCTGAAGGACGGAAGGGCGATGGGCGGGATGTGGGTCAGGGTCACGTACTGCTTCCGGAAGATCGACGGCGCATGGTTGATCACGCACGACCACGTCTCGGTGCCGCTCGACATCGCGAGCGGCAAAGGAGGGGTCGACCTCGAGCCCTGACAGATCACAGGAGTTCGAGCAACACCAGGCAACTGTCCGTTACGACCGACGTCTTGGGCTCCGTGACGCCGGCGGGCGCGCCGCTCGCGATGAATCACGGGCACCGACGCACCATCCCCCTCACCGCGCGGCCGCGGCCGCACAACCATGGAGGAAGCCATGGACGAAACCGTAAACACCGCCCCCGCGACCGTCGCGATTCCGGGCTATGTGGCCGGCACCTGGAAGGCCGACCCGGCGCACTCCGAGATCGCCTTCTCCGTCCGCCTCCTCATGATCAGCAAGACGCGGGGCCGGTTCACCACCCACAACGTCACGCTCGTCACGGACAAGGACCCACTGCGCTCGTCGGTCACCGCGACGATCGACCTCGCATCCATCGACACCGGCAACGAAAAGCGCGACAACCACCTCCACGCCACCGACTACCTCGACGTCGACACGTACCCGACGATGAGCTACCGCTCGACCGGCATCCGCCAGACCGTCGACGGTTGGGCCGTCGACGGTGAGCTGACCTTGCACGGCGTCACGCGGCAGGTGCCGCTGACCCTCAAGGCGAACGCCTTCACCTCGGACCAGCGGGATGGACAGCGGGCCGGCTTCTCCGCGACCGCGGAGATCAATCGGCGCGACTTCGGCATCGACGCCGGTGGCGTCGCGCTCAGCAACAAGGTGTCGATAAGCCTCGAAATCCAGGCCGTTCTCCACAAGTGACCCGCCCAGGACTGGCGGCCAGGCCTCCATCCACCGATCGCGCGGTGTCCCGATTCCTCCCGCCGCCGCCCATGGTGTCGGTCGGGTCATCGCCTCCGGACACCGTGCACGCGCCGTTCACGGTCGTGGCGGCGCCCGCGACCGGACAGGCCTTCAGCGTGTCGGAGTGCTGGAAGCCCAAGGAGTGGCCGAACTCATGGGTCCACATCCACGTCTTGTGCCCCACACCGTTGGAGAGGACCCAGGCGCCGGGCATGGCGGCCAGCCCCTTCCCATGGACACGCCGAGTGGCGCGAGATGTCGACTGGTGCTTCGAGGCACAGAGCATCCTCCACACCAAGCTGGAACAGGGCGTCGGCCAACGGGTCGGCCGGGCCATCTCCGAAGCCCTCGAAAACCTCGCGACCGCCCGAGGCCAGGGCGACCCGTCCGCTGTCATCTGGCTGGTCGACCAGATCGCGGCCGACAACCCCACACCCCCACAGACGTGACCCTGACCGTGGGGTTCCGGCTGGGCAACGACACCACCACCCGGCAGGGCGTACACGACGAACGGCTACACCCGGATCCTCATCCCGCCGGCGGTCGTGCGCCTGGACTTCGACGAGGACTAGGGCCTGTCACCCTGATCCGCGCACATTTGGTTCGCGCGGTTCGCGGTTCGACTATTCGGTGGCAGGGTGCAGTTATGGATCAAGCAGAGGTGTTGCTCATCGGAGGGCGCGCCGGCGTCGGCAAGACGACGGTGGGGTGGGAGGTCTCAGCGCGTCTGCGCGCCGCGATGGTTGCTCACTGCGTAATCGAAGGTGACTTCATGGGGCAGGCGCATCCTGCTCCGGAGGGGGACCCCCGCCGCAGGAAGATCGCCGAGCGCAATCTGACGGCGCTCTGGTCGAACTACGCCGAGCTCGGATACAGCCGCTTGATCTACACGCACACTGTGAGCGTTCTGGCCGAGAACGAGGGCATGTTCCAGCGCGCCATGGGTGCGAATGTGAGGATCGTGCGGGTGGCGCTCACCGCCTCCGATGCCACCGTCCGTGAGCGGCTGATCGGTCGGGAACTGGGCTCGGAGCTGGAGCACGAGCTGGAGAGCAGCGCTCGTAAGGCGCGGATCCTGGAGGAGCGGACACCACTGGACACGGTGCGAGTGGCGACCGACGGGCGTTCCGTGGTCGACATAGCGCGCGAAGTGGCGGGCGCTACCAGCTGGCTGCCCAGCACCTCCGGTTAGTAGGTTCTTCGCCGCTCAGTGTCGGGTCCAGATGAGGATGGCAGCGAGGTGGAGTGCGGCCTGGTAGGCGATGGCATGCTTGTCCGTTCGCAGAACAAGGCCGCGCCACTGCTTGATCCGGTTGATGCATCGCTCGACCGCGTTGCGCTGCTTGTACGCCTCGGTGCCGAAAGCGGGCGGCCGGCCACCAGAGCGGCCTCGCCGTGGACGGTGGCCGACCTGGTCGGACGGCTGGGGAATGACAGCGCGAATTCCGCGTCGGCGGAGGAGACTCCGGATCGCGCGGGATGAGTACGCGCGGTCCGCCAGGACGGCATCGGGCCGGGTCCTCGGTCTTCCAGGTCCGCTTCGCGGAACACGGATGCCGACCATCACAGCTTCGAAGGCTGGTGCGTCGCCCGCCTGGCCAGCGGTGACGCGGAGGACCAAAGGGCGAGCGTGGCTGTCGCTGACACGGTGGATCTTCGTGCTCAGGCCGCCGCGGGAGCGTCCGAGCCCATGATCGTCGGGTTCGGCTCGGCCTGGAGCCCCCTTTTCCTGGCTCCGGCGGCGTGCTGGTGGGCCCGGCAGACGGTTGAGTCCACCGACACGGTCCAGCCGATGTCGTCACCTGCGTCGGCCGCGGCCAGGACCGCGGCGAGGATCCTCACCCAGGTGACGTCTACGGCCCATCTGATCAGCCGCTTGTGAGCGGTCTGGAATGAGCCGAGCTCGTCCGGAAGGCCGCCAGGGCGAGGAGGTGCGGTACTTCCACGCGATGGCCTCAAGGGTGCGGCGATGGTCGGCCCACCGCCCACCGCCGACCGCGGACCGGATCGGCCGGCATCAGCGGCTCGATCCGGCAGATCCCGCCACGGAGCACCAGTCCGCACCCGCCAGCGGATCCCGTCGATCAACCGCCGCCGACCGAGCGACGGCCTGCCCACCGCCGCGACCGGCAACAACGGCCCCAGCACCGCCCGTTGGTCATCTGAAAGATCCCCTCCTCCCACACCGGGATCATCACGGCACGAGGCGAGACGCTCCAGATCTCGGCGATGTACGGGCCCGAGGCGGCGGTTGGGGCAGGAGGATCTTGCAGTCCTCGGCGGCGATCTCGAAGACGGCAGCCCGCACGTTCACGGCGGAGGGGGGCGTCAGCTCGACGTACCGGCGGCGTCAGCCTGGCCTTGGCCGATTGCGTCCAGTGCGCGGTCCAGGACCTCCTGGACTTGGCCGTGGGCCGAGATCGTGGTCACCAGAGCCTGGTAGTGGTCGACGACCGGCGCCGTCTCGGTGCGGTAGACCTCCAGTCGCTTACGAACGGTTGCCTCGCGGTCGTCTTCGCGCTGGTACAGCTCACCGCCGCAGAGGTCGCAGACTCCTGCCACTTCAGGCGCGCTGTAGTCGACGTGAAAGATGTGTTCGCGGTGCTGACGGCACAAACGTCGTCCAGCGATCCGTCCGACCACCTGGTCCTCGGGAATCTCCAGGTCGAGCACGGCATCCAGCCTCGATTCCGAGTCGGCCAGGATGCCGTCCAGCGCCTGCGCCTGCGCAAGATTGCGGGGGAAGCCGTCCAGCAGGAATCCGCGCTCGGCGTCCGGGCGGGCAAGGCGCTCTTTGATCACCCCGATCGTGACCTCGTCCGGTACAAGAAGGCCGGCGTGTATGTGCGTGTGGGCGTTCTGGCCAAGATCAGTGCCCTGGTCGATGTGCTCGCGAAACAGGTCACCGGTGGAAATGTGCTGGATCGACAGATGCGCGGCAAGGCGCACTGCCTGCGTGCCCTTGCCGGCCCCGGGCGGCCCGATCAGGAGGATGCGCATCGATGAGGTACCCCTTCGTCATGCGTGGCCTTCGTCATGCGTGGCCCGGGATCGTTCGCGGGACTCGCAGACGTGACTGAACGCTAGTGCCGTTCCCCACCGGGGCGCGATCCGGCGTACCTCAAGATCGGATCGGGGGATAACCCCCAGCGTGAGCCTTCGCCCTTTCCCCGAACGGCCCACCCAGCACACCAGCAACCTCTAAAACACGGCCTAGTACTCCAGCCGTAGATCGTGATCTTCATGCCCGAGTGGCTTGTCGACGGTAGTGGCTGGCCTGGGACCGGGCCTGGTGGCGGGGCCGCCTGTCGGACCAACCGAGCCGGTGGGCGGCATCGTGGACGGGTCGGATATCGAGTGTGATGAACAGGTGCTGGATCTCGTTGCAGGTGAGCGGAATGAGGGCATCGGGTGCGGGGCGGGTGTGCTCGTCTGCGCGTACGACGGCGAGGAAGGCGTGCGCGAGCATGGCGAGGGTGAACCAGAGGGGCCAGGAGGCATAGCGGCGGACCTGGTGCTCGTCGAGTGCGGCCAGGCCCTTGCTCGACTGGAAGAACTCCTCCACCCGCCATCTTGATCCAGCGACTCTGACCAGCACGGTCAGCGGCACGGGTGCGGGCGAGTAGCAGCGGTAGTAGGCGAGTTCGCCGGTGCTGAGGTTACGGCGGATCAGCAGCTGACGACTCCCGGGTCGGGGGTCGGCGAGGTCGATGACTGCCCAGTCGTAGAGACGGTCGCCCTTGGCCCCGGCCCCTGCGGAGAGCTTCTGCCAGGCCCGCTTGGGCACCTTCTTGGCCAGGGTGTCCGCACGGAACCTCCCCGCCCCGGTGGTGACTTCGTGCGAGCAGACCACCGCGAGGACGTAGCCGGTGGCGCGTTCCTCCAGGGCGGTTCGCAGCCTGGGGTTGCCGCCGTAGACCTCGTCGCCGGCGACCCATGCGGCCTGGTGGCCGGCGTCCAGGAACCGGGCAACCATACGAGTGGCCGGTTCCGGCTTGGTCGCGAAGGCGGTGTCCTGGTCGAGTCCGGCATCCCGGCAGCGGTCAGGGTCGGAGGTCCATGAACGCCCGAAGTACAGTTCCCGGTCCACTGCCGCGTGCCCGCGCCGGCCGGCGTAGACCAGGTAGACGGCGACCTGGGAATTTTCGATCCTGCCTGCGGTACCGGTGTACTGGCGCTGGACGCCGACCGTGTCGGTGCCCTTCTTCGCGTCCCGGTCTCGTCGTCCACCAGTACCGCCTGGTCGTCGTGCAGGTGGTCCACCAAGTAGTCACACACATCGTCGCGGACCCGGTCGGCGCCCACTTGGCCCGGCCGAGCAGGTGCTGCATGCCGTCCGGGGTCCTCTCCCCGGCCCATTCGGCGATGGTCCAGCAGTTCTTGCGCGACAGGTCCGACAGCAGTCCGAGCGCCAACTTCCCGACCCGGAACCGGGGTTCGACCCGTGTGAACCGTCCCGCTATCCGGCTCATCAGGCCCTCGAACGCCTCCTGCCAGCGGGCAGGGTCTACGCTGTGACCTGCGACCACCGCGTGATCGTTTGTCTTCACACACCGATGATCAACGGGTGGCCGCACCCGTCTCGACAGCGCGTCGGGGTCGCCCAGCGTCCGCCCGCCGTTCCTGTGTCAGGAGGACATGTGCAACGTGGCGAAGTCTGGTGGGTGGAGTTCGACGAGCGGCGGCCGGTCGTGCTGCTGTCGGGAGACGACGCGTCCGGGATCCGGGTGATGCAGGTCGTCGCTCGGGCGGGTGTCGACATCACCGGTCTGGGCGTCGAAGTGGCAGTAGGCGCCGTGGAAGGACTGCCCTTTGAAGGCGTGCTGCGGTTCGCGTTGCCGCGTCCGGGCTTTACCCCTTGCACGTGGCTGACCACCGTGTCCCGGGACGACCTGATCGAGCGAGCGGGCGTTCTGTCCTCCGCGAAACTCAGCGAGCTTGAGAACGCCCTCCGTCTGGGTGAGCAGGCGAAGGAGTGGACCCCGGCGACGACCGCGAAGCTCAGCGATATAAGGAACGCCCTCCGTCTCGGTGGACTCGGGTAGGCGGAGAAGGAACGGACGCCCGCGACGGCGTGGTCGGTCTCGTCCAGCTGCCTCCTCGGCGCCCCTCACGATCGAGATCACGAACTACGGCTGGAGTACTAGGCCGTTTCGTTTGGATCACCGAGCGGACCAGAGGAAGATGCCCGCGATGTGGAGTCCAGCCAGGTAGATGGTCGCGGTCTTCTCGTAGCGGGTGGCGATGCCTCTCCACTGCTTCAAGCGGTTGATGCAGCGTTCGACGGTGTTGCGCTGCTTGTATGCCTCACGGTCGAAGGCTGGTGGCCTGCCGCCTCGGCTTCCGCGCCGCAGGCGGTGACCGCGTTGATCGGCCGGAACTGGGATCACAGCGCGGATCCCGCGCTTGCGTAGGTGCTCGCGGATCGCGCGGGAGGAGTACGCCTTGTCGGCCAGCACCACGTCCGGCCTGGTGCGGGGACGTCCTCGCCGTCGAGGAACGCGAAGGCGGGCCATGACGTGTGCGAAGGCGGGTGCGTCGCCGGCCTGTCCGGCGGTGAGTATGAAGGCCAGTGGCCGGGAGTGGGCATCGGAGGCGAGGTGGATCTTTGTGGTCAGTCCGCCGCGGGAACGGCCGCTGGCGTGGTCTGCCGGTTCGCCTGCTGGAGCCCCTTTTTGCGGGCTCCTCAGTTGAGGACTTCGTCGGCGTCGGCCTGCACAATCAGCGCAGTGAACACCCGCTCCCAGGTGCCGTCGATGGCCCACATCCGCAGCCGGTTGTAGACACCTCGTCAGTTGCCGAACTTCTCCGGCAGATGGACCCACTGCGATCCGGTCTGGAACCTCCAAGCGGTCGCGTCGATCACCTCTCGGTGGTCCCGCCACCGGCCACCCCGCCTTGGTGTCCGATATGGGAGTAACGGCTCGATTCGCGCCCACTGCGCGTCAGTCAACGGCACACGGAAACAACGAACCGCTGATCTGGAATTCCGCATTCTCCGGTGCCTCGCGGTTGTCTCCCGGCGCCTCAAACGCCCAAGGTCCTCAACCCTGGATCACTCCCTGTTCCGGGAGTGATCAAACGAATGGCCCTAGATCCGCCAGTGGTGCGGGCGGGAACGTCGTGGTCGGGCCACAGGCTGCGGAGGGTGTCGCTGTGCAGGGACGGCTCGCCGATCAGCTTGGTGAGCTGGGGGCCGTCGGGATGCCGCCCGGCGTAGAGGTGCAGGGTGTCAACGCAGTCGGCGGCGGACGCGGGCCGCAGTGGCTTGGCCGAGGTTGAAGGGGTGGGTGCGTTCGCTGTCGTAGAGCTGCAGGGCGTGGGCGACGGCAGTGCAGACGTCGACGACGCTGAGCAGGGCGACAAGGGGTGAGATCGCACAGAAGGGGTAAAAGTGTCAAAGAGGTGGTATTCCTTTCCCCGGCCTCCGTGGAGCCGCAGTGGCCAGGAGGGCGCCATGGATCTTTGGTTGATGTGGTTGATCGCTGCAGGGACGCTGGCAGTGGCGGAGATCTTCACTCTCACTGCCGCGCTCGGGATCCTGAGTGCGGCCGCGTTGGTCACGGCGGGGGCCGCGGCGCTGGGGCTTCCGTTGCCCTTCCAATTCTTGCTCTTCACCGTGTTGGCTACGGTCAGTGTGCTCTTCGTGCGCCCCGTCGCGGCGCGTCACCTGCTCAAGCCTCAGGCTGAGCGGTTCGGCGTGGATGCGCTGGTGGGCAGGTCTGCATATGTCGTCTCGGAGGTGACGGGCCTGGGTGGCAGGGTTCGCATCGGAGGCGAGGAATGGACGGCCCGCGCCTATGACGAGACGCTGGTGATTCCTCCGGGAGTGACCGTCGACGTCTTGGAGATCAGCGGCGCCACCGCCCTCGTCTACCCCCGGGAGTAAGCGATGGAAGTCTCGGCCTTCCTCATAGCCGGCGTGATCGTCGCGCTCATCGCCGTGTTCACCGTGGTGCGGGCGGTACGCATCGTGCCCCAGGCGCGTGCTCGCAACGTGGAACGGCTCGGCCGCTACCGCCGCACCCTGAGGCCGGGGCTCAACCTCGTCATCCCCTACGTCGACCGGGTCTATCCGGTGATCGACCTGCGCGAACAGGTCGTCTCGTTCAAACCGCAACCGGTCATCACCGAGGACAACCTGGTCGTCGAGATCGACACCGTCCTGTACTTCCAGGTCACGGACCCGCGAGCGGCCGCCTACGAGATCGCCGACTTCCTCCAGGGCGTCGAACAGCTCACCGTCACCACGTTGCGCAACGTCGTCGGCTCCATGGATCTGGAGAAGACCCTCACCTCACGCGACACCATTAACAACCAACTCCGGGGCGTTCTGGACGAGGCCACCGGCAAATGGGGGCTGAGAGTCAACCGGGTCGAGATCAAGGCCATCGACCCTCCGCAGTCCATCAAGGACGCGATGGAGAAGCAGATGCGCGCCGAGCGCGACAAGCGGGCGGCGATCCTGGGGGCCGAGGGGCAACGGCAGTCGCAGATCCTCACAGCCGAAGGCGACAAGCAGTCCGCCGTCCTCCGGGCGGAGGGCAACCGCACCGCCGAGATCCTCAAGGCCGAGGGCCAGTCCCGGGCCATCGACGAGGTGTTCCAGGCCGTGCACCGCAACGACCCCGACCCGAAGCTCCTCGCCTACCAGTACATGCAGATGCTGCCCCAGCTCGCCCAAGGGTCGGGCAGCACGTTCTGGGTGATCCCCAGCGAGGTCACCTCCGCCCTGCAGGGCGTGTCGCGCGCCTTCAGCGAGGTGCTTCCCCAGTCGCCGGCCACCCGTGAGACGTCCTCGGAGGACAAGGCGGCCGCCCAGGCCGCCCACGATGCTGCGCAGGCCGCGGAAGCTGCGGCCGAGGCCCTCGCCGACGCGGCTGAGGCCGATGCCGAGACGCGCCCACTCGCCGACCGTCGTCAGGCACCGGACATGGGGTAGCCGTCAGCTGCTGTCCGGCATGTTCCACCCGCTGCCTGGACATCATTGACAGTCTCTCCCGCGCTGACGTTCAAGGTCTCCACGCAGCTTTGGAGGGCGAACGTTGACGCTGTAGTCGGGCGACTCGGAGCCGGCGCCACGGGTACACCGCGGGGCAGTTGGCGTCTATGGGCGGGCGAACAGACTTGGGGGCGAGTAGCTGACAGCGGGGCTGCGAAGTCCGCGATGACGTCGACGTGCGCGCTGTTCTCGACCCGGTCCAGGAGTCGGTGCGCGACCTCGGTGATGAAAGGTTCCAGCAGGGCGATGCGGCGCGGTGCGAACGCGGTGTTCACCAGGGCCCGCAGCCGGGTGTGGTCCGGGGGGTCGGCGTGGACCAGGTGCCGGTTGAGCTCGGTCGGCCCGGGCACGTACCAGGGGAGGGAGTGGGAGGTCTCTTGCACGCCCCGTGTCTCCGGAGCATCTCCATTAGGGCAGTCCCTCAGTGTGTCGTGGGACCAGGCCGGGCACCCTCGTACTGTGCCGCGAACCTACGCCACACGTCGGGAACTTGGGGGATGTGGTGATCAATCGGGATCTCATGACCGCGTCGTTCTGGGCGCGGCCGCCGGCTGTCCGGGATGAGCTGTTCGCCGAGCTGCGCGCGACCGATGGTCCGGTCTTCTGTCCGCGTGAGGGGACGGCCGGCTTCTATGCGCTCACACGGCACACGGATGTGGTCAAGGCCGCCCGGAACCCCGGGGTGTTCAGCTCCGAGCCCACCGCCGTGCGCCTGGACGAGCTGCCGGCAGGCACGGAGAAGTACGGCGGTTCCATGGAGAGCATGGACGACCCCCGCCATGCCCGCCTGCGCCGGATCATTTCCGGGGCGTTCACTCCGCGGGTCCTCGCCCGGTTCGAGGCGGACATCCAGGAGCGGGTCACCCATCTGTTAGGTGGTCTGGCCGATCGGCGCGAGAGCGATTTCGTGGAGACGGTGTCGACACCGCTGACCCTCGGGACTGTCTTCTCGATGA
Organism: Streptomyces sp. NPDC042346; assembly: GCF_055581845.1. Taxonomy (NCBI): domain Bacteria; kingdom Bacillati; phylum Actinomycetota; class Actinomycetes; order Kitasatosporales; family Streptomycetaceae; genus Streptomyces; species Streptomyces sp. NPDC042346. The sequence continues at coordinate 390,055 of NZ_JBVJEH010000002.1, read as the reverse complement.
TGGGGATACCTCTGTCGGCAAGCGAGGAGCTCATGCCTGCCGTCAACATCGTGCTGGCGATCAGTGATTCGGGGAACCTCGACTTCCAGGGACCTGAAGAGCGAGAAGCATTCATCAAAGAGAAGTTCGCCGTGATGCACGGATTCGTGACCGGCCTGGCCGGGGCCCGCCGTGAGCGGCCGGGCGAGGATCTGATCAGCGCCCTGGTCAATGCGAACGTGGACGGCGAGTTCCTGACGGATCTCGAACTGGGCCGGTTCTTCACCCTGCTGATCGCGGCCGGGGTGGAGACGACCCGCCACGCACTGTCGCACGGAATCCACCTGCTGACGCAGAATCCGGCACAGCGGGCGTTGCTGCTGGACAACCTCCCCACAGCGGTCGAGGAAATCGTCAGGTGCGCAACGCCGGTCGCGTGGGTCAGGCGCAACGTCACCCGCGACTACACGCTCCACGGGCACACCTACCGGCGAGGGGATCGCGTGATCCTCTACCACTGCTCCGCGAACCAGGACGAGCGGGTGTTCAGGAACCCGCACGCCTTCGACGTCACGAGGTCACCCAACCCGCACGTCGGATACGGCGGGGGAGGCCCCCACGTCTGTCTGGGCGCACACCTGGCCCGCCGGCAGATGACGGCCCTCCTCAAAGAGCTCTTCACGCGACTTCCCGGCTTCCACGCGACAGCCCAGCCCACCTGGGTGAAGGCGAGCCTCGTCAACGGGATCGAGCGCCTTCCCTGCGCCGTCGAATAGGAGAGACACGGCATGAAGACCTACGGTCACTGCTGGGCCGACTGGCTCTACGGAAACCAGAAGGACGCGTTCATGGTGTCGGTGTACGACGCCTGCGCGGAGATCGACAAGTGCGGCAGCCCCGTCATGAAAGCAAAGCTGATCGGCGAACTGAGAAAACGCGTGTCGGGCAGCAATCGGGACTGGGTCGAGGGCATCAAGGACTTCCTCGACTTCGAGACGCACCTGCTGACCCACGGACGGGCCCCAGTCAACTCGCTGGAGGAAAGCGACGAGTACCGGACGCTGGCTGTCGTGGACGCCGCCTGGCGGCACGGGGCCTTCCGGGGGCTTTGCCGGACACCGGGCGGCGCCGAGTGGATCGGCCACCTCGGGGAGATGTGCGCCGCCATGGTGCACCAGGGCTTCAAGTGGGTGCGCGGGTCCGATCACGGCCTGGCCGACTGGGAGCTTCCGGCCCTCGGAGAGGCGTGGTGCAAAGGCACCGCCATGTGGGGGATCGCGGGTTTCTTCGTTGCCCTGGACGAAGCAGGAGCAGACCCGGACAACGACGCGGCCCTCACCCGCATCTTCCGTGTCATCGCAGCGCATCACATGGCGGGCGCTACGTGGCTCGTCTACCGGGGTGACCACCCGCACAAGGCCTGGCGAGCTGACGTGCGCGGACGCGCACCAAGCCCCGAGGCGGTGCGCAGGTTCGGAGCCAGGTTCAGCTGGCCCCCCGAAATGATCGACGTGCTGGCGCGAACAGCAGAGCACGTGAATACGTGGGTCAACCCCCCGAACAGGAAAGGGATCCCAGACCGAACTCGGGGGTTTCTGATCGGGAATCACACCCCGCGAATCCTTACCCACATTCGGGAGCTGGTCACCGAGATGGGAGACGCGGTGGGAGACCTGACCTCCGCAGAACAGGAAGAACTCGTCTACCGGTCGGCAGACTGGATGGCCACCTATGCGACCTCCTGGCGTGCACGCGGCGACACCGACGACCGGGTGCTGGAACTTACGGCGTGCGGCGCACTGGCTGGAGTGTTACGCGAACCCCGACCAAACCTGACACAGGAACACGTACACCAAATGATCGAATGGGCGCGGCCACGTACAGCGCACCTGAGCGGAGAGAAGCAGCAGGAACTATTGGACTGCGTACGTTTCACCATGGAGGTTCGAGGGAGAGTGCCGGGGGCCTTCCGCGAACTGGGCAGCGACGGGGCCGGATACGTACGCTACGTGGACGGCGTGTGGAAGCTGACATCGGACGTGTTCCTTACTGCCGACCGCTCGAACGTGGGTGGCGTTGGCCTCAACGAGAAGCAAATACCATGGGCGACGCGGTTCTTCAACGCCGTCTCAAGGGAGCGAAGGCGAGCCGGCGTGGACTACCTCGGAGCGACGGACGAACACGGCGGATGCCCTGTTTGCGTGGGAGACGAATTCCTCAAGTCCTTGGACAGCACACTGAATCTCGGAGTCGAGGTGTGCTTCACCGTGGGATGTCCCCTCTATGACAACCTGCTGCTCGGTGAACCGGGAGACCAATCGCTAGGTAGCCGCTGACTGCGGTCATGCTGTCCTCGAAGCGCATATGGACCGCGAACGCGGTGGGCGTTCGGTGTGTGGACGACGAAGTCCTCGTGGTCTGTCAGGACTGAGCAGGCGGAGACGGCCTCCCGCCACCGAGAGTCTCGGCAGGTCAGCCCGATCTCGTTGAAGTGATGGAAGCGTGCCAGTTCGTCCTCGTAGAAGCCCACGGCCCGCTTGATGCGTGCGGCCACGTCACCGCGCGGCACCGTGCGGTGCCCTGCAGCAGCGGCGGCTCGGCGCGCTCGGTCTGGTCCTCAACGCCGTCGGGAGGTCGGGGCGTCGACATGCACGCCACCGCCGCCTTGCCCGCGATCCGGTTCGCCGCCACGGTCTGGACGGGCGGACACGGTGCGGTCAGCTCCTTGCCACCGGCCCGTCGGGGGCGGTGCCCGCGTGCAGGTCCGTGGCACAGGCCGGTGGCCGACTGCGCTGCGGGACCGTGCCCCGGAGGAGGTCCAGGGTGACCTGGGCCGCCGCGAGGTCCTGCACGCCCAGGCCGATGAGCTTGCAGACGGTGACCTCGTCGGCCCGTTCGCGGCCCGGTGCCGACCCCGCAAGCACCTCGCCGAGTTCCGTGGGTTCCGGGAAGGCGGCTTGGGCCCGCGCGAGGTCTCCGTGGACGGCGGTGAGGGCGCGGCTGTCGACCACGATCCGGTCGGCGCGGTACAGGCAGGTCGGGGACAGTTCGGCCTTGGTCGGGTCGTCGGCTCCTACGGCGGTGATGTGCAGGCCGGGAGCCAGCCACTCGGCGTCGACCAGCGGTTCGGTGCTGGCGGTGGCCGTCACCAGCACGTCGGCGCCCTCGCACGCCTCCCGGGCGGTGCCCACCGGGGTCACCCGCAGGTCGGGGCGGCGTGTGACCAGCGCGGCGGCGAGGCGGCGCACGCGTTCGTCGCGGCGGCCCCAGACCCTCGCCTCCCGGATCGGCAGTTCGTCGGCAGCCGCCAGGATCTGCAGATACGCCTGAACTCCGGTACCCAGCACGCCGACCACGGCGGAGTCCGGCCGGGCCAGCGTGCGCGCGGCGAGCGCGCCGGCGGCCGCGGTGCGGATGTCGGACAGGTGGTGCTCGTCCTCCAGCACGGCCTGCAGGTCCCCGGTCCGGGCGTCGAACACGGCGACGGCACCGGCTCCAGGCGTGCCGCCACGCCGGGCACGCTCCGCGAACCAGGTGGCCACCTTCACCGTGAAGACGGAACGGCCCGGAAGCCAGGCCGACTTCACGTGCACGTCGCCGTCCCGGCCCGCCGGCGCGAACACCGCCGCCGGCGAGTCGCCCAGTCCGCGGCTGAAGTCGGCGAAGGCTGCCGCCACTTCCTCGACCACGTCCTCGTACCCCACGAGCGTGCGGATCGTGTCCGGCCCGACGTATGCCGGTATCGCCTGCATCGTCTGCCGGGTCGCGGCGCTCACCGAGGAAGCACCTCCAGCCGTCCCTCGCCGACGAAGGCGACCTCGCCGCCTACCCGCACGGAGTGGATGTCCTCCCCGTGGCCGTGGGCGCTGATGGTCATCTCGCTGGGGCGTCCGGTGAACCGGCCCTGGCGCAGGGTCACGGCTTCGCCGTCGCCGATGCAGCCGTGACGGCGCAGGTAGGCTGCGGCGCAGCCGGCTCCGCTGCCGGTGGCCACGTCCTCGGTCAGCCCGTCGTTGTTCCAGTGCCGCGCCTCCAGAGCGGTGGCATCGAGGACGTAGGCGAACTGGGCGCCGAGGTCCGCCAGTCGTGTGCTGATGTCCGAGGCGATGCGGGCACGGTCGAGGGCGCCTTCGCGGACCGGGAGCACCAGGTAGCGCAGCCCTGTGGAGACGACCTCAGGGGACAGGTCCGGATCGAGGTCCTTGGCGTCGAGGCCGAACAAGGACGCCAGGTCCTTCGCGTCCGAGGGCTCGGGGCGGCCGAGGAAGGCGGCCCGACCCTGATCCAGCTCGCTGGCGTACCGTCCGGTTCCGAGCCGCCTCGTGGTCACCTCCACGGTGCGGGCCTTCAAGCGCAGCGTCCACGTCTCGTCCTCGTCGGCACCGTGCAGGGCGTGCAGCACACACCCGGCCCCGATGACGGGGTGCCCGGCGAAGTCCAGTTCCTCGATGAGGTCGAAGACCCGCGCCTGTCGGCCCGAGTTTCCCGAGGTCTTGTCCGGGGTCAGGAAGATCGACTCGAAGTGGCGCAGCTCCTGCGTGATCCGCTGCATCTGGGGGCCGCTGAGCCCGGCGGCGTCGGGGAAGACAGCCAGGCTGTTGCCGCTGTAGGGGAGGCCGGTGAAGACATCGACGTGGTGGTAGAACATGCGGCTGAGGCTACGAGCCCACCAGGCCAGAAGGAACTGGCTAATCCCGGAGATCCCACATAACGTCTGGTTATGGGATCGGATCTGGACATGGCACAGCTGCGGGTCTTCGTCACCTGCACCCGCTCCGGCAGCATCAGCCGCGCCGCCACCGCGCTCGGGCACAGCCAGCCCGCACTCAGCCAGCAACTGCGCAGGCTGGAACGCACCGTCGGACAGCCACTCCTCCACCGCGCCGCCACCGGCGTCACCCTCACCAAGGCCGGCGAGGCGCTGCTGCCGTACGCCGAACGCATCCTGGCCCTGTCCACCCAGGCACTCGGCGCCACCGGCCCAGCCGTCCAGGGGCACTGCGGCGTGGGCCTGCTCGAAGACCTCACCACGGCGCCGCTCCCTCAGGCCCTGGCCGACTTCACCCGCATGAACCCCCGGGCCACCCTGGAGCTGATCAGCGGCCCCGGCCCCGTACTCCGCGAGGCATATGGCAAAGGACGCATACACCTGGCCCTGTGCGACCCGTCCTATCTCCCCGAGCCACCCCGGTGGACGGTGCGCCTCCCTATGACCTGGGCCGCCGCCCCCAGCCTGGACACCACCCTCGACCCCCTCCCCTTGGTCCTCTTCTCCCAGCCCTGCCGCTGGCGCCAACCACTCCTTGACTCCCTCGAAGCCGCCGGACGCGGCTGGCGCACCGCCTTCGAGAGCACCAGCCTGCCCGGCGTCCGGGCGGCCGTCCGCGCCGGCCTCGGCGCCGCCGCCCTCCTTCCGGCCACCGTCGAACCGGGCACCGTCGTACACGGCCTTCCCGCGCTCCCCGACGTCGAACTCGGGCTGATCAGGCGCCCCGGAACCGAGGGTGATGCCCTCATCGACGCCGTCGAAGCCGTCCTCAAACGGCTCGCCTGATCAGCGACCCTGGTTTCTGGCCCGTACCGTCGCCTGGACGGCAAGGGGCCGGGTGGGGTGTTCGTCGCGTGCATTCTTCGGGGAGTGGCTCACCAGCAGATTCTTCGTCTGCTGTTGGCCCGCTCGTCATCACTCTCACCGCCGCGACCGCGCTCACGGCCGTCCCCCTCGCTGTGGCGGCCCCGACGCCGTCCACTGCCGCCACCCAGTCCAGCGAGTCCGACCCTGTGGACGTCGGCGGTCTGCGCATCATCAAGACGGACCCCGAAGGAAAGCCCGTAGCGGGAACCGCGTTCCAGCTGCTCGACTCCACCGGCAAGACCCTCGCCGACGGCAAGACCGGCAGCGACGGCACCCTGACCCTCACCGGCCTGGTCCCGGGCATCGCCCGGCTCAAGGAGACCGCCTCCGGCAGCCCCGTCCTGGACACCGTCCCCGACCAGGACGTTGTCATCGTCCCCGGCCCACCCACGGACCTGCCGATCACCGACCCGTACAAGGCCGCCAGCCTCACCCTCAAAGTCACCGACAAGACCACCGGCAAGGACCTGGCCGGCGCGGTTGCCAACGTCATCCCGAAGGGCGCCAAGGACAGTAAGGGCACCTTCACCCTGACCACCGGCAAGGACGGCACCGCCAAGGCCACTCTCCCCGTCGGCAAGAGGAACGGCACCACCTACACCATCACCCAGACCAAGGCACCCGCAGGCCACCGGCCGCAGACGGCATCCGTCGACGTCACCGCCCTCCCCGGCCAGCCCGTCGCGGCCTCTCTCGTCAACACCGCCACCACGACCGCACGCCCCACTCAGAAGCCGACAACCCGGCCCACCGCATCTGCCTCCGGCCAGCCGATCCCGAGCGGCTCCCCCTCCGCCCGTTCCCCGGCCGAGGAACCGCTCCCCGCCTCCGCCCCGGCCGACAGTGACGCCGCCACTGGCTCCGCCTCACCGACGGGCGGCACCAGCCCCCCAGGCTCCCTCGCGCACACCGGCTCCAGTTCCACCACCATCGCCCTGCTGTCCGGCGGCGCAACCCTGCTGCTCGCCGGAGCCGCCACCGTCTACCTCAACCGCCGACGCAAGAAGGCCGACAGAACCCCGGGCTCCGACCAGCACCGACGATCCAACACCGTCTGACCCAACTCGATTTCGGCTGAAGGCCCCGAGAACCGCCCCGCGGTTCCCGGGGCCTTCAGCATGTTCGATGGCCTGAGGGCCGCATCGCGCACGTCGGTAGACAGACCAGCTCTAGGAGTCGGCTGGCCCGCTGCCCATGGCGCGTCGCCAGGCTGCAGCAGCGAACGCACCCTCCCTGCTGCCCGGAGATCCCTCCGAGCTGCGCCTGCGCATCTCCTACACCGACGAACTCGGAGACACCCCACAGGCCGACACTCTGGAGCGGTGGGACGTGGCCATCCTCCACGAGGAGGCGGAGGTCGGGACGATGACCTTCTCCAGGGTGCACCTCGACCGGGGCATGAACGCGGTCCGGGCCATGGAGGAGGAGTCTGAAGAGCTGTACGAGACAGCCCAGGCACTACTCGATCCGGCCACGGGGAACTTACCGAGGACGCCAGCGAGTGGCTGCCGTACTCAGGCTCTGCTGTAGGTTCCGCAGTTTCGCGAGCACTTCCGCGTGATCATGGGCAGCGGTAACGTTCAGTAGCGGTCGAGCGCCCGCGATGCGGGCCGTGGTGATGACGCCCTTCGCCCTTGATCGCTTACGCGTCATCACGCAAATCCCAGGCCACGAGACCGTCGCTGCCGCCGCTCGCGTCTTCTGCAACGGGCGGAGCGGCGCCCTGCGACAACGCATGACAGGCATCGAAAGGGCTCGACTGTTTGCGATCTTCCGGTTTAAGCAGTGTGCCCGCTTCGCGCCGTTCCAGTATGGCCAAACAAGGCGCGAGGAGAAGTCACAGCGGGCACAACACTCCTACCGCGTCGATCAGGTACGTCGACGGGTCGGCTCGCGAAGTCCCCTTCTATCTGCTGCGCTTGAGGGACCTCGATGAGTCGGACCCGCGGCGCCGGGTTCGTTCCGTGCACGGCATGTCGCACTATTCGGGTGACTACGCCTCGGCGACGACGGGAGGCCAGGTCGTCTACGAGAGCCGCCTGGAGCTCGCACGCCTGCTGCTCGCCGACTTCGACCCGTCGGTGTGCGGCATCTACGCCTAGCCCTTGCGCATGGTGGCGCGGGTCGACGGCAAGGTACGCAGCCACGTTCCGGACTTCCTTCTGGTGATGCGGTCGCGGACAGTGCGCGTCGTCAAGCGGCCGGAATCCTCCGCACCGCCGATGTAGCCGGAGAGAGCCTCGCTGAGTGCACCACTGCGTCAACGCCTTCCTGCGGCACAGGGCCGGCCTCCGGATCATCGACCGGGACACCCGCCCCCCTCGCGCCAACGTCCCGCAGGCGCGACTTCCTCCGAGAAGCACAGCAGATCCTGCGCATCGCAGACGACGCCGAACCAATCCGGCACGATCCACAGTGAGCACAGGGCCAGGTGCCGCAGATGGTGTCAGCTCGGCCCCCGTGTTCGCTGGATCACCCGCATCGCCTACTCGACCGCCGCGCCCCTGATCAGGGTTGCGTGCGCGGCGGCAAGGATCTCCTCCGAGAGCGGGGAGCCCTTGGTGGCCCGGGACAGGGCCAGCGCACCGAACAGGGTGCAGAGGCGGACGATGCCGTCCTGGTCGTCACCGCCGAGGAAGTCGGCGAAGTCGGCCACCCCTTCGGTGTAGACACGCCGGGCCTCATGCCCCCCGCCTTCGCGCGCGATGTCCGTGGCGAGCGCGGCGACCGGGCAGCCGTTCGCCGGGTCGTCGCGGTGTTCGACGGAGAGGTAGGCGTCGATCAGCGCCCGCCGGGCGGCGTCGCGCTGCCCGTCGTACTGGGCGAGCCCTGCGGTGTGGCTCCGGGTGAGCTCGTCGAAGGCGTGGGCGGTGGCCTCGTCGACGAGCGCCTCCTTGGAGGGGAACTGCTTGTAGAAAGCGCCGTGGGTCAGGCCGGCCGCCTTCATCAGGTCGGCGACGCTCACCTGGGTGCCCTGCTCCCGGAACAGTCGCGAGGCGGTGTCCACCACCCGCCTGCGGTTCTCCTCCGCCTGCGCCTGCGATACGCGGCCCATGATCACCCTCCTATTTGGATGTCGACTGGAATCTATCGTAGACCCGTGTTTAGATTGGTTGCATAATCTAAACCGTGCGGGCAGCTCGACGGCACCCGCCGAAGACCAGGAGCAGGCATGGAACTGAACAAAGCGGTCGCGGTCGTCACCGGCGCCAACCGGGGCCTCGGACGGCACCTCGCCGCCCAGCTCGTGGGGCGCGGCGCGAAGGTGTACGCGGCGGCCCGCCGCCCCGAGACGGTCGACGTACCAGGCGTCATCCCGCTGCACCTCGACGTGACGGACGAGGCGTCGATAAGGGAGGCCGCCCGCATCGCGTCGGATGCGACCCTGCTGATCAACAACGCGGGCATCTCCACCGGCGCGACCCTGATCGGCGGCGGCCTGGACGAGGTGCGCCGGGAGATGGAGACCAACTTCTTCGGCCCGCTCGCCGCGACCCGCGCCTTCGCCCCCGTCATCGAGGGCAACGGCGGCGGCGCCGTACTCAACGTCCTGTCCGCCCTGTCCTGGTTCCACCCGGCCGGCCTCGGCTCCTACGCGGCCTCCAAGGCCGCCGCCTGGGCGCTGAGTGACGCGACCCGTGAGGAGCTGGCACCGCGCGGCATCGCCGTCTCGGCGCTGCACGTCGGCTACATGGACACCGACATGGCCGCGGGCGTTCCCGCAGAACAGAAGGTCGCCGCCTCCGACGTCGCGACCCAGGCCCTGTACGGCATCGAGGCCGGCCTGCCCGAGATCCTCGCCGACGAGACCAGCCGGTACGTCAAGCAGAGCCTGTCCGCGGCACCCGAGCCGAACGCAGGCTGACGTTCACCCTGCCACCGCGGCGCGCCCCCTTCCCACCGCTCGCGCAAGGACCTCTCATGCGATACACGACCTTCGGACACCGGACCGGACTGCGCGTGTCCGAGTACGCGCTCGGCACGGCGAATTTCGGAACCGGCTGGGATGCCGGCGCCGAGCCGAACGAGGCACGCCGCATGTTCGACCGGTTCGCGGAGGCGGGCGGCACCTTCCTCGACAGCGCGGACGGCTACCAGTTCGGGGAGTCCGAGGAACTGACCGGAAAGCTGATCTCCGCCGACCGCGATCACTTCGTCCTGGCCGCCAAGTTCGCCCTCGGAGCCGCGCCGCAGCCGGACATCTCCAAGACGGGCAACAGCCGCAAGAACATGGTCGCTTCGGTGGAGGCCAGCCTGAAACGTCTGGGCACCGACTACATCGACCTGCTGTGGGTGCACTTCCCCGACGAGCTCACTCCGATGGAGGAGCTCCTGCGCGGACTCGACGACCTGGTGAGCGCCGGCAAGATCCACCACGCCGCACTATCCAACTTCCCCGCCTGGCGCGTCTCGCGCGCGGTGAGCCTCGCGGACCTGAAGAACTGGGCCCCGATCGTGGGCATCCAGCACGAGCGTCCCGATCATCGGCCCGCGCAACCTCGCCCAGCTCGACAGCTACCTCGGCGCCCTCGACGTCCAGCTGACCGACGAGCAGTACACCCGCCTGACCGAGGTCAGCGCGGTGCCGCTCGGCGCGCCCCACGAAGGGATCGGCGCCTCCCTGGACCGCCTCCAGGGAGGCGCTGCCGATCGCGTCACCGCCCCGGTCGTGCCGGTGGCCTGATGGGTGAACGCGACTGAGGACGCAGTGCGCCCATGTGCCGCAGCCAGGAAAACAACACAAACTATCTCGTACTGGGAGAAGCCCGGGGCGAGCACAGACCCCGCCCCCTTCCAGGGACGGGACACGGAACGGAGACGACGATGAAGGCCTTCATGGTCGAGAAGTACGGCGGCCAGGCCGGGATGCGCGCCGCCGAAATGCCCGACCCGCAGATGGGCGCCGACGACGTCCTGGTCAAGATCCACGCGGCGGGCGTCAACCCCCTGGACCTCAGGATCCGCAACGGGGACTTCAAGGCGTTCCTGCCCTACCGTCTCCCCCTTGTCCTGGGCAACGACCTCGCCGGGAAGGTCGTCCGGGTCGGCCCGTCCGTCACCCGCTTCGCGGTGGGCGACGAGGTCTACGCCCGGCCCGACAAGGACCGCATCGGCACCTTCGCCCAGTTCATTGCCGTCCACAAGGACGACCTGGCGCCCAAACCGGCCGCCCTCACGATGACCGAGGCCGCCTCCCTGCCCCTGGTCGCCCTGACCGCATGGCAGGCACTGGTCGAGCGCGCCCGCGTGCGACCGGGTCAGAAGGTCCTCATCCACGCGGGCGCCGGCGGCCTCGGCTCCATCGCCGTCCAGCTGGCCAAGGAACTTGGCGCGCACGTGGCCACCACCGTGAGCACCGCCAACGTCGACCTGGTCAGGGAACTCGGCGCGGACGAAGTCATCGACTACCGCACCCAGGACTTCACCGAGATCCTCGACGGCTACGACGTCGTCCTCGACAGCCTCGGTGGCGACAACCTGGCCAGGTCGTTGCGTGTCCTCAAGCCCGGCGGCATCGCCATCAGCGTGGCGGGCCCGCCCGACCTGGCCTTCGCCCGTGAACTAGGCGCGAACCCGGTCCTCCGCCTGGCCATGACCGCGCTCAGTTCCAAGACCCGGCGCCAGGCCAAGCGCCTGGGCGTGACGTACTCCTTCCTGTTCATGAAGGCCAGTGGCGATCAGCTGCGGGAACTCACCCCCCTCATCGACACCGGGAAGATCCGCCCCGTCGTCGACACCGTCTTCCCGTTCGACGAAACCATCCAGGCCATGGAGTACGTCGAAAGGGGCCGGGCGAAGGCGGGCAAGGTCGTCGTCTCGATGACGTAGGTCGGGCGCGCCGGCATCGACCGGCTCCACCAGATCACCACCGCATCGAGCAAGGCGTGGTGCGCCCGGTCGCGGGCAAGGCACCCGGCTTCGACAGGGCAGCCGTGCCCCGGCTGACCCTCCGCCACCCGCGGCGGGCGACCAGAAACACACCGGGAGAAACCATCATGAGCAGCACCGGCACGTCGAACGAACCCGTCATCACCTCGTACGCTCACGCCCCGACCCGCACCGTCACCGCCGGCGGCGTCACCTACGCCTACCGCGAGCTGGGCCCCAAGGGCGGCATCCCCGTTGTGTTCTTCGTGCACCTCGCCGCGACCCTGGACAACTGGGACCCGCGCATCGTCGACCCCATCGCGAAGGGCCGTCACGTCATCGCCTTCGATCAGCGCGGTGTCGGGGCCTCCACGGGCCAGGTGCCGGACAGCATCGAGGCGATGGCTGATGACGCCTACACCTTCATCACGGCGCTCGGCTTCGACAAGATCGACGTCTTCTCCTTCTCCCTCGGTGGCATGATCGCCCAGGCCCTGGTGGTGAAGCACCCCGAGCTCGTGCGCAAGCTCGTCCTCACCGGCACCGGGCCGAAGGGCGGCAAGGACATCGACAAGGTCGCCGGCATCACGTACTGGGACATGCTGCGCGCCACCCTGACCCGGTCGGATCCCAAGGAATTCCTGTTCTTCAACCGCAACACCACCGGCAAGCCCGCCGCGCGTTCGTTCGTCAGCCGGCTCAAGGAGCGCACTGCCGACCGCGATGCGAAGATCAAGGTCAAGGCATTCCAGACGCAGCTGAAGGCGATCAAGAAGTGGGGGCGCTCCACCCCCGACGACCTGTCGCAGCTCGCCCAGCCCACCCTGATCGCCAATGGCGACAACGACCGCATGGTGCCTTCGGTCCTCTCCGAGGACCTGCACCGACGCATCAAGGACAGCGAGCTGATCATCTACCCCGACTCCGGTCACGGCGGCATCTTCCAGTACCACCAGCAGTTCGCCCCCCTCGCGGTCGAGTTCCTCGCCCGTTGACCTCTGGCGAACACCGCAGCTGCACGTTCGGCGACGAGGGAGAGAAGAGCAGCACCATGAGCACCTCACCGTCCGCCGCTCAGCTGGGCGTGGAGAAGAAGCACCTCACTTCCTCGATCCTGCTGTGGGTGCGTACCGACCAGCCCCGCCAGACCGGCATGGACCACTGGAAGGGACCGCACTCAGGGATCATCTCCGCCACCCCGGGCCTGGAGGAGTACCGGCAGATCCACCTCGCCGAGCACAACCCGGGCCGGTGGCCGGCGACCGATGGGGTGCAGACCTCGATTCCCGCGGACCGGAAGATCGACGGCGTCGCCGAGGTCACCTTCCCATCGGCGCTTGCGCCCCTGAAAGGGCGCAAGCAGGCGAAGCTGGCCCACGCCGACGAGATCAACGTGTTCCGTCGCACCCTGCTGTACGCCGGCCCGCCGAACTCCTCCCGCTGGTATGACGTCGCCGGCCCCGGCGAGACGGTCGGTGCCCGCACCCTGATCTACCTGCGCCGCAGAGACGGGGTCGGCGCAGGCGAGTTCCGGAAGTTCGTCAACCAGCAGCTCGTTCCCGCGCTCGCCGACGCCGCAGCGTTGAAGGAACTGCGCACGCAGACGTTCCTGCCCTGGAGCGAAAAGCTCTGGGACACCCCGCGCGTCGCCCACGACAACCCCCATGACCAGCGATTCCACGCCTCCCTCGTCCTCGGGTTCAGCGACAGCGCAGCACGGGACGCATTCTTCACCGGCAACGCGATCGAGGGCCTGACCAACCGGCTGGCACCGCTCGCCTCCGCGATCCATGCATACGACGTCGCCGCCGCCTTGACCTTCGTCAAGAACGGCGACATCCTCCCGCGCTACCAGGAGTGAACGGCCAGAGCGTGGAGCAGGTCCGACGGACCTACTGAGCAATCGATCCATCCACCCCGGGCTGGTCGCCACCCGTCAGCTACTTACGGTGACTACCGAGAAGGTCCCGGTGGCGCGCCCTGCTCATGATCAACCCGACTCAAGCAGTGCTCATCACTCGCGGAATCCGACGTTCCCGCAGGATCCCGTGCTCACCAAGCCGCGCTCCCTACACTCTGCCCTGCTCGTCATGGACAGGGTGAGCCTGGACGAGCCGTGGCGCGGGCACGGCCTCGGCGCCATCCTCGCCACGGAAGCGATCCACCGGCTCATGGCCGGCTGCCGGCCTCGCGGGCTCAAGCTGTGACTTCCGGATGTTCCGGGCTGAGGTTGTGCACGCGCGTGTGCTCGGCGTGGAGCATCAGCAGGCCGTGCAGCTCCTCGGCGGCGATCTTGAGCAGGTGGCCGTCGCGGGTGGCGTGGAGGGTTTCGAGGACGAAGGCGACGCGGGTGGAGTCCTCGGTGACGCGAGTGCGGTGGGCGTCGCGGTGGTTCCAGTGCCGGGTCAGCACGCTGGTGGTGTCGGTGTAGATGATCTCGCCGGGCTTGGGGTTCTCGGTGGTGTCGGGTTCGCCGAGCGGGGTGAACTCCTCGGTGCCGTCCGCGTACCGGATCTCGACGGCGCCGGAGACGTGGTCGAGGTCGAAGGCTCCTGCGGGCAGGCCGTGGTGGACGGAGACGGCGTTGTACGAGTCGACGGCCGGATTGATGCGCGGCAGGGTGCCCTTCTTGGCCATGCGGCGCCCCAGGGCGTCGACACTGGGGCGGATACGGCGGGGGTTGGTGCCGAAAGAGCGGTAGGCGGTGTGCCACGCCTCGATCCGAGGGTCGCTCTCGTCGGCCGGGGCCCAGGCGCCGGCGGCCAGCTGCTGCTCAAGGCCGTCGAGTGCAGCGGCGGTGTCGGGCCAGGGCTCGTGGCCGCGCAGTCCGCTGGCGGTGACCACGGCGATGAGAGTGTCGGGGAAGGCGGTGGCGACGGCGGGGGTGATGCGGAAGGCGGTCATGGGTAGAGCTCCGTTCCGAGGTGGTGCGGGGTGGGCGGGGTCAGGGTTTCCAGGCGCCGATGCGGTCCAGGCGGCGCCGCTGCTGGCGGGCCGTGGGCTCGTCGAGGGCCTGCTTGCGGTCGGTGAGGCGCTCGGCGACGGTGGCGCGGTGCTCTACGGGCTTGTGGTCGTCGTACTTGAACTTGGCCCGGACCTCCGTCACCTCCAGCGTCAGACCGCGGATGCCGGGCAGCATCCGCCCGTACGGCGCCTGGTCGACCTCGATGGGGGCGTGATCGCCGTCGGGCTGAAATTGGGCCATCTGTCGGCGCAGTAGCTCGGCCTTGGCTTCCGGCTCGTCGACGATGTGGGCCTGGCAGATGAACTGGACGGCCGCGTAGTAACTGGTGGGCACGCCGTCGGTGGGAGGCGTGTCGGGCTTGGCGCGCCAGGGCCCGGGGACGAAGGCGTAATCGCCGATCACGGTGAAGGTGACGTTCGGGTCGTACTCGATCGACTCCCAGACCGGGTTCGGGCGAGCCAGATGGACCAGCAGCCGGTTGCCGTCGGGGACGAAGTGGGTGGGCACGGTGGTGGGCGCGTGGCCGAGCAGGCCGTTGACGCTGAGCAGTCCGAAGTCGTGGCCTTCGGCGATCCAGGTCTGCCATTCGGCCTCGTCCAGGGCCGCGTCCCAGGGCTGGATGAACATGCGGGGCTCCTTGAGGTGCGCAGGGCGATCAGGTGAGGGCGAGGAGGCTGACGGCGACCGCGGCTGCGCCCAGGCCGACGACCTGTCCCTTGTGGATGCGTTCGGCGAGCACGCTGCGGGCGAGCAGGACCGTGCCGGCCGGGTAGAGGGCGGTGATCACGGCGACGACGGTGAGGTCGCCGCTGCGTGCGGCGAGCAGGAACAGCAGGTTCGCCAGCGAGTCCAGCACACCGGCGGTGGCCGACAGAGCGTAGGCGGGCTTCTCGGGGCCGAGCCTGCGGTACAGGAGCCCGGCCGCGGTCATCGTGACGACCGAGGCGACCGCTCTGCCGATGATCAACGGCGCCACGCCGCTGTCGGACGGCGCCTGGTGCAGGAAGATCAGCTGCAGCGCGATGGCCGCGCCCGCGCCGAGGGCCAGCAGCAGCGCCGTACGCGACGGCCGGGACGAGCCCGTCCCGTGTCCGGCGCTGACCAGCACGACCGCGACCAGCGCGAGCGGCAGACCCCAAAGGCCGGCCATCCCCAGGTGCTCGCCCTGCAGGAGGCCCACCGTGACCGGGAGCACGGCGGACACCAGCGCGGTGACCGGGGAGAGCACGTTCATCGGGCCGATGGCGAGGGTCTTGTAGAGCAGGGCGAACGCGGCGGCCGAGGCCACGCCTGAGGCGGCGCCCCAGCCGAGCGCGGCGGGGCTGAACGAGGCGCCGAGCACGGGCCACAACAGCAGCTCGACCGCCAGGCTGGCCGGCGCGGCGACCATCACAGTGCGGAGTACGTGGGCCTTACGGGCGCCCAGACCGCCGAGGAAGTCGGCGCATCCGTAGGCCAGTGAGCTGCCCAGGGCCAGCAGTAGAGCTATCACGAGACGATCCCTTACGATTACAGTGGAACGACTAAACCGTACAATGGAACGACTGTCCCCTGTCAACTGAACGACCGGGGGGTGCATTCCATTGACCGACCGAACCGATGGGGATGGTGACCAGGTGACCGAGACAGAGGCGGCCCTGCGCACGCTCGCGCACAACGTCCGCTCAGCTCGCACTCGCGCCGGCCTGTCCCTGGACGAGCTTGGCCGCCGGGCCAAGGTCAGCAAGGGGGCCCTGGTCGGGCTGGAGAAGGCGCAGGGCAATCCGAACTTCGCGACCCTGGTCCGGCTGGCCGACACGCTGGGTGTCTCGGTCTCCGCGCTGATGGAAGGCCCGACCGAAGGGCGCGTCCGCGTGGTCTCGGCCAGCGCCGTGATGCCGCTGTGGGCGGGCGAGCAGGGCAGCGAGGCCCGGCTGATGCTGACGACCTCGGGCCCCGCCCCGGTCGAGGTGTGGCTCTGGCGTCTCGAGCCGGGCGAGGAGTACCCCAGCCACCCCCATCAGGCCGGCGTCGTGGAGACCGTCAGCGTCACCGCGGGGCGCATGGTCCTGGTCGTCGATGGCGCGGAGCACCCCGTCGAAGCCGGGCAGACCGCCACGTTCGACGGTGACGCCCCCCATGCCTATCGCGGGGTGGGCGACGAGCCCTGCCATCTGATCATGACCGTCCATCTGCCGCCGGGGCCCGCATCCGCGGCCTGACCAGGCCACGGATGCGGGCCCGCTCCGCTCGCCTTGGACGACTGGGTTCGATATCAAACGCCTTGAATGGATGTTGTACGGTCTCGCCCCTCGTGGCACAGGACGTGCTCGCCGACCAGCCGATCCTTCCGCTGCCTCACACCGAGGGCGCCGCTGCTCAGTCTCACGCACGTGGCACTTCCTCGTGTTGTCGATCGACGGACCGGGCTCGGCACGCCCTGGCGCCACGACGCCGAGTGGGCCCAGGGCATCCGTGAGCCGGCGCTGACGCGTGAGGCCGATGTGGGCGTTTCGGGGACGGGCTGGAGCTGACGCGGATGGCGCATGTCCTGGGCAAGCGGATCGACCAGTTGCGGCGCACTTGTGGGTTGGCGGCCGTCGTAGCAGATCGCCAGGCCGAAGCGGCCCACCTGGGGGATGTCGAAGGACACCGACGAGGGCGCCTTCACCCGGCGGCTGCTGGCCGAAACCGAAGCGGCGGTGCTGGAGGCCGGCCCGGAGAACGTGGCCATGCTCATCGCCGAACCGTGCAGAACTCCGGAGGCTGCCTCACGCCTCCGGCAGGCTACTGGGCAGGGCTACCGGCGATGGCGGACAAGTACGGCTTCCTCCTGGTCGCCGACGAGGTCATCACCGGTTTCGGCCGCATCGGCGAATACTTCGCAGTGACCAAGTACGATGCGATCCCCGACATGATCACCACAGCCAAGGGCCTCACTTCGTCCTACGCCACACTCGGCGCCGTCCTGGTGTCCGACAAGTCTCCGCGCCCTTCTTCAACGACGGCGTGCCCCTTCTGCACAGGCTGACCTTCGCCGGGCATCCGGTCGCCGCCGCCACCGCCCTGACCAACCTCGACATCTTCGAACGAGACGGCGTCCTGGACAACGTCCGCGGCCTGACCGGCCACCTCCACAAGCGGCTCGCCGAACTGACCGATCTGAGCATCGTGGGCGACGTACGCGGCGACGGTTTCTTCTGGGCCCTCGAACTCGTCGCCGGAGCGGACGGCCGAGGCTTCACCCCTGAGCGCCAGGACGAACTCGTCAAGCAGTTCCTTCTCGCACGCATGCGCGGCCTCGGACTCCTGGCCCGCGCGGACGACCGAGGCGACCCGGTCGTGCAGATCGCACCACCCCTGATCTCCACCCGCGACGACGGATCGGCATCGTCGGGCGGTGCAGATCTGTTTCCTCAGGGGGCACGAAGCCGTGAAGAGGGCGTGTAAGGCGGCGGCAGTTTAGGGACGGGTCCGCGGTTACCGAAACCGGGGACCCGCCGAGTACCTGCAGCTCAGCTGCCACTTCCTTACGGCTCGTCGAAAGGCAACACAGCGACGATCTGCAACCTCACCTGTAATTCGCCGGGCACTACCGGCGCCACCTTTTAGAGGTCCTAACAAGGGCGTTGGACGTGTCGGTGGGTGATGAGGCAGGTGGCGAGGCCAAGGAAGGCTTCGTGGATGTCGGCTCGTCGTTCCCATCGAACGCGTAGGCGTCGGAATCCGTGCAGAGCCAGGCGATGGTCCGCTCAACGACGGTGGCGGAAGTCGCTGTGGTCGTAGCCGTGGTCGGCCAGCAGCATGTCGGGGCGGCAGCGCGCCCGACCAGGCCGGCAACAGCCGGAACCTTCGCGAGCAAGGGCAACAGCCGAGTGACGTCGTTGCGGTTTGCGCCGGTCAGGGACACGACGAGCGGGATGCCCTGACCGTCGCCTGGCCCATGGGTCGTCGGAGGCGAGGGCGACGTAGCGGCGTTCGTGGCCGACGAGGGCGTGGGCGTAGCGGCGGGTGTCGACGGGGGTTCGGAGGACGGCCAGGTCGCACAGGCCCTCGGCGAGGCCGCCGGTGGGGGTGTTGTGGCGGATGAGATGGCCGTTTCTCGCCGACCTGCTCGCGCTGCGCCGGGTCCCCGCCCGCTTCTTCGGGATCTTCATGAGCGTCAACCCGGTGCTTGCCGCTCTGATCGGCGTACTCGTCCTGGACCAGCACCTTGGTGCGGCATCGTGGCTGGCCATCACCGTGATTGTCACCGCCAACGCTGTCTCTGTGGGCGCCGCCGCCGGCTACTCGAAGAAGACCGACCTCTTGCGGTGAAAGAACCCGCGCCGGCGGCCCGCGCCCCGGTGTGTGCCTTCACCCCCCGCCATGGCGGCGTACGGGCCCTTCCCGACGGCGGTAGTTCCGCGCGAAGAAGGTACGCAGCCCGCCTGGGTTCATGGCGCCGGTACGGCACCGATCTGCTGCATCACGCCGAGGAGGTCGGGCTGACCGCGTTCGCCGACGATCCGGCCGTCGGCCAGATGGTAGAAGTTCATGGCCTGCACCGAGATCTTGTTGCCGCTCGCGGGGACCCCGAAGAATTCACCGTCGTGGGTTCCTCGCATGGTGAACCGCGCGGCGACCGTGTCGCCTTCGGTGACCGTCTCCTCCAGCGTCCACTGGACGTCCGGGAAGGCGCTGCGCATCATCCCGAGGACCTCCATGTACCCATCAGGCCCCCGCAGCGGTTCCGGGTGACTGGGTGCGTGGAACACCGCGTCCGGAGAAATGACCTCGCGAGCGAGACCCTCGTCGCCCGTGTTGATGAACTCGACGAAGCGGTTCATCACTGACTCGCTGGACTGCGCCGGCATCGTGCTGTGCCTCTCCAAAGACGATGGGTGGATACCTGGGAAGCGTAACATCGAATCGATGTTTGCATCGATTCGATGTGTGCGCGAGGATGGACCCATGCTCGAACTCGCGATACTCGGTTTCCTGGCCGAGGGACCCTTGCCCGGACACGAGCTGCGACGCCGTGTCTCACAGCTGACCGGCTACACGCGGCCGGTCAGCGACGGCAGCCTGTATCCGGCGATCAATCGTCTGACCAGGGCGGGCTTGATCGAGCGGCGCGCCGACCCGGCCGCGGGGGCGGCCCGGTACGTGCTCAGCCTGACCCCGGCCGGACGGGCCGACATGCTTCAGCGCCTGCGCAAGCCCGCCGACCACGAGATCACCGACTTCACCCGGTTCTACATCGTCCTGGCATTCCTCTCCCACCTGCCCGACGTGACCGAACAGCACGCAGTGCTGCGCAGACGGCTGGAATTCCTGGAAGAACCGGCGAGCTTCTTCTACGACAAAGACCGGCCCCTGCGTGCCGAGGAGATCGCCGACCCCTACCGGCGCGGCATGCTGCTCACCGCCCGCGCCACCAGCCGCGCCGAACGGACCTGGCTGCGCGAGACCCTCGGCGAGAAACCGCCCGCATTCGACACCACGGTCACTGACAACGATCCGCATGCGCCCGCCGCTCCCGCGAGCTGACCGCCCACGGAGGTTTCTCCATGCTTGCTTCCTGGTACGACGACCAGGGACCCGCCGCCGATGTCCTGCACGTCGGCGAACTCCCTGATCCCATCCCCGGCCCCCGCGAGGTCCGTGTCCGCGTCACCGTCTCGGGTGTCAACCCCGGCGACACCAAGAAGCGGCGCGGCTGGCTCGGCTCGTCCATGCCCTACCCGCGAGTGATCCCGCACAGCGACGCCGCCGGAGTCATCGACGCCGTGGGCGCCGGAGTCGACGCCCGCCGCGTCGGGCAACGAGTCTGGGTGTACGGGGCCCAGTCCTACCGCCCCTTCGGCACGGCCGCCCAGTACACCGTCGTCCCTGCGGATCTGGCCGTCCCGCTACCCGACCACCTCGGCGACGAGCTGGGCGCGAGCCTCGGCATCCCCGGTATCACCGCCCACCGCACCGTCTTCGCCGACGGCCCGGTCGACGGCCAACTGATCCTGGTCCACGGAGTTCTCGGCGGCGTCGGCTCCCTGGCCGCCCAGCTCGCCCACTGGGCCGGCGCCACCGTGATCGCCACCGTCCGCCGAACCACGGACCTCGACCGCGTCGACCCGGCCGTCGTCTCCCACGCCGTCGCCCTGGACACTGGCGACCCCGTCGCGGCCATCCGCTCGTACGCGCCGCGGGGCGTCGACCGGATCATCGAGGTCGCGCTGTCCGACAATGCCGACCTCGACAACGCCGTCGTCGCCAACGAGGCCGTCATCGCCGCCTACGCCACCCGCGCGGACCGCACCGAGATCCCCTTCTGGCCCCTGCTGTTCAACAACGTCACCCTGCGGCTGCTCGGCAGCGACGACTTCCCCGCCGAGGCCAAGCGCCAGGCCGCCCGCGACCTCAACTCCGCAGCCGCCGTCGGCGCCCTCACCGTCGACGTCCACGACCGCTACCCGCTGGACGACATCGCCAAGGCCCACGACCACGTCGACGCCGGCGGCGGCCACGGCCGCATCCTGGTCACCATCCCCCAATAGCGCAGACTCGGAACGCTGCTCCCTCACCAGCAATCCCCCGGCCACGCCAGAGTCGGCAGATCGCGGGCTTACGCGACCTTCCGGAAGCGCCCGCGGATCGTGGCTGCCCGTCGGCGCTATCCGCAGTCACGGGATGGCCTCAGCCGATGCCGACATACAGCACCCCCAGCCTGCTCAGCCCTCACGACTAGATTCACTGTCAGAGAAGTCGAAACGGCTGGGTCCGATGTCAAACGACTCGATTGGATGACAAAGGACACTAGTTCGCCTCGGGCAGACAGGAAAGAGCGCGGAAAGACTGGTGCACGCTTCAGGGGCATGTCAACCTAGACGACCTTCCGGGGGTACCCGGAAAGCAGCAGGTCAGAGAGGTGATGCCATGACGGTGGAAGGGAGCTCCGTAGGATTCCGCACCACGACCGAGCGCTTGAGACTGCACAACTGGCTCTTGGGTCCGGGACAGGCGACCGACGTGATCGACACCTTCCCCGCCGCGAACGGCGACTTCCCCTTCGCCGTCGACGGCCGGGCCGACACTCATATCGCCTCTGCCGACGGCCGCTTCTACCTCGGTCATTTCCCTCAGGGCCGGCCCGGCGCCGAGCGCGAGGGCTGGGTGCTCGCGGTCACCGGGCCGGCCAGAGCGTCGAGGTCCTCTCCCGCTTCTACGCCAAGTTCCTGGACGGGGTCCAGGAGCAGGCCAATCGGCTCATCGAGCAGTCGATGGAGGAATGGGACCGCATCCACCCAGGCGGGACTCCCGCCGGCGGACCGAGCTTGGACCGGAAATAGACCGGAACAGCTGGTCAGGAGCGGGATACGGGTGGGATGAACCAGGAGTTGCGACGCAAGTCGGCTGCTGTGATGGATGAGGCCGTCGAGAGGCGCCTGACGGGTAAAAGCCCAGGTCAGGTGCCTCTCTTTGTGTCCCTAGAAGAAGCCGAGCCGCTTCGGCGAGTAGGACACCAGCAGATTCTTCGTCTGCTGGTAGTGGTCGAGCATCAAGCGGTGGGTCTCGCGGCCGATGCCCGACTGCTTGTAGCCGCCGAAGGCCGCGTGGGCGGAGTTTGATGAAATTCCGTAGACGTGGAAGGCGGCTGACCAGGGATGATGACGGACGCTGAGTGGCTTGATCAATGGTTGCAACGGGGTTCGACCATCTCCAGGGCGACCTTGGAGCGGATTAGGGAGATCCTGGCCGAAAGCGATGACGACCAGGGTCGGCCCATGGGTCGGGCGTCAGATGGTGGCGCAGGACCACATCCGGCTGCGCGGCGTGTTCGCTGACTTGGAAGGCGAGTGGGCGACGGCCTGGCAGCCGGTCTATCCCTACGGCCCCGGCCGGATCGACGCCTCGACGGACGCCGGTACCAACTCACACCGCCCACCTTCTCGCGGCTTGACAAACGGCATGAGGGTCTACCCGCCCCGAACGGCCCGATACTTCGAGGCGGGTGCCTCCGGTCCCGTCTGCGCGGGTACGGAGCCTGGTCCTGCCGCTTGGCGGGTTTCGGGCCCCATTCCGACGTGCTGTGCCGCACGTCGCCACAGGAGAGGTAGGAAGGCGTAGAAGCGGTCGGGGAGGAACACGGCGTCCGCGATGATCATCGCGCCGGAGAAGAGGGGTAGCCCCATGAGTACGGCGATACCGATGTGCATGCCGAGCAGTACGGTCAGAACGGGATACTTGAGCCTGCCGAAGAGTACGAACGGGAAGGCGACCTGCACGAGGACCGTCACGTAGCTGGCGATCGCGATCACCATCGGGAACGCGTCCACGAGGTGGGAGAGCGCGGGCCAGGGCTGGAACAGTTCGAGGTTCAGCGCGTAGTGGAGAGCGGTGCCGCCGCCCCAGGTGGAACCCTGGACCTTGTACAGGCCGGCCGATCCGTAGAGGACGCAGACCTGTGCGGCGATGACGAGGATGCCGCAGTTGTGCACCACCGTGGTCAAGGTCATGCGAGCGTCCTTGAGTTGCTGCGCGTAGAAGCCCTTCGCCGGTTGCGGCGCTTGGGCCGCGCGAGCCGTCCTGAGCCGGTCTCGGCGTGCGTCCAGGGACCAGCGCCGACCGCATGCGGTGAGAACGAGATACAGCACCATCAGCAGGACCAGGTTGTCGCCCCCGTCCGTCATGAAGATCGCTCTCGCATGGAACGAGATCACCACGACGGCGAAGAGGACGGACATGACGCGGGTCCGCCAACCCAGCGTGAACAGCGCGGACGTGACGAGAGCCAGTACGTAGCAGAGCTCGAAGTAGGCACGGCTGTCGGACAGCGTCAGGATGCTGTTCCAGCCCGTCTGGTCGAAGAGCTGTGCTGCCAGTGCGGGTGTCCAGGGCGAGTCGGGGCCCCAGATCTCCGTGCGGTGCGGGAATTCGCGGAGCAGAAAGACCAGGTAGAGCAGCCCGTAGCCGATGCGCAGGACCGAGGCGGCGTACAGCGACAGCGGCCGGGCGGTGAGAAGTGCCCACAGAGTGCCGGCCCGGTCGAGAAGCCATCGGTGGACGGTGGTGACGAGCGATGTCTCCCGGTCCACGGTGCGATGTGGTGCGGCGGCTGTCGGGGGGAGTTGGGGAGTCTGCTCAGTTCCCACGGGGGGTCACCTTCCACCAGGGCAGGAGCCGGTTCTCGGTGGGCACCGGCGGGCGGTTCCCGGTGGTGCCGGGCGCAGCGATGGGCAGTGTGATGACCCGGAGCTGAATGAACTCGAATGTGTCGCTGTCGTCGTGGGCGGCGACGCGGTCCGCGGCGATGTTACGCAGATACTTCTGCAGCATCACAGCCCTTTCCGAGCGTGCCGTGTCGCTTCCTCCGTGTGTATCGACGTAGGAGCTCCAGGCGCGGCGCAATAGGTTCTGAGCCGTATGGCTCGGGAATGCACTGTGATCGACTGCGGAATTGTCCACGGCGGTGAGATCGAACCAGCGGCTCACCCGTACCGATCCGTCGGATTCCGTGTGCGCGGTTCTCACCAGGACCTGCCGGTTGAAGGAGTCGGGGTCCGGGGCGAAGAGCCGCCAGTTCTGTTCGAAGAAGGGGTATACCCATCCGTTGACCTGTGGGCTGTAGCGTTTTGACACTGGGTTGGGCGGGGCCACATGAAGGAACACCATGACGACATGGACCAGCGTCGTCATCAGGCACAGGACGACGGCGGTGTACAGCCCTGTCTTCAGCGCCCGGGCGCCCGGGCGCCAGATGTCCGGCACGACCGTGCTGTCATGAGGTGGCCGGGAGGTCGTATCGGAATCGCACTGCTGAAGGTCCTTCACTGCCGCCGACTCGGTTGCGCTCGACACCGCCCACCCATTCCTTCTCGTAAGTGCTGCTGACGCCTGAGGTCTCTGCGGCTCTCGGCGACTGCGCGCGGTGCGCGGCGGATTCGGTGAGGATTCCGCCGCGCACCGGCATCCGATGAACGAGCCTCGTAAGGCCTGCTGCCTAGCCCTCGTGGCCTTCGTGACCCTCATGGCCCGCCGGCTTGTCGGCGTAGCCGTAGTGCCCTTCAGGGTGCTCACCGTGGTCCGGCTTGCCGGGGCCTTCGTCATGCCCGTGGTCCGGGCCGCCGTGGTCCGGACCGTTGTCCGGGCCGCCGTGGTCCGGGCCGCCGTGGTCCGGACCGTTGTCCGGGCCGCCGTGGTGCGGGCCGCCGGGCTTGCCGCCGTTCGCGCCGGCGACGTTCCCCCCGGTGATGGACCCGCCGGTCGTGTTTCCGGCGGTGTTGCCCGACGTGTTTCCGCCCGTGGTGTTCCCGGCGGTGTTGCCCGCAGTGTTCCCGGAGGTGTTGCCGGCGATGTTCCCCGAGGTGCCGCCGCCCACCAGGTTGACGCTCGGCCCGCCGATGAGGCTGCCGCCGATCAGACCCAGAGTCGTACCCGTCGTGGTTCCGGTCGTCGTGCCTGCGGTCGCGCCGGTAGTCGTTCCCGCGGTTGCTCCGGTGGTCGTGCCGGTCGTTGTCGCCCCCGTGGCGCACCCGCCGAGGAAGATCCTGTTGTTGTTGAGCGTCACCTCGCCGTTACGGGCCAGCGCGCGGCCCTCGACACTCGCCCCCTGGTTCACGAAGATCGAGGTCAGAGCCATGATGGTGCCCACGAAGGTGGAGGTGGTGCCGAGGGTTGCCGAACTCCCGATCTGCCAGTAGACGTTGCACGGCGAAGCGCCGTTCGTGAGCAGGATCCGGCTGTTGGAGGCAGTCGTGAGGGCTTCGGGGATCTGGAAGACCCAGACAGCGTTGGGGTTTCCTCCGGCGTTCAGGATCAGATCGCCGGTGAGGCCGACACCGGAGGTGGCCCGGTGGACGCCAGGAAGCAGTTCCTGGCCCCCGCCGATTCCGGCGGCGAGCGGGAAGTCCGGTGCCTGGCCCGTCAATTGGCCGGCCGCGTTGTTGTACGCCACGATCAGGTCGCTCTTGGCCTGGGCGGCCTGTGCGTCCGCGGGGTGCACTGCGCCGAGCACGAGGCCGGGCGGGAACCCCGTGATGGCGGGGTTCGGGTGCGTCCCGAGGTCGTGGTCGAGCACCGAGTTGCCGGTGTTGGTGACTCCCTGACCCGCCAGAACGGAATAGCTGGCTGTCGTGCCCAGAGGCACGGGCGTTGCGATGGCCTGTGCCTGTGTCGACGTCACGGCGACCATGACGACGGCGACCGTTGCGGCGAGGGTCGAGGCCAATCCGCCGGACAGAAGGCGGCGCTGAGTCCTTCGAGGGATGTGCAGCTTCATCAAGAGGCCAATTTCTGTGGGGGGCCATGGCATTCCGGGCCCTACCGATCACCCGGGATGCCTTCTAGCTGTCGCTGCATATTACGCAGGAAAATCCACGCACTAATGCCAAGTAAGAGTGGGGAGGGGGGGGATTGATATAAACACATTCAACTTCGCGGGGCATGATGAAAATATGCAGCCTTTTGCCTTCGCGGGCCCGAACATCACTGGATAAGTGGGGCTCGGTCGGCACGCACGAACTGGCCTCGTACATCTGTCTATAAAGCCGACCTGGATGTGAACACGGATGTACGGCCGGCCGGGTTAAATCAGGAGTCCTTCAGAGTGGGCGTGGCGCACCGCTACCGGGAGATGCGGACCGACGCGCGGGGGATGGAATAAGAGGCGGACAAGGCAGCAGAGCCGTAGGAGCGGCAGCTGCTGAAGGGCAGGGCCCGCCGCATCAGGCAGCAGAGCGACCGGGAGAGCGGTGAGGGTGTCGATCCGATGCGGGGCCTGACCGTGTCGGCGTCCGTGCGGCCGCCTCTGATTCCGCCTGGTGGCGTGGTGGTCGTCGTCACGGACTGGGGCGTCGCCCGCAGGTGTTCATGACGTGTAGCCCTTGATGGCGTCCGTGATGAGGTGCCGGCTGAGCTCCGGGGTGAGGGCACGGGCGCGCAGGTGGGCGTGCGTCACGCTGTACTGCTGCATGTCGGACGGCTTGTCCAGGCAGAGACCGCTGGTGAACCTCTTCAGGTACACCGCTGCCTCGCGGTTGTCGGGGAACTCCAGGATGGAGAACTGTCCCGACAGGCCTGGGTGAGCGCCCGCGCTGTGAGGAAAGACTTGCACAATGATGTGTGGCTCGGTGCTGAGCGCGTGCAGGTGCTCCAGTTGCTCGCGCATGATCTCCCGGCTGCCTACGACACGGCGCAGGGCTGATTCGTCCAGGACGACCCACAGGCGCAACCGACGGGCAAGATCGTAGATCCGGTACTGGCGGCGAAGCCGCACCCGCAGTTGCGCGGCGGCCTGGTCGACCGTAAGCAGAGGGATCGTTTCCTCGATGACCGAGGCAGCATAGGCGGGGGTCTGTAGCAGGCTGGGGATCACCATGGGCCCGTACACGCGAATGGACGCGGCGGCCGCCTCCAGGTCGAGGTAGACGCTGTGGGGGATGTCGCCGTAAGCGCGCCACCAGCCCTGCCGGCTCGATTCCTTGGCCAGCTCTGTCAGCCTGTCGACGACATGCCGGTCGGCGACGTCGTAGAGCCTGCAGAGGTCGCGCACGTCGCGGGGGCTGACAGCACGACGGCCGGTCTCCATGTGACTGACCTTGGCCTGGGAGATCAGCAGCCGCGCCGCCACCTGTGTGCCGGTCAGACCACTGTCCTTACGGAGTCGACGCAGCTCCGTTCCCAGTCGTCGTCCCGTGACAGTGGGGTTGTTGTTGGCCGCCATGGGCGGTGTACCTCCGGCTCCAAGCCACTTCGTGCCTGAGTAGGGTGGCATGGACCACCGCCTGCTGATCACGCGCCGTGCCGCCTGTGTCGGGCGGCGGGAAAAGGATTGTGACGGTGTAATTTGCCGTGCGGCGCGCTGGGCCATGAGCCGGTGGACCTGGTTCCTACCCGGTTTGATCGGACAGGTGCCGGTTGGAAGCGTGATCAGGGTCTTCATGTCGTCGCCGTCTGAGGTGAGCGCAGGTCCGGTGGGCCGGTCCGGACCCCTCCCGCCTGGCACTTGGTTCCCGCGCCGGTCGATCGTCGACGAATGGGTCGTACAGGCGAGACGCCTGACGGGCGAAAGCCCACTTCAGGCGCCTCTCTTGCTCTCCCAACAGGACGTGCTGTGACGCCGCCGAGCGCACCGCGGCCACCAAGGCCGGCCGGCCCGGGAAGAAGCAGCACATGAAGATCCTCAACAAGCAGCCCACCAACAAGGCTCTGGCAGACTGGTTCACCGGAGATGTCCGGTGGGACGTGATCTACGCAGGGCAGGGGCCGTCCCGCGCCCGCCTGAACCTTCTCGGTTTCGCGCCCTGCGCCCGCACCGACTGGCACTCGCACGCCCTGGCCAGACCCTGCACATCGTCTCTGGCGTCGCCCTGATCGGCGGCCGGGACGGCAAGGTCAACGCCCGCCCTAGAAGAAGCCGAGCTTCTGCGGGGAGTAGCTCACCAGCAGATTCTTCGTCTGCTGGTGGGACACGCCTCGTGTGGCCGCTGACCAG
Source organism: Streptomyces sp. NPDC042346 (assembly GCF_055581845.1). NCBI lineage: Bacteria > Bacillati > Actinomycetota > Actinomycetes > Kitasatosporales > Streptomycetaceae > Streptomyces > Streptomyces sp. NPDC042346. The sequence goes on along the minus strand of NZ_JBVJEH010000002.1, from coordinate 362,158 downwards.
CGGAAACGGCCACGATTCGACCAATCTGCAGTCGGCTGGTCCGCGTGTGGCCCGGATCTTGGTCGGAGCATCCTCCAGAAGTCCAGGAGACCGGGCTACCCGCCCGCGCCGCGTACGCCTCGGGGCGGGTTCCGTGCGGACCCCGCCCCGAGGCCAGTGCGTGGCTCAGCGCGGCCAGGCACAGTGGACGTGGCGGCCGTGGTCGGCGTCGCCCGGGCCGAGTACCTCCTTTGCGCCGAGCTGGCGGCAGGCCGCCATCAGGCCCCGGTGCGGGGCGCCGTCGCCCACGTGACGACCGTTGATGTAACTGATGTCGATGGCCAGACCCGCGTAGTGCTTGGAGTTGGAACTGTGGTCGCCGCCGACGAGTTCGGAGACGGAGATCCGGTAGCCGAACTGCGTGCGCAACTTCAGCAGGCCGTTCAGCATCCGGGTGTCGAGGACGACCCTGCGGTTGGGCTTGTCGCCCCACGGGCTGGTGAGCGCGCCCTTTGCGTCGGCCGTGTCGACGACGTTCTGCTTCGCTGTCGATCCGGCGTGCCGGCCACCGGGGTGCCCCGTGGCCAGGGTGATGCCGGACGTGCCGAGGATCTTCCGCGCGGTGGTGGCCCGAGAGCCGACCGGAGCCGCGGGCCGGGCGGAGAGGAGCGCCGCCCAGGTCTGCCGGCCGACGACGCCGTCGGCGGTGAGACCGCAGGACTTCTGGAAGGCCTCCACCTTCGCCGCGACGGTCGCCGTCAGAGTGCCGTCGACGGTCACTTTCTGGCCGCGCGCTGTCAGCAGGGTCTGTACGGCCTTCACCGCAGGGCCCCGGCCGCCCTCGCGCAGGGTCGGGACGAGCGTGCTCCACGTGGCGGAGCCGACGACGCCGTCGGCGGCCAGCCGCTGGGCCCGCTGGAACGCGGTGACGGCACGGCCGGTCGCCGGGCCGAACGCCCCGTCGACGGCCACGGAGTGGCCCCGTGCGACCAGCAGGTGCTGCAGCGCAGTGACCTCCGCGCCCCGGGCCCCGGACTTCAGGGTCGGCCAGGACACGTCCGCCGCTTGGGCCACGGAAGCGGCGACGGGGGCGACGGCGGGCGCTGTGGCAGGGACGGCGCCGGCCGCGGCACCGGAGGCGAGCCCCGTGCCGGTGAGCGCGGCCACGGCGAGGACGGAGGCGATCAGACGAGTGGTGGTCCTGGGTGCTGCGGCCGTACGTACGGTGGACGAGGACATGCGTGACTCCTTGGTCAGCGAAGGGGCGAGCAGGGGATGGGTGCGGCGCTGCCGGATGCAGGCGGAACCACGCCCTCGACAGGGCGTGAGAAGAAGGGATGCGTTCCGCTCCGGCGGCCGTGACCTCACTCTGCACGACGCCGCACGACACCGGCCAGCGTTCCGCCCCCGCTCCCTCATGCACCTATGCGCGGCGACCTATGCATGGCTCTGACCAGCGCTTATGTAACGGGGGAGGGGTGTGGCTCAGCGCGACACCGGCACCGTGGCGCACACCTCTCCGCGCGGGGTACGGGCGCAGGCTTTCGCGTCGTCCGGGTTCAGCGCCTCGACCATCGTGCTGTGGGCGTCATGGCCCCACTGCTGGGTGTAGTGCCTCGAACGCCCGGCATTGTTCGTGACCCGAACGACGTCACCCTGCGAGGTGCCGCTCATCTTGGCCCATGCGGCCTGGCACATCGCGCTGAACCGCAGCTCCACGCGGATGCCGTGCCCGCTGCCCGTGTAGTAGGTGACGGCATCCCCCTGGCAGACGGCGTACTTCGGGTCCATGCCGAAGCAGGACGCGCCCTGGCACTCGGCGGTGGACGTCGGCGCGGCGGAGACGGGGAAGGAGGAGGACGCCGGCGGCCCGGCGGGCGGCCGCGCCTCCTTGCGGCGGTCCGTGTCGCCGTCAAGAACGACGGCACCGACCACGGACATGCCGACAACGACGAACGAGGCGAGCGCGATCCAGAGCGTCCGGGCGACACGCGATCCGGAGGTGGTCGACGCGGCAGGCGCGAGTACAGCCGTAGAGGCGGCCACGGGCTCAGGATCCGGAGCGGGCACCGAACCACGATCGTCGGGGACAGCCGGGACAACCTCGTCCTCCGCCTCGCCCGGTACCTCGGGCACCACCGCACCCCCCTCAGAAGTCCGCGCAACTCCAGCCGCAGCCGCAGCCGCAGTCACAGGCGCATGTGCCTGCGCAGCCGGAGCCGGAGCCGGAGATACGGGCCTGAGCGGAGGTGCGGGCGCAGGCGGAGACTGCGGAGGAGACACGGCCGCCGGCGCCGATCCGGGCGCCTCCGACGCCTCCTCGTGTAAGGCGAGCGCCGAGGTCAGCTCCTCCGCTGCCCGGCCGAGGACCTCGTGCATCGCGCGGATCACGTCGGTCCGGGCCAGCGTGGGACGGGTCCGGTGCAGATAGCGGGACAGCATCTCCTGGCTCGTACGGACCCCACGCTCGGTGATCCGCCGGGCCAGCGCCTCCTGCGTGACCTTCCCCGGGTGCTGCTCCCACCAGCCCCGCAGGAGCCGGGCGAGCCGCTGCTTCGCGTCCGCCGCGGGTGCGCCGCCATCCACGCCCATTGATGCGCTCCCCCCAGAACCGGTTGCATAAGGCCAGGTCAACACCCATGCATGGCACATGACCTGTGCATGAATCAGCTGACGGCCTGAAAGTCTAGGACCCGCTCGACCGGTGGGCGCATTGTTGAGCCAACCACCCCCTCGCGATCGATCGATCGCCTCTTCCAAGGAGACATCTGTGTTCAGCCATGCCCGCACCGGCCGCGCATCGCACGCCGTCGTCGCCGCCCTGGTCACCGCGACCCTCGCCGTCGGCGGCGCACTCGCCGACGCGCAGCCGAGCGCCGCCGCCCACCCGGGTACGTATGCCGTGAAGGGAGTCGACACCAGCCATCACAACCATGACGGGACCGGGAAGGCCATCGACTGGAAGCGCGTCGCACGGAGCAACTCCTTCGCCTTCCTCAAGGCCACCCAGGGCAGCAGCTACCGGGACCCCTGGTTCGTCCGCGACCACAAGGCCGTCGCCGCGACAAGCCTGATGAGGGCGCCGTACCACTTCTTCGACCCGAAGAGCACCCGCGACGGCGCCGCGCAGGCCGACCACTTCGTCCGAACCGCCCGCGCGGCCGGTTACACGGGCAGCAGGGCCGGAGAACTGCCGCCCGTCCTCGACGTGGAGAGCGTGTGGGTCAATGGCAAGGAGGTCTGCCCGAATGCCCTGCGCGCCGATCAGCTGAGGGCGTTCCTCCAGCGTGTGAAGACGGCGTTCAAAGTGACCCCGATCGTCTACACCCGGGCCTCGTTCGTGAACGACTGCATGGGCGGCAACGGCAAGGTCTTCCAGGGCTATCCGCTGTGGCTCGCCCGGTACGGAAGTGGCGCGAAAGAGCCGCAGAACGTACCGGGTGCCGGAGCCTGGACGTTTTGGCAGTACACCGAGACCGAGCGGGTGCCCGGCATGCCTGGCCGCAACGGCACCGTCGGTAGCGCCGACCGTAACGTCTACCAGGGCACCCTCGCCCAGCTGCGCGCCCTGGCACACCTGGGCGGCGGTGCCCCGCGGCCCCAGCCCGGTGCCTCCTGGCCGACCCTGGAGGCGGGGCAGCGTGGTGCGGACGTGACCACGGCCCAACTCCTGCTCGGCGCGAGGGGATACGCGACAGCTGCGGACGGTGTGTTCGGCGAGGGTACGCAGCAGCAGGTCAAGGCCTTCCAGCGGGCCCAGAGCCTGACCGCCGACGGCATCGTCGGGCCCGCCACCTGGGCCCGTCTCGTGGTCACCCTGAAGGCCGGGGCGAAGGGGCGGGCGGTCACCGCGCTCCAGCGTCAGCTCACCGACAACGGCCACGCGGTCACCGCTGACGGCGTATTCGGCGCTGGGACGGAGACGAAGCTGAGGACCTTCCAGAAGGCCCGAGGCCTTACAGCCGATGGAATCGCCGGCATCGCCACCTGGACGGCGCTGGTGGGCGGCGGCTCAGGCCGCTGACCAGTAGCGCCGGGCCTCGCAGGCCCGGCCCCCGTCTTCCGGATGTCTCCGCTCCCACGGTCTGACCCGGAAGGGGCGATCACACCGCTCTCGCCCGACGCCGTCGTGGGAGTGACGCGTCAGTCGCGTGGCGACAGAGCTCATTTCTGGGCGAGCGTCCCGTTGCGGTCCCAGATGACGATCGGGTTGGTGAGCCCCGTACCGCCCTGGTAGTCGTCGAGGCACTTGCTGCCTTGGGCCCCGGAGACGACAGGGCCGGAGCGGCCGGACCACGGGTCCGTCGGGTAGGCGTGGACCGTGACGTCGCTGATCTTCCCGGTGTACGGAGAGTGGTCCGCGCCCGCCACTCGACAGCGGCCGAGGACCAGGTCGCCCTGTGCGTCGCGTCGTTGCCCGGAGCGGCCGCGGATCCGGCCGAGGGGGTGGTGTCGGGGTCGGTGTCGGGGTCGGTGTTGCCACCGATGATCCGCAGGTTGCCGGCGGCGTCCGGCAGCAGGACGTCGCTCGTCCGGTCCCCGTTGGTGTCGCCGAAGACGGGCAGAAGGCCCGGCTGGGCGGGGGCGTAGGAGGTGTAGACGGCCGGCTGACTGTAGTTGCCCGCGTTGTCCTGGGCCTGTACGTAGAGCATGTTGGTGCCCCACGCGTCGGGGACGGCCTCGTAGAGGGCCTTGCGGTTGGAGTCGGCGAGTTTCGTACCGGGGTCCCCGCACTTCCAGCCGACGACCGGGGTCGGGGCTGGTGCTGATCCGGAAGCAGGTGAGTCCGGAGACGTTCGGGCCGCCCGTCGAGGGTGACGGATCGGTGCCGATGAGCGTGAAGGCGCGGGCGGGGTTCACCCGTGCCGACAGCGCCGCCGCCGGCACGTGGACCAGTTCCGGCACCGTGACGGTCCTCGCCGTCGAGGCCGTGGCCTCCGGAGCGGGCGGCTCGTACAGCGCCACGCCCTCAACCCCTCCTCCGCCTGGAGCGCGAGCGGCAACGCGGAAGGATTCTCCTACTCCTACCCGATCGACCTGCCTCCCGCCCTCGGTGGCGGATCGCCCGCCGTCACCCTGGGGTACGACTCCTCCGGCGTCGACGGCCGCAACTCCGCGCAGAACCCGCAGGCTTCCTGGGTCGGCGAGGGATGGGGCCACGACCCCGGTTTCATCGAGCGCTCGTACAAGGGCTGCGACAAGGCGGGCATCGCCCGGTCCCGTGACCGCTGCTGGGGCGGCGAGAACGCCGTCATCAGTCTCGCCGGCCACTCCGGTGCGCTGGTTCGCGACGACACCACAGATCACCACCGAGACCGGCGGCGGGATCAGCGTCAACCGCAGGGCACACCACCCGCGCCCGCGAACACTCCGACCGGCCCATTGTCACGCTGCGCAGCGGCGGGCACATCCAGGAACGGGCGGACGAGTTCTTCGGCCCGCTGGCCCACCGCCTCGACGCGGCGATGTCGCACTACCCGCCCCAGCTCCTGGAACAGTTCGAAGCGTTCGTGGTCGACCGGAACACCACCGTGGGCAGCCACCTGACGGAACGGGACCCGGTACGCACCCTGACGGCCGTGCTTCGCGGCGGACCCCGCCCCAGACTCTTCAGTCAACGGCCTCATACGACCTGCGGCCCCCCGGCGACGCCTTCTCAGCTCAGCTGTTCGGCCAGTCCGACGATGATGCCCTCCGGGCCGCGGACGTAGCAGAGCAGATAGCTGTCCTCGAACCGCGCGATCTCGCCCACGAGTGTGGCGCCGTGAGGGCGCAGGCGGGCGACGGTGTCCTCGATGTCGTTGACGGCGAACATGACGCGGTGCGTGCCCAGAACGTTGTGCGGCCGGTGGCGCGGCCCATCGCCGGTCGCCGCGGGGCTGCGGTACTTCGCCAGTTCGAGCCTGCTGTGGCCGTCGGGGGTCCGGACCATCGCGATGTCGCAGTGGACGCCTTCGAGTCCGGTGCACTGGTCGGCGAAGAGGCCCTTGACCTCCCCCCTGCCCTCCAGCTCCATACCGAGTTCCACGAAGAACGCGATGGCGGCATCCATGTCGTCGACGACGATGCCGACGTTGTCCATCCGCTGAATCGCCATCCTGGTCTCTCCTTCTTCCTCGTGCGACCGGTGGTGGCCGCTGATGCCCCGGGGACGGAGCCGGTGGCACGTTCTCGACATCCGTCCGCCCGCAGCCGCCGGCCGGTGGTCATTCGTCGGGGGGAGACAGGTCGATGCGCCACACGTTCACCATCGGCCAAAGGCTGCGGCCCGGCCACCGGATGCCCTGCCGAGACCGAGAACCCGCATCGCGTAGGACCCAGGTTTCGCGGCTCGGAACCGGCCGCGACGCCACTGGACGGCATTCGTACCGTCCGGAGGAACCCGCGGGTCGCACGCGCCCTCTGTTCGGGCGGGATCCTCACCGCGCCTTGACCGCGCGGTGGCGCAACCGCCGCTTCAGGGCGCGGCGTTCGTTCTCGTCGAGACCGCCCCACACGCCTGTCACCTGGCGGGAGTCGTCCATGGCCCAGTTGAGACAGGCCTCCTGAACGGGGCAGCCTCGGCAGATTTCCTTGGCCTCCTCGGCCTGGACCAGAGCAGGCGCGCCGGTCCCCACTGGGAAGAAGAGGTCGGGGTCGACGTCCTGGCAGGCAGCGGATGCGCGCCAGCCGTCCATGTCATTCCTGCTGTCTGTGGGTGTCATGCCATTCGGCTGACCGATCGGCGGCAGTTGAAACGCTGTCAGCCCCGCGAGTAGGCCCCTTCCCCGGCGCGACGACGTGTGGCGGGTCGGCCAGGTTCGGATCGGGGAGACGGGGGCACCCGAAGGTTCCAACCCGAGGGGAGTGACCGGTCATGACCACAGGAGAGTCGTCCACGAAAGTGGCGAGAGGAGCGGACCGCGGTGGGGTCGTACGGGCAGGTGCGAGGGCGGGCTTCGTGGCGCGAGGGGTGCTCTACCTTCTCGTCGGAGCCCTGGCCGTACGCATCGGCCTGACGGGCACGAGCGAGCAGGCCGACCGGGGCGGGGCCCTCGCGGAGGTGGTCTCGACGCCGTTCGGGTTCGTCCTGCTCTGGGCCCTCGGCATCGGCCTCGCCGGCATGGCGTTGTGGCGGCTTTCGGAGGCGGTCTTCGGGGCCGCCGGGCCGAAGGGCGACCGCCCCGGCAAGCGCGCTCTGTCCGGCTGCCGGTCTGCGTTCTACGCGGTCTCAACCTTCCTCGTCCTGTCCTTCGCGGCGGGGGACCGGGGGAGCGGGGCGGGTTCGACTGACAGGCAGAGCCGTGACCTCACGAGCCGTCTGCTGTCACTGCCCGGCGGCCCGTGGTGGGTGGGGGCGGTGGCCCTCGGCATCCTGGGCGCGGGGCTGTGGATCGCCGGCCGGGCCGTGCTGCGGAAGTACCGGAAGCATCTGGAACGGCAGCGGATGTCCACGCTGCAGCGCCGCTTCATGGACGTGACGGGCACAGCGGGCGGCGTCGCGCGCGGGCTCGTGTTCGCCGCAGTCGGCTTCTTCGGTCTGAAGGCGTCGAGTCAGTCCGATCCGGGCGAGGCGAAGGGCATGGACGACGCGATCCGCTCGTTCGCAGAGGCCCCGGCAGGCCCGTGGCTTCTCGTCGCCGTGGCCGTCGGTCTCGCGCTCTTCGGGGCGTTCTCCTTCGGCCAGTCCACGTGGCGCGAGGTCTGATCCGCCGTCCCCTGCACGGGCAGGCGCTCCGGCGGCGGGAGGCGGAGCGCATGGGATCGCCGGGACCGGGCAGCCGCCGGATGTCGAGCGCAGCCGAGAGCGAGGAGAGGAACACGAGGGCGTTGACCTGGCACGGGCAGCGCGACGTGCGGGTGGATACCGTGCCCGATCCGGTGATCGTCGATCCGACCCTTGTGGCGTTGTGGCGTTGTGGCGTTGTGGCGTTGTGGCGTTGTGGCATGTGGCGTTGGGGCATGTGGCTCAGCGACAGCGAACGGCTTCTCATCCGTCCATCGGACGGCCGACATTCCCGGAGGCGTTCGTTGCCGAGCCGGTCTGTCCGGGAGTGATGCGGCCGCGCCATCCTCCGGTTTCCCGCCCCCGAGTGGCGGATGGGGGGTGCGGTCGAGTGCGCCGGTCACGACGCGGCGGTCGCGGATCAGCAGCGGGGGAGCGTGACCGCAGTTGATCCAGTCCAGCCGGCCGGTGGTGGTGTCGAGTTTCGCGATGACGCAGGTCAGCAGTCGCCCCGGGATCCAGCGGTCCGAGGTGCGGTCGATCTCCACCGCGATGTCGTCGAGGCGGCCGCCGGCTCGCCGGGCGGATCGGCAGGCAGCCGGCGCCGCGGCGCTGCAGCCGCCGGACGCGAGGTCGTGGCCCATGGCGTCCGGAAGCGTCAGGTGCAGCACTGGTCCGGCCAGGCTGTGGTCGTACGCGTCCCCGCCCACCTCGTACGCGGGTTCGAGGACGGCGCTGGAGGTCACCGCCGCGGTGCCGATGGTGCGCGGCGGCAGGAACGCCCACAGCAACTCGGCCTGCAGGCTCATCGTCCGGCGCATGGTCTCGGCCGACAGGTCGCTGTACAGCTGCTTCGCCGCCAGGATCATGGCGATCAGGTCGGCGAGGGCCTCGCACCGGCGCAGCAGGGACCCGTCGAGTTCCGGCGCGGTCACGCGCAGCACCCCCACGCGGCCGATGCCGTCCACGACCGGGATCCATCCCGTCCGTCGGGGGCCGTCGGCGTCCAGTCGGCTCAGTTGCACGGTCTCGGTACGGGTAGGCGTGTCCGGCGAGCGAGTTGTCGACGGGCAGCGTCTCCAGGTCCGCGGTCCCGCCGTCGGCGACGAACCTGCGCGCCTGCTCGGGAGCCGGGAGCGCGACCAGATCGCGCTGCTGGAGGTCGGCCAGGTACGCGCGGGCACCGGACAGCCCCAGCCGCCGACCGGCGTCCTGCACGAGTTCGGGGATCGCACGGGGCGCGAGGCGATGGGGCGAGGCCAGCACGTCGGCCAGGACCGAGCCCGGAGTGTCGTTCTCCACCGGCACCAGCCCGCCTTTCGCCGCCGGTCACCGGAGCCGGCCCCGGCGGCCTTCTCGTCATGCGCCGGAACAGCTGACCGGGGCGGGCGCCGCGCGCGGCGACGCCCCGCGCCGTACGTGCCGCGGGGCGTCGTTCCACCGGCCCTGCCGGGCCGGGTGAGGGGCCGTCAGCGGTGGCCCCGCAGCTTGGTGAGGAGGCGCTGCACCTGGGTGCGCCTGCGGGGGTCGGCGGCGGCCCGTCGGACGGACGCCGCCGCGCTACGGCCCTGAGGGCTGTGGGCGAATCGCTTGATACGGGTCAGCAGTGCGCTCATGGGATTCTCCTTGGCTCGTAAGGGCGGGGACGTTCCTGCGGGGGATCGCCTATCGGAAGAACGCCAGGTAGTAGTCGACGAGCCCCATCCGGTGCGGCTCGTCGTCCCGGTCGCGGTCGGGGCCGGGTTCGAAGGGAGGGGCCTCCTCGACCTGCTGCTTGGAACAGCCGATGTGGAGGCTCTCCGTGGCCGGGTCGACCGCGGTCACGACCCCCGCCGGAACGATGACGCGTCTGCCGGGAATCCAGGGAGCCGTGTCCACCACGACATGGGCGCGGCCGGCCGAGGGCTCGTGCGTGTCGACCGTGCCTGCGAACCCGTCCGTGGCCTCGACCCTGTACCCGGTCAGGTCGAGACGTGCTGCAGGGGCCGCGGTCTCCCTGTAGGTCCAGATGTCGTACGCCATGGCTGCCTTCCTTCCGTCGCGGGCGAGTGCCACCGGGCTTCGTGCTCTGTCACTCCGTGTTGCCCGTCGCCGCCGTCCCACACCACCCGGATCCGAGAGGCGCATGAACCCCGGGGGGGCCGGGTACGCGGACGCTGTCCAACCCGTATGGGAGGGAGCAATCATGGGTCTGGGACTGTTCATCATCATGATCGCCGTCGGCGCCATCCTCACCTTCGCGTCCGACTGGGAGCTCGAAGCGGTCGACCTCGATCTGGTCGGTCTGATCCTCATGGCGGTCGGCTTCCTGGGAACCGCCGTCTACACGAGTGTCCTTCGCCGCCGCCGGATGGTGGTTCCGCCCGTGGCGCCCACGGCCACCGACGACCGGCGTGACCTGCTCTGAGACGGCCCGCGCGTTCGATGCCGTGACAGGCACGACGTACAGCGACAGACGTACAGCGACAGAGGAGTGACAGTGATGACCGATCGCATCTGGTCCTACAGCACGGAGTCCGGCCACCTGGCGGGCATCGACCTCATCGGGTGGCGAGTCGAGGCGGCCGACGGACACATCGGCAAGGTGGACAAGCACTCCGACGAGGTGGACGACGCCTATCTGGTCGTCGACACGGGCGTCTGGATCTTCGGCAAGGAGGCGCTGATCCCGGCGAGCGCGGTGACCCGCGTGGATCTGGAGGACTACACGATCCACCTCGCCCTGACCAAGGAACAGGTGAAGGGCGCACCCGAGTTCGTCTCCGACAAGCACCTCGCGGACCGTCAGTACCACGAGGAGATCACCCGCCACTACCGCACCGGCGGACCCTTCTCGGGCGGCCCCAGTATCCTCTGACAAGACGTGTCCCGGGTTCGCCTCGGGCCACACGGCGTCGGCACGAGGAGCAGGTCCGGTACTACCCATCAGGTTTGCCCCAGGCATTACCGGTGAGACGGGCCTCATGAGTGCTTCGGAGAAGAGCGGACAGAACCCGATCCCCTGGACCAGGCTGTATGCCGTGCCGGGCTATCCCGACATCACGGAGCCGTACGACCCCGACACGGCGGACATCCACGCGGACATCCACGCGGACATGGGGGAGCTGTCCGCCCTTCCCGACCCGTTCCCCGATGAGACCCGTACGGCCGCGCAGGCGGCCCGCGGTGCCGGGAACACGCTGTGGACCGCCGTCCGCGCGCACAAGGCGATGACGGCGGGTGCCGCCGCGGGCGCGGCGGCCGCGCTCACCCTCGCGTACGCGCTGGGACGGCGGGCGCGGCGACGCGGCCTCGGGCCGGTGGCCCTGCTCCTCGAACGCCACTTCTGAAGGGGCGAGGCTCCCCTTCCCGGCGGCGCGTACACCTCGTACCAGTCCGTCCGGCTCCTTCACCACCGTCCTCAGGAGGTAGATGCGCATGGTTCCCCTGCTTCTTGTTCTCCTGCTCGTCCTGCTGCTCTTCGGCCTCGGCTTCGCGGTCAAGGTGCTCTGGTGGATCGCCGTCCTCGTTCTCGTCCTGTGGTTGCTGGGCTTCGTGGCCCGGCCCAAGGGCGGCACGGGCCGCTGGTACCGCTGGTAGGCGGCCCCGGTCGTCCACCGGCGGTGTGGACCCGACCCCCTGGCATGAACGAGCCCGGCACTCCCCGTTCGGAGCGTGCCGGGCTCGCCCGCGTGCTCGGGCGGCCGGCGCCGATTCGTCCTCGGGTCTCCGTCCTGGAGCCCCTGGGAACCCGGGCCGACGGCGTGTTCCGGCCGTATGACGCGGCACCGCCCTCCTCTTGTCGATCACGGAGGGGTAGTGTCGTCATCATTGCCGTGCGGCAACGATCGCGGCCGGAGTCGTCCTGGGGGAGCGGGCGTCCGGCCCTGTGACCGGGGTCGAACGGTCCGTATGCGGACGCTTGTTGCCGAACGAGGATGGGGCATGTCTGAGACCACGACCGAAGGCTCCTCGACCCGGGTGCCGCCCGGGCCGGCCGCGGTGGGCGAGCCCGAGCTCCGACAGCTCCTCGCCGGACTCACCGCGGTGCGGGACGGTGACTTCGGTACCCGGCTGCCCGACGAGACGGACGGCCTCATGGGCGAGATCTCCATGGTGTTCAACGGGATGGTCGACCAGCTCTCCCTGTTCACCTCCGAGGTGACGCGGGTCGCCCGCGAGGTCGGCACGGAGGGGACGCTGGGCGGACAGGCCGCGGTGCCCGGCGTGTCCGGCACCTGGGCCGACCTCACCGACTCGGTGAACGCGATGGCCGGCAACCTCACCACCCAGGTCCGGGACATCGCCCAGGTGGCCACCGCCGTCGCCAAGGGAGACCTCTCCCAGAAGATCGACGTGGACGCGCGCGGCGAGATCCTGGAGCTCAAGAACACCATCAACACGATGGTCGACCAGCTCTCCTCCTTCGCCGACGAGGTCACGCGTATGGCCCGTGACGTGGGCACGGAGGGCATTCTCGGCGGACAGGCCGACGTGAAGGGCGCGTCCGGCACCTGGCGCGACCTGACCGACTCCGTCAACTCCATGGCGGGGAACCTCACCGCTCAGGTGAGGGCGATCGCCCATGTCGCCACCGCGGTCGCCAACGGCGATCTCTCGAAGAAGGTCGACGTCGACGCGCGCGGCGAGATCCTGGAGCTGAAGACGACCATCAACACGATGGTCGACCAGCTCTCGGCGTTCGCCGACGAGGTGACCCGCGTCGCCCGTGAGGTCGGCACCGAGGGCCGGCTCGGCGGCCAGGCCCGGGTGCCGAACGTGGCCGGCACCTGGAAGGACCTCACCGACAACGTCAACTCCATGGCGAACAACCTGACCGGACAGGTCCGGAACATCGCCCAGGTCACCACGGCCGTCGCCAACGGCGACCTCTCCAAGAAGATCGACGTCGACGCCCGCGGCGAGATCCTCGAACTCAAGACGACCATCAACACGATGGTCGACCAGCTGTCCTCCTTCGCCGCCGAGGTCACCCGCGTCGCCCGTGAGGTCGGCAGCGAGGGCCGGCTCGGGGGACAGGCCGAGGTCGAGGGCGTCTCCGGGACCTGGAAGCGGCTGACCGAGAACGTCAACGAGCTGGCAGGCAACCTCACCCGCCAGGTTCGCGCCATCGCCGAGGTCGCGAGCGCCGTCGCCGAGGGCGACCTGACCCGCTCGATCACCGTCGAGGCCTCGGGCGAGGTGGCCGAGCTCAAGGACAACATCAACGCGATGGTCGGCTCGCTGCGCGAGACGACGCGGGCCAATCAGGAACAGGACTGGCTGAAGTCCAGCCTGGCCCGGATCTCCGCACTGATGCAGGGCCACCGGGATCTGGCTGTCGTCGCCGATCTCGTCATGGACGAGCTGACCCCGCTCGTCGCCGCCCAGTACGGCGCGTTCTACCTGGCCGAGGAGGGGGCGGGCGGCGTCGAACTCGGCCTCGTCGGCTCCTACGGCCGACCCGCCGGGGACCAGGGTCGGGACCGTTTCCGGCTGGGCGAGTCGCTCGTGGGACAGGCCGCGCGCGGCCGCCGCACCATCGCCGCCGAGAACGTCCCCGCCGACTACGTCACGATCTCCTCGGGACTCGGCAGCACGGCCAGGGGCAGCCTCGTGGTGCTGCCGGTCGTCGTCGAGGACCAGGTGCTCGGCGTCATCGAGCTCATGTCCTTCAGCCCCTTCACCTCCGTGCACAGGGACTTCCTGGAGCAGCTCATGGAGACGGTGGGAGTCAACCTCAGCACCATCGTCGCCAACGCCCGTACCGACGAACTCCTCGACGAGTCCCAGCGGCTGGCGGGCGAACTGCGCTCGCGCACCGAGGAACTCCAGGTGCAGCAGGAGGAGCTCCAGCGCTCCAACGCCGAACTGGAGGAGAAGGCGGCCCTGCTCGCCACCCAGAACCGCGACATCGAGGCCAAGAACCTCCAGATCGAGCAGGCCCGGCAGGAGCTGGAGGACCGCGCCCAGCAACTCGCGCTGGCCTCGACGTACAAGTCCGAGTTCCTGGCGAACATGAGCCACGAACTGCGCACCCCGCTCAACAGCCTTCTGATCCTGGCCCAGTTGCTGGCCCAGAACCCGACCCGCAACCTCACGGCCAAGCAGGTCGAGTACGCCGGCATCATCCACTCCGCCGGGTCCGACCTGCTGCAGCTGATCAACGACATCCTCGACCTGTCCAAGGTGGAGGCCGGGAAGATGGACGTCAACCCGGAGCGCGTGCCCCTGCGCAGGCTCCTCGACTACGTCGAGGCCACCTTCCGCCCCCTCACCTCGCAGAAGAGCCTCGCCTTCTCGGTCGCCACGGCCGCAGGTGTCCCCGTCGACCTGGTCACCGACGACTCCCGGCTCCGGCAGGTGCTGCGGAACCTGCTCTCGAACGCCGTCAAGTTCACCGAGCACGGCAGCGTCGAGCTCCGCATCGAACCGGCAGCGGACGACGAGCTCCCCGTGTCGGTCCACCGGGGCGGCCCCGTCGTCGCGTTCCGCGTGACGGACACGGGCATCGGCATCGCCACCGAGAACCTGGAGGCCATCTTCGGCGCTTTCCAGCAGGCCGACGGGACGACCAACCGCAAGTACGGGGGCACCGGTCTGGGCCTCTCCATCAGCCGCGAGATCGCGTATCTGCTCGGCGGCGCCCTCACGGTCACCAGCGTGGCCGGCGAGGGCAGCACCTTCACCTTCTACCTGCCCGTCACCCGCACCGACTTCACGGAGAAGCCCGACCCCGCCGCCCGTCCGGTGGAGGCCACCGAGGTCTCGGCACCGGACCGGGGTGCCGCCCTCGCCCTGCCCGCAGGGCACGGCACGGCGACGGCCCGGCCCACACGGCGCCTCCTCGTGATCGAGGAGCGCCCCCGCGGGCTCCTCGCCGTCGTCGCCGAGAACGCGGTCACACAGCTCTCCGCCGATGTGGGCCACGCCGAGCGGACGGACATCGAACTGATCGCGGTCGTCGGCCCTCAGGAGGCCGCCACCGCGCTCGCCACCCAGCCGTTCCACTGCGTCGTGCTCGACGTCGACATGGCGGACGGCGACGCCCTGCGCTTCCTGGAGGCCATGGACGGCGACGAGGCGTTGCGCACCGTTCCTGTCCTCGCCCACAACAACCGCCGGCTCCCCGCCGACGAGGAGGGCGCCCTGCAGGAGCTGGCCCGCCGCCGTCCGCTGGAACTCCTCTCCAGCCTCGACGAACTGCGCGAGCGGATCGCCCTGCACCTGTCAGCGGAGCAGCCCGGCGACGTCGTGCCCCTGGTCCGCGGGGACCACTGGGCCCCGGCACCCCAGGCCATCGACACCACGCTGCACGGCCGGACCGTCCTCGTGGTCGACGACGACGCCCGCAACCTCTACGCCCTCACCGGCATCCTGGAGCTGCACGGCGTCACGGTGCTGCACGCCGAGAACGGCCGGAAGGGGATCGAGACGCTCCTGGCGAACCCGGCCGTGTCCCTCGTCCTGATGGACGTGATGATGCCGGAGATGGACGGCTACACGGCGACGGCACGGATCAGGCAGCTGTCGCAGTACGCGGAACTGCCCGTGATCGCGGTCACCGCCAAGGCCATGCCGGGCGACCGCGAGAAGAGCCTCGCGTCGGGCGCCAGCGACTACGTGACCAAGCCCGTCGACGCCGACGAGCTCATCGCCTGTGTCGGCCGTTGGCTGAACGATGGGTAGTCCCGCCCCCGTCCCAGCCGGGCCGTCCCGCACGCCGCGGCGGGCCGCCCCGCGCCGTTCCTGCGAACCATGTCCCCGCCCGTACGGCGGCCGCGAGGCCGTCCTGACCGAGGAGTCGCCGACGTGAGTGGCCCCCGCTTCCGGGACGGAGACCCGTCTGCCGGGCTTCATGGGGAGGGCGTTTCGGTGCCTGAGGTGCCTGAGGCCCGCAAGGCACGCGAGGCACGCGAGGCACGCGAGGCCCCGGAGTTCCCCGAGGCGCCCCCCGGCGCCCCGGGTTCCCCTCCCTCCGATGGTGAACGCCCGCCGAGGCGGGACGACTTCACCGACGGCCGGCTCGCCGCCACCGTGGAGCGCCTGCGCGGCGAGGTGCGGGCCGCGCACGCGGCGACCGAGGGGCGCGCCCTGATCGAACTCGCCAAGGGAGTCCTCGTCGAGCGCCTCGGCTGCGGCCCCGCCCAGGCAGCGCTGCAGCTCGCCGAACTCGCCGACCGGGCCGGGCTCTCCCGACTGGAGCTGGCCGCGGACGTCATCAACCAGGCGGCCCGCGACCGGGTCGCCGAGGTCGCGGGCGAGTTCGTGAGGACGACCATCGGTGAGTCCGGCACCGCCGGAACCGCCGCCTCGGTCGCGCTGCGTCTGCGTACGGCGGAGAGCGCGGCGCTCAGCGCCGACGACACTCAGGCCGTCGCGGATTCGCTGCTCGCGCACGCCCTCGAACCCCTGGGCGCCATCGCCGTGGCGATCTGGACCACCGGCTCGGACGCGTCGCTGAGCCTGCGCGGCCACGCAGGGTTCGGCCCCGACGAGGCGGCCCGCTGGCACTACGTACCTCCGGGGGTGACCACCGCGGCCCGACAGGCCCTGACCGGCCGCCGCACCGTCTGGTACCCCTCCCTGTCCGCCGCGGGCATCCCCTCGATCGGCGGCGCGCGCCACCCCGACGGAGGACGGGTCGTCGTCCCCGCCGGGACCGGCGGCCGTATCCATGGCGTCCTCGAGATCTGCTGGGCCCGCCCGCTGGACCCCCAGCCACAGGCCGTGGAACGCCAGATCGAGGCACTCGCGGAACTCTGTGCCCACACCCTCGAGACGCTGCCCGAACAGGCGGCCCCGGCGCGCTCCCTCGTCCCCGCCGGGGACGGATCACGCGAGTTGGCCGAACTCTCCGACGGGCTCTACGACCCCGCCCTCGTCCTGACCCCGCACCTGGACGAGGCGGGGAGGCTCGCCGACTTCCGTATCCGGCACGCCAACGCGCACTTCCAGGACCCGGCGGGCCGGCCCCGCGGCGCCGTCGACGGGGCGCTGCTCCTGGAGGCGTACCCCGCGACGGCCGACGAGAGCGAACTCTTCGAACGGATCGAGCGGGTCTACGCCACGGGCGAGACCTTCCGCGCCCGCCGCACCCGGCTCACCGCCCTGGTGGACCAGGTGCCGCTCACCTCGCTCGCAGACATCAGCATCAGCCGGTACGGAGGGAGCGTCCTCCTCATCTGGCGCGTCGAGGACGAATCGGCGCGCCTGGCCGGCCTGTTGCAGCACGCCCAGCGTCTCGGCCGGGTCGGCGCCTTCGAGGAGGACGCCCTCACCGGAGACATCACCTGGCACGGCCAGCTCTTCGAGCTCTTCGGCCGTCGGCCGACAGAGGCGCCGGTCGCCCTCCGCGACCTGGCGGGCCACGCCCACCCCGACGACTCCGGCACCATCCGGCAATTCCTCCAGACGGTGCTGCAGCAGAGGCAGGTGGGCTCCGCGGCCTTCCGCATGCTGCGACGAGACGGGGTCACGCGTCACATCCGGGTGACCGCCGAACCCGCCCTGGGTGTCGACGGCGGCCTCGAGACCGTCCGGGGCGCCTACCAGGACATCTCGGCGCAGCACTGGACCGAGGTCGCCCTCACGGCCACCCGCGACCGGCTGGCCGCCACGGAGGAGGCCGCCGAGGAACGCAACCGGCTCACCCTCCAGCTCCAGCACGCCATCATGCCGCCGGTCAAACCGCCGCTCGACGCGCCGGCCCTCGACGTCGCCGTGCGCTACCGCCCGGCCGAGTCCGAGTCCCTGGTCGGGGGCGACTGGTACGACGCCGTCGTGCTGCCCTCCAAGAAGGTGCTCCTGTGCGTCGGGGATGTCGCGGGCCACGGAGTGGAGGCCGCCACCGGGATGGTGGTCCTCCGCAACGCCCTCCGCGGCCTCGCCGTCACCGGCGCGGGGCCGGGACAGCTCCTGTCCTGGCTCAACAGCGTCGCCCACCACCTCACCGCCCATGTGACGGCCACCGCCGTCTGCGGGATCTTCGACCCCGGCACGCGCACGCTGCGATGGGCCAGGGCGGGGCACCTGCCGCCGGTGCTCGTCCGGGGGAACGAGGCCGCCGACCTGCCGCTCCTGCGCGGATTGCTGCTGGGGGCGCTCGCCGAAGCCGAGTACGAGGAGTCGGAGCTCCGGCTCGAACCCGACGACATCGTGCTGATGTACACCGACGGCCTCGTCGAACGGCGGGACACCCCCGTCCAGGACTCCGTCGCCCAGCTGCTCGCCGTCGCCCGGCTGCCGTCCGACAGCCTCGAACACCGGCTGGACCAGCTGCTGGCGCGCAGCAAGTCGGACACGGACGACGACACGTGTGTGGTCGGTGTCCAGGTGTCCTGATCGTCCAGGTGTCCCGATCCCGGACCGTCCGCCGACGACCGTCCCCCGGGACTGTCCGCCAACGGAATTCACCCGGACCGTCCGCCGACGACCGTCCCCAGACCGTCTGCCCAACGACCTTCCCCCCACCCGGAAAGCAGGGAACATGCCCGAGCGAGAACCGAACCTGGACATCGGCGTCGAGATCCATGACGCCCGCACGGCCGTGCTGTCCGTGGCGGGTGAGCTCGACATGGAGACCGCAGGCCGACTCGACGACCACCTGGCGGAACAGCTCGGCCAGGGGCGGCCCCATCTCGTCCTCGATCTGTCCGCGCTCGGCTTCATGGACTCCTCGGGCCTGAACGTTCTCATCAGGTCGGTTCACAGGGCGCGGGAGGCCGGCGGAGACCTGTATCTCGCCGCGCCGAACTCCGCGGTGCGACGCATTCTGGAGATCACCGGACTGACGACGACGCTCCCGCCGCACGACCGCCTGGCGGAGGCGTTGGCCGCGGCCGGCGGCGGGAGATAGCGGAGGGGGAGCGCGGTTTCCGGGCACGGGACCGAGCCCAGGGAGGAAGGAAGAGGGAGACCGTGCACGAGATCGCCGACGTCGAGCAGGCGCTCCGCCGGGCAGCTCCGCACCAGTTGGTGAGCGTCGTCGAGGGGCCTTCGTCGGTGCTGCTCCACCTGCCCGTCACCGTCCGCGGGGACCGGCTGGGCGTCCTCACCGCCGAGCTGCCCCGGGGAACCGACATCCGCCCCCTGTTCCCCGGACTCGCCCAGGTCTGCGACGCGCTCGGCCACGAGATCCTGGTCGCCGAGCGTGACACGGACCTGTACGTCCTGGCACGGCGGGCGACGCGGCTCACGCTCGCGGCGGAGATGCAGTGGCAGCTCCTGCCCGGTCGTTCGTGCGCCCGCCCCGAGTTCGCCCTCGCCGCCCATCTCGAACCCGCCTACGCCATCTTCGGCGACAACTACGACTGGTCGGTCTCCGACGGCCGTCTGACCCTCACCGTCACCAACGGCATGGGAGAGGGCATCGAGGCCGCCCTGCTGACGAACCTCGCGATCAACGCGCTGCGCAACGCCCGCCGGGCCGGTCTCTCCCTCGCGGACCAGGCCGCGCTGGCCGACCAGGCCGTGTACGCGCAGTACCGGGGTGACGCCTTCGTCTCGGTGCTGCCCGGTACGACACGTCATGGCGACCAGGAGTGGCAATGGGGACGTGGGGTGTGCGCCCGGCCGGAGCCGGAACCGGAGCCGGAGCCGGAGCCGGCGTCGCGCGGAGATCAGGCCGAGCTGACGTCCTTCAGCGGCGTGCGCGGGCGTGACGCGGCGGTCGGCCCGCTCTGCTCCACGGCCTCGTGGAACCCCGTGAGCCCCCGCAGCAGGGCCTTGCGGCTCGTCGGCGACATGTCGGCGATGACCGCGAGCAGGGCCTTCTCCCGCTGGGTCCGGAGCTCCCGCAGGTACGCCTTGCCGTGCACGGTCAGGTGCAGCTCCAACTGCCTCCGGCTCACGGGGCTGGGCAGGCGCCGGACGAAGCCCAACGCCTCCAGCCGGTCGCACATGCGGCTCACCGAGGGCGGCGCGGAACCGAGCAAGTCGCCCAGGGTGCGCAGGCTGATGCCCTCCTCGCGGTCCAGGCTGTACAGCACGCGCAACTGACTCGCCGAGACCGGTGTCGCCGACACCATGTCCCGGCCGCGCTCCCACAGCACCTCCAGCAGCTCGATGAGCTCCCGCGCGGCCTCGGCCGCCTGCTCCGGTTCCCGCGGGGACGGGTCGGGGTTGGTGTTCATGCCTGCCGACACTCCTCGGGCGTCCGGGGCCGAAGACGTCGGCCTTGCGACGGACCGGCCATCTCCACATCTCTCCAGAAGGCGGTACGGATCAGGTGGATCGACACGTGACAGTGGAAGGCGTACTGCGCGGGCTGCACCACACCTCCTTCTGGACCCGGTGCAGGTACCCGTATGGATGCCCTAGGTACCCGTGGACGCGGGCCCCGTCGGTCGCGTCTTCCGCACCCAGCAACCATATCTTTTCCGTGATGTCGGGCCCACGGCGACCGTTTGCCTTCCCGTCACGGTCCGCGGCGACCGGTTCGGCGTGCTCGTGGTCGTCCTGCCCGTGGACCGGTGCACCCCGGAGACCACCGGGAGTCCGGGCCGTGTCGCCGAGACGCTCGGGCACGCCCTGCGCGTCGCCGACCGCCACACCCCCGCCGCCCCTGGTGAGCCCCCTCGCCCTGACGGCGATCCGCAACGCACGGCGGGCCGGACTCGACCTGGTGGGGCAGGCCAGCCTCACCGACCAGGCGCTCTACGGGCAGTACCGGGGGAAGAGCACTCTGGCCGCCCTGCTGCTCCGCCTCGATCTGACCACCGGCGAGATCGAGGTGGTCGACGCCGGGTCGCCGGCCCGCTGGCGGATCCGCGGCACGGTGACCGAGCGCGTCGAACTGGACCGCCAACTGCCCCTCGGCATGGTCGAGGACACCGCCTACGCCACCCAGCGCCTGCGCCTCCTGCCCGGCGACCGGCTGGTCTTCGTCGCCTGCGGCACGGGCGAGCCCCCGACCGAGAGGGAGCACGAGGCACCGGACGCCCCCGTCGCGCGGGTGCTCGCCCGGACCTGCCACCTGAGCGGCGTGGACGCTCCCGGAGCCGTCGTGCGGGCTCTACGCGATACACCCCGTGGCGCACCGGACGCCGTCCTCGTGCTCTGTCTCGACTGGCGCGGCCACGGGGCAGGGTCACCGGACGCGAGCCGGGACGGGGAAACGGCTCCGCCCCCTCCCTGACACGTCACCGATGTGTGATCCCGTTGAGCGGTGTGGAAACCATGAAGACGGGAAAGGCGGGGTACGAGGTGCCCGGCGCACCCACCGGACGAGGGGAGTACCAGCGCGATGACGGACGCGATGACCGCGGAGCCTGCGGCACGGGACCCCTTGCTGTTCGCGAGTGTCGTCTACGACGACGCCTCCGGCGGCGGCGCGATCGCCTCCGCCCGCGCCTTCACGGCCGACTTCCTCGCGGCGGCCCCGTCCGTGCGGCGTGAACCGGTGGCCGACGAGCGCGTCGAGCTGGCGCAGTTGGTGGTCAGCGAGCTCGTGACGAACGCGCTCCGGCACACGGCCGGCCCCTGCCGCCTGTCCCTGGAGCTGCGTCACGACACCCTGGAGATCTCGGTGTTCGACCGCACGGCCGCCGCCCCCGTACCCCGCGGACACGATCCCCGCCGGATCGGACAGCACGGTGTCGAGATCGTCGTCGCCGTCTGCGAGAGCCTGAGCGTGGAGCCGCACCCGGAGGGGAAGCGGGTCCGGGCGTGCCTCTCCCTCCTGCCGGAGTACGCCGACGCGGCTGCCCCGGCGGACCGGCGACCGCACTGACCTACCCCGAGCGGCGGCACAGCGGACGGGCCACGGCTCCCCGGCCTCTGACGCCCTCTGCTCCCCCTGCCCTTGACGGGCCGTGCTCCCGCGACCTCCGGCGGCCCGTTCCCGCGACCTTCACGAAACCGCGACGCCATCGGCGCATCCGTCTCGCGTTCATGAGGTGTAGGAGGGATGGGACGGGTCAGGCGGACACCGCACCCGCTCGCCACGTCCCGTCAACCGGAGGACCTCATGCCACAGCACCCCGTCGCACCCCTTCCCTCGCCGCGCGTCCTCACGCAGCCCATGGCCATGGAGCTGCTGACCCCGGACGCGGTGGTCCCGATAGCGACCACCGTCAGTTACACCTCCCGCGACCCCCACGCGCTCAGCATCGTCTTCCACCTCCTGGAAGATGATCCCGTCCTGTGGCGGGTCGACCGTGAGATGGTCCTCAGCGGATCGCTGACCCCCACCGGCGCGGGGGAAGTCCACCTGTGGCCCGTTCCCGACGGCCGGCTTCTCCTGCGGCTCGGTCCGGCCGGGCACTGCGCCACGGTCAGGTGCGACCAGGACGGCCTCGCCCGCCTCGTACGCGACACCTTCACGCTGGTGCCACAGGGCACGGAGGAGAGTCACATCGACTGGCAGCCCCTGCTCGCCTGTCTCAGGCGCTGAGGTGAGGCGTGCGGGCCGTGGCCGCACGTGGAGGCGGGAAGCGGGTGCCTCATTCCGTTCGGTCGGGCGAGGGCGGCCCGAAGCAGGCGGTGACGTCCTTGCCACGCGGGCAGGAGCGGATCCGCACGTCGTCGGCTAGGGCGCCGATCAGGAGCAGGCCGCGCCCGCCCAGGGCGTCGTCGTCGGGGTGGCGTGGCTCGGGAACACGGGACGACGCGTCGTGCGCGGTCACGTGCAGGCACTCCTCGTCCCACGTGAGGATGAGCTGCGCGTCGCTGTGGGCATGGACGTGGGCGTTGGTGACCAGCTCGGAGACGGCCAGCACCACGGAGTCCACCAAGTCCGGTGCGGTACGGTCCCAGCCGAGCGTCGCCAGATGGTCACGCGTCCAGTCGCGTGCTGTCTTCACGCTGCTGCCGACGGGCAGCGATCGAGCCCACCCGACGGCTCTCAGTGAGGGGTCCTGTGTCATCTCTCTCCTTCGAACGACCGGGTGCTGCACCTTCCTTGTGTCTTCCTTCTGCCCAGCGACCTGCGCAGGAAGCGGGCCTCCGGCGCTCCAGGGCCCCGACAGGCATCGCGGGGAAGCCTTCTGAGTGCCCCTCGGGAAGCTCTCGGCACATTCGTTCGTGTGGACTTCACCGCTCCGGGTAGGCGAGCTGACACGGGGCCACGATTTCCGGCTCGGGACTCACGTGAAAGGGGAATGGCGTGACGCTCACCACGATGTCGGCCAAGGGAACTGAGGCCGGAACGGGAACGCTGCCGGTGATCCCGGACGCGTTGGCGGTCGCGCCGAAGGACGCGCGGGCCCTGTCGAAGGTCTTCTTCCGGGAGCTCGCGGTGCTGGAGGAGGGAACGCACGAGTACCAATACGCGCGCAACACCCTCATCGAGATGAACATGAGTCTGGTCCGCTACGCGGCCGGGCGGTTCCGTCATCGTGGCGACGAGATGGAGGACATCGTCCAGGTCGGCATGATCGGACTGATCAAGGCGATCGACCGTTTCGAGATCTCGCGGGAGGTCGAGTTCACCACGTTCGCCGTGCCCTACATCGTCGGGGAGATCAAGAGGTTCTTCCGGGACACCTCCTGGTCGGTGCACGTACCCCGCCGCCTGCAGGAGGCCCGGGTGGAACTGGCCAAGGCGACCGAGGAGCTGAGCACGCGTCTGGGCCGGACACCGACGGTCAAGGAACTCGCCGAGCTGATGAGCCTCACGGAGGAGGAGGTCACCGAGGCCCGGCTTGCCTCCAACGGCTACAACTCCTCGTCGCTCGACGCCGCGCTGAGCGGCGAGAGCGAGGAGAGCGAGGCCTCCCTGGCCGACTTCATCGGCAGCGAGGACCCCGCCATGGAGCTGGTGGAGGACTTCCATGCCCTGGCCCCGCTGATCGCCGACCTCGACGAGCGCGACCGGCAGATCCTCCATCTGCGGTTCGTCGAAGAACTCACCCAGTCCCAGATCGGGGAACACCTGGGCTGCTCCCAGATGCATGTCTCCCGCCTGCTCTCGCGCACCGTGAAGCGCTTGCGTCAGGGCCTGCTCGAAACCGGCTGATACGGCCGAGGGAGCGGTGGACCGTCGTCAGGCCCTGGGCGAGGGGAGCCCGACGGTGTCCGCGAACTCCAGCGGCGCGGCCCCGGTGCCGCCTTCCGCCCCGTCGACGACCATGAAGTCGGGCGTGACGTCCTCCTCCGGCATCGCCTCGCGGACGGCGGGGAACTCGCGACGCGATCCGACTGCCCTGGTGCCCCCGAGCGCGACCTGGTCGGAGCCGCGGGTGCTGCGGCGCGCCTTGTACTCGTGGACGTTCAACAAGAACGCGTGGGCTGAGGAGCCGACGGGGGAGTGGCGGCGGGCCCTGGATCGGGTGAAGCGCGACTCCTTGCCTGTCGGCGATCTCGCGGAGGTCCCGGCTGCCGTTCCCAATCCGGCACAGGTTGCCCGGCTCCGCACTGCGGTTGCTCAGCGGCGCGGGCGCGGTACTCATCTGGAGGCGTTCACACATCGACCGCTTCGGCGTGGCACCGGACGGTCGGCTGTTCCGGAACCAGGCCGGCAACTACGTGGACCCATCGGCCTATGGCACGACGTGGGCGCGGGCGCGGAAGTACGTGCTCACGCGCATGGAGCTCAGCTCCGGGCTGGCCAAGCGGCCCTACGATCTCAGGCACGCAGGCATCTCGTTCTGGCTGTACTCGGGGGTTGGCCCGGCCGAATGTGCTCGCCGCGCGGGCCAGAGCATCGAGGTTCTCTTCCGCCACTACGCCAAGTTCCTGGACGGCGTCCGGGATCACGCCGACCGCCTCATCGAGCAGGCCATGGAGGAGTGGGACCGCGTCAACCAGGGTGACCCGCCGGTGGGGTGAGCCGGGGATGTGGTCCGTGACCGGTCCGGAAGAGCTGGTCAGGAGCCGTCTGATGCTCTCCGATGGCCGTGTCCGCCCCCGCTCGCAATGACGTGTCCTGTATGTGCAACTTATTCATCCTTTGAGTGTGAGGCAGGACACTCTCCATAAGGCATTGCGCATGGTTCCAGAGACCCAGGGCAGGCGGCCGAACCGCCGGTACTACCGGCAGGGGAACTCAAAGGAACGAAGGGCCGTGCACGACGTGATCGCAGTACAACAGACCATCCATGTCGGCGGAGAGTGGCGCGCAGCCCTTTCCGGCGCCACGCGCGAGATCATCGATCCCGTCGACGCGACCGCCTTCGCGATGGTGGCGGAGGGCGGTGTCCAGGACACCGACGACGCCGTGGCCGCGGCACGAGCCGCGTTCGACGACGGAGCCTGGCCGCGTACGCCGGTCGCCGAGCGGGCCGCCCTGCTGCGGCGGGTCGCCACCCTCCTCGAGCGTGATCGCGAGCGGATCGGTGCCCTGGAGAGCCAGGACGCGGGCAAGACGCTGGAGGAGGGCCGCGTCGACGTCGACTGTGTCCGCGATGCCTTCCTGTACTTCGCCGACCTCGTGGCGAACGAGAACGGCGGACGCGTCGTCGACGCCGGTTCGGAGGAGATCCGCAGTGTCATCGTGTACGAGCCGGTCGGGGTCTGCGCCCTGATCACGCCGTGGAACTACCCGCTGCTCCAGGCCAGCTGGAAGATCGCGCCCGCCCTCGCCGCCGGCAACACGTTCGTGATCAAGCCCAGCGAGATCACCCCGCTGACCACCGTCGTGCTGATCGAACTGCTCCTGGAGGCCGGGCTGCCGCTCGGCGCGGCCAACATCGTCACCGGGCCCGGCGGCACCGTCGGTGCCCGGCTCGCCGAGCACCCCGATGTCGACCTCGTCTCGTTCACGGGCGGTATCGCCAGCGGCACGAAGGTCGCCAGGGCGGCTGCCGACAGCGTGAAGAAGGTCGCCCTGGAACTGGGAGGCAAGAACCCCAACGTCGTCTTCGCCGACGCCTGTGCGACGCCCGAGGGCTTCGACACCGCCGTCGACCAGGCACTGAACGCCGCCTTCATCCACAGTGGTCAGGTCTGCTCCGCGGGCTCCCGCCTCATCGTCGAGGAGTCGCTGCGCGAGCGTTTCGTCGCCGAACTCGCCCGGCGGGCCACCCTGATCCGGCTGGGACGCGGCACCGACGAGGGCGTCGAGTGCGGTCCTCTGGTCTCCGCGGCCCAACTGGAACGGACCGAGGAGTACGTGGCCTCCGCCCTCGGCGAGGGCGCGGTCCTGCGGGCGGGCGGCGAGAAGCCGGCGGGTCCCGGCTACTTCTACCGGCCCACGGTCCTCGACCGGTGTCACCGCCGCATGCGGGTCGTCCGCGAGGAGATCTTCGGCCCCGTCCTCACCGTGGAGACCTTCCGCACCGAGCAGGAGGCCGTCACCCTCGCCAACGACACCGAGTACGGCCTCGCCGGAGCGGTGTGGAGCGCCGACGAAGACCGTGCCCGACGCGTCGCGGCCCGGCTGCGCCACGGCACCGTCTGGATCAACGACTTCCACCCCTACCTGCCGCAGGCGGAATGGGGCGGCTTCGGCAAGTCCGGCATCGGCCGGGAACTGGGCCACGGTGGCCTCGCCGAATACCGCGAGGCCAAGCACATCTACCAGAACCTCGCTCCGCGCCCCGTGCGCTGGTTCGCGGGCGAGACACGGAAGGACCAGGCGTGAACGATCAGCACGTGTACGACTACGTCGTCGTCGGCGGCGGTACAGCGGGCTCGGTGATCGCCTCCCGGCTGACCGAGGACCCGGACGTCAGCGTCGCCGTCATCGAGGGCGGCCCCAGCGACGTCGGCCGCGACGACGTCCTCACCCTGCGCCGCTGGATGGGCCTGCTCGGCGGCGAGCTGGACTACGACTACCCCACCACCGAGCAGCCCCGAGGCAACTCGTACATCCGGCACAGCCGTGCGCGGGTGCTGGGCGGGTGCTCCTCGCACAACACCCTCATCGCGTTCAAGCCCCTTCCCTCCGACTGGGACGAGTGGGCCGAGGCGGGTGCCGAGGGCTGGGACGCGGCAGCCATGGATCCCTACTTCGCCCGGCTGCGCAACAACATCGTCCCCGTCGACGAGGCCGACCGGAACGCGATCGCCCGGGACTTCGTCGACGCGGCGCAGACCGCGCTCGGCGTTCCGAGCGTCGAGGGCTTCAACAAGCGGCCCTTCCACGAAGGCGTCGGCTTCTTCGACCTCGCCTACCACCCGGAGAACAACAAGCGGTCGTCCGCCTCCGTCGCCTATCTCCACCCGTTCCTGGACCGGCCGAACCTGCACATCGCCCTGGAGACCTGGGCGTTCCGCCTGGAGATCGAGGGTACGCGCGCCACCGGTGTGCACCTCCGCACCAAGGAAGGCGCGGAGCACGTCGTGCGCGCCCGGCGCGAGATCCTGGTGTGCGCGGGCGCCGTGGACACCCCTCGCCTGCTGCTGCACTCCGGCATCGGGCCGCGTGCCGACCTGGAGAAGCTCGGCATACCCGTCGTGCACGACCTGCCGGGCGTCGGGGAGAACCTGCTCGACCACCCCGAGTCGGTCATCGTGTGGGAGACACATGGTCCGATCCCGGAGAACTCCGCCATGGACTCCGACGCCGGGCTGTTCGTCCGCCGGGACCCGGAGGCGGAGGGGCCGGACCTGATGTTCCACTTCTACCAGATCCCCTTCACCGACAACCCCGAGCGCCTGGGCTACCAACGACCCGCGCACGGCGTGTCGATGACCCCCAACATCCCCAAGCCGCGCAGCCGCGGCCGGCTCTACCTGACGAGCGCCGACCCCGAGGACAAGCCCGCGCTCGACTTCCGGTACTTCACCGACGAGGACGACTACGACGGCCGGACCCTCGTGGACGGGATCCGCATCGCCCGGCAGATCGCGGCGAGCGAACCGCTGGCAGGCTGGCTGAAGCGCGAGGTGTGCCCGGGCCCGGAGGTCACCTCCGACGAGGAACTCAGCGCGTACGCCCGCCATGTCGCGCACACCGTCTACCACCCGGCCGGAACCTGCCGGATGGGGGCCGCCGACGACGAACTCGCCGTCGTCGCACCCGATCTGAGGATCCGGGGCCTTGACGGCATCCGGATCGCCGACGCGTCCGTCTTCCCGACCATGACCGCCGTCAACCCGATGATCGGCGTACTCATGGTCGGCGAGAAATGCGCCGACCTGCTGGGAGGTACGACCCGATGAGCACGCCGCACACCACCACGCCTCCGCGGAATTCGACGGAGTCCGTCTTCTCCGTACGCGATCTGTGGAAGGTCTTCGGACCGAAGGCCGACCGCGTGCCCGCCGACAAGCAGCTCGGTGCCCTCGGCGCCACCGAGCTGCGCGAGCGCACCGGCTGCACCGCCGCCGTTCGCGACGTCTCCTTCGACGTCCACAAGGGCGAGGTCTTCGTCGTCATGGGTCTTTCCGGCTCGGGCAAGTCGACGCTCGTTCGGTGCCTGACCCGGCTCATCGAGCCGACCTCGGGCACGATCACCATCGACGGCGAGGACGTGCTGTCCATGGACACCGGCCGGCTCCGCGAGCTGCGCCGACACCGGGCGGCGATGGTCTTCCAGCACTTCGGGCTGCTGCCGCACCGGACGGTGCTCGACAACGTCGCCTACGGTCTTGAGATCCAGGGCGTCGGGCGCGGTGAACGGCGCGAGCGGGCGGCGGAATTCGTCAGCAAGGTCGGCCTGGACGGCATGGAGCACCGCAGGCCGAGCCAGCTGTCGGGCGGCCAGCAGCAGCGGGTCGGACTGGCCCGCGCGCTCGCCGTCGACCCCGAAGTCCTGCTGTTCGACGAGCCGTTCAGCGCCCTGGACCCGCTCATCCGCCGGGACATGCAGGAGGAAGTCGTACGCCTGCACCGGGAGGAGGGGCGCACGATGGTCTTCATCACGCACGATCTGAGCGAGGCGCTGAGGCTCGGCGACCGCATCGCGCTGATGCGCGACGGCCGCATCGTGCAGCTCGGGACGCCCGAGGAGATCGTGGGCGCGCCCGCCGACGACTACGTCAGGGACTTCGTCCGGGACGTGCCGCGCGAACAGGTGCTGACCGTCCGTTCGGCGATGCGGCCCGCGCTCGCCGACGAGTACGAGGCCGGTCCCGCGCTCGCCCCGAGCGCCACCGTCCACGAGGCCATCGAGGCCGTCGCCCGTACGGGGGCGAACGCGCGGATCGTCGAGGACGGCCGGTGCCTCGGGGTGGTCGACCACGTGGGACTCCTCGGTGTCGTCGCCGGGGTCCCGGCCACGACAGGGAAGGCGGTGGCCTGATGTACGCCCGTACGACCTGGCCGCCGCCGGGCGGCACGACCCGCGCCGCTGCGGGAGCATGCCGCACCGGACACGTCCGGGCGTTCCTCGTCGGCCCGCGACCGGTCCATGACGCCGGCCGCACCACCGCCGGCCCGGTCCACGGCGGGACGGACGTCTTCGCCCGCCCCGTGGAGCTGACGCGCGACGCGGGCGGGTGGGGCCGATGACCGCCGCGGTCCCCCCTGCCTCTCCCCGCCGTGTATCCGCCCCCGACACGGCGCCCGGTGCCCTGCGCGCGTTCGTGTGCCACCGCGGCCGGCTGATCGGCGCCGGTACGGTTGCCGCGCTCGTCCTCGGCTCCCTGCTCCTCGGCGGCGGCAGCTGGCCGGCGTCGCTCGCCGTCGATCTGTCCGGCCCGCTCGACCGCGCCAGCGACTGGATCATCGACAACCGCGACGGCCACCCGCTGTTCCTCTACTTCCTCGGCCACGTCAGCAACGTCGTGGTCATCTCCGTCCGCGCGGTCTACCTCGTCCTGCTCGCCCTCGGCTGGGCAGGCGTCACCGCCACCGCGGGTCTGGTGGCCTGGCGCGTCGCCGGCGTCCGGCTCGCACTGACCGCCGTCGCCGCCTTCGCCGCGTGCGGACTGCTCGGCATGTGGGTCCCCACCCTGCAGACGCTCGCCCTGATGCTCGTCGCCGTCGCCGCGTCCGTGCTGCTCGGAGGCTTCCTCGGGCTGGCCGCCGGCCTGTCCGACCGTACGCACCGGTTCCTGCGCCCGGTCCTCGACACCATGCAGGTGCTGCCGGCCTTCGCCTACCTCCTGCCCGTCGTCCTGGTCTTCGGGATCGGCGTCCCCGCGGCCGTCCTCGCCACCGTCGTCTACGCCGCCCCTCCCATGGCCCGTCTCACCGCGCTCGGGCTGCGCGGCGCGGACGCCGGTGTCATGGAGGCCGTCGCCTCCCTCGGCGCCACCGGCAGGCAGCGGCTGCTGACGGCCCGGCTGCCACTGGCCCGCAAGGAGCTGCTGCTCGGCGTCAACCAGTCGATCATGATGGCCCTCGGCATGGCCGTGATCGCGTCCGTCATCGGCGCGGGCGGTCTCGGCGACCGCGTCTACCAGGCGCTGGCCGCCGTCGATGTCGGTGCCGCGCTCGCCGCCGGCGTGCCGATCGTGCTGCTCGCCGTCGTCCTGGACCGGGTCACCGCCGCGGCGGGGGAGCGCATCGGCGCGGCTCCGGCCCACCGGGCCGGACTCCGCTGGGCCGTCGCCCTCGGGGTGACCGCCGTCGTCGCCGCGGCGGGTCGCCTGTCCGGCCGGCTCTCCTGGCCGGACGGGTGGACGGCAGACATCGCCCCACCCGTCAACGGAGCGGTCGACTGGATGACCGCCCACCTCTACTCCGGCGTGCCCCTCGTCGGCGGCACCGCCGACTGGGCCGCCCGGTTCACCACATGGGCCCTCAACCCCCTGCGCGACAGCCTGCAGTGGCTGCCGTGGTGGGCGGTGCTGCTCACCGTTGGCGCGCTCGCCCTGCTCATCGGCACCTGGCGCACCGCCGCGACCGCCGTTCTCGCGATGGCCGCGATCGGTGTGCTCGGTGTCTGGGACCCGGCGCTCGACACGCTGTCCCAGGTCCTGGCCGCCCTCGCCGTGACGCTGGTGCTCGGCGTCGCCCTCGGCGTCGCCGCGGCCCGCAGCACACGCCTCGGACGCGTACTGCGTCCCGTGCTCGACGTCTTCCAGACGATGCCGCAGTTCGTCTATCTGATCCCCGTCGTCGCCCTGTTCGGTGTGGGCCGTGCCCCGGCGGTCGCGGCCGCCGTGGTCTACGCACTGCCCGCGGTCGTACGCATCACGGCGCAGGGGGTGCGCGCGGTGGACCCGGCCGCGCTCGAATCCTCGCGCTCGCTGGGCGCGACCGGTCGGCAGCAGCTGTTCCAGGTCCAGCTGCCGCTGGCACGGCCCGCGCTGCTGCTGGCCGTCAACCAGGGTGTGGTGCTGGTCCTCGCCGTCGTCGTCATCGGCGGCCTGGTGGGCGGCGGCGCACTCGGGTACGACGCGGTCTTCGGCCTCGCCCAGGGCGACCTGGCGACCGGTCTGGTGGCCGGGGCGGCGATCGTCTGCCTCGGTCTGACGCTCGACCGCGTCACCCAGCCGACGGAACGCCGCGGCCTTGCCGGAAGGGGGGCCTGAGATGCCTCGCACGCGCCTTGCCGCACTCACGACCGCCGTCGCCCTGACGGCCCTCACCGGTTGCGGCGCCGCCGACATGACCCGTCAGGCCTCCCCGTACGCCGACGCGAAGGACTCCCGCACGGTGACCCTGTCCGTGCAGTCGTGGGTGGGCGCGCAGGCCAACGTCGCCGTCGCGCGGTACCTGCTGGAGCACGAGCTCGGCTACCGGGTGGACACCGTCCAGATCGACGAGGTACCCGCCTGGGACGCCCTCAGCCAGGGCCGGGTGGACGCGATCCTGGAGGACTGGGGCCACCCGGACCAGGAGAAGCGGTACATCGACGAGAAGGGGACGATCACCCGGGGCGGGGACCTCGGGGTGACCGGCCACATCGGCTGGTTCGTGCCGGCGTACTTCGCCGAGAAGCACCCGGACGTCACCGAGTGGAAGAACCTGAACAAGTACGCCGACGAGTTCCGTACCGCGGAGAGCGGCGGCAAGGGCCAGCTCCTCGACGGCTCCCCGTCCTACGTCACGAACGACAAGGCGCTCGTGGACAACCTGGACCTCGACTACCAGGTCGTGTTCGCGGGTTCGGAGGCGGCGCAGATCACGCAGATCAAGCAGTTCGCCAAGGAGAAGAAGCCGTTCCTCAGCTACTGGTACAAGCCGCAGTGGCTGTTCGAGAAGGTCCCGATGACGGAGGTGAGGCTGCCCGAGTACAAGGAGGGCTGCGACGCCGAACCGGAGAAGGTGACCTGCGCTTACCCGCACACCCCGCTGCAGAAGTTCCTCAACACCCGCTTCGCGGACGGCGGAGGCGACGCCGCCGCCTTCCTGAAGAAGTTCCGGTGGACGACCGACATGCAGAACGACGTCGCCCTCATGATCGCGGACGAGAAGCTGTCACCGGAGGAGGCGGCGGGCCGCTGGGTGAAGGGCAACGAAGCCACCTGGCGGGCGTGGCTCCCTTCCTGACGCGCCCGCGGCGGACCGGGCGCGCTTGCCGGTCCGCCGCACTTCCCCACAGCCTGAGCCTCCGCCCGCGTCGCCGGCGCGACAGGACGCACCAGGTGAACAGAATGCCCCCGATGACGGTTACGGCATACGGGGTCGGCGGGGAGACGGCCGAGCGCTCCCTGAAGGTGCTCCGTGACGGCGGCAGGCTCATCACGCTGCCGGGCCCCGACGACGTGCCCGCCGCCCAGGACGGTGTGCCGGCCGCGTGGGTCCTGGTGGAACCCGACCACCTCGGCCTGCGCGAGATCGCGGCCCTGGTGGAGCGCGGCGCGCTGAGGCCGATGGTCGACACCGTGCTGCCGCTCGCCGAGGCGGCGAAGGCCCACGTGATCGGCGAACAGGGCCGCACCACGGGAAAGATCGTTCTGACGGTCGCCTGACCCGCGGTCTGCATCTCCGTACACGTGACGGAGCCGCCGCCCCGGGCCGTCGTGTCCTCGTCAGCGGTGCCTCCCGAGGACCGGGCCTGGCGGTCGCCCAGGCGTTCGTGGCCAAGGGTGACCGGGGCGCCGTCCACTTCGCCTCGCGCGGAGGAGGCCTCTCGCACACACCGGACCGCCTGCGTGAGGGCATGCTCGAAATCGGCTGATCCGGCCGGCCGCCTGCGCGCCGCCCCCGCTGAAGCGCTGCGGCGCGTGGGGAGCGGCCGCGGCCCCCGCCGCCTCCTGCGCCGATCAGTCCGCCTCCAGGGCGTGACCCGCGCGGATCCCGCATCATGCGTAGGTGACCGTCACCCGTTCGAAGCCGAGGCCGAGCAGGAGTTTCCGAAGCATCTCGGTCGTGTTCCGCTCGGCCCGGGACGTCAGGCCGGACTCGCGGGCGGCGTCGCTGATCCGCTGGGCGGCGAGGACGTTGACGTCCTGCTCGCTCGCGGGGTTGTCCGAGAAGACGTCACCCAGCCGGTCGAGCAGACCACGCTGCTTGGAGACGGCGTACGAGCGCTCGGGATCGAGCGCGGGAGCGGCCAGCCTGGCGTGCGGCAGGCGCAGGGTGGCCTCGGTCCGGTCCGCGTCGACGGTCACGGTGCCGTCCCCGAGGCGGCCCAGTTCGACGTAGGCGCCGACGCTGCCGCTCGCCACGTAGAGGACGCGGGTGCCGCGGATCGAGTCCGGCAGGAACCGCGCGTCGTGCTCCAGGTCGACCACCACCTGATAGGTCCCCGCCGCGCCCTCGTACCGGCTCAGGTCCTGGACGGCCTTCAGGACGGCGGGACCGGAGCGGTCCTTCACCTGCGTCCCGAAGACGTCCAGACCGGGGAGCCTGAGGAACTGGCCGATCAGCATGAGGGCGACGGCGAGCACGAGCAGAGCGACGATGACGAGGCGCCACTTCCCTCCGGAGCGCCTCCTCGTCCGGCCGGGCGGCGGGGGTCTGTTCTCGGTGTCTTCTCCCATGGTCGCCTGGTGCCCGCTTCGGCGCCTCCCATTCCCAACTCCGTTTGCGCTGGTACGGGTTGATGCTCCTGAGGCGGGTGTGTCAGATGTGCGGTCCCCGATGAATCGCACGGCATGCAGCCACCTCGCCCCGGGTACGCGGGGCCTATCCGCACACGGGAGTCCAGAGGAGGAAGAGGCGCATGATCGGTTGGAGAGTGTCGGGGAGACGGGCCGGAGCGGCGGGAGGCAAGACGGCAGCGGTGGCGCCCGCCGGGACGGAGCCGGCCGGGGCCGAGCCGACCGGGACGGGAGCAGCCGGGGCGGAGCCGGGTACGAGAGCGCCGAAGGCGGGGCCGGCGGCCCCGGTCCGACGAGGCCCGGGGCGGTTGGTGCGGACGCTGGTCACTCTGACGGCCCTCGCGGGCATGGTGGCGTTCGCCGTGGTCCTGGCCGGACTCACCCTGGAGGCCTCGCCGGCATCCGTCCCCCTCACCCACAGCAATCTGACACCGGGCCGGTCGATCGAGAACTACCTCCACCAGCCCGGCTTCGTGGAATCCGTCAAGCAGCTCGGGGGAAACATCGCCCTCGGCGTTCCCTTCGGAATCCTGTTGCCGCTGCTGTCCCGCAGGACACGCGGATTCCTTCGGGTCGCGCTCGTCACCGCGGCCACCATGCTGCTCGTGGAACTGGTGCAGGGCGCGCTCGTCACGGGACGCGCCTTCGACATCGACGACGTCTTCCTCAACACGACGGGAGCGCTCCTCGGCTACGTACTCGTCGGCCGGCGGCTGGGGCGCGCCGTCCGCCCTCGCACCCGCCCCCGCTGGTGGAAGCGGCGCCCGGACGACTCGTCCGCCTGACGCCGTGGCGGGAAGCGCCCCCGGAGCACCCTGTCGCGCGGCTCCGTCAGGACCCGGAGTGCCGCTCCCGAGACGCCCGATCCCGAAGCCGCCGGTCCAGCCCCCGCCGTCGAGACGCGTCTCCGACTCGCCGGCCGACCTCCCCCTGCGCCGGCACGTTCATGCGCGCCGCCGAACGTGTTCATGACGTACGTCCCCGAAGGCCGCCCCAGGTGGAAACCGCTGCCGATCCGGCTGGGGCATGGGCCACGACGGCCACTCCGTGGAGCCCGGCCGCTACCGGCCGGTCGTCACGAGGCCCTGCCCATGGGCGAACCGGGTCGTGGTCGTGCGGCGGCTCATCGCGCTGGAGGCCTGCCGGTCCCCGCAGGGGCCGGCAGATCGCGGAGGCGGGCGCTTGCGGCCCATGGCGGTCCGGACCGGGTGGCGGCCGGCGACGAGCCGGACGCCCTCGGGGGCAATTCGGCCCGCCTGCCCGGGCGGCCCGCCGCACCCACGTCGCCCTCCCCGCATCCCTGGCCATCCGGTCCGACCCGCCGGCTCTCTTCGGTCCGGACCGGTGCGTCAACGTCCTCACCTGATGCGGCTCGTCGCACGGGGCGACGACCGGTGAGCCGTCGCGCCGAACCCGTCGGCGGGGGGAACTTCCCCGTTCCGGCGCGCCCTGAGATCCGTGCCCGGATCGGGGAGGCTGCGGTGCGCCTCTTCGAGAAGAGATGTTTGGCGGCGCCGGATCGGTGCAGGCGACGCTTACGAACTTCTCAGGCGACGAACCGGAGGCGCATCATGGGCATCATCGCGTGGATCTTCATCGGTCTGCTGGCCGGCGCGATCGCGAAGGCTCTCATGCCGGGCAAGGACCCGGGCGGCATCATCATCACCATGCTCATCGGCATCGGCGGCGGCCTGCTCGGCGGCTGGCTCGGCAAGGTGATCCTCGGCGTCGACGCCATCGACGGATTCTTCGAACTTTCCACCTGGATCGCCGCCGTCATCGGCTCGGTGATCCTTCTCGCCCTCTACCGCCTCGTCACGGGCAACCGACATCGTCATGCCTGACCCCAGACCCAGGCCGACACACGGAGAAGGCTCCTCTTCCCCTCCCGGGCAGGGGCGCCTTCTGCGTGTGCGGCGCGGCCGACCGCTCCCCTTTCCGAGCCGGACCGGACCCGGACCGGAAGGAGACCGGAACAGCTGGTCAGGAGCGCGACAGCTGCGGGAGGGGGAGACGGACGCAGCGCGGGCGACCTCTTGCGTGGATCGGCGTGAGCCCAAGGCGCCTGACGGGTACAAGCCCAGGTCAGGCGCCTCTCTTTGTGTCCCTGGAAGAAGCCGAGCAGCTTCGGTGAGTAGGACACCAGCAGGTTCTTCGAGTGCTGGTGGTACGCGCCTCGCATGGCCTCTGACCAGCGGAAACGGCCACGACTCGACCCGGCTGCGGGCAGCTGGTCCGCGTATGGCCCGGATCCTGGTCGGCACGGAGTGGGTCCCTGACCGATGGCCCGTGGCGGCGGCGAGCCGGCACACAACGAGGGGCGGGCCGACAGTTTCTCCACGGAGAATGCCTCGATCCAACGGGCTACGAGAGAGGAAATCGCCAGGGCGAGGACCCCAGTCTGCAACCGACCGTCCGCGTCTACAGCCCTGACGAGCGCGTTGTCCCCTACGAGGTCATGCGCTGGTTCATGGAGCAGGTGGCGACCAGGTGGAACGTTGCCGCATCGCGTTCGAGCAGGGGGAACCTGAAGCAGCGGAATGATCACGCAGTGAATGGTGTGATCACGGCGTCGGAGTCTTGCTGGAACTCCGCGGCTGGAAAGAGGAGCACAACAAGTCCCACAAGCAGGTCCGGGCCCGCGTCGAGCACGTCTTCGCCCGGATGAAGACCTGGAAGATCCTCCGAGACTGCCGCTTGAAAGGGCGCTGGCGTCCACCACGCCGTACTCGGCATCGCGCGGATGCACAACCTCGCCCTCGCCGGATAGATCAACGGACTTGACCGGGATCGACCATGTCCGAGGCGGGCTCGGAGATCATTTACGGGACAGCCCTGAGGTTGCGGTCTGTCGACGCCTGAGACCGATCAGGCCGTCGGGGGAGCGGAAGAATGGCATCCACTCATTCAATCAGGTGCTCGAATCTCGGCGCAGTCCCGCACGGCGACCGTACTTCAGTAGGTGGCCCGGCTGCGGTGGGCAGCAGGGCACCCAGCGAGACGATCATGTCCTGTAACGTCGCCCGCCCCACTGGCGCCGACCCAGGGAGCATTTGCGGTACAGCCATCAAGGCGCCTCCCCCTTGCCGATGACGATGTCTCCGTTACGGGTGTGAATCCTCACGGCATGGTCACTTGTGTCGTCTTTCGTGACATCCATGGTGATGTCGCCCTTCTTGGCGGCCGTGTCGACTGCGTACGTCGCCTCCGGCAGGCCGAGCCGAACGTCGCCGTCCTGGCTTCGCACATCGACGAGGTCAGGTGCGGAGACGAAGTTCAGCTCGTTGTCGCCGTTCCGTGAGGCGACGGTGACCGACCTGGCGGAGATCCTGTCGGCTTCGATGGTTCCATCGCGGCCTTCCAGATCCAGATGGGGCCCGCTGAGGTCCGACAACCGCATGTCGCCGGCTTTGGCCGAGAAGTCTGCGGTGAAGCCCGTGGCTTCAACAAGACCCTTGTCGCTCTCGGCAGTGATCGCGACGTCGCGCGGTACCTTCACGGTGTACTTCGCGCCGCAGTTGACGGAGAGGCCCGTGCAGTCCAGCGAGAGCGTGAGAACGCCCCCTTCGAGCTTCCATCCGGATTCTATTTCGCCGCCAACTTTCGTACCGCTGACCTGCCGCGTCACCCGAACGCCCTTGACATCGGCGGCTACGAGTTCCAGGTCGGCGGAGTCGGACTTCACGGTCAGGCTGTCCCCACTGAAATCAAACATTTTCGATTCCACGACTGTGTTCGCCGGGGCACCGTCCGGACTGCATCCCGTGGCTGCGACAGTGA
Organism: Streptomyces sp. NPDC042346; assembly: GCF_055581845.1. NCBI lineage: Bacteria > Bacillati > Actinomycetota > Actinomycetes > Kitasatosporales > Streptomycetaceae > Streptomyces > Streptomyces sp. NPDC042346. The sequence continues at coordinate 324,951 of NZ_JBVJEH010000002.1, read as the reverse complement.
GGATCGCGACACCCCCGAGGACGAGCACAGCGTGAGGCCTGATTCCCATTGATTCATTCCTTCATAGTTCTGGACATGCAGGTGACGCATGCCGTTCATGGTGGTGGTTGGTTCAAAGGGCGCGATCGCATCGGTGGCGAGTTCGTTCCGTGGTGTCAGCAGGCAACCTGAATACCGGGCGGGGGATTCTGCTGTCGCGGCGACCGGTACGGACGTCGCCCTGCTTCACGAGCGCAGAGCCCGGGCTGCGACCGTGCGCGACACACGGGCGGCTTGGAGAGCCAGAGCGAGGCAGGTGGTCGCAAGCGTCACGCCGGCGAGCACGCCGAGAGTCGCCCAGGGGAGGCCGTCCAGAACCCGGACGACGCTGATCTTGGCGCCCACGGCGATAGTGGCACTCGTCACCGCGATGGAGATCGCACCGAAGATGATCGCCGTCCCCGCGTAGATCACTCCCTCATAGATCGTTGATCGGGTGACCACGCCCGGTCGCGCACCGGCCACCGCCACGATGGCGGAATCACGTGTGCGTTCCCGCCCGACCAGAGCGATCACAGCAAGGCCGCCGACCCAGGACACGACGAAGACCCAGCCCAGCACGACCAGGACATCGTCCAGCCCGGCGGCGCTTCCGGGCATGACGTTCCCCATGACCATGAAGAGTCCGACGAACGACAAGGAGAGGGCGAAGGGCAGCACCGTGGCGACGCTTCTCGCCGCGCGGGTGCGGCACGATTGCACGGCAAGGTGCCAGGCGACACCGCGCGAGGGCAGGAGTGCGGTCCAGAACCTCATCAGAGGTGTGAGCACCCACGGCCCCATCAGCAGCAACAGGCAGATGAGAAAGAGGTCACCGGCGAAAGCGAAGGCCGTCCGCTGCGCGATCCCGCCTTCGAGTTCGAGTCCCAGCCCGGGAATCCACATCCCGACCACACCGGCGAGGAGGCAGAGGGCGAGAACACTGCGCGTGACGCCGGGCCGCGCCGGTGGATCAGAGAGGTCTCGGAACGCGCGCATCTCCGGTGTCTTGGCGGCGCGGCGCGTGACTCCCCAGCCGCCGAGCAGACACGGAACCACTCCGGACAGCACGCTCGCCCCGACGTGCCAGAGCTGGAATCCGGCCGTGGCTCCGTGCAGGTCGAGTCCCGTGGTCGTCCACTGTGAGAGGGTGGTGCTCGCGACAAGAGGGGCCAGCGGTACTGCCAGCGCGCCGGCTGCAGTGCCGAGCACGATCAGTTCCGTGCGCAGAATGGATCTGATGCGATTGCGCGGGATCCCGAGGATCGCCCACAGGGCGTGATCGCGTCGCTGGGTCGTCAAGGTCAGTCCGACGGTGGATGCGACGATGCCCACGGCGGCAAGCACGGTGAAGAAGACGATGTTGCCGCCGAGTGCGATCGACGCGGAGACCATCCGCGCATCACCCGCCGCCCGCGCTGCCGAGACGGCGGTGAACATGGCGATGACCGAGCCCGCTGCGCATGCCGCACCGACCACTGCGCTCAGGAACGTCCACAACCACATGGACGCCTGCATCCGAATGTCCGACAGGACAAGTCGCATCACGACGCCTGCTCACCCGCTTCGTCCTCCGACTGCGCCGCGAGGACGGCATCGCTCACCGCGTGGGAGTCGCCACCAGGAATGACGGCGTGCACTCGCCCGGACCCCAGTACTACGACCTGGTCAGCACGTGCGGCCGCACGAGGATCGTGTGTGACCATGAGGACCGTGGTTCCCTGCGCGGGAAGTGCCTGCAGCCAATCGAGCACGACGTGACCCGACTTGAGGTCGAGCGCGCCGGTCGGCTCGTCGGCGAAGACGATCCGCGGCTGATTCGCGACGACCCGGGCCACCGCGACGCGCTGGCGTTCCCCTCCGGAGAGCCGGTCGGGGCGCCGCCGCGCGTGCTGGGCGATACCGAGCCTCGACATGGCGTCGCCGACCCTCGACCTGGGTACCCGATGGCCGGCGAGTCGCGCCGGCAGGGCGATGTTGTCCTCGACCGTCAGCGAGCTGACGAGGTTGTACTCCTGGAAGATGAATCCGACGTTCTCACTGCGGAATGCGGCCTGCTTGCGAGGGGGGAGCGACAGGACATCCGTTCCCAGGACCTCGATGGAACCCGCGGTCGCTTGCTCCAGACCAGCCGTGCAGAGCAGGAGCGTCGACTTGCCCGACCCGGAGGGGCCGACGATGGCGGTCAGCCGGCCTTCGGGAATGTCCAGGTCGATGTCGTGCAGGACGCGCGTCGTCTCGCGTCGACGGCCCGGGACGGGGAAGTCCATATGTAGGTCGCGCAAACGGATGCACGGCACGGAAGCGGCAGCTGAGATAGGCATGCATCGAGCTAAGCAGGGCGCGGCGGGAGCCACACGGGTGTCTGCACTGCTTGAAGGTAGACCTAGGTCTACCTTTTGCGCGATCCGCAGTATGCGACAATGGCGGGCATGGCGCAGATTCGTATTGCCCGGAGGGTGCTGACGGAATGCATCGCGGCAATGGCTTTTCCGATTCTGCTGCTTTCCATTCTCGTCGCGCCGGTCTCGGCCCCGGTGGTGGCGGAGACGGACCGTTCGAGAGCCCGGTGGTGCGGCGTCGAGACGATGCCCCTGAAACCCTCGGACCACAGCTGGGCAAAGTGGGTGGTACTCCGGCTGCGTTCACGGTCGATGTGGCGCACCGACCTCCCGGTTTTCGTGACCGCCGTACTCCTGTCCGCACTGTCACTGCTGGTGGCCTTCTTCGGATTCATCGGCGCTGCCGCGTTGGTGTTCTCCCCCGTCTTCTGGCTCTTCGGTATCGCTGCGCAGGTCGGTCCATTCACCCCTGAATCCGTTGGGGAAACCCTCCTGGCGATGCCCGCAGGCATCGTTCTCGGCGCGGTCACCACTACCGTACTGACCGGCACATCATTTCTTCGCGACTTTCTCCTGCGCGCCTTCTCCAGAAACCGGGACCCGGATCTGCTCGCGAAACTGGAGGAGCTCCGGACCAGTCGGGCTTCGCTGACAGCGGCCTTCGAATTCGAGCGACAACGCATCGAACGCGATCTGCACGACGGCGCCCAACAGGAACTCGTCGCCGTCGTCATGCGTCTCGGGATGCTGGAAGCCACGGCCACGGCCGCAGCCGCCGACCAGGAACGAATCGTGCGGCTGGCACGGCAGGCCCAGGCTCACGCGGAGCGCGCACTCGAACGGCTGAGGGACACGGTGCGCGACATCCATCCCCGTGAACTGAGCGACCTCGGTCTCATCGCCGCCGTCCGAGAGCTGGCCGCACGATCACCTTTGCGGGTCGAACTGACCAGCACCGGCGATGACGCCCAGCTTTCGTCACCGACTGCGACCGCCGTATACTTCACGGTGTCCGAAGCCCTGACGAACATCTCGAAACACGCAGGTGTGGGAAATGGTCGGATCGACCTACGATGCGCCACGACAGACGTACACGTGCGTGTGCACGACGATGGTGTCGGCGGTGCGAGAATCGACACGGGCTCCGGGCTCGCCGGACTGCGCGAGCGAATGCGAAGTGTCGGCGGGAATCTCGAAATTCTCAGCCCCCCCGGGCGGCGGGACGCTGGTTGTGGCGTCCGCTCCCAGTCAACCCCCATGGTGATGAATTGAAGCAGGACGTTCCCCGGGGAGGGGGTTCATGAGAATTGTTCTGGCAGATGACAGCGTGCTGATAAGGGCCGGCATCCGGGAAATCTTGACCTCCCATGCTCATGATGTCATCCGCGAATGCGAGGACGCCGACGAACTGGTTGCCGCAGTCGACGAGCTGGTGCATGCCGGAGCCGCCCCGAACATGGTGATCACGGATGTCCGCATGCCCCCCAAAAACACCGACGACGGACTGCGTGCCGCGATCGATCTGCGCTCCCGTCACCGGGACCTGCCGGTGTTGGTTCTCTCCGCCTACGTCACGGGCCCCTATGTGAGGGAGCTTCTGAACGGCCCGGGTGCCGACGGAGCCGTCGGATACCTGCTCAAGGAGAAAGTGGGCAGAGTCGCCGACTTCCTGCGAGCTGTCGAGACGGTCTGCGCAGGTGGCGTCGTGATCGACCCCGAGGTTGTTCGCCACGTCACCCGCGCGGACTCGCCACAGGGGCCGCTTGCCCGGCTCACCGCTCGGGAGAGGGAAGTGCTCGCCCACATGGCCGAAGGGCACTCCAACGCAGAAATCGCGACGGAGCTGTTTCTTTCCGGCGCTGCCGTGAGTAAGCATGTGGCGAACGTTTTCGTGAAGCTCGGCATGCCTCCCGACGAGGACAATCGGCGCGTCAAGGCCATTCTGGCCTGGTTCGAATACAATTGAGGATTGGCCCCGGGCGCCGTCCAGCAGCGCCCACAGCTCCGTGAGCCTTGCGTCGGTGCCGCAGGTTTTGGGAGTGCTCTCAACACGTGTCGGCCCCAGAATCCTGTTCCCTACGAGCTCGTAACACGATCTTGTTGAAGCGTCCCGGTCGGCCGTGACCGGATCGAGCAGCCCATGGAGGAGTGGGGCCGCGTCAGCCGGGGCGAGGCGTCTGGGGGGTCCGTGACTGGTCCGGAAGAGCTGGTCAGGAGCGGGATACCGGTGGGATGAACTGGGAGTTTCGGCGCAAACGAGACCCCTTTCTCGGCAAGGCGAACGAGAGGCGCCTGACGGGCAAAGCCCAGGTCAGGCGCCTCTTTTCGTGCCGCTAGAAGAAGCCGAGCTTCTTCGGGGAGTAGCTCACCAGCAGATTCTTCGTCTGCTGATAGTGGTCGAGCATCATGCGGTGGGTCTCGCGGCCGATGCCCGACTGCTTGTAGCCGCCGAAGGCCGCGTGGGCCGGGTACGCGTGGTAGCAGTTCGTCCAGACCCGGCCCGCCTGGATCGCGCGGCCCGCGCGGTAGGCCGTGTTCGTGTCGCGGGTCCAGACGCCCGCGCCGAGGCCGTAGAGCGTGTCGTTGGCCGTGCGGATCGCGTCGTCGAAGTCGGTGAAGGACGTCACCGCCACCACCGGGCCGAAGATCTCCTCCTGGAAGACCCGCATGCGGTTGTCGCCCTCGAAGATCGTGGGCTGGACGTAGTAGCCGCCCGCCAAGTCTCCCTCGTACGAGACCGCTTGACCGCCCGTCAGGATCTTCGCGCCCTCCTGCTGGCCGATCTCCAGGTACGCGAGGATCTTCCGGAGCTGCTCGGCCGAGGCCTGGGCGCCGATCATCGTCGACGTGTCCAGGGGGTGGCCCGGGACGATCTGTTCCGTGCGGGCGATCGCCGCTTCCAGGAACTCGCTGTAGTGGCCGCGCTGCACGAGCGCCCGCGACGGGCACGTGCAGACCTCGCCCTGGTTCAGGGCGAACATCGTGAAGCCTTCGAGGGCCTTGTCGCGGAAGTCGTCGTCCGCCGCCCACACGTCGTCGAAGAAGATGTTCGGGGACTTGCCGCCGAGTTCGAGGGTGACCGGCTTGAGGTTCTCCGCGGCGTACCCCATGATCAGGCGGCCCGTCGACGTCTCGCCCGTGAAGGCGATCTTCGCCACGCGCGGCGAGGACGCGAGCGGCTTTCCGGCCTCCTCGCCGAAGCCGTTGACGATGTTCAGGACGCCCGGCGGCAGCAGGTCCGCGACCAGGCTCAGCCAGAAGTGCACGGAGGCCGGGGTCTGTTCGGCGGGCTTCAGGATCACCGCGTTGCCGGCGGCCAGCGCCGGCGCCAGCTTCCAGACCGCCATCAGGATGGGGAAGTTCCACGGGATGATCTGCGCGACGACGCCCAGCGGCTCGTGGAAGTGGTACGCGACGGTGTCGTCGTCGATCTCGCTCAGCGAGCCCTCCTGGGCCCGCAGCGCCCCCGCGAAGTAGCGGAAGTGGTCGATGGCGAGCGGGATGTCGGCGGCGAGGGTCTCCCGGACCGGCTTGCCGTTGTCCCAGCTCTCGGCGACCGCCAGCGCCTCCAGGTTGCTCTCCATGCGGTCCGCGATCCGCAGCAGGAGCGTCGCGCGCTCCGCCGGCGCCGTCCGGCCCCACCCCGGAGCCGCCGCGTGCGCCGCGTCCAAGGCGCGCTCCACGTCCTCGGCCGTGCCGCGCGCGATCTCGGTGAAGGCACGGCCGTCGACCGGGCTCGGGTTCTCGAAGTAGCGACCGCGCGCCGGGGCGACGTACGCACCGCCGATCCAGTGGTCGTAGCGGTGCGCGTACGACATGAGCGCGCCCTCGGTACCGGGTGCGGCGTAACGGGTCATGGGCATGGCCTCCCTCGGGCGCGCCGGCCGTCCCTGACCGGCGCTCATCGCCGAGTCTGCGCGCCGGTACGTTGCAATCCCGTTGCACCCGCGGTCAGTTCCGCCTCCAGGGAGTCGAGCCGGGCTTGTACGGGAGGGAGCTGGGGGGCCGGTGCGGCCGTGCACAGGGCCCGCCAGATCACCACGTCCTCCTCGCCCCACGCGCTGTACGCCCAGTCGGCGAGCAGCCCCGGATCACCCCGGTCGACCAGCGCCGCCCGCAGCCGGTCCGCGAGCCGCTCCCGCAGCCGTACGACCCCGGGGGCGAGCGAGGCCGGGAGCAGCGGGCCCGCGTACTCGCCGGCCGCCGCCGAGACGGCCCCGGAGGCCAGCCGCCGGTCGACCGTCGTGAAGTCCGCGTCGACCACGCCCGCCAGCCGGTACGGGCGCGAGCGCAGCACGTCGGGGCCGAGGAGTGCGCGGAGCCGGGACAGCTCCGCCCGCAGGGTCACCGGGGTGACGGACTCGTCCTCGTACAGCAGCGTCAGGAGTTCGTCTCCGCCCAGCCCGTCCGGGCGGTGCGCGAGGAGGACCAGGATCTCGCTGTGCCGGCGGGACAGGCGGACGGGCCGCCCGGCCACCGAGAGCACCGCCTCGTCCCGGCCGAGCGCGGCGAGCCGGAGCCCGTCCGGCCGCACGGGCGGGCCGAGCAGGGCCAGCTGGGACTCGGCCGCCCGCGCCACCGCCTGGACGAAGCCGAGGCTGTGCGGATGCGCGAGCCGGTCCCCGCCCGTGATGTCCACCGCGCCGATCACCCGGCCGGACAGCGGGTCGTGCACGGGAGCGGCCGCGCACGTCCAGGCCCGTACCGGCCGTCGGAAGTGCTCGGCGGCGACGACCTGCACGGGCCGGTCGACGGCGATCGCGGTCCCCGGCGCGTTCGTCCCGGCCGCCGACTCCGACCAGCGGGCCCCGGCCACGAAGTTCATCGCCCGGGCCTTGCGCAGCGTGCCCGGATGGCCCTCCACCCAGAGCATCCGCCCGGCGGCGTCGCAGACCGCGAGCAGATGCTCCCCGTCCGTCGCGTACGTCCCCATCAGCTCCCGGATCACCGGCATCGCCGCCGACAGGGGGTGGCCGTCCCGGTGCGCGGCCAGGTCGTCCTCGTCCAGCTCGACCCGCGCCGCGCCCTCCTGACTGACCCGCGCCCGCACGGAACGCCGCCACGAGGCGGCGACCACCGCCCGCACCGGGCCGGGCGTCCTCCCGGTACCCGGATCCGCCGCCCCGGCCACCCACGCATCGCTCAACTCGGCCTCCCCGTCGAGGTCGCTCCGCACGTCCGGCTCATCGTCGTGCGCGGGCGGGCCGCCGACAAGCGCCTGGGCAGCACGGCATATGCGCCCTGTCCGGGACCGGCCCCCGGCATTCCGCAAGGAGCACGTAGAGTGGGCCCCGGGCCGTGACTGGCGCTTGAGGTGGATCACCACCGGGGAGCGGCCCGGACGGAGCGCACCCGAGCGGTGCGACCGTACCGATGCCGTGCGCCTGGGCGAACCACCGTCAGACACGACGCCCAGGAGTTGCCATGTCCACCAGCACCGCCACCCTCATGGACGGCACCGCCCTCGCCCGCCGTACGGTCGAGGAGACCGCCGCGCGCGCCGCCGAGGTCACCCGCCGCACCGGCGTCACGCCCTGTCTCGCGACCGTCCTGGTCGGCGCCGACCCGGCCTCCGTGACGTACGTGAAGATGAAGCAGAACCGCTGCGCGAAGGCCGGAATCCGCTCCCGGCACGTCGAGCTGCCCGCCTCCACGACCACCGAGGAGCTCGTCGCCGCGATCACGGCGCTCTCCGAGGACCCCGAGGTCCACGGCATCCTCCTCCAGCACCCGGTGGGTCCGCACATCGACGAGCGCGCCGCCTTCGAGGCCATCGCTCCCGAGAAGGACGTCGACGGCGTCACCATGGCCTCCTTCGCCGCCATGGGCTTCGGGCTGCCCGGCTTCGTCTCCTGCACGCCCGGCGGCATCATGCGTCTCCTCGACGCGTACGACGTCGACCCGAGCGGCAAGCGGGCCGTCGTCGTCGGGCGCAGCGCGATCCTCGGCAAGCCGGCCGGTCTGCTCCTCCTCGGCCGCGACGCCACCGTCACCTACTGCCACTCCCGCACCGAGGAACTCTCCTCCGTCATAAGGGAGGCCGACATCCTGGTGGCGGCCGTCGGCAAGCCGAACTTCATCAAGGGCGAGGACATCAAGCCCGGCGCCGTCGTCATCGACGCCGGCTACAACCCGGGCAACATCGGCGACGTCGACTTCGCGTCCGCCGCCGAGCGCGCCTCCCTCATCACCCCGGTCCCCGGTGGTGTCGGCCCGATGACCATCGCCGTGCTCCTCGCGCAGACGGTCGAGGGCGCGGAGCGCCAGCTCGGCCTGTAGGGCACCTACGGCGTGGCGTCGGCGTGCGCGGCGCGTCGGCGGCGCGCCGACCGGTCGGGGAGGCGTTTTCCGGCGATCGTCGGACAATCGGGCGTCGGCGATGGTCACGATTCCGTACAGGCCGTGCTCGACGGCCCCTGATCACTCGCCTCACGGCTGCCGACAGGCAACCCTGGTGCCTGTGCCGTACCACCCGACCGCCACTCCATCGCCGGACCGCCGGCCGGCTGACCACCCCTCAGCCGCGTCCGACGCCGTCGCCCAGGCCCACGCCGTCGCCCAGGCCCACGCCGTCGCCCAGGCCCACTCCGCCACCCGGCCCCACTCCGCCGAGCAGAACACGGCCGAGTCGAACACTGCCGAGTCGATCACAGCCGAGCGGCACACCGCCGTGGCGTGGCCGCGTGTCGCACGCCTCGGAACAGCCCGCCCGGGGCCGGCCGCGCGGCGCGCCCGCTGGTTCGGCGTGCCGCTCGTACCCCTGGTCCTGGCCGGGCTGGTCGTGGGCGGCTTCATGGCCGTCGGCGGCGGGGAGGACCTCGAAGGGCCTGCCGCCGGACGGCCGGGCGGCGGCCCGCCGGCCGCACCGTCCCCGGTCGTCACCACGGAGGACGCCGCGGACGCCGCCAGGACGCCTGCCCCGAGGGTCGACACCTCGTCGACCGGTACGCCGCCGACCGGCGCGCCGTCGCAGGGCGGTCCCGTGGCCGGCACGCCGACGCACGCGGCACCCGACGCGGGCCCCGGCCCGCAGGGGAAGAGCGGCTCCCCGCAGCCCTCCCGTACGCCGAGCACCGCTCCCGCGGCGACGGCGACCCGGCCGACCCCTTCCACGACCCCCACGGGTACGGGCCCCTCCGGTCGGCCCGTCTCCTTCGAGGCCCTGCGCGTCGGCGAATGCTTCGACATCGACCGGGCCACGCCGGGCACCGCCCTCCGGCGCGACTGCGACACGCCGCACGACGCCGAACTCGTCGCCCGGCCACGGCTGACCGGCACCTACGCCGACGACCAGCAGGTACGCGAGGCGGCCACGGAACTCTGCCGCGCACCGCTCCGCGCCAAGGCCGCCCTGCAGCCCCTGGGGAGCCGCTGGACGACCTTCGTCCAGTACCCCTATCGCACCAGCTACCTCCTCGGCTCCGACACCGTCGCCTGCAGCCTGGCCGCCCGGTCCGCCACCGGCGGGAAGCTCACCGGCCTCCTCCAGTAGGGCCTCTCCGGCGGATCAGGCCCGCGCGTGCGCCTGCTCCCGTACCGCCCGCGGCGACAGGCCGAACTCCGCCCGGAACACCCGGCTGAAATGGCTCGCCTCGCCCAGCCCCCTGCGGGCCGCGAGGACGTACGCGGGGAGGTGGGCCAGCGCCGGATCGACGAGGTCCTGCCGTATCCGTTCCAGTCGGCGGCGCCGCACGTGGTCGCTCACCGTCACTCCCGACTCCCTGAAGAGCGCGTGCAGATGGCGTACGGAGATGTGGTGCGCCGCCGCGATCGTCCCCGGTGACAGGTCCTCCGCCAGCCGGTCGTCGATGTACGCGAGGACCCGGTCCAGCGCCCCCGCCGCCCCGCCGCCGACCGCCGCCCCGGAGCCGCCCGCCTCGCGCAGCAGCGTCCGCAGGATCGCCGAGACGTGCTCGCCCATCTCCCGGCGGGCCAACGGGCCGAAACCGTGCGCCCGTTCGGCCAGCTCACCGACCACCGCCGCGAGCACCCGCCCGCTCGGCGAGCGCGGCAGCTCGGCGTTGGCGGTCACCGCACCGCCCGTCGTCGCCAACTGCCCCGCCGTCCCCGCGTCCAGGGTGAGCACGAAGTACCGGTGGCCGGAATCGAGTTCCAGCCGGAAGGGACGCGCACCCGTGTAGAGGACGAAGTCCCCGGGGGCGAGCTCCGCCTGCCGCCCGTCCTGCTCCAGCTCGCCCCGCCCCGACACCAGCAGACCGAGGAGATGGCCGGGCCTGGGCGCCGCGGGGGAGGGCCGGGGCATCACCCGGATCGCCTGCTCCCCGCTGATGTCGCAGCCGCTCAGCGCGCCGAACTGGCTCGGCCGCATCTCGGCGGCGTACCCCTCGCCGCCCACAAGGGCACGGACCAGCACCGTGTCGGAGGCTCCCGACAGATCCGCCGACGCGGTGTCGAGATAGCCGAAGACCAGGTTGCCGTCGTCCCGTCGCTCCACCGGCATGTCGTGCTCCTCCCACCCCGCCCGCACCGGACGCACCCTTCGCGCCGTCCGGTCCGCGCACTGCGGGCACAGAACTCTGCGCTGCCGGACCAGTGCCCACCACGGGATTGCCAGATGCTCGCAGAGTCCCTGCTGCACCCGGAAGCACACAGGCGGTAACAGATGGATGTACTTCTGGCCATCGTTGGCCAGTTCGGCCTCTACGGCCTGCTCACGGTCGGCATCGCGGTGATCTTCGCGGCGACGCGGGTCGTCAACCTCGCCCAGGGCGACCTGGCCATGGTCGGCGCCTACGTCGCCGCCACCGCGACCACCGCCCCCTTCGGAGTCCGGACCCTGCTCGCCCTCGCCGTCGGCGCGCCCCTGCTCCTGATCGTCGAGCGGCTGCTGCTGCGCCGACCCGGCTCCGACGGGCTCGCTGCCATGCTCGTCACCTGGGGCCTGGGCATGGCCCTGCGGCAGGGGGCGGAACTCCTCTTCACCGGAACCTCCCGCACCGTCGCCGTACCCGTGGACGGCACCCTCGACGTCCTCGGCACCCCGTACCCGGCCTACCGGCTGGTCTGCGCGCTGACCGCGATCGCCGTCATCGGCCTCGTCCTCCTCGCCGCCCACCGCACCGACTGGGGCCTGCGGCTGCGCGCAGTGGCCGACAACCCGGCCATGGCGGCGCTGCTCGGCACCGATCCGCGCCGCATGCGCGCCACCGCCTTCGCGATCGGCGGCCTCCTGGCCGTCCTCGCCGGAGCCCTCTACAGCCCCGTCCTCGCCGTCAACCCCAGCATGGGTTTCGGCCTGCTGGTCCCCGTCTTCTTCGGCCTGCTGCTCAGCCGCCCCGGCGCCCTCGCCACCGCCGCCGGCGCCGCCCTGCTGATCTCCGCGCTGTCGGTCCTGCTGCGCACGTGGCTCTCCGACACCCTCGCCGAAGCCCTCTTCTACGCCGTCGTCGTCGCGATCGCCGCACTGCGCTCGCGCCCCTGGATCGGAAGGTTCTCCGCATGGTTCCGTCGTACCCCCGCGCCCGCGGCCACCGCATGACGCGCTCGACCCGGACCGCCGTGCTCGCGGCGGCCGGCACCCTCACCCTCGCGCTCACCGGCTGTCAGGGCGCGGCACTCTCCGACGACGAGGCGCCGGCCGTCGGCGGACCGGTGCGGATCGGTGTGGTCGTCCCCCTCACCGGGCCGGTCTCCCAGGTGGGCACCGCTCTGCGCAACGGTCTCGAACTGGCCGTCAAGAAGGTCAACGCCGACGGAGGCGTGCACGGCCGGCCTGTGGAGTACGTGGTCGTCGACGACGCCGGTGACCCGGCGAACTCCACCCAGCTCGCCCGCCGTCTGGTTCGCCAGGACAAGGTGACGATGCTGTTCGGCACCATCACCGGCGACACGGCCGAAGCCGTCGGCAGGGTCGCCGACGAGGCGCACGTCCCCTTCGGCACCGCGATCCTCGGCGACACCGAGCACTGCTTCGCCTACCAGTGGGGCTTCGGCGAGTCCACCCGCCAGATGCTGACCCCCACCGTGCCCGGACTGATCAAGAAGTACGGCACCAAGGTCGCCCTCGTCGGCTCCGACTACAACTACCCGCGCTTCTACGGCGGCATCGCCAAGGAGCTGGTGAAGGAGGCGGGCGGCAGCGTCGTCGCCGAGGAGTACAGCCCCCTCGGGCAGACCGACTGGCAGCCCGTCATCGGCCGGCTCAGGTCCGAGAAGCCCGACACCGTACTCTCCATGGTCGTCGGCGCGGATGCGGTCACCTTCAGCAAGCAGGCACAGCAGTTCGGCCTCCTCACCCCGGAGCTCGGCTTCGAGGGTGCGCCCCTGGACGCGGACTTCCAGCCCGCCCTCGGCGCGCTCGTCGCGGGCCGCACCCACACCGTGCGCTGGAGCGACCGGCTGGACGACGCCGAGAGTCGCGGATTCGTGAAGGACTACCGGACGGCCCACCAGTGGAAGGCGCCGATCCCCGAGGTCGCGGGCAACGCCTACTTCGGCGTCAGGTTCTTCCTGGCTGCCGCCGCCAAGGCCGGCTCCAGCGACCCCGAGGCCGTCAACAAGGCGATCGGCGGCCTGTCCTTCGACAGCCCCCTGGGCAAGGGCACGCGATTCGAGGCCGCCAACCACGTCCTCCAGGCCGACATGCGGGAGGTCACCATCGGCCGCGACGGCGCGTACACCGTGACCCGGACCCACCCGATGGTCGCCGACACGACCCCGAAGAAGGGCTGCTCGTGACCGTCCCCGCCGCGCCGGGAGCCCCCATCGCGTCCGCTGTCGCGACCGCCCCGCCCGCCTCCAGGCCCGTCGGCGGCCTCCGCCGGACACTGCGCCGCGCCCTCCCCGCGGTCGCGGGCGCGGCCCTGCTCGCCGCCCCCTTCGGTCTCGACGCCTTCGCCGTCTCCACCCTCACCCTGGGCCTCTGCTACGGCCTCTTCGCCTACGGCCTCGACCTCAGCTGGGGGAGGGCCGGACTCCTCAGCGTCGGACACGCCGCGTTCTTCGGTCTCGGCGCGTACGCCGTCGCCCTCGGGCAGGAGCACCGGCTCCCCTGGGCGCTGACGGTCACCGCGGCCGTCGTCGCCGCCGTGGCGATCGCCCTGCCCGTCGTACGCATCGGCCTGGCCGCCCGGGTCCCCGACGCGCCACTGATCCTCCTGACCATCGGCGTCGGACTGCTGCTCCAGCGCGCCGCCACCACCCTCACCCCCGTCACGGGCGGGACGAACGGCCTGTCCGTCTCCGGGCCCGACGTGGTGACCTCCTACTACGTCACCCTCGCCGCCGTCGCGGCCGTGGTGGCCCTCTGCGGAATGCTCGTCGTACGCGGCCGCTTCGGCGCCCGGCTCGTGGCCGCCGCCCGCAACCCCGACCGGGCCGCCCAGAGCGGCATCGACGGCACCCGGGTGCGCACGACCGCGTTCGCCGCGAGCGCGGCCGTCGCGGCCCTGGCCGGAGCCCTGTACGCGCCCGTGGCGGGCCTGGTGTCGCCGCAGGTGTTCGGCCTCGGGCTGTCGACGTCCGTACTGATCTGGCTGGCCCTCGGCGGACGCGAGTCCACCGCGGGGCCGTTCGTCGGCGCGATCGCCGTCACCGCGGGCCAGCAGTTCCTGGGCTCCACCTGGCAGGGCTGGTACGTCCTCGCCCTCGCCGCCCTCTTCCTGCTCGTCGTCCAGGTGGCGCCGGCCGGGCTCACCGCCGCCCCGCGCCGCTGGCTGGCCGGCCCGGGACCCGCCGTCCGGCTCCCGGTCACGAGCCGCCGCGTCCCACGCCGCACGACGCGGGAACCCGGCCGTGAAGCGGCACCGGAAACCCCGCTCGTCGTCACCGGCGTCCGTAAGTCGTTCGGCCCCGTCGAGGTGCTCGCCGGAGTCGACCTCACCGTCGAAGCGGGCCGCTGCGTCTGCCTGATCGGCCCGAACGGAGCCGGCAAGAGCACCTTCCTGAACGTCGTCGCCGGGCAGCTCGCCCCGGACGCCGGCACCCTGCGCCTCTTCGGCACCGACGCGGCCGGGCTTCCGGTCCACCGCCGGGTCGGACTCGGCGTCGGCCGGATGTTCCAGATCCCCAGCGTCGTCGCCGAACTCTCCCCGGCCGACAACCTCCGCCTCGCCCGGATCGAGGCACCCGAACCCACCGACCCGCCCGCCGAGTTCGGCGACCTCGCCGACGACGAGCTCCGGCCCGCCGGCACCCTCCCGCTCGCCGACCGCCGACGCCTGGAACTGGCCATGGTGCTCGCCGCCGCGCCCCGGCTTCTGCTGCTCGACGAACCCGCCGCCGGACTCGGCCCCGACGACGCCCGCCGCCTCACCCGCGAACTCCGCGAGGTCAACCGGCGCACCGGCTGCGCCCTGCTCGTGGTCGAGCACGACATGGACATCGTCCGGGAACTCGCCGACGAGGTCGTGGTCCTGGCCGAGGGACGCGTGCTCGCCCGCGGTCCGCTCGACGCGGTGGCGGCCGACCCGGCCGTCCGCGCCGCCTACCTGGGAGTGCGCTGATGCTCGAACTGACCGGCCTCGCCGGCGGATACGGCCAGGCCGCCGTCGTCCGGCCGGCCGACCTGACCGTACGCGGCGGCGAGATCACCGCCCTGATCGGCCGCAACGGCGCGGGGAAGACCACCCTGCTGCGGACCGTCTTCGGCCTCGCCGACCGGCACGGCGGGAGCGTGACCCTCGACGGCCGCGCCCTGCCGCCGGGCCGCCCCGAACTCCTCGCACGGGCCGGTGCCACGCTCATGCCCGAGGACCGGGGCGTGTTCCCCGCACTCACCGTCGCCGAGAACCTCCGGCTGGCCCGTCGCCGCGACGTCGTCCCGGCCGTCGACCCGTACACCGTCTTCCCGCTGCTCACGGACCGTGCCCGGCAACAGGCCGGGACGCTCTCCGGAGGGCAGAAGCAACAACTGGGCATCGCCCGCGCCATGCTGGCCGGCCGGACCCTCGTCGCGGTCGACGAACTCACCCAGGGCCTCCAGCCCTCCGTGGTCGCCGACGTCCTGGAGGCCCTCGGCGCGATCGCTGCCTCCGGAGTGGCCGTCCTCCTGGTCGACCAGCACGCCGGCACGCTCCTCGACCACAGTCGGCACGTCGTGGTGATGGAGGCCGGAAGGGTCGTCCTCGACGCGCCGAACGAACCGGGCCTGCGCGACCGGCTCGACGAGATCCTCGCGGTCCACTGACCGCCTCGCCCCCGAGCGCAGCGCCCCCGTGCGGTCCGCCGATCCCGAGCGCGGTCCGCTGACCGCCCCCCTCGGGGGCGGCCCGCCGTCCACCTCGCCCTGCGCGATCCGCCGTCCCCTTGCGCGGTCCGCCGACCGCCCCGCCCCGCACGGTTCGCCGACCGCCTCGCCCCGCGCGGTCCGCCGACCGCCCCGCCCTTCCTTCCCTGGAGCCGTTCACCATGGACCCCTTCGCCTCAGCCACCGACCTCGCGGCGGCGATCCGCCGGCGCGACCTCAGCCCTGTCGAGGTCGCCGACACCTACCTCCGGCGGATCGCGGAGCACGACGGCGAGCTCGCCGCGTTCACCTGGCTCGACGAGGACGCCGTCCTCGCCGCCGCCCGCCGCGCCGAACAGGCCGTCGTCGACGGTGACCTCCTCGCGCCCTTCCACGGAGTGCCCGTTCCCGTCAAGGAGTTGACCCAGGTCGAGGGCCAGCCCGCCACGTACGGCTCGTACGGCGTCGACGACCGCCCCCGTACCCTCACCGAGCCGGTGGTCCGCCGCCTCCTCGACGCCGGATTCCTCCTCATGGGCCGCACCAACTCGCCCGAGATGGGGCTCCTGTCGACCACCGACAACAGCCGCTTCGGCAGCACCCGCAACCCCTGGAGCCCCGAGCACTCCGCCGGCGGCTCCAGCGGCGGTGCCGCGGCGGCCGTCGCCGCCGGCCTCGCGCCCGTCGCCCACGCCAACGACGGCGGCGGCTCGATCCGCATGCCGTCCTCCTCCTGCGGCCTGCTCGGCCTCAAGCCCAGCCGCGGCCGCGTCCCCCAGCAGGTCCCCGGCTGGGAGCACGCCACCGTCGAGGGCGCCATCACCCGCACGACCCGCGACGCCGCCGCCCTGCTCGACGCGATGTCCGTACCCGACCGACTCGCCATGTACCAGGCACCCGCCCCCGACCGGCCCTACCTCGACGAGGTCGGCCGCGACGGCGGTCGCCTGCGGATCGGCCTCCTCACCGAGGCGCCCACCGGTCTCCCCGTCGACCCGCAGTGCGTCGCGGCGGCCGAGCACACCGCCCGGCTCCTCGTCGCCCTCGGCCACCACGTCGCCCCCGCCGCACCCCGCTTCTTCAGCGAGGAGGCGATCACCGGGTATGCGCAGACCGTCCTGGACGCGGCGCTCTGGGCGGCCCCGTACCAGCAGCCGGAGCTCGCCGAGCCGCACCTGCGGTTCCGGATGGACCGGGCCGCCGGCCGGCACTCCGGCGAGTACACCCGGGCCGCGAACCTGCTGGCCGAGGAGGCCCGGGCGGTCCGCGCCCAGTGGGGCCAGGAGTTCGACCTGCTGCTCACCCCCACCATGGCCTGCCTGCCGCCGCAGGTGGACGCCCTGCTGAAGGAGGCCAACGCGGACCCCGGCGGCCCCCGCACCACCGAGACGCAGATGATCTCCTTCACCGCGATCTGCAACATCACGGGCCAGCCCGCCGTCAGCCTGCCCACCTTCACCTCGGCCGAGGGCCTCCCCGTCGGCAGCCAGCTGATCGCCGGGCCGTGGGACGAGGCCGTCCTCCTTCGGGTCGCCGCCGAACTGGAGGAGCTGGACCGCTGGCCGCTCCGCCGCCCCGCGCGCTACCAGGGCTGATCCCCGAGCCCTCCGCGCGTGGCGCCTCCCCTCGTCGGCGGTGACACCGCGCCACCGCCGCCACCGGTTCCCCTCCCAGGGAACCGGCCCCCTCTGGAAGGAGCCGTACATGGCACGCACCGCACCGGCCCGTATGCTGCGCCGGATCGTCGCCGAACACGCCACCGCCGCCGAGATCGCCGCCGCCACCGCCGGTCGGGCCGCCGGGGCACCGTCGCGCCGCACCGTCCTCGGCGGGCTCGCCGCCGGCGTGGGCCTGGCCGCGACCACCGGCGTGGCCGCGGCCTCCACCGCCCAGGCCTCCACGGCCTCCGGCACCCCGCCGGTGGTCGCGATCGTCGGCGCCGGCATCGCGGGACTCACCGCCGCCCTCCAGCTGGCCGACCACGGCATCGCCTGCGCCGTCTACGAGGCCGACACCCGCGTCGGCGGCCGGATGTACTCCAATCCCGCCGGCGCCTACTGGGCCGACGGGCAGACCTCCGAATGGGGCGGCGAGATGATCGACACCCCGCACGTCGTCATGCAGTCGCTCGCCTCCCGCTTCGGCCTGCCCCTCGACGACCTGCGCGCCGCCGAACCCGCCGGTTCCACCGAGGTCTACCGCTTCGACGGCGCGTACTACACCTACGCCCAGGCGAGCGCCGACTTCAAGAAGCTGAAGCCGGTCATCCAGCAGGACGAGGCCACCTTCGACTGGCCCGTCGCCTGGAACTCCGCCAACGGCCCCGGCGCCGTGACCCTGTCGAACATGTCCATCCACGAGTGGATCGCCACCCGTGTCCCGGGCGGGCACAGCTCGCCGTTCGGGCAGCTCCTCGACGTCGCCTACACCACCGAGTTCGGCGTGGACACCCATGCCTCGTCGGCGCTCGGCATCGTCGGGCTCCTCGGCTACCAGCCCGTTCCCAACGGCTTCGCGCTCTTCGGGGAGAGCGACACCCGCTACCGCGTCCGCGGTGGCAACCAGCGGATCCCGCAGGCCATCGCCGCCGCCCTGCCCCCGGGGACCGTACGCCACGGCTGGCGGCTCACGAAGGTGGCGGCCGCGGCGGGCGGCCGCCAGTCGCTCACCTTCACCGTCGACGGCTGTTCGCAGACGGTGCTCGCCGACCACACGGTGCTCGCCCTGCCGGTGGGCGTGCTCCAGCGGGTGAACCTGTCCACCGCCGGCTTCGACAGCCGCAAGCTCGCCGGCATCGCCGCGATGACGATGGGGCAGAACTGCAAGCTGTCGATGCAGTTCGACACCCGTCACTGGAATGCCTCCGGCCCGTGGGGGATCGCCAGCGGCAGCACGATGAGCGACACCGGCTACCAGACCTCCTGGGACTCCAGCCGGGCCCAGCCCGGCGGGAAAGGCATCCTGACGGTCTACGCGGGCGGCGGGCACGCCGCGGACTTCACCCCGTCGACGCCGTTCCGCACGGCCGCCGACCCGCAGATCGCCGCCTACGCCCAGGCGGCGCTGGCCCAGCTCGAACCGGTCTTCCCGGGCCTCACCGCCCACTGGACCGGCAAGGCCACGCTCGCCGCCTGGCCGCTCAACCCGAACGCGCGAGGCTCGTACTCGGCTTGGCCGCCCGGCTACGCACACCAGTACGCCGGCTACGAGGGTGTCCGTCAGGGCAACACCCACTTCGCGGGCGAGCACACCTCCGAGGCGGCCCAGGGCTACATGGAGGGCGGCGCCGAGTCGGGTCAGCGCGCGGCCGACGAGATCCTCGGCGACCTCGGCGTCCTGTAGGAACCGAAGGGCCCGCCGGAGTGATTCCGGCGGGCCCGACAAGATGCCGTCCAGATGTATGACGGGACCTGGGCGATCAGGTCGGTGGCCTTGCGCAGGCGCCGGTTGTGGCCGGACTGACCGGGCAGGCAGGGGAACAGGGGCCGCAGGTGGGCCTGGTCGTGGCGGATCCAGCGGCGTTCGGAGGTGAAGCCGCCGTGCACATCACCAGGGCACTACGCCGGCGTCGTCGAAGAACTGTCCCGTGGGGCCGTCGTCGGGCAGGGTCGCGAGCTTGACGGCGATCGCCGCGCCTTGTTCGGGGGTGCGCACGCCGCGGAAGCCGTTGAGGTCGGTGGCGACGTAGCCGGGGCAGCCGGTGTTGATGAGGATGTTCGTGCCGCTCAGCTCCCGGGCGTATTGCAGGGTGACGGCGTTCAGGAACGTCTTCGACGGCGCGTACGCCGCGGACACGGGACCTGCCGTCTGCTCGGCGGCGGGTCCTGACTGCCGGGTGAGGGAGCCGACGCTGCTGGACATGTTCACGATCCGTGGTGCGGCGGAGCGGCGCAGCAGCGGCAGCATCGCGTTGGTGACGCGGATGACGCCGATCACGTTGGTGTCCACGACGGTGTGGATGGTGGCGGGGTCGATCCGGGTGGGCTCCTGTGGCAGGTCGCCTGCGATGGCGGCGTTGTTGACGAGCACGTCGAGGCGTCCGGCCTGTTCGTCGATCAGCCGTGCGGCGGCGGTCGCGCTCGCCTCGTCGGTCACGTCCAGCGGTACGGCGAACGCGTCGATGCCGGCGGCGCGCAGCTTCTCCACCGCGGCGCTTCGGCGCCGGTCGTCGCGGGCGCCGACGCCGACGGTCCAGCCGAGGGTGCCCAGGCCTGCGGCGATCTCGTAGCCGATTCCCTTGTTCGCGCCGGTGACCAGCGCGATCGTCCGTTCAGTCATGGGGACGATGTTGCCTTCGGGCCTCGGCGGGGGTCCAAGACCGATCGGTTGCGCAACGATACCGTCAGGGTATCGATCCGGGATAGCGTGGCCGGATGGAGACCCGGGAACTGCGGTATTTCGTCGCTGTCGCTGAAGAACTGCACTTCGGGCGTGCCGCCCAACGGCTCGGGATCGCGCAGCCACCGTTGTCGCGGGCGATCCAGCAGCTCGAACGCCGGCTCGGGGCAGTGCTGTTGGATCGGACCAGTCGCACTGTCACGCTGACCGAGGCCGGCTCGGTGCTGTTGGTCGAGGGCCGGGCGGCTCTCGACGCGGTCGAGGCCGCCGAGCGTCGGACCCGCCGCGCCGCCCTTTCCGTGACCGGCCGCCCCGGCCTGGTCCTGGTCACGAAGGCCAGCGCGTCCAGGGAACTGCTGGCGAGACTGCTCGACGCGTACGCCGCCGAACCCGGCGCGGTCCCCGTCGACGTCATCCTGTGCGGTCCGGCCGAGCAGGAACGACTCCTGCGCGAAGGCCGGGCCGACGTGGCGCTGCTGCACCGGCCGTTCGACTCGACGGCCGGATTCCACACCGAGGAGCTCAGCACGGAGAGTCAGGTCGTGGTCCTGCCGGCCGGGCATCCGCTCACCGCACGGGCCCATGTGCACATGGCCGACATCACCGGGCTGCCGGGCCTGCCCCTCCCACGCTGGCCCAAGCCCGACGGCACCTACCCGCCCGGGCCCGGCCCGCGGGTCCGCGACCATGCGCAGTTGTTGCAGCTCGTCGCGCTCGGCCGTGCCTGTGCGGTCTCACCGGCGTCGTGCCGAGCCCAACTGCACGGTGACCTCGCCGCCGTGCCCGTGCTGGACGCGCCGACGGTCACCACCGTGATCGCCTGGCCACCGCACAGCCGGTCCAGAGCCGTCGCCGACCTCATCCGGACCGCGACACGTCTCCAGTGAGTTGTGTTCATCCTGAATGTGCAGGTCGCGGGGGTGGCGTGGGCGGGTGATGTCGTACTCGTGCTGGTTGTCGCGGCCTGTCTGGCGTGATGATCGTCGGTCAGCGGGCGATCTCGTGCTGGGTGAGGATCATCAGCGCCCGGACGAGGCGGGTGGCCCACTTCACGTCGAGGCGGAGCTTGGTCAGCACGCGCCAGTTCTTCAGGTGCGCGAAGGCGTGCTCGCATACCGCCCGTTCCGCCGCGATCAGCTGGTTGACCAGCTTCTTCGCGGGCGGGAGCTTCTTGCCCTTGGGCTTCTTGTAGCCGGTGATGACCGCCGGGTCGGTGTCCGGCCCGCTGTCGTCGAGGCCGACGAAGCCGAGGTCGGCGATCGCGGTGAGGCCGGCCGCTCGGAGTCGGCCGACCAGGTCGTCGTGGCGACAAGCGGTGATCTCCGAGCCGCGGGCCGGCCGGGCGGTGGAGGTCCACAACAGACGGCCACGGGTGTCGGTCAGGGTGATGCCCAGCAGCCCGTGCCGTTTGTGCTTGGCTGACCAGCGGCGCCTGATGGGCAGGCCGGCGCGGCGCTGGGTGGGTATCAGCGACCCGTCGAGCAGGACGACGCTGCCACCCTCGCGGGCGATTTTCGCCAGCACCCGCTCCAGCCGCGGCGCCTTGGCGGCCAGCAGGTCGATGGTCTCTTTCAGCCACCGGTCCAGGGTGGTGCGCGAGACATCGACGGCGCCGGCGAGGTCGGCCAGGCGCTGGTCATGCCGCAGCGCGGCGAGCCCGATCACCGCGATCCGCCCGACCGGCAGCTTGCGCCACCGCGAGCCGATCTTCTTCAGATGGGCACTCAGCAGCGATGTCAGGAACCGCAGGGTGTGCGTGGACAGCGGCAGCCTGCACTGGTAGACAAGCTCGGTGTGGTCCCCGGTCGGGGTGTTGTTTGTAGGCATGCATCATCAACTCGCGCCGGGGTCCCGCACGTTACGGCCTGCGGGCCATGGATTACAGCCGGGTGGTGAAGGTGCCGTTCGCCAGTTTGTGCAGCCAGCCCCGCCCGGCCGGCTTCGACAGCTTCCCGCGCAACGGCTCCAGCCGGCCCGGCACCGAGACCTCGATACCGAGATCGGCGCCGACGTCCTTGACCATCACCGGCCCGCCCGCGGCCTTAACGATCTGCAGCATCCGCTGGTAGTCGCCGGGCAGCGCGGACGCATCCGCCACCTCACTGCGGTGCGGCACCTTCAACACCGGCCGGCCCCCGACCTGCACCCGCTCGGGCAGACCGGCGTCCTGCCCGGCGGCGGCCTCGGCTTCCTGCTCGTACAGACGGCGCAGCACCCGCTCCGCCACCGCGAGTTCCTCACGCTCGGCGTCCACCTCGGCAAGCTGCTTGGCCAGCGCCTCCGCGAGCTGGTCCAGCTCGGCCCGGCGACCTGCGATCTTCTCCAGCGACGACACGGAATCTCTCCCCAACGACCAGGCACTCCGCCCGAGATCGCAGGAACCCCGCCGCCCACGGCGCGGCAAAAACCGGAAACACCCAACCCCGACCCGTCAGATGATCTACTCGCCACACTCCCGCCCTCGACCAGCGCGAGTACGCCACCCGCCACCCACGCCAGCACCGCTGACCAGGGGACATTCAGGTTGGGTAGGTCTCACTGAGCGTCCAACGCTTCCAGGTCCTTCTCGTTGAACGCGTGGATCACATCCCGGACGGTGTCCTCGTGGCCGGCGACCAACCGCGCGATCGCCGCCACCCTGGTGCCCGACGCCGACGCCATGATGATCAGCGCCCGAGGTACCCGCACCGACTCGTGGCGGCCCCGCCGGACGATCTGCTGCAGGCGCTGTCCCTCTTGATCAGTCAACCGACGTGCTCTGACTGGCTCTGCCATGCGGCACCTCGCTCCCGACAGCAACCACGTTGCCAGCGAGTTAGCCGTCAAACCCCGACACCACGAACATTCACGGATACATCGTCAGACCCGGTCAACGTTCGTGGCCGACGCACTAGACAACACGCGACCGGATGTACAACGTTGGATCTAGCCCGTGGGAACATACGCGCGATCAAGCACGCCCAAGTACCTCCGTGCCCGCGACCCCAAAGGGGAATCAACATGCTGCCCACCCGAATAACGATGTCCATCGCGATCGCCGCGCTAGTGGCTGGTGGTGCCGTCATGACCGCCACCGCACAGTCAGCATCGGCATCAACGTCGGCATCGGCATCGATATCGGCATTGGCCGAGGATGCCAACTGTCGTACGACGACGGGGACCCAGGACTTCTACGCCGGGCCGTCCGCCAGCGAGACGTACGACAGCACGTTCCACAACAGCGTGGTCGTGCCGCAGGGTCTGTACGACGGCGGATTCACTCCGCAGGGTCTGGCGTACTGGAACAACTGGGACGGGACGACCGAGGACGTCCTGCTGATCTCGGCGTACCACTCGAGCGCTGACGGCGCGAGCGCGATCTGGGGCATCGCCCTGAGCGGCCCACGCCGGGGCCAGAGCCTTGGTCACATGCTGATCCCCAACACCCACGCGGGCGGCATAGTCGTGACCGGCGATCACGTGTACGTCAGCGGCGAGGGCAGCGTGAAGTACTGGTCGACCGCCACCGTGCATGCGGAGCTGGCGGGCGCCAACACAAACAACGTGATCCAGCCGAAGGGGACGCAGGACATCGCCGGCAAGGGTTCGTTCCTCGGACTCGGCGGTGGCCAGGGCACCACCTTGTGGACCGGCGACTTCTCCGAGACGAGCCACGAAAGCATGTGGCAGTACTCGACGAGCAGCAGCGGCGCGCTGACGTACACCGGCAAGAAGCGCTGGGTGCCGACGAAGACCCAGGGCATGGCGGTCGTCGGCGACAAGTACATCTTCTCCACGTCGTACGGCCGCGACAACCGCAGTAACGTCTGGGTGCGACCCACGTCGTACGAGACAGACATCACCGATGGGACGGCTTTCTGCATGCGCGCCCCCTCGATGATGGAGGGCCTGGCGTACGGCAACTCCGACGGCAACGAGCACGTCTGGGCGCTCTACGAGAGCGGAGCCGAGCCGTACGTCAGCGACCCGAACACGCTCAACAAGATCAAGAACATCCACTGGGCCGGCGGATCCGAGCTGGCCGGGCTGTACGGCCTGGGCGACTGACACCATCGACGCTCCTGCGGCTGACCAGGGATGTCGAGCTAGTGGCCCGTCACGCAGCATTGGCCGGGTAATGCGTCCAGGCGCGGATAGGTGAGCCGGGGGCGAAGTTGATCTTCGGTTCCGCGCGGGTGTTGCGCCAGCGGACGTAGGCGGCGATGGCGGCGTTTTGTTCGTCGTGGCTGCGATGGTCGGTGCCGTTGAGCGCGAAGTAACGCGGGGCCGCAAACTCGGCCTCGATCCAGTTCAGCCAGGAGCCGTAGGTCGGCAGGAAGACCAGCTCGATGTCGTTGTCGATCGCCCAGGCGCGGACGTCTGCGTGCTTGTGTGGGGAGAAGTTGTCCAGCACCACATACAGCTTCTCCCCGGGCCAGCGGGCGCGCAGCCTCTTGAGGAGGTCGAGGAACTCGCGCCAGCGCTTGCGCCGGCGGATGCGGTCGTACAGCTTGCCGGTGGTCAGATCGAGGGCGGCGAGCATGTGCCTCACGCCGCCGTAGCGTACAGCGCCAGGATGCGGTGCATCTTGGCGATGAACTCCGGGTCGGTGGACGTCTTCCAGGTAGTGGTGGTTTTCCAGGAGACCTTGCCGACGCGCAGGATTCGGCGCAGGGTCTCACGGCTGATGGCCGCGGTTACCTTCTGCTTGATGAGGTGGTCGGCGAGCTTGCTCAGGCTCCAGGTGGAGAACGCGGTGATCTTCCAGTCTGTGGGGGACGTCCGGGCGATCAGGCAGATGTGCTCGCGCACCTGGTCACTGATCGTCCTGGGGCGTCCCCCGCTCCATTTTGGGTCCAGCGCGTCGAACCCACGCTCGTTGAAGGCGTGGATGACATCGCGGACGTAGTCCTCGCCGACCTGCATCAGCATGGTGATGTCCTTGACCGTCTGGCCTTGAGCGGACACCAGCACCACGATCGCCCGGCGGAGTTTCACCGGGTCCTTCGCGGTCCGGCTGATCTGCTGCAGCCGGAGGCCCTCCTCCACGCTCACCGGCCGGACGAACAGACTCGGTCGACGCCCCACGACCACCTCCAAGATCGGTCTTGGAGACAGTCTGCTGACCGACGACCAGCAGGTCATGTCACTGGGCTGAGGACTTCGGTTGGCGAGTCGGCAGGGCGGAGTTTACGAACGGGCACCCCCCAGTCACATGGCTGGCGGTTCCAGGTCGACCCCGTCACGGAATCGGAACCCCAAGGCGTGAACAAGCGCGAAGACCAAGTCCTCCGCCAGCGGATCACACTCAGCCACCAGGGCAGCCCTGAGCGCCACCGGGTCCGGCTGAAGGCCAGCCCCTCGGGCCCAGGTTGCAGCTCGCTCGCCCACTTCGGACACATCACCGACCCACTCACCGGGGAGGCCGTAATCCCGCGCCATCTCCGGCGACAAAGCGCATTGCCATGACAGGCCATCGGGACTCGTTGCCTGAACCGTCGCGAAGTCGCTGTCGACCACATGACAGACCAGGACAGAAGCGCGCGTCTCACCAATGATCGAAGGGTCCGGATCCGCGATAGGGCTCGCTTGTAGGATCTGCCACTCGCCATCACATGCCCACCAGAACGGCACACAGTCCGAGGCCCGCATCGCCGCCAACTCCGTCAGCGGCCGACCGGCTCGCGCCACGATGAAAGACCCCGAGAACCCCATGACCGGGAACCATAGCCGCGATCACTGACACCGTTGATTACCCGGCCAAGACTGGGTGACGAGCCACTGGACAGGCACAGGAGCGTCGTGCAGTGCCCTCAGTGAGTTGTGTTCATCCTGAATGTGCAGGTCGCGGGGGTGGCGTGGGCGAGTGATGTCGTACTCGTGCTGGTTGTCGGGGCCTGTCTGGCGTGATGATCGTCGGTCAGCGGGCGATCTCGTGCAGCCCTGCCGCAGGGAACACGACAAAGCCGGAATCCCCATCCCCGACGCGTCAGATGATCTACTCTCCAGCCTCCCACCCCGACCGGTGTGAGTACGCCACCGGTCGCCCACGCCAGCACACGTGACCAGCGCGAATTCAGGTTGTGCACCTCTCAGTGGCTCCCACACGCCCGGCCGGGCTCCACCCGTCGTGGCCCGCGAGCACGCGCCGGGCGACCCTGATCGCGACGCGCTCGAAGGTCTGTCCGCCGTGTTGTTCCAGGTCGAGCCGCCCTTCAAGGGTGCGTGTCGTCCATCGGCCCGATGTTCGGAGTCGCTGGGCTGGGGGCGGTCGTCCCCTCCATCGCGTTCCTCCGATTGCGTCGTCGATCCTCACGTAAAGTGCGATCAAGAGGTCTCCAAGTCGGGCGTCACAACCGGAACTTGGAGGCCCTCGCCACGTCCGCACGCGCCCGGAGTCCCAGCCCATCGCTCGAAGCAGCTCAGCCTCGCGTTGACGAACGGAGCCCAACCACCATGCCGGACACAACCTCGGCCACTCCCGGCCCTCGTGAGGTCCTGGCCCGTTACCAGCGGGCGATGCTCGACAAATCCGCGGACGACCTGGCCGATCTGTACGCGCTCGACGCCGTCCACGAGTTCCCGTTCCTCTTCCCCGGCATGCCTCCGCGTTACCAGGGACGCGAAGAGGTCCGCGCGGGCTACCGAGCGGCCTGGGGCGCAAGCCCGGCGCAACCGCAGGAGATCCGCGAAGTCGTCGTGCACGAAAGCACCGACTCCGAAGTGATCACCGTCGAGCAGGTCGTCACCGGGACCGTGACCACGACCGGCCGGTCCTTCAGCTTTCCCGGCCTCCTCGTGATCAGGGTCCGCGACGGCCAGATCGTGCATGTCCGCGACTACATGGACGGGCTCGGCGTGGCGCACGCCATGGATCGGCTGACCGCCGTGGTCGCCGGCCTCAGCGACCGCCGCTGAGGCCCGGACCTCGGACCCGTTCGTCTAGGCGACGTCCGTGCCGGAGGCATCGGCCGCGAGGGCCGTGGCCAGGGCCGATGCCGGGTCGCGGTCCGCCGAGCCCGTGGGGGACCAGCGGCCGGCCGCCTTCCGGTACGGCCACCAGCGGCCGTCCGCACCGAGCCGCAGCTGCGCCTCCGTGCCCACCACCGTCCAGCGCCCGCCGGCCGTCCGCCGCAGCACCGGCCGTTCGCCGTCCTCCCAGGCCTCCGCGAGCTGCGCCGTGGCCCGGGCGAGGGTCTCGGCGTCCGGCGTCCACTCCTCCTCCAGTACGGCGAGGGCGGCGCCCCCGCCGAACCGCCACGCGCGCGTGCCCGCGTCCAGATCCGCCCGCGACCGGCCCGAACCGGCCGCCAGCCGCGCCGTGATCCAGGACGCGGGAGAACCCGCCGCGAGGCGCACCGCGTCCTGAGCGACCGTCAGCGACGGTTCCACGAGCTCCCGTCCGCCACCCCCGAGCGCCCCGAGGAGCATCCG
Source organism: Streptomyces sp. NPDC042346 (assembly GCF_055581845.1). NCBI lineage: Bacteria > Bacillati > Actinomycetota > Actinomycetes > Kitasatosporales > Streptomycetaceae > Streptomyces > Streptomyces sp. NPDC042346. The sequence goes on along the minus strand of NZ_JBVJEH010000002.1, from coordinate 297,654 downwards.
GTGCGCGCGGGCCGCCGCGTCCGTCGCGAGGAACTCCAGCGCCGTCGGATCGACCCCGGGCTCCGGATCCGTCTCCGAGTCCAGGGAGGGCGGTTCGCCCGGTGCCGACAGGGGCGTGGGCGGGGCGGGCAGCGGCGGCAGGATGTCCCGCGCCGCGTACGCCTCCACCGCCGACACGCCCGGCATGCCCCCGGGACCCTCCGCCCCGTCCCCGTCCCCGTACCCGTTCCCGTACCCGTACCCGTCCCCGTTCCCGGTTCCCTTCCCGGACCCGCCGCGCACCGCAGGCGACGCGGCCCGCCGCGCGCTGCGGCTCTGGAGCTGGTCGAGGAGCGTCCGCTCTCCGCGCCCCCGCATCAGCAGCAGCACGAACGGGTCCTCGTCGAGCAGCCTCGCCACCTGGTAGCAGAGCGCCGACGTGTGCGGGCAGTGGTCCCACGCCTCGCAGCCGCACTCCGGATCGAGATCGCCGATCCCCGGCAGCAGGTCGAGGCCCGCCACGGCCGCGTCCTCCACCAGGTGCGGCGGCATCTCGCGGTCGAGGAGCGCCGCGATGTGCCCCACGCTGTCCACGGCCAGGTCGAGCAGCCGCTCCCACTCGTCCTCGGAGAACTCCCGCACCAGCACGTCGCTGCGGTGCGCCGTACCGTCGCCGTCCTTGACCATGGCCGTGATGCGGCCGGGCCGCACCGACACGGCGCCCACCGCGCCCGCGCGCGCGTGGCGGCGTCCGGCCTTCAGCTGCTGGCCGTCGAGCGCCGTGTCCTCCAGCGCCTTGAGCCACGCCAGGCCCCACCAGGTCCTGGCGAACGCCGCGCCCTTGGCCGGCGGAAGCGCCGCGAACGTCCGCTCGTCGTCCCCGCCCCCGTGTCCGCCCGCGTGTCCGTGTCCGTACCCGCTCATCGTCCGTCCCCTCGCAGTCGTACGAGCTCCGCCAGTTCCGCGTCGGTCAGTTCGGTCAGTTCCGGTGGGGCGTCCCCGCCCGTCCCGAGAACGGCGTCCGCCAGTTCCCGTTTGCGGTCGAGCATGGCGGCGATCCGGTCCTCGACCGTGCCCTCGGCGATCAGCCGGTGCACCTGCACCGGCCGGTCCTGACCGATCCGGTACGCGCGGTCGGTGGCCTGCGCCTCCACGGCCGGGTTCCACCAGCGGTCGTAGTGCACGACGTGCTCGGCGCGGGTGAGGTTGAGCCCGGTGCCGGCGGCCTTCAGCGAGAGGAGGAAGACGGGGACCTCCCCGTCCTGGAACCGCGCCACCATCGCCTCGCGCTCGGCGACGGGCGTACCGCCGTGCAGGAACTGCGCCCGCACGCCCCGGGCCGCGAGATGCGCCTCCAGGATCCGGGCCATCGCCACGTACTGGGTGAAGACCAGGGTGCTCGCGCCCTCGGAGAGGATCGTGTCGAGGAGTTCGTCGAGCAGCTCCAGCTTGCCCGAGCGGCCCTCGATCCTCGGCCGGTCCTTCTTCAGGCGCAGGTCCTCCTTGAGGTACTGGGCCGGGTGGTTGCAGATCTGCTTCAGACCGGTCAGCAGCTTCATCACGAGCCCGCGGCGCTCCATGCCGTCGGCGGCGGCGATCGCCTCCAGGGTCTCGCGGACCACCGCCTCGTACAGACCGGCCTGTTCCGGTGTGAGGGAGACGGTCCGGTCGGTCTCCGTCTTCGGCGGCAGTTCGGGTGCGATGCCCGGGTCCGACTTGCGGCGGCGCAGCAGGAACGGGCGGACCAGCGCGCCGAGCCGCTCGGCGGCGGCCGGATCCCCGCCGCCCTCGACGGCGGCGGCGAAGCGCGTACGGAAGGCGCCGAGACTGCCGAGGAGGCCAGGAGTGGTCCAGTCGAGGATCGCCCACAGCTCTGAGAGGTTGTTCTCCACCGGGGTGCCGGACAGTGCCACGCGCGCGCGTGCCCCGATCGTCCGCAGGGCACGCGCGGTCGCCGAGTACGGGTTCTTGACGTGCTGCGCCTCGTCCGCGACGAGCAGTGCCCAGCCGCGCGCCGCGAGCCGCTCGCTGTCGAGCCGCATGGTGCCGTACGTGGTGAGGACGAAGCCGTCGGTGACGTCCTCCAGGTCGCGCGTGGCGCCGTGGAAGCGGCGGACCGGCGTGCCGGGCGCGAACTTCTCGATCTCGCGCTGCCAGTTGCCCATGAGTGACGTCGGGCAGACGACCAGCGTGGGCCCGGCGGAAGCGGGGTCGGTCTGCCGGTGCAGATGGAGCGCGATGACGGTGATCGTCTTGCCGAGGCCCATGTCGTCGGCGAGGCAGCCGCCGAGGCCCAGGGAGGTCATGCGGTGCAGCCAGTCGAGCCCGCGCAGCTGGTAGTCGCGCAGGGTCGCGGCGAGCGCGGCGGGCTGCTCGACCTCGGGCCGGTCGCCCTCCGGTTCGGCGAGGCGCTCCCTCAACCGCTCCAGCCAGCCGGACGCGGCCACCGAGACGGGGCGGCCGTCGATCTCGGTCGTGCCGGTGAGCACGGCCGAGAGGGCGTCCACGGGCGTGACCTTGCGGTCCTGCTGGGAACGGGCCCGGAGCACCTCGGCCGGGTCGACGAGGACCCAGCGGTCCCGCAGCCGGACGAGGGGGCGCCCGGCCTCGGCGAGCCCGTCGAGCTCGGCCCGGGTCAGCTCGTTCCCGCCCAGCGCGAAGCGCCAGTTGAAGGCGAGCAGGGCGTCGGCGGAGAGGAGGGAGGGCAGGGCGCCGCCGAAGGGGCCGCGCGCTCCGTCCGGCGTGTCGTGGCTCCCGCCCGGCGTCCGGTCGCCTCCGTCCGGCGTGTCGCCGTCCGCAAGGGGCCCGCCGCCGATTCCGTGGCGCGCGCCGTTCTGTTCGTCCTCCGCGGCCGCCGGGCCGATCACCGCCCGGGCGGTGAGCCGGTCGGCGAGCTCGCGCGGCCAGTGGACCTGGACGCCCGTCGCCGCGAGGGCCCGGGCCGCCGGGCCCAGGAGCTCCGCGACCTCCTCGTCGGCGAGTTCGACGGTGTCGGGCACGGCCGCCGTCAGGAGCGGGGCCAGCGGCGGCCAGGCACGGGAGGCGCGCCGGAGTGCGAGGAGCGCGTCCATCCGGGCCCGGGGGCCGAACGCGCCGGCCGTCGCGCCGGACCCCGCCCACACCTCCGCGGCGTCCGCGACCAGCGTCGGGTCGGCGACGCCGTGCAGCTGGAGGACCGCGCGGAAGGCGGGCGCCTCACGCGACTCGGCGGTGAAGCCGGGGAGTTCGAGCCGGAGCGACAGTCGCACGCCCGCGTCGTGACCCGCCGCCACGTCGGCGGCCCAGGCCCGCTGTTCGGGGACGGACTGCGGCGCGTCGGCCGCGAACGCGGGCCCGCCGGCCGCGAGGGACGCCGCCGGGGTCCGCGGCAGCGTGTCCGCGACCGCGTCGGCGAACGCCCGGAGCAGCGCCTCGGGTTCGGGCAGCAGCAACGGCTCGTCGGGGGAGAGGGGCACGGCGTGGGCGCTCGGCGGCATCGAGGCGGCGAGGGTGCGCAGACGCGCCAGCTCCTCGGGGCCGAGCGGCCCGGCCCGCCACGCGTCGTGGTCGCCGGGGGTCAGACCGGGCAGCAGCAGCCCGCGTGCGACGAGGTCCAGGGCGAGGAGGGTCGCGGCGCCCCAGAACGCCGCGGCGGGCGAGGCGTCGTCCGCGAACCGGGCTCCGGCGAGCAGCGGCAGTGCGTCCCGTACGGAGAGGGTGTGCGCGGGGACGGTCACGGGCCGGAGGCTGTCGCCGTCCACGACCGTGAGCTCGGTGGTCGTGACTTCGGTGTTCGTGGGTTCGGTGTTCGTGGAGACGACGCCGTCCGGCAGCGCGTCGCCCTCCGGGGACCAGAAGGCGATCCGACCCGCTCGGGGCGGGTCGGCGGGAAGGAAGACGGCGGGAAGGAAGACGGCGGGGCGGAGGGTGAGTTCGTGGGCGGAATCATCAGGTCCGTACGACAGCGACAACGCATTCCTCAAATTTGACTACCTGGCGACCGAGCGGCCGAGGATACCTGAAGTCACCACCTCGACGCGTCCGCCGCACGCGTGATCCACGCCACAGTCGTATCGCGCCCCAAGAGGGTGGGGTTCACCCCACCCCGGCACCCCTGCGCGCCCCCTGACGTGGACGGGTGGTGACGCCATGGCCCCCGACGATCACCTCTCCGTAGTTTCGGTGGAGGCGCCCACCGCTCGAACCCCGACCCACAGAAACCGGAGCCCGCCATGTCCCAGGCCACCGTCCTGCCCCCGGCGCCCGCCCCCGCCGAGGCAACAGCCAAGGCCGCAGCCAAGGCTCCCGCCCGCGCCAGGGGCGGCAGCGAGTTCTCCCCGCTCCTGCGGACGGTCAGGGAGCAGGGCCTCCTGGAACACCGCCCCGGCTGGTACGCCCGCGGGATCGTCGTCAACCTCCTCGGCATCGCCGCCGTCGTGACCGGACTCGCCCTGATCGGCTCCTCCTGGTGGGTGCTCCCGCTCGCCGTCCCCCTCGCGCTGCTCTCCGCCCGCGCCGCCTTCGTCGGCCACGACGCCGGCCACGCCCAGATCACCGCCGACCGCAGGGCGAGCCGCGTCATCCAGCTCGTCCACGCCAACCTCCTCCTCGGCATGAGCCGGGAGTGGTGGAACGACAAGCACAACCGCCACCACGCGAACCCCAACCACCTCGACAAGGACCCGGACGTCGCCGCCGACATCCTCGTCTTCGCCGAGCACCAGACCGCGGGCCGTACGGGCCTGCACGGTTTCCTCACCCGCCACCAGGCCTGGCTGTTCTTCCCGCTGACGACCCTGGAGGGCATCGCCCTCAAGGTGTACGGAGTCCGGTCCCTCCTCGAGAAGGACGGCCCCTGCCGCACCCGGCGCGAGCGGCTCGTCGAAGGCGCCCTGCTCCTCACCCACTTCGCCGGCTACGCGGCCCTGCTGCTCACTTTCCTCAACCCCCTTCAGGCGCTGGTCTTCGCCCTCCTCCACCAGATGCTGCTCGGCGTGCACCTGGGCATGGCCTTCGCCCCCAACCACAAGGGCATGGAGCGCCCGGACGAGCACGCCGACGGCGACAGCTGGGGCCACCTGCGCCGCCAGGTGCTCACCTCGCGCAACATCCGCGGCGGCGCCCTCACCGACTGGTTCCTCGGCGGACTCAACTACCAGGTCGAGCACCACCTCTTCCCGAGCATGCCGCGCCCCCACCTCCGACTGGCCCAGCCCGCCGTACGCGCCCACTGCGCCGCGCTGGGCGTGCCGTACACGGAGACCGGCTTCGTGGAGTCGTACCGCCAGGCCCTCGGGCACCTGCACGAGGTGGGCGAGCCCCTGCGCGCGGAGCGGGCGGAGAGCGCCGAGTAGGGTCTGAGGTGGTCACACGCGAGGTGATCATCGGTTCGGGTGAGGTGTATCCACCGCTCGCCACGACCGAGCGGTAGCGGAGAAGGGGAGCTCCTCAGCATGAGCAGCGGCACCGTCCAGACGGTCAGCAGCAACGGCACGTACTCGTTCACCAAGCCCAACCGGGAGGGCATCACCCTCCTGGCGGGCCTCGGTGTGGAGGGCGACGTCCACGCGGGAGTGACGGTCAAGCACCGTTCGCGCGTCGCCCGGGACCCGTCCCAGCCGAACCTGCGGCAGGTCCACCTCATCCACGCCGAGCTCTTCGAGGACGTGGCGGGCGCGGGCTTCGAGGTGGCCCCCGGCGACCTCGGCGAGAACGTCACGACCCACGGGATCGACCTCCTCGGCCTGCCCACCGGCACCCGGCTCCACCTGGGCGCCGAGGCCGTCGTCGAGGTCACCGGACTGCGCAACCCGTGCGCGCAGATCGACAACTTCCAGCACGGCCTGCTCAAGCAGGTCCTCGGCCGTGACGAGAACGGCGAGGTCGTCCGCAAGGCGGGCATCATGGGCATCGTGCTGACCGGCGGGGAGGTGCGGCCGGGCGACACGATCCGTGCCGAGCTGCCGGAGGGACCGCACCGCCCCCTGGAGATGGTCTGAGCGCGTTCCCTGACCGCGCTCGTCGATTGCTCTTCAGACCTCAGTCAGACCTCCGTCAGACTTCAGTCGGTCCCAGTCAGTCCTCCAGGGCGCAGGAGTCGACGACGTCACCGCCTGCCGGCCGCGCGATCGTACGGTCCGCGGGCGGCGGCGTACCCTCCTCGACCCAGCGCGTGAGCGCGTCGAACGCGGAGCGGTAGCAGGGCAGGATCGGACGCAACCGGTCCGGATACGTGTCGTACAGGCCGTCCGTGTGCGTCCCGCCCTGCACCGTGTAGTACCGGTGCAGCCCGCCCCGGCCCCGCGCGTCGATCATCCCGGCGTACACGTCGGAGTCGGTGGCGATGGGCAGCAGGGTGTCCAGGTCGCCGTGGAGCGTGATGAGGGGCTTGCCGATGCGACCGGTCAGCGCGACCTTCGCGACCGCGCGGTGGACGGACGCGGGCCGGGAGGCATAGTCGTACGAGGCGTCCGAGGCGCAGGCCGCGAAGATCTCCTCCACCGTCCGCCCGGCCGTGGCACCCGGACAGGCCGGGTCGTACGAGGGGTCGAACTCGGCCCGGAAGATCTTCTGCGTGAGCCCCCAGTACGCCTTCTCGTGGTACGGCCAGAGGAAACGGGACCCGGGCGCGAAACCCGCCTCGACCAGGTCCTCGTCGGAGGCCCGGCCGAGTGAGCGGGCCACCGTCACCGGCAGGCTCGTCAGCAGGTTGGGGCCGTGTGTGGTCCACAGCACGCCCTCCCAGTCGACCCCGCCGTCGTACAGCTCGGGCCGGTTCTCCAGCTGCCAGCGCGTCAGGTACCCGGCGTTGGAGATGCCCGTCATGTACGTCGAGGCGGGGGCATGGCCGTAGCGCTGCCGTACGGCCTTCTTGGCCGCCCGCGTCAGCTCGGTGACCCGGCGGTTCCACTCGGCCACCGCGTCGCCCGGGGCCCGTCCGTCGGTGAAGAAGTCCGGGCCGGTGTTGCCCTTGTCGGTGGCCGCGTAGGCGAATCCCTGGGCGAGGACCCGGTCGGAGATGAGCGCGTCCGTGGAGTACTGGCGCCGGCTGCCGGGCGCGCCGGTGACGACGAGCCCGCCGTTCCAGTCGTCGGGCAGCCGGATCACGAACTGCGCGTCGTGGGCCCAGCCGTGGGTGGCGTTGAGCCGTGAGGTGTCGGGGAAGTAGCCGTCGATCTGGACGCCGGGCACCCCCGAGGGGTTACGGGTCGCCTTCGCCGCGAGACCGGCCTGGTCGGCCATGTCGGTGTACGGCGTACCGGCGAGCCCCGCGGTCGTCAGATCGGCCAGGCACGCGGACCGCTGGTGCTCGGCGCCCGGTACGTGGAGCCGTTCCTGGCGCGCGCAGTGCGCGGAGGCCGGGGCCTCCGTTCCGGCTCCGGCGGGGCTCGCGGGGGCGAGGACGGTGAGCCCCGCCAGCAGTGCGGTGAACAGGGAAATGCCTGGGTGCAGGCGCATGGTGAGCCTCCGTGGGGACGACGGGAAGGGGGTGCGGCGCCATATCGTGCGGCGCACCACCACCGCCGGACCATGGTCCGGGGCCACACCTATGGCCGTTGTCCCATGTGGGAGGAGTGCTTCTTGGCGTGGGCGTGCTCAGGACGTGCTCAGGAGGTGCGGACGGCCATCGCGTCGAGCGCGTCGAGGAGCGCGGGCAGCTCCGGTCCCCTGGAGACCGGCAGCACCTCGCGCGGCAGCTCGTCGAGGAGGACGAAGGCCATGTCGTCGGTCCGGGCCACGAACGACCAGCCGGGGCCGTCCGCGCGAACGAGACGGGCGCCGTCCTCCGCCGTCGACTGCGACCGCACCCGTCCCACGGGAGGCGCCTCCTCCAGATAGCCGCGGAGCTCGCGCAGGGCCTTACGTACACCGTCGTACGGGTCGGGTACGGAGGGACCGCTCGCTTCCGCCGGCTCGGATGTCCCGGCGCCCGGCCTGGACGTCGCGCCGCCCGGCCCGGGCGTCCCGGCGCCCTTGGTGTCGTCGTTCACCGGGGCGTCGTCCTCCACCTGGGCACGCCAGGCTTCCCACCGGAGCGCCACCTCGTCCGCACCGAGCCGGCGCTGGACCGGGCCCCACACGTCGCCGGACGGCGGGACCAGCGGGGCGGGATCGCCCTCCTCCGGCTCCGGGTCGTGCGGTGCGGGGACGCCGGGTGCGGCGCTGACCACCTCGAGCGGCCAGCCCGGCAGCCCGGCCACCACGGAGTTCTCGTCGGGGGAGAGGTCGTAGGCCATGCCGCAGTCCCAGGACGAGATGGCCACCGCGACGAGCGACACGTCGTCGACGACGACCGTCCACCGCGCGCCGAGGCCGTCCTGGCCGAACACGAGCCCGTACCCGTCCGCGTAGGGCTGGAGCCCCAGCGCGGCGCAGGCGGCCGGATAGTCGTCACCGAGCACGCTCGGGAAGCTCGCGGGCGTCAGCAGCGCCGCGGTCAGCACGAACAGCGCGTCGGCATCGGCGTCACCCCCGCCGTCTCCGGCGGTGCGCGCCTCGGCGATCGGGTCCGTCCCGGTCACGGCAGCCTCCCCATCTGGTAGTCGGCGCACCTTAACCAGTGAGTAACCCGCGCGTCGAGGGTGTACGAGCGAGAGATCCCCCTCGGAGAAGGCCCCCGGGTGGATCCTCCGGGGGCCTTCGGGGGCGATCCCTCAGGCGTCCCGGAGGCCGAGCAGCGAGCGGGCCACGGTGGTCGGCGATTCGCCGCGCTCCCGGGCGAGGGCGATGAGCGCCCGGCAGGCCAGCTCGTTGACGCCGAAGGACAGCGCGCCGGGGGAGACCCGGCTCGCCGCCTCCTCCGCCCGGGCCGGATCGTCCTCGGCGCACGCGGCCACGTACTCCGCCGCCGCCTCGAAGAGGTTGTGGCCCTGCCGGGCGCGCGGCGGCGCGGGCGCGGCGGCCCCGGGAGCCCGCCGGGCGGCGGGGAGGAGTCTGCGCAGTCGTTCCGGAACACGTGCCATCGCCCGCCGCCTCTCCCGGGCACGACTGCCCGGCACCTCCACCGTAGACAGCGAAGTGCCGGGACAGAAGGGCGCGTTGGGACGGTTCCGGTCAGGAGCGATCAGGGAACTGCCTAGGCGCGGGCGAAGACCGCCGTCAGGGTGTGCCCCTCCTCCTCGAAGGTGAGGGCCGTCTCGCCGAGGGACCGGTCCTCGTCACCGCCGTACGGCTCTCCGTCGAGCAGCCAGTCCACGAACACGTACCCGGGGTGGGGCACCGCCGTGGCCACGACGGTGTCGCCGTCCGAGTACGGCCCGTCCTGCGAGAGCGAGACAGTGCCTCTGCCGCCCCCGCACTCCACCTTGAGGGCGTGACGCCGCTGCTCGAAGACCGCGGTGAGTTCCATGTCCTCGGTGCCGACGTCGATCGCGACGGTGTCGTCGTCACCCGCACTCGACCCGTCGAGCCGCCATCCCGCGAAGTCCCAGCCCGCTGCCGGCACGGCCTCGTAGAGGAGGTCGGCGCCCTCCTGCTCGGCACGCTCGGCGGGCGCTTTCTTCACGGTGCCGCTGCCGCTGGTCTTGGTGGTGACGGTCGACGTGGGGGTGGTGCCCTTCGTGAAGACCGCCACCAGGGTGTGGTCGCCGGCCGGCACGCGGAAACCGGTCGCCCCGCCCTTGGCGGCCTTGCCGTCGAGCTTCCAGCCGCTGAACACGTACCCCTTGGCGGCGACCGCCGAGTGGACCGTGGTGGTGCCCTGCGGGTACGGGCCGGGGAGGGCGGCCTCGACGGTGCCGGCGCCCGCGGGCGAGACCGAGGAGGTCACCGCGCACAGCGCGTCCGGGGTCTTGGCCGCGCGGTAGGCGGCGACGGCGACGCCCGTCCTGCTCAGCACGTCGGAGGAATCGGCCTGGTTCGGCTTGCCGATCGGGATGCCGATCGGCTCTCCGCGGTACGTCTGCTTCGGGTTCGTGAAGTGGTTGATCCGGGTGCAGGCGCCCTTGGTCGCCTTGCGGCAGCTGGACTCGTACGCCATCAGGGACGACCAGCCGCCCTTGGCGGGAAAGTACCCGGTGGCGCCGTTCTCGGGCTGCACGGGCTGGGTGACGCGGTCGTGGTCGGCGCTCAGGTTGTGGCCGATCTCGTGGCCCATGGAGTAGTTGCCGATGGCACCGCGACCGACGACGCTGTAGCCCCAGGCGGCCGTTGACGGGCCGGGGTCGGGCGGGGTGTAGCCCAGCCCGCCCGCCGCGCGGCCGGCGGCCATGACCGAGACGAGGTCCGCGCCGTACTGGTCGCGCAGCTGCGGGACGTTGTCGGCGACGCCGTCGGTGGGCAGCACGAGCGCGCTGAGCAGGCTGTTGGTGACGCCGTCCTTGGCGGCCGGCACGGTCACCAGGGTGGTGCCGACCAGCCTCAGCCGGACTTTCGTGCCGCTCGCGGAGAAGGCGTCGTTGGCGAGGGTGACGCCCTTGGTCGCGAGGGCCTTGATCTGGGCGTCGCCGCCCGCCTCGGTGCGGGCGCCGGGGGTGTATCCGACGAGCGTGTCGATGAGGGCGTACCCCTTGCCGCCCTTGCAGGCGGCGGCCGCCGCTGCCGTGAGCGCGGCCGCGGACTCGGGCGCGGCCCGGGTGTCGTCCTCGGCCGCGGCCGCGGGCTTCTTCCCGGGGTCGGCCTCCGCGGCGATCGCGGCGGCCGGCGGGGCACCGGTGGGCTGCTCGTCCTCGTCGGTGAGGGGGGTGAGCTGAACGATCCTCACCCGGCCCGGCGCCAGCGGCTCGATGGCGTAGAGGTCACCGCCCAGCAGGAACTGGGCGCTCAGGATCTCGTTGCCGGGCGTCTTGTCGCAGCCGCCGTCCAGGGTCACGACGACGTTCTGGTCGACGGTGCCGGCGACGGTCCCGTGCCAGACGAGGGTGGAGCCGACCATCGAGCGGGCCTCCTCGACGGCCTGCACGGTCACGTCGCCGAAGAGAGGAAACGTCACTTCACTGCCGTAGCCGCTGCCGCACACGGGGGCGAGCGCGGCGGGCACGACCCGGGCGACCCGGCCCCTGACGTGCTCGGCCCCGAAGTCCTCGGTCGCGTCCCCCTCCGTCGCGCGCACGCCCGCGCCGGTGTCCGATGGCGGGTGGGCCCTCGTGATCCGTTCGCCGGTGTCCGGGCTCAGCGCCCCCGCCGCCACGGCCTCCCGCACGGTCCGTTCGTGCGCGGCAGTCCCGGACGCGCCGGCCTCACCACCGTCGCGCGCCGGGGCGAAGCCGGCCACGGTGGAGACGCCCAGCACCATCGCGCCGAGGGCCACACCGCCCGTCTGTCTGTAGCGGGCCATCTCTTCCTCCTGTTTCCCGGGGCACGTGTCCATCCGCACGTCGTGCACCTGGTTCATCTGCTGAAACTGGGGGGAGAGTTCCTTGCGCCCACGAGGTGATCACCCGATGATCGGCAGAATCACCCTCGATGGCGGAGTGTCCGGCTGTCTGCCCTCCGCAAGGCGGTGCGCCCCGGCGCGTGTCGGCGCAGGGGGCGGCCCCGGTCGACACACGCGGCGGTTCGGACGAGGCGGTTCGGACGCGGCGGTCCAGGTGTGCGGTTCAGGTGCGGTGGTTCAGGTACGGCGGTTCAGGTGCGGCGGTTCAGGCGTGCGGTTCAGCCTTCGCGAACGGCCAGGGCCAGGTAGCGCGCGTCCTCGTCCACGTAGCTGACGAGCCGCCAGCCGGCCTCGGCGAGGAGCGGACGCAGCCGGGGTTCGGCGCGCAGGTCGTCCGGCGTGATCTGCCGGCCGTGCCGGGCCGCGAGGGCGGCACGCCCGATCGGGTGGAACAGCGCGAGGCGGCCCCCGGGACGGACGACCCGGGCGAGTTCCCCCAGACCGGCGACGGGGTCGGCGAGATGGGAGATGAGCCCCGCCCCGAAGACGGCGTCGAGCGCGCCGTCGCGCACCGGCAGCCGGCCGACATCGGTGAGCAGAAGCGTCCCGGCGCCGTCCGGGTCGCCCTGAGCGTCGGGTGCGCCCTGCCCCGGTCGGCCGCGTCCCGCCCGTACCGCCTCGGCGAGCATCTCGGGGGTCAGGTCGGCGCCGAGCACGGTGCCGGTCGGTCCGACGGCGGCGCGGAGCGGCGGGAGGGCGCGGCCGGTGCCGCAGCCGGCGTCCAGTACCGCGTCACCGGGGCGCAGACCGAGCTCGCTCACGGCGGCGGCGTACGCGGGGCCGTCGTCGGGGAACCGACGGTCCCAGTCGGCGGCGCGCGTGCCGAAGAACTCTCGGACGTGTGTGGGGTCATCGCTCATGCGCTCATGATCCACCACCCGGAGGTGTGAACGTTCTGTGTGCACGTTCGAACTCGGCGTGATCGTTCGGGATCATCTCTCTGTCATATTCCATCAGCTTTCGAAATGCGCCCCTGGTGCGCCCCCGTGTGCGCACTAGCGTCCCTGAGCCATGGGACACCTGGACCACGCCACCTTCGGCTGGCTGACACCCGCGCTGTCGTACGCGATGGCCTGCATCGGCGCTGCCCTCGGGCTGCGCTGCACCGTACGGGCGCTCGACGCGACCGGCCGATCGCGGCGGAACTGGCTGCTCACCGCCGCCTCCGCGATCGGCACCGGCATCTGGACGATGCACTTCGTCGCGATGCTCGGCTTCGGCGTGACCGGAACCGACATCCGCTACAACGTTCCCCTCACCATCCTCAGCCTGGTCGTGGCCATGGCGGTCGTCGGCGTCGGCGTGTTCGCCGTCGGGTACGGCCGTGACCGGGTCCGTTCGCTCCTGATCGGCGGACTGACCACGGGCGTCGGCGTGGCGAGCATGCACTACATGGGCATGGCCGCGCTCCGGCTGCACGGACAGGTCCGGTTCGACCCCCTGCTCGTCGCCCTCTCGGTCGTGATCGCGGTCGTGGCCGCCACCGCGGCGCTGTGGGCGGCCCTGAACATCCACGCACCGGCGGCCGTGGCCGTCGCCTCGCTCGTCATGGGAGCGGCCGTCAGCAGCATGCACTACACGGGCATGCTCGCGGTGCGGGTCGACGTCGTCCCTTCTTCCGCCGTTCTCCCCGGCGCCACGGTCATGCAGTTCATCTTCCCGCTCGCCGTCGGACTCGGCTCGTACCTGTTCATCACCTCCGCCTTCGTCGCCCTCTCCCCGACGGCGGGGGAGCGGGCCGCGTACGCCTCGGCCGAGCGCCTCACCGAACCGGACGAACGGGCGGTGGACGTCGCGCCCGCCGGCTTCCGCACCGCCGAAGGCGCCTACCGCTCATGACCTGAGCCTCACCCTCACCGTCACTGTTTCCATCCGCTTCACCCTCAGCTTCACCTGTACCCACACCTTCACCTGCACCTTCACACCGCACCAGAGACAGACGCAGCCGGAACGAGGAGCCCATGCGAACTCCCCGCAAGACCAAGGACGCCGAGGCGACGGCTCCGCCGCCGGCGGCCGCGCGCGGGCGACGCGCACACGCCGGGCCACCCGCCGAGGAGCAGGGGCCGCACCACGCCCCCGAGGCCTTCCCCACTGCCGGTCGCACGACCACCCCGGACGCCCCGGACACCCCCACCGCCGGGTCCTCCCTCTCGGGGTCCTCCCTTCCGGGGTCCTCCCTCTCGGGGTCCTCCCTCTCGGGCCGGGGCCGCCCCGCGCGACTCGGACTGCGTCCCCGGACCGTCCGCGCCAAGATCGTCTCGCTCCTGATGGTCCCGGTCGTCTCGCTCCTCGCCCTCTGGGGTTTCGCCACCGTCACCACCGCACAGGACGTCGCGCGGCTCCGCCAGCTCCAGCGCGTCGACGCCGAGATCCGCGAGCCCGTGGCGGCCGCGATCGGCGCGCTCCAGGCCGAACGGCGCGCCGCCGTACGCCAGGTCGCGGCGCCCGGCGCCACCCGGTCCGCCGAACTCGAGGACCGGATACGCCGCACGGACGCGGCCCTCGACCGTCTTCGCCTCGACGACGACCACACCGTCGGCGACACCGGGGACCTGCCCGGCGACGTCCCCACACGGGTGAGCGTCTTCGTCGGCACCGTCGAGGGCCTCGCCCGGCTCCGCACCGCCGCCGTCGACGGGCGCGCCGACGGGGACCAGGTGTACGAGGAGTACACCGCCGCCGTCTCCGCGGGCTTCGCCGTCGGCGGCGCCCTCACCGGCATCCAGGACACCCAGCAGGGCTCCGAGGCACGCGTGCTCCTCGAATTCGGCCGCGCCGGCGAGATGCTGTCCCGCGAGGACGCCCTCCTCGGCTCCGCCCACCTCACCGGGCGCCTCACCCCGGAGCGGTTCCGCGTCTTCGCCGGAGCCGTCGAGACCCGGCGCACCCTCACCGCCTCGGCCACTTCCGACCTGCCCGCCGCCACCCGCGCGGAGTGGGCCCGGCTCGCGGCGGGCCGCGACCACGCCCGACTCGTCCGAGCCGAGGACAGCGTCCTCGCCGCGGCGTCCGGCCGCCCCGCCGCCCAGGCCGTGACCTCCGCCGACTGGGACGACACCCTGGCCGCCGTACGGAGCGGACTCACCGCGATCGAGACCGAGGCGCGCACGGCGGCGGCCGACCGCGCCGACCCCTTCGCGGGCGGCGCACTCAGCCTGAGCGGCGCGGCGGTCCTGCTCGGCCTCGCCGCCGTCGCCGCCTCCCTGGTCATCTCCGTCCGTATCGGCCGGGGCCTCGTCGTCGAGCTCGTCAGCCTCCGCAACACCGCCCTCGGGATCGCGCGCCGCAAACTCCCGTCCGCCATGCGCCGCCTGCGCGCCGGAGAGGAGATCGACGTGCGGGCCGAGGCACCGCCCGGCCCCGTCTCCCAGGACGAGATCGGCCAGGTCGGTGAGGCGCTCACCACCGTCCACCGCGCGGCTCTGTCCGCGGCCGTCGAACGAGCCGAACTCGCCAGCGGCATCTCGGGGGTCTTCGTCAACCTCGCCCGCCGCAGCCAGGTCCTCGTCCACCGCCAGCTCAACCTCCTGGACAGCATGGAGCGGCGGGCCGACGACCCCAACGAGCTCGGGGACCTCTTCCGCCTCGACCACCTCACCACCCGCATGCGCCGCCACGCCGAGAGCCTGATCATCCTCTCCGGTGCCGCCCCCGGCCGCGCCTGGCGCATGCCCGTCCCCCTCACCAACGTCGTCCGGGCCGCCGTATCCGAAATCGAGGACTACGCGCGCGTGGAGGTGCGTCGGCTGCCCGAGACGGCGGTCGTCGGCGGCGCCGTCGCCGACCTGACCCACCTCCTCGCCGAACTGATCGAGAACGCCGCCCAGTTCTCCCCGCCCCACACCAAGGTGCGCGTCAGCGGCGAACCCGTCGGCAACGGCTACGCCCTGGAGATCGAGGACCGTGGGCTCGGCATGGGCAAGGAGACCCTCGCCGATGCCAACGCCCGCATCGCCCAGTCCGAGGCCCTCGACCTCTTCGACAGCGACCGGCTCGGCCTCTTCGTCGTCAGCCGTCTCTCCTCCCGCCACGACATCAAGGTCCATCTGCGGACCTCCCCGTACGGCGGGACGACAGCCGTCGTGCTGCTTCCGACCGACCTTCTCCAGGGCGCACTGCCGCCCGGGCGGGGAACCCCGGCGACCGCCGGGCCGGGCCCCGAGGGCGTGGACACCGCCACCCAGGCCGGGAACGCCGGGCGGCGGCGGACTCCGGCCGACGCGACCCCCGGCGGCGACCCCCGCACGGGCGAGCCGCGGGCGAGGGACCCGCGTGCCGGCGGCTCCGTCGCGGACGCCTCGCGCGCCGCACGGGAACACGAGGAGGCGCAGCGCGCGGAGGCCCGCCGCTTCGGCCGCCCTCAGGGCCCCCGTACCCCGACGCCGACCCTCCCTCTCGGTCCCGCCGCGGCCCCCCGGGGAGGCACCCCGCAGCCGCCGGCCGGCCCGCAGCCCCTGAACCGTCCCCAGCCGACGGACCGCCCCCGCCCGCAGTCCCGCCCCCAACCCCTGACCCGCCCGACGGCGGTCCCCGCCCTGGCGGCGCGACCGGAGCAGAGTCCCCCTCCCGCCGGTGTCACCGCCCTGCGCCAGCGCGGCCCCTCCGGCCCGACGCCGCCCGTAGCGGCCCCGGCCCCGGTGGCCCCGGCCCCGGCCCCGGCCGCGCCGGCATCGTCGTCGGTGCCGCCGACTCCGCCGCTGCCACGGATGCCGACTCCCGCGCAGCCGCCGACGACTCCGGCCGGTCCCGGCGCTCATGGCCCGCGAGGAGACCACGGCGGCTACGGGGACCCCGGCACCCCCGGCACCCCCGGCTCCCTCGGCGCCCTCGGCGGTCCCGACGGTGATCTGCCCCGCCGCGTACGGCAGGCCAACCTCGTCCCGCAGCTGCGCGAGGCACCCGCTCCGGCCCCGGCTTTCGCACCCGCGGCACCCGGCACGGACGCGCGCACCCCGGAGCAGGTCCGGGACCGGATGGCGGCCTACCAGGACGGCTGGCAGCGCGGCGGCGGCCCCGCCCCCGGCAGCAGACGTCCCCTCGGGACCGGCTTCGGCGCCGAGTCCCACGCGCCGCACCACGACCTCATCGACCCCATGGCCCCCCGCTTCGAAGGAGACGACGCATGATCGACCACGAGAGGATCTCCCCTCACCGGTCCGGTGAGCTCGACTGGCTCCTCGACGACCTCGTCATGCGGGTCCGCGAGGTCCGCCACACCGTCGTGCTCTCCAACGACGGACTCGCCGTCGGCTCCTCCAGCGGACTCAGCCGGGAGGACGCCGAGCACCTCGCCGCCATCGCCTCCGGCTTCCACAGCCTCGCCAAGGGCGCGGGACGGCAGTTCCACACCGGGGGAGTCCGCCAGACGATGGTCGAGATGGACGACGGATTCCTCTTCGTCGCCGCGGCGGGCGACGGCTCCTGCCTCGCGGTCCTCAGCTCGGTCAGCGCCGACATCGGCCTCATCGCCTACGAGATGGCCCGCCTCGTCAAGCGCGTCGGCGAGCATCTGCACACCCCGCCGCGGCTCACGGTGACCCCGCCGGCCGCCGGCTGACCCGGAGACCTCCATGAACGAGGACAGCACCGGCGGCGGCCCGTCCGCACCGGGCAGTCAGTGGTACGACGCCGACGCCGGGCCGCTCGTACGCCCGTACGCGATGACCGGCGGGCGGACCCGCCCGGGTCCCAGCAACGTACGGTTCGACCTCATCGCCCTCGTCGTCGTCGACGACGACCCGCCGGGAGCGGCCGAGGAGAGCCTCCTGGGCCCCGAACACCGCTCCCTGCTCGCCTTGTGCCGGGCCGAGACGCAGTCGGTGGCGGAGCTCGCCGCCGACGCCGACCTGCCCGTCGGAGTCGTCCGGGTGCTCCTCGGCGACCTCCTCGAATCGGGCTTCGTCCGCGTCAGCAGGCCCGTACCTCCCGCACAGCTCCCCGACGAAAGAATCCTGAGGGAAGTCATCGATGGCCTACGAGCGCTCTGAGAGCACCGGTACCGGCGCGGGCGACGGGGTGGACACCGCCGCCCTCGCCCTGAAGATCCTGGTCGCCGGCGGATTCGGCGTGGGCAAGACCACCCTGGTCGGCGCCGTCAGCGAGATCCGGCCCCTGCGGACCGAGGAACAGCTCAGCCGCGCCGGCGAGCTCGTCGACGACACCGGGGGAGTCGCCCAGAAGACCACCACGACCGTCGCGATGGACTTCGGCCGCATCACGATCCGGTCCGGGCTCTCCCTGTACCTCTTCGGCACCCCAGGTCAGGACCGGTTCTGGTTCCTGTGGGACGAGCTGTCGCAGGGCGCCCTGGGAGCCGTCGTGCTCGCCGACACCCGGCGCCTGGAGGACTGCTTCCCGGCCGTCGACTACTTCGAGCACCGCAAGATCCCCTTCGTCGTCGCCGTCAACTGCTTCACGGGCGCGCGCACCTACGGCGCGCACGACGTCTCCCGCGCGCTGGACCTCGACCGCGGCACCCCCGTGGTGCTGTGCGACGCGCGCGACCGCGACTCGGGCAAGGAGGTGCTCATCCGTCTCGTCGAGTACGCCGGGCGGATGCACACCGCCCGGCTCCTCGACAGCGTCGGCTGAGGGCGCGGTGCTCGGCGCCCCGCCCTCAGTCGGATACGCCGCCCCGGGCGATCACCTTGTCGATCCGCACCCGGACGAGGAGTTCGCCGGGGACGCCGTTGCGCTCCCCGAACTCCTCCGCCCGGTCCTCACCCATGTAGCGCGCGCCGAGACGGGCGGCCCAGTGGCGCAACTCGACCGGGTCCTCGCCGAGTTCGGCGCGACCGGTCAGGGTGACGAAGGCGAACGGCGGGGTGTCGTCGTCCACGCACAGCGACACCCGCGGGTCGCGGGCGAGATTGCGGCCCTTCACGCTGTCCTTGCCCGTGTTGAACACGAAGTCGTCGCCGTCGAGCAGGAACCAGATCGGCACGACGTGCGGACTGCCGTCGTCACGGACGGTCGCCAGCTTGCCGGTACGGGTCCCCGCGGACACGAAGGCCCGCCACTGATCCTCGGTCATCCTCGTCATGCCCCCATAGTGCCTCGCGCCTCGGACATCGGACGGCACGCGCGGGCGCGGTGCGGTGCTTGCCCTGTCCACGACAGTGCGTAAGGCTTGCCACGACACGCGGAGCCGAAGACTTGCGGGTCGACGGGGACGCACCACCAAGGGGGAGGACCACGCATGGCGCTGGACAAGGGACTGGACTGGCTTCTCGACGATCTGACGCAACGGGTCGGGTTCATACAGCACGCGCTGGTGCTGTCGAACGACGGTCTGGTGACGGGCGCGAGCAGTGGTCTCGCGCGCGAGGACGCCGAGCACCTGGCCGCCGTCTCCTCGGGCCTGCACAGCCTGGCCAGGGGCTCCGGCCGGCACTTCAGGGCCGGCCGGGCGCGGCAGACGATGGTGGAGTTCGACGAGGCGCTGCTCTTCGTGACGGCGGCGGGCGAGGGCAGCTGCCTCTGCGTCCTCAGCGCGGCCGAGGCCGATGTCGGCCAGGTGGCGTACGAGATGACGCTGCTGGTCAACCGGGTCGGCGAGCACCTCGGCGTGGCGGCACGCCAGCCGGGCCGCCCGGGCGACACCGCGTTCTGAGTTCCGACGGCGGGTTGTCCACAGGGTGTTGTCCACAGACCGCACGTGTGTCGTCGCTCTGCGTTACGTTTCTCTTGTCGGAGTACGAGAGACCACGGACGTACGGGGGAGGGTCACGCGATGACGGTGGACGAAGGTGCGCGCACGGTGACACCGGGGCAGGCCGCGGAGGAACTGGAGCTGCGGCGCGGCGAGTTCCGGCTCGCCGCGCAGTTGGGCCTGGTGAGGACGGTGCCGGTGGGCGACGGGGAGCGGCGGCGTGTCGAGCGGGCCGAGATCGACCGGCTCAGGGCCGCGCCGGACTTCCCCGAGGGCCTGCGCGAGCGGGTGCGGGAGGTGGGCACCCGGGAGGCCGCCGCGCTGCTCTCCGTGCCCCCGGACCGGTTCACACGGCTGGCCAGGACGGGACACCTCAGTCCGGTGCGGTTCTACCTGAACCGCTACCGGGCGGTGGTGTGGAGGTACCTCGCGGCAGAGGTGACCGAGTTCGCCCTCGCCCACCCGGCCCTGCTCACGGGGCGGCTGCCCTTGGACGTGCGCGAGAGACTGGACGCGCACGAGGACGCGCGGCCGAGGAACTGGCGGGCACGCCGTCTGGCGCTGCTCCTCCGGGCGACCGACGATCCCTGGGCGCGCGCGGCCGCCATCGCTTCGATGCTCCACCCGGTCCATCTGGCCGAGGTGGTCGGCGATCCGTACGAGCGCGCCCACCTCGACCGCTTGCGCCCGCCACCGCAGCCCGGCCAACCGGTCTCTCAGGCGGCCCGCGAGATCACCGACCTGCTCGCGCTGGCCGACGCGCCGGACGAGGTCCTCTGGCACCGGATGAGCCTGACCCTGGCCCTGGAGGAGGCACGCGCGGACCGCCCCGCCCCGCACCCCGGTGAGGTCCCGGCGCGAGCGCCGTTGCCCCCGAGAGGTGTGGAGCCGCCACGGGGCCTGGGCGTGGGGCCGGAGCCGGACCCGGCCCTGGAGCCGGGTCCAGAGCCGGGCTCGGTGGCGGAGTCGGTGCCTGCGTCGGAGATTCCCGCCATGCGGCTCCCCGCGGTGCGTCCGGGGGCGGAGCTACCGCCGCGAGGCGGCTCCTCCCGCTCCCGGCTGCTCGACCGGCTCCTGCGCTGGAAGACAGCAGGTGCCCCGCGCGGCGGGAGAGGGAAGCGCCCGGTGGCCTGGCCCTGACGTGGCACCGGACGGGCGTCGGCGTGCGGCGCGGGCGCGGTGTGGGGAGGATGGGCCCATGCTGCTCGCCCGTGTCGCGGAGGCGTCCCGGGAGGTCGCCGCCACCTCCGCGCGCTCGCGCAAGATCTCGCTGCTGGCCGAGCTCTTCGCGGAGGCCGTGCCCGAGGAGAGCCCACTCGTCATCGCCTATCTCGCGGGCCGCCTCCCACAAGGGCGGATCGGCGTCGGGTGGAGCGTCCTCAAGAACGTCGCGCCGCCGGCGGTCCCGCCCGCCGAGGCGCCCGGCCTCACGATCGCCCGCGTCGACACCGCGCTCTCGGAGCTCGCCGCCGTCTCGGGGTCGGGCGCCCGGGCGGAGCGGGACAGGCTCGTCCGCGCCCTGTTCACCGCCGCGACCCTCGACGAACAGGAGCTGCTGCTCCGGCTCCTCTCCGGGGACGTACGGCAAGGGGCCCTCGACGCCGTCGCCCTGGAAGGCGTCGCGAAAGCCGCCACCGTGCCCGCCGCCGAGCTGCGCCGCGCCGTCATGCTCGAAGGCTCGCTGCCCCCGGTGGCCCAGGCGGTCCTGGCCCACGGGGTCACCGCGCTCGACCGGTTCACTCTGCGGGTCGGGAGCCCGGTGCAGCCCATGCTGGCGCACACCGCCGCCTCCGTCGCCGAGGCGATCGCCGCCCTGGGAGCCTGCGCGGTGGAGGAGAAGCTCGACGGCATCCGGGTCCAGGTGCACCGCAGCGGCGACGACGTGCGGGTCCACACCCGTTCCCTCGACGACATCACCGACCGGCTCCCCGAAGTGGTCGCGAGCGCCCGTGCCGTGCCCTCCGACGCGTTCATCCTCGACGGGGAGGCCATCGCCCTCGATCCCGGCACCGGGCGCCCCGCGTCCTTCCAGTCCATCGCCGCCCGCGTGGGCTCCCGTACCGACGTGGCCGGCGCGCGGGCCGCCCTGCCGCTGACGGCCGTCTTCTTCGACGTCCTCGCCGCCGACGGCGAGAGCCTGATCGACCGGCCGGGCCGGGACCGGCATGCCGTCCTCGCCCGGCTGCTCCCCGAGTCCCAGCGGGTCCGGCGCCTCGTCGTCACGGACCCGGCCGATCCCGCACGGGTCGAGGAGGCCGAGCGGTTCTTCGCCGGGACGCTGGAGCGCGGACACGAGGGCGTCCTCGTCAAGGCCCTGGACGCGCCCTACGTGGCCGGCCGCCGGGGCCGCACCTGGTTGAAGGTGAAGCCCGTCCACACGGTGGACCTCGTCGTCCTCGCGGTCGAGCGGGGCCACGGGCGCAGGACCGGGCTGCTCTCCAACCTCCACCTCGGGGCGCGCGCCGAGGACGGCGGCTTCGTCATGCTCGGCAAGACGTTCAAGGGGCTCACCGACGACATGCTCCGCTGGCAGACCCGGAGGCTCGGCGAACTCGCCGTGGCGGACGACGGGTTCACCGTACGGGTGCGCCCCGAGCTCGTCGTCGAGATCGCCTACGACGGGCTCCAGCGCTCGACGCGGTACCCGGCCGGCATCACCCTCCGCTTCGCCCGCGTCGTACGCCACCGTCCCGACAAACCGGCCTCGGAGGCCGACACCGTCGAGGCGATCACCGGCGGTCGCTGAGCGCGGGACGACGGGACCGCTCGGTGCCTCGCGGGAGTCCGTGCCACGAGGGATGCTGGAGACGTGGCACGAGGGCGCGTGGCACGACGAGGGCTGCGAGCCGCGAGGAGATGAGCGACGTGTACGACTTGCACATCGACACCGACGTCACGGTGCAGCTGAGCGACTGCTGCCGGGAGGACGCCCAGGCCGTCTTCGACGTCCTCGACCGTGTCTACCAGCTGGAGGACATGGAGACCCCGAGCCCGCAGGCGGCGAACGGGCCGGCCACCACCGTCTGGATGGCCACCTTCGACACGGCCGCCGGGCGGCGTGAGGAGGTGGCCCCCACGCATCTGTCCGCGCTGGTCGGCGCCACGCTCACCGGCGGGTACCACGCCGTCGACGAGGTCGAGCGTGTGCTCGCCGCCGGCTTCGACGTCCAGTCCCTGCAGTCGGTCTCCGGCGACCAGGAGACCGAGGCCCGCCTGTTGCTCGCCTCCCGCTGAGCCGTCAGGCACGGACACCCCGGGCGGAGCGGACGGGCGCCGCCCGGGGCTCACGCATGCCCGCGCCCCCCTGAGCACCCCCCCTGCGATCACCTGTATACACCGTGTGTAGAGTCCTTGACGTCGCATGATCCGTCCTGACCAGGCGGTGGCGACCGTACCGACATCACACCTTCACAGGGGAAAGCGGGTTCCACCATGCTCCGATTCAGGCCGGGCCGCCGCAGGGGAACGGCGGCCGTCGTCCTCGCCGCCGCATCGCTGATGCTGACGCTCGCCGGGTGCGGGGTCGACCGGGTCACCCCGCAGGACGCCCGGGCCAAGGCCGGAACGGACGACAAGGCGGGTGCGGGAGCCCGACGCGTGGACTGCGCCAAGGTGAAGTGCATAGCCCTCACCTTCGACGCCGGGCCGGGCAAGGACACGCCCCACCTCCTCGACGTCCTCAAGGAGAAGCAGGTCCCCGCCACCTTCTTCCTGCTCGGCAGGAAGCACGTCGACCGCTACCCCGAGGTCGTCAAGCGCATCGCCGACGAGGGACACGAGGTCGCCAACCACACCTGGAGCCACCGCATACTCACCGGTCTCGACGAGGCCGAGGTACGGGAGGAGCTGGCCCTCACCCAGACCGCCGTCGAGAAGATAACCGGCCGCAAGCCCACCCTGATGCGCCCGCCGCAGGGCCGGACCGACGACACGGTCTCCGAGGTCAGCAAGGAGCTGGGCCTCGCCCAGATCCTGTGGACCGTCACCGCCAAGGACTACTCCACCACCGACTCCGCGCTGATACGCCAGCGGGTGGTCGACCAGGCCCAGCGCGACGGCATCATCCTGCTCCACGACATCTACGACGGAACGGTCCCGGCCGTCCCCTCGATCGTCGACGAGCTCAAGCGCCGGGGCTTCACCTTCGTGACGGTGCCCGAACTCCTCGCTCCCGGCAAGGCCGAGCCCGGGGTCGTCTACGGCCCCGAGAAGGACTGACCGGACCTGTCGAAACCGGGTGAGGTGACTCACATCGCCCACGCGGTAGTACATGGAACATTCGGGAAAGGTTTTCCGTTCATACGTATGTGACGTCGAAGGGGTCCGGTCCCCATGGTCCCCCCCTAGAGGTGACCGCTCTTCGTGTCACGGCTATCGGCCCCGGTTGGAATCCCCCGTCCAACCGGGGCTTTGTCGTTCCCTGGACCAGGCCTGGGCATTCCCGCGCGGCACCAGCGGCACCAGCGGCCCCGTGACGGCTTCTGAAGGGGTTCCTGAGGGCGCCCAAGGGGCGCGCGATCCGGCGCGTTCGACCCGTTCGAGTGAGCCTCGGCATGGCCGGACCGGCCCCGGGCAGTGATCTTCCCGGGCCCTCCGGACGATCACCCGGACCCCGCCGACCTGGGACGTTCGAAGGGGACCCCATGTTCCGCAGCACACCGCGCGCCCGCCGCGCCCTCGTCACCGCAGCCGCCTCCCTGCTTCTCTCCGGCTGCGCCGTCGTCGGACCTGAGGGGTCCGGGAAGCCGGGTGTCCCGGCCGATCGGGCAGCCCAGGACACCCTCCTGAAAGCGGCCGAGCACCGGCTCGTCGTCGACTGCCTCGCGGACCGGGGCCTCACCCTCACGCCACGGGCCCGCGCCCCGGACGAGGACCGGACCCTTCAGGCCGCGCTCTTCGGAGCGGGGCCCCGCGAGCTCTCCGTCACGCTCGCCACCGGTGCCACCGTCACCGCCCACAAGGACGGCTGCCTCGCCTCCGCGCGAGGCAGGCTCTACGGCGACCCGGGCCGTTGGTTCCGGGCCC
The DNA here is from genome assembly GCF_055581845.1 of Streptomyces sp. NPDC042346. Taxonomy (NCBI): domain Bacteria; kingdom Bacillati; phylum Actinomycetota; class Actinomycetes; order Kitasatosporales; family Streptomycetaceae; genus Streptomyces; species Streptomyces sp. NPDC042346. The sequence goes on along the minus strand of NZ_JBVJEH010000002.1, from coordinate 273,643 downwards.
AGGTCACCGTCGACAACCTCCGCGCCGAGGCCCAGGCCCGTATGCGCGACGACCCCGCCCACCAGGAGGCGCTCGCCCGCTGGACCCGGTGCGCGACTCCACCCGACCGTCCACGTCCCGCCGGCCCCGATCCGGCCGTCGCGGCCCGCTGCGCCCGGGAGAGCGGACTCGACGACGTCCGTGCCCGGCTGGAGTCCGTCGAGCTGATCGTGGTGCGTTCCCTGCACCGCGATGAGCTCACCGCATACCGGCAGCTGCGCGACCGCGCGCTGCTGCGGGCAGTCGCACTGCCCGCGCCCATCCACCCGCAGAAAGGCCACGACCACTCGTGAAGCGCATCCTCGCCCTCTCCGGAGCGGCCCTGCTCGCCGTCACCGCCGGCCTCGCCCTCTCCACCTCCGCAGGGGCCGCCGAATGCCCCAGCGGGGAGTTCTGCGTGTGGCAGGACTCGAACTTCGGCGGCCAGCGTGCCAACTGGAGCGGCGACGACGGCTGGTGGGAGAGCTGGATCTCCGACACCGATTCCTCCTGGGTCAACCACGGCATCTCGGGACCCGGCATCAAGGACCACGTCCGGGTCTACGAGAGTGCCTGGCAGGGAGGGAGCATGACCATCTGTCTGGCCCCGGGGCAGGAGGTCGGATACAACGGCGCCGCCAACGACCGCGGCGACTCCCACATCTGGTCGACCGGCTGCTGAACCGGCCGGGCGGATCAGTCGCGGCCGAGGGGGCCGCCCGGGTGACGCAGGGCGGAGGCCAGCATCAGCCCCGCACCGCGGACGACGCTCGTCGACGGGTCGTTCGCGAGCCGCAGGCGGGCCCGGAGGAGGTGTGCCAGGCGGCTCGTCACGTCCAGTCGGAGCGCGCCTCCGCCGGTCACCAGGACTCCGCGGCGCAGCGCGCCGCGGACGGCCCCGGTGCGGTCCTGCCGCCACAGGTCGCTGACCAGGTCGGCGGCCGTCCCGGCGATCGTGTCGGGCACCCGTCCCGACTCCCGCACGTCGTCGACGCCGACCTCGGCCAGCCGCGCGTCCTCGACCAGGCCGTCGACGACGAGCGTCACCTCGGTGAGCTGGGCGCCCAGGTCGACCACGAGCAGCGGACCGCCGCCGGGCGGGGCGGCATAGGCCGCCGCGGCGCGGGCACTGTCCACGGCGATGACCCGCACCGGGCCGAGCCCGTCCACCACCCGGCGCGCGGCCTCCCGTTCCGCCGGAGCCGCGAGGACCGGGTGGGTCAGCATCACGACGGTGTCGTGTCCGCCGTCGCCGGGAGCTGTGGCGGTCAGCCGCCGCAGCAGCCGGAGATGGGAGTCCGTGTCCGTCACCCGGCCACGCCGTACGGGACCGCTCGGCACGTCCGCGAAGACACCCGCCCCCGGGGCCCACGCCCGGGTCCGCGAGCTACCGATGTCGAGCGCGATCCCGCGTACCGGCCGCCGCCCCGTGCCCCGACCGCCGTCGACTGATCCGAACGATCCCATCGCTTCCGTCCATTCGCTCCGTACCCGCTGAATGCGAGGCCGATACGGGCCCTCACTATGCAGTATCCGCAGCCTGAATGCCATGTTGCTTGGGGATCGAAGGCGCAGGTGGTGGCCTTCGGGAAGGAGGCGTCAGCTTTCGGCGCCGAGCCAGAGGTCCGGACCGAAGACCTCGTAGTGGATGTCGGACGCGGCCGTCCCACGGCCGAGGAGGTCGCCGCGCACCGTGCGGAGGAACGGCAGCGGCCCGCAGAGGTATGCCGTCGTGCCCTCGGGGAGGTCGAGCGCGGTGACATCGGCGCGGCCCCGCTGGGCCGTGGCGGCCTCGCCCGGCTCCTCGTACCAGAGGTGCAGGGCCGCCTGCGGCAGCGCGCCGACGAGACGGTGCAGCTCGGCGGCGTGCGCGTGGGACGCGGGGGAGCGGTCCGCGTGCACGACGGCGACCGGACGGGTTGATCCGGTGGCGGCGAGGTGGTCGAGCATCGCCAGCATCGGGGTGCTGCCGATGCCGGCGGAGGCGAGCAGCAGCGGTCCGTCGCCCTCGGGCAGGACCAGATCGCCGAAGGGGGCCGACACGTCCACGGTGTCGCCCACGCGGGCGTGCGCGTGCAGCCACGAGGAGACCTCGCCCGCCGGGTCGCCGTCGACCCGCTTCACCGTGATCCGCCACTGCGGGTGGCCGGGAGCGGCGGAGAGGCTGTACTGGCGGATCTGCCGGGCGCCGTCGGGCAGGGCGACCTGGACGCTCACGTACTGACCCGGCCGGAACGGGGTCGTCGGCGTCCCGTCGGTGTGGCGCAGGACGAAGGAGACGGTGTCGGCCGTCTCCTCGCGCCGCTCGGCGATCTCCATCGGCCGCCAGACCTCGCCCTCGGCGACGCCGGCCTCCTGGTAGAGCGTGGCCTCCACGGCGATGAGCGCGTTGGCCATCAGCCAGTACACCTCGTCCCAGGCCTGGGCGACCTCGGGGGTGACCGCGTCGCCGAGGACCTCGACGATCGCGGCGAAGAGGTGCTCGTGCACCGTCTTGTACTGCTCGGCGGTGACGCCGAGCGAGGCGTGCTTGTGTGCGATGCGGGACAGCATGAGATCGGGGCGACTGTCCGGGCGGTCGAGCAGCGCGACCGCGAAGGCGGCTATGGAACCCGCCAGCGCCTTCCGCTGCTCGCCGTTGGCCTGGTTACCCCGGTTGAACAGGTCGCGCAGCAGCTCGGGGTGGGCGGCGAACAGCCGCGCGTAGAAACGCTCGGTGATCTCGTCGAGCGCACCGCCGACGGCGGGCAGAGTGGCACGGATGACCGGGGCGGCCTGCTCGGACAGCATGGGAACTCTCAATCTGGTAAATGATCTGCGTATTTAAAAGTGTGCGTGTGCCGAGGGAGGGACGCGCACGGCTCAGGGGGAGGGGCGGGGAGTGAGGGAGAGGAGCAGCGGTCCCGTCGGCGAGGCGACGAGCTCCGCCACGGTCAGCGGGTCGAGCACGCGGTAGAAGGCCTCCTGCGCCTCGCGCAGCGCACCCCGCAGTCGGCATGCCGTCCGCAGCGGACACGGAGGATCGCCCTCGCAGGCGACGACCTCTTCCTCGCCTTCAAGGGTGCGGGTCAGCCAGCCCACCGAGGAGCGTCGGCCCAGCTCCGTCAGGGCCAGGCCGCCGCCGCGGCCGCGCCGCGCCTCGACCACGCCGAGATGCTGGAGCCGGGTGACGACCTTCGCCATGTGGGCGTAGGGCACGTCCATCGACTCCGCCACCTCGCGCGTGGTGACGGACTCGTCCTGCGCGATGACCGCCAGACGCATCACGGCACGGAGCGCCAGGTCGGTGAACTTCGTCAACCTCACGACCCGACCCTATCAAAGCGGTATTTCGCGTACGCATTAAGGGGCGGCGCCGGGCCCGAGGCCCGCACGCCGCCGTCCCTGCCGTCCCGCCCTCAGGTCAGGATCTTGGCCTTCGCCTTCTGGAACTCCTCGTCCGTGATGGCGCCCTTCTCCTTCAGATCCGCGAGCCGCGTCAGTTCGTCGGCGGCGCCGCCGCCCGCCGGAGTCGTCCCGGCCGTCTTGCGGATGTAGTCCTGGAACGCGGCCTCGGAGGCCTTCGCCTGCTTGACGTCGCGCTGCCCCATGCTCTTGCCGCGGGCGATGACGTACACCAGCACGCCGAGGTAGGGGAGCAGGATGCAGAAGATCAGCCAGCCGGCCTTGCCCCAGCCGCCGAGGTCGTGGTCACGGAAGATGTCGGTGATCACCTTGAACAGCAGGAAGAGCCACATGATCCAGATGAAGAACCACAGCATGGTCCAGAAGACGTTGAGGAGAGGGTAGTCGTCCATTCCTGCACACTCCGTTCCCGCGCGGGCCGGGGAGGCCCGGCGTACGAGTGAGTCTCGTGCAGGCACCGCGCCCCCGCATGTCGTGGCGGGCCCGGGTGCGGCCCGCCCCCCGCCGTGTTCGGATGGTGGCCGAGGACCGCACGAGGAACGGAGCGTCATGGGGCCGGTGGAATGTGTCGTGCTCGCCTTCCCGGGGGAGCGGCTGAAAGTGGCGGCGGTGACGGCCGTCGCGGACCTGCGCAGAGCGGGCCAGGTGCGCCTGATCGACTCGCTCGTCGTCGTCAAGTCCGTGACGGGGGAGGTGTCCACCTCCGAGCTCGTCGAGTACGAGGAGTACGAGGAGGCCACCGCCGAGATCGGGCCCGAGGCGAACCTCCTGGGTCCCGAGGACGCGGCCGAGGCGGCCGAGACCCTCGAACCGGGCTCCTGCGCGCTGATGCTGCTCGTGGAACACGTGTGGGCCGCGCGTGCGGCGGAGGCGATCCGTGAGGCCGGTGGCCGTGTCTCGGGGACCGTGCGCATCCCGCCCGACCACGTCGAACAGGCGCGGGACGCCTACCGCGAGGCCGTAGCCGTATCCGTGGCCGGAAGGACCTGACCGATGTTCATGCGACGCCGTCCCCTCCTCCGCCCGGTCGTCAGGCCCCGCGGAGCGCCGTTGCTGCGTGGCGCCCTCGTCGGCGGAGCCGCCTACGCCGCGGGCCGCAGCTCCGCCCGCTCCGCACGCCGGGAACAGGACCAGGAAGAGGCCATCGCCGACCTCCAGGCCCAACAGCAACAGCAGCCGCAGCCGCAGCAGGTCGCCGCACCGGCGCCGAGCCCGCTCCCGCCGGCCGCGGCACCGGCCTCCGGGGCGGCCCCGACGGTCACCGACCAGCTGACCCGGCTCGGCGAACTCGCCCAGCAAGGCCTGCTCACCCCCGAGGAGTTCGCGGCGGCCAAGGCGAGACTGCTCGGCGTGTGACCTCAGGGGCGGCGCAGGGCCGCCAGCGCGCGGTCCGCGTGCGCGCTCATGCGGAGTTCGCTGCGTACGACCTCCCGCACGCGCCGGTCCTGGCCGATCACGAACGTGATCCGCTTGGTCGGCGCGAGCGAGAAGCCGCGCTTCACGCCGAACAGGTCCCGCACCGCTCCGTCCGGATCCGACAACAGCGGATAGCCGAGGGAGTGCCGCTCCGCGAACTCCAGCTGCCGTTCCACCGCGTCGGTGCTGATGCCCACGGGCAGGGCGCCGGCGGCACGGAACTCGGCCGCGAGGTCGCGGAAGTGGCACGCCTCCGCGGTGCAGCCGGGGGTGAGCGCCGCCGGGTAGAAGAAGAGGACGACGGGTCCCTCGGTCAGCAGCTCCGAGAGGGAGCGCGGAGTGCCCGTCTCATCCGGAAGGGTGAAGTCCTCGACAAGGTCACCGACGTTCATTGAGGCCCGTCCCCGATCCGTCCGTCCGGGCCACCGGCGCCTCCGGTGGCCGGCCGGTGACGTTACCGCAGAGTAGATGATCCCGTAACCCCCGAAGGGGACGGCTCAGCGGGTGGGCTGCGGCACGGCACCGCGCGCCGCGGCGCGCCGGTCGAGCAGCACGAGGGCCCGCTCGCCCCAGCGCAGGTTCTCCTCCTCGAAGAACCGGCCGCGCATCAGCGTGAGATAGGGGCCGACCCGCTCCGCCTCGCGCAGGTACGTCTCCTCGTCCCGCCCGTCGAGCATCCGCTCCCGCATGCGGTCGTAGCGGGCCAGCTTGGTCCGGGCCGTCTCCATCCGCTGCGCCACGAAACCCCTGACGGCCGCCGTGTCGCCCTCGTCGCAGGCCTGCACCTGGACCATCAGCTCGTCGCGGATGGCGCTCGGCCGCGGCGGAGCCGACGTGTAGGCGTACAGATCCCGCCGGCCCGGCTCCGTCAGACTGAACATCCGCTTGTTGGGACGCCGTTCCTGTTCCACCACGCGGGCCGTGATCAGACCGGCCTCGGCGAGCCGCTCCAGCTCGCGGTAGAGCTGCTGCGGGGTGGCGGCCCAGAAGTTGGCGACGGAGACGTCGAAGATCTTGGCCAGGTCGTATCCGGAGGCCTCGCCCTCCAGGAGAGCGGCGAGGACGGCGTGCTTGAGGGACATCCGGCCACGCTAGCAGCACGTTGAATAGTTCTCTCCGCACCTATTCAACGACCGCACCAGCACCACGGGCGCTTCGCTGGCACGTCGCTCCCGCGCCTGCCTAGGGTGGAGGGAGCAGGCCGTGGGGGAGCAGACCCGAGGGGCAGCGTGATGGGCAGCGACACGTTCGTCTACACCACCTACATCCGGACCACTCCCGACGAGCTCTGGAAGGCACTCACCGACCCGGAGCTCACCCGCCGCTACTGGGGCGTGGCCTTCGAGTCGGAGTGGACCCCCGGTGCCACGATGGTGTGGGACGAGGGCGGCCGCAGGACGGCCGACCCCGAGCAGGTCGTCCTCGACGCCGAGCCCGGCCGCCTTCTCTCGTACACCTGGCACACCTTCACCCCGGCGTGGGCGGAGGCCGTCGGCCTCGACCGGGAGGTGTACGCGCGCCTGGCCCGGGAGCGCCGGTCCCGCGCGACCTTCGCCATCGAGCCCTCGGGCGACACCGTCAAACTCACCGTCACCCACGGCGAACTGGAGACCGACGGCCTCATGAAGGGCCTCATCGGGGAGGGGTGGCCCGCGCTGGTCTCCAGCCTCAAGTCGCTGCTGGAGACCGGCGAGGAGCTGCCCGAACCGCCTCGCTGACCTGCCGTCGAGCCACCGCTGACCCATTCGAGTCGTCTCCGTCCCCCCTCCGCCGCCACACGCGGTGTCTTGATCATCCGTTCCTCCTCTCATCCGATTTGATGCTGCGGTCGGCGACACCCCGCCGACGCTGCCGTCCGGAAGGAGAGGGTGTCCGACGTGTCGTCACGCAGATACGTACGGGGGTGGGGGGCGATGTCCCTGGCGGTCGGAGCCGTCCTCGTCGGCACAGCGGCCCAGTCGCCCGCAGACCGGGACACACCCACGGCCGGGGCGCCGGACCCCACCACCGTGATCTCGGTGGACGGCTGTGCCACCGACGGCGGCCTGTGCTCCGTTCCCCGCCGCACGCTCGTCCTGAGCGGCGCCCGCACCCTCACGGGACACCCCGTCACGCTCGGCGCGCAGGCCACGGGCCCCGTCTCCCTGCTGCTGCGCAGTCCCGGCCGGCTCGCCGACGTGACCGTGACCGACCGGCGCGGCCGCCGGGTCGCCGGCACACCGAGCGCGGACGGCACGAGCTGGACGAGCGCCGGTGCCCTGCCCGCCGGAGGCCGCTACACCGCCCGCCTCGTCGTCGAACGCCCCGCCTCGGGAGCCGACGCACCCCACCGCCACCTCACCCGGCTGGAGTTCCGCACCGCCGCCGCACCGGCCGGAGAGCGGCTGACCGTCACCTTCGGTCCGGAGGGCGGCGGTACGTACGGCGTCGGCCAGCCGATCACCGCCGAACTCAGCCACCCGGTGCCCGCCGAGGACCCCGCGGCCCGCCGTGTCGTCGAGCGCGCCCTCCAGATCCGCACCACCCCGAGGGTCGAAGGCTCCTGGCACTGGGTCGACTCCGCCACCCTCCACTACCGGCCCCGCGACTACTGGCCCGCCCGCACCGGCATCCGCGTCCACAGCGCCCTCAACGGGCTCCACGTCGGCAGCGGCCTCTTCGGCGGCCCGTCACGGCCGCTCACCCTCACCACCGGCGACCGCATCGAAGCCGTCACCGACGTCTCCGCCCTGGAGATGACCGTGTTCCGCGACGGGCGGGCGGTCCGCACCTTCCCGGTCACCACCGGGAAGGCCGGCTACCGCACCCGGAGCGGCATCAAGGTCGTCCTCGGCAAGGAGCCCCTCGTCCGCATGCGGGGCGATTCGATCGGCATCGCACGCGGCAGCCAGGACTCCTACGACCTCAAGGTCCGCTGGGCCACACGGGTGACCTGGAGCGGCGAATACCTGCACGCCGCGCCCTGGTCCGTCGACGCACAGGGCAGTGACAACGTCAGCCACGGCTGCACCGGGATGAGCACCGAGGACGCCGCCTGGCTGTTCCGCACGGTCCGCGAGGGCGACCTCGTCCGGGTTGTCAACGGCTATGGCGAGCCGATGACCCCCTTCGGCAACGGCTTCGGGGACTGGAACCTCAGCTGGGCGGAGTGGCGGCGCGGCAGCGCGCTCGCCGGTCCGGTCACCGCCGGCCCCGCGACCACGGAGACCTCCCTGCGCCCCGCGCTCTGAGCCGTACGCGCGCGAGGGCGGGGTGTGCGCGCGAGGACGGGGCGTGCGTGCGCGAGGGCGGGTCGTGCGCGTGGCGGGCGCCCCGGGTCCCGTACCGCCCGGTGATACTGACGTCCTGTCAGCCCGTCCGCCCCCCCGCCGTACCCAGGGAGATTCGATGCCGGACGTCACCAAGGTCGAGGTCGGGGACGCGACCCTCTTCGTGGAAGCGCGGCGGCTCGGCCCCGACACCGAGCTCGAAGGATTCGGCGACCGGTTGCCGGACCTCTCCGCGGTCACCGGCGCACTCGCCTCCTTCGCCGGGCAGATCGGCGAGGCGCTCGACCGTGCTGCCCCCGACCGGGCGACCGTCGAGTTCGGCTGCCAGCTCGGCCTGGACGCGGGCAAACTCACCGCCCTTGTCGTCCAGGGCAGCGCCAACGCCAGCCTGCGCGTGACCCTCGAATGGACGAAGTCGCCCCGCTGACACGGGTGGCCGACGGACCCTGCCGGCGCCCGGATCCGTTACTCGCGCAGGGTGTCCGCGGTACCCCGAGCCCCCGGCTCCGCCGCTCCGTCCGGAGGCGGCGGAGTCGTAGGAGCCGGTGCGCCGAGCAGCAGCTGGGGGCGCCGCTGGATGCCGGCGCCGACGAGGACGCCCATGGCGATCGAGGCCACGGTGATCACCATGCTCACCATGCTGTCCAGGCCGCCGCCGGTGTCGCCCGCCACGATGATCTCCGAGATGCTGGTGAGGCCGACCGCGCCCGGGACGAGCAGCCAGAAGCAGGGCAGGAACACCACCTGGTCCGGGGTGTGCGAGCGGCGCGCGATCCACTTGGCCATCGGCGGCAGCAGCATGCCCGCCGCGAAGGCGCCGAAGGTCGCGCCCGCGAACTCCGAGGCCACCGACTGGACCAGCCGCTCGGTGAGCAGCGCGCCCAGGAGCCAGCCCGTGACCCGCGGAGGGGCGGAGAAGTACAGCAGGAAGCCGAAGCCGAGGAGGAGCACCCCGACCCAGGGTGCCCAGGGCCCGAGGGTGGGGGACGCGGGCCCGCCCGACGGACGGGGGCTCACCAGCTCGGTGCCGACGAGGATGCCGATGGCCAGGAGGAGGAGCACGTTCGCCGCCCCGGCCAGCCGGGCGATGCCCGACAGGGCAGCCCCGGTGGCCAGTTCGATGGCGCCGAGCGTGAGCGCGGAGCCCGGCAGGAAGGCGATCAGCGGAGGGATGTACAGGACCGTGGGTGCCTCGTGCAGGAGCGGCCCCGCCCACTGTTGCGAGGAGGCCGTGACCAGGATCGCCGCCACCACCGGAAGAGCGGTACGAGCGGCCGGGAGCCGGTCGCCGAACAGGCGCAGCAGCCCGACGCCCGCACCGAGGACCGCGTACCCGATGACGGCGGGGACCGTCGCGTGCCGCATCGCGCCGAGGCCGACGGTGAGCAGGATGTAGCCGAGGATGGTGGCGGCCGGGCTGAAGCGCTCGGGCCGCGCCCTGAGCTCCCGCAGCGATCCGCGCGCGTCCTCGAACGGCACCTGCTCCGTACGCATCCGCTCGACCAGCGACTGGAGCGCCTCCACCTGGTCGAGCCGTAGGTCAGGGCCCTCGACGGGGGCGAAGTCGAGCTCCCCGCCCCGGCCGTCGGGGCCGCCGCCGACCCGGACGAACAGCCCCGTGGGGACCACGAAGCTCCGCGCCCGCATGCCGTAGCGCGCGGCCACGTCGTGCAGCGACTGCTCGACCTCGGCCGTCCGCTCCCCGGCGCGCAGCAGTTCCGAGCCGAGCTCGCACAGGAGCGCGGCCAGATCCCGCAGCCACTCCCGGCCGGCGGCCTCCGCCTCCGGCACGGTCACGGTCTTCCCCCGCCGCCGGGGCCGCAGCGCGGCAGCCCGCCGGGCGAGACCACGGAGATCAAGACGGGACAAAAGACGCATTCGCGCACGTTAGCAGCGCACTCGCACCCTCACATCCGCCCGCCGCATGCTCCGTGCTCGGCCGACAAAGCCTCTACCTGTACTCGACCGTGAGACCCGCAGTGATTCCCACCATGATCCCCGGCCGTCCGAGCTGCGAGGATGGCCGTCATGGAGCACCACGAGGAGAAGAACGGCCCGCTGGCCGAGGCGGTCGCCCTGCGCGAAGCGGGCCGCAAGGAGGAGGCGCGCGAGCTGCTCGTCGCGCTCGCCGCCCGCCGTCCGGACGACGCCGAGGTCGCCTACCAGGCGGCCTGGGCGCACGACGTCCTCGGCCTGGAGGCGGAGGCCGTGCCGTACTACGAGCGCGCCCTCGCCAAAACCGAAACCGGCACCGGCAACGAGACCGGCACCGGCTCGACCACCAGCAGCCCAGGTCTCACCCCCGACGACCGGCGCGGGGCCCTCCTCGGTCTCGGCAGCACCTACCGGATCCTCGGCCGGTACGAGGACGCCGTCACGCTGCTGACCGGCGCCGTGGAGGAGTTCCCCGAGGACGGGTCCCTGCGCACCTTCCTGGCCATGGCCCTCTACAACACGGGGCAGCACCACGAGTCGGTCCGGACCCTGCTGCGCCTCCTCGCCGCCACCAGCGAGGACCCGTCCGTACGCGAGTACCGGAAGGCCATCGAGTACTACGCCGAGGACCTCGACGCGACGGAGTGACCGGCCCGGAATCCGGGCGGGCGGGACGTCCGTCAGTCGTTCACGGCGGTCAGGACCACCACCGTGTCCTCCACCGCGGTCAGCCCGTGCCGCTCCTTGGGGATCATCCGCAGCGCCCCCGCCGGGAGCTCCTCCGCCCACCCGGCCGCCGTCAGCGTCACCCGGCCCCGCAGCACCTGGAGGCTGCCGGCCGGTGGCGCGTTGTGCTCGTCCAGGGACGTGCCCGACGTCAGGGCGATGACGGTCTGCCGGAGCACCCCGTCGTGCATGACCAGGTGGGCGCTGCGCCCGTGCGGCGCGGTGCGGGCCGCGGCCAGGTGCTCGTCGGCGAGCGCGGTGAGGTCCAGGATCATGTCTCTCCCTGCGGGGTTCTCTCCTGCGAGGTGCGCGGACGCATACTCCCAGCGTCCCGTGTGGCGTCCGGGCCGCAACTCGGCACCGCCGGTCGCGCCGGGCCGGCCACCACGAGACCGGCGACCACGACGAACGCCCCCGCCGCGAGGAGGGCGGCGGACCAGCCGTACGTCGTGTAGAGCCAGGACCCCGCGAGGGAACCGAAGGCGCCGCCGCCGAACGTCGCCAGCATGAAGACGGTGTTCACCCGGGCCGCCACGGCCCGGCCGATCGAGAAGATCCGGGCCTGATTGGCCACCTGGCACGAGCTGACCCCCACGACCAGCAGATTCGCCCCGGCCGCGAGCGCCACGGGGGAGTACGGGGCGAGCCCCGCCACCCCGAGCCCGAGCCCCGCGGCGACCAGACCCCCGGTGTTCACCGCTCGCGGCCCGTACCGGTCGGCGAGGGGTCCGGCCGCCGCCGAGGCCAGCGCCGCCGGCAGGGTCAGCACCCCGAAGAGCCCGGCTGCGCCCGGCCCGTACCCGAGGGGCGGGGCCGCCAGATGGAACGCGAGCACGGCCCAGAAGACGCTGAACGCGGCGAAGACGCACGCGCCGAGCAGCGCCGAGATCCGCAGGTCCCGGTGGTCGGCGAGGAGCCGGGGCAGCCCGGCCAGGAGCCGGAGGTACGAGGAGCGGCGCTCCGAGGGTGCGCCCGTCCGCTCGGGCAGCCGCCGGGGGAGGACCCACAGCAGCGCCGCCGTCGCGGCCGCGGCCACCACATAGGCGGCGCGCCAGCTCCCGCTCGCGTCGGTCACGGCGCCCGAGACCGTACGGGACAGCGTCGAGCCGAGCGTGAGGCCGAGGCCGACGAGTCCCACGACCCGGCCCCGCCGTCCCGGACCCGCGAGGACGGCCGCCACCGGGGTGAGGATCTGCGGCAGCACCGTCGTGGTGGAGAGGGCCAGGGTGGCGAGCGTCAGCGTGAGCACGTCCGGCGCCGCCGCGGCGACGAGCAGCGCGGCCGTGGTCAGCGCGAGCAGAGCCGAGGTGAGCCGGCGCAGCCGGGCGGTGTCGGCGAGCGGCACGAGCAGCAGGATGCCGAGCGCGTACCCGATCTGGGCCGCCGAGGCGATCAGGCCCGCCGTCCGCTCCGAGACCTCCAGGCCGTGGGCGACGGCGGCGAGCAGCGGCTGAGGGAAGTAGATGTTGGCGACGGTGACGGCCCCGGCCACGGCGAAGAGCGGGACGTTCAGGGTCGGGGCGGGGGACTGGGCGGGGTACTGGGTGGGCGCCGGGTCGGGCGCGGCGGGCACGGGCGCGGCTGACCGGGGGACGGCTGACACGGGGACGGCGGGCGGGTTCGGTTCCGGTTCCACGGACTCTCTTCCGTACGGCGGGGGCGACGCCTCCAGGCTCCTCGTCGCCGCCCCCGCCGAACAAGATGCGATCATCGAATCGGCGTTGAGCCACACTCAACGATCAGGAGGGGGAGCGATGCTCGAACGGTACGAACTGGAGGCGTTCCTCACGCTGGCCGAGGAGCTCCACTTCGGGCGCACCGCCGAGCGCCTCGGCGTCTCCACCGGCCGGATCAGCCAGACCGTCAAGAAGCTGGAGCGACGCGTCGGCACCCCGCTCTTCGCCCGCACCAGCCGCAGCGTCCAGCTCACCCCCGTCGGCCTGCGCCTGTACGAGGACCTGCTGCCCGCGTACCGGCAGCTGCGGGCCGCCCTCGAACGCGCCACCGAGGCCGGGCGGGGCGTCCGGGGCAGACTGCGGGCCGGTTTCGCCACGCCCTGGGGCGGCGAACTGCTGACGGCCGCCGCCGACACGCTGCTCGCCCGCTACCCCGGCTGCGAGATCACGGTCCACGAGGTCCCGCTCGACGCCGGACCCGGCCCCCTCAGGGACGGAACGCTCGACGTCCAGTTCGTCGCCTTCCCCGTCCGCGAGCCGGACCTCACCACCGGCCCCGTCGTCGTCGCCGAGGACCGGGTCCTGCTCCTGCCCGTGGCGCACCCGCTGGCAGGCAGGGCGTCCCTCGGCCTGGAGGACCTCGCGGGCCTCGCCCTGATCACCCCCGAGGGCGCGAACCCCCGCTACTGGCGCGACCACCACTACCCCCGCCGCACCCCGTCCGGAGCCCCCGTCGGCCGGGGGCCGGTCGCGGCGACCTGGCAGGAGGTCCTCTCCCATGTGAGCGCGGGCCGGGGCGTCGCCCCCGGCGCGGCGCTCGGAGCCCGCTACCACCCACGGCCCGGTATCGCCTACGTCCCGCTGCGCGACGCCCCGCCCGTCGAGTACGGCCTCGTCTGGCCCACGGCCGCCGACTCCGCCCTGCTCAGGGCCTTCGTCGAGGCGGTCGGCACGTCACGCACCTGACCCGTCCGACGCTCCCCGGGGCGCGTCGGCGGGCGGAGACGCCGGTCCCGCCAGCGCCCCCGTCAGATGGTCGTACGCGACGTGCGCGTGGAGCCGGACCCCGGTGACGAGCGTGTCGTCGTCCGCGTAGAAGCGCGGGTGGTGATTGGTGGCGATCCCGCGCCCGCCCGGCACCGCCACGGGCCGGCCCGACGGGTCCAGGGCGGCGTCCTGGACGCCGAGCGTGACGTACAGGCCGCCGAAGCGGCGTACGAACTCGGAGACGTCGTCGTACCCGAGCGTCCCCCCGGTCTCCACCACCCGCTCCTCGCCCACCACCCGGCGGAAGGTCGGCAGCGCCGACTCGACCCACGGCCGGGTGTTGTGCACGGGCGGTACGTACTGGAGGTACTCCACCGAGGCCGTCGCGCCGAACGCCGCCGCCGAGTGCTCCACGAGCGTCGTCAGGCGCCGCTGGACCTCCGCCATGTCCGACTCCACGGCGCACCGGGCCGTGCCCCACAGCGTCACCGTCTGCCCGATGACGTTGAACCGGCCGACGTCCTCCACGTGCCCGATGGAGACCGTGACCGGGGCGAACGCCGAGACCTGCCGGTACAGCTGGCCGATGCCCGTCAGGACCGCCCCCACCGCCGGCATCGGATCGACGCCCTCCCAGGGCGTGGAGCCGTGGGTCTGCTTCCCGGTGACGACGACGCGAACGAGGACGGAAGCGGCGTACTGATTGCCGATCCGGTACCCCACGTACCCCTTCGGGTAGGGCGTCACGTGCAGTCCGAAGGCCATCGTCGGCACCGGATCGGCGAAGGCGCCCGCCTCGACCATGGCCCGCGCCCCGCCCTCCTCGGTGACCGGCGGGCCTTCCTCGGCGGGCTGGAAGACGAAGAGCACGGTGCCCGGGAGCCGGTCGCGGACCCCGGCGAGCACGGCCGCCGCGCCGAGCACCATCGCCGTGTGGCAGTCATGGCCGCAGGCGTGCGAGACGGGGAACAGGCCGCCCGGACGGCCGGTGTCCACGGCCTCGGAGGCGAACTCGGTCCCGCACAGGTCCCTGACCGGCAGCGCGTCCATGTCCGCCCGCAGGGCCACCACCCGCCCGCCCGGTGTCGCCGCCGTGCCGCGCAGGACGCCCACGACGCCGTGTCCGGCGATGCCGGTACGCACCTCGTCGAGGCCGAGCGCGCGCAGCTCGTCCGCCACCATGCGGGCGGTGTTCACCTCCCGGTTGGACAGCTCGGGATGCCGGTGGAGATGGTGCCGCCAGGCGACCACCCGGTCCGCCACCTGCGCTGCCCGCTCGTCCAGTTCGCCGTGCAACGGAGCCTCCCTCCCGTACCGGCTCTCGCCGTGGCCAATGGGGACCGTGCCCCACCAGCCTCCCACCCGGGTGTGTCAGCGGCCCGTCAGGTCGGAGAGCGTGAAGTCGTCCGGCAGCGGGGTGCCGAGCTCGTTGAGGGCCGTGACGAGTTTCTTCTCCTCGTACGTGAAGTGCGACTCCACCAGGGCGATGAGCCCGTCCAGTTCGCCGCGAACCCGCCGTACCTCCGCCGAGTCCGGACCGGTTCCGGGCGCCGTGTCCGTCGGCAGTCCGTCCAGCAGGCCCTGGAGGCGCAGCAGGATCTCCTCGACCTGCTCGTGGTCGCGCGCGAGCTCGTCGAGCACCGGCCGCAGGGCGGGGTACGCGGCGGCGAGGACGGGGAAGACGCCCTGGTCCTCGGCGGTGTGGTGGCGCGTGAGCGCGGTGCAGAAGGCGAGGCAGTGCGCCCGCAGGTTCCGGGGGCGGTCGCCGTCTCCGGAGAGGAAGGAGCCCACGTCCTCGCGGAGGCGGGCGAGCTCCTCGCGGAGCCAGATGTGCACGTCGACGAGCTGGTTTCCGAACGCCGCGAGGCGGTCGCCCGGTTCGGAGGTGGTGGTCATCCCCGCATGATCGCACCAGGGCCGGACGCAGCACACCCCCCGTCCGGAACCGGACGGGGGGTGTTCGGGATGGCCCGGTGGCCGGCGTCAGCCGGTGAATACCTCGACCAGCGACCAGATCGCGAGGCCCGCCATGCACACGCCGCCGACGCGCTGGACGGTCTTGAGCGGTACGCGCTTGGCGATGAACCGGCCCGCGACCAGGGCGAGGGCGGAGACGCTCATCAGGGCGGCGAGCGAGCCGATCGCCGTCGACCAGGTGCCGTTGGTGGCGGCGAGGTTGGCGGTGGTGATCTGGGTGAGGTCGCCCCACTCGCTGATGAAGACGGCCATGAAGGCGGTCGAGAAGACAGGCCAGAAGCCGGTCACCGTCCGGCCGCCCGTGTCGTCGTCCTCGTCGTCGGCTCCGCTGCGGAGCAGCATGAAGGCGCCGAAGCCGAACAACAGGGCCGAGACCAGTTTGACGATCCAGCCGGGGAGCAGCCCGAGCAGGCTGCCGGCTCCCACGGCGATGGCGACGTGCGCCAGGAAGGCGGTCGAGGTGCCGATCCAGACGTACAGCGGACGCATCCGCGTGCCCATGGCGAGCGACGCGAACATCGTCTTGTCGGGAAGCTCGGCGAGGAAGATCAGCCCGAAGGCGGTGAGGATCGCCAAGGGGTCGAGGTGCATAACGGGGCTCTCTGCTCGGTCCGGGCCCGTGGGCTCCGCACCTCGATGGCGACGGGAGGACCACTCGGCCCGGCATGACGAACCACGCCCACGGAAGCGCGGACGCGGTTGATGCCTGGCCGAAGGTCTCGCCCGTCCACGTCGTACGTGGACCCGGTCACCGGGAACCCGGGGGTTCCAGTGTGTCGACGACCGGTTCGCAGGGCTACTCCCCTTCGCTGTCCCTCAGTGTAACCGAACAGGGCGTGGGGGCGGGTAGACACCGTCTACTCGATCTTGGTAGACAGTGTCTATGCAGCATGACGAGAACGAAGGACCGGGCGAGAACGAAGGACCCGGTGAGAGCGAAGGACCGGGCGAGAGCGAAGGACCGGGCGAGAGCGAAGGATTCGGCGAGCACGACGACGGGCTGCGCGGACGACTCGTCCGGGCCGGCGTCGAGCTGGTGAACGCCGAAGGCGTGCAGGCTCTGTCCCTGCGCGAGATCGCCCGCAGGGCCGGTGTCTCCCACGGAGCCCCCCGCCGCTACTTCCCCACGCACCTGGACCTCCTGTCGGCCATCGCCCGTCACGGCTTCGCCGAACTGGCCGACCGCCTCGCCGAGGAGGACCGGGAGGAGGCGGGGCCACGCGAACGGATCGCGATCCTCGCCCGCGTCTACCTCGCGTACGCGGGGACCCGGCGCGGCATGTACGAGCTGATGTTCCGCCACGACCTGCTCGAAAGCGGCCGGCTGGGGCTGCGGGAGACGAGCCTGCCGCTCTTCGCCCACCTCACCGGGCTCGTCGAGCGCGCCACGGACTCCGGGCCGGGTGCCGACGCCGTCCTCCGCGCGGGCGCCCTCTGGGCCAACCTCCACGGCATCGCCCAGCTCTGGCACTGGGGCAGCCTCCGGCTCGCCACCGGCGGCACCGACCCCGCCCCGCTCCTCGCCGCCGCCCTCGACGCCCACCTCGGACCCGTGGAGCCCACCCCGTGACCGTCGGCCCCGATACCTCGACCTCGACCTCGACAGGTCCGCGCCGCGCCCGTCGCGCGCCGACCGCCGTCACCCTCGCCTGCAGCGTCGTCGGCGCGGCCGTCGTCGCCCTCGACGGCACCGTCCTCACCGTCGCCCAGCCCGCCCTCCAGCGCGACCTGCACGCCGGTGTCGGGCAGGTGCAGTGGACCAGTACCGCCTACCTCGTCGCCGTCGCGAGCCTCCTCGTCTTCGCCGGCCGCCTCGGCGACCGCTTCGGCCACCGCCGGGTCTTCGCCGTCGGCGCCCTGGGCTTCGCCGCCGCTTCCGCCGGCATCGCCCTCGCCCCCGGCATCGGCGCCGTGATCGCGCTGCGCGTGCTCCAAGGGGTGTGCGGGGCCCTCCTCCAACCCGCCACCCTCGGCATGCTGCGCACCGCCTTCCCGCCCGAGCGCCTCGCGACGCCGATCGCCGTGCGCACCGCCGCCATCGGGCTCGCCGCGGCGGCCGGCCCCGTCGTGGGCGGCGCGCTCGTCTCCGCGTACGGCTGGCGCGCGGTCTTCCTCCTCGGTGTGCCGCCGACCCTCGCGATCGGCCTGCTCGCCCTCGCCGCACCGGAACCGCGCGCCGCGCGCCCGGAGCGGCACCCCTCCACCGGAATCGCCGCGCTCGACCCGCTCGGTGCCGTCCTGCTCGCCGCCGCCCTCGGCCTCCTCGTCCACGGACTCGTCGACGCGCCCCGACCCGGCGGAACCGGGACCACCGTGCTCGTGATCGCCGCCGCCCTCGCCGCCGGAGCGGCGCTCGTCCGGCACGAACGCCGCGCCCCGCACCCCCTTCTGCCACCCGAGCTGATGCGGAGCGTGCCCGTCCGAGCCGGGCTCGCCGTCCTCCTCGCCGCCTCGGCCGCCCTCTCCGGGACGCTCTTCGTGGCGACGTACTTCCTCCAGGACGTCCAGGGACTCGACCCCCTCGACTGCGCCCTGCGCTTCCTGCCGCTCGCCGCCATCATGGTGCTCGGTGCGCTCCTCTGCCCGCCGCTCCTGCGCCGCTACGGGCCCCGGCGCACGGCGACCGCCGGCGCGGTCCTCCTCACCTTCGGCGTCCTGCTGCTCTCCCGGCTCGACGCGACGGCCTCCGCGGGGTCCGTCTGCACCGCGTCCGCCCTCCTCGGCGCGGGCTTCGTCGTCCTCATGGTCACCGCGACCTCCGTCGTCGTGCACCGCGCCCCCGAGGCCCACGCCGGTGTCGTCGGCGGCCTCCAGCAGACCGCCATGAACATCGGACCCGCGCTCGGCGTCGCCCTCGCGACCCTGCTCCTCGCCCTCGTCCCGGGCGGCGGCTTCGTCCCGGACCGGGGCCTCGTCCTGCCCGCCCTCGCCGTGATCGCCGCCCTCGCGATCCCCGCCGCCCTCGCCCTGCCCGAGGCGGCGCACCCCCGGGGGACACGCCCGGGGCCGACGCCACCCGGGCCCTGACGGCGGTTCTGCGTACGATCATGAAATGCCTGATGCCGGCCACCGGCGCCCGCCCGGCAGGGCGGAGCGCACCCAGTTCAACATCGGTCGCGCCCTGCCCTTCCTGATCCTCGTCATGACGGCGGCCGCCGATCTCTTCACCCCCGACGAGGAGCGCTTCGAGCGGCTCCTCGTCGCCGCGCCCGCGCTCGCCGCCGTCACCTGGAGCGTGCGCGGGACCATCGGCATCGGCCTGCTCGCCATGGGCGTACGCGCGCTGCTCCACCTCGGCCGGTCCGAGGCCCTCGTCCCCGAACTCCTCGCCAGCGAGGTGGTCATCGCCCTCGTCACCGCCGCCTCGGCCTGGGTCAGCCTGGTCCGCACCCGCTACGAAAGGGACCTGCGCGAGGTCACCGCGGTCGCCGAGGTCGTCCAGCGCGTCGTCCTGCGTCCGCTGCCCGACCGCCTGGGCCGCTTCGACCTGCACCTGCTGTACGTCGCGGCCGCCGCCAAGGCCCGGATCGGCGGCGACTTCTACGAGGCCGTCCGGGTCCCCGGAGCCGTACGGATCATGCTCGGCGACGTCCAGGGCAAGGGCCTCGGCGCCGTCGAGACCGCCTCCGTCCTGCTCGGCGCCTTCCGGGCCGCCGTCAACCGGGCCCCGGACCTGGCCGCCCTCGCCGACACCCTCGACGAGGGCCTGACGCGCTACAACGGCTGGGACCCCGAGTCCGACGCCGCCGAACGCTTCGCCACCGTCGTGCTCGTGGAGTTCCCCGACGACCGGGACATCGCCCGGCTCCTCAGCTGCGGCCATCCCGCCCCGCTGATCCAGCGCGGGGCCGAGGTCACGCCGGTCGTCTTCGCCGACCCCTCCCTGCCCGTCAACCTCGCGGGCCTCGCCGAGAACCACCACCGGATCGAGGAGGTGCCCTTCGGCCCGGGGGACCGGATGCTGCTCTTCACCGACGGCGTCAGCGAGACCCGCGACCGGGCCGGCACCTTCTATCCGCTGGAGACGCGGCTGCGCGGCTGGGCCCGGGATCCGGCCGACGAGCTGCCCGAAATCCTCCACCGCGACCTCGCCGCGTACGGCGTCGACGGCCTCGACGACGATGTCGCCGCACTGCTCGTCGTCCGCGCGCCCGAGCCGGCCCGCCCGCCCGAGTCCGTCAGCCCGCCCGAGCCGGCTCGCCCCTCCTCCTGACCGCTCGCCCCTCCTCCTGACCGTCCTCGGCGCCCCCAAACATCGAGTTCGGGGCGGCTTGTGTCGTTCACGCACGGTTGCGTGACACGTGCGCCGTTCGTGCGCTCTGGCCGCTCCGGCCCGCATACGTGAGGCTTGCGACCGTCCGCATCGCGGACGGTCTGCAGTCCACTCGAGAGGAACGGGTGCACGTGCCCCAGGACAACCCCTTCACCGCCGGCTCGTTCGAAGACTTCCCCGGTTTCCCGGACGGCACGGTGGGCCTCACCGCCGCCGACACCGCCCGGATCGCGGGAAGCGGAAGCGGCCTCTGGGCGGCCGACGGAACGGTGAACCCGGACGCCGTCCGGCTCGGCCAGACCCTCGCCACCGCGCTCCTCGGCGGCGGCGGCCCCGGCACGGCGAGCGCCGAGGCGCTGCTCCCGGCCGAACTCGCGGCGCACGTCGAGGAGATCCGCGGCGTGGCCTGGCCCGCGTACCACCGCATCGAGGCGACGGACGGCGTCAAGCTCTCCGCCTTCAGCCTCTACCAGCTCGGCCCCGGCCCGCATCCGCTCGTCGTCGTCCCGGCGGGCTGGACTCCGTTCGGCTGGCCGCTGTTCCTCTGGGCGTACCTCAGCCTCGCCCGCCGCGGTTACCACGTCATCGCCTACACGCCCCGCGGCCTCGGCATCCCCGGACTGCCCTCCACCTCCGAGGGCTTCGTCGAAGTGGCCGGAGCCGACGACTGGGCCGACGGCTCCGCCGTCATCGACTTCGCCGTCCAGCACTTCGGCCCGAGCGGCATCGGATTCCTCGGCGAGTCCTACGGCTCCGGCATCAGCCAGCTCGTCGCCGCCCACGACGACCGGGTCTCCGCCGTCGTCGCCCTCAGCACCTGGGGCAACCTCGCCACCAGCCTCTACGACAACAAGACCCGGCACCTCGCCGCCGTGAAGGCGCTGATCTCGCTCACCGGCGGACCGGTGGAGGAGAAGTTCAGCGAGGCGAACCAGCAGATCCTCGCCGACTTCCAGGCCGACCGGAACCTGGACGAGGTCGTCAGGTGGGGGCGGAGGCGCTCCCCCGAGTCGTACCTGCCCCTCACCAACGGGAACGAGACGCCCACCTTCTTCTCCAACACCTGGCACGAGAGCCTCTTCCCGGTCAACCAGGTCCTGACGACCTTCGAGGGCCTGCGGGTGCCCAAGCGGCTCAACCTGTGGATCGGCGACCACGCCGCCCCCGAGGGCCCCGGGCTCCTCGGTACGGAGCCCCGCAAGGCCAACGTCCCCATGGAGGAGGCGTACGCCTGGCTCGACCACCACCTCAAGGGCGAGAGCAACGGCGTCGAGGACTGGGAACAGGTCTCCAGCCAGGTGATGTTCACGTACGTCACGGAACCGGTCACGGACCCCGGCACCGGCGAGCCGACCGGGGAGAACCGGATCGTCGAACCGGCGGTCCGCGAGACCCGCGCCGACTGGAGCGAGGTCACCACGCGCGTCGAGGTGCTCGGCCTCACCGGCGACGGGGCCGGCGGCGCCGACGGCCTGCTCGTCCCGCGCGCCGACGAGGGGAACGCCCCGCCGGAGGAGACCGGCTGGCGGCGCGCGTTCGTCGCGGGCGTGGACACCGAGGCCACCGCCATGGACCTGCCGCTCATGAAGACCGGCCAGGCGGAGTGGGCCGGCAACCCCAAGATCTACGACACCCGCAAGATCGACCGGCGGCACGCCGTGGCCTGGACGACCGAGCCGCTCCTCGCGCCCGAGGGACCCGAGGGACCCGAGGGGGAGGGGCGCGCGGCCCGCCGCGTCCGGGGGACCCCGCGCCTGCGCCTCACGGTCCGCTCCACCGCCACCTCGGCGGGCCTCGTCGCCCATCTCCTGGACGTCGCCGAGGACGAGACGGCCCGGATCATCACCCACGAACCGCTCAACGTGTACGGCCTGACGCCCGACCAGGACACCACCGTGACCTGGCAGCTCCAGGCCGCCGCGTACGACATCCAGGCCGGCCACCGGCTGATGCTGGTCGTCGACAGCATGGACCCGCTGTACGGCGGCGCCTCCATCACCTGGACGCAGACCGCCTTCGGCTCACCGGAGGACGAGCCCTCGTTCCTGGAACTGCCCCTCGGCTGAGCCCAGGACGGAGTACGGAGGGGGTGGGGGCGCGGACGGACATCGCACCCCCACCCCCACCACGTCACTTCAACGGCGCGAGGTCCAGATGCTCGCGGAGCGTCGTCCCCGTGTACGCGGCCCGGTACACCCCGCGCTCCTGGAGCGCGGGCACCAGCAGGTCCACGATGTCGTCGAGCCCTTCCGGGATCAGGTACGGCGAGACGTTGAAGCCGTCGACGGCGCCGTGCCGCACGAAATGCGCGAACTTCTCCGCGAGCGCCGCCGGAGTGCCCACGTGCCCGCGCTGCGGGCCCAGCTCGATGACGGCCTCCCGCAGCGACCAGCCGTTGGCCTCCGCCTTCTCGCGCCACTCGGCGACCGTCGCCAAGGTGTCCCTGAACCTGCTCGACCCGAACGTCCCCGTGTACTCGGCGATGACCGGTTCCTCGGCCGGCAGGGGGCCGTCGGCGTCCCGATCGGACAGATCGATGTTCCACAGCCGGCCCGCGATGCCGAGGGCCACGGCGGGGGTGACCTGTTCGAGGCGGACCCAGCGGGCCTTCTCCTCCGCCTCCTTCTCCGTCGCCCCGATGATGATCTCCGTACCCGGCAGGATCCGCAGGGCGTTCTCGGGACGCCCCGCCGCGCGCAGCCGTCGCCGGACGTCCTCGGCGAAGGCCAGGGCGTCGTCGAACTCCAGACCGTGCGCGGAGAAGATCACGTCGGCGTTCCGCGCCCCGAAGTCCCGGCCCTCACCGGAGTCCCCGGCCTGGAAGATCGCCGGGTGGCCCTGAGCGCTGCGCGGCAGGGTCGGCGCGAGATCGACGTCGAAGTGCGCCCCGCTTGACCGTACGCGGCCGACGGCCCCCGGCACCGACCAGGAACGCGCGTCGGCGGACTCGGCCGTCGCGCCCTCCGTCCAGCCGTCCCACACGGCGCGCGCCACGGAGAGGAACTCCTGGGCGCGCGTGTAGCGGTCGGCGTGGTCGAGGAAGCCGCCGCGCCGGAAGTTCTCCCCGGTCCAGGCGTTGTGCGTGGTCACCATGTTCCAGCCGGCCCGGCCGCCGGAGAGCAGGTCGAGGCCCGCGAGGCGCCGGGCCAGGTCGGTCGGCTCGTTGTAGGTGGTGTTGGAGGTGGAGACCAGACCGATGCGGTCGGTGGCGGCGGCGATCGCCGACAGCTGGGTGATCGAGTCGGGGCGGCCCGCGACGTCCAGCTCGTGGATCCCTCCTCCCGACTCGCGCAGCCTCAGCCCGTCGCCGAGGAAGAAGGCGTCGAAGAGCCCGCGTTCGGCGGTCCGCGCCACGCGGAGGAACGAGGCCGGATCGATCTGCGAACCGCTGGCCGGGTCCGACCAGATCGTCCAGTGGTTGACCCCCTGGAAGAACACGCCGAAGTGCAGCTGGGCGTCCGGGCGGGGGACGTCGGTGGGGTCGGTGCGGGTCATCGGGTCTCCTCCCGGACGAGAGCGGCGGCGGTGTCGGTGGCGGAGTCGGTGTCCGTGCCGCTCGCGAAGCGGCTGAGGGGCCGGGAGAGGCCCAGCGAGGTACGGAGGGTGGTGCCGGGCAGCGGGCGCGTCGCGAGCCGCCGGACGAACAGCTCCGGCAGGACGAGACGGGAGAGGACGGCCAGGTCCTCGTCGAGGACCAGCGGCAGCAGCCGGACCCCGTCGACCTGCGCGGCGAGTTCCGCGAGGAGGCTCACCAGACCGTCGGCGGACCCCGTGTACCGGAGCCGGTCGGGGCGCTCCTCCCAGGGTGAGTACCGCTCCAGATCGGCGATCCGGTCCCGGGCCGACTCGCGCGGGGTGTCGAGGGCCACCTCGATCTCGGCGAAGGCCAGCGGCGCGCCGGCGGCCTTCGCCGCCTCGCCCGCCGCGCCGGTCTCGGCCGCGGTCGCCGCGCCGACCAGCGCCACATCGGTGAGACCGGCCGGGACGAGACCCTGGCGGGCGAGGACCACGGGACGGCCCTGCGGGGGGCGCGGCACGATGGACGGGCCCTTCACGGAGTACGTCTCGCCGGTGAAGTCGATGGCGTGGAGCCGCTCACGGTCCAGATAGCGGCTCGTGGCCACCGACCGGATCACCGCGTCGTCCTCCCACGAGTCCCACAGGTCCCGGACGACACGGAGCCCGTCGTGGGCTTCGCGTGCGAGGGCCGCGGAGCCCTCGACGAGGGGCCGCCCCCAGGCCCGTGCGGCCGCCGGGTCCTCCTCGACGCCCACCACCCAGCCGGCGCGGCCGGCCGAGGCGTGGTCGAGGGAGGAGAGCTGCGAGGAGACGTGGAACGGTTCGGCGTAGGTGGTGGCCAGTACCGGGGCCACTCCGAGGACGCTCGTCGACGCGGCGATGAACGCGGCCCGCTCGACCGCGCCGATCCGGCCCACCGGGTCGGCGCCGGACGACGGCGGCAGGATCGAGTCGTCCAGGGTGACGAGCGTGAATCCGGCGTTCTCGGCGGCGGCCGCGCTCCGGGCGAGCCGGCGCGGGCTCAGCAGGTCGCCGGGAGCGTGCGCGGCGCGGCGCCAGGCGGCCGGATGGGCACCGTCGCCGTCGAGTTCGACGGCCAGGCGCAGGGCAGGGCGGGGCATGGGAGAAGTCCTTCCGGAAGACAGGAGCGCGCGGCGGGACACGGGCGCGCGAAGGCGCGCCGGCGTACGGCAGTGCGGTGGGATGTCACGGAACGCGCGCACCCGCGAGAGGCGGGGTCAGGGGCTGCTCGTCCGGCGGATCAGGGCCGGGGAGTCCCTAGGCGTCGGCGGAAGGACAGATGGCCGAGGACGTACGGCAGAAGTCGACGTGCCGGCGGCAGACCAGTGGCGCCACCGGTCGGACGAGGTCGCGCGGTGCCGCGTTCGATGCGTGCACGTGCGCCTCCCCTCGTCTTCGGTCCCGCTCCGTCCCGCGATCCAGGAAGGAACGTCTCACCATAGGCAGGCGGGCTTCCGCGCTGTCAAGGCCGTCCCGGCAGGTGGGAGCGTCAGCAGGCCGTGGGAGGAGGGGAGTTGTCGGCCGTGGGGAGGAGTGAACATGCACCCGGAGAACGACGCGCCGCCCCGGCCGTCGCCTCTAGCGTGCCCGCATGACCCGATTCACCCGCGCGGCCGCGGCCGCCGTCCTCGCCTGTTCCCTCGCCTTACCCGGAGCCCTCGCCACCGCCGGCCCGTCCGTCGCGGCGGCTCCGGCCACCGTCGCGGCTCCGGTCACCGCCGTCGCCCCGGTCACCGGCGTGGCTCCGGCGACCGCCCTGGCCCCGTTCGTCGCTGCGCAGTCGGGCGCGGTGCCCGTCGTACCGGGCACCGCACGGCCCGCGCTGCCCGCGCCCACGGGGCCGTACGCCATCGGCCGTACGGTCCTGCCGCTCGTCGACCGGTCCCGCACCGATCCGTGGGTCCCCACCGCCGCCGGACGCGAACTGATGGTCACCCTCCACTACCCGGCCGCGCGGCCCGGCGACGGGCGCCCCGCCCCGTACGCCACCCGCGAGGAGGCGCGCCTCCTGATCGAGGCGCTCGGCGTCGGCTCCGCCGTCACGGGCGACGCGCTCGCCCGGATGCGGACCCACGGCGGGACCGACGCCCGCCCGGCCCCGGGCCGGTACCCGCTCGTGCTGCTCTCGCCCGGATTCGGCGGCTCCCGCTGGACGCTCTCCCACCTCGCCGAGGACCTCGCCTCGCGCGGCTACGTCGTCGCCTCCGTGGACCACGCCTACGAGTCGTACGGCATCTCCGTCCCCGGCGGCCGGACCCTGACCTGCGTCGCCTGCACCGCGCTCGACGAGGGCGGCGTCCACCCGAGCGTGGTGACCTCCACGCGCGCCGCCGACATGCGCTTCGTCCTCGACCGGCTCACCGGCCCCCGCCCCGCCTGGCGCCACGCCCGTGTCATCGACGCGCGCCGCGTCGGCATGGCGGGCCACTCGATCGGCGGGGCGAGCGCGGCCACCGCCATGGTGGCCGACCCGCGCATCGACGCCGGGGTCAACATGGACGGTTCCTTCTGGGAGGACCTGCCGGCCGAGGGCCTGCGCGGCCGTCCGTTCCTGATGCTCGGCACCCACGACGGCATGCACCTCCCCGGCGGGCAGGACGCCAGCTGGGACCGGATGTGGCCCACGCTCGACGGCTGGAAGCGGTGGGTCACCGTGGCCGGCGCCGAGCACGTCACCTTCTCCGACTTCCCGGTCATCCAGAGCCGGTTCGGCCTGCCCGGGCCGGTGCTGCCCGCCGACCGGGCCGTCGCCGTGACACGGACGTACGTGGCGGCCTTCTTCGACCGGCATCTGCGCGGACTCGCGCGGCCCGTCCTCGACGGACCCACCCCGGACAACCCGGAGGTCCACTTCCAGCACCGCTGACGCACATGCCGGGAGCCCGCCCGGGCCGCTGTGACGGCTTGGGCGGGCTCCAGGGCATCCCGGGGGGATCCAGGGGTGCGGGCCGTTCGCCTCAGGCGCGGTACGGCGTGTTCGCCGCCGCCCAGTCGGCCAGCGCCCGGGCGCACTCGGCGACCGACTCGCGCCAGGTGCGGGCCGCTCCGTCCCCCGCCTCGTCGCTGACGTGCTTCACCATCCGCAGCGGTACCCCGGTGACCTGGGCGACCGTGGCCAGCGCGTACCCCTCCATGTCGACGAGCGCCGCCCGCTCCGCGAGCCGGGCGCGGGAGGCCTCGTCCGCGATGAACGCGTCCCCGGTGGCCAGGACCACGTCACCGCCGTCGGGCAGGGTCAGCGGCTCTCCGTACGTCTCACCGGTCAGCGTGGCGAGGAGCGCACCGTCGAAGTCGTGCTGGAGCACGGTGCCGACGACATGCGTCCCCATGAAGCCCGGGCGCAGCGCCCCGGCGGTCCCCAGATTCACGATCCCGGACGGCCGCGGCCCCCGGCCGAGCACGGTCGCGAGGGCGGTCGCCGCGTTCACCTTGCCCATGCCGGTGAGCAGCACCGGCAGATCGGTGTCGAGGAACTGCGCCTCCTCCTTCACGGCGACGACGTACAGAGGGCGGCCGGCGACGATCTCTCCCAAGAGTTCCATGAAGGTCACGCTAATCGGCGGCCCGGCCGCCGGACAACCGACACCCGTACGACCCCCCTAAGCAGCGCGTCCACCCCTGGGACCGGCCGTCTACCCCAGGGACCGGCCCTGCTCCGCCAGCGCCTCGCCCAGCACGCGCAGCGCCTTCGGCCCCACGCCGTGCAGGGCGGCCAGCTCGGCGGCGGGTACGTCGGCGAGCTGGGCGAGCCGGGTGTAGCCGGCGGCGACGAGGGCGCGCGTCGCGGGCGCGCCGATGCCGCGGGGGAGGTCCGTCCCGGGACCGTCTGATGCGGTGGACATGGGTCGATCGTGTCACGCCCGGTGCCGCACGGCCCGGTGTCATCGGAGCGGGGCCGGTGTGTCAGACCGGCAGCAGGCGGCCGATCAGCGCGCCGAGCTGGCGCGCGTTGCGGCACGGGCGCATGTCCACGATCTCGGCGTAGGCCGGGGCCTCGGAGTCGCCCGTGCCCCACAGTGAGGGCTGCTCGGGGTTGAGCCAGTGGACCCGCCGCGCCCGGTCCGCGACCCGCTTCAGCGCCGCGAGGTTGGGGTCGGCGCGGTTGGTCCGCGCGTCACCGAGGACGAAGAGCACCGTGCGCGGGCCGACGGCTTCCGCGTACCGGTCGGCGAACTCGCCGAGCGCCGTCCCGTAGTCGCTCTGCCCGTGCCAGCCGGTCAGCTCCGCCTCCGCGAGGATGCGGTCGCCGAGCCCCGCCGGGTCCGCGGCGCCCCGCGCGATCAGCCCCGTCACCTCGTCGACCCGATTGACGAAGGCGAAGACCCGTACGCGGCTGAACTGGTCGTGCAGGGCCTGCACCAGCAGCATCGTGAACTGTGCGAAACCGGCCACCGACCCCGACACGTCGCAGAGCAGCACCAGCTCGGGCCGTCCGGGACGGCGCCGCCGCAGCACCGGACGCACCGGGACGCCTCCGGTCGCCAGCGAGCGGCGCAGTGTCCGCCGCAGATCGATCTCCCCACGCGCCGCCCGGCGCCGCCGGGCCGCCAGCCGGGTGGCCAGCTTCCGCGCCAGCGGCCGTACCGTACGGCGCAGCTCGTCCAGCTGAGCCCGCCCGGCGAGCAGGAAGTCCACCCCGTCCGCCGTCCCCGCGACCGCCCGCCGCGCGACCCGGTTCCGGCCCTGCCGCTCGGCGACCCGCCGCCGTGCCTCGGTCCTGACCCGCTCGCGAAAGGCCTCGATCCGCCGCCGGATCTCGTCGTCGAGCAGCCGGTCGGCGAACTCGGGCTCCGCGCTCCGCCGCGCCGCCCGGACCCGCGCGAGGAGGGTCTCGGGGCGCAGCCGGGACAGCGTCTGGTACGAGGACCAGCCGTCCGTCTCCGGGCCGGAGCCGAAGCCGCCGAATCCGCCCACCGCCTCGGCGGCGAGCAGCCCGAGGGCGGCCCCGTCGTCGGCGGCCAGCGCCGCCGCGAGCCGCTCCCGCAGCTCGGCGAGGTCGGCCGCGGTGCCGTCGAAGGCCGTCCGCACCCCGCCGCCGACCGGGAAGTACAGGTCGAAGACCCGGTCGAAGACGGGACGCTGCCGCTCCCCGTGGAGCAGCGTGGCCGCCAGTGCCTCCCGCACCCGCTCGCGGTCCGTGAACCCGACCGCCTCCAGGGCGTGCCCCGCGTCCACGGTCTCGCCCGTCCCGATCCCGAACCCGTGGTCGCGCAGTGCCGCCACCAGACCGGTGAGCCGTTCCGCCGTCCCGGCGGCTTCCGAAGCCGCCCCCGTCGCCTCCGGAACCGCACCGGCCGGTTCCGACGGGCTCACACCGCGTCCAGGTCGAGCTTGGCCGCGGCCTTCACGATGTCCTCCTGGTGCTTGAGGAGGACCCCCAGACTGTCCCGTACGACGTGCTCGTCCAGCCGGTCCGCGCCGAGCGCCAGCAGGGTGCGCGCCCAGTCGATCGTCTCCGACACGGACGGCACCTTGCGCAGGTCCATGGCGCGCAGCGCCCCCACGACCCGGACGACGGACGCCGCGAGCGCGGCGTCGAGCCCGGGCACCTTGCGGGTGACGATCCGGAGCTCCAGCTCCTCCTCCGGGAACCCGATGTGCAGGAAGAGGCAGCGCCGCCGGAGTGCCTCGGACAGTTCGCGGCTCGCGTTCGACGTGAGGACGACGAAGGGCCGCCGTACCGCCGCGATCGTCCCGAGCTCGGGCACGGTCACCTGGAAGTCGCCGAGCACCTCCAGGAGCAGGCCCTCGACCTCGACGTCGGCCTTGTCGGTCTCGTCGACGAGGAGGACGGTCGGCTCCTCGGACCGGATGGCGGTGAGCAGCGGCCGGGCGAGGAGGAACTCCTCGGAGAAGATGTCCGTCCGCGTCTCGTCCCAGGACTCGCCGCGCCCCGCCGTGATCCGCAGCAGCTGCTTGGCGTGGTTCCACTCGTACAGCGCGCGGGCCTCGTCGACGCCCTCGTAGCACTGGAGCCGGACGAGCCGGGCGCCCGTCACCTCGGCGACGGCCTTGGCCAGCTCCGTCTTGCCGACGCCAGCGGGTCCTTCGACCAGGAGCGGCTTGCCGAGCCGGTCGGCGAGGAAGACGGTGGTGGCGACGGCCTGCGACGCCAGGTAGCCGGTCGTGGCGAGCCGCTCGGCGACATCGTCCACGGAGCTGAAGAATCCGGTCGTCATGCCTGTCCCCCCCCGGGGAGCGGAAACTCTTACTGGCCAGTAGCCTCAGGGGTACTTGATCAGATCCGGCAGCACCGCACAACCGTTCCGCGCGAGGTCCGTGCCCGCGCGCGGGCCGCGACCCGCTGGTGCAATGAGGGGACCGGGCACACCGCCCGGAGACCGCGCGGCGGTGGAGGTGTCGTGGCGGAACGGGACGAGGCCCTCCTGGCCAGGGTGCGGGCGATGGAGCAGGCGATCGGCGAGATCGGCACGACGCTCGACGAGACGAACACCTGCCGCGAACTCGCCACCTTCCTGGTGCGCCGGCTGGGCGGCTCCGCCGTGGTCGACCTCGCAGGCGAGCGGGGCGTCCCGCCGCGCCGGGCGGCGACGGCGCGCCTGACCTCGGAGCCGGACCGGCCCGGGGCCGATCCCCGCGCCGAGAGCCCCACACACGCTGCCCCGGGTCCCGCACACGCTGCCTCGGGCCCCACTCACGCTGCCCCGGGTCCCGCACACGCTGCCCCGGGCCCCGCACACAGCCTCACCGTCGCGCTCGCCGTCGGCGAGGACGAGAAACCCCTTGGAACGGTCACCGCCACCCGTACCGACGGCCACGCCCTCACCGCCCACGAGGCCGCCACCGTCCACCACGCCGCCCGCCTGGCGGCCCGCCACATCCGCCACGCGCGCCGCCTCGCCGCCACCGAGGACACCGCCCTCCACCTCCAGCGCGCCCTCGTCGCCGAGCCGGGCAGACCGCACCCCAACCTGGAGATCGCGGGCGGCTACCTCCCCGCCGGGGCCCGCACCCTCGTCGGCGGCGACTGGTTCGAGACGGTACGGCTCCACTTCGGCCGCACCCTCCTCGTCGTCGGTGACGTGATGGGCCACGGCCTCGACGCGGCCGTCGACATGAACGCCTACCGCACGGTGCTCCGCGAGGTCGCCGCCACGGACCTGCCGCCGCACCGTGTCCTGCGCCACCTCGACTCCGTGGTGGCCGAGGACGACGCCCGCCGCCCCGCCACCTGCCTCCTCGTCCGGGTCGACCCGGCGCGCGGTGCCGCGACCTTCGCGAGCGCGGGTCACCTGCCGCCCGCCGTGTTCGGCGCGGACGGCTCGGCGGAGCTGGTCGACCTCCCGGTGGGCCCGCCGCTCGGCACCGGCGTCGGCGGCTACGAGCCCACCACCCGCACGCTCACCCCCGCCGAGACGCTGCTGCTCTTCACCGACGGTCTCGTCGAGCGCCGCGGCGAGGACATCGACGTGTCGCTGGCCCGCCTCGCCTCGCTCAGGCTTCCCCCGGACCCGGGCCCCCACCAGGTCGTCGAGGAGGTGCTGCGGCGCCTCGACGCGCACCGGGCCGAGGACGACGTGGCCGTCCTCGCGGCCCGCGTCCGCGCCCGTCGGCCGGAGTGACCCCACGCCACCCCGGTCCCACGGGCCCCGTGACACACGGTCACTTCGGCCAGCCCGGAGCCTGTTTCACACCTGCGCGGGATTCTTTCGCCAGGATGCTTGTGCGCGGCCCCGTGGCCCGGCACGCTCCTCGGTATGAACACGGCCAGGCATGCCAGTGAACGTCTGATGAGCTGGCCCTCGCTGACCCCCGGCCGCACCCATTGCGGTGCCGAGCTCGGTCTGGGCACCGCGACACAGGAGATCGTGCACTTCCACGGGGAGCACGAGGCCGACGTCCACCTCACCAGGGCCATGGTCGCGAAGCTGCGCCCGGCTCTCCTCGGGTCGAGCGCGGTCCGTCTGTGCGCCGGCTCCGGGTGGGTGACGGTCCGTCTGGACATGGGCTCGGACATCGACCTGCTCGCCACGCTGGTGAGCGCGGCGCTCCAGGCCAACGGCGTTCCCGACGTCGCCCCGGACGGCTGCACCCGCACCCGCCCGGTCCCCGGCACCCGCTGAGCACCGCCCGGCGCGTCGAACCGGACCGGTACGTCCGGCGGGCGTCCACGCGGTGCCTACCCGGCGTCTGCGCGGTGCCTACGCGGGCATCGGGAAGAGCATGCAGGTGCTGGTCGCGTGCGCGAGCAGCCGGTTCTCCGCGTCGTACAGGCCCGCCTCCGCCAGCGCGGTGCGGCGCCCCCGCGACAGGACGGTCCCGATCGCCCGCACCTTCCCGGTGTCCATCGTGATCGGCCGGAGGAAGCGGGTCGACAGGTCGAGCGAGGTGTACGCCGTGCCCTGGGGGAGCGTGGAGTGCACCGCGCAGCCGGCGGCCGAGTCGAGCAGGGTCGCGTACACCCCGCCGTGCACGCTCCCGATCGGGTTGTAGTGCTCCTCGCCCGGCTCGAAGGCGAACACCGCCCGGCCCTCCTCGACCTCTTCGAGGCCGAAGCCGAGCAGCGCGGCGATCGGGGGCCCGGGCAGCCGCCCGGCCACCATCTCGCGCAGGAAGTCGAGCCCCGCCATCGTCCCCGCGGCCCGGGCGCTCGCCCCCGCGTCCTGCCACTCGACCGTCCGTGACCGCACTGTCACCACTCCGCTCCGTGAGGGCCTGTCCGACCCGCCCACCTGCTGACTCTGTACGGCGAAGCTAGCTCTCGCGCCAGTTGACTGTCAACGACGCAGTCAGGTGGCTAGAGTGTGACGATGAAGTGGCTGGAGACGGACACCGAGAACTGCTCGGTCCGCCGCACCCTGGACCTCGTCGGCGAGAAGTGGAGCCTGCTCATCCTGCGGGACGCCTTCAACGGGGTCCGACGCTACGACGAGTTCCGGCGCCACCTCGGCCTCTCCGAGGCCGTCCTCGCCGACCGCCTCCGCAAGCTCGTCACGGCCGGCGTCCTGCGCGCCGAGCCCTACCGCGAACCCGGTGCCCGCACCCGGTACGAGTACCGGCTCACCCCCAAGGGCGTCGACCTCTGGCCCGTACTCCTCGCCCTGAAGCAGTGGGGGGACGCCTACGCGGGAGATCCCGAGGGGCCCGTGCTCGACATCCGGCACACCGACTGCGGGTCGCCCGTCCGCGTGGTCGTCCAGTGCGAGGGCGAGGAGCACGCCACCCTCGCCGCCCGGGACGTCACCGTCCGCCCCGGCCCCGGAGCACGCCCCTTCACCCGCTGACTCGATCCACCCGGCCCGCCCCCACCAAGCGGG
Organism: Streptomyces sp. NPDC042346; assembly: GCF_055581845.1. NCBI lineage: Bacteria > Bacillati > Actinomycetota > Actinomycetes > Kitasatosporales > Streptomycetaceae > Streptomyces > Streptomyces sp. NPDC042346. Next base: position 241,143 of record NZ_JBVJEH010000002.1, on the reverse strand, counting down.
GCGTCACCCGTTAGGACTCACCTCGGTGGTGTCCCGGCCCCCGGACGGGTACCCCACGAACCATGCCCCCCACTCCCGGCCCGCCGGACGACGCTTCCCCCACCGAGCAGGGTCACTGGTTCCACCGGCTCCACACCCGCCTTCTCGCCTCATCGGTCGGCCTCGCCTGGAACCGCGGCCGCGCCATGGAACTCATGCACCGCGCCATGGGCTTCGCGGCGCTCAGCCTGCTCACCCTCGTCCCGCTCCTCATCGTCGTCGCGGCGGCCGACCTCGCCAGCGGAAAGGGATTCGCCCGCTGGCTGGTCCAGGGCCTCGGCGTCTCCGAGGTCTCCGAGGAGGAGGTCGAGCGGCTCTTCGGCCAGCCGGGGCAGGCCCTCCAGCGCACCACCGCCTTCGGCCTCGCCGCCCTCGCCGCGTTCGGCGTCACCTTCGGATCCGCCGTCCAGACCGGGTACGAGCGGGCCTGGGACCTCCCCACCGCCCGCTGGCACACCATGTGGCGGCACGTCGTCTGGCTCGCCGTCCTCGTCGCCGCCCTGCTCCTCTTCGTCGCCACCCCCGCCCCCGAGGAGTCACCGGCCTCGACGACCCTCGCCGTCGCCGTCGCCGACCTCGTCGGCACCTTCCTCTTCTTCTGGTGGTCGCAGCGCTTCCTCCTCTGCGGCCGCATCCGCTGGCGCGCCCTCGCCCCCGGAGCCGTCCTCACCGCGCTGGGACTGCTCGGGCTGCGGATCTTCTCCCAGCTCGTCTTCTCCCCGCTCATCGCCTCCAACGCGGTCACGTACGGCCAGTTCGGCACCGTCCTCGTCCTCCAGTCCTGGCTCGTCGGCGTCGGCTTCGTCGTGTACGGAGGCGCCCTCGCCGGGCGCCTCGTCCACGAGCACCTCGTCCGCCGCCGCCTCGGCCGCGACCTCACCGGCGGCGCGTGACCGGCCCGTGCGGCGCTACTGGTCCCTGCGGCGCACCGCGAGCACGGTCACCACGGCCGCGCCCAGCGCCCACAGCGCGTACACCAGCCATGCCGCACCGGTCGTCCACGGGTACAGGACCTCGCCGAACCCCGCCGGCACCAGCCGCCGCCACGCGTGCAGCGGCGTCGCGTGGGCCAGCACAGCCGTGAGGTGCCGCCGGTCGGAGAGCACCGACGGCAGCAGCAGGAGCAGCACCACCGAGCCGACGATCGAGATCGCGCTCTGCCGCAGCAGCGCGCCCAGCGCCATCCCGACCAGCGCGCAGACCGGCGCGAGCAGCGCGGACGCGACGACGATCCGCAGCGCCCCCGGGTGCGTGATCGGCAGACCGGCACCCCGTACGTCCAGGATCGCCTGCGTCGACCAGAACGAACCGGCCGCGACCACCGCCCCGAAGAGCGTCTGCACGGCCGCCACGACCAGTACCTTCGCCCCCGTCACCGAGCTCCGCGCCGGCACCGCCGCGAACGTCGTCCGGATCAGCCCGCTGCCGTACTCGCCGACCACCGCCACCGCCCCCATGGCGGCGCTGCAGAGGATCAGCACCATCTGCGCGTTCCCCGTGAACGCGTCCCACAGCGCCATGCCCTGCTTCACGAAGGCGGCCTGGCTCTCCGCGTCGTACTGGAACCAGTACCGGTAGTGGTCCCAGGCGGTTCCGGCGTTGAAGGCGACCACGGCCAGCGCGCTCAGCAGCAGCGTCCAGCCCGTGGACCGCAGCGACCACAGCTTCAGCCACTCCGACGCCACCAGGTCACGGAAACGGGCACGCGGCTCCACCACGGAAGCCGTACGCACATCGAGGGCGGTCATCGGGCGTCTCCTGCCACGTATTCGACACTGTCGGCGGTCAGTTCCATGAACGCCTCCTCCAGAGAGGCGGTACGGGTGGTCAGCTGGTCGAGCAGCAGCCGGTTCTCCAGCGCGAGCGCGCCGATCCGCGCCGCGGGCAGCCCCGTCACCGTCAGCCGACCGTCCTCCTCCGTCACTTCCGCCCCCTCCGCGAGCAGCAACGGCGTCAGCGCCGACGGATCCGGCGTACCGACCGTCACGCTCAGCCGCGCTCCACGGGCGGCGAACGTCGACAGACTCTCCGCCGCGATCAGCTCACCCCGGCCGATCACGACCAGCTCGTCCGCCGTGTGCTCCATCTCCGTCATCAGATGGCTGGAGACGAAGACCGTGCGGCCCTCCGCGGCAAGGCGCCGGAACAGCCCCCGCACCCACTTCACGCCCTCCGGATCGAGCCCGTTGAGCGGCTCGTCGAACAACAGCACCGGCGGGTCGCCGAGCAGCGCGCCGGCGATCCCGAGCCGCTGCCGCATCCCGAGCGAGTACCCGCCGACCCGGCGCCGGGCCGCCCCCGCGAGCCCGACCTCGTCGAGCACCTCGTCGACCCGGGAGAGCGGGATGCGGTTGCTCCGCGCGAGGACCGCCAGGTGCGCCCGTGCGGTCCTCCCGTCGTGCACGTCACCGGCGTCGAGGAGCGCGCCGACGTGCCGGAGGCCGCGCGGCCGGTCCGCGAAGGGCCGCCCGTCGACCGTCACCGTGCCGCTCGTCGGTGTGTGCAGCCCCAGGACCATCCGCAGCGTCGTGCTCTTCCCCGACCCGTTGGGCCCGAGGAACCCGGTCACGACGCCCGGCCGGACGGTGAACGTGAGGGAGTCGACAGCGGTCTTGGAGCCGTAGCGTTTGGTGAGTTGCCTGACTTCGATCATGTGCACCACCGTGCCGCGCGGAGGCCTTCCGGGGCATCGGACCAGCAAGGACACTCGGCGGGCCGCACGGTCACCCCGGGGTGTACACCCCCGGTCCGATGTCCCGGCAGAGGACGGCCCTCTACGATCACCGCATGTCCGCCACCCCGTCAGCACCCTTCTTCAAGAGGCTCACGCCCGGTGGGTGGGCCGCCGTCGCCTGGGCCGCGGGCATCGTCTTCACCGCCCTCCTCCGGATCAGCGTGCCCGGCCAGGAGGGGCCGGACGTCCTGCCCGGCTTCGTGATCCTGCGGTGGGACGGCCTCCTCATGCTGGCCGTCGCCACGCTCCTCACCCTGCGCGGCAGCGCCCTTCTCGCCCGTCGCCCGACCGCCGCCCTGCACTACCTCCTCGTCGCCTCGGTCATCGCCTCCACCCCCCTCGGTGTCACCGCCATCCCCTTCGCCCAGTACCTCGCGGTCGACGTCGCCCTCTACGCCATCGCCGCGGCCCGCCCCCGCCGCGAGGCCTGGCGGGCACTCCTGCTCGCCCTCGGCCTGATCGTCGTGTACCTGGCGGTGCGGCTGCTCTCCGGCTGGAGCGCCGGCACCACGAGCGGTCTTGCCGTGGGCCTCACCGCCCTCGTGGCCTGGCTCCTCGGCCGCTCCGAGGCGCAGGCCCGGGAGTACGCCGAGCAGAGCCGCGCCCAGGTCGCCGAGCAGGCCGTCACCGCCGAACGGCTCCGCATCGCCCGCGAGATGCACGACACGGTCGCGCACAGCATCGGCATCGTGGCCCTCCAGGCGGGTGCGGCCCGGCGTGTCATCGACACGCAGCCCGAGGGCGCCCGGCAGGCCCTCGCGGAGATCGAGACGGCGAGCCGCGAGACCCTGGCGGGACTGCGCCGCATGCTCGGCGCCCTGCGCACCGCGGACCAGGCCGACGCGACCTTCGCCGACCGTACGGAGGAGGCGTTCCGTACGGAGACGGCGGTGGAGACGGCGACGGCAACGGGGACGGCGGTGGAGACGGCGACGGTTACGGGGACGGTTACGGGGACGGGGGCGGGGACGAGGACGGCGGCGCACGGCGAAACCGCGCCCGGGACCGGCGTCGGGACCGGCACCGGGACCGAGGGCGGCCGTGCCGCCGAGCCGCCCGGACCGGCCCGGCCGCGCGCCCTCCCCGAGATGCCCGGCCTCGCCGCGCTCGACCGGCTCGCCGAGGTCACGGGGGCCGCCGGGGTCCGCATCGCGGTCCGGCGGGTCGGCGCCCCGCGCCCCCTGCCCCCGGACATCGACCTCTCCGCGTTCCGTCTCGTCCAGGAGTCCGTCACCAACGTCGTGCGCCACTCCGGCGCCGACACCTGCACGGTGACCGTCGACCACCGGGACCCCGAGGCCGTCGCCGTCACCGTCGAGGACCGCGGCCCTGCTCCCGGCAGGGAGCGCGAACGCCCCGGCGGAGGCTCCGGCTACGGCCTCGCGGGCATGCGCGAGCGCGTCGCCCTGCTGCACGGAGAGTTCGCCGCCGGCCCCCGCCCCGGCGGCGGCTACCGCGTCACCGCCCGCCTTCCCCTCCCCACAGGAGCCACCGCCCGATGAGCGAGTCCACCGTCGAGCAGAACCCCGGCACTCGGTCCGCCGCCGAGCAGCCCGTCGTCAAGCAGTCCGCCGCCGAGCAGCCCGCCGACGTCGTCGGCCCCGTCCGTGTCGTCCTCGCGGACGACCAGCCCCTCGTCCGCACCGCGCTCCGGATGGTCATGACGGACACCGCCGACCTCGTCGTGGTCGGCGAGGCGGCGAACGGCGCGGAGGCCGTCCGCCTCGTCGAGGAGACCGGCGCCGACGTCGTCGTGATGGACCTGCGCATGCCCGGTACCGACGGCATCGAGGCGACCCGCCTCGTCACCTCGGGCCCCACCGGCGCCCGGGTCGTCGTCCTCACCACCTTCGACGACGACGACCACGTCTACGGGGCGCTGCACGCCGGGGCCTCCGGCTTCCTCGTCAAGGACATGGCCCTGGACGACATCCTCGCCGCCGTCAGGATCGTCGCCGCCGGCGACGCCCTCATCGCGCCCGGCGTCACCCGCCGGCTCATCAAGGAGTTCACCGGGCGCCCGCACCGGCCTGCCGCCGCACCCCGTCGCGGCACCGAGGGCATCACGGACCGCGAACGCGAGGTGCTCACCCTCGTCGGCAGCGGCCTCTCCAACACCGAGATCGCCGCCGCGCTCCACATCAGCATCGCCACCGCGAAGACGTACGTCACGCGCCTCCTCTCCAAACTCGACGCCCGTGACCGCGTGCAGCTGGTGATCATCGCGTACGAGGCGGGCCTCGTCTCCGTGGCCTGAGCCGGCCCGCCCGACCAGGATCGCCCGACCCGGCTCGCCTGCCCCGGTGATCACACGATCCGGTGATCTCCCCGCCACGGGCGGGGCGGCGGCTCCCGGGCCGATTGGATGGAGGAATCCCATCGGCCCGTCGAAAGAGAGCCGCCCATGGCGAACATCTGGCTGCCGCCCGTCGAGTACGTCGCGACCCTGCCGAGAGCGACCGCGTACGCCTGCCTGTACTTCACCGACACGGGCGGCCGCCCGTTCCAGCTCCGCGCCTCCTACCGCGCCGAGCTCTGGCAGTGGCCCGGCGGGAACATGGACCCGGGGGAGACCCCTTGGCAGACGGCCGTGCGCGAGTGCCACGAGGAGACCGGCCTCGACTTCACCGGGGAGCCGCGGCTCCTCGGTACCCATTTCACGACCGACCGGGGCGAGGAGTGGCCGGCCAACCACATCGGCTTCATCTTCGACGGCGGCACGCTGACGGACGAGCAGATCGCCGCGGTCGTCCTGGACCCCGACGAGCACAGCGAGTACAGCGTGCGCTCCCTTGAGGAGTGGGAGCGCGAGATGACGCCGTGCGAGTTCGCCCGCCTCGCCGAGATCGACCGGGCCCGCAGGACCGGATCGACGGTGTACGTGGAGACCGGCACCGCCGCGGACTGACCAGGGGGTGGGGCCGTCCGCCCGGGCGGCCCCACCCGTGCCGGTCCGTCCGTCGTGACGTCTCAGGCCCGGCAGCCGACCGGGTGGGCGACGTCGATCACGAGGCGCTCCGGGGAGTGCAGCGTGAAGGTCTTGTAGGCGGGCTTGGTGTCGAAGGCGGCCCCGACCGTGACCACCCCCTCGAAGTCGCCCGTGAGCGCGAGCCCCTTGAGCGCGGGCAGATGGATCTTCAGGAGCCGCGGCCCCTGGTAGACGTTCCGCCCGCTGTCGTCGTGGGCAGCGGCGGGGGAGAGCGTGATCTGCAGGAAGTACGTACCGGCGAGGGGGACCCGCTGCCCCGAGCCGTCGTAGTGCAGCGCGCTCGCCTGCCGCACGGTGACCGGGGGCACGCCGCCCCGTATGTCGATGACGATCCGGTCGAAGCCGGTGTGTCCGCCCCAACGGGCGTTGACGACCTGGGCCGTGGTCGGTGGTGTCGAGGTGCGGGACGGGGCGCCGGAAGCGCCTGCCGGGATCGTGGCGCCGATCCCGGCGGTCAGAAGGATCCCTGCGGCGACGGCCGCGAGAGTGTGACGGTGATGCATGACGTCCCCCAATTTCTCCTGCTCCGGGGACAAGTGGTGTCACTGGCAGAGACATCCACCACAACCATACGGTTCCGCCATATATGCGGTAAAAGTGCGTTATGTGCTGGAGCGCGACGGCCGACCTCTGGGCGGGCCTCGGGATCACGGCCGTCGGCCTGGCCTCGGTCGCCTCCGTACGCCGTGCCGGGGACGCGCCCCTCGCCGCCCTGCCCCTGCTCCTCGGCGCCCACCAGGTCGTGGAGGCCGCCGTCTGGCGCTCCGGCGGGGGAGCGGGCCCCGCGACCCTCGCCTGGGCCGTTATCGCGCTGCCCCTCCTGCCCGTCTGGGTCCCGGTCGGCGTCCTGACCGCGGCGCGCCCCGTCGACCGCCGGCGCCTGTCCGTGCCGCTCGCCGCGGGCCTCGCGACCACCGCCGTCCTCGCGTACCGCCTCGCGACCCGCCCGGTCACCGCCGAGATCCGCGGCCACACCCTCGGCTACGTCGTCGACCTGCCGTACGCGGCCCTGCTCATCACCGGCTATCTCCTCGCCACGGTCGGCGCGCTGCTCCTCGCCCGCGACCGGATCCTGCGCCTGCTGGGGCTCCTGACGGGGGCCGGAGCGGTCGTCTGCGCGCTGCTGTGGAGCGCGGAGTTCGTCTCCACCTGGTGCGCGCTCGCGGCCGTCGCGTCCGTGGTGCTCCTCGTCTGGGTCCGAAGTCGGGCGTAACCCCTCGGCGCCTCAGTAGTTGACCAGGGCATGAAGAAGCGCAGCATGCTCGCCATCGCCTCCCTCGCCGCAGGCGTCGTCACGGCCCTCATCACCCCGCCGCCGCACGCCAGCGCCGCGGAGAACCCCCTCGGCGGTGCCACCGGCCTCCTCCAGGAGGACCAGGGAGCCGAGACCGTCACCCAGACAGTGGAGACCGTCCAGGGAGCCGGGTCCGCCCTCCAGACGCCGAAGGCCGGCGGACTGCTCTGACCCAGGGGCCTGTCCGCGCCGTCCGGCGCCCCGCGCCCCCACGGGTGGCGCGGGGCACCGGCGCGCCGCGACACGGGAGGGGGTGGCCCGTGCGCGCGCCGTGCGCGAGTAATGACAGGATGTCCCCATGAGCGACAACGTTTACTTCGACATCACCATCAACGACGAGCCGGCCGGCCGGATCGTCTTCAAGCTGTTCGACGACGTCGTCCCGAAGACGGCGAAGAACTTCCGCGAGCTCTGCACCGGCGAGCACGGCTTCGGCTACGCCGGCTCCCCGTTCCACCGCGTCATCCCGAGCTTCATGCTCCAGGGCGGTGACTTCACCCGGGGCAACGGCACCGGCGGCAAGAGCATTTACGGCGAGAAGTTCGCCGACGAGAACTTCCAGCTGAAGCACGACCGCCCGTACCTGCTCTCGATGGCGAACGCCGGCAAGAACACCAACGGCTCGCAGTTCTTCATCACCACGATCGTCACCGACTGGCTCGACGGCAAGCACGTCGTCTTCGGCGAGGTCGTCGAGGGCCAGGACCTGGTCAAGAAGATCGAGGGCCTCGGCTCCTCCTCCGGCGCCACCAAGGCCACCATCAAGGTCGCCGAGTCCGGCGTCGTCAAGGTCTGACCAGGCTCTTGACCCGAGGCCGGATCAGCAGCACTGGGATCAGAAGCACTGATCGGTAGCCTCCGCGGAGCATGAGCCGAGGGCCCGTGGCCCTCGCTCGCCCGCACGGCGGGGCAGGGGAGCACCGTCCACAGGACGCACGGCTCCCCGCCCCGGCCGACGCGGCAGCCGGCCCCGAGCACGGGGCCGCTTCGCCTCAGGCGAAGGCGAACGCGTTCCGCTCAGGAACCGCACCAGGTGCGACCGCGCCTCCGCCGCGCTCTGCGCCACGAACTCCACCGGTTCGCCCACGGCCCCGGCGAGAGCCCGCGCCTGCTCGCGCGGCGACACCGCGACAGGACCCGTCAGGACGTACGTACGCCGCGCGTGCGCCGGATCGCGCAGCGCCGCAGCGGCGACCTCCGCGATGTCCGCCGGGTCCACCACCGGCAGCGCCACATCGGATTCCTCAGCGGCCGATCAGCTCGCCCGGCCCTCCTCGCCGAAGCGGCGCTCGAACTGCGCGATCCGGCCCTCGGAGTCCACGGTCCGCGCCTTTCCGGTGAAGAAGGGGTGGCTCTCGGAGGAGATCTCCACGTCGATCACCGGGTACGTGTTGCCGTCGTCCCACGCGATGGTCCGCTCGCTGGTCGCGGTGGACCGGGTCAGAAAGGCGTACCCGGCCGACCGGTCCCGGAAGACCACGGGTCCGTACTCGGGCTGCTTGTCCTGCTGCACGTGTCCTCCTCGGGCTTGCGCCCTGACTCGTCCGCCCGACGTGAGCGTCTCGGCTCGTCCGGCCTGATCCGGCACGGGCACCCTCAGCCTCCCCGGGCATGGGCCGACCGACCAGCGCCACGGGCCCGACCGGGTGACGGCCGGGGACGTGCTGCTCCTCGGCCAGGGCGTCCCGCTCCTCGGCCGGGACGTCCTGCTCATCGGCTCTCCGGCCAGCGGGCCGCGAGCAGCAGAGCGATGTCGTCCGGCCTGGCCGTGGCCTGCCGGGCCTCCCGGATCAGCCGGTCCGCCGCCTCCGGGAGCGCCATCGAACCCGTCGCCGCGAGCGCCTGCCGCAGGCTCTCGATCCCCTCGTCGATGTCCGTGCCGGGCCGCTCGACCAGCCCGTCCGTGAACAGCGCGAGGACGGCGCCGGGCGCGAGCCGCAGCCGCGTCACGGGGTACGAGGCACGGTCGTCGACCCCCAGCACCACCCCGCCCGCCAGCTCCACCAGCTGCGACGTCCCGTCCGGGTGCAGCAGCAGCGGCTGCGGATGCCCGGCCCGCACCGCCCGCACCTCTCCCGTCCCCGGGTCGAGCAGCACGTAGCAGCAGCTCGCGAACTGGCCGGGATCCAGGTCGATCAGGAGCCGGTTCGTGCCCCGCATGACGTCCTGCGGCCGATGGCCGCCCAGCGCGAAAGCCCGTACGGCGCTGCGCAGCTGACCCATCGTGGCCGCGGCCGCCACCCCGTGCCCCTGGACGTCGCCGATCACGAGCGCCAGCCGGTCATGCGCCGTCTCGATCACGTCGTACCAGTCGCCGCCCACGTCCATGCCCTCGGTGCCCGGCAGGTAGCGGCCGACGGTGTCCACCCCGGCCCGCACGGGCAGCCGGTGCGGCAGCAGCGCGTCCTGGAGCCCCCGCGCGACCGCCGACTCCGTGTCGTAACGCTGCGCCCGTGACAGGGCCTGTGCGATCAGGCCCGCCAGGGCGGTGAGCACGGTCCGCTCCTCCGGGCTGAACGTGCGGGGGCGGTCGAAGCCGAGGATGCAGGAGCCCACCGGCCGCCCCGAGGCGATCAGCGGCAGGAAGGCGCGGGCCCCCGTGTGGGTGTCGAGCGGGAGACTCGGGTACGCCAGCCTCAGCTGGTCCATCGACTCGAAGAAGAGCGGTCGGCCCGTCGTCAGGGTCTCCACACCCGGCACGTGGGAGTCCAGCGTGACCCCGTCGAAGGGTTCCAGGAAGCCCGGCGGAAAGCCCGTCTCCCAGGCCAGATACAGGCGGCGGTCGCTCAGCAGATAGATCGCCAGCTGCCGCCCGCCGAAGGCCGGCAGCAACTCCTCCGTCACCACGGCCGACACCTGGCGGGCCGTCACGGCCTCCGAGAGGGCGATCGCCAGCGCCACCGGCCGGTACAGGGCCGCTGCCCGGTCACCGCCGCCCCCGAGACCGTCGTCGTCCGCCCGGTCGGGACGGCGCGCCCCCGTCGGGCCGGTCGGCGCCCCGACGACCGGCGGCGCGTGCGGTGCTCCTTCCGGGGTTCGTTCCTGTGCTCCGGCCGGTGCTTCGACCTGCCCTCCGGCCTGTGCTCCGGCCTGGGCGAGGCCCGTGGGCTCCTCCTCCGGGATGAGCACCATGGTCACGCCGTCCCGTCCCGGATGCAGGGAGACGGTGAGCCACCGTCCCCGCTCCGGACGGGCCAGGAAGCGCACCGTCTCGTCGGAGAGCAGCGCGGCCCGGAGCTGGTCCTCGTGGAAGGGGAGCCCGAACCAGGGCAGCGCCTCCCACAAGGGCCGCCCCGCGAGTGCGCCGCGCGGCCGGCCGAGGAGCCGCTCCGTCCGTTCGTTGAGGTACGTGATCCGGCCCAGCCGGTCGATCGCCAGGATCGCCCGCGGCAGCCGGTCCGTGGCGTCCGAGCCGACGAGACCCGTCCCGAGGTCGACGAGCGTGCCCGCGAGCCGGCCGCCGGTACGCGGGTCACCGGGCCGTTCCGGCGTGTTCTGCCGGGCCCTGGCCGACACCTCCAAGAGGTGCAGTCCGCCGTCCGGACCCCTCAGCCGGATCCTGCGCACCGTCGGCCGTCCGTCCTCTCCCGTCGCCTGCAACGCCGCCGCCCACAGCGCGTACGCGTCCTCCGGATCCAGCCGGGAGGTGAGCACCTCGATCGAGCAGGGCGAGACCGCCCCCGTCCCGAGGATCTCCCGCAGCCCGCCGTCCATCGTGACCGTGCCCGAGTCCAGGTCCCAGTCGAAGGAACCGAAGCGCACGGGAGGCGCGGAACCCGACGACAGCTGCACGCACACCGGGTCACCGGTCCACTCGACCGCGGTCCCGTGCGCCGCCAGGCCGGCCAGCGTCTCGCCGAGCCGGCGGGCGTCGCCGGCCATCCGCCCCCGGTCGCGCGCGCTCACGGCCTCGCCCGGCCTCGGCGCCCGCAGCGCCACGAGCACCCCGAACCGCTCGCGGCCCGCGATCACGGGCGTGTACAGCGAGGCGAAGGGGAACGGCAGGCTCGCCACCAGCTGCGGGAACCGCCGCATCGCGTCCTCGACGTCGGCCAGATGGACGGCCTGCCCCGAGCGGTGGACCTCCGCCACCGGGAACGGCCGGTTCACATGCATCCGCCACCACGGGCGGAACAACGGTCCCGGGAGGCCCACCAGCACCGCGAGCCGCAGCAGGCCCGGGGTCTCCGACCGCAGGTACACCCCGCCCGCGTACCCGCCGACCGCCTCGACCGCCCGGAGCGCCGCCTCCGCGAGCGCCCGCGTCAGCGCGCCGGAAGAGGTCCCGTCGGCCCCGGTCCCGGAAGGGCGCCCGGAACCGTCCGCCGCCGGGCCGGGGCCGGACGTGCCGTGCGAGGTCACACAGCCAGGATGCGCCCGCGGCGAAAGACCCCGCATCCCGGACCCCGTGCGTGACACCCCCGAGCCTCGTGTGCGCCGCCCGGCCTTGTTGACCGCACGCGTCCGCACCGTCACACTCGGTCGTCGACCATCGCCGCCGCAGACGCGCGGCGCCACCACCTCGCTGCCAGGGGGCACGATGACGGGCCGGGTTCTTCCGTACGACGTTCAAGGCGAAGGGCCCGCACGGGCCCTCGTGCTGCACAACTGGTTCGGCGACCGGACCAGCTTCGCCCCGCTGCGCGACCATCTCGACCCCGCCGTCGGCACGTACGCCTTCGTCGACTGCCGGGGCTACGGCGAGGCCCGTGACATCGAGGGCGCCTACACGATGGAGGAGGTCGCCGCCGACGCCCTCGCCGTCGCCGACGACCTCGGCTGGGACTCGTTCTCCGTCATCGGGCACTCGATGGGCGGCAAGGCCGCACAGCTGATGCTGCTCGACGCGCCCGGCCGCGTCCGCTCCCTCATCGGCGTCTCACCCGTCTCCGCCGCGGGATTCCCGCTCGACGGGGAGACCTGGGAGCTCTTCGCCGGGGCCGCCGACTCCCCGGCGAACCGGCGCGCGATCATCGACAACACCACCGGCGGCCGGTACGACGACGCCTGGCTGAAGGCCCTCGTCGACCGCTCCGTCAGCCGCTCATCGGCGACGGCCTTCCGCGCCTATCTGGACTCCTGGTCCGGTCCCGACTTCCACGAGCGCGTCCGCGACAACCCCACTCCCGTCCTCCTCGTCGTCGGCGCCCACGACCCGGCGCTCGGCTCGGAGACGATGGAGGCGACCTGGCTGCGCTGGTACCCGAACGCGCGCCTCGAAGTCCTCAAGGACGCCGGCCACTACGCCCCCGAGGAGACCCCGCAGGCCCTCGCCGAGGCCGTCGAGGCCTTCCTCGCCGCCTGACGGGACCTTCCGCGGTGTCACCGGGGACTTCCGTCCCGGGTGACACCCCGGCCGCCGGGCACCTGACCGGTGAAAGGGTGCGCTCGCGCGCCGGCCGGAGGACGGGAAGGCGGAGGACACGTGGTGGGACGGGCCGAGAAGGAGCAGGGCACGGGCGGACGGGACGCCGAGGACGGACGCGCGGCCGAGGGCGGTCGGGGTGCCGAGGGCGTTCGTGGTGCCCAGGACCGGGGTTCCGTGCTGGTCGGGACGGACGGCTCCGACTCGGCGCTGCGCGCCGTGGAGACCGCCGCCCACGAGGCACGCGCGCGGGGCACGCGACTGACCGTCGTCCACGCCTTCATCTGGCCGCTGCTCAAGGTCTCCCTCGGCCCGTCGCCGTACGGGCCGCCCGACGGCGGTCTGCGGCAGCAGGCCCAGGAGATCGTGGACAGCGCCGTCGCGCACGCGCGCGGGTGCGCACCCGGCATCGAGGTCACCGGGGAGATCGTCACGGGCGAACCGCTCACGATCCTGGCCGCCCGGTCCGCCTCCGCCGACCTGGTGGTCGTCGGCAGCCGCGGCACCGGGGCCTTCACCGGCCTGGTCCTCGGCTCGGTCGCCGTCCACCTCGCGGCCCACGCCGACTGCCCCGTGCTCGTCGTCCGGGGCCGTGAGAAGCCGAGCGGGCCCGTGCTGCTCGCCGTCGACGGTTCCCGTGACGCGGACGCGGCCGTCGACTTCGCCTTCGCCGAGGCGGCGGCCCGCGGCGCGGAGCTACGAGCGGTGCACGTGTGGAAACCGTCCTCGGGACCGGCCGATCCGACCCCGCTCTTCCACGGGACGGAGGAGATCCGCGGCGAGGAGGAACGCGTCCTCGCGCAGGCGCTCGCGGGGGCGACGGCCAGGTGGCCGGAGGTGTCCGTCGAGCGGCGCCTCGTCCGCGGCAGGACCCGTCCCGTCCTGCTGGAGCAGAGCGCCGACGCCCAGCTCCTGGTGACGGGAGCACGGGGCCGGGGCGGCTTCGCGGGACTGCTCCTGGGCTCCGTCAGCCAGGCGCTGCTGCACCACGCCGAGTGCCCCGTCGCCGTCGTCCGGGCCGGCTCCGAGGAGCCGCGCGGCTGAACCGCTCCGAAGGTCTTCGCGACCGACGACTTTCGAGGACAGCGGCGTGCCCCTTCCACATCGGATCATCGTGCTCACATCCCCACGGGACGGTCACCGACGGACCGTCCAGGACCGGCAGGAGCACCACCGATGGGCCTCGCACAGTCGCAGCACCGCTTCCTGGTACGGCAGAAGGTCACCCTGATGGCCAACCGCTACCTGGTGCACACCATGGGCCCGGACGGCGAGGAGGCCGAACTGGTCGCCTTCGCCCACCAGAAGAGGATGGCCCTCAAGGAACACGTCACGTTCTACACCGACGAGTCCCGGCGGCAGGTCCTCTTCACCTTCCGGGCCCGGCAGGTCATCGACCTCGGGGCGACCTACGACGTCCACGGCGCCTCCGGCACGCGGCTGGGCGGCTTCCGCAAGGACTTCGGCGCGTCCCTGCTGCGCAGCACCTGGCACCTGAACCGGGCCGGGGCGGAGACGCGGGAGTCGACCGGTCAGGAGCGGAACCGGACCGTGGGGCTCCTGCGGCGAGGCTGGGAGTTCCTCCCGTTCACGGACCTGCTCCCCTTCGTCGTGCCGTACCACTTCGACTTCGCCGAGGCCGGACGGCACGTCATGTCCGTCGAGAAGCGCTTCGGAGTGCGCGACCGGTACGTCGTGGACATAGCCGACCCGGAACTGGACCGGCGGCTCGCGATAGCCCAGGCCGTCGCCCTCGACGCCCTGCAGTCCCGCTGAGCTGTCCCGGCGAGGCGACCCGTCTACCCTGGAGGGACGGGCAGGGGACGGGACACGGCGTTCCGCCCCGCGCCCGGGCCGCGTGCGGAAGGGCGGCGGGCCATGGACTTCACTGATCGCACCGACGCGGGCCGGCAGCTCGCTGCCCGCCTCGGCCACCTCAAGGGCCAGGACGTCGTGGTCCTGGGGCTCCCGCGCGGCGGCGTACCGGTGGCCGCGCAGGTCGCCGACGCGCTCGACGCGACCCTCGACATCTGTCTCGTCCGCAAACTGGGGGTGCCGCAGCAGCCGGAGCTCGCGATGGGCGCCCTCGGGGAGGGCGGGGTGCGGGTCCTCAACGAGCACGTGCTGCGCGAGACCGGCGTGGGGGAGCGGGATCTCGCGGCCGTGGAGGAGCGCGAGCACGTCGAGCTCGAACAGCGCACCCAGCGTTACCGGGGAAGTCGCCCGCCCGTGCCCCTCGACGGCAGGACGGTCGTGGTCGTCGACGACGGGCTCGCGACGGGCGCCACGGCCCTGGCCGCCTGCCGGGTGGTCCGTGCCAAGGGTGCCGCGCGGATCGTCCTGGCGGTGCCGGTCGCACCGCGCGGCTGGACCGCACGCGTCGGCGGCGAGGCCGACGAGACCGTGTGCGTCCGCGAGCCCGACTTCTTCTACGCGATCGGTCAGTTCTACCGGGACTTCTCGCAGACGACCGACGCGGAGGTGCTCGCCTGCCTCGACCGCAGCCGGGCCGCGCGCGGACCCGTCGTGCGGGACTCGGACGTCCGGATCCCGGTGACCGGAGCCACCCTCGGGGGACGGCTCGCCGTCCCCGACGGCGCGACCGGCGTCGTCCTCTTCGCCCACGGGAGCGGCAGCAGCCGGCACAGCCCGCGCAACCGCGCGGTCGCGGCGGCCCTGAACCGGGCCGGGCTCGGGACGCTGCTGTTCGACCTGCTGACCGAGAGCGAGGCGACCGACCGGGCGCACGTCTTCGACACCCCGCTGCTCGCCGGCCGGCTGGCGAGCGTCACGGAGTGGCTGGCCGGGGAGCCCGGGGGCAGCGACCTGCCGATCGGATACTTCGGGGCGAGTACGGGCGCGGCCGCCGCGCTGTGGGCGGCGGCCGATCCC
Organism: Streptomyces sp. NPDC042346; assembly: GCF_055581845.1. Taxonomy (NCBI): domain Bacteria; kingdom Bacillati; phylum Actinomycetota; class Actinomycetes; order Kitasatosporales; family Streptomycetaceae; genus Streptomyces; species Streptomyces sp. NPDC042346. The sequence goes on along the minus strand of NZ_JBVJEH010000002.1, from coordinate 225,830 downwards.
TCTTCCGGTGTCGCCGCCGTCGTCTCACGCGGCGGCAGGCCCGACCTGGCGGGCGAGCACCTGGCCCGGGTGCGCGCCCCGACCCTCCTCGTGGTGGGCGGCCGGGACGCGCTCGTCCTGGACCTCAACAGACGGGCCCAGGCCCTGCTGCGCTGCGAGAACCGGCTGACCGTCGTCCCCGGCGCCACGCATCTCTTCGAGGAGCCGGGCGCCCTGGAGGAGGTGGCGGAGCTCGCCACGGACTGGTTCGCCGAGCACTTCCGGCGTCAGTAGGCCCCGTTGACGTTGTCGATGGAGCCGTAGCGGTCGGCCGCGTAGTTGCAGGCGGCCGTGATGTTGGCGACCGGGTCGAACAGGTCCGTGGACGTGCCCGGCACGTGATAGGCGTCGAAGGTCGGCTGGATCACCTGGAGCAGACCCTTCGAGGGGGTGCCGGCCACGGCGTTGGAGTCCCAGAGGTTGATCGCCTGGGGGTTGCCGGAGGACTCGCGCATCACGTTGCGGAGGATTCCGTCGTACGAGCCGGGGATGCCGTGCTGGGCCATGATGTCCAGCGAGGCGCGGATCCAGCCGTCGAGGTTGTCGGCGTACTGGGTGGCGGCTGCCGGGGCGGCCTGGACGGCAGGCGCGGCAGCGGGAACGGCCTGCGCGGCGGAGGCGCCAGAGGCGGCGGCCGGCGCCGCGGCACGGCGCTCGGAACGGCTCGCCCGATCCGTCGTGGTGGAGCTCTTCTTCTTCTTCTGCACGGTGGCAGGCGCCGGGGCGGCCTTCGCGGAATCCCGACGAATCGTCAGTTCGAGACCGGGGTGAATGAGTGACGGATTGTCACCCACGGCGGACTTGTTGGTCCGGTAAATCGACTTCCAGCCGCCCTGAATTCCCTTCTTATGGGCGATCAAGGAAAGCGAGTCACCGCTGACGACGGTGTACGTACGCGCGGCGACGGGAGCGGACGGCACGGCGGCGGGCCGCGCGGTGACGGGCTGCGCCGCGAAGGACTGCACCGCGTGGGACTGCGCCGCGTGGGACTGGGCGGCGATCCGGGGTGCGGACGAGACGGTCTCGGCGCCGGCCGTGGCGGGCATGACCAGCGGCAGGGCCAGGGCGGCCCCGCCCGTTCCGGCGAGTGCGAGACCGCGGGAGACGGTGCGGCGGCGGGGGCGGCGGTGCTTACCGTGTGCAGGCATGACGGGATTCCTCTCCGGCGCCTGCGGGGTGAGCTGTCGGGTTCGGACGGGAGATGTCCGGCCGCGCACACGCGGCTTCACCCCGAGCCGTTCCGGATTCCGGACCGGCGAATTCGTGGGTCCCCCGCTCCTGCCGTCGGGTGAAAGGGAGGTGTTTCGGGCGGCGGCAGGATTAGGCGTTCCGCTCGAATGGGGGTGACCGTAGGCCAGTAATGCGACGGATAACAAGAGGAGCTGGTCGTTCGCTCCCGGAATTGGATCTCCGAATTCAAGGAATTCAAGATCGACCGGACTCGGACCCCGGTGAACTTCCGTGCGCGGTACGGCCTGCGGCCGAATGGGTGCCCGGCGGCGGCGAGGGAAAGTGAACCGCGTCACCCGGTGAGCAATGTCCGAATATGCGACGTAATTCCGTTGGTGAGTAAATAGGAGGAAATTAGCCTCTGTGGGCTGTTCGCCCGAGCCGGACTCCGATGGGGGGCTAGGTATGGTCAAAAGTCGCAAACCCGACATTCTTCTTGAATGATGGAGGCACCCGACCCAGGAGCCCTCCGGATGCCGACCACCACCACCTCCCCGCTCAGCCCGGACACCCTCGACCGCGAGGCGGCCGCTCTCTTCGAGAGCGCCACCTGGCAGCGGATCGTCACCGACTGGACGGCCCCCACGCCGACGGTCGCCGAGCCGGCGGTCCCCGCGCCGCCGGCCGACTGGCGGGCGCTGCTCTCCGTGTCCGTGGACCAACTCGTGGCCGACGCGCTCGACGCGCTGCCGCCGCCCGCCCCCGCCGAGCGCACACTCCCGGGCCGGATCGGAGCCGTACTCCCGGACCGCCTCCATGCCTGGCGCCGGATCGGCCGCCCCGAGCTGCGGCCCTCGGTGCACCTCGGCTACGCGCGGCTGGTGCTCACCGAGTGGGGCTGGCAGAACGCCCCGTACAAGCTGCGCGACGCGCGGGGGGCGCGCTGCGTCTGCGGCGCGCTCCTCGCCGCCCACCGCCTCGGCCACGGCGGCGCGGACACCATGAACGAGGCCGCCGCCTGGATCATGACCGAGCTCCGGTCCCGGGGGTGGCACGACCTGATCGGTCCGTGGAACCGGGCGCCCGGCCGGACGGCCGCCGAGGCGGTGGACCTCCTCGACGCGACGATCCGCCGGGCCGCGCACGCCGGCCGGTGACGGGCGGTGGCGCCCCGCCCGTGCCCGTCACCTGCCGGGTGCGGGGGTTCAGCCGGTGACGCTCGGGGCTCCCGTCTCGATGTGGCCGGTGTACCGGCGTGACCAGGTCCCGTCGATGTCGGCGAGGATCGTGAAGTCGTACCAGCCGCCGTTGTAGGCCACCGCGTTGAAGAAGTCCTCGCGGCTGGAGTTCGCCGGGACCGTGTACGTCCACGGTCCGTCCGTGCGGTACGCGTTCGAGCGGATCGTGAAGGTCACCGGCGCCGCAGAGGTGTTGGTCATCCTGAACCAGAGGGCCGTCCGGCCCGTCCCCGCCTCGGGCGCGAACCGGGCCGCGACCTCCACGGCCTTGCCCGCCTTGGACGCGTCGCCGATGAAGCGCCGCAGGAAGCGGTTGGGGCCCATCATCGAGATGTCGTACTTCCCGGACCCCGACCCGAGCCCGATGTTGAAGTAGTCGGAGGCCGTGCCGCCCGCGTCGACCGTGTACTGCCAGGCCGCCGTGTCGCGGTGCTGGTACGGGTGGATCGAGAAGTGCGCCGCCTGCTTGGCCTCCGTCCCCTGGTTCGTCATCGAGAACCAGGCCAGGATCTTGCCGGCGGCCCCGAACTCGAACCGGTCCAGGTTGCCGTTCACCTGGTACGGCAGCGCGCGCGCCGGGCGGGTGCCGGACTCCTGCGCGGGCTGGGCGTTGTTCTGGGGCGCGGGGTTCGGCAGCGGGCCGCAGGTGGACTGCCCGATGACCTTCGCCGTCGACGGGAGGCCGGCGGGCACGCCGTACACGGGGTGGGCGAAGTCGAAGACGCTCGTCAGGTCGCCCGTCACGCGGCGCCGCCAGGCGCTGATGTTCGGACAGGTGGCGGGCGTGCCGAGAGCCGCCGTCCAGGTCTCCATGAAGCGGAGGACGGAGGTGTGGTCGAAGACCTCGGAGCTCACCCAACCGCCCCGGGTCCACGGAGACATGACGATCATCGGGACCCGGAAGCCCAGGCCGATCGGTACGCCGTCGAGGTACTCGCCCGGCGTCCCCGGCGGGGCGACCGGCGGCGGCACGTGGTCGAAGAAGCCGTCGTTCTCGTCGTAGTTGAGGAACAGCACCGTCGAGTCGAAGACCTCGGAGTCGGCGGCCAGCGCGCGGTACACGAGGTCGACGAAGTGCGCGCCGTCGCCGGGCGGCGCGTACGGGTGCTCGGAGAACGCCTCGTTGGCCACCACCCACGACACCTGCGGCAGCGTGCCGGCCACGACGTCGGCGCGGATGGCCGCGGCGATGTCGTCCGGCGTCGATCCGGTGACCTTCGGGACCGAGCCCATGCCCCGGTCGTACAGCGGGTCGCCGGGGCGTGCGTCGGTGAACTTCTTGAAGTACGCGAGGCCGTTGTCGCCGTAGTTGTCCTGGGCGTTCTGGTAGACCTTCCAGGTCATCCCGGCGCGCTGGAGCGCCTCGGCGTACGTCTCCCAGGTCAGCCCCGACTCGTCGCCGCCGTCCTTGCTGGAGCCGTCGATCTTGCCGCTCCACAGGAACGTCCGGTTGGGGCCGGTGGCGCTGAGCGTCGAGCAGAAGTACGCGTCGCAGATCGTGTAGTGGTCGGCGAGCGAGTGATGGAAGGGGATGTCCTCGCGGTCGAGGTGGCCGAGCGTCCGGGTGTTGCCCACGCCCGTGACCCAGTTGTCCATGCGGCCCTTGTTCCAGGCCGCGTGCTGCGAGGTCCAGCTGTGGGGCAGGTCGCCGTTGCACTGCGCGAGGGTCTCGCCGTCGACACCGCCGGCGGGCGGGGTGTCGCTGAGCTTCCACGGGTACTGACGGCCGCCCCAGTTGGGCTGGTTGAACATGCCCCAGCCGCCGGGCAGATTGCCCGCGGCGCGGTCGCCGAAGCCCCGGACACCGCGCAGCGTGCCGAAGTAGTGGTCGAAGCTGCGGTTCTCCTGCATGAGGATCACCACGTGCCGGACGTCGGTGAGCGTGCCGGTCGCGGCACGCGCGGCGGCCGACGCCCGGCCGGGCGGCAGCGCCGCCCCGGCGACGAGCCCCGCGCCGATCCCGACGAATCCCCTGCGGCTGATGGGAAGCATGCCCCGCCTCTCGTGTCACGGCGTGCCAGGGCGGCACGTCGGGAGACATGATGGGGGAGGGGAGCTTAAAGGTATACGTCTGTGCCGTAATTCCTGGGTGAACAGACCAGGGCCAGGGAAAACCGATGTGAAGATTGGTCCGATCTCATACCAATAGCGAATGTGCGTCGCGGAGGGTGGCGCCGCCGAGGTCGCGGTCGGCGAGGCTTCGGAGACACGTCCGGCAGCCGTCCGTGAACACCGGGCGCAGCGGGTAGCCTCCGCGTCCCAGGGCGTGGGCGCCCGCCCTCACGCGTCTTCCAGCGATGCTCGCGCATCCTCCTCGCAAGGAGTCCTGCATGACCACCTCTCGCACCGCCGTGGAGATCGCCTCGCAACCGGCCGTCTGGCGCCAGGCGGCGCGCGGTCTTCCCCGGCACACCGCCGCCCTGCCCCGCCGGGGCGAGCGCGTCGCCGTGATCGGCTGCGGCACCTCCTGGTTCATGGCCCTCGCCTACGCCGGGCTCCGCGAGTCCGGCGGCCACGGCGAGACCGACGCCTTCGCGGCCTCGGAGTTCCCCCACGGCCGCCGCTACGACCGCGTCGTGGCCATCACCCGCTCCGGCACCACCAGCGAGGTCCTGGCCGTCCTCGCCCGGCTGCGCGGCGAGGTGCCCACGGGTGCGCTCACCGCCGACCCCACGACCCCCGTGATGGACCTCGCCGACGAGGTCGCCGTCCTGGACTTCGCCGACGAGGAGTCGGTCGTCCAGACCCGCTTCGCGACCACGGCGCTCGCCCTGTTCCGCGCGCACCTGGAGGCCGAGGACGCCCTGCCGGCGGGCGTACGGCCCCTGGCGGAGGCCGCCGAGGACGCCGAGCGCGCCCTCGGCGTCCCGCTCGACGAAGCGGTGCGCACCGCCGGGCAGTTCACCTTCCTCGGCACCGGCTGGACCTACGGTCTGGCCCTGGAGGCCGGGCTGAAGATGCGTGAGGCGGCCGGGGCGTGGACGGAGGCGTACCCGGCGATGGAGTACCGGCACGGTCCGATCAGCATCACCGGCCCGGGGCGCGTCGCCTGGGGCTTCGGCGCCCTCCCGGCGGGCCTCGCGGACGAGGTGCGGAAGGTCGGCGGCACGGTCGTCGAGAGCGACCTCGACCCGCTCGCGGACCTGATCCGGGCCCAGCGCCTCGCGGTGGCGGTGGCCGAGGCCCAGGGGCTCGACCCCGACACCCCCCGGAACCTGACCCGTTCCGTGGTCCTGGCCGACCACCACGCCTGACCGCCCGGCCCTCCCTCAGGGCGGGCCCGGGTCAGGCCACCTCGTGTCCGGTGCCAGGCAGGCTCGGCGGCGTCCAGTCCGCGTGCCGCAGGATCGCGCCGACGGCCACCCGGGACGGTGCCAGCCGGAGGACGGTGTTGCGTACGGAGACGGCGAGAGGCCGGGTCAGCTGCCCGCCCATCCGGCCTGCCTGCCGGGCGGCGCGGGCGACGGCCTGGCTGCGCGGGCGCCGCTCGGCGTCGTACCGGGTCAGGGCCGTGTCGGGGTCCGGCGCCGCGGCGAGCGCGGCGGCCAGGGTGGCCGCGTCCTCCAACGCCTGGCAGGCGCCCTGACCGAGATGGGGCGTCATGGCGTGTGCCGCGTCGCCGAGGAGGGCGACGCGGCCCGCGACGAAGGAGGGCAGGGGCGCGACGAGTTCGTGGATGTCGTGGTGCAGCACGGCGTCGGGGCGGGTCGCGTCGAGCAGCGCGGGGATCGGATCGTGCCAGTCCGCGAAGCGGACCCGCATCGCCGCGAGCGCGTCGGGATACCGCACGCCCGGGGGCGAGCCCAGGACGGCATGCCACTCGGCGCGGCCGTCGGCGAACGCGATGTGGCCGAACTCGGCCCCGTGCCCCCAGGTCAGCTCGAAGTCGGAGGCGAGGCCGACGGGGACGTCCGTGACGGCCCGCAGCACGGTGGCACCGCTGTAGGCGGGACCGGGGTGGCCGGGGAACAGCCGGGCCCGGATCGCGCTGCGGACCCCGTCCGCGGCGACGACCAGGGCCGCGTCCCGTGTCCCGTCCCCGACGGCGACGCGTACACGACCCGGCGCCGTGCGGTCGACGGCCGTCACCTCGGCCCCGGTGACCAGGCACTCGGGCGGCAGTGCCGCCCGCAGCAGGCGGTGCAGCACGGAGCGGCGGATGCCGACGATCGGTGTGCCCAGCGTCCGCTCCAGGGCGGCTCCGTCCATCCGGGACAGCCACCCGCCGCCCGGGACCCGGGTGCCGCCCGTGTACTGGGGCCGCGCCGCCTCCCGCACCGCGTCGCCGACGCCCAGCACGTCGAGGGCGCGGATGCCGTTGGCGTGGAGGGAGATCCCCGCGCCGGCGTCGTCGAGGACGGGGGAGCGCTCGACGACGGTCACCTCCCAGCCGACCCGGCACAGGCCCAGCGCGGCGGCGAGCCCGCCGATCCCTCCGCCGACGACCACCGCGTTCCCGTCGACCATGCCGACCCCCTCCTCCTTCTACACCTGTAGAAGGAGGAGGCTACTCCTGTCCTCTACAGGTGTAGAAAGGGGGGATGCTCACCGATCGACGTACCGTCCTCGCCGACGCGGCCATCGACGTGCTCGCCGAGCACGGCATGCGGGGCCTGACCCACCGCGCCGTGGACCGGTCCGCGAACCTGCCTCCCGGCACCACCTCCGCCTACTACCGCACGCGTCAGTCGCTCCTCACCGCACTCGTGCGCCGCCTGGTCGCGCTCGACCAGGAGGAGCTGGAGGAGGCGGGCCGGCACACCCGGGCGTTCCGGAACCCCGCCGAACTCGCCGCCGGGATCGCCGCCTTCACCGCGCGCCGCCTCACCGGCCCCGGCCGCCACCGCTCCCTCGCCCGCTACGCCTGCGCGATCGAGAGCGTGCACCACCCCGAACTCCGCGAGATCCTCACCCCGCGCGAGAACACGGCCCGCGAAGCCGTACGCGCCTTCCTCGCCGCCCAAGGCCTCACTGACGCGGACGAACGCACCATCACCCTGCTGACCTGCGTCGACGGTCTGGTCTTCGACCGCCTGATCAACGGCGGACCGGTCACGGAGAAGGAGATCGCCACCCTCGTGACGGCGGCCCTGCACTGACGGGGGCGGGTGGCGTGGCGGCCCCGTGCCATGCGTCAGGATGGGGGCATGACCGAGATCCGTACCCCCCGCCTCCTCCTCCGACGCTGGACCGACGACGACCTCGTCCCCCTGGCCGAGATCAACGCCGACTCCGAGGTCATGCGCTGGATCGGCGACGGATCGGTGCGGGATCTGGAGGAGACCGCCGAGGACATCGAGCGGTACGAGGAGGAATGGGACGACGAGGGCTTCGGGCTCTTCGCCGTCGAGCTCCTCGCCTCCGGCGAGCTGATCGGCTTCGCGGGGCTCTCCGTGCCGCAGGGGCTGCCGGAGCTGATGTCGGACGTGGAGATCAGCTGGCGTCTGGGCAGGCCCTTCTGGGGCCAGGGGTACGCCTCCGAGGCCGCCCACGCGGTCCTGGAGTTCGCACTCCAGGACCGGGGGCTCGACCGGGTCGTCGCCGTCACCCACATCAGCAACTCGGCCGCCGAGAACATCATGGGCAAGCTCGGCATGACCGCCGAGCGCGAGACGAACCACCCGGCCTTCGACGTCCCGCTGCGCGTCTACGCCATCGACCTCACCGAGTACGAGGCCTGATCGGAGCTTCGGCTCAGTGGCGCTCGGGCAGGTCCCGTTCCGCCGGGAGCTGCGTCAGGCCGGCGTCCGCCGACGAGGCGGCGGCGCGCGACGACGGGGCGGCCGCCGGCTTCTTGCCGCAGAACGCCGCCTCCAGCGTTCCGCCGAGCGCCGTGTTCGCGGAGCCGTGGTTCGAGGTGTTCGCCACCGCCGAGAGGCTGCGCCTGCCGTCACGCGTCGAGAACGCGTACGTGTAGAAGCCCTGCACGGTCCCGGTGTGGCCGAAGATCTGCGTGCCGCACGAGAGGTCGTACCGCCGCAGCCCGAGCCCGTAGAAACGGGTGTCGGTGGTGTCCGTCGGCGTCACCGTCGTCATCGCCTCCAGCATGGCCGGCGACAGGAGCCTGCCGCGCATGAGGGCGCTGGTGAAGGTGTTCAGATCGCCGGGGCTGGAGATGACGGCCCCGGCGGACTGCGCCCACGACACGGTCTGCTCCGTGGAGTCCACGAGCGCGCCACCCTCCTCGTCGGGGTGCAGGTACCCGCGGACGTGCAGCCCCTCGATGCGCGTGTCGGGGTGCACGTACGAGGTGTCGCGCAGCTTCAGCGGCTTGAAGATGCGGCGCTCGTACGCGTCGGCCACCGGCCGGCCCGTCGCCTTCTCGATCAGCATGCCGACCACCACGAAGTTGGCGTTCGAGTACTTGTACGCCACACCGGGCTCGGTGGTCCGGGGCAGGGCCAGGGAGAGGTCGACGAGCTCCTGGTAGCTGAACACCCGGTTCCGCACGGCCTCGAAGCCGGGCACGGTGTTGTTGAACATGTCGTCCGTGTAGTCGGCGAGACCGCTGCGGTGCGTGAGCAGGTGCCGGACCGTGATGCGGCCGTCGGGGAGCAGCCCGGGCAGGTAGTCGTCGACGGGCGCGTCGAGCGCCAGCTTCCCCTCCTGCACCAGCTGGAGGAGGACGACCGTCGAGAACGTCTTGCTGACGCTGCCGATCCGGAAGCGGGCCCGGGTGTCCATGGCCGCACCCGAGACGCGGTCCCGCACGCCGACGGTCCGCGTCCGGACCCCGTCGGGACCGGCGTACCGGGCCATGGCGCCCGGCGCCCCGTTGGTCATCGCCGAGTTCAGCGCGGCGGTCACACCCTCCATGTCGGGGGTGGGAGTCGGGGCGGTGGAGGTCGCGGCCTTGGCGGCGAGAGCCGCGGAAGCCGAGGGAGCCGCGGGGGCTGCGGGCGCGGCGAAGGCGCTGGTGGCCGGGGCGACTCCCGCGGCGAGCGCGGCGATCAGGGTGGCGCTCACGGCCAGGCGGCGGCGGTGGGACGGCAGGGGCACAGTGGTTCCTCGGCTTCTTCCGGTGCGTCCGGATCGTTCGGCACGGCCCACGGCAGCGGTGGGCCGAGGGCCCGGGGACGCGCCACCGTGACCGGTGCGACCCCCGACGCCCAAGGATCATGAGTGCCAACGCGCGAGAGCGGTTCCTGACACGGGGGACGAGTTCTGGAGTGCGCTGTTCCTGGTACGCGGAACGCCGACGGCCCAAGGGGCCGCGTACCCTCGTTCACGTGCCCGCTTCCCGCCTCCACCGCGTCGCCGTCCTCGTCCTCGAAGGCGCGAAGCCGCTCGACGTCGGCATCCCGGCGCAGGTGTTCACGACCCGCGCGAGCATGCCGTACGAGGTACGGGTCTGCGGCGCGGCGCCCGGACCCGTCGCGGGCGGGGACGGACTGTCGTACCACGTCGCCCACGGCCTCGACGCCCTCGCCTGGGCCGACATCGTCTTCGTCCCCGGCTACCGGTTCCCCGACCGCGAGGACCCGCCGCAGGCCGTCGTCGACGCGCTGATCGCCGCCCACGACCGGGGCGCCCGGCTGGCCGCCATCTCGACCGGCGCGTTCGCGCTCGCCGCCACGGGTCTCCTCGACGGCAAGCGCGCCACCACGCACTGGCACTACGCGCGGGCGCTCGCGGCGAAACGGCCGCTCGTCCGGGTCGACGAGAACGTCCTGTTCGTCGACGAGGGCAGCGTCCTGACGTCCGCCGGCGCCGCCTCCGGCATCGACCTGTGCCTGCACATCCTGCGCGGCGACCTCGGCGTGGCCGCCTCGAACCACGCGGCCCGCCGCCTCGTCGCGGCCCCGTACCGCAGCGGCGGCCAGGCGCAGTACGTACCGCGCAGCGTGCCCGAAGCCCTCGGCGAAAGGTTCGCCGCCACCCGCGAATGGGCCCTGCACCGGCTCGGCGAGCCCCTCACCCTGGAGATCCTCGCCCGGCACGCGGCGGTGTCGGCGCGGACGCTCTCCCGCCGGTTCGTCGAGGACACCGGGTACACGCCCATGCAGTGGGTGATGCGCGCCCGCATCGACATGGCCCGCGAGCTGCTCGAACGGTCCGGGCGGGGCGTCGAGCAGATAGCCGCCGACGTCGGCCTCGGCACCGGAGCGAATCTGCGGCTGCACTTCCAGCACATCCTCGGCACCACGCCCAGCGAGTACCGGCGGACCTTCGCCCAGGGCGAGTAACGCCTCCCTTTCCCTCGCGTGGCGCGCCCCTTTCCCCCTGCCTGGCGCGCGCCGGGCACCCGTCTGGCATACGGCTGGCGCGATCCTTGCGGACCGTGGCGATCACGCCGCTGTCACGGGCGGATTTCGTACGCGAGTCTGAAGCGCAACGGAACGGAACGGAAGGGACACCGCTCATGACTCGCATCGCGATCAACGGATTCGGCCGCATCGGACGGAACGTGCTGCGCGCACTCCTGGAGCGCGACAGCGACCTCGAGGTCGTCGCCGTCAACGACCTCACCGAGCCGGCCGCCCTCGCGCGGCTGCTCGCCTACGACACCACCTCGGGCCGCCTCGGCCGTCCCGTGACCGTCGAGGGCAACACGCTCGTCGTCGACGGCCGCCGCATCCAGGTCCTGGCCGAGCGCGAGCCGGCGCAGCTGCCGTGGGCCGAGCTGGGCGTCGACATCGTGCTCGAGTCGACCGGCCGCTTCACCTCGGCCAAGGCCGCCCGCGCCCACCTCGACGCGGGTGCGAAGAAGGTCCTCGTCAGCGCCCCGGCGGACGGTGCCGACGTCACGCTCGCCTACGGCGTCAACACCGACGCGTACGACCCCGAGCTGCACACGATCGTCTCGAACGCCTCGTGCACGACCAACGCGCTCGCCCCGCTGGCCGCGGTCCTCGACGAGCTCGCCGGCATCGAGCACGGCTTCATGACGACGGTCCACGCCTACACGCAGGAGCAGAACCTCCTGGACGGCCCGCACCGCGACGCCCGCCGTGCCCGCGCCGCCGCCGTCAACATCGTGCCGACGACGACCGGTGCCGCCAAGGCCATCGGCCACGTGCTGCCGAACCTCGACGGCAAGCTGTCGGGCGACTCGATCCGCGTACCGGTCCCCGTCGGCTCGATCGTCGAGCTCAACACGACCGTCGCCCGCGACGTGACCCGCGAGGACGTCCTGGCGGCGTACCGCGCCGCGGCCGAGGGCCCGCTCGCCGGCGTCCTGGAGTACTCGGAGGACGCGCTGGTCTCCGCCGACATCGTGGGCAACCCGCACTCGTCGATCTTCGACTCGGCCCTGACCCGTGTCGAAGGCCGCCACATCAAGGTCGTCGCCTGGTACGACAACGAGTGGGGCTTCTCGAACCGTGTGATCGACTCGCTCGAACTCCTCGCCGGCTGACCACAAGCCACCGGCCCGGCAGGCCCGCACACCTGCCCGGCCCCCCCTGAGAGCGCTCCGGCCCGGCCGTCCCGTAGAGGACGCCCGGCCGGAGCGCTCCGCCATGTGCGGTGCGTTGCGGTGCGGGTCCCGCTCGCTTGATTGGGCAGACGCCCAATCCCGCCCCGACAGCACTGGGCTCCTGCCGGGAGACACCCGTGTCGGCGAGCCCGACCATGGGCACTGGCCGCGATTGCGAGGACGCGCAACGCGCCGTACCCATGAAGGAGTTCCTATGTCAGGGAGATTCAGCCGGGCGCTCGGCAGTGCCCTCCTCGCCGTCGTGCTCGCGGCCGTCGCCACGCCGGGCACCGCCGGCGCGGCGGAGGCGCCGACGGGCAGGATCGCGTCGCTCGGCACCGACTGGGGCCAGACCGGCCCGTACGAGGTGAACGTCGACATCGGCGTCGTGCACACCTTCTACTACCCGCGGAACATGGGGAAGTCGGGAGAGCGCCACCCGGTGGTCATCTGGGGCAACGGCACCGGGGCCGTGCCCGGGATCTACAGCTCGCTGCTGCGGCACTGGGCGAGCCAGGGCTTCATCGTCGCCGCCGCCAACACCCCCACCTCGAACTTCGCGATCACCATGCGTTCCGGGATCGACGTCCTGGAGCGGTGGAACGCGGACAGCGGCAGCCCGTTCTACGGGAAGGTCGACCTCGAACACATCGGCTCCGCCGGGCACTCGCAGGGCGGCGCGGCGGCGATCAACGCCGCGATCGACCCGCGCGTCGACACCGCCGTGCCCATCCAGCCGGGTCCCCTCGCCAGCGCCGACCTGATGGACGAACCCGTCTTCTACCTGGCCGGTCAGCGGGACCTCACGGTGTGGCCCGCCCTCGTGAAGGCGTTCTACCGGGACTCCTCCCACGTCCCCGCCGTCTACGGCGAGGTCCGCGGCGCCGGACACCTCAGCTCCATCGGCGACGGCGGCGACTTCCGGGCCCCGACCACCGCCTGGCTGCGCTTCTGGCTGATGGGCGACGAGCAGGCCCGGGGCATGTTCTTCGGCCCCGGCTGCGGCTACTGCGTGGACGACGACCTCTGGTCCGGCTGGGAACGCAACACCAAGGCCCTGCAGATACCCGGTCCCACGGCCTGACGCCGAGCCGCGTGCCGGCGTGGACCGCTCGTGAGACCCGTCCCTCCCGGGGCGGGTCTCACCCGTCGAGGAACTCCGCACACCGGTACGGGCCCAGCACCGCCCCCTCGGCCGCCCGCACGGTGACCTCGACGTCGTCCGCGCTGACCTTCGGGTCGAGGACGGACTGGGCGCGTGCCAGCGTGCACACCAGCTGCCCCGTGCCCTGGTCGTGCCCCGACAGCGGATACGCGCCGTCCATGCGGATCGTGACGCGGGCACCCGTCCCGCTCACCGTGTAGCCGCCCAGCTCCTGGACCAGCGAGGTGAGCCCGTCGCGCTGCTCGGCGGGCCCGGGGCCCTGGGCGAGGAGCTTCATCACGGAGTTGAGGTCCTTCAGCTCCCTGTCGAGCAGCGGCACCCCGCGCAGACCGCTGTCCGAGGCGTAGTACAGCCGCATCCCGCGCGTCAGCCCCGACGCCGGCTCGCCCGCGCCGATCACCCCGGTCGGCTGGACACCGCAGCCGGCGAGGGCGAACCCCGCCGTCGCCAGCACGGCGACCGCGGCTCCCTGAGGGATCCTCACTCCGCTTCCTCTCCGGTACGTCGCTCGTCCGTGCGCCGCAGGGGCAGGCGCAGCGTGAACACCGCGCCGCCCCCCGGCCCGTCGGCCGCGTCGATCGTGCCGCCGTGCAGCCGCGCGTTCTCCAGCGCGATCGCCGTGCCGAGGCCGCTGCCCTGTCCGCCGGCGTCGGCCGCGCCGCGCGTGCGGGCCGCGTCCGCCTTGTAGAAGCGGTCGAAGACCCGGTCCCCGGCCCCCGGCGGCAGCCCCGGACCGTGATCGGCGACCGCCAGCGTGACCCACTCCCCGTCCTCGGCGACGGCCGTCCCGAGCGTCACGGTGACCGGCGGGGCCCCGTGCCGCAGCGCGTTCCCCACGAGATTCGCGACGATCACGTCGACGCGGCGCCGGTCGACGCTCGCCCGCACGCCCTCGGCGAGCTCCGTCCGCACCCGGTCCGTCCAGCCGCGCAGCGCCAGCGACGCCCGTACGGCCTCGGCGAGGTCCGTCTCGGCCGCGTTCAGCCGCACCGCGCCCGCGTCGAAACGGGAGATCTCCATCAGATCCTCGACGAGCCGCGCCAGCCGGGCCGTCTCCGCGCCGACCGTACGGGCCGCGCGCGCCGCGTCCGGCGGCAGCTGGTCGGCGTCCTCCTCGAGGACCGTCGCCACCATCGTCATCGCCGCGAGGGGCGTGCGCAGCTCGTGCGACACGTCCGCCACGAAGCGGCGCGCCTTCGCCTCCTGCTCGCGCAGCTCGGCGTCGGAGGCCTGGAGCGCGTCGGCGGTGTCGTTGAACGTCCTCGCCAGGTCGGCGAGTTCGTCGTGCCCGGTGACGGCGACCCGGCTGCCGAGATCCCCGGCCGCGAGCTCCCGCGTTGCCCGCCCCAGCTCCCGCACGGGACGCAGCACCGTCCGTGCGGCGAGCAGCGCCAGCACGGCGGCGAGCAGCACCACCGGCAGGACGCCCGACCGCACGGAGTCGAGCAGGGCGGCGGTGTCGTCGCGCTCGGCCCGCAGATCGGTGATCGCGAAGACCTCGAGGCCCGAGGTCCTGCGGTCCCCGTCGGCGTACGTCACGGGCATGCCGACGACCAGATAGGGCTCGCCCCGCCACATCACCCGCTGGAAGCGGGCCCCGGTCCCGGTGCGCACGGCGGTGCGCAGTTCGGCGGTGATCCGGCCGTCCGTGTCGGCGAGCGAGTCGGAGACGGCCACGAGGTCCTGGTAGCGGGCGACCACGATGCGGGCGCCGATGCCGTCCGAGACCTTCGCCGCGAAGCGGGACAGAGAGCGCTGGTCGGGCGGGACGTCGAAGTCGGCGGCGACCGCGGTGACCCGCTCCCGCAGGTCGTTCACGGCGGCGTTCTGGGTGCGCTGGAGAACGGCGGTCCGCGCGTCCCGGTAGGCGAGCGCGGTCGCGGTCACGGCGCTGACGAGCGCGACGACGACGAAGGCGACGACGAGCCGGGTACGCAGCCCGCCGACGAGCCGGCCGCCCCGCGACCGCCCGGACCGTCGCCTCACAGCGGCCCGAAGCGGTAGCCGAAGCCCCGCACCGTCTGCACGTACCGCGGCTTCGCCGGTACGTCCTCCAGCTTGGCCCGCAGCCGCCCGACCGCCGCGTCCACCAGCCGGGAGTCGCCCAGGAACGTGTGGTCCCAGACGGACGCGAGGAGCTGCTCGCGGCTGAAGACCCGGCCGGGGGAGGCCGACAGCTCCAGGAGCAGCCGGAGCTCCGTGGGCGGCAGCGCGATCGGGACGCCGTGCTTGGTGACGGTCAGGCCCGCGCGGTCGATGACCAGTCCGGCGGGGTCGCTCTCCGCTCCCCGCACGGGACCGGAGGGCTCCGCCCGCCGCAGCGCGGCCCGGATACGGGCTTCGAGGACGGGCGCGGTGACCGGCTTGACCACGTAGTCGTCGGCGCCCGCCTCCAGGCCCGTCACGATGTCCCGGTCGTCGCCGCGCGCGGTCAGCATGATGACCGGCAGGGTCGTGGTCCGGGCACGGATCCGGCGGCACACCTCGAAGCCGTCCATGCCCGGCAGCATCAGGTCGAGCACGGCCAGCTCGACCTTCGCACCGCCCGGGCCGTCCAGCAGGGCGAGCGCCTGCTCGCCCGTGGCCGCCGTGTCGACGGCGTACCCGTGCCGGCGCAGCACGAGCTCCATTCCGTCCCGTACGGACGCGTCGTCCTCGATGAGCAGTACATGCGGCATGGGAACGATTATGGGCATCCCGATCGCCGATCCGGCGCCCGGGGAGGCGACGGATCCGCAGGTCCGGGGCATTGTTACGTTCTCATCATGTGGCCATGGACAGGTCATCACGTGCCGTGGCGAGGGTGGAGCCCATGAAGCCCACCACGACCTCCCGTGCCACGGCCCGGCTGCGCCTCACCGCGCTCGCCGCGCTCCCCGTCCTCGCCTTCACGGCGGCCTGCGGCGGCGGCGACAGTGCCGGCGGCGCGGAGAAGAACGACGAGATCGCCTCCGTACCGGAGACCCCGTCCGCCTCGCGGTCCGCCTCGGCCGACGGCGGCGGCAGCGCCCCGAGCACCGCGCCCGCCGGGAAGAGCGCCTTCTACGACGCCCAGCTGACGTACGTCCGGTGCATGCGCACCAAGGGCGGCTACAAGGACTACCCGGACCCGAAGCTCAGCGGGCACCTCGACTGGTCGAAGATCGAGGAGATCTCGTCCCGGCCCGGCCAGAACGAGGCCGCCAAGGGCGGGAAGAACGGCGTCTGCGCCCCCGAACTCCAGCGGGCCATGCAGGCCGAGCCCAAGCGCGACCAGCAGAAGGACTACGAGTCGATGCTCGCGCACGCCAAGTGCATGCGCGACAACGGCGTCTCCCGCTTCACCAACCCGACCATGAGCGGCGGCAACGCCCAGCCGGGCGGCGACCCCAACCCCGCCTCGCCGACCATCGACACGCACTCGCCGGCGTACAAGCAGGCCCGCGAGGCGTGCAAGACGAAGCTGCTCGACGGTCTGGACGGGATGCAGTGAGGCGCCGCTCGGCCCTTCTCGCGCTCGGCGCGACGACCGTCGCCGCCGCGGTCACCGGGGGCGTCCTCGTCCTCGACCGCGGCGGCGAGACCGGCACGTCCGGCAAGAGCGGCGACCTGCCGCCCGCCACCGCGACCGTCGTCCGCACCGACCTCGTCCGGTCCAAGACGGTCGACGGCACGCTCGACTTCGCACAGCGCCGGACCGTCAAGTCCGCCGTCGAGGGCACCGTCACCGTGGCCGCCCCCGAAGGGAAGACGCTGACCATGGGGCAGGCCCTGTACGAGCTGAACGACAAGCCCGTCACCCTGCTCTACGGACCGGTCCCCATGTTCCGCGAGATGAAGACGGGCGACCGGGGCAGCGACGTCCTCCAGCTGGAGCGCAACCTCCGCGACCTCGGCTGGGGAGCCGGCCTGTACGTCGACACGCGGTACGGCAAGGACACCGAGGCCGCCGTCAAGCAGTGGCAGACGTCCCTGAACCGCGAGCCGACCGGCAGGGTCGGGAAGGGCGACGTCGTCTTCCAGCCCGGCAAGGTCAAGGTGGTCTCCGCCGACGCGGCCCTCGCCGACCAGGTCGCCCCGAACGGCCCCGTCCTGACCATCGCCTCCACCCAGCCCGTCATACGGGCCCAACTGGACCAGTCCGACGGGGCGCTCACCTCGCGCGGCACCAAGGTCGAGGTCACCCTGCCGAGCGGGAAGACCGCGGCGGGGCGGGTCGCCGGGACCGTGCGCCCCGAGGAGTCCGCGGCGGGCGGCGGTGCGGGCGCCCAGGACGGCATCACCGTCGAGGTCGTCCTGGACGGCGGAGTGGGCGCGGCGACCGGCGAGGACGCCAAGGCGTCGGCGAGCGTGAGGTTCGTCAGCGAGGCGCGCAGGGGAGTCCTCGCCGTCCCCGTCGAGGCGGTCGTCGCCCTGCGCGGCGAGAACGGCGGCTACGGCCTCCAGATCGTCCGGGGGACGGGCACGACGACCGTGCGCGTGGAGACGGGCATGACCGCCGACGGACAGATCGAGGTCAGCGGCCCGGACGTGCGCGAAGGCCTGAAGGTCGGGGTGGCGGCATCATGACGCCGACCCCGGCGACCGGCACGACGCCGACCCCCGCGACCGGGACGAGCGGTGCTCCCGTGATCGAACTGCGGGACGCCGGCAAGGCGTACCCCGGCGGCGTCCACGCCCTGCGCGCGGTGAACCTCACCGTCGAGGAGGGCGAACTGCTCGCCGTCGTCGGCCCGTCCGGCTCCGGCAAGTCCACGATGCTCAACGTCATGGGCACCCTCGACAAGCCCACCACCGGCACCGTCCGCGTCGCCGGGTACGACGTGTCCCGGCTCTCCGACTCCCGGCTCTCCGCCCTGCGCGCCCGGCACATCGGCTTCGTGTTCCAGCACTTCCACCTGGCGGCGGGGCGCGACGCCGTCGACAACGTCGCCGACGGGCTGCTGTACGCGGGCGTACCGCTGAGGGAGCGGCGGACGCGCGCGCGGGAAGCGCTCGCCAGGGTCCGCCTCGACCACCGCGGCTCCCACACGCCCAACGAACTGTCCGGCGGAGAGAAGCAGCGCGTCGCCATCGCCCGCGCCCTCGTGAAGGAGCCCCGGCTGCTGCTCGCGGACGAACCGACCGGGGCGCTCGACAGCGCGTCCGGCGAGATCGTCATGGAGTTGCTGCACGAGCTGAACGCCTCCGGCACCACGATCTGCGTGATCACCCACGACCAGGAGATCGCCGACTCGCTGCCGCGCCGGGTCCGCTTCAAGGACGGCGAGATCGTCTCGGACACACGGTCCGGATCCGCCGGGGAAGGGGCCCGCTCGTGAAGCCCGAGAACCATGGCCTCAAGCCCTCCCGCCTCTCTCCCGGTGACATCCTCCGCGTCGGCGCGGTCGGCCTGCGCGCACGCCGCGCACGCGTGGTGCTGTCGGCGCTCGGCATCGCCATCGGCATCGCGACGATGGTCGCGGTCGTCGGACTCTCCGAGTCGAGCCGCGCGGACCTCATGGCCCGGCTCGACCGCCTCGGCACCAACCTCCTCACCGCCGAGGCCGGCAAGGACGCCATGGGACAGGAGATCAGACTGCCCAAGAACGCGGTCGCGATGGTCGAGCGCATCGGGCCCGTGCGGCACGCCACGGCCACCGGAGACGTGGACGCCCGCGTCCGCCGCAGCGACGTCGTCCCCGAGGAACGCACCGCGGGCGTCACCACCCAGGCCGCGGGCATCGACCTGCTGTCGGCGCTCGGCGGCGAGGTGGCGAAGGGCGTGTGGCTCGACCCGGCGCGAGAACGGCTCCCGGTGACGGTCCTGGGCGCGGTGGCCGCGGACCGTCTCGGCATCACCCGCACCGGCGAGACGATCATGATGAACGACACGCGCGTGGTCGTCGTCGGCATCCTCGCGCCGCTCGAACTGGTCCCCACCCTGGACCGGGTGGCCCTCGTCGGATTCCCCGCCGCCGAGCACTACTTCGGCTTCGACGGCCATCCCTCGACCGTCTTCGAGCGCTCCACGGACGCCTCGGTGGAGGACGTACGGGCGGTCCTGGCCCGCACCATCAGCCCGGGTGACGAGGGCGGCGTCAAGGTGTCCCGCCCCTCGGACGCGCTGGCAGCCAAGGCCGCCACCGACGAGGGGCTGACGACCCTGATGCTCGGGCTCGGAGCGGTGGCCCTCCTGGTCGGGGGAGTGGGAGTCGCCAACACCATGGTGATCTCCGTCCTGGAGCGCCGCCAGGAGATCGGCCTCCGGCGCTCGCTCGGCGCGACCCGCAACGCGATCCGGCTCCAGTTCCTGACCGAGTCGCTGCTCCTGTCGGCGCTGGGCGGCGCGACGGGCGCGCTGCTCGGGGCGTCGGCGACGTACGTCTTCGCCCGGGTCCAGGGCTGGACGGCCGTGGTCCCGCCCTGGTCGCTGGCGGGCGGCCTGGCCGCGACGCTCCTCATCGGGGTGGTCGCCGGCCTCTATCCGGCGATCCGCGCCTCGCGCCTGCACCCGACGGTGGCGCTGAACGCGAGCTGAACGCGGGCGCGTCCCGGCACCGAAGGAGCCGGGACGCGCCCTGAGGACCGGACGGTGTGGATCAGGCGATGTCGAACCGGTCCAGGTCCATCACCTTGTTCCACGCCGACACGAAGTCGTTCACGAACTTCTCCTTCGCGTCGTCGCTCGCGTAGACCTCGGCCAGCGCGCGCAGCTCGCTGTTGGAGCCGAAGACCAGGTCGGCGCGGGTGCCGGTCCACTTGACCTCGCCGGTGGCGGAGTCGCGGCCCTCGTACGTGGTCGCGTCCTCGGACGTCGCCGTCCACGTCGTCCCCATGTCGAGCAGGTTGACGAAGAAGTCGTTCGTCAGGGAGCCCGGGGTCGTGGTGAGGACACCGTGCGCGGACTGCTGGTGGTTCGCGCCCAGGACGCGGAGGCCGCCGACGAGGACCGTGAGCTCGGGCGCGCTCAGGGTCAGCAGGTTCGCGCGGTCGATCAGCAGGTACTCCGCCGGGAGGCGGTTGCCCTTGCCGAGGTAGTTGCGGAAGCCGTCGGCCTGCGGCTCGAGCGCGGCGAAGGACTCCACGTCCGTCTGGTCCTGCGCGGCGTCCACGCGGCCCGGGGTGAACGGCACCTCGACGTCGAAGCCGCCGTCCTTGGCCGCCTTCTCGACGGCCGCGGAGCCCGCGAGCACGACCAGGTCGGCGATCGAGACCTTCTTGGTGCCCGCGGCGTCGAAGGAGGCCTTGACGCTCTCGAGCGTACGCAGCACCTGCGCGAGCTCGTCCGGGTTGTTGACCTCCCAGTTGCGCTGCGGCTCCAGGCGGATGCGGCCGCCGTTGGCGCCGCCCCGCTTGTCGCTGCCACGGAAGGAGGAGGCCGAGGCCCAGGCCGCGGAGACCAGCTGGGAGACCGTGAGGTCGGAACCGAGGATCTGCTCCTTGAGGGAGGCGATGTCCGCGGCGTCGAGCGTCTCGCCCTCGCGCGCCGGCAGCGGGTCCTGCCACAGGAGGACCTCGGAGGGGACCTCCGGACCGAGGTAGCGGACGGCCGGACCCATGTCACGGTGCGTCAGCTTGTACCAGGCGCGGGCGAAGGCGTCCGCGAACTGCTCCGGGTTCTCGTAGAACCGCCGCGAGATCTGCTCGTACGCCGGGTCGAAGCGCAGCGACAGGTCGGTGGTGAGCATCGTCGGGAGGTGCTTCTTCGACGCGTCGTGCGCGTCGGGGATGATCGCCTCGGCGTTCTTCGCCACCCACTGGTGCGCACCGGCCGGGCTCGTGGAGAGCTCGTACTCGTACGCGAAGAGGTGCTTGAAGAAGTCGTGGCCCCACTGCGCGGGAGTGGTGGTCCAGGTGACTTCGAGACCACTGGTGATCGCGTCGGCGCCCTTGCCGGTGCCGTACGCGTTGGCCCAGCCGAAGCCCTGTGCCTCCAGGGGCGCGGCCTCGGGGTCGGCTCCGACGTTCTCCGCGGGGCCGGCGCCGTGGGTCTTGCCGAAGGTGTGGCCACCGGCGATGAGCGCGACGGTCTCCTCGTCGTTCATCGCCATGCGGCGGAACGTCTCGCGGATGTCGCGGGCCGCGGCGACCGGGTCCGGGTTGCCGTTGGGGCCCTCGGGGTTGACGTAGATGAGGCCCATCTGGACAGCGCCGAGCGGGTTCTCCAGCTCGCGGTCACCGGTGTAGCGCTCGTCGTCGAGCCAGGTGGTCTCGGGGCCCCAGTAGACGTCCTCGTCGGCCTCCCACACGTCGGCGCGCCCGCCGGCGAAGCCGAAGGTCTCGAAGCCCATCGTCTCCAGGGCGACGTTGCCGGTGAGGATCATCAGGTCGGCCCAGGAGATGTTCTGGCCGTACTTCTTCTTGACCGGCCACAGCAGACGGCGGGCCTTGTCGAGGTTGCCGTTGTCCGGCCAGCTGTTGAGCGGCGCGAAGCGCTGCTGGCCGGCGCCGGCGCCACCGCGGCCGTCGCTGATGCGGTACGTACCGGCGCTGTGCCAGGCCATCCGGATCATGAGCGGGCCGTAGTGGCCGAAGTCGGCGGGCCACCAGTCCTGCGAGGTGGTGAGCACCTCGGCGATGTCCCGCTTCACGGCGGCGAGGTCGAGGGCGTTGAACGCCTCGGCGTAGTCGAACTCCGCGCCGAGCGGGTTCCCCACGGCGGGGTTCGTGGCCAGGATCTTCAGGTTGAGCCGGTTCGGCCACCACTGGCTGTTGCCGCCGCCCTGGGTCGGGTGCGCGGCGCGTCCGTGCGCGACCGGGCAGCCACCGCTGCCCTCCGCCTGCGCGTCTCCGACGATTGCTTCATGGTTCTCAGACATGCGGAATCCTTCCGGACCTGGCGAATCACGGTGCTCAGGAAGTGTGACGACACGCGCGGGATGGTCCGTCACGTCGCCGTCTCCCGCCGTGCTGGAGCCTTCCTGCCCCTTGGCCGTCAACAGAACAGATCCTACGATGGACCTAGTCCAAGTCAAGAACCCTGCCAAACACTGTCCGACGGCTGGCGCGCCGAAGAGGTGAGTAGACATGAGTGACCTGCTCGAGCGACTGCGAGCGCGAGGCTGGCGGATGACGTCCCAGCGGCGTGTCGTCGCGGAGGTCCTGGCCGGCGACCACGTGCACCTCACCGCGGACGAGGTGCACGCCCGGGCCGTGGTCCGGCTGCCGGAGATCGCGCGGGCGACGGTCTACAACACGCTGGGCGAGCTGGTGGCCCTGGGGGAGGTGGTGGAACTGTCCACGGACGGACGGGCGAAGCGTTACGACCCGAACGCGCACCGGCCGCACCAGCATCTGGTCTGCTCCGGCTGCGGCGTCATCCGTGACGTCCACCCGACGGGTGACCCGCTGGCCGTCCTCCCGCCCGCGGAGCGGTTCGGCTTCACCGTGTCGAAGGCCGACGTGACGTACCGCGGACTCTGCCCGGCCTGCGCCTGAGCGGGCGCCAGGGAACGCAGGGGAAACGCGGAGGAGCCCCTCCACCGGTGGACGGTGGAGGGGCTCCTCCGCTGCGTGTGCGCCGCGGTCGGGCGGCGACTGCGCGGCGACTACTTGAGGACCGAGAGGGCCTCGTCGTAGCCGGGCTCGTCGGCGATCTCGCCCACGAGCTGCGCGTGCAGGACGGTGTCGTTCTCGTCGAGGACGACGACGGCGCGCGCGGTCAGACCGGCCAGCGGCCCGTCCGCGATCTCCACACCGTAGTTGGTGTGGAACTCGCGGCCCCGGAGCGTCGAGAGGTTCTTGACGTTCTCGAGACCCTCGGCGCCGCAGAAGCGGGCCTGGGCGAAGGGCAGGTCGGCGGAGATGCAGAGCACCACCGTGTTCTCCAGCTCGCCGGCCTTCTTGTTGAAGGCGCGGACGGAGGAGGCGCACGTCGGGGTGTCGACGCTGGGGAAGATGTTGAGGACCTTGCGCTGACCGGCGTAGTCCTTCAGCGTCTTGTCCGCCAGCCCCTCGGCGACGAGCGTGAAGTCGGGAGCCTGGCTGCCGGGAACCGGCAGGGCGCCGTTGACCTGGACGGGGCTGCCCTTCAGCGTGACCTGGGCCATGGGAGATCTCCTTCGGACGGTGTGAGTGGCAACGCGGGAAATCGTACGGCGTGCGGACCTGCGCCGATGACACGGGCCATGGCGGCGGGCCGGGGAGGGCCGACCGGCGGCGTCCGGCTCGGGGGACTCCCGGCCGTTCACGTACATGAACAGCGTTTCGGTCCAACGTCTCGAACGCCCTTGACGGCAATGGTTCAGACCTTTAGGTTCCCCACTCGACAGGCGTCCCGCGTTCACATACATGAAGAAGGGGTAACCCCTTGTCCAGATGGCGCGATGAATCCCGTACGGCACGCATCCGAAGGCGTTCGCTGCTCTCCGCCCCCCTGCTGCTCACCGCCCTCCTCGCCGCGCTGCTCGCCGGCCCCGCCGGCGGCCGTGCCGAGGCCGCCCCCACGACCTTCGTCCACCCCGGTGTCCTGGTCTCGCGGGGCCAGCTCGACTTCACCCGGGAGAAGGTCAACGCCGGGGCGCAGCCCTGGAAGGGCGCCTTCGACCAGATGATGGCGAGCAAGTACGCCTCGCTGTCCCGGGTCCCCAAGCCCCGCGCGGTCGTCGAGTGCGGCTCGTACTCCAACCCGAACCTCGGCTGCACCGACGAGCGCGAGGACGCCATCGCCGCGTACACGCTCTCCCTGGCCTGGTACATCACGCGCGACGACCGGTACGCCCGGAAGGCGATCGAGATCATGGACGCCTGGTCCGGTGTGATCACGGACCACACCAACTCCAACGCGCCCCTGCAGACCGGCTGGGCGGGCTCCTCCTGGCCGCGCGCCGCCGAGATCATCCGCTACACCTCCACCGCCTGGCCCCAGGCCCGCGTCGACCGCTTCAAGACGATGCTGCGCACCGTCTACCTCCCCGAGGTGACCAACGGCTCCCACTCCAACGGCAACTGGGAGCTCAGCATGACCGAGGCCGCGATCGGCATCGCCGTCTTCCTGGAGGACCGCGCCGCCTACGACAAGGCCGTGGGCAAGTTCCGCGGCCGCGTCCCCGCGTACATCTACCTCGCGAGCGACGGCGCCCTCCCGAAGGCGGCGCCGGGCAGCGGCCTCGACACCCGCGACGAGCTCGTCAAGTACTGGCAGGGCCAGACCACCTTCGTCGACGGACTCACCCAGGAGACCTGCCGCGACCTCACCCACACCGGGTACGGCCTGGCCGCCATCTCCCACATCGCCGAGACGAGCCGCATCCAGGGACAGGACCTCTACCCCGAGGTCGCCGACCGGCTGCGCCACGCCCTCGGCCTCCAGGCCAAGTACGAGCTCGGCGAGCCGGTCCCCGGCTGGCTCTGCGGCGGCACCCTCCGCGACCACCTCGGGCCGGTCACCGAGGTCGGCTTCAACGCGCTGCACGACCGCATGGGGTACGCCATGACGAACACGCAGCGGCTCACCGAGGCCAACCGCCCGGCGGGTACGAACAACCTGTTCGTCGCCTGGGGCACCCTCACCCACGCCGCCAACCCCCGCTGAACACCCGGCGAACTCCCCTGAGTACGCGCTGAGTACCCGCGCCCGTCTCTGAGTACGACAGACAGCTGCTCGACGGGCGCGGGGCGTGCGACAGTACTCCGACGGAGCCGGGGGGCTCCACGAGTGAGCGCGGGGGGCGACGGCCGTGGATCTGTTCGACGGTGAGCTGGGCGGAAGAGACGACAACAACGTGGAAGCCGGGGGCAGTTGCTCCTGGGTCACCGTGGTGGTCATCGGCGTCGTGGTCCTGATCGTGGTGCTGATGAACTGGCTCTGGGACCTGCTGCACCGCCTGATCTGAGCCGCCGGCACGCTGCTTCGAGGAGCAGCGGGTGACCCGTCCCGACGGCCGGCGAACCGGCGTCAGGACACGGACCTGCCGAAGAACTCCAGCTCCGCGATGGCCACCTGCTTGCGCGGGTCGGCCCGCCACGCCGTGCGCAGGACGAGGCGCACCGACAGCGCGTCACGCACCCGCAGGTCGACGCGCTGGGTGCCGCCGTCGTTGATGAGGTGCTGCGAGACGCGCGTCTCGCCCGAGGCGTCCTTGACCACGAGCTCGAAGGTGCGCGGGGTCGCCTGCCCGTCCGCCTGCGTCGTGTTCTTCGCGCTTCCCGGGGTGATCAGGACGCTCAGCAGATCGGTCGGCTCGGCGAAGACGGCCTCCAGGTACTGGCCCGCCGAGTCACCCGCGTAACCCGTGCCCCACCAGGTGTTGGAGTACCCGTCGCCCGCCAGCTTCGGGTCCTGCTTCGGCGCGGAGTGGGAGGCCGCCCAGTTGACGGGATGGACCGGGACGCGCGTGGCGAAGTGGTCCTGGACCGCGCGGGCGGCCGGCGGGCCGCCGACGAACCCGCCGACGACGACCGCCACGACCGCCGTCGCGATCAGGGCGCGGACGATCCAGCGGCCCCGGTCGCGGGTGAGCCCGGGACGCCGGCCCGCGTACGGGCCCTCGGCCGTGGACAGCCGCTCGGGGACCATGGGCGTCGCGCAGTACCGGCAGAAGTGCCGGCCCGGAGTGTTCGCGAGCCGGCAGGCCGGGCACGGGGTGCCGCCCTCGACGGGGGCGGGCGCCGCGGCGGACCTGGTCGCGGGCCGCGCCGCCTCCGGGCGTGCCGGGAGCACGGGAGCGGCGACGGCCGGCTCCGCGGGCCGGCTCCCCGGGACGGGGACGAGGAGGGAGCGTGCGACCGTGTCCGAAGCCCCCTCGGACACCGGCCTCGCCTCGGACACGGCGGCGGGCGCAGGCGCGGGCTCGGGTGCTGACGCGGTCGCGGACACGGGCGCCTCGCGGGACGGGTCCACGGCGGGCAGCGGGGCCGTGACCTCCTCGGATCCGGCGGCGGGCGCGCCTTCCCGGACGTCCGGCGCCTCCGGATCCGGTCCGGCCGCGGCGGGCGCCGGCTCCTCCCGGTCCGGGGCGGCGGCGTCCGGCGCCGCGGCGGAAGCACCGGCGGAAGCGCCGACGGGGGCTGTCGCCGCCGGCGCGTCCCAGCGGAGGAACGCCCCGCAGCTGTCGCAGAACGACTGGTCCGCCGCGCGGACCGGGCTCGCGCAGTCCGGGCAGGGGCGGGACAGGGACGCGTCACTCATGGGGGTCAGGCTCCTTCGGAAGTACGGGAAGTGGTCACCGAGACCGTGAACGGCAGGTGCGCGGGGCGGGCCGCGCCCACGACCGCGCGCAGCCGGTGCGGATCGACGGCGGCCGGGTCGGCGACCCGGAGGACGACGTGCAGCCCGGCCACGGGCGCCCCGGGGAACGGGCCGAGCGGGCGGCCCGACCAGCTCGCACCACCGCTCTCGGTGATCTCCGGCGGGACGCCGAAGGCGAGCCGGACCGCCGCCGCGAGACCCTGCCGGGTGCCGCGGACCCGGTGCAGCGCCACCGCGGAGGCGACCGCGTGGCGGCGCAGCGGAAGCGGCTCGGTGCCGTCCAGCTCCGCGCCGACCCAGGTCGCGAGGTAGTCCACGAAGTCGGCGGGGGCCAGCGCGGGCGAGAAGTACGCCTCCAGCGAGTCCAGGACGGTGAACAGCGGAGCGAGGACCACGTCCAGGCCGGCCACGAACCGCTGCCCGAAATCGTCCTCGGCGTAGACGGCGGGCAGCGCCGCCCCCAGCGGGTACGGGGTCGCGAGCCCGGGCACCGTACCCCGCGCGGACCCGCTCACCGCGCCTCGATCACACGCACGCGGTGGTCGAACGGGAAGAGCAGCGCCGAGGGCGACAGCTCGATCCGGTCCGTCGTGTCACCCCGCCGTCCCGTCAGCGGATCCGCCGGATGCAGCAGGACCTCGTCCACCAGCTCCACGCCCGGCACCCGCTGGAGCGCCGCGAAGACCTCTCCCGCCCGCAGCGGGCGCCCGAACGGCCAGCCCTCGCCGTGCGCCCCGCCCGTCAGCGGGTCCAGGTACGCGTACAGCATGTCCAGCGCCTCGGCCCGTACGCGCTCCGCCTCCGCCGCCCGGAACGAGTGCAGCGTCGCCACCACCGTCACCCCCTGGTAGAACGGCGGCCCCACGGCGAGCCGGGTGCCCAGCGGGCGCCGCTCGTCGAGGAATCCGGTCACCCGCGAAAGGAGCTCGTCGCCCGGCACGAGCTGCTCGAACCGCAGCCGCCCGCCCCGGTCCGGCACCGCCTGCGGCACCACCAGGACCCGGACCGCGTTGTCGCCGGCCTCGGCCGCGTCCGCCGCCAGACAGGCGATCCGCGCGGCCTCGGGCGCGGCCCGCCGCGCCAGCTCCTCGTAGTCGCGGGCGGTGACGGCCCGCTCCTGCGCCCGCAGGGTGATGGGCGCGCGGGCCTTGGCCTCCTCGACGGTCTCCCCGTCGACCCCGCCCCGCGCCGCCTCGCGGTTCTCCACCCGCGCGATGTACGGGATGGAGCTGCGGAGCACCGTGATCGTGGAGCGGGCCACATTGCCCGCCCGGCCGCCCCCGGTGCCGTACCGGGCGGCGCGGATCGCCGCGCCCTTCGGCGGCACGGCCCCGAACTGCCGCAGCGTGCCGTCCGGTTGGCGCACGCACGGGCCGAAGGCGATCTCGCCGGTCGTCGCGTCCAGCGTGCAGTGCCGGTCGCCGGGGCGCGAGGAGGCGAAGTCGCGGACCACGGTCCACTCCTGCCAGCCGCCCTCGGGATCCTCCTCGTCCACGTCGCCGCCCGCCCGCTCGGCGACCTGGAGGAGCAGCGGAGGCCGGTCCACGACCGGCGCGTGCGCGAGCCGCACCCGCTGCCCCGGGACGCCCTCGGACGCGCCCAACTGCTCGCTCCGCACCGTCTCGGCGTGCGCCGCGCGGACGGTGCCGCCGATGGTGAACGCGCCCGCCGCCCGTACCGTCGGCGACTCGCTGTAGGACGGCAGACCCTCGACGGGGTCCACGACACGACAGCGCACCCAGCCCGCCGCATGCCCGCCGAGCCGCGACACCGCGTGCCCCGACGGCATGTGCAGCACCACCTCGCCCGGCCGGTTCAGCCCGCCCGTGGAGTCCTCGTCGACCTCGCACACGGTCCAGCCCTCGGCCGCCGTCCACGCCTCCCACACGAGCGGCGGCCGGCGCGGGTCCACGCCGACGCCGTCGACGCGGCTGTCCAGGTCGAGGACGAGCACACAGTCCGGCACGGCCGCCGAAAGCCCGAGGAGCAGCAGGTCGCCGACGCGCGGCAGCGGCGAGAACGCGGGGACGTCCTCACCGCCCCGGAGGTCCTGCGAACGGTCCTCGGGCGTGCCCCCCGCCTCCTGCCGCAGGAGGTGCGTCAACTCGCAGGGCACGACGGTCAGATCGGCGCTCGTCGCGAAGACGACGGCCTCCTCCGTCTCCGTACGCCCGGTGGAGACCTCCGTGCCGGCGGGCAGCAGCACCGGCTCGGGCTGCGGCGCCGACAGCCGGAACGTGATGTCGGCACGGGCGGCGGACGGCGGGAAGAGCGTCACGCCCAGCAGGTCGAGGAAGGCCAGATGGTTCTTCTCCGGAACCCGGTTGAGACGGTAGACGAGCTGGTCCGCCATGTGCGCGACGGCCTCCACCAGCGTGACGCCAGGGTCCGAGACGTTGTGGTCGGTCCACTCGGGGCACGCCTGCTGGATGTAGCGCTTGGCGTCGTCGACGAACTGCTGGAAACGCCGGTCGTCGAGATGGGGTGCGGGCAGGGCCATGGGTGGCTCTTTCAGTCCTCGGAGGGGATGACGTAGAAGGGGAAGACGAGATTGCGCGGGTTGTTGGCGCCGCGCACCCGGTAACGGACGTCGATGTACAGCGTGGTCGGGTCCGTGGGCGCCGGGGCGACCGTGACGTCCTCCACCTCGATGCGCGGCTCCCAGCGGTCGAGCGAGGACATCACCTCGTACCGGACCCGGCCCATCGTCGCGTCGTTGACCGGAGAGAACACCAACTCGTGCACCGCGCAGCCGAATTCGGGCCGCATCGGACGCTCGCCCGGCGCCGTGGCGAGCACCAGGCGCATCGACTCCTCGATCTCGCGGTCGCGCCGGACGAGAGCGATCGAGCCGCTCGGACCGGTGCGCAGCGGGAACGCCCAGCCCGCGCCGACGAAGTGTTCGCTCATGGGTCGGTCCTCCTCAGAAGGGCAGGTTCGCCGCGATGGGGTTGGGCATCGGCACGGTCGAGGTGATGAAGGCGGGTGCGTTGACGACGGCCTGGGTCAGGGCCGAGACCTTGAACTTCGCCCCGGCCTTGATGTCCACGCCGAGCCCCGCGTTCAACTGGATGCGCCCCTTCGCCGAGAGCGTCAGATCGGTCCCCGACTCGACCGTCACCCCCCGGGCCCCGGAGATCGTGACCGTCCCGTCGCTGTCGATGGTCAGGGTCGTCCGGGCCTCGTTCAGCTCGACGCTCAGTCCCCCCTTCGCGGTGCGCAGCCGGATGCCGTGCGAGGCACGCGTCCGGCCGCCCTCCTCGCGCAGCTCCACCGTGTGACCGGTACGGGACGTCATCGCCCGCCACTGCACCCGCCCGCTCGTCGGATCCACCGGCGGTACGCGGTCGGTGGCCGGGGTGTGCCGGTCGACGCCGTTGTACAGCCCCGCCAGGACGTAGGGATGCTCCAGCGACCCCCGGTCGAAGGCGCACAGGACCTCGTCGTCCACCTCGGGGAGGACGAGACCGCCGCCCCCGCGCCCGCCGAGCTGCGCGACCCGGCACCAGCCGCTCTCGTACGTCGCCGACAGCCACGGGAACCGCAGCCTGACCCGGCCCAGCGACAGCGGGTCCTTCGTGTTCGTGACCAGCGCCACCGCCACGCCCGGCATGGGCGGCGCCGGCTCGCCGCCGCCGGATGCCGTCCCGTACAGCGAACGGAACTGCCGCCCGGACACGGTCAGCCACGTGGTGAACTGCCGCCCCGAGGCGAAGACATGACGCACCCCCGTCGCCGTGTAGCGCCCCTCGAAGGGGAAACCCGCGCCCTTCACGGCCACCGGCTGCCCCGGCTTCAGCGCCGGATTGCCCGTGACGGAGACCTCCACCTCTGCGAACGACCCGGTGACGTCGTCCGCGAGCGCGGCGGCGGCCTGCGCCACCTCCGACTGCGTCGTGAACGGCGTGCCGGTCGCGGCGAGTTCCGCCGGACCGAAGGGCGCCGAGAGCTGCGCCGGGGTGATGTCGGACACGATGTCCCGGCTCGCCACGGCGGGCGTCGGCGAGGACAGCGCCTGCTTCGTACGGGGGTCCCAGCCGCGCACGTCGACCTTGCCGACCTGCCCCGCGGCCGTCACCGACACCCGGCTGTGCAGGGTGTTGGAGCCGAAGTCCAGGACGTACGGACTCTGCGCGGCCGGCGTGGTGTCGGCCGGCGCGGAGGAGGCCGGGGGCAGCGCGGCGAACACGAGCCGGCCCGCCGGGTCGAGGGACAGCCGGACGTCGTTCTCGCGCGCGAGCCGGGACAGGAAGTCCCAGTCGGTGATGTTGGGCTGGGTCGCCAGCTCGTACACCGTCGGTGTGGCGTCGACCTTGCCGAGCGGGATCCGGTTCAGGGACGCGAGCTTCCGGACGATGTCCGAGGCGGTCATGTTCGGGTAGCCCTCGACGCGCCGGCTGCGCAGAAGGCGGTGGCCGGGGTCGTACCCGCGCACGATCAGGTAACGCCCGTGGCCCGGCGCCGCGTCCACCTCGACGGCGGTGACCTCACCGGTGAGCATCGGCTCGCCCAGCCGGCCGTCGGTGAACGGGGACAGCACCGCCATGGCCCCGACCTTCAGATAGGGGAACTTCGCGGTGAGAGTGCCGTCCTTGTCGCTGAACGTCAGCTGGAAGGCGGAGGGGACGTTGACACTGGCATCCACCCAGCCCTCGGTGAGCCGGACCGCGAGCGGGTCCGGGAGCGGTGTGCCGTCGAGCTGCACGTGCAGGACGGTGGTGAAGGTCTTCTCGCTCATGAGGTGCCCTCGGTCTCCGGCGTTTCGGTGGTGGACGGGAGCAGCAGTTCCGTGCCGGGGCGCAGCCGCATCGGGTCGTCGATGCCGTTCGCCTCGGCGATGACCCGCCAGCGGGTCGCGTCCCCGTACTCCCGCCAGGCGAGGGAGGCCAGGGAGTCCCCGGCGACCGTGCGGTGCACGCGCCGCGCAGAGAGCGCGCCCGAGGTCGGGTTCTGCCCCTTGGTGGCGGTCGACACCTCGGTGAGGGAGAGCGAACAGGTGGCGCGGATCGGAATGCCGCTGGGGCTGAAGAGGGTGTACGTCGCCGAGACGGAGGTGACGTACGCGACGAACCGCACCGTCGAGAACGACCCCCAGGAGAACTTCACCCACGGCGGCGACGGCGCCTTCGCGCTGATCGACTGCTGCGTCACCTCGCAGCAGGACAGCAGCAGTTCCACCTGCTGCTGCACGTCGTTGGAGGTCGGGTCGCCGGAGCGGTCCAGGAAGACGTCCAACTGGAGCTTGGCCGGCTCGCTGCCGGTGAACTTCGGCGGCGCGCCCCGCGTGTACGCGACGGCCGGCTCGGTGTGCCAGTGCGCGGACCGGCTCAACTGGAGCTGGTCCGGGTTGAACTGGAACTTCACCTCGCCCAGCCTGCCGCCGATGGACCCGCCGAGATCGGTGGGCGGCTGATGGATGGCGAGCGAGGCGCGCGAGAGTCCGCGCGCGGCCAGGGCGCCCAGGATGCCGGCCATCTCAGGCACCTCCCGCGTCGGTGAACCCGTGGTGCGCGATCTCCAGGGTCTCGGTGGCGACGGCCGGGCTCGCCGGATCGAGCGTCGGACCGGTCCAGCGGACCGGCAGCACCTCGACGAGACCCCACTGGGCGACGATCGACCCGTCGGCGCGCAGCGCGGCGATCTGCGCGGTCGGGCGGGTGATGCCGGTGGCCAGGGACGAGATCCAGGCGGCGACCTTGGCGGTGTCGGGGGTGAGGGGGCGGGTGAGGCGGATGGTGGAGAAGGTGACGCGGGTGGGGAGCTGCCAGACGAAGCCGTTGATGCCGCCCTCCTGCCGCTGCTCCACCTCCACCTCGGAGGAGAGGCCGTCGCAGCCGTTGAACAGGCCGAGGTCCTCGCCGTCGATGGTGAGCTTGAAGAAGACGGTGGATGCGGGGTCCAGCTGCGTGGGCATGGTGGCGGGTCTCTCGGTTAGTCGGTCGGTGTCGGGCGGGGCCCGGGCGGTGCCGGACGGATGCCGGCGATGGCCCGGGGCGAACTCCGGTGGGATCCGGTCAGCGACCGTGGTCCCGGAGCCGGCCCACCCGCTCGCGGTCCGCGCGGAGCTCGGCGCGCAGGAGACGGGAGAGCGGGGTGACGAGCCGACGCGCCAACTCGTCGAGGTGGGTCGGGGATTCGGCGTCGGTGGGGAGTGGGGCGGCGGCGGCCGGGGTGGTGGTGGCCGGGCTGGTGCTGCTGCGCTGCACGGAAGGCGTCCCCGGGCTCGCGGTACGGGTGACCGTGGTGGCGCGGGGGGCCGGTGGGGCTTGTGCCGGTGGGGCAGGTTGCGCGGGCTGTGCGGGTTGGGGCACGGCCTGGGGAGCGGGTGTCGCGGGAGTGGCGGCGGTCGGGCTGGTCGGCGCGGTCGCGGGAACGCTCTGACGCTGGACGGACACCGGTCGGGCGACGGGCCGCGCCGGCGCGGGCGTGCCGATCGGGACGACGGGGCGAGTGCCGGCGACGGGAGTCGCGGCGGCACTGCGCTGGACGGCGGGCGCGGGCGCCGACGTGACGAGGGGAACGACGGGTACGACGGGTGCGGGTACGGGTGCGGCGGGGCTGCCGGGCGCGGCGAGGGGCGCGGGCGCGCGCTGGCCGGGCGCGGTGCGCACGGTGGGGCTCGCGGAGGTCTGGGGGTTCCGGGGGGAGCTCATGGGGCCGGTCGTGGGGCCGGGGAGGCTCGGGGCGAGCGGCCGCGTCGAGGCGAGCGGACGTGCGGACCGGCGCTGCACGGCGGGCGCCTTGGCCCGGGGGACGTCGGCGACGGTGACCAGGGGGACGGGCGCGGGGATGACTCCGGGCGCGGTGGGCCTGGTCGGTCCCGGTCCGGGAGCTGCCGTCGGCGCTGCGGGCGGTGCGGGGGTGGCCGAGGCGGGAGTCGGTGCGACCTGGGTGCGCGGACCGGTCGGAAGACTCGCGACCGTCGGGGGAGCGGGCGATGTGGCCGGGACCTGAGGACGAGGCGGGGTGGCGGCGCGCTGCACGACGGGGGGTACGGGCGCGGTGACGGCGGGCTGGGCAGGGCTCGCGGCGGCGGGGGCCTTCGGCGTCGTCGGAGGGGGCGCCGAGGTACCCGGCTTGGCCGGGTGCGGCGCCGGGCTCGGCGTGGTGCCGGTGGCGCGGGGCTTCCCGGGGGCGCTCTGAGCGTTGGCGGGCGGTGTTCCCGGGGTGCGCGGGGTGCGCGCGGTGCCGGGAGCGGGCGGCTGGGGTGCTGCCATCCGCTGGACCGACGCTGACGCGGTGTCGGACGGGAGAGAGGGTTCCGGGCTCGCGGACGGCCGCGTGACCGGCGCTCCGATCGGGGACCTGCGCGGTGCGGGGCTCGTACGCGACGTGGGTGCGTCGGGGGTGGAGCGCTGTACGGGTGCGCCGAGACCAGGCCGGGCCGGAGGTGTCACGGCGGCCGGACCCGGACGGGTCGCCGGCTTCGCCGAGGGCGCCTCGGCGGCCGGGCGTACGGGAGGAGCCGGGGTCCCCGGCGTCACGGGGGGCGCCGGACGTACGGGCGCGGGAGTGGGTGCCGGGGTGGCCGGGGGTACGGGCACGGCGGCGGGCGCCGGGGCCGCCGGGGGTGACGGAGTCACGGGGGCTGACGGCGGGGTGGACGCCGTGGTGTTCCAGTCGGCGCCGGGCGCGCGACGTGAACGACGTACGGGCGGACGCCGCTGCACGGGAGGAGCAGACGTGTCGCCCGCAGTGGAGGGTGTCCCGGGCCCCGCGGGGGGAGCGGAGCCCGGGACGTTCTGGGGCCGCACGGGGGCCGAGGGCCCCGGTGCGACGGTGGGGGAAGCAGGGGTGGGCGGCACTGCGGCCGGGGTGGTCGGTCCGCCCTCGGGCGTACGCGA
The DNA here is from genome assembly GCF_055581845.1 of Streptomyces sp. NPDC042346. Taxonomy (NCBI): domain Bacteria; kingdom Bacillati; phylum Actinomycetota; class Actinomycetes; order Kitasatosporales; family Streptomycetaceae; genus Streptomyces; species Streptomyces sp. NPDC042346. Next base: position 191,806 of record NZ_JBVJEH010000002.1, on the reverse strand, counting down.
CGGTGCCGCCGCCCGCTGGACGGGAGCCGTGCCCGGTGCGGCCGTGCCACCGGGCCGCGCGGTACCGGCCGGGGCCAGCTGACGGAGCGGCTGCACGGGCCGGGCGGAGACCAGCGGCGAGCGCCGGACGGGTGCGCGGCGTACGGGTGCGGGGCGCGAGGGCGCCGCGTCCGGGGCACTGACCGTCGGCGTCCCCACACGGGGGGCGCGCTCGGTGTGACCGACGGGCGCGTCGGGCGCTGTGACGGGCTTGGCCACGGCACGCGCTTCAGGAGCCCGGACCGGGCCGCTTGTGGGCGCGGCGGCCCGCTGAATCGCCGGGGGAACCGCTCGGGACACCGGGGCGGTCGGAGGAGAGGGCGGAGCGACGGGCGCGGACGGTGACACCTGGCGGGCCGGGTCGGTCGGCCCGGCCGCGCGCGGCGCGCTCGCCCCGCGCACCGGAGCGGCCGCAGCCTCGTCCCGTACCGGACGACGACTCGTCCCCGTGTCCTTCCGTACGCCCGCCGGGGCGGTGGCGCGCTGGACGGCCGCCGGCGTGGCGCCACCGGTCCGCGCGTCACGTTCCCCACTCGAAGCCGAACGCGGTGCCGAACGTGGTGCCGAGCCCGGTCCCGAAGCCGAAGACGAACGCTGTGCCGAGACCGATCCCGAACGCGTAGCCGTAGCCGAGGTCGAAGCCGGGCCCGCACCCGAAGCCGTTCCCGCCACCGGGAGTCGCAGCCCCGGGAGTTCCGGCGGCTCCGCCCCCTCCGGGCCGGGCGCCGGCTGCCGTACGGGCCGGACCGCGTCCAAGAGCAGGCCGCCGGGCGCGTCCGGGACCGCGCCGTGGCCGAGGTCGGTCTGGAAGGAGGGGTTCCAATGCGTCGCGAGCGACGCGGCGAAGCCGTACTCCGCGACGGTGCGCGGAGCGTCGAGGACCCGCTGCACGGGCGGCAGTGCCCGCCACGCGTCCCCGGGCGCCGTGGCACGTGCCACGGACGCCGAGCTCTCCTCGGAGGCACCGGCCTCCGCCCCGGGCGACTTCCGCGCCCGCCACTTCTCGAACATGCCCATCGTCCCCGACCTCCCTTCCCTGTCCTGTCCTTACGCCTGCGCCCGCTCCACCAGCGAGGCCACCTGCGCCACGTACCTCCGCCGGTCCGCGTGCTCCAGGTCGAGGATGTCGTCCATGCCCCAGTGGAAGTGGAAGGCGAGGTACGCGGTCTCCTCCTCGATCCGGTCGACCGCGTACGTCACGATTCCCCCAGGCGGCTCCCGGCCAGCTCGACCTCGAAGGACTCCTCGCAGTGCGGGCAGGCGACGGCGGCCCGCGTGTGGCCCTCCGCGTTGATCTGCCGGTAGAAGTCCTGGAGGAACGCCAGGTCGGAGGCGAACATGTTCTCCACCGTCCCGTCGTGGACCGACGGGAGCGTGCCCAGCCGGGTGATCACCCGGCCGAGCAGCACCACGGACAGGTACGCCGGGTTCTCACGGACCCGGATGTCCCGCAGCGGGAGCAGCTCGTCCCTCGCCGTGGCCAGCCGCATCGCCCCGTTGCGGTGCACGGTGCCCGCCTCGTCGACGAACCCGCGCGGCAGCTCGAACTCGAACTCCGTGCGGAGGGGCTCCTGTTGGCGGTGCTGCTGCGTACCCGCCGATCCTTCGCGTCGCATTAACCGAGGGTCAGCTCTTCGAAGGTGATGGTGACCTGCTCGGTCAGGGCGGCGGCGTCGCCGGCCTTCGTCGCGCTCAACTCCACCTTGGTGCACCAGGCGTTGCGCAGGTTGTAGCGCTTCACCTCGCTGAGCTGGTAGTCGAGGAAGATGATGGACGCGTCCTTGCGGGCCGCACCCATGTCGCCGGCGATGGAGGACGCGATCCACTCGGTGAAGGCGGCGGACTGGGTCGCGCCGCGGGTCACCGTGCACTCACCGGCCTTCTTCACACCGGGGAGCTTCTTGATCATCGGCTTGCCGTCGGCCGAGACCTGCTGGAACTCGATGACGTCCTGCTCCATCGAGAGGCCGCTGATCTCCTGCAGGGTCTCGACCATGACGCCGTCGATCTGCAGGCCGAAATTGTGGGTAGTGAGGGCGTCACCGGTGTCGAGAGACATGGGGGATCACTCCTGTTCGTGGGGCGGGTGCTGGCGTGAGGGAGGGGCGGTGCGGTGGCGCGGCGGGGGAGGTCTACTCCTCCAGGTCGCCGCCACCGCCCTGGAACTGCGCGAGGCGGAAGACCACGAACTCGGCGGGCTTCACCGGGGCGATGCCGATCTCGCAGACCACGCGGCCGAGGTCGACCGACTCCGGCGGGTTCGTCTCGGCGTCGCACTTCACGTAGAAGGCGTCCTCGGCGCGCTGGCCGAACAGGGCGCCCTGACGCCACTCGTTGACGAGGAAGGCCGAGATGTTGCGGCGGATCCGCGCCCACAGCGACTGGTCGTTGGGCTCGAAGACGACCCACTGCGTACCGACGAGGATGGACTCCTCGAGGTAGTTGAAGTAACGGCGGACGTTCAGGTAGCGCCAGGCCGGGTCGGAGGCCAGGGTCCGCGCGCCCCACACCCGGATGCCGCGGCCCGGGAACGCACGGATGCAGTTCACGCCGATCGGGTTGAGCAGGTCCTGCTCGCCGCGCGTGATCTGGAGCTCCAGGTCGACGGCGCCGCGCACGATCTCGTTGGCGGGAGCCTTGTGGACACCGCGCTCGGAGTCGTTCCGGGCCCAGACGCCGGCCATGTGGCCGGACGGCGGAACCGTGCGGGTCTGGCCGGTGGCCGGGTCGAACGACTTGATCCACGGGTAGTAGAGGGCCGCGTACCGGGAGTCGTAACCGGCCGTCTCCTGACGCCAGGTGCGGATGTCGCGGGCGTTGAGGGCGGGCGGCGGGTCGAGGATCGCCATCCGGTCGCCCATGAGCTCGCAGTGCGCGATGAGACCGAGCTGGACGGCCTTGACCTGCTCCAGGTCGATGAGCCCCTGCTGATAGGCGGCCATCAGGTCGGGCACGGCGACCATGTTGATCTCGTCGTACGCCTCCAGGCCGCCGAAGCCGGTGCGGTCGGCGGAGTCGCCGATGAACTGCCCGGACTCCAGCGCGGCGGACGCGCCGGCCCGCGCCGCGACCGGTGCGGGCACCTGCGCGGGCGGGGCGAGGGTCACGGCCTGCGCCTCGGGCCTGGCGAGCTGCCCGCCGGCCGCGGCCTCCTCCAGGAGGATGGTCTTGGAGCGCTGCTTGACCTGCGCCACGACGTAGTTGCGGGCGCTCTTCTTGGCGGAGGCGTCGAAGCTCTCGACGACCTTCTCGCCGTCCTTGACGACCAGCTTGAAACGCTCGGCGTCGCCCTCGACGTCCTGCACCTCGACGGTGAGCGACCCGCCCGCCTCCGATCCGGCGGCGATCGCGGCGACACGGAACGCGCCGAGCGCGACGGCCTCACCGGCGACGAGCTGCGGCACGGCCGGCTCGGCGGACCCGATGGCCTGCGTGGCGCCCAGCGCGTCCCCGCCGCCGACGCGCACGACGTACGCCGCCGTGCCGCCGTTGTTGAAGAACCCGTAGACGGAGTGGGCGAGGTAGTACCCGTCCGTGAAGTCGCCGAACGAGGCCACGTACTGCGACCAGTTGGTGACGAGCACCGGCTCGTTCAGCGGCCCGACGGGCGAAAGGCCGACGAACGCGGCGACGGACGTCCCGACGCCCTCGATGGGACGGGAGCCGCTGGCGACTTCCTCGACGTAGACGCCGGGGGACAGGTAGGTGGGCACGCTCGGTTGCTCCTCGGTGGTGGGGTCTGTCGGCCGGTGACCGCGGAGACACGGCGGTTCACGGCCGCGGCGTCGGCATCGGCGTCGTCGCGGCGCTCCGACACGACCGACTCTCCTCCGAACCCGTCCCTCGCGGGAGGAGTGAACGGGCGGGCGCGAGGGCAGGAGGACCTGCCCGAAAGTCCCGTGCCCGACGGGTCGCCACAGGGGGCGTCGGGGGCACCGCATCCTGCCCGCGAACAGGGTCGTTCGGGCAGCCGCGCACCCCGCCCTCCCCCCTAGCCTTCGCCCATGACCATGTGGACCTCTCTGGACCCGGCCGATGTGACCGTCGAGCCAGGGGCCCGGACCTCCGCCCGCCTGCGGGTACGCAACACCGGGGACACCGTCGAGGAGTACCGGCTTTCGATCGTCGGCAAACCCTCGGGCTGGTCCCGGGTGGAGCCGGACGTCCTCCGCCTCTACCCGGGCAGCGAGGGGACCGCCGAGATCTCGTTCGCCCCGCCCCGCTCGTCGGACGTGGAGGCCGGACCCGTCGCGTACGGCATCCGTGTCGACCCCCGGGAGAACACCGGTGCCCGGGACGTGCTGGAGGGCCGGCTGACCGTCACGCCCTTCACCGAGACGCGCGCCGAACTGCTGCCACCCGCGCTCATAGGCCGCTTCCGCGGCCGGGCCCGGATCGCGGTGGACAACCTCGGCAACACCCCGTTGACCGCGTCCCTCGTGGCGCGCGACGAGGCGAACCGCCTCACCTTCGACGTACGGCCCAACGCCGTGCAGATCGCCCCGGGCCGCGCCGCGTTCGGCGAACTCGTGGTGCGGCCGCAGTCGGTGCGGTGGACCGGTGCCGAGGAGTCGCACCGCTTCACCGTGGCCGTGCGGCGGGCCGGCGACGACACCGCCCTCGACCTCGACGCCACGTTCGACCAGCGGCCCGTCCTCGGGAACTGGCTCGTGGTGGTGGGCGGACTCCTCCTGACCGCCGTGATCGCCTTCGTCGTGCTCTGGTTCAACTTCTCGCCGAAGATCGTCAGCGCGGCCAAGGAGATCCGGGCGACGAACGCGCCCCGACCCGCGCCGCAGGGCAGTGGGGACACGCTGCCCGAAGCGCCCCCGCCGCCCAGCGACGCGGCAGCGCCGCCGCCCGGCGGGGACGATTCCGGCGGCGCCCCGCCCCCCACCGACGGGGCGGCACCGCCGCCCCTCGAACAGGGCGACGGCGGGGGCGGCGGAGACGGCGGGAACGGCGGCGGAGGCGGTGGGGCCGGCGGCAATTCGGGCGGCGAAACGACCGAGGCCCTGCCCCGCGAAGGCACGTCGACCCAGCCCGTGCAGGACGACGGCGGTGATGCCACCGCACCGGCACCGACCACCGGCGGGAACAAGCAGACCACGCCCCCGCCCGCCCCGGTGAGGAACCAACCCCCGTGGCGCATGGGCGACGCACCTGAGCTCGTCGTCGAGTTCGCCCAGGAGCGGCTGGCCTCCCTCGACAACGCCTGCGACCTCAAGCCGGGCTGGACCAGGGGAGTGATCGACACGCGGACCCGCGCCTCCCTGATCTGCTACCAGAACCTCGTCGTCTCGGAGGGAGAGAACAAGGGGAAGAACTCCGCCGCGATCTTCCACACCGACACGGCGGGCGAGCTGGGCCGGGCCACCCTCACCTCTCTGTGGGCCCAGGGGATCACCGTCGACTCGGTGAAGCCCGGCACCACCACCTGGCAGACCACGCAGCTGATGGCGGCCTTCTGGTGGGCGATCAACCGCGGCTTCGATTCCGGCGACATGGTCGTGGCGCGCACCAACGCCCAGTACGGCATCGACCACTTCCGCTGGAAGCGGGACAAGACCAGCAAGTACAGCACCCAGGTCACCGACCACATCAAGCAGTACCAGTCGGCCGTCGGACTGCCGGCCACGGGCACCGTCGACGGCAACACACTCAAGAAGATGGTCGGCGGCAGCGTGAAGCGCTGAGCCGGCCGGCCAGGACGTGAACGGACGAGGGGGCCACCCGCACGGGTGGCCCCCTCGTCGAGGTCTCAGGGGGCACGCCCCCCTGATGTTCCTACGGTGCCCAGGGCATGCCCGCGTCGAGCACGAGCCGCCCCGCCTTCTCGTACTCGCGCCGCGCCCCGGCCCGTACGTCCGCTCCGGTCACCGCCGTGCCGCGCGCCGCCGCCAGATAGCCGGCCGTCACCGCCGCCGACCGGATCGCGCCGCCCGCGAGCTCGAACTGCGCCGCGCAGCGCGCGATCTCCTCGCCCAGGCCGTCGGCCTTCGGCGTGCCCGCCAGGCAGGAGTGCCAGAGCGCGACCCGCTGCTCGGCGTCCGGGAACGGGAACTCCACTACCAGGTCGAGCCGGCGGGTGAACGCCTCGTCGATGTTGGCCCGGAGGTTGGTGGTGAGCACCGCGATCCCGGCGAAGGACTCCAGCCGCTGGAGCAGATACGCGCTCTCCAGATTGGCGTACCGGTCGTGCGAGCTCTTCACCTCCGACCGCTTCCCGAAGACCGCGTCGGCCTCGTCGAAGAGCAGCACGCAGTCGGTGCGGTCCACCTCGACGAAGATCCGCTCCAGGTTCTTCTCCGTCTCGCCGACGTACTTGTCCACCACCGACGAGAGGTCCACCACATAGAGGTCCAGGCCCAGTTCGCCCGCGACCACCTCGGCGCCCAGCGTCTTTCCGGTGCCCGACTCGCCGGCGAACAGCGCGACGACACCGCGACCGCGTCCGCCGCCGGTGCGCAGCCGCCACTCGCCGAGTACGCGCTCCCGGTTGCGGGCCCGCCCCGTCAGCTCGTGCAGCATGCCCAGCGGCTCCTCGGGCAGGACGATGTCGGCGAAGCCGACGGCGGGCCGGATCCGCCGCGCATGGCTGTCGAGGAGCGGCGCGGAGACGAGCCGGGCACTGCGCTGCACCTGCGCGAGGGTCGGCGCGGTTCCCTCGAACGCCGCGAGGGCCCGCGCCGAGCGGGCCGCCCGGCGGACCTGGTCGCCGCTGAGGCGGTACGGCGCGGTGGCCTCGTCCAGATCGAAGTCCCCCTCCAGCACCCCCAGTTCCCGGTGCCAGAGGTCGCCGGAACCCGGTGTCACACCCGGGGCGTCGAGCGCGAGCAGCTCCGCGTCCGGCGCCCACCTCGGGTCGGGCGCGTCGGTGCCCGCGAGGACCACCGTCGCCCCGGACGAGGCCAACGCCCGTACGAGCGGACCGGGTTGCGTCGGCAGCGGCTCGACGACCACGGCGGCGCCACGCAGCCGCGCCTCGCGGAGGAGCGCGCGCGCCGCCACGGCGTCGACGGACTCCGGCCGGTACCGCAGTACGGGCCGCCCGGCCTCGCGCAGCGCGGCCACGACGGAATCGGTGGCGGCACCGGGGACGCGCTCCCGCAGGTGTACGGTCACGGGCCCGGCGGCCGCGACGCGGGCACCGAGCGTCCCGGCCGCCGTCGCCGCCGGGGCCTGGCCCGTCTCGGTCGGCGGCAGCAACTCCACACCTCTGCCGAGCAGTTCCGCGTCGAGGCGGCTGTCGTCACCCAGCAGGTGCGCGACCAGCCGCTCCGGCACGCGCAGTGCCCGTCCCGGCAGTGGCCGGTCCTCGTCCTCGACGATCAGCAACCCGCCGGAGAGCAGGGGGGCCGCCGAGTGGAAGCGGTCGCGCGCTGCCGGGTCGAGGGGACCGGTGCCGGCGAGGTCGAGGGCGAGCGCCACGGTGGCGCGGCGCCGGCCGACGTCGTCGTTGAGGTACCCGTACAGTGCCTCGAAGCCCCGGTCCACATCGGGCGCGAGGGCCGCGACGAGGATGTGCGCGTCGAGCGCCGACAGGCCGAAGGTCCGGGCGAGCAGGGCGAGTCGGGACGAACCGTCGGTGTCCGGCAGCGGGACGGCGTCGTCGTGCCCCGCCGTACGAACCGGCTCCGCCGCGATCCGGCGGGCCGTCTCCTCGGTGACGTAGAGGCCGCGCAGCGGATCGCCCGCCGTGGGGTCTCCGGCGCCGCGGGCGTCCACGAGCGCGGCGACGCGCGCACGCAGCGCGGCGATCAGATCCAGCACGCCGTCACCGCCCGCCCGCGTTCTTCGTGCCGGTCGTCCCGGTCGTGCCGGTCGTCCCGTTCGTGGTGCTCGTGGTGCTCATCGTCACCGAGCGCCGCATCATCCGGGGCCGCGAGTCTCCGGGCACGCCGTCGATCCCGCGCACGACGAGCTCCGCACCCTCGGTGACCGGCGGCGCCACCTCGTACACGGGGGTGACCGGGAACGGCGTGCTGACCACGACGTCCAGGGAAGGCTTGAGCTCGCCGCCGAGCGCCGACCAGATGTCCGCCAGCGACCGCGACTCCGCCGGCGGCACCGCGACGGAGAGCGGAAGGGACTCGGTGATCGGCCGGACCGACTCCGGCACCGCGTCGCCGGTCAGCACCTCGTGCGGGAGCAGCAGCGCCAGCGCGCCCGAGAGCAGCCGGTGTTCGTCCTCCGGCCGGGCCGTCCAGGCGGTCACCAGGTACGAGAGCCGGAACCACCGCGGCGGCTGACGCCTGCGCGTCACGATCCCGTTGGCGTCCCGCTCGGCGTAGGCACCGCGCTCCCGCCGGGCCACGTCCTCCCGGATGTCGTACAGATAGGCGTTCAGGGTGGGGGAGTTACGGCGCGCCGCCCAGTCGCGGGTCGGCGCGTCGAAGGCGATGTCGCCGGTGACGGCGGGCGCGAGCAGCCGGCGCAGCGCCTCGTCGATCTCATGGATCATCAGATGTAGCCTTCGCGGAGCGCGTACGCGACGGCATGCGCCCGGTTGGTGAGCTGGAGACGCGTCATCAGCGCGTGCAGGATGTTCTTGACGGTGCGCTCGGAGTAGGCGAGCTTCTCGCTGATCTGCCGGGTGTCCAGGCCCTCGGCGAGCAGCCGCAGCACGTCCACCTCGCGCGGCGCCATCCCGAAGAGCGGCACCGCCCCGCCGGTGGTCGTCCCCGCCGTCGTCGCCCTCTGCAGCCGCCCCACCTGGTTCAGGAGGCGGCTCACCAGGTCCGGCGGCAGCTCGCCCTCGCCGCGGGCGGCGCTGTGCACGGCGCTCAGCAGGCGCTGTTCGGTGGCCTGGTGCCGCCAGATGATGGCGCGCACCCCGTACTCGACCACCGCGAGCAGGTCGGGTTCGCGCAGCTCCCGGGCGACGAGGACGACACGCTGGTCCCTGCCGCGCAGGAGGCGCCGCAGTTCGGCCGTCGTGGGTTCGTCGATCCGGTCGGCGAGCATCACGGCCACCGCCGGGGAGTCCCGGCACCCGTCGTCCTGCTCGGGGACGAAGTCGACGGTCGGCTGGTGCCGCAGGTGGCTGATGAGCCCGGCCCTGCTGAGCGGATCGGATGCGTGGACGGTCACCGTCACCCGCTGTGTGAGCACTCCGGCTACCTGCCCTTTCCCGCGCGACACGAGGGTCCGGGTGTGGTCGGGCACCCGGGCTCGGCGGTTAAAACGGGCATGCCGGTCTCTGGCGGCCGCTGGTCGGCGCGCATGGTGGGGCCCCCTGTGTTCTGCTGGTCCGCGGCCGGCTCACCGGCCACCGTGGTCCCTCCCAGCTTCCTCAGTGGTGCTCACGTCGCGCTAACGTTCCGCTGCCGTTCATCCGACCCACCGTCCCGGGGCCTGCCATCCCATCTGCCGTGTGGCTCGCGTCACGTGAGGGGCGCGGCCCGCGTCGCCGCCGGCCGTTCGCTGTTCGCCGTTCGCCGTTCGCCGTTCGCCGTTCGTCGCTCGCCTCTCGCCTCTCGCCGTTCGTCGCCCGGAGCCGTACGACGACGGCTGCGGCCCGCTCCCCGGGCCGCAGCCGATCCGGTCAACCGGCGGCGGTGCCGAACCACTTCGCCAGGTGGACGAGCAGTTCGTCCTGGTCGTCACCGACCCATGCCACGTGCCCGTCCGGCCGCAGCAGCACGGCGGGTACGTCGAGTTCCTCGGCGGCGTCGACGACGTGGTCGACCCGGTCCGCCCAACCCTCCGCTGAGAGGCTGCCGGTCCGGTCGAGCAGCAGCCCGCGGCCACCGCGCATCAGCTCGTACAGGCGCCCCTGCTTCAGCGTCAGGTCCCGCATCCGCAGGCCGAGCAGCTCGTGGCCCTCGCCGAGGTCGTAGCGGACCCCGATCGCGGTGATCTCCTCGGTCACGTACCGGTTGGCCTCCTCGAAGTCCAGGAGCTTCGAGAACAGTTCGCGCAGGGCCTTCGGGCCGGGCCCGTCCTCCAGGAGCACGCCCTGCGCGAGGGTGCTGGTCAGGACGCGGTCGCCCTCCGGGTGACGCTCGGCGTGGTAGCTGTCCAACAGGCCGTCCGGCGCCCAGCCGTTCACCTCGGCGGCCAGCTTCCAGCCGAGGTTGAACGCGTCCTGCACGCCGAGGTTGAGGCCCTGCCCGCCGGTCGGCGGGTGGATGTGCGCCGCGTCGCCGGCCAGGAGCACCCGGCCGACCCGGTAGCGCTCCGCCAGACGGCTTGCGTCGCCGAACCGGGAGAGCCAGTGCGGCGAGTGCGCGCCGAAGTCGGTGCCGGCGACCTCCCGGAGCCGCTCCTTGAACTCCTCCAGGGTCGGCGTGGCCGGGCGGTCCTCGCTCACGTCCGCGGCGGGCACGATGACGCGGTACGTCCCGTCCCCGTTGGGGATGGTGCCGAACCGCACGACGGTCTTGCGGACGTCCGCCGTCACCGAGGCCACCGTCTCGGGGTCCTCGGCGAGCTCCATCTCGCCGAGCAGCGTCTCGTTCTGCGCGGGTTCACCGGGGAAGCCGACGCCGAGCAGCTTGCGCACCGCGCTGCGGCCGCCGTCGCAGCCGACGAGGTAGCGGGCCCGCAGCCGGGTCCCGTCGGCGAGCTCGGCGGTCACCCCGTCCTCGTCCTGCTCAAGACCGACGAGTTCGCAGCCGCGCCGGATCTCCACGCCGAGCTCGACGGCGTGCTCGGTGAGCAGCCGCTCGGTCTCGGTCTGCGGGAGCAGAAGACCGTACGGATGCGCGGTGTCCGCCTGCTCCGGCCACGGCTTGACGATGGCGGAGAACAGGGAGCCGACCGAGAACGGCTCGCCGACCGCCCGGAACCGGTCGAGCAGGCCGCGCTGGTCCATCACCTCTACGCTCCGCACGTGAATGCCGCGCGCACGCTGCTGCCGGGTCGGTTCGGTCAACTTCTCGAGGACGACGGCCCGTACACCGTGGAGCCGCAGTTCGGCGGCCAGCATGAGTCCGGTCGGTCCGCCGCCGGCGATGATGACGTCGAGTATCAATGATCTTCCGTTTCCGCAGGTCGTGGCTGAGATCGCTGATTCTGCGTCATACCCGGGGTCTTGCCGCAAGTCCCCGTGTGGGCTATACCTTGAGGAAGGCGAGGAGTGCGTGAACTCCTCGCCTTCGTCGTTGCCGGTCGCCGGTCGCCGGTCGCCGGTCGCCGGTCGCCGGTCCCGGACCCTGCCCCTGACGCTGGACGCCGGGTGCGGTCGTCGCGTCACGGCCGTTGTCAGTGGCATGGGCAAGGATGTTCCCCATGACGATCCTTTCCGCCGATGAGGCGTTCTCCGGCATGTCCAGCACGTCCGACCGTGCCGCGTACGAGGCCGCTGTCGACCGCCTGCGCGAGGCGTCCCGCACGTACTACGGCGCGGGCTACAGCCTCATGGACGACGTCACGTACGACCGGCTGCGGCTGGCCGTGAAGGCGTGGGAGGAGGAGCACCCCGACGCCGTCGCGCCGGGCTCGCCCACCGACCAGGTCGCCGACGGAGCCGCCCCCGTCGGCGACGTCGCCCACACCACGCGCCTCCTCAGCCTGGACAACGTCTTCGCCCCCGAGGAGCTCGCGGCCTGGGGAGCGTCGCTCCAGCGCCGGCTCGGCCACGAGCCGACGGGCGGGTTCACCGTCGAACCGAAGATGGACGGCGCGGCCGTCGCCGCCCGCTACCGCGACGGACGGCTCGTGCAGATCATCACCCGGGGCGACGGCGCCCGGGGCGAGGACGTCAGCCACGTCATCGGCACGATCGCGGGCCTGCCCGAGCAGCTGCCGGTCGCCGCCACCTTCGAGGCCCGCGGCGAGGTCCTGTTCACCCAGGAGCAGTTCGAGACCGCCAACGAGGTGCGCACCGCGCACGGCGGCGCGGTCTTCGCGAATCCGCGCAACGGAGCGGCGGGCACCCTGCGGGCCAAGGACCGTCCGTACCGGCTCGCCATGACGTTCTGGGCGTACGGCGCGGTCGACCTCGACGGCGGGGATTTCCTCCCCGCCGGGGCCACCCACGCCGAGACGCTGGCCGCGGTGGCGCGCGCCGGTGTGCGGACGACGGCGGACAACCCGGCCGGGCTGCACGTGGTCGCCACGCTCGCAGAGGCGCAGGAGAAGGTCGACGCGATCGCGGCGCTGCGCGCGGGCCTGCCCTTCGGCATCGACGGCGTCGTCATCAAGGCCGACAGCGCGGCCGAGCAGGCCGCGGTCGGATCCGGCAGCCGCTTCCCCTACTGGGCCATCGCCTACAAGCTCCCGGCGGTCGAGCGTCAGACCGTCCTGGAGGACGTGATCTGGGACGTGGGCCGTACGGGCGTGCTCGCGCCCACCGCGATCCTCGCCCCGGTCGAGCTCGACGGGTCGACCGTCACCCGCGCGACCCTGCACAACCCCGCCGACATCCTCCGGCGCGACCTCCACATCGGCGACACCGTCACGGTCCACAAGGCCGGCGACATCATCCCGCGCGTCGAGGCCGCCGTCGTCGAGCTCCGCCCGCAGGACGCCACCCCGGTCCCCTTGCCGGAGGAGTGCCCCCACTGCGGTGGCGCCATCGACAAGACCCAGGAGCGGTGGCGCTGCGCGAAGGGCACCGCCTGCGCGCTGGCCCCGCTCATCGAGTACGTCGCCGGGCGCGACATCCTCGACATCGACGGCCTCGGCAGGAAGTACGTCGACGCGCTGATCGCCTCCGGCGACGTGCACGACGTCGCCGACCTGTTCGCCCTCACCGAGGACCGGCTCACCGCCGCCTCCGGCAGTGCCAAGCGCGGCGCGAAGCTCGCCGAGCAGATCGAGCTCGCCAAGTCCCGCCCCCTCAGCCGCGTCTTCTGCGCGCTCGGCATTCCGGGCACCGGCCGGCGCATGTCCCGCCGCATCGCCGAGCACTTCGGCACCATGGAGGCCATCCGCGCGGCCGACGCCGAGGTCCTTCAGGACGTCGAGGGCATCGGCCCGGAGAAGGCTCCGGTCATCGTCGAGCAGGTCGCCGCGCTCGCCCCGGTGATCGACAAGCTCATCGCGGCCGGCGTCACCATGACCGAGCCGCGGCGGGAGGACTCCGAGCAGGCCGAGGACGGGCCGCTGACCGGCAGGACCGTCGTCGTGACGGGGAAGATGACCGGCCCGCTCGACGGCTGGGGCCGCTCCGAGATGGGCGCGCTGATCGAGAAGGCCGGTGGGCGCGTCGGCAGTGGTGTCAACTCCAAGACCTCCTACCTGGTCGCCGCTCCCGCCGCGAACGGCAAGCCGAGCTTGAAGGCCGTCAAGGCGCAGGAGCTCGGCGTGGAGGTGCTCACCCCGGAGGCCTTCGCCGCGCTCACGGCCGCCTACCTCGACTGACGGGGCGCGCGCCGGCGTCGTCCGCCGACAGCACCGGCGATGTCGGCCGACAGCGCCGGCGACTTCCACCCACAGCGCCGGCGACGTCCGCCGACGGCTCCGGCGGAGCGTCGGCGCGGGCCGGGCCGTGCGCCCGCATGCCAGAATGAGTCCCCTTTCGTTCGCGATCCACCGAGGTTCACGTGACCAAGCCCGCCGCCCGTCAGCCGTTGCGCAGCAACGCGCGGTCCAACCGGGCGCGCATCCTGGCCACGGCCCGGCGGGAGCTCGGGCGGAACCCCGACATCACGCTGGAGGAGCTGGCGCGGGCCTCGGGCGTCGTCCGGCGCACGCTCTTCGGGCACTTCCCCGGGCGCGACGCCCTGCTGGAGGCGCTCGCCGAGGAGGCCTCCGAGACGTTGCGGAGCGCCTTGACCGAGGGTGCGCGGCCGGCGGAACCGGCCGAGCGGGCGCTCGCGCACTTCGTGTTCTCGTTGTGGCCCGTGGGGGACCGCTACCGGATGCTGCTGGCGCTGGCCCGCCGCGACCTGGGTGTCGAGCGGGTCGCCGAGATCCTGGCGCCCGCGCGCGCCGAGGCCACCGGCATCCTGGCGCGGGGCCAGCGGGACGGTGTCTTTCCCGCGCACCTTCCGCCCGCCGTGCTGAGCGCCGGGCTGGAGGCCCTGACGGTCGCGCTCCTCGAATCGGTCAACACCGGCGAGCTCGCGGACGACGGGGCCCCGGTCGCCGTTGCCGTACTCGTCGCCGCGGGCGTTCCGGAGGCGAAGGCGCGCGTCGTGGTCGACGACGTCGCCGCGGTGGTCCTCCCGGAGGCCCCCGCCGCCGATTGAGCCCAGGGAGGCGCCGGACGACCGGCCCTCCCGCCCTCCGACCGTTCTTCTCTGCCCCGGCGTACACCGCCGGGGCAGAGCCATGTGCGGGGGAGCCGCAGTATTTGCACAGGGATGGGCAATAATCTAATCTGCACATCAATGGGCAAGTAATTCGTCCTGCTAGGAGCCCCCCTCATGTCCCCCTTCCTGAAAACCCCCGTCGAGAAGACGGACGGGCCGTACGCGCGGCGCTGGTGGGCCCTGCTGGTCCTGTGCCTGAGTCTGCTGATCGTCGTCATGGCGAACACGTCGCTGATCGTGGCGGCGCCGGACATGACCCGAGACCTCGGTCTGAGCAGCAGCGACCTGCAGTGGGTCATCGACGGCTACACCGTCCCGTACGCCGCGCTGATGCTGGTGCTCGGTGCGATCGGCGACAAGTACAGCCGCCGGGGCGCCCTCGTCACGGGCCTGGTGGTCTTCGCGGCCGGCTCCGTCCTGGGCAGCCTCGTCGACGAGACCTCGTCCGTCATCCTGGCCCGGGCGATCATGGGCATCGGCGCCGCCGTCGTCATGCCGGCCACGCTCTCCCTGCTCGTCGCGATGTTCCCCCGCCACGAGCGCGCCCGGGCCATCACGGCCTGGACCGCCACCTCGGGCCTCGCCATCGCCGTCGGACCGCTGGTCGCCGGCTGGCTCCTGGAGGACCACGCCTGGGGCTCCACGTTCCTGATCAACGTCCCCTTCGCGGTCCTCGCCGTCGTCGGCGCGCTGTTCCTGGTGCCGCCGTCGAAGGCCGAGGGCATGGGCCGGATCGACTACGTGGGCGGCCTGCTGTCCATCGTCGCCGTCGGCGCCCTGGTGTACGCGACCATCGAGGGCCCGCACTTCGGCTGGGGTGCCGGCCCGGTCACCGCCGCCGTGGTGGCGGGCGTGAGCCTGCCGGCCTTCGTGTGGTGGGAGCTGCGGCACCCGCACCCCATGCTCGACGTCCGGAAGTTCCGGCTGCGCCCCTTCAGCGGCTCCATGCTCGCGGTGCTGTTCTTCTTCTTCGGAACCTTCGGCGCGATCTACTACGCGACGCAGTTCCTCCAGTTCGTCCTCGGCTACGGAGCGCTCGAGACCGGCGTGCGGCTGCTGCCGCTGGCCGGAGCCGTCTTCGTCGGCGCGGCGGCGACCGGGCGGCTGACCCCGAAGCTCGGCATGAAGGTCACGGTCGTGGCCGGCATGGTGATCGGCACGGCGGCCGTCCTCCTGCTCACCCGGATCGACACGGCCTCGACGTACAGCGACTTCCTCGCCCCGATGATGATGCTGGGCCTGGCGATCGGCCTGAGCGTCTCGCCCGCCACGGACACCATCATGGGCACCTTCCCCGAGTCGGAGCTGGGCGTCGGCGGCGGAGCCAACGACACCGCGCTCGAGCTCGGCGGTTCCCTCGGCATCGCGGTGCTGGGCTCCCTGCTCGGTACGGCCTACCGGGACGAACTGGCCGACCTGGTCGGCAACCGCCTGCCCGCCGCGGCGCTCCACACGGCCCAGGACTCCGTGGGCGCAGGCCTCGCCGTCGCCGAACGGGTGGCCCAGGACCCCGCCGCCGGACCCCAGCAGGCCCAGGCCCTCGTCGGCGCGGTCCACGAGTCCTTCGCCCACGGCGTCGCCGCGACGAGCCTCGTCGGCGGGGTCATCATGGCCGTCGGCACGGCGATCGTCCTCGTCGTCCTCCCCGGCCGCCGCCGCGCGGCACGGAACCTGCCGTCGGACGGGGCGGCGGAGCGCACCGCCGAGCGGGTCGACGCCGCGTAGCGAGGGGAGACCGCGCCTCCGCGGGCCGCGGAGGGAGACTACGTCTCCGCGGGCTGCGGAAACGGACTACGCCTGGGCCGCGCAAGCGGACTACGTCTCCGTGGGCCGCGCGGTCGCCCGCCCGGTCAGCCGACCGAGCCGGGCGGCCGCGCTGTCCAGGAGCATGTCCAGGGCCGCCGGATACGCGCTGTGGTTCATGCGTGCGGCCAGCAGGCCG
Organism: Streptomyces sp. NPDC042346; assembly: GCF_055581845.1. Classification (NCBI taxonomy): domain Bacteria; kingdom Bacillati; phylum Actinomycetota; class Actinomycetes; order Kitasatosporales; family Streptomycetaceae; genus Streptomyces; species Streptomyces sp. NPDC042346. The sequence continues at coordinate 175,621 of NZ_JBVJEH010000002.1, read as the reverse complement.
GCCGTGGCGGCGATGTGCGGGTGCGAGGCCGCCGACAGTCGGGCGTAGGCCGATTCCCACATGCGCTCGTCCGCCTCGCGGGCGGCCGCGGGCAGGGCGAGCGAGGCCGCGTCCAGGGCGGCGAAGGCGAGGCTCTGGTCGATGAAGGCGTGGTAGATCCGTACCGCGTCCGGGTCCGGGAAACCCGCGGTCCGCAGCACGGCCAGGATCGCCTCGTCCACCGCCGTCTCCTGCTCCCGCCCGGTCACACGGCTGGCGGTGAGGACGGCGGCCTGCGGATGCGCGAGATAGGCGCCGTGGATGCGCAGACCCAGACGGCGCAGGTCGCCGCACCAGTCACCGGTGGGCGACCAGCCCTCCAGAGCCCGCCCGACGAGCTCCGCCCCGATCGCCAGGGTCAGGTCGTCCATCCCGGCGAAGTACCGGTAGAGCGTGCTCGGATCGGCGCCCAGCGCGAGTCCGAGGCGCCGCGCGGTGAGCCCCTCGCCGCCGTGCTCGGCCAGCATCCGCAGCGCCGTCTCCACGATCAGCCGCTCCGAGAGCACCGCGCCGTTCTTCGTCGGCCTCCGCCGTCTGCGCGCCGACTCCGGCACCACCTGCTTGCCCATGACAGGCTCCTTCCGCCGCCCGGGGCACCTTATGCCAACGCCATAGACGTTAGCGAGGCAACGGGGGTTTCATCGCCTGCACCAGAGGTCACACCTTCGGAGAGGGAGATTCCTGTCATGCGTGTACTGCTCGTCGGCGCCGGTGGCGTGGGCACCGCGATCACCCGGATCGCGGCCCGCCGCCCGTTCTTCGACCACATGGTCGTCGCCGACTACGACCTCGCCCGGGCCGAGGCGGCCGTCGCCGCCCTGGGCGACGACGCGACCCGGTTCAGCGCCTGCCGCACGGACGCCTCCGACGAGAAGGCGGTCGCCGCCCTCCTCACGGAGCAGCGCTGCGACGTCCTCCTGAACGCCACCGACCCGCGCTTCGTGATGCCGCTGTTCCAGGCCGCCGCCGCGGCCGGCGCGCACTACCTGGACATGGCGATGTCCCTCTCGCGCCCCCACCCGGAGCGCCCGTACGAGCTGTGCGGGGTCAAGCTGGGCGACGCCCAGTTCGCGCAGGCCGAGGAGTGGGAGAAGGCCGGGCGGCTCGCGCTCGTCGGCATGGGCGTCGAGCCCGGCATGTCCGACGTCTTCGCCCGCTACGCCGCGGACGAGCTCTTCGACGAGATCGAGGAGATCGGCATCCGCGACGGCGCCAACCTCACCGTCGAGGGATACGACTTCGCCCCGTCGTTCAACATCTGGACGACCATCGAGGAATGTCTCAACCCGCCGGTCGTCTACGAGGCCGGCCGCGGCTGGTTCACCACCGAGCCGTTCAGCGAGCCCGAGGTCTTCGACTTCCCCGAGGGCATCGGCCCCGTGGAGTGCGTGAACGTCGAGCACGAGGAGGTCCTGCTCGTACCGCGCTGGATCGACGCGGCGCGCGTCACGTTCAAGTACGGCCTCGGCGAGGACTTCATCGGCAAGCTCAGGACCCTGCACGCGCTGGGCCTCGACAGCACGGCCCCCGTCACGGTGGCGACGAGCCTCGGCCCGGCGGAGGTCTCGCCCCGCGACATCGTGGCGGCCGTCCTCCCGGACCCGGCGACCCTGGGCGACCGGATGACCGGCAAGACCTGCGCGGGTACGTGGGTCAAGGGCGTCAAGGACGGCGAGCCGCGCGAGGTCTACCTCTACCACGTGGTCGACAACGAGTGGTCGATGCGCGAGTACGGCTGCCAGGCCGTCGTGTGGCAGACCGCGGTCAACCCGGTCGTCGCCCTGGAACTCCTGGCCGCCGGCACCTGGTCGCAGTCGGGCGTCCTCGGCCCCGAGGCCTTCGCCCCGCGCCCCTTCCTGGACCTGCTCACCGCCTACGGATCGCCCTGGGGCCTGCGCGAGCAGTGACCCGGCAGGCGCCGGGGCGTCCCGCCGCAGGCAGGGCGGCGCGGCCACTGAGGCCACGCCGCCCCGCGGTACGTCGTACGTCCCCGGTCGCGACGGATCAGTCGGTACGGCCGGGCTTCTCGCCGGTCTTGTCCGTGATGCCGCGGGACAGGACGGCCGTCGTGGCGGTGACCTGGCCGGTCTTGGCCCACGGCGTGTCCTCGACCATGACGCCCCGCTCGCCGAGGAACTCCAGGGTGTTCTTGTCGAAGATCCACTCGGTCCGCTCGCCGGCGTGGACGCGGGCGACGGCGACACCGTGCCGGCCGGCCGCGTCGACGGTGTCGTCGACGACCGAGACACCCGGGATCCGGGCCGCGGCCTTGTACAGGGCGGCGCTCACCTTCGGCGGGGCCAGCTGCTCGCGCAGCAGGTCGCCGATGGTCACGAACGCCTCCTGGTCCGGTCCCGGTCCCTGGCCCCTCGTCTCGTCGTAGATCTTCTTCAGGAGCACGTCGGGGTCGGTGGGCAGCGACGCCAGGTAGCGGTACGTCGGGCTGTTCAGAGTGGGACGGGCATTGCCGACGGGCTTCACGGGCCGGCCGCTCTTGTCCACCGCGTCGGCCAGCGGGATGTCCTTGCCCCGCTCGCGGAGCAGGCCGGTCCGGCTTCCGTCGACCGAGAGCCAGACCGTGCGGCTGTGGGGCGTGTCCAGGCGCATCGTGGGGTCGACGTCGCTCTGGCTCGACCAGGCGACCGTGCTGGAGACGTACACGAACTGGTTGTCGCGGACGGCGGGCGCGGGTTTGGCGGCGGCGACGGTGGCGATGCGGTCCAGCAGCACCGCCGCCGGCGTCACCTCCGTCGTCCTCCGGTCCGTGCCCGGGGCCACGGCGGCGTTCGGGTCGGCGCCGGGCCGCGGGTCGAGTTGACCGCTCGTCGCCAGCGTCACGGCCAGGGCGCCCGCGGCGAGCGGAACCGCGGCGATCGTCAGACGGCGGACTCCGAAGCGGCGCTTGGCGGCCGGAGCGGCGGCCGGAGCGGCGTCCTGCCGGAACTCGCGCAGCAGCTGGTCCTTGAGGGCCTGGTGGTGGCGGCCGGGCCGGTCCCGCTCGGCAGGGACGGGCAACAGCCGGGCCATCTCCTCGCGTTCGGCCGGGGTGGGCCGGGACGGGGTGGTGCTCATCGGGCTTCCTCCTGGGTGGGCCGGACCGCGGGGGCGCGGTCACCATCTATCTGTCCGCGGCCCGGATCCGGGTTCCCGTTCGGTGACGAGGTCGGTGACGAGGTCGGTGACGAGAGGCCGGTTCCGGCGTACTTGTGGAGCTTCTTGCGGGCGCGGGACAGGCGGGAACGGACCGTCCCCACCGGGATGTCGAGGGCCGCGGCCGCGGCCGCGTAGTCCAGGCCCGACCAGATGCACAGGGCGACGACCTCGCGCTCCGGGCGTCGCAGCCGGGACAGCGCCCCCTGGAGCGCCGCCACCCGGCCCGCGTCGTCGATGCGGCCGACGAGGTCCTCGGCGAAGTCGGGGAACACCTCCTCGCGGGGAAGCCGGTTCAGGGCCGCCTCGTGGCGCCGGGCGGCCCGGCGGGTGTTCCGTACGACGTTGGTGGCGATCCCGAGCAGCCAGGGCCGCAGCGACCCGCCCTCCGGGTCCACCGACGCCCGCAGCCGCCAGGCCTCCAGGAACGTCAGCGACAGCACGTCCTCGGCCGCGGACCAGTCGCCGGTGAGCCGGAAGGCGTGGTTGTGCACCGCCCGGGCGTAGTCGTCGAAGAGAGACCCGAACGCGTCCGAGTCGCCCGCTCGTATTCGGGCACGCACACTCATGTCCATATCACCGGACTGTCCGACCGGCCCGAACGGGTTCCCGGAACGTGACGCACGCCACACCCACCCCGAGGGGCACGCGCGTGGCGATTCCGCCGCCGATCCGGCCCCGCGTCAGGCCCGGGCGGCCGCCGTGCGCACCGCCTCCGCGAGCGGCAGGGCCGCACCCTCGCGGAACGCGGTGGCGTACGCGGACTCGCCGAGCGCCGCCACGGCCGCCGCGGCGATGCGGCGCACATCGCCGCTCTCGGCCTCCGGGAGCGGCGCCCCCACGCTCCGCCGGGCCGCGTCCGCAGCGCCGAGGAGCAGCGCGGCGCGCGTACAGTCCGCCGCTTCGCCCGTGCCCGCCGCGACCCCCGCGACGCCTTCGAGGGAGAGCGCGAGCGCACGCGGGTCCGCAAGCCGCTCCGCGAACGCCAGGCCGTCCGCCTGATACGCGGACGCCTGCGCCACCTGACCACGGAGGGCGGCGACGAAGCCGAGCTCCACATGGATGAGGTGCTTTCCCGCCGTCGACGACGGGTACGCGTCCCGCATCGTCCGCAGGTGGTGCTCGGCGGCGTCGAGGTCGCCGGAGCGGCGTGCGCCGAGGGCGAGACCCATGAGCGCGAACACCTCCCCGAACATGTGGCCCTGCTCCGCCGCAGCGCGCCGGGCCTGCTCGTGCAGGACGCGGGCCCGCTCCCAGTCGCCGGCCAGGAGCGCGAGGCGGCCGAGGCCGCCGAGCCGCGCCGAGGCCTCCACCGCGAGGCCCAGGCCCTCGGCGAGGCGCAGCCCTTCGGTCTGGCGGGCGATGGCGGCGGCGTAGTCGCCCTCGATCTCGGCGAGCGCGGCGAGCACCGGCACGGTCAGCAGCTCGCCCCACCCGTCGCCGAGCTCACGGAAGGCCGAGGCGGCGTCGAAGCCGTCCTCCCGCGCGGTCCGCAGGTCTCCGGCAGCGAAGGAGGTATGGGCGCGCAGGGCCCGGGCCGCCGCGGTGCCCCACCGGTCGCTGGCCTCGGCGAAACGGTCGAGGGAACGGGAGTTGACTGCATGGGCCGTCGCCGGATCGCCCGCGTGGTAGAGGCCGTACGCGAACAGCCACAGCGCGCGACCCCGCCGCGCCGGGTCGGCGATGTCCGCCTCGGGACAGTCCGTCTCCGGTGCGCGCCCGCCCGTCAGCATGACGAAGGCGCCGAGGAGGACACGCGGTTCGGCAGCCACGTCGGCGGGAACATCGGCCGGGAAGGCGTCCACGACCGCGCCGAGGGTACGTCGCGCCTCGTGCAGCCGGCCCCGCAGCAGCCACCAGGGGCACAAGGCGGCGGCCAGGCGCGCCGCGGCGCCCGGCTCGGCCGTCCGCAGAGCGTGATCGAGGGCGGCGCGGACGTTGGCGGAATCGGCGTCCAGCCGTGCGAGACGGCGCCGCTGGCCCGCGCCGCGCAGATGCGGTTCGGCGTCCTCGGCGAACCGGCGGTAGTAGTCGGCGTGCCGATCCGCCACGGCTCCGGACTCGGCTGCCTCGTGGAGGCGTTCGCGCGCGTACGCGGCGACCGATTCGAGCAGGCGGTAGCGCGGGCCCTCGGCGGTCCGCGTCGCCGAGACGAGGGAGCGGTCGACCAGGCGGCCCACCAGGTCGACCACCTCGTCGCGGTCGATGCCGCCGCCCGCGCACACCGCCTCCGCCGCGTCCAGCGTGCATCCGCCGACGGGGACGGCGAGGCGGCGCAGGACGGCCTGCTCGGGGGCGTCGAGCAGGTCCCAGCTCCAGTCGATCACCGCGCGCAGCGTCTGCTGCCGGGCCGGGAGACCGCGCTGTCCGGAGGCGAGGACACGGAAGCGGTCGCCGAGCCGGGCGGCCAGTTCGCGCACGCCGAGGGCCCGGACGCGGGTGGCGGCGAGTTCCAGGGCGAGGGGGAGCCCGTCGAGGCGTCGGCAGATCTCCGCGACGGCGTCCCGCACCTCGCCGGGCTCGCTCTCGTCCGCGTCCTCGGAGCCGAACTCGGAGCTGTACTCGGAGCCGTATGCGGAGCTGTACTCAGAGCTGTACTCGGGTGCCGCCGCGACGGCCCGCTCGGTGAACAGCAGGGCCGCGTCGTCGGGGCCGAGGGGCGCGACGGCGTATACCGCCTCCCCGGGGAGGCGGAGCGACTCCCGGCTGGTGGCGAGCACGCGGACTCCCGGCGCGGTCCGCAGCAGGGACGCGGCCAGCTCGGCGGCCGGTTCGATCACGTGCTCGCAGTTGTCGAGGACGAGCAGGACACGGCGGTCCCGCAGCGCACCGTGCAGCGCGGCCGAGGCGCCGGCGGCACCGCGCGCCGACGACGCCGTGTCGCGGACGCCGAGGGCCGAGGCCACCGCCTGGACGAGCTCGTCCGCGTCCGAGCGGAGCCCGCCGAACTCGACGAACCACACGCCGTCGGGGACGGGGTGGTCGAGGCCACCGCTGCCGGGTACGGCACCGTCGGCCGCGTCGTCCCCCGCCTCGCCGCCCGCCTCGCCCCCCGGGGCGCCGCCCGGTTCGCCGCCCGCGTCGCGGGCGAGCTGCTCGGCGACGGCCAGCGCCAGCCGCGTCTTGCCCACTCCGCCGGGCCCGGTCAGCGTGACGAGCCGCTCGGTGCGGACGAGCCCGGCGACCGCCTCCCGTGCGGGGCCGCGTCCGACGAGCGTCGTCGGCGGAATGGGCAGGTGCTGCCGGCGGGGCGTGAGCGCCCGCGGGTCGGAGAGGACGGGCGGGGCCGTGGCCTCCGCCTCCATGACCTCTCCGACCTTCATGACCTCCCGGGCCTCCCCGGCCTCCCCGTCCGGTGCGGCACGGACGACGACCGGCGGCTCGTCGGAGGCCGCGACGGGTATCAGCCCCGCGTCCTGGCGCAGAATCGCCTCGTACAGCGCCGCCAGACCGGGACTCGGGTCGAGGCCCAGCTCGTCGGCGAGCAGGGTGCGGAGTTCCGTGTACGCGGTGACCGCCTCGCTCTGCCGGCCCGCACCGTACAGGGCCCGCATCCGCACGGCGCGCAACCGCTCGCGCAGCGGATGCCGGGTCACGAGACCGGCCGTCTCGCCGAGCAGCAGCGGATCCCCGAACTCCAGCCGGGCCTCCGCCTGTTCCTCGACGACGGTGAGCCGTTCCTCGGTCAGGCGCTGGACCGCGGGCCGTACGAACTCCTCGTCGGCGAAGTCCGCGTACGCGGGCCCGCGCCACAGGTCGAGGGCCTCGCCGAGCAGCGCCGCCCGGGCGCGCGGGTCGGCGACGAGCCGAGCCCGCGCCGCGAGCTGCCGGAACAGCCCGGCGTCGACCCCGGCAGGGCCGTCGTCGAGGCGCAGCCGGTACCCGGCCGGCTGGTGGAGCACGCGGTCGCGGCCGACGGCCCTGCGCAACTGGGAGACCTTGGCCTGGAGCGCGTTGGCCGGATTGCCGGGGGCGGCGTCGCCCCAGATGTCATGGACGAGGCGGTCGGCCGACACGGCCTGCCCGTCGTGGACCAGGAGGTCGGCGAGGAGCGCCCGCACCTTGGTCTCCGGCACGCGTACGGGTTCTCCGTCGGCGTTCCACACCGCCACTGGACCGAGCACCCCGAACCTCATGGATCCCGACCCTACACAGTGATGATCATCCGACCGTCAGCGGACCGTCAGCGGACCCGAAGCGTGCTCGGCGAAGGTCTGTTCAGCAGGGCTCGCCGCCCCGCAGAAGACCGAAGAGCCGAAGAGACGGATGAAGGAGCACGACCATGAGCACCACCACCGCGACCACGACCGCGACCGAGATCACGACCGCGACGGTTTCCCCGCAGGCCGACACGACCGGCGCCGCTGCCTCCCCGCTCTTCGAGCCCGCCCGCCTCGGCGCCCTGCGACTGCGGAACCGGCTGGTCATGGCGCCGATGACCCGGAACCGCGCGAGCGCGACGGGTGTTCCGGAGCCGATCATGGCCACGTACTACGCCCAGCGGGCCTCGGCCGGGCTGATCATCGCGGAGGCCGCGACGCCCAACGCGGTGGGCGCCACGTACCCCAACATCCCCGCCGTCCACGACGACACGCACGTGGCCGGCTGGCGCCGCGTGACCGACGCCGTGCGGGAGGCCGGCGGGCAGATGTTCCTGCAGCTGCAGCACGGCGGCCGGGTCGGACACCCGGAGACCACGGGGCACCACCCGCTCGCCCCGTCGCCGGTCCCGCTGCCCGACACGATCTTCACCCCGTCCGGCCACCAGGAGTCCGTGGTCCCCCGGGAAATGACGGTCGATCAGATCGAGTCCACCGTGGCGGACTTCGCCGCGGCCGCCCGTCGGGCGGTGGACGCGGGCTTCGCCGGCGTCGAGGTCCACTCCGCCAACGGCTACCTGCTGCACCAGTTCCTGTCCAGCGCCACGAACCTGCGTACTGACGGCTACGGAGGCTCCGTCGCCCACCGCATCCGCTTCACCCTCGAAGTCGTCCGCGCGGTCGCCGACGAGATCGGCCCGGAGAAGGTGGGCGTGCGCATCGCCCCCGGCGTCACCGCCAACGCCATGCACGAGGACGACGTCGACGCCGTCTACCCCGCCCTCGTGGGCGAACTGAGCGACCTGGGCCTCGCCTACCTGCACGTGGTCTTCGCCGACCCGGACCAGCCCCTCTTCCACGCCCTCCGCGCGGCCTGGCCCGGCACCCTCGTCGCGAACCCGGCCCTGCCGTGGCCCGGCCCGCTGCCCGCCGACGGCGGCCGCGCCGCCGGTGAGCGCCTCCTGGCCGCCGGTGCCGACCTGATCGCCCTGGGCCGGTCCTTCCTGGCCAACCCCGACCTCGTCGCCCGGATGCGCGCCGGCGCACCCCTCAACCCGATCCGGGACGCGCACCTGATGTACGTCGGCGGCGAGACGGGCTACACGGACTACCCGACGCTCGACTGAAACCCTCGGTGGATGCCCTCGCGTGTTACTTGTCGGTAGGCGATGATGGTGGACAACCATTCGACGGCGGACAGCCATTCATGCGGCCGGGGGCTGAAGTAGCGGTGACGACTTTCGGAGAAGAACGGACCACGGTGCACGCCTTCCGGGACGACGCGCTGGGGGAGCACGACGCCGTCGGTCTCGCCGACGCGATCCGGCGGGGCGAGGTCAGCGCAGCCGAGGTCGCCAGGGACGCCGCCGAGCGGGTCCGGTCGGTCGACGCGCGGCTCCACGCGGTCCAGGCGCACGTCGCCGCGCCGGCGCCCGCGGCCTGGGCGGGCGGAGCCTTCGCCGGGGTCCCCGCCTTCGTCAAGGACAACACCGACTACGTGGGACTGCCCACCGGTCACGGCAGCGCGGCCTTCACCCCGCGCGCGGCACGGCGGAACGCGCCGTTCACCCGGCAGTTCCTGAGCAGCGGCGTCACGGTGCTGGGCAAGACCCGGCTGCCCGAGTTCGGGTTCAGCCCGACCACCGAGTTCGAGGGCGCCGAGCCCGTGCGCAACCCGTGGAACACGGGCTACTCGTCAGGAGGTTCGTCGGGCGGCAGCGCGGCGCTCGTCGCCGCCGGGGCCGTGCCGATCGCCCACGCCAACGACGGCGGCGGTTCCATCCGCATACCCGCCGCCTGCTGCGGACTCGTCGGCCTCAAGCCGACCCGCGGCAGGGTCGTCCCGAACGCCCAGAGCCGCCAACTGCCCCTGGACCTCGTGTCCGACGGCATCGTGAGCCGCTCGGTGCGGGACGCCGCGGCCTTCCTCGCCGACGCCGAGAGGTTCTGGCGCAACCCGAAGCTGCCGCCCCTCGGCCTGGTCGAAGGCCCTTCGGAACGGCGGCTGCGCATCGGGTACTTGCGGGACTCACCGAGCGGTGTCCCCTCCGACACCGTCACCGGGGACGCCGTCGCGGAGACCGTGGAGCGGCTCGAACGGCTCGGACACACCGTGCAGCCGGTGGAGTTCGCCATCGACCCCCGCTTCACCGACGACTTCCTCACCTACTGGGGACTGCTGTCGTTCCTCATCGGCTCCACCGGCCGCACGCTCGGCCCGGACTTCGACCGGCACCGCATGGACGGCCTCAGCCGGGGGCTGCGCGAGGAGTACCTGAAGCACTGGAAGGGCACTCCGGGCGTGGTGCGGAGGCTCAAGAAGACAAAAGAGGCGTACGCGGCGGGATTCCGTGGACTCGACCTCGTCCTCTCCCCGGTGCTGGCCCACACGACACCGCCGATCGGCCATCTGAGCCCGGCCGTTCCCTACGCGACCCTGATCGAACGGATCCTCGCGTACGTGGCGTTCACCCCCGTCGACAACGTCGTCGGAACGCCGTCGATCTCGCTGCCCTCCGCGAGCGCGACCGAGGACGGCCTGCCCATCGGTGTCATGTTCGCCGGCCGTCCCGGCAGCGAACGGACCCTGCTGGAGGTCGCGTTCGCCCTGGAGGCGGACCGCCCCTTCCGGCGGATCCAGGACGCGTGACACCGCGGTCGGCGACGGTGCGTCGTCCTGTCGTCGTCGCCGATCCGCGCATGACTTCCCTTCCGGGAGACGGTGCCGGGCGATTCTTCCGGTGACCTTCGGCGACGCGCCGTTCCCCAAGAGGGTGGCCATGATCGGTGCGAGCAGTCAGGATTGCCTCGACCACGTCGAGACACACGCGACCGAACGCGCCCCACGAGCGTCGCGGAAGCGAACTGCCCGCACCGTCCCCGGACATAAGGACCCGTCGTCATGGCCCAGCCCGCCACTCCTTCCCTCTCCTCGCTGCTCGTCAGCCATGTGGAGCTGTACGTCACCGACGCCCGTGCCGCCGCCGAGGCGTTCACCGGCGGATACGGATTCCAGGTGTTCGCCACCGCCGAGCGCACCGGCGCCGAGGGCGCGAGCCGCTCGCTGGCCCTGCGGCAGGGCGACATCGTCCTCGTGGTCACCCAGGCCCTCGACGCCGCGCACCCGGCCGCCGCCTACACGGCCGTCCACGGCGACGGCATAGCCGACATCGCCCTCACCACCGCCGACGTGCGTGCCGTGTTCGCCGAAGCCGTCGCCCGCGGGGCGACCCCGCAGGCCGCGCCCGCCGACCACGACGGCGGCTGGGGCACCGCTCGGGTGGCCGCCGGATTCGACGACGTACGCCACACCCTCGTCCAGCGTCCGCCCGCCGGAGCCGAGGCGCACGGCACGCCGCTGCCGCTGCCCGGCTTCACCGCGGTCGCCGAACTCGCCCCGTCCGTCGCCGAGTCGCCCGCGCTGACCGTCCTCGACCACGTCGCCGTCACCGTCAGGACGGGCGAACTCGCCGCCTCCACCGGCTACTACGAGCGGGTCTTCGGCTACGAGTCCGTCTACGAGGAACTGATGGTGCAGGGCAGGGAGGCCATGGACTCCAAGGCCGTCCGCAGCCCCGCGGGCGACCTCACCTTCACGGTCCTCGCCCCCAGCCCCGACCATCAGGCGGGCCACATAGGCGACTTCCTCGCACGCCACGGCAGCGGCGGCGTGCACCACCTCGCCTTCGCCACCGAGAACATCGTCGAGACCGTCGCCCGCCTCGACAAGCGCGGCATCGTCTTCCTCTCCACCCCCGACGCCTACTACGAGGCACTCGCCGCGCGCCTCGACCTGAGCCGCCACTCCATCGAGGAGCTGCGCGAGCCCGGCATCCTCGCCGACGAGGACCACGCGGGCCAGCTGTTCCAGATCTTCACCCGCACCGTCCACCCCCAGCGCACCCTCTTCTACGAGATCATCGAACGGATCGGCGCCGACACGTTCGGCGGCGGCAACGTCCGCGCGCTGTACGAGGCCGTCCAGGCCGAGAAGGCCGAACACGACGGCAACACCCGCGCGGAGAACGCCCAGTGACCCCCACCGCACTCGACGGACTGCTCACCCCCGCCGACGCGGAGGCCCTCGCGGCCGACGTGCTGCCCGCCGGTGTCGAGCGGTTCATCGCCGGCGGCGCCGGAGGCGAACTCACCCTCGCCGCCAACCGCGCGGCCTTCGACCGGCTCCACCTGCTGCCCCGTGTCCTCGCCGACGTCTCGGCCACCCGCACCGCCGCCACCCTCCTCACCGACCCCGCCGCCCTCCCCGTGGCCGTCGCCCCCATGGCCTACCAGCGCGCCGTCCACCCCGACGGCGAACTCGCCGCCGCCCGGGCCGCGTTCGCCGCGGGCATCCCCTTCACCGCCTGCACCTTCAGCAGCACCCCGGTCGAGGACATCGCCGCGACCGGAGCCACCGTCTGGTTCCAGCTGTACTGGCTGCGCGACCGGGCCCACACCAAGGAGCTGCTGGCCCGCGCCGAAGCCGCCGGGGCGAGCGCCCTGATGCTGACCGTCGACACCCCGTACATGGGCCGCCGACAGGCCGACATGCGCGGCGCCTTCACCCTCCCCGAGGGCGTCTCGGCCGTGCACTTCGAGCGCGGCCGAGACGGGGTTCCGCACGGCGCGCAGGACGGCGTCAGCGCCATCGCCGCCCAGACCGCCGGCGTCGTGGACCCCTCCCTGTCGTGGAACGACCTCGACTGGCTGCGCGACCACACCCGGCTGCCGCTCGTCCTCAAGGGGATCCTCGACCCCGCCGACGCCGACCGGGCCGCCGCCCTCGGGGTCGACGGCATCGTGGTCTCCAACCACGGCGGCCGCCAGCTCGACGGCGCACTGGCGGCGCTCGACGCCCTCCCGGCGGTCGTCGACGCCGTCGCCGGCCGCAGCCGGATCCTTCTCGACAGCGGCGTCCGCACCGGCACCGACGTCCTCAAGGCCCTCGCCCTGGGCGCCTCCGGCGTCCTGCTCGGCCGCCCCGTGCTGTGGGGGCTCGCCGCCGGGGGAGAGGCGGGCGTCGCCAAGGTCCTCACCCTGCTCCGCGAGGAACTGGAGAACGCCCTCGCCCTGGCGGGCTGCCCCGACATCGCCTCCGCCGCACGGCTCCGTACGGCGCGTACGCCCTAGGGGGTGTCAGGACGACCTTCGCCATGTGCCGCTCCCCGCTGAGGACCACGCCGGTCCCACGGTACGGGCGCGGGGGCGAAAACGCCGGGGTGCGGGGGCAGTTGAGGTGGTCGTGGACACAGAACCGCCCCGGTAGTACGGGGGAGTCCACCGGGGCGGTACGTCTTCCAGTGTAGAGGAGTGCGCGCCCGCGGGGGCGCCGATCGCTCAGGTCCGGGGCCCCCGGCCCGTGGCCGAGCCGAAGCCCAGCCAGGTGTGACGGTTGCCCCACCAGCACCAGCCGACCTTCGGGGCGTTGCGCCGCTCGCGGCCGTCCCGCCCCGTGCCGTTGCTGATCCAGATGGCCGGGGTGCGGGCGTCCAGGGAGCCGTTCGCCTTGCGCAGCCGGGAGCCGATGGTCATGAAGCAGCGGTTCCGTTCGAGGGCGGCCGGCTGCTGGAGCACCCAGTGGATGCCCTCGGTGAGCAGGAGCGGGGTGCGGTCCTCCTTGGCGAGGGCGGGAAGCGCCTCCTCCGGGCTCCAGTTGGCCATGTGGTCGCCGCGGTCGAGGCCGGTGACCACGTAGAAGGGCGCGTCGGGGAGCTCGATGTCGTACGGGGCGAAGTCGTCGACGTCGGGCATGTCGACGACCACGAAGCCGGGCTTGTCGTCGCGGCGGAGCAGCGGGGCGAGCACGGAGGCCGGGGCGCGGTCCGGGTGGACGACGAGCAGAGCGCCACCGTCGCCGTCATCGCCGCCGCCGGAAGTCGCTTCGGCAGCGGCCGAGGCGGCCGCTTCGGCGGCGAAGGCCCGCAGCGCGTCGGCGGAGACCCCGGCGATCTCGTGCACCCCGAGCTCGATCAGGCGCTCGGCCTGCGCGTCGAGCTGCGGGAGCGAAGGCACGGTGGTGGCGGTGGACGACGTGTCGGGCAAGGTACTCCTCGGGTGGAGGCGGAGGCGGGGACTTGGAGTGAACGGCAGGGTCTGCGGGATTGTTCCCGCCACGACGGACGTTCTCTCGGACTGCGGATCAACAGCCCTGCCGTCGGCCGTCCCCGGTCCGGTCACTCGATTGGTTCGACCCGCCTCGCCGCCCCGCCGTCGCTCCAGCAGGCTGGAACCCGCGGCGGCGTGGCTACGGGCTACGCGGATCAGGAGGACGGTGAGTGAAGGGCGCCACCGTGGTGACGACGGACCCGGACCGAGCCCCGGCGGACCCGCGATGAGCTCCCTCGGACCGGGCACGAATCCCGCGCGGCCCCTGGACCCGGCGGTCTTCGACGGCGCCGTCGCCGCGGTCGCGCTGCTCGCGGGTCCCGAGGGCCGGCTCCTCTACACGAACGCCGCCTTCACGACGATGTTCGGCGCCCGGCAGCTGGGACTGCCCGCCCGGCAGACGTTCCAGGACCCCGACGGCTGGCGGTTCCTGTCGGTCCTGGACGAGGTACGGGCCACGGGTCGGGCCCGCCAGGTCACCGGGGCGCGCGAGCCCGACCCCGCCGCTCCCGCGCAGGCGCGGTACTTCGTCTACTCCTGCAGCCCCGTGGCCACCGCCGAGGGCGAGGGGATCCTCGTGGTGGCGATGGACACCACCACCGAGACCTTCGCGCTCCAGCGGTACCAGGCCCTCGTCTCCGCCGTGTCGGTGATGGTGTGGGTCATGCACGCCGACGGGACCATGGAGGAGATCGTCCCCGGCTGGGAGCAGCTGACCGGCGTCCCGTGGCATCCCCGCGCCGACGAGGGCTGGTACGCGCACATCCACCCCCGCGATCGCGACAGGCTCGGCGCGTGCTGGCGCGAGGCGGCGACCCGTGGCCCCGGCGGCGTCTTCCAGTGCACCTTCCGCGTGCGCGCCGCCGACGGCTCGTACCGCCATCTGTCCACGCGCAGCGTCCCCGTCCTCCGGGAGGGCCGGGTCGCCGAGTGGATCGCCGCCACCGTCGACATCGAGGACACCTGGCGCGCGCAGCTGCGGGAACGGCTCCTCGCCCGGGTCGCGACCGTCACGGGGCAGAGCCTGGGGGAGGCCTTCGGCGAGGTCGTGAAGATCGTCGTCCCCGAACTGACCGACGCCTGCCTCATCCTGCTGCTCTCTCACGAGGAGTGGCCGCTGCCCGAGCACGCCCGCGTCACCGCCCGGCGGGTCGCCTCCGCCACCCGCCCCGGACTGCCGGCGCCACCGGCCCTGCTCGGGCAGAGCGTCACGGTCTCCCGGACGGTCCGCGAGGTCCTGGAGCTCCGCGTCCCCCGCACCTTCGGCATCCCCGCCGGCGGCTCCGTACCGGCGGAGCTCCTGCCGGCCGTCACGGAACGGTGGCTCGCCGCCTCGGGAGCCACGAGCGTCACCCTCATCCCGCTGGTCGTCGACGACACCGTCCTCGGCTACGCGGCCACCAGCACCAACGGCGACACCCCGACCCTCGGCCCGACCGAGACCGACCTGCTGCGCGAGGTCCTCCACCACGCCCAGCAGCCGATCCGCAAGGCCCTCGACCTCCAGCGCGCCCGGCGCACCGCGCTCGCCCTCCAGCGCGCCCAGCTCACCCGGCCGCCGACCGTCCGCGGTGCGATCCTGGCCGCCTTCTATCAGCCGGCGAGCTCGGCCAACGAGATCGGCGGGGACTGGTACGACGCGTTCGTCCTGCCCGACGGGACGCTCGTCCTCGACGTCGGCGACGTCGTCGGACACGACCTCGCCGCGGCCACCGCGATGACCCAGATGCGCAACATGCTCCGCGCCCTCGCCTACAGCCGCGGGCCCGGCGCCACCCCGGCGGACGTGCTCGCCCGGTTCGACGAGGTCGCCGAGGGTCTGGGCGCGGCGCCCTTCGCGACGGCCGTCCACACCCAGCTGCGGCGGCTGCCGGACCTCCGCTGGTCCTTGAGCTGGTCCAACGCCGGTCACCCGCCGCCCCTGCTCATCCCGGCCGACGGCGACCCGCTCTTCCTCAACGGCACGGAGGAGGACCTGCCGCTCTGCGTCGACCTCGGTGTCCCGCGCAGTACGCACACCCGCGTCCTCGGTACGGGGGACACCCTCCTGCTCTACACCGACGGCCTGGTCGAGACGCCCCGGGCCTCGCTCACCGACGGACAGCGGCGACTGGCCCGCGAGGCGGCCCGGCACCGTCACGCGGCACTGCCCGAACTGCTGCACAACCTCCAGGGCCTCTCCGACCACCGCGACGACACCGCGATGATCGCCTTCCGCGCCGACCCGTCCGAGTAGCCGTAACGGCGCAAACCGCAGATACTGCCCGAAACGGCCAAGATCGGCCCTCGGGACGGAGAAGGCGATGGACGACTACCCCTTGCTCGACCTCTTCTGGACCATGCTCTGGTTCTTCCTCTGGATCATGTGGCTGTTCCTGCTGTTCAAGATCATCACGGACATCTTCCGTGACCACGAGCTGAGCGGCTGGGGCAAGGCGGGCTGGCTGATCCTCTGCCTCGTCGTGCCCTTCCTCGGCGTCCTGATCTACGTCATCGCACGCGGGACGGGCATGACCCAGCGCGAGACGGCGCGCGCGAGGGAGAGCGAGGCTGCCTTCCAGGACTACATCCGCAAGTCGGCGGGCGGCGCTTCGGGCGAGTCCGGCTCCGGCGGTGCCGGAGCCTCCCACGAACTCGCCCGGCTCGCCGACCTGAAGGAGAAGGGGGCGCTCACCGAGGAGGAGTTCCAGAAGGCCAAGGCGAAACTCCTGGCCTGACGGAGGCCGGCGCGGGGCGAACGGGGTGAGGAGACGGCATGGAGTGGAAGCTGCGGCTCGCGCGTCTGCGTACCGGCGCCGAGCAGCGCTTCCCCGTGCTGACCGAACTCACGAGCCGGCTGCTGTCCGCCAACCTCCTGGACGCGGGGACCAGGCTCGCCGCACAGGCGTTCCTGGCCGCGGTCCCCCTCCTCTTCGCCTTCGCGGCCTTCGCCCCGCACAGCGTCCGCGACCAGCTGGGCGAGTCCCTCCGCGCGATGTTCGGCTTCACAGGGGAATCCGACGAGCAGTTGCAGCAGGTCCTGAACGGCTCGAACAGCGACGAACTCCGCGAGACGACCGGAGCGGTCGGGGCGGTGGTGGCCCTGGTGTCGGCGACGAGCTTCAGCCGGGCCATGGCCCGGGTCTGCGAGCGCGCCTGGCGGCTGCCCAGGGCCAAGACCCGGATCGCGGCCTGGCGCTGGGTGGCGTGGCTCCTCGTGCTGCTCATCGTGCTCGTCCTCCAGGGCCCGATCCGGGGCGGCTTCGGCGCCGGCGCCCTGGTGGGCGTCATTCTCACCTTCCTGCTGGCCACCGGTGTGTGGCTGTGGACCCAGCACCTACTCCTCGCCAAGCGCGTCCCCTGGCTGGCGCTCCTGCCCGGGGCGCTGCTGGCCGCCACCGCCACCACCGCGCTCGGCCTGACGGCCCGGATCTACGTGCCGGCGGCGGTCGACCGGGCCATGGGTGAGTACGGTTCCTTCGGCCTGGTCCTCGTCATGCTGTCGTGGATGATCGTCGTCTGCGGTGCGGTCACCTTTGCGGTCACCATCGGCGCCGTAATCGCCCAGGAACCGCCGCTGGACAGGTACCTGAGGCGAGGCGGGAACGACGTGCCCCCGCCCTCGGAGGACGTGAACGGCACCTGACGACCGTCGCCGGCGCCGTGCGTGCTCCTTGCGGGCAGCGGGCAGCGGGCAGCGGGCAGCGGGCAGCGGGCGGCAGGCAGCAGGCCGGGGAGTCGGGGAGCCGAGGAGTCGGCAGAGCGTGACCTGCGAGCGCGACCGTCGTTTCGGATCATGGCCGTCCGGCCGCCACCCCGAGCGAAGGCGCAGCGAGCCCATGCCCACACCGCCAGAGACCGACCGCCCGGCCCGCCCGGCTTCGGCCCGGCCGGAGTACGGTGGCGACGCCGGTCCGCTGGCCGTGCACCCGAAGGTCTTCCGGGACGAACTGGCAGCCGCCGCCGAGTGGGTCGCCGGCCTCGATTCCCTCACCGTCGACCCGCACAAGGCCCTGTCCGTGCCGGTCGGTTGCGGCGCCGCCCTCGTCACCGACCCCTCACGCCTTCGCGACGCGTTCACCTTCCGCGCCTCCTACCTCGACGGCGACCAGGACTGGCCCTGGATGTCCGAGTACACGATCGAACTCACCCGCCCCGGCACCCGCGCCCTCACCCTCTGGGCCACCCTGCGCCACCTCGGCCGCTCCGGTGTGGTCGCCCTCCTCCAGCACTACCAGGACCTCGCCCGCTACCTGCGGCAACGTGTCCTGGAGCACCCCCTGCTGGAGCTGTGCACCAGCGGCCCGCTGCCGGTGGTCTGCTTCCGCCTGGCCGCCCGCCCGGAAGCAGGCCGACAGGGCCGGACGGACCCGCACGCGGCGGTGGCCGCGCGTGTCCAGGCCCGCGGCCACGCCTATCTGGCCACGGTCAGCCACGACGGGCAAACGGTCCTGCGCGCCTGCGTCTGCAACCACCTCACCACCACCGACGACGTCGACACCCTCCTCCGCGAGGTCCTGGCCGCTGCCGACCACCTCCGTACCGTCTAGGGCGTGTCCGGCGGATCGTGGCCGGGGTCGGGGCATCGTTGAAATTATTCATTCAGGATCTTGATGTCTGTTCATCTCTATGCCAGATTCAGCGCAGCCCACTGGTCGACGGAGAGGTCACCGACATGCCGGTCCAGCACGCCCCCGGGGAACGACTCGCCATGGAACGCCGCACCATCGAGGTCATCCCGGACGCCGAGCGGCACGGTACGCCGCGCAGCCAGTTCACCCTGTGGTTCGGCGCCAACATGCAGATCACCGCGATCGTCGACGGCGCCCTGGCCGTCGTCTTCGGCGCCGACGCGCTGTGGGCGATACCCGCGCTGCTGCTCGGCAACGTGCTCGGCGGCACCGTGATGGCGCTGCACTCCGCGCAGGGCCCGAAGCTCGGCGTACCGCAGATGATCTCCAGCCGTGCGCAGTTCGGCGTGTACGGCGCGGTCCTGCCGCTGCTCCTGGTGATCCTCATGTACCTCGGCTTCGCCGCGACCGGCAGCGTGCTGGCCGGGCAGGCCGTGTCCGAGATGCTGCACATCGACAACACCAGTGCCGGCATCCTGATCTTCGGCGCGCTGACCGCCGTGGTCGCCGTCACCGGCTACCGGCTCATCCACATCGCCGGCCGCATCGCCACCGTCGTCGGCGTGCTCGGCCTCGGCTACCTGCTGGTGCGGCTCTTCACGCAGTACGACGTCGGCGCGCACGTCGGCACCAAGGGCTTCGATGCCGCGACCTTCCTCCTCGCCGTGGGCCTCGGCGCCGGCTGGCAGCTGACCTTCGGCCCGTACGTCGCCGACTACTCGCGCTACCTGCCGCGCGACATCAGCACGCGCGCGACGTTCTGGTCCACCTTCGCCGGCTCCGTCATCGGCTCCCAGTGGTCCATGACGCTCGGCGCGCTCACCGCGGCCGTCGCCGGCAAGGCCTTCCTGACCGACCAGGTCGGCTTCCTCGGCGAGCTGGCGGGCCCGGCGTTCCTCGCGGTCCTCGTCTACCTGGTGATCGTGGTCGGCAAGCTGACCGTGAACTGCCTGAACGCGTACGGCGGTTTCATGTCGATCCTGACCACCGTCACCGCGTTCGACGGCCGCTCCCGGATCTCGGCCGCCGCGCGCGCCGCGTACATCGTCGGCTTCACCGCGGTGTCCGTCGTCATCGCGCTCGCCGCCAGCGCCGACTTCCTCACCAACTTCAAGAACTTCGTGCTCCTGCTCCTGATGGTGTTCACCCCGTGGAGCGCGATCAACCTGGTCGACTACTACCTGATCTCCCGCGAGCGCGTCGACATCCCCGCGCTGTACGACCCGGAGGGCCGTTACGGCCGCTGGAACGTCACCGCGCTGACCTGTTACGTCGTCGGTGTCGTCGTGCAGGTCCCGTTCCTGGCCACCAAGCTGTACACCGGCGCGCTCACCGAGCGGCTCGGCGGCGCCGACATCTCGTGGATCGTCGGCCTCGTGGTCACCTCGGTCCTGTACGGCCTGTGGGCGCGGCGCACCGCCAACCCGCCCGCAGCGACCGTCCACCCCGCCGAGGCCGGCGACCCGGCCGAGGCCGTCAACCCGGACGCCCCGGTCGCCACGGCCGGCTGACCAGAGGTCACCCCAGGGGCGTGACATCCGCCCACAAGGCGACGGCGTCGGGCGCGAGCGGCACGACCGCTCCGCCCGGCGCCGGCTCGTCCGCGTCCCACCACAGACCCTGACCGGACGCCAGGACGCGCCTTGCGGTCCCCGCCTGCCACCGTCCGTCCAGGACGTAGAGCACCCCGGCGTGCCCGGCGGGCGGCGCGACCGGGCCGGTGACCCGCTCCACCCGGGCCGTCGAGCGTCCGCGCCGCACCATGATGTTGAGCACCCGGCAGGCGCCGCCCGGCAGTTCGGCGGCGAGCGCGAGGTCCCCGGAGAACGCGAACGGCTCGCCCGCCCGCGCGAGGAGCCGGTCGAACGCCCCGGGGGCGGTCAGCCGCACGCCGGCGCCCGACAGCAGGGTGAGCGTCCGGTCGATGCCGGGGAACGCCGAGAACGGCCCGTCCCGGTCGATGTCGGCGATGCTCGCGCGCCACCCGAACTCCTCGTCGCCCACCGGCGCCGAGACGATTTCCCTGGTCGCGCCCCCGCCGTTGCGCCACCGGCCCGCCGTCAGCGTCTCGACATCGAAGTGGTGCATGGGGCGGGCTCCTGACGTCGGTCCGGTACGGATGTGGATCATACGGTCAGGTCGCGGGAGAGTCGTGTCCGCGCGAGTGGTTGACGAAAGGTCTGGACCAACCTACGGTCTCCTGCAGCGCGCGCCATGCCTAGGACCACCCCCCCCACGTCCCAAGGAGCACGCATGCCAGGCCCTCGGATCACCCGTGTCCTCGGAGCGGGGCTCGTCACCCTGCTCGCCGCCGCCACCCTCGCCGCCCCCGCCGCAGCCGACAGCGCGCGGCCCGAGCGCACCGCCGTGTCCGCTCCCGCCCCCGCGGCAGCCGCCGCGGACACCTGTGCCCCCAAGCCGAAACCCGCCGGGAAGGTGCTCCAGGGGTACTGGGAGAACTGGGACGGCGCGGCCAACGGAGTCCACCCGCCCTTCGGCTGGGCGCCCATCGACGACCCCCGCTTCGCGGCCCACGGCTACAACGTCATCAACGCCGCCTTCCCCGTGATCCGTTCGGACGGGACGGTGCTGTGGGAGGACGGCATGGACAGCACCGTCCGCGTCGCCACCCCGGCGGAGATGTGCCGCGCCAAGGCGGCCGGCGCGACCATCCTGATGTCCATCGGCGGCGCCGCCGCCGGAATCGACCTGAGCTCGCGCGCCGTCGCCGACCGCTTCATCGCGACGGTCGTGCCCCTCCTGCAGAAGTACAACTTCGACGGGATCGACATCGACATCGAGACCGGCCTGGTCGGCAGCGGCGCGATCGGCACCCTCTCCGCCTCGCAGGCCAACCTGGTGTACATCATCGACGGAGTCCTCGCCCGCATGCCCGCCGGCTTCGGACTGACGATGGCGCCGGAGACCGCGTACGTCACCGGCGGCAGCGTGGCCTACGGGTCGATCTGGGGCGCGTACCTGCCGATCATCAAGAAGTACGCCGACAACGGGCGCCTGTGGTGGCTCAACATGCAGTACTACAACGGCAGCATGTACGGCTGCTCGGGCGACTCCTACTCCGCCGGAACCGTCGCCGGGTTCGTCGCCCAGACCGACTGCCTGAACCGCGGCCTCGTCATCCAGGGCACGACGATCCGCGTGCCGTACGACAAGCAGGTGCCCGGCCTGCCCGCCCAGCCGGGCGCGGGCGGCGGCCACATGGCGCCGTCGGCCGTGGCCCAGGCCTGGAACCACTACGGCGGGGCGCTCAAGGGCCTGATGACCTGGTCGGCGAACTGGGACGGATCGAAGAACTGGACCTTCGGCAACAACGTCAAGGCACTCCAGGGCCGCTAGGCCGTGTCCGGAAAGTCCCGCCTGAGCCGCGGCGTCTGGCACGCACGCTCGCCGCGTTGCCGAAATGCCCACGTAGCTCCGCTACGAGGGCATCCCGGCGCCTTGCGATCGCACGCACCAGACGCCGCGGCTCCTGCCCTCCGGGCAGACGGCGCTACTTTCCGGACACGACCTAGGAGCGGCGTCACCCGGCCCGGCCCACCCGGGGCGGGCCGGGTGACGCCGTCGCGGTTTCCGCAGGTCGTACCGGTGCCGCGACGCCCGCCGGGGTTACGGTCGGCGCCATGGAAGGTGAACGTCAGGGCTGGCTCCGGTGTCTCCTCGCCGGAGCCGTGTTCGTCGTGTGCATGGCCGGAACCACACTGCCGACGCCGCTCTACCCCCTCTACCAGGAGAAGTTCGGCTTCTCCGAGCTGACCGTCACCGTCGTCTACGCCGTGTACGCCTTCGGGGTCATCGGCGTCCTCCTCCTGGCGGGCAACGCCTCGGACACGATCGGCAGGCGGCCGACGCTGCTCTGGGGCCTGGGGTTCTCGGCGGCCAGCGCCGTCTGCTTCCTCTGCGCGAGCGCCGTGGGCTGGCTGTACGCGGGCCGGC
Organism: Streptomyces sp. NPDC042346; assembly: GCF_055581845.1. Classification (NCBI taxonomy): domain Bacteria; kingdom Bacillati; phylum Actinomycetota; class Actinomycetes; order Kitasatosporales; family Streptomycetaceae; genus Streptomyces; species Streptomyces sp. NPDC042346. The sequence goes on along the minus strand of NZ_JBVJEH010000002.1, from coordinate 153,444 downwards.
TGCTGTCCGGTCTGTCGGCCGGACTCTTCACCGGCGCCGCCACCGCGTACGTCATGGAGCTGGCCCCGCGCGGCGGCGCGTCCCGGGCGACCTTCGTGGCGACCGCCGCCAACATGGGAGGTCTCGGCTGCGGCCCGCTGCTCGCGGGCCTGCTCGCCGAATACGCCCCCGAGCCGCTGCTCCTGCCGTTCGCCGTGCACCTCGCCCTCGTGCTCCTCAGCGTCCTCGTCGTGCTGCGGCTTCCCGAGACCGTACGCGAGCGCCGGCCCCTGTCCGCCGTCCGGCCGCAGCGGCCCGCGCTCCCCGCCCAGGTGCGAGCGGTGTTCGTGCCGGCGGCGATCGCGTCCTTCGTGGGCTTCGCCCTCTTCGGCGTGTTCACCTCGGTCAGCCCCGCCTTCCTCGCCCGCTTCCTGCACGTGGACAACCACGCCGTCAGCGGTCTGGTCGTGGCCCTGGCCTTCTTCGCCTCCACCGCGGGACAGCTCGCCGTCGGCCGCGTCGGCGTGGCGCGCTCCCTGCCCCTGGGCTGCGCCGTGCTCTTCGTCGGCCTCGTCCTCCTGGCGGCGGCGCTCTCCACGGACCTCCTGGTGTTCGTCGTCCTGTCGGCCGTGGTCGGCGGCGTCGGACAGGGCCTCGCCTTCCGCGCGGCCCTGTCCTCCGTCGCCGCCGCCGCGCCGGAGGACCGGCGCGCGGCGGTCATCTCGACCCTGTTCGTCGTCGCGTACACGGGCATCTCGATCCCGGTGATCGGCGTCGGGCTCCTGGCCGACCCGCTCGGACTCGAAGGGGCGGGACTGGTCTTCATCGCCTGCATGCTGGTGCTCGTCGCCTCCGCCGCCGTCTACCTGATCCGACGGCCGGTGCGGGTGGCGAGCCCCTGACCGCCCGCGCTCACCCCGGGACCGATGCCAGGCCCAGGTCGGCCGCCAGCCGCGTACGGTGCCAGGCCGGCGGGCCGAAGAGCAGGGACGAGCCGTGGGCGCGCTTGAAATAGCGGTGCGCGTCGTGTTCCCAGGTGATGCCGATGCCGCCGTGCAGCTGGATCATCTCGCCCGCCACCACCGAGAACGCCTCCGAGCAGGCGGACTTCGCGGCGGCCGCGCAGCGGGCCGCGTCCGGCGCCCCCTCGGCCGCCGCGAACGCGGCCCCGAGCGCCACCGAACGCGCCGACTCCACCAGGACGTACGCGTCCGCGAGCCGGTGCTTCACCGCCTGGAACGAGCCGATGGGCCGGCCGAACTGCACGCGCTGCCCCGCGTAGGCGACGGTGAGTTCGAGGCAGCGCGCGGCGGCGCCGACCTGCTCGGCGGCGAGCGCCACGCAGGCCGCGTCGAGGACCTCCCACAGCACCCGCTCGCCGTCGCCCTCCGCCCCGACCAGCCGGCCCTCCGCCCCGGCGAGGACCAGTCGCGCCTGCTCCCGGGTCGAGTCCATCGTCACCGTCGGCGTACGCTCCACGCCCGCGCCGTCCCCGGACACCTCGAAGAGCGAGACCCCCGCGCCCGTCCGGGCGGCCACGAGCAGCACCTCGGCCCCGGCGCCGTCGAGCACGTGCTCCTTGACCCCGGTGATCCGCCAGCCACCGCCGGGCGCGGGCAGGGCCTCGGCCCGTACCGCCGCCGGCTCCCAGGAACCGGCCTCGGCCCAGGCCAGGGCCCCCACCACGGCACCGGAGGCCAGTCCCGGCAGCGACTCCGCGCACGCCGCCGCGTCGCCCGAGGCGAGCAGCGCCCGCACCACGAGCACGGCGGAGCCGAGGAACGGGACGGGGCTCAGCTCCCTGCCCAGCTCCTCCATCACCACATGGACCTCACGGGCCCCACAGCCGGCGCCGCCGTACGCCTCCGGAACGGCGAGCCCCGCGACGCCGATCTGCTCGGTCAGCGGACGCCAGGCGGCGTCCCCCGGATGGCGCCCGAGCAGCGCCCGTACAGCGGACCGCAGTTCCTCTTGTTCCTCCGTCAGCCTCATGCGCTCTGCTCCTTCCCGTAGGGCTCGACACGACTCGGTACGGCAGCGGGGGCGGGGCCCGCCGCCGGGTCCTCCAGCGACAGGTCCCGGCCCCGGGTCTCGGCGACGCGCCACACGGCCAGCGCGGTCACCAGACCGCAGGCGAGCGCGAGGACCGCGAGGGGAGCGCTCCGCGCGCCGCCCGACGCGGAGAGCAGGCTGCTCGCGAACAAGGGGGTGAAGCCGCCGCCGATCAGCGCGGCCAGCTGGTAGCCGAGGGAGGCACCGGTGTACCGGACCCGCGTGCCGAACAGCTCGGAGAGCAGCGGGCCCAGCGGCGCGTACATCGCCGACTGCACCACCTGGCCGAGGACCATGCCGAGGACCAGCAGGGCGGGGGATCTGGCGTCCACCAGGGCGTAGACGGGGAAGGCGAGCAGGACGACACCCGCCGCGCCGCCCAGCACGACGGCCCGGCGGCCCACGCGGTCGGAGAGCGCGGAGAAGAGCGGGATCGTCACCAGGCCCGTGACCGAGGTGAAGACGAGACCCGTCATCACCTCGGAGGTGGCGTATCCGATGGCCGTCGCGTAGGTGAGCATGTACGTGCTGATCAGTGCCGTCAGGGCGAAGGGGCCGATGCCCACGGCGCACGCGAGCACGAGGTTCCGGGGCCTGCGCAGCACCTGTGCCAGCGGCACGCCGGGTTCCTTGCCCGCGCCCTCCGTCCGCGCCGCCTGCCGGAACAGCGGGCTCTCGGTGATGCTGACGCGCACGTACAGGCCGATGGCGAGGAGCACGGCGCTGAACAGGAACGGGACGCGCCAGCCCCAGGCGAGGAAGGACTCGCGGGGCAGCAGCGTGGCCAGGGTGACCGCGACCGTGGAGAGCAGGAAGCCGATCGGTGACCCCATCTGCATCACCCCGCTCCACAGGCCGCGGCGCTTCGGGTCGGCGTGCTCGACGACCATGAGCGTGGCGCCGGCCCATTCCCCGCCGATCGCGAGGCCCTGCACGACGCGGAGGAGGACGAGGAGGACGGGCGCCGCGACGCCGATGGCGCCGTACGTCGGCAGCAGCCCGATCAGCAGGCTCGCCACCCCCATGAGGACCATCGTCAGGACCAGCATGGACTTGCGGCCGAGCCGGTCGCCGAAGTGGCCGAAGACGGCGCCGCCGAGCGGCCGCGACACGTAGCCGGCCGCCAGCGTCCCGAAGGCGGCGATCGTGGCGACGGCGGGATCGGAGCCGGGGAAGAACAGCGGGCCGAAGACGAGCGCGGCCATCGTGCCGTAGAGCAGGAAGTCGTAGTACTCGATGACCGTGCCGAGCAGGCTCGACAGTGCCACGCGGCGCAGCAGCGCGGGGTCCGACGGTCTCTCGGGGGAGTGCGGGGACGGTGCGGAGGACAAGGGGGCTCCCGGGTGCGGTGAGGAAGCGGGGGATCGGTGAGCGGGGGATCGGTGAGCGGTGAGCGGTGCGATGGCGTACGGCCCGTACGCGGCTCGCTCTCCCGGGCGGGTGGGCCGGGAGAGCGAGCCGATGGCGTCGGCGGGCGGGGACGCGGGCGCGGGCGCGTCAGGGAGCGAGGACGCGGGCGCGGCAGGCGGCGGGGGTGCCCCAGGCCTCGCGCAGGGGACGTGCCTTGCGGATCCACAGGGACAGGTCCAGCTCGTCGGTGTAGCCGACGGCGCCGTGCAGTTGCAGGGCCGCGCGGGCGGCGGCGTAGGCGGCGTCGCCCGCCGCGACCTTCGCCGCGGCGATCTCGCGCCCGGCCTCCGGGCCGTCCCCCCCGGCCAGGGCCAGCGCGGCCGAGTGGAGCAGGGGGCGCGCGAACTCCAGGGCGAGGAGCGTGTCGGCCAGGCGGTGCTTCACCGCCTGGAACGAACCGATGGCGACCCCGAACTGGGTGCGCTGCTTGACGTACGCCACGGTCCGGTCGAGCAGCGCGCGGCCCAGTCCCAGGGCCTGCGCGGCGGTGACCAGGGCCGCCACGTCGGCGGCGTGCGCGGCGGCCGCGGCCACCTCGGGGCCCCTCGCCAGGACGGTGCCGCCGAGGGGCCGGGCCAGCCGGCGCGCGGGGTCGGCGGAGGGCTGGACGGGACCGGCTTCCTCCGTCACCAGCAGGGTGTCGCCCTCCACGACCAGCACGGCGTCGGTCGCGTCCGCGTCCAGGGCGTAGGGGCTGCCGGCGGCCGGCACGCACAGCGAGACCACCGCCTTGCCGGAGGCGATCCGCGGCAGCCAGGCCGCCGCCGCCTCGTGGTCGCCGAGGCGGTCGAGCAGCGAGGCCGCGGCGACCGTCTCCACGAGCGGGCCGGGGACGGCGTGGCGACCCGACTCGGTGAAGGCCACGACCAGTTCGACGGGCAGCGGGCCGAGCCCGTCGTACGGCCCCGGTACGGCGAGGGCGAAGACCCCCGCCTCCGCGAGCCGGGACCAGAGCGCACGGCCTGGCGCGGTGTCACCGGCGGCCCAGGCGCGTACGGCCCCCGGGGTGTCGGACGCCGTGAGCATGGCGTCCAGCGAGCGGGCGAACTCCCGCTGCTCGTCGTCGAGGAGGAACCGCATCACCGGCGTCCCTTCGGCAGGCCGAGCAGCCGCTCGGCGATGATGTCGCGCTGGATCTCGTTGGTGCCCGCGTAGATCGGCCCGGCGAGCGAGAAGGTGTGACCCTCGGCCCAACTGCCGTGGGCGGGCGCCTCGGTGGCCTCGTCGGACAGCTCGCCGTACGGGCCGAGGACGTCGAGCGCGGTCTCGTGGAGCGCGATGTCGAGTTCGGACCAGAAGACCTTGTTGAGGCTGGACTCGGCGCCGAGCGTGTCCCCGTCGGCGATGCGGGAGGCGTTGGCGTAGGTGAACAGGCGGTAGGCGCGGGCCCTGATGACCGCGTCGGCGACCCGGTCGCGCAGGGCGGTGTCGGACGGGTCGGCGCCCGCCCGCCACAGCGCGGCAAGCCGCTCGGCGGCGGCCGTGAAACGACCGGGGCTGCGCAGCGTGAGCCCCCGCTCGTTGCCCGCCGTGCTCATGGCGACCCGCCAGCCCTGGCCCGGTGCGCCGATGACGTCCTCGTCGGGCACGAAGACCTCGTCGAGGAAGAGTTCGGCGAAGGCGGGCTTGCCGTCGAGCCGCCCGATGGGCCGTACGGTCACCCCCTCCGCGTCGAGCGGGAACATCAGATAGGTCAGGCCCTGGTGCGGCCTGCCCGCCTCCGGGTCGCTGCGGAAGAGGCCGAAGGCGCGGTCGGCGAAGGCCGCCCGGGACGACCAGGTCTTCTGCCCGCTCAGGAGCCAGCCGCCCTCCGTGCGGACGGCGGTGGAGCGCAGACTCGCGAGGTCCGAACCCGACTCCGGTTCGGACCAGGCCTGCGCCCAGATGACCTCGCCGGACGCCATGGAGGGGAGGATCCGGGACCGCTGCTCGTCGGTGCCGTGCTCGAAGAGAGTGGGGGCGAGGAGGTTGATGCCGTTCTGGCTGACCCGGCCTGGCGCGCCGGCCGCGAAGTACTCCTCCTCGAAGATCAGCCACTGAAGGACGGAGGCGCCCCTGCCCCCGTACTCCGCGGGCCAGGAGACCACCGACCAGCGGTCCGCGAAGAGGGTCCGCTCCCACTCCCGGTGGGCCGCGAAGCCGTCCTCCGTCTCCAGTGAGGGCAGGGGGGCGGCGGGCACGTGGGCGTCGAGCCAGGCGCGGGCCTCGGCCCGGAAGGCGTCCTCCGCCGTGGTGAAGTCGAGGTCCATCAGGCTCCCGCCGCCTTCATCGCCCGGATGTCCATGCCGCCCAGCGCGTCGGGGGCGGTCTCCGCGTTGTGCGCGTGCGCGAGGTGGTGCAGCCCGAACACCGAGTCCATGCCGGTGTGCATGCCCTGGAGGTCCTCGGCCTGGTTGACCGCGCGCTTGGTCAGGGCGAGGCCCATGCGCGGCATCTCGGCGATCCTGTCGGCCAACTCCATGGTCCGGTCGGCCAGTTCCTCGCGCGGGACGACGCGGTTGACCATGCCGACCTCGTAGGCGCGGCGGGCGCTCATCCGGTCGCCGGTGTACAGGAACTCCTTCGCGATGCGCGGGGGCATCACCCACGGGTGGGCGAAGTACTCGACGCCCGGGATGCCCATGCGGACGACCGGGTCGGCGAAGAACGCGTCATCGGAGGCGACGATCAGGTCGCAGACCCAGGCGAGCATCAGGCCGCCCGCGACGCAGGCGCCCTGCACCGACGCGACCATGGGCTTGGGCAGTTCGCGCCAGCGCCGGCACATGCCCAGATAGACCTCGGACTCGCGGGCGAAGCGGCTCTCGGCGCCCTCCTTGTCCGAGTGGTCCCACCAGAGACCGGCCCTGCGCGCGAACGGCAGGTGCGCGTCCCGCTCGGGGGTGCCGATGTCGTGTCCGGCGGAGAAGTGCTTTCCCGCCCCGGCGAGTACGACGACCTTGACCTCGCTGTCGTCGGCCGCGCGGTAGAAGGCCTCGTCCAGGGCGTACGTCATCGCGGAGTTCTGGGCGTTGCGGTAATCGGGCCGGTCCATGGTGACCACGGCGACGGGGCCGAGGCGTTCGTACCGGACAGGCGACGTGGACGTCGATGGGGACGTCGATGTGGATGTCGATGTGGTGCGGGCAGCGGACACTCGCCCTCCTTCCCTAACAAGTGTTTGGTAGGTTAACGTACGGCCATGAGCAACGTCGAGGAGTTCCGCGCAGAGTTCCGCAGCTGGCTGCGCGCCCACCTCACCGGCGAGTTCGCCGCCCTGCGCGGGCGCGGAGGACCCGGTCGGGAACACGAGGCCCATGCCGAACGCCTCGCCTGGGAGCGGCACATGGCCGCCGAGGGATGGACCTGTGTCGGCTGGCCGAAGGAGTACGGCGGACGCGGCGCGACCCTGGAACAGCAGGTCGCCTTCCACGAGGAGTACGCCCTCGCCGACGCCCCCGCCCGCGTCGGACACATCGGCGAACAGCTCCTCGGACCCACCCTCATCGCCTTCGGCACGCCCGAGCAGCGCGAGCGCTTCCTCCCGCCGATCGTCGCCGTCGAGGAACTGTGGTGCCAGGGCTACAGCGAGCCGGACGCCGGGTCGGACCTGGCCAACGTACGGACCCGCGCCGAGCGCGACGGCGGGCAATGGGTGGTCACCGGCCAGAAGATCTGGACGTCACAGGCGCACGAGTCCGACTGGTGCTTCGTCGTCGCCCGCACCGAACCCGGGTCGGTCCGCCACCAGGGCCTCTCCTATCTGCTCGTCCCCCTGCGCAGGCCCGGAGTCGACATCCGGCCCATCGTCCAGCTCACCGGCACCTCCGAGTTCAACGAGGTGTTCTTCGACGGCGCCAGGACGGACGAGGCGAACGTCGTCGGCGCCCCCGGCGACGGCTGGAAGGTGGCCATGGCCACCCTCGGCTTCGAGCGGGGCGTCTCCACCCTCGGCCAGCAGGTCGGCTTCCGCCGCGAGCTGGAGGCCGTCATCGACCTGGCCCGGCGCAACGGCGCGGCGACGGATCCCCTGATCCGCGACCGCATCGCCCGCGCCTGGATCGGTCTGGAGACCATCAGGTTCAACGCCCTGCGCATGCTCGGCGGCGTCGCGGCCGGCGCCCCGGGCCCCGAGGCGTCCATCGGAAAGATCTTCTGGGCCACCTGGCACCGGGAACTGGGCGAACTCGCCATGGACGTCTGCGGCGCCGACGGCATGCTCGCGGCCGGCGAACCGTACGACCTCACCGACTGGCAGCGGCTCTACCTCTTCTCCCGCTCCGACACCATCTACGCCGGCTCCAACGAGATCCAGCGGAACATCATCGCCGAGCGCGTCCTCGGCCTGCCCAAGGAGGTCCGCCCGTGACCCGCACACCACCCCCCTACGTCCCGGGCCACGGGCTGCTCGCCGGCCGGAGCGCCGTGGTCACCGCCGCCGCCGGCGCCGGCATCGGGGGCGCCACCGCCAGGCGGCTCCTGGAGGAAGGCGCGCGCGTCGTCCTCTCGGACGCCCACGCCCGCAGACTCAAGGAGTCCGAGGCCGAACTGGCCGCGGAGTTCGGAGCCGACCGCGTCGCCGCCCTGCCCTGCGACGTCACCGACGAAGCCCAGGTGGCGGCCCTCCTCGACCTCGCGGAGGAGCGCCACGGACGCCTCGACATCCTCGTCAACAACGCCGGCCTCGGCGGCACCGCCGACCTCGTCGACATGACCGACGAGCAGTGGGACAAGGTCCTCGACGTCACCCTCAACGGCACCTTCCGCTGCACCCGCGCAGCACTGCGCCGGCTGAAGACCGCGGGCACCGGCGGCGTCGTCGTCAACAACGCCTCCGTGGTCGGCTGGCGGGCCCAGAAGGGCCAGGCCCACTACGCCGCGGCCAAGGCAGGCGTCATGGCGCTCACCCGCTGCGCCGCCCTGGAGGCCGCCGAGTACGGGGTACGGGTCAACGCCGTCTCCCCGAGCCTGGCCATGCACCCGCACCTGGCGAAGGTCACCACTCCCGAACTCCTCGAAGAGCTCACCGCCCGTGAGGCCTTCGGGCGGTACGCGGAGCCCTGGGAAGTGGCCAACGTGATCGTGTTCCTCGCCAGCGGGTACTCCTCGTACCTGACCGGCGAGGTCCTCTCGGTCAGCAGCCAGCACCCATGAGCCGCAGACCGTGGTGAGCCCGGCGCCCGAGCGACGCCACGAGCTCCTCGCCACCGCCGCCGAGGTCTTCGCCGCCCAGGGGTACAACGCCACCACCGTCCGCAAGATCGCCGACGCGGCGGGCATCCTCGCGGGCAGCCTCTATTACCACTTCGACTCCAAGGAGTCGATGCTCGACGAGATCCTCTCCGGCTTCCTGAACGAGCTGTGGAGCAGGTACGACGCCGTGCTCGCTGCGGGCCACGGCCCCAGGGAGACCATCGAGGCCCTCGTCACCGAGTCCTTCCGGGAGATCGACCGGCACCGCGCCGCCGTCGCCATCTACCAGAGGGAGTCCCGGCACCTCCGGGAGCAGCCGCGCTTCGGCTACCTCGACGACTCGCAGCAGCAGTTCGAGAAGGCCTGGCTCGGCACCCTGGAACGCGGAGTGGCCGCCGGGGTGTTCCGGGCGGACCTCGACGTCCGGCTGACGTACCGCTTCGTGCGCGACACCGTCTGGGTCGCCGCGTCCTGGTACCGGCCCGGGGGACAGCACAGCCCGGAGGAGATCGCCCGCCAGTACCTGTCCGTGGTGCTGGAGGGCATCGCACTCCGTACACGACACGCACGCGTGACACAGGAAACGTGACACAGGAAACGTGACACAGGAAACGTGACACAGGAAAGAGGAGCGGCCATGGCCGAGGCATACATCATCGAAGCGGTGCGCACCCCCGTCGGCAGGCGGAACGGCGGCCTCGCCGCCGTCCACCCCGCCGACCTCGGCGCCCATGTGCTCAAGGCGCTGATGGAGCGCGCGGGCGCCGACCCCGCGGCCGTCGAGGACGTCGTCTTCGGCTGCCTCGACACCGTCGGCCCGCAGGCCGGTGACATCGCCCGCACCGCCTGGCTGGCCGCCGGCCTCCCGGAGGAGGTGCCCGGCGTGACCGTCGACCGACAGTGCGGATCCTCCCAGCAGGCCCTGCACTTCGCCGCGCAGGGAGTCCTGTCCGGCACCCAGGACCTGGTGGTCGCGGGCGGCGTGCAGAACATGTCCCTGGTCCCCATCGCCTTCGCCAGCCGCCAGGCCGCCGCGCCGCTCGGACTGACCGACGGCCCGTACATCGGCTCCGAGGGCTGGCGGGCCCGCTACGGCGACCAGCCGGTCAACCAGTTCCACGGCGCCGAGCTCATCGCCACGAAGTGGGGCATCTCCCGCCGGGACATGGAGGAGTTCGCCCTGCGCTCGCACCAGCGGGCCGCGCGCGCCATCGACGAGGGCCGCTTCGAGCGGGAGATCGTGCCGTACGGCGACGTGACCACCGACGAGGGCCCGCGCCGCGACACCACCCTGGAGAAGATGGCGGGCCTGAACCCGGTGGTCGAGGGCGGCCGGCTGACCGCCGCCGTCTCCTCGCAGGTTTCCGACGGAGCCTCGGCGATGCTGCTCGCCTCCGAGCGGGCCGTACGCGAGCACGGCCTGACGCCGCGCGCCCGCGTCCACCACCTGTCCGTACGGGGCGAGGACCCGATCCGCATGCTGTCCGCCCCGATCCCGGCGACGGCGTACGCGCTGAAGAAGGCCGGGATGACGCTCGACGACATCGACCTCGTGGAGATCAACGAGGCCTTCGCCTCGGTCGTCCTCGCCTGGCTGAAGGAGACCGGCGCCGACCCGGAGAAGGTCAACGTCAACGGCGGGGCCATCGCCCTCGGCCACCCGCTCGGCGCGACCGGCACCAAGCTGACGACCACCCTGCTCCACGAACTGGAGCGCACCGGCGGCCGCTACGGCCTCCAGACGATGTGCGAGGGCGGTGGCCAGGCCAACGTCACCATCATCGAGCGCCTCTGATCGACGGCCCTGATCGACGGCCCTGATCGACGGGCCTGATCGACGGGCCCTGAACGACGGCCCCTCATGCGACATGCCCGCCGGGTGACGACACCCCGGCGGGCATGTTCATGAGGTCGGCCGCTTGGCCGCTCGGCCGCTCGGCCGTTCAGCCGGTGGCGCGCGGCAGCGACCGCAGCGTGGCCCGCGCCTCCGCCATGATCCGGTCGACGAGCTCGGCGCACGACGGCAGATCGTCGATGAGCCCCGCGACCTGCCCGGAGGCCATCACCCCGAGATCGGTCCGGCCCTCCACCATCGACGCCTTGAGCAGCATCGGGGTGTTGGCCGCGAGCAGGATCTGACTCCAGGTCATGTCCTTGCCGTGCTTCATCGCCAGACCGTCACGGACCATCCGCGCCCAGCTCATGTCCGTCTCGCGCCGGAAGGCCGCGGCGTGCCGCACCGCCCGCAGCAGCGACGCGGCCCGGCCCGAGCGCTCCAGCGCGTCGACGAGCTCGGAGCGCAGCATGCGGTGCGGCAGACCGTCGACGGCGGTGGTGACGGTGACGTCCTGGACCGTGGCGGCCAGATAGCGGGCCTTCACCGCGTCCGGCACGGTCGAGTCGGAGGTGAGCAGGAAGCGGGTGCCCATGGCCACCCCGGCCGCGCCGTGGGCGAGGGCCGCGACCAGGCCGCGCCCGTCGCGGAAGCCGCCGGCCGCGATGACCGGGATGTCCACGGCGTCCACGATCTGCGGCAGCAGGACGGTGGTCGCGACGCTCCCCGTGTGACCGCCGCCCTCGCCGCCCTGTACGAGCACCGCGTCGGCGCCCCACGCGGCGACCTTCTCGGCGTGCCGCTTGGCCCCGATGGAGGGGATGACGACGACGCCCGCGTCCTTGAGCCGCGCGATCAGCTCGCGCGACGGGGCGAGGGCGAACGAGGCGACCCGTACACCCTCGTCGATGATGATCTGCACGCGCTCGCCCGCGTCCCCGGCGTCGGCGCGCAGGTTCACGCCGAAGGGCGCGTCCGTACGGGACTTCACCTCGCGCACCGCCGAGCGGAGCTGCTCGACGGTCATGGTCGCCGACGCGAGGATCCCGAGCGCGCCCGCCGCGGCGGTGGCCGAGACCAGCCGGGGACCGGCCACCCACCCCATGCCGGTCTGGACGAGGGGGTGCCGCACCCCGACCAGTTCGGTGAGGGGGGTGGCGATCGTGACGTCGCTCATGCGGGGACCTCGCGGTCGCGCAGCCCCTTCGGGTCGATCTCCTCGCGGATCAGCCGCAGTTCCTCCGCGGTCGGCTCACGGGTGTAGGGCACCTCTTCGGGGACCGTGAGCCCGAACCCGGTGGCCTCCGTGACCTGTTCGACGGTGACACCGGGGTGCAGCGAGCGCAGCCGCATGGTGCGGTCCGGGGTGTCGAAGTCGAAGACCCCCAGGTTGCTGACGACTTCCGGGATGCGGTGGTAGCGGGTCGCCGAGGGGCCGGCCGCGGCCGCGCGGTCGTAGCCGACGCCGGAGACCATGTCGACCCGCTCGACGAAGACCCGCGCCGAGTGCTTGGGGACCCAGTAACTCGTCGGGTTGTTGAGGGTGTTGACGGGTGCGCCCCGGACGCCGAGCAGCTGGCGCTTGGGCCGCGCCCAGTCGCCGATGCAGCTGATGTTCTGGTTGCCGTACCGGTCGATCTGGCTCGCGCCCATCATCACGTGCCGCCGCCCGGTGGTGACCAGCGCCAGGTGCTGGCGGTACGGCAGCCAGCCCTCCACCACCCGGGGCGGGGCACCGACCGCCGGCACGTCGCCGATGAGCAGCGCCTCGCCGTCGGTCAGGAGCAGGTCGGGGGAGAAGGTGAGCCGTGCGAGCCGGGCCCCGATCGTCGGGACGGTGCCCATCGGGCTGGCCAGGATCTCGCCCGCGTCCCGCCACGCCTCGGCGCACGCCACGACGCAGTACTCGGCCCGCGTCGCCGTCGTCGCTTCCGTCGTACGGCTGCCGCTCATGCTTCCTCCTCGTGGAACGCCGCGACCGCGGCCTGGTACGCGTCCTCGTCGCCGGACAGGAACCGCTCGGTGAAGACCCGCCAGGCCTCCGGGTCGCGGGCGGCGGTGACGTAGGCCCGCTGGAACGTCTCGTCGCGGTCGTAGTCGGGGGCGCAGGAGGTGAAGTGCGCGCCGTTCGGGGTCTCGACGACGCCGCTGACGAACGCGCGCTTCACGAGCAGCGACTGCGGCCCGGAGTCCTTCAGCAGCTCGGAGGTCTCCACGATCCGCTCGCACGAGACGTACGCGGTGTCCGCGGCCTCGCAGAAGAGGTCGTCGAAGTACGGGTCGGGGCCCAGGTACTGGCCGTTGCCGTGCACGTCGGCGCGGTTGAGGTGGACCAGCGCGGCGTCCAGGCGCAGCGCGGGGACGGCGACGAACTCCTCGCGGTCGTCGTACGGCGAAGTGACCGTCCGCAGCGAGGGGTTGACGCTCATCAGGTCCGATCCGAGCCCGGCCCGGACGGGCATGAACGGCAGCCGCTGCGCGGCGGCGGTCAGCCCCCACATGACCATGGCCTCGTCCAGCTCCACCATCTCGAACGCACCGCTCTGCCGGGCCGCGACGAAGTGCGGCTCCAGGGGCACCGAGTCGAGGGTGGCGAAGGCGGCGACCAGCTTGCGGACCTTCCCGGCGGCGGCGAGCAGCCCGACGTCCGGGCCGCCGTACGAGACGACGGTCAGATCGGTGAGGTCCGAACGCAGCAGCGCCCGGACCAGAGCCATCGGCTTGCGCCGCGAGCCCCAGCCGCCGATGCCGATCGTCATCCCGCTCTCCAGGCGGCCGACGACCTCCTCGGCGGTCATCGTCTTGTCCCTGCTCACGACTGCTCCTCCTCGATCGTCTCGTCGGACTTGTTCGCTTCGTTCGCCTCGTTCGGCTTGTCCGTCTCCTCCCGCGTGCTCGGCTTCCCCGCGCCGAAGGTGTCCCGGACCCGGTCGGCGACACCGCTGAGATTGGCCTCGAAGGTGAAGCCCTGCTCGAAGCGGTAGCTGCGGTGGACGTCCACCGGGTCGATGCCGTTGATCGCGGCCTTGGCGAGCCGGATCAGCTGACCGTCCTTGGCCGCGATCTCCCGGGCCACCTCGAGGGCCGCCTCCCGCAGCCCTTCGCGCGGGATGACCCGCCACACCGAGCCGTGCCCGTGCAGCTCCTGGGCGGTGACGGTGCGGGAGGTGTAGTACAGGGCCCGCATCAGATGCTGGGGGACCAGCCGCGAGAGGTGGGTGGCCGCGCCCAGCGCGCCCCGGTCCAGCTCGGGCAGACCGAAGGTCGCGTCGTCGGAGGCGACGACGACGTCGGCGTTGCCGGCCAGGCCGATCCCGCCGCCCAGGCAGAAGCCGTGCACGGCGGCGACCACCGGCACCTCGCAGTCGTAGACCGCGCCGAACGCCTCGTAACAGCCGCGGTTGGCGCCGAGGAGGGCGTCGTGCCCGGTCGTGCGCTGGATTTCCTTGATGTCGACGCCGGCGTTGAAACCGCGGCCCCCGGCGGCCAGGACCACGCAGCGCACCTTGGGGTCGGCGCCGGCGGCGCGTACCGCGGCGGCCAGGTCGTACCAGCCCTGTACGGGGAGGGCGTTGACCGGGGGGAAGTCCACGGTGACGACGGCGATGCCCTCTTCCGGGGCGGAGGTGGAGACACCCATGAGCAGATCAGCTACCTTTCCACCTAACGTTTGTTAGGTGGAAGATAGCAGCGGTTCGCGCGCTGCGGGAGGTGCCCATTGACAGCGATCATCGATCTGTCGGGATCCGTCGCCGTCGTCACCGGCGGAACACGGGGTGTCGGCGCGGGAATCACCCGCGCCCTGCTGGAAGCCGGCGCGGAGGTCGTCACCTGCGCGCGCCGGCCTCCCGACGAGCCCGTCGAGGCGGCGGGACGCACGGCCCGCTTCCTCCCCGTCGACCTGCGCGACCCGGACGCGGTCCGCGGCTTCTTCGACCGGGTGCGCGACGACCACGGACGGCTCGACACCCTGGTCAACAACGCCGGCGGAACCCCGTTCCGGATGCTCGACGACGGCGGAGCCGAGCGACAGGCCCGGGTCGTCGAACTGAACCTCGTCGCCCCGCTGACCGCCTCCCTCGCCGCGTACGAGGTGATGCGCCACCAGACCGGGGGAGGGGCGATCATCATGATCGGCAGCGTCAGCGGCACCCGCCCGTCACCCGGCAGCGCGGCCTACGGAGCCGCGAAGGCGGGCCTGGACAACCTCGCCCGCTCCATGGCCGTGGAATGGGCGCCCCGGGTGCGGGTCAACACGGTCGTCCTCGGCATGGTGCGCACCGAACTCTCCCACCTGCACTACGGGGACGAGGAGGGCGTCGCCGCCGTCGGCCGCACCGTACCCCTCGGCAGGCTCGCCGAGCCCGCCGACATCGGCGACGCCTGTGTCTTCCTCGCCTCCGACCGCGCCGCCTACATCAGCGGTGCCAGCCTCCACGTCCACGGCGGCGGGGAACGCCCCGGCTTCCTCGACGCCGCCACCGTCAACCGAAGGAACACACCATGACAGGACTCTGCAGCGGACGCGTCGTCATCGTCACCGGGGCGGGTCGCGGCCTCGGCCGCGCGCACGCGCTCGCCTTCGCCGCCGAGGGCGCCCGGGTCGTCGTCAACGACCTCGGAGTCGCCGCGGACGGCAGCGGAGGGGGCGGGGGCCCCGCCCAGCAGGTCGTCGACGAGATCACCGCGGCGGGCGGGGAGGCCGTCGCGCACGGCGGTGACATCGCCACCGCCGACGGCGCGGCCTCGCTGGTCGCCACCGCCCTTGAGGCCTTCGGCCGCCTCGACACCCTCGTCAACAACGCCGGATTCCTGCGCGACCGCATGTTGGTCAACCTCGACGAGGACGCCTGGGACGCCGTCATGCGCGTCCACCTCAAAGGCCACTTCCTGCCGCTGAAGTACGCCACCGCGCACTGGCGCGCCGAGGCCAAGGCCGGCCGGACGCCCGAGGCGCGGGTGATCAACACCAGCTCCGGAGCCGGGCTCCTCGGCAGCGTGGGCCAGGGCAACTACGCCGCCGCCAAGGCCGGAATCATCGGCCTCACCCTCGTCGCCGCCGCCGAGTCCGGCCGCTACGGCGTTCAGGTCAACGCGATCGCCCCCGCCGCCCGCACCCGCATGACCGAGCAGACCTTCGCCGAGACGATGGCCGCCCCCGAGGGCGACGCCTTCGACGCGATGGCTCCGGAGAACGTCTCCCCCCTCGTCGTCTGGCTGGGCTCCGCCGCCTCGGCCGGGGTGACGGGACGGGTCTTCGAGGCGGAGGCGGGCCGGATCACCGTCATGGAGGGCTGGCGGCCCGGGCCGACGGCCGACAAGGGTGCACGCTGGACCCCGTCGGAGGCGGGCGACACGGCCCTGAAGCTCCTCGCGGACGCGGAACCCCCGCAGCCCGTGTACGGAGCACGCTGACCGACCTCCGACCCTGCGGGGCGGGCTCGCGGCCGATCGCCGCCGGCCCGCCCCGCAGTGCGTTCCGTAGAGCGTTCCGCAGGGCGTCACGTGGCGCGTTGCACAGTGCGTTCCGCAGGGCGTCACGCGGCGCGCTCCGCAGGGCGTCACGCGGCGCGCTCCGCAGGGCGTTCAGCTGCTCCGGGGGCCTTTCCCGCTCACCGGGAAATCGCGCTCCCCGCCGTCATCGGGACCCGCCTAGCCTCGCCGGACAGCCCCAACCGCCCGCAGGAGGGACCCGCCATGCTCACGGACCGCCAGAGACACGAGGCGGCCGAGCTGCTGCGCTCCGCCGAACACGGCGTCACGCCGATCGCCCCGCTGACCTCGGCCTTCCCCGGCATCGACACCGAGGACGCGTACGAGATCCAGCTCGTCAACATCCGGCACCGCCTCGCGGCGGGTGCCGAGGTGCGCGGCCACAAGGTCGGCCTGTCGTCCCCCGTCATGCAGCGGATGATGGGCGTCGACGAACCGGACTACGGCCATCTGCTCCACGACATGGAGCTGCACCCCGACGTCCCGGTCCCCGTCTCCCGCTACTGTCACCCGCGCGTCGAGGTCGAGGTCGGCTTCGTCCTCGGCGACGACCTCCCGGGCGAGACGTGCACCGCCGCGGACGTGCTCGCCGCGACCGAACGCGTCGTGCCCGCCCTGGAACTGATCGACAGCAGGATCCGCGACTGGCGGATCACCATCGCCGACACCATCGCGGACAACGCCTCCTCCGCCGGATACGTCATCGGCGAGGGTCGCGACCCCCGCGAGCTCGACCTGAAGGCGATCGACGCGCGGCTGACCGGCGGCGGCGAGTTGCTGGCCGAGGGACGCAGCGACGCCGTGCTCGGCGACCCGACCCTCTCCGTCGCCTGGCTGGCCCGGACGGTGGCCCGCTTCGGGGTGTCCCTGAAGAAGGGACACGTGGTGCTGCCGGGCTCCTGCACCCGGGCCGTCGACGTGACGCCCGGAGCGACCTTCACCGCCGAGTTCACCGGTCTTGGCTCGGTCTCCCTGCCCTTCATCTGAGGTGATGATCATCAACACCAGGACCCAAGCGACCGCGGCGATCGTCGGATCCGGCAACATCGGCACCGACCTGCTCTACAAGCTGCTCCGCTCCGCACACGTCGAACCCCGCTGGATGATCGGCGTCGACCCCGACAGCGAAGGCCTCGCCCGCGCCCGCCGCGCCGGCCTGGAAGCCAGTCACGAGGGCGTCGACTGGCTCCTCGCCCAGGACGAGAAGCCCGACATCGTCTTCGAGGCCACCAGCGCCTACGTCCACCGGGCCAACGCCCCGCGCTACGCCGAGCTCGGCATCAAGGCGGTCGACCTGACGCCGGCCGCCGTCGGCCCCGCCGTCGTCCCGCCCGCCAACCTCCGCGAGCACCTCGACAAGCCCAACGTCAACATGATCACCTGCGGCGGACAGGCCACCATCCCCATGGTGTACGCCGTCTCCCGTGTCGTCCCCGTGCCGTACGCGGAGATCGTCGCCTCGGTGGCCTCCGTGTCGGCCGGACCCGGAACCCGCGCGAACATCGACGAGTTCACCCGTACCACCTCGCGCGGCATCGAGACGATCGGCGGCGCCGCGCGCGGCAAGGCGATCATCATCCTCAACCCCGCCGAGCCCCCCGTCATCATGCGGGACACCGTCTTCTGCGCGATCCCCGAGGACGCCGACCGGGACGCCATCGCCGTCTCCGTCAAGGAGATCGCCGAGCAGGTCGCGGCCTACGTCCCCGGCTACCGCCTGCGCACCGAGCCGCAGTTCGACGACCCGAGCCCCGAGAACGGCGGCATGGCGCGCGTCGCGATCTTCCTGGAGGTCGAGGGCGCGGGCGACTACCTGCCGCCCTACGCCGGAAACCTCGACATCATGACCGCCGCCGCCACCAGGGTCGGCGAGGAGTTCGCCAAGGCGCTCCTCGCGCCTAGGCCGTGTCCGGAAAGTCCCGCCTGAGTCGCGACGCCTGGCACGCACGCTCGCCGCGTTGCCGAAATGCCCACGTAGTCCCCCGTGGCCCTCCGGGCACGGGAGGTACCCCCACCGCTACGAGGGCATCCCGGCGCCTTGCGATCGCACGCACCAGACGCCGCGGCTCCTGCCCTCCGGGCAGACGGCGCTACTTTCCGGACACGACCTAGGGGGTGCCTTGCCGATCAGGCCGGGCTCGCGGCGTCTGGTGCCGCGCCTCGCGGCATTGTCGTCACTCGCCGACGTCCCCCGTAGCCCTTCGGGCACGGGAGGTACCCCCACCGCGTCGACTCCCTCCTCCGCCTTGCGATGCACGACACCAGACGCCGCTCCCTGATCCGGCCTGATCGACAAGGCACCCCCTTTCGCGTAAGGAGCCCACCGCATGCCCTACTCGGACACCCTCGACATCCGCGTCACCGACTCCTCGCTGCGCGACGGCTCGCACGCCAAGCGGCACCAGTTCACCGGCGAGGACGTACGCTCCGTCGTCGCCGCCCTCGACGACGCCGGCGTCCCGGTCATCGAGGTGACCCACGGCGACGGACTCGGCGGATCCTCCTTCAACTACGGCTTCTCGAAGACGCCCGAACAGGAACTCATCTCGATCGCGGTGGAGACCGCGCGGCAGGCGAGGATCGCCTTCCTCATGCTCCCCGGACTCGGCGTCAAGGACGACATCCGGGCCGCCCACGACAACGGCGCGAGCATCTGCCGCATCGCCACCCACTGCACCGAGGCCGACATCGCGGTCCAGCACTTCGGACTCGCCCGCGAGCGGGGCCTGGAGACCGTCGGCTTCCTGATGATGGCCCACTCGACACCGCCCGAGAACCTGGCGCGGCAGGCCCGGATCATGGCCGACGCGGGCTGCCAGTGCGTGTACGTCGTCGACTCGGCCGGCGCCATGGTCATGGACGACGTCACCGCCCGCGTCGAGGCCCTCGTCGCCGAACTCGGCGACGACGCCCAGGTCGGCTTCCACGGACACGAGAACCTGGCCCTCGGCACCGGGAACTCCATCGCCGCGATCAAGGCCGGAGCGCTGCAGATCGACGGTTCCACCCGCCGGCTCGGCGCGGGCGCGGGCAACACCGCGGTCGAGGCGCTCGTCGCCGTCTGCGCCAAGATGGGCATCCGCACCGGCATCGACGTCCTGAAGATCATCGACGCGGCGGAGGACGTCGTCCGCCCGGTCATGGACGAGGAGTGCCGACTCGACCGGCTCGCCCTGCTCATGGGCCACGCCGGGGTCTACTCCAGCTTCCTCAAGCACGCCTACCGGCAGGCCGAGCGCTACGGCGTCTCCGGTGCCGAGATCCTCCTGCGCGCGGGCGAACGCCGCCTCGTGGGCGGCCAGGAGGACCAGCTCATCGACATCGCCGTGGAACTCGCCGCGCGGAACTGAACCTCCACACACGAAGGGACAACGAGATGACTGCTCTCCACGACGAGGTCAGGGTCATCGAGGCGGGCAGGCCGCCGGCGCGCTTCGCCAGGGGCTGGCACTGTCTCGGCCTCGCCGAAGACTTCAAGGACGGAAACCCGCACGAGATCGAGGCCTTCGGCACCAAGCTGGTGGTCTTCCAGGGCGAGGACGACGGACAGCTGCACGTCCTGAACGCCTACTGCCCGCACATGGGCGGCAACCTCGCCCACGGCACCGTCAAGGGCGACGCCGTCGCCTGCCCCTTCCACGACTGGCGCTGGGCCGGCAACGGCCGCTGCGCCGGCATCCCGTACGCCCGCCGCGTCCCGCCCCGCGCCAGGACCCGTTCCTGGACCGCGCTGGAGCGGAACAAGCAGCTCTTCGTCTGGCACGACCCCGAGGGCAACCCCCCGCCGCCCGAGGTCACCGTCCCCGAGATCGCCGGCATCCACGGACCCGACGCGGACCAGTGGAGCGACTGGACCTGGAAGACCCTCCGGGTCGAGGGCTCCAACTGCCGCGAGATCGTCGACAACGTCGTGGACATGGCGCACTTCTACTACGTCCACTACGCCTTCCCTGAGTACTTCAAGAACGTCTTCGAGGGGCACGTCGCCACCCAGTACATGGAGAGCAGCCCCCGCGGCGACATGGAACTGGGCACCCTCAGCGCCGGCCGCCTGCGCTCCGACGCCTCCTACTACGGCCCCTCCTACATGATCGACCACCTCTACAGCGACGTCGGCGGCGGCGTCGAGATGGAGGTCGTCCTCATCAACTGCCACTACCCCATCGACGCGAACAGCTTCCTGCTCCAGTACGGGGCGATCGTCAAGCGGCTCCCCGGGATGACCGGGGAACAGGCCGACGAGGCCGCACGGCTCGCCGCCGAGGGAACGGCCGTCGGCTTCGAACAGGACGTGGAGATCTGGAAGAACAAGACCCGGATCGACAACCCCCTGCTCACCGAGGAGGACGGCCCGGTCTACCAACTGCGCCGGTGGTACGAGCAGTTCTACGTCGACGTCGCCGACGTCCAGGACGAGATGACCCGCCGCTTCGAGTTCGAGATCGACACCCAGCGCGCCAACAAGGCCTGGCACGCGGAGGTCGAGGAGAACCTGGCCCGCCGCGCGGCGGCGCCGGGGACCGGAGCCTGACGTGCGACCGGTGGAGTGCGCGACCTGCGGCAACCGGGTCCTGTGCGAGAAGTTCAGCCGGGCCCACACCTCCGTGCAGTGGACCGCCGACGCGGCCGTCGTCTGCGCGGAGTTCCGCGACCGGGTGAGCGAGGGCGCGACCAGCGCCCGGATACGGACCTGCCGGGCGCTGCGGTCCAGCATCGACCGCGCGGTGGCGGACGGAACCCTGGAGGTCGCCGATGCCTGACAGGACCACGGGGACGGCGCGCACCCACCGGCTGCGCGTCGTCCAGGTGATCGCCGAGACCGCCGACGCGCACTCCCTGGTGCTCCAGCCGCCGCCGGAGAGCGCCGACCGCTTCACGTACCGCCCCGGGCAGTTCCTCACCGTCAAGCTGCCGGGGGCGGACGGGAAGCCGGCCGCCCGCTGCTACTCCCTCGCCGGCTCGCCCCACACCGGCGAGCCCCTGAAGATCACCGTCAAACGGGTGGCCGGCGGGCACGGCTCCAACTGGGTGTGCGACCACCTGACGGCGGGGGACGAGCTGGAGGTGCTGCCCCCGGCCGGCACCTTCACCCCCGACTCCCTCGACCACGACCTCCTCCTCGCCGCCGGCGGGAGCGGCATCACCCCGGTGCTCTCCATCGCCAAGTCGGCCCTCGCCGAAGGGCAGGGCCGGGTCGTGCTCCTGTACGCCAACCGCGACGAGTCCTCGGTCATCTTCCGCGACGAACTGCGCGAACTGACCGCGCACCACCCCGACCGGTTCCTCGTCGTCCACTGGCTGGAATCGCTCCAGGGCCTGCCCCGAGCGGACCGGCTGGCCGCCGCGCTGGCGCCGTACGCCGACCGCGAGGCCTTCGTCTGCGGCCCGGAACCGCTCATGGACGCCGTCGAGCAGGCGCTGCGCGCGGTCGGCACGCCGGGCCACCGCATCCACCGGGAACGCTTCTTCTCCCTGGGCGGACACGTCTTCGACGCCCCTGCCCAGCCGGACGGCGGCAGTACGGCGGACGACGGCGGCAGCACGGCGGAGACGGAGGTGAAGGTAGAGGCGGAGGTGGAGGTGGAGCTCGACGGCGAGACCCGCACCCTTGCCTGGCCCCCGGCCACGCCGCTGCTCGACGCGCTCCTCGCGGCGGGCGTGGACGCCCCGTACTCGTGCCGGGAGGGCGCGTGCAGCGCCTGCACCTGCCGGGTCGTGGGGGGCGAGGTGAAGATGCTCCGCAACGACGTCCTGGACGACGCGGACGTGGCCGAGGGATACGTCCTGGCCTGCCAGGCCCTGCCGCTCACCGACAGGGTCGCGATCACCTACTCCTGACACTCCTTCGTCCCGACGACGTCCCCGGCGGACACCCACAGGTGTCCGCCGGGGACGTCGTCGTCACATCCACTCGCTGAAACGCAGCCAGGTCATCATGTTGTCCATCGACGGCTGCGGGAAGTCGGGAGCGGCCACCGCCCCGGCCGGCTGCGGCTGCTTCTCCGTGAGGCGCCCCGGACCGAACATCGCGTGCCACACGGATCGGGCGCAGCCGCGCACGGCGGGCGCGATGCGTTCCAGCTCGCGGTGGACGCCGTTGCCGGACACCGAGATCGCGGCGATCGCCCGGCCCGCACCGCGCAGCGGCGCCGCCACGCAGAAGACCCCCCGGAACCCCTCCTCGTGGTCGAACGCCACCCCGCGCTCCCGCGCCATCGCCAGCTCGCCGCGGAAGGACTCGGGGCGGGTGATCGTGCGCGGCGTGCGCGGCCGCAGCCCGTGCCGGATCACCTGCTCCGTCACGGCGGGGTCGCTGAAGGCCAGGATCGCCTTGCCCGACGCCGTGCAGTACGCCGGCTGGCGCCCGCCCGTCCGCGACGGCACGCCGGAGTCGTCGGACCCGCCGATCCGCTCCAGATAGACCACCTCGGCGCCGTCGAGCACCGTGAGGTGGACCAGATGGCCCGTGGACTCGTGCAGGGCGTGCAGATGGGGCAGCGCCGCCCGGCGCAGCCGGTTGTGGTGCCAGGCCATCGCACCGAGCTCCAACATGCCCATGCCGAGCCGGTAGTCCCGGCCCTCGCGCTCCAGCCAGCGCAGCTGCACCAGCTGATCGAGAATGCGGTGCGCGGAGGACCGGCGGATGCCGGAACGCTGCACGACCTCGGTCAGAGTGAGTCGGGGCCCCGCGCTCTGGAAGGCGCTCAGCACCTTCGCCGCCTTCTCCAGCAGGGACAGCGGCGGACATTCGGCCTCGACCGCGGGCGTCGTCATCGGCACCTCCCACACGGACGGCAGACAGCCCTGGCCGCGTCCGTAATCTCCGGTATTGCGTGGAGATTGCCAGAGGATTCCGGTGACTGGGAAGAGGGTGTTCCGTCTCGGAACAGTAACGCGTAGTTTCCCTAGCGTCATTCCGTCGCCCCACGGCGGTCTCAGGATCCGAGAGGCACGCACATGCGCGACGACGACGTTCTCGCGGCGGTCCGCGCCCTCGCCCCCGCCCTGCGCGAGCGCGCCGCCGACACCGAGGCCCTGCGCCGCGTGCCCGACTCCACGATCGAGGAGCTCGCCCGGGCCGGCTTCTTCCGGCTCCTCCAGCCCCGGGCCTTCGGCGGCCTCGCCACCGGCCCGGACGTCTTCTACGCCGCGCTGCGGGCGATCGCCCGGGCCTGCGGCTCGACGGGCTGGGCCGCGGCCGTCCTCGGCGTCCACCCCTGGCACGTGGCCCTCTTCGACCCGCAGGCCCAGGACGACGTGTGGGGCGCGGACCCCACCACCCGCGTCTGCTCCTCCCACGCCCCCACCGGCCAGGTCACCCCGGTCGACGGCGGCTTCCGGCTGTCCGGCCGCTGGCACCTCTCGGCAGGCTGCGACCACGCCCGATGGGCTCTCCTCGGCGGTCTCGTCACCGACGCCGAGGGACGGCCGGTCGACATGCGGACCTTCCTGGTGCCGTGCGCCGACTACCGCGTCGACGACGTCTGGGACCCGGTCGGCCTGCGCGGCAGCGGCAGCAACGACATCGTGGTCGAGGACGCCTTCGTCCCCGACCACCGGACCCTCGGCTTCGGCCCGGTGACCGCGCTGCGCGCCCCGGGACACGAGGCCAACCCCGAGCCGCTGTACCGGCTGCCGTACGCCGCGGTCTTCACCACCGCGGTCTCGACCGCCATGGTCGGCATTGCCGAGGGCGCGTACGACGCGTACGTCACGGCGGCCCGGGCGAGCTTCCGTGCCTCCGCCGGCCCGCGGGTCGCCGAGGACCCCTTCGCGCAGGTGCGCGTCGCCCGCGCCGCGAGCGACATCGAAGCGAGCCTCCTGCAGTTGAGCCGCAACACGGCCGACCTGTACGCGGTCGCCCGCGACGGACGGGAGCCGTCCACGTCCCTGCGCGCACGGGCCCGCCGCGACCAGGTGCTCGCCACCGAACGGGCCATCGCGGCCGTGGACCTGCTGATGGAGAACGCCGGGGGCAGCGCCCTGCGCGGGGGCGACGACGTCCTCCAGCGCGCCTGGCGCGACCTGCACACCGGCCGCGGTCAGGCGGCCAACGACGTGGAACGGGCGCTGGTCCTCTTCGGCCAGGACGCCCTGGGCATCGCGGTCCACGACCCGATGCTCTGACCGCCACCGCCACCGCCACCGCCACCGCCACCGCCACCGCCGTCCACGACCTCCACCGCCGCCGCCGCCGTCCACGACCGCCACTGCCGTGGACCACACCCCGTCACCGTCGTATACGACCCCGCCACCGCCCCCTACGGCCCCCTCCACCGCGCCGCGTCCGCCGCTCCTTCCCGCTCAGTGGGAGCACCGCATTTCGCCGCGCGACACCGCGTCGTACGGTCCTGGCACTTCCCCCACCACGACCCGAAAGGGGATGCCCCCATGGCCGACGACGTCCTGGCAGCGATCCGTGATCTCGCCCCCGCTCTGCGCGAGCGCGCGGCCGAGGCCGAGGCCCTGCGCCGCGTGCCCGACGCGTCCATCAAGGAGATCGAGGACACCGGCTTCTTCCAGCTGCTCCAGCCCGAGGCCTTCGGCGGCCGGGCGGCGGACCCGGTGGTCTTCTACACGGCGGTCAAGGAGATCGCCAAGGCGTGCGGCTCGACCGGCTGGGTCGCCTCCGTGGTCGGCGTCCACCCCTGGCACGTCGCCCTGTACGACCCGCGCGCCCAGCAGGAGGTGTGGGGCGAGGACCCCAGGACCCGTATCGCCTCCTCGTACGCCCCCACCGGCAAGGCGACCGCCGTCGACGGCGGCTTCCGGCTCTCCGGCCGCTGGCACTTCTCCTCCGGCTGCGACCACGTCCAGTGGGCCCTGCTCGGGTGCCTCGTCCCCGACGCCGACGGCAACCCGGTGGACATGCGCACCTTCCTGATCCCCCGCTCCGACTACCGCGTGGACGACGTGTGGGACACCGTCGGCCTGCGCGGCAGCGGCAGCAACGACGTCGTCGTCGAGGACGTCTTCGTCCCCGACCACCGCGCCCTGAGCTTCGGACCGGTCACCGCCCTGAAGGTGCCCGGCCACGAGCTCAACCAGGAACCGCTGTACCGCCTGCCGTACGCCGGCGTGTTCACCACCACCATCACCACCCCGATCGTCGGCATCGCCGAGGGCGCCTACGACTCGTACACCGAGGCCACCCGGCAGCGGTTCCGCGTCTCCTACGGCCAGAAGGTCGCCGAGGACCCCTTCGCGCAGGTCCGCATCGCCCGCGCCGCGAGCGACATCGACGCGAGCTGGCTGCAGATCACCCGCAACATCGGCGACATGTACGCGCTCGCGCAGCGCGGCGAGGAACTCCCGATGGAGCTCCGCACCCGTACCCGCCGGGACCAGGTCCTCGCCACCGAACGCTGCGTCGCGGCGGTCGACCTCCTGATGGAGAACGCCGGCGGCAACGCCATGCGCACCGGCCCCGGCCCGGTCCAGCGCGCCTGGCGCGACGCCCACACCGGCCGCGGCCACGCGGCCAACGACCCCGAGCGGGCCCTCGTCATGTACGGGCAGTGCGCGCTCGGCATCGACATCCACGACACCATGGCCTGAGAGGCGCCCCCGATGGCAGCGGCAGAACTCACCCACGCGTCGACGTCCCGCACCGCCAAGGCGGCGGGACTCACCCTCCACTTCCACGAGGCCGGACCCGCGGGACCGCACCCGGCACCCGTCGTGATCATGCTGCACGGCGGCGGCCCCGGCGCCTCCGGCTGGAGCAACTTCGGCCGCAACCTCCCGGTCTTCGCCGAGCACTTCCGTACGATCCTCGTCGACCAGCCCTGCTACGGCCGCTCGGACAAGCCCGTACTCGACAAGGACTACTTCAGCTACAGCGCCGCCGCCGTCGCCGCGCTGATGGACGAACTGGGCATCGAGCGGGCGCACTTCGTCGGGAACTCGCTCGGCGGCGGCACCGCCGTCCGCATCGCCCTGAACCACCCGGACAAGGTCGCCAAGCTCCTTCTGATGGGCCCCGGCGGCGTCTCCGTCAACCTCTTCGCCCCCGACCCGACCGAGGGCATCAAGCGCCTCTTCGAGTTCAGCGCCTCCCCGGAGCCGACGAAGGAACAACTCCGCGCCTTCCTCGGCGTCATGGCCTACGACCGGTCGATCGTCACCGACGAACTCGTCGAGGAACGCTGGGCCTCGGCGAACGATCCCGACACCAGGCTCGGCAACGCCCGGATGGGCGCCTCGTTCGCCAACCCCGCCTGGGCCGAGGACACGATGCTCTGGCGCGAGGCCCACCGGATCACCCAGCCGGTGCTCCTCACCTGGGGACGCGAGGACCGCGTCAACCCCCTCGACGGCGCGCTCGTCGCCCTCAAGACCATCCCCGACGCCCGCCTGCACGTCTTCCCGCACTGCGGCCACTGGGCCCAGGCCGAGCAGGCCGACGAGTTCAACCGACTCGCCCTCGACTTCTTCTCCCACTGACACCACGAACGGAAGAGGAACACCACCATGGACATCCGTGCTCTCGGATACCTGCGCCTGGAGACCACCGACCTCGACGCGTGGCGCCGCTACGCGCTCGACGTCCTCGGCATGGTGCAGGCGGCCGGCACCACCGACGACACCCTCCTCCTGCGCGTCGACGACCGCGCCTACCGCATCGCCGTCCAGGCCGGCGACGGCGACCGGCTGCTCGCGGCCGGCTGGGAGGTGGCCAACGCCGCCGCGCTCGCCGGGGCGGCCGCCGCACTGGAGGCGGCCGGCGTCGCCGTCAAGGCCGCCGACGACGCCGAGCTCGCCGAGCGCCGCGTCCAGGGCCTGATCCACCTGACCGACCCCTGCGGCAACCCGCTGGAGATCTACTGGGGCCAGGCCCAGGACCACACCCCGCTCGGCACCCCGTACGGCAACCGCTTCGTCACCGGCGACCTCGGCCTCGGCCATGTCGTGCTCCCGGTCCCGGACATCGAGGCCGCCCTCGACTTCTACGAGAACCTCCTCGGCTTCCAGCTGCGCGACTCCATGAAGCTCCCGCCGCAGGCCGTCCCGACCGCCGCTGAGCAGCGGGACTTCCACTGGATGCACTTCCTGAGCCCCAACAGCCGCCACCACAGCCTCGGCCTCTACCCCGGCGCCCTGCCGCCCGGCATCGTGCACTTCATGGTGGAGCTGGAGACCCTCGACGACGTGGGCCGCGGCCTGGACCGCACCAAGGCCGCCGGCATCCCCATCGCCTCCAGCCTCGGCCGCCACACCAACGACCGCATGGTGTCGTTCTACGCCCAGGCCCCCGGCGGCTTCCAGGTCGAGTACGGCTGGGACGGCCTGATCGTCGACCCCGCCACCTGGGTCGCCAAGGAGATCACCGCCGACAGCTTCTGGGGCCACCAGTGGAACGGCTGATCGACCCCGCCGACTTCCGGGACGTCCTCGGCCGCTTCGCCAGCGGCATCACGGTCGTGGCGGCGCTCGACGGAGGCGAACCCGCCGGCTTCGCCTGCCAGTCCTTCGCCTCGCTCTCCCTCGACCCCCCGCTGGTCATGCTCGCCGTCGGCAACTCCTCAACGAGCTGGCCGAGGATCGAACGGGCGGGCCGGTTCTGCGTCAACATCCTCGCCGAGGAGCAGCGGGACACCTGCGCCGCGCTCGGCCGCAGCGGCGCCGACAAGTTCGCGGACGTGCCCTGGAACGTCAGCGAACACGGGACCGTCCGCATCGACGGAGCCCTCGCCTACGTCGAGTGCGAGCTGCACTCCGTCCACGAGGCCGGTGACCACTCCCTGGTCACCGCCCAGGTGGTAGCGCTCGACGCCCGCGAGGACGGCCGGCCGCTGCTGTTCTTCCGCAGCCGCTACGCCGTCGGGGCGTTCTGATGCCCCTCGACGTCGAGAAGGCGACGTCCGCGCAGCCCGTGCGCACGGACGTCGTCTGGGACGCGCGCGACGTGCGGCTGTACCACCTGGCGCTCGGCGCGGGCGTCCCCGAGACCGACCCGCGCGAGCTGCGCTACGTCTTCGAGGGACACGAACGGGGGCTCCAGGTGCTGCCCACGTTCGGAGTGGTCGCGGGCGGCACGGGAGGCGTCGGACTCCAGGTCTTCGACCTGCCGGGCGTCGACATCGACCTGGCGGGCGTCCTGCACGGCGGCCAGGAGATCACCGCCCGCCGCGCGGGCTACGACCGGCCCGTCCTGCACGGCCTCTGCACCTTCGGAATGGCGGTCAAGGCCGTCACCGACCGCCTCCTCGGCGCCGACGCGAGCGCCGTGGCCGGCTGCCGCACCCGCTTCGCCGGAGTGTTCCACCCGGGGGAGACCCTGCGGCTGCGCGTCTGGGACACGGCCGACGGCTACCGGCTCACGGCCACCGCCGCGGAACGCGACGACGCGCCGGTCCGCACCGACGCCCGTATCACCCCCCGCTGACCAGGGAGAGCCCGATGACGAGGGAGAACCCGATGAACGACACCTGGGACCACACCTACGACGTGGTCGTGGTCGGCTCCGGCTCCGCCGGGATGGCCGCCGCGATCACCGCCCGGCTGCGCGGGCTGACCGTCCTCGTGGTGGAGAAGACCGACGTGTACGGCGGCTCGACCGCCCTGTCCGGCGGCGCCATCTGGGTGCCGAACAACTTCCACCTGGACGCCGCCGGGCTCGGCGACACCCCCGAGAAGGCCCGCGCCTACCTGGACGCCACCGTCGGCGACCGCGTACCCGCCGCCCGCAAGGACGCCTATGTCGCCCACGGACCCCGGATGGTAAGGGAGTTCCATGACCGCACCGCCGTCAGGTTCGTCTACACCCCCGGCTACTCCGACTACTACCCGGAGCGCCTCGGCGGCTACCCGCAGGGCCGCTCCATCGAACCCCGCATCTTCGACTTCAAGAAGCTCGGACCGGAACAGCGCGCCACCATGCGCAGGGCCGGCCTGCCCACGTACGGCCTCACCATCACCTCCAAGGACTTCCGCGGGCTCAACATGGCCGGCCGCACCTGGGCCGGCCGGCGGACCGCCGCCCGCGTCGGCGGCCGGGCCGTCAAGGCCCTGCTCACCGGGCAGCGGCTGCTCTCCCTCGGCGAGGCGCTGATCGCCCGCATGCGGCACTCCCTGGACACCCTCGGCGGCGAGCTCTGGCTCGCCACGCCGCTGACCGGCCTGGTCGAGGAGGACGGCCGCGTCACCGGCGTCCGCGTCGTCCGAGGCGGCCGCGACCTCACGGTCCG
Source organism: Streptomyces sp. NPDC042346 (assembly GCF_055581845.1). Lineage (NCBI taxonomy): Bacteria > Bacillati > Actinomycetota > Actinomycetes > Kitasatosporales > Streptomycetaceae > Streptomyces > Streptomyces sp. NPDC042346. The sequence goes on along the minus strand of NZ_JBVJEH010000002.1, from coordinate 124,314 downwards.
GGCGACCGGCGGCGTCGTCCTCGCCTCCGGCGGCTTCTCGCACGACCAGAACCTGCGCGAGAAGCACCTCCCGGCACCCACCTCCAGCGCGTGGAGCGCCGCCGCCGACGGACAGACCGGCGACGCCCTGGAACCGGCCACGGCGCTCGGCGCCGGGACCGACCTGATGGACAAGGTGTGGGGCGCGCCGTCGGTCGTGGTGCCCGAGGGCAAGCCGTTCTTCCTCGTCGCCGACCGGGGCGTCCCCGGTATGGTCATCGTCGACGGAGCGGGGGACCGCTACGCCAACGAGGCCGCGCCCTACCACGAGTTCGTCGACGCCATGTACGCCCACGACAAGCCCGGCGCGAGCACCGTCCCGTCCTGGCTCATCCTCGACGCCACGGCCAGGTCCCGCTACCTCTTCATGGGCCTGCTCCCCGGCCAACCCTTCCCCAAGCCGTGGCTGGAGAGCGGATTCGTCAAGAAGGCCGCCACCGTGGAGGAACTGGCCGCACGGATCGGCGTCGCCCCCGAGCGGCTGCGCGCCACCGTGGACCGCTTCAACGGCTTCGCCCGCGCCGGCCGCGACGAGGACTTCCACCGCGGCGACAGCGTCTACGACCGCTACTACGGCGACCCGACGCTCCCCAACCCCAACCTGGCGCCCCTGGAGAAGGGGCCCTTCCACGCGATCCCCGTGCACCCCGGCGACATCGGCACCAAGGGCGGCCTCGTCACCGACGCGACGGCCCGCGTCCTCCGGGAGGACGGAACACCGATCGCCGGCCTGTACGCCTCCGGCAACGTCTCGGCGGCGGTCACGGGCGAGACCTACCCGGGGCCCGGCGCGACCATCGGCCCCGCCATGACCTTCAGCTGGCTCGCCGTCAACGACATCGCCGGCCCCCGCGCGGACGAGGAGAGCCGCTGATGGCCGTCGACCTCACCGGAAAGGTCGCGCTCGTCACCGGCGCGGCCCGCGGCATGGGCGAGGCCGAGGCCCGCCTCTTCGTCGCCCTCGGGGCGCGCGTCGTCCTCACCGACGTACGCGAGGTCGAGGGCGAGGCGACCGCCGCCTCCCTCGGCGCCGCCGCCCGCTTCGTACGCCACGACGTCACCGACGAGCACTCCTGGGCCGCCGCCGTGGCCACCGCCGTCGACACCTTCGGCCGGCTCGACGTCCTCGTCAACAACGCCGCGATCTACTCCACCTCGCCCATCGTCGACGAGGACCCGGCCCGCCTGGAGGCGCTCCTCCGGGTCAACCTCATCGGCCCGTTCCTCGGCATCCGCGCCGCGGCCGGGGCGATGCGGGCGAGCGGCGGCGGGTCCGTCGTCAACATCTCCTCGCAGGCCGGCCTCCAGGGCATCTGGGGACACGGCGCGTACGGCGCCGCGAAATGGGGGCTGCGCGGCCTGACCAAGACCGCAGCGCTCGAACTCGGCGCCGACGGCATCCGCGTCAACTCCGTCCACCCCGGGGCCATCGCCACCGCGATGACCGCCCACCTCGGAACCACGGCCCACCCGGCCGCGCCGCTCGGCCGCGTGGGGGAGCCCGACGAGGTCGCGCACCTCGTCGCCTTCCTCGCCTCCGACGACGCCTCCTACCTCTCCGGCGCCGAACTCGCCGTGGACGGCGGGGCGTCGGCAGGCCGGATGCCCGCCCTGCCCCCGAAGGGAGCGAACGAATGACCCGCCCCGCCCCCGAGGTCCAGGCGTTCATCGACCTCGCCGCCGCCCACTTCCCGCCCCTGGGCACGGAGATGACGGACGTCACCGAGGTACGGGCCTTCCTCGCCGCCCGGCAGAAGCCCGCCGTCACCCCGCTCCCCGTCGCCCACGTCGAGGACCGGGACGCCGACGGCGTGCCCGTACGCGTCTACGACCCGGCCGCCCAGGAGAACGCCCCCGTCGTCCTGTTCTGCCACGGCGGCGGCTTCACCCTCTGCGACCTCGAAAGCCACGACGGCTTCTGCCGCGCCCTCGCCCTCGGTACGGGCGCCACCGTCGTCGCGGTGGACTACCGCCGCGCCCCCGAGCACCCCTTCCCCGCCGCCCCCGAAGACGCCTACACGGCGCTCCTGTGGGCGGCGAGGACGCTCCCCGGCCGCCGCATCGCCGTCGCGGGGGACAGCGCCGGCGCCAACCTCGCCACCGTCCTCACCCTCCTCGCCCGCGACCGGGGCGGCCCCCGCATCGCCTGCCAGGCGCTCTACTACCCGATGCTCGACCCCACCCGCTCCCGGCCGTCGCACCGCGAGAACGGCCAGGGGTACTTCCTCACCTCCGACCACCTGCGCTGGTATTGGGACGCCTACCTGCCGGAGCCCGCCGACCGGACCGCCCCCTACGCCGCCCCGCTGGCCGGCGCCGACCTGTCCGGGCTCCCGCCCGCCCACCTCGTCACCGCCGGCTTCGACCCCCTGCGGGACGACGGCCTCGCGTACGCCGCGGCCCTCACCGCCGCCGGCGTCGCCGTGGAGGCCCACCACTACGCCGGGATGTTCCACGGCTTCCTCTCCATGTCCGCCGAGGCCCTGCCGGAAGCCGCCGAGGCCCGCGCGACCGCGTTCGGCGTCCTGCGCACGGCACTCGCCCCGCACTGACACGCACCACCGCGCCCGCGCACGCCCGATGCCCCCGCCCCCTCCTGGTCCGGAGGGAGCGGGGGCATCGGGCCGTGTCCGCGCGGGTCAGCCCGTGAGCAGGTCGAACCCCTTGTACCCCGAGTCCGCCACGTCCGCGATGATGTCCCCGTACACCCCGAACCCCCCGATGAACGGCATGAACACCCGGGGCTTCCCGGGGATGTTGGCCCCCAGGTACCAGGAGTTCGCCGCCGGGAACAGCGTGGCGTCCGCCCGGTCGCGGCACTGTGCGACCCACTCCTCGACGGCCTCCGGGCTCGCCTCGATCCCCCGGTAGCCGTACGCGTCGAGGTGGCGCAGACAGTCGATGAGCCAGTCACCGTGCTGCTCGGCGCACAGCACCACGTTCGCCATGACGGACGGGCTGCCGGGACCGGTGAGGTTGAACAGGTTCGGGAAGCCGTCGACCCCCAGGCCCAGATAGGTGCGGGGACCCCCGCTCCACACGTCCCTCAGCCTCCGGCCGCCGCGCCCCCGGATGTCGATCCGGTCGAGCGCGCCGGTCATCGCGTCGAAGCCGGTCGCGAACACGATCGCGTCCAGCTCCACCCGCGCGCCGTCGGCCAGGACGATCCCGCCGCCGTCGACCCGGTCGATCGCGTTCTCGCGCAGGCTCACGAGGCGCACGTCGTCGCGGTTGAACGTCTCGTAGTAGTGCGAGTCCGTGACGATCCGCTTCGTGCCGATCGGGTGGTCGGCGGGGACCAGCAGGTCGGCGGAGTCCGGGTCGTCGACGAGCGCGCGGACCTTCTCCTCCCAGAACGCGCGCGCCGCGTCGTTGGCCGCCCGGTCCGTGAGCTGGTCGGGGAACGTCTTGGAGTACAGGACCCCGCCCAGCTCCCAGCGCTTCTCGAACGCGGCCCGCCGCTCCTCCTCCGACACCTCGAACGTCCCGGACGGGTGCGCCGCGTGGGGCGAGCCGCCGCCGCTGAGCCGGGAGAGCCGCCGCCGCTCGGCGTACCCCGCCTTCTGCCGCCGGCGCGTCTCCTCGTCCAGCGGCGCGTTCCCGGCCGGCATGCTGTAGTTGGCGCTGCGCTGGAAGACCGTCAGATGCGCCGCCTGCTCGGCGATCAGCGGGATGGCCTGGATGCCGGAGGAGCCTGTGCCGATCACGCCGACGCGCAGACCGGTGAGGTCCGCGCCCTCGTGCGGCCAGGCGCCCGTGTGGTAGGTGGCGCCGCCGAACTCCGCGATCCCCGGGATGTCCGGTACGTGCGTGCTGGAGAGGCAGCCGACGGCGTACACGCAGAACCGTGCCGAGACCACCTCCCCGCCGTCCGTGCGCACCGTCCAGCGCAGTGTCCTCTCGTCCAGCTCGGCCGAGAGGACCGACGTGGAGAAGGTGTAACTGCGGCGCAGGTCGAACCGGTCGGCGACATGGCGCAGATAGCGCATGATCTCCGGCTGCGTGGCGTACTTCTCGCTCCAGTCCCACTCCTGCTGGAGGTCCTCGTCGAAGGAGTACGAGTAGTCCACGGACTCCACGTCGCAGCGGGCGCCCGGGTAGCGGTTCCAGTACCAGACGCCGCCCACGTCGTCCCCGCGCTCGAAGCCCCGCACGCGGTAGCCGAGCCCGCGCAGCTTGTGGACGGCGTACAGGCCGGTGACGCCTGCCCCGACGACCACGATGTCGACGGAGTCGGTGATGCTGTCGTTCACGTTTCGTACTCTCCTCATCCGGTGGTGGTGGTGCGGCGGCGCAGAGCGGCCTTGTCGACCTTTCCGGCGGCGTTGTGCGGGAGCGCCGCCACGGAGTGGAAGGCGCGCGGCGCCTTGAAGTTGGCCAGCCGCTCCCGCGTGTAGGCGGAAAGGTCCGCCGCGTCGATCAGGGTCCCCGCCGCCGGCACGCAGTACGCGACGCCGACCTCCCCGAGCCGCCCGTCCGGCGCGCCCACGACCGCCGCGTCCAGGACGTCCGGATGGCCGCGCAGCACCTGCTCCACCTCGGCCGGGTACACGTTGAACCCGCCGACCACGAACATGTCCTTGAGCCGGTCGGTGATCCGCAGGAACCCGCGCTCGTCGAGGACGCCGACGTCCCCGGTGTGCAGCCAGCCGTCCGCGTCGACCGCCTCGGCGGTGGCCTCGGGGTCGTCGAGGTAGCCGTGCATGACGTGATCGCCGCGCGTGAGGATCTCGCCGGGCTCCCCGGGCGGCGCGTCGATCCGCAGCTCGGTGCCCTCCAGGGCCGTTCCGGAGGTGCCCGCCAGGGTCTCGGGGGACTCGTGCGGCCGGCAGATCGCGACCACGCCCGTCGCCTCCGTCAGTCCGTACGCGGTGCTGATGTTCCGCGCGCCGATGTCCGTCCTGATCCGCTCGATGAGCGCGGTGGGGATGTTCGCCGCCCCCGTGACGGCCATTCGCATCGAGGACAGGTCGTACGCCGCGCGCCGCGGGTGGTGGACCAGCGAGGTGAAGACGGTGGGCGCGCCGGTGAGGACGGAGATCCGCTCGTCCCGCATCCGGCCGAGGACGGTCTCCGCGTCGAAGACCCGCTCGGGGACGATCGTCGCCCCGTGCAACAGGCAGGCGAGCACACCCGCCTTGTAGCCGAAGGTGTGGAAGAACGGGTTCACGAGAAGGTAGCGGTCGCCGCGCCGGAGCGTGACCGCGCGCGCCCACGCGTCGTACACGCGCAGGTTCTGCGCGTGGGTGGCGGGGACGCCCTTGGGCCGGCCGGTGGTCCCGGACGTGAAGAGGACGTCGGCGGTGTCCCCGGGCCGGACGGCGGCGCTCCGGGCCAGCCGCTCCTCCCCGGTCACCCGGTCCGCGCCCACCAGGAACCCGTCCCATTCCGCGGAGTGCAGGGCCACGGTCCTGTCGAGCAGCGGGAGTTCCTCTCCCGACTCCGCGAGCACGGCCCGGTAGTCCGTCCCGAGGAAGTCGTCCTCGGTGAAGAGGAGCCGGGCGCGGGACCGGCGCAGGATGTCGGCGGCCTCGGCCGCCTTGTAGCGGGTGTTCACCGGGACGAGCACTCCGCCCGCCGCCACCGCGCCCAGCGCGGCCACCACCCAGCGGGCGCTGTTGGGCGCCCACAATGCGACCGGGTCGCCCGGCCGCACCCCCTGGGCGATCACCGCGCGTGCCACCCGGTCGACCCGGTCCCGCAGCTCCGCGAACGACCACCGGTCCTCACCGAAGACGAGGGCCTCCTCGCCCCCGTATCTCTCCGCGGCCCGGTCCGCGAGCCGGGCGACCGTCTGCGCGCCTGTCATGATCCGTCACGTCCTCCCTGCCGCCCCGCCCCTCGTCGGGGCCGGGGCCCGGAACCACAGCGGACCGGAGCCTGGCAGGGAGAGGCGGCCCGGCGCAGGAGCCAGTTCCCGCTCACCGGGAAGGTGCCGGAGGTTCTTCACCTCCGGCGCCCGCCGGTGCCGGGAAGGGCTCGGCGCGAGAGGCTCACCGCGAGGGGCTCGGCGGGAGGCGGATCCCTCAGACCGTGGCCAGCAGTGCCGCGATCGCGTCGAACCCGCGGCGCCGGGCATGCCGCAGGGGCGTGACGCCGTCCGCGTCGGCGAGTTCCCGGTCGGCACCGGCGGCGAGGAGGAGCTCGACGACCTCCTGGTGCGGGCGACCGCCGTCCCCGAGGATCACGGCCTCCAGCAGGGCCGTCCAGCCGAGGTCGTTGACGTGGTCCACGTCGATGTCGGTCTCCCGTAGCACCGCCCGCACATAGGCGACGTGACCACGCTCGCTCGCGGGGATCAGCGAGACCCCGCCGAAACGATTGCGCACCGCCGGATCCGGGCCCCCGGGAAGCAGGGCGCGCATCATCGCGACGCTTCCGGTCACGCCGGTCACGAGCCACGCGCTGTCGTGACGGCGGTCCTGGGCGTTCGGATCGGCCCCGGCCGCGACCAGCACACGGGCCGCCTCGACATGACTCCCGAGCGCGGCGAGCAGCAGCGGGGAACGCAGTTCCTCGTCCCGGGCCTCCACCCGGGCCCCCGCGTCCAGGGCGGCGCGCACCTCCCCGGCGTCGCCCCGGCGGGCGGCAGCCAGGAGGCGGCGGTCGTGGTCACCCATGGTCACTCGCCGAGGGTGGCGACGCCGGCCTGGGCGAACTTCTCGTCGAGGTCGCCGGAGGGGGCGCCGGCGACGCCGATGCCGGCGATGGGGGCGCCCTTGGCGGTGACGGGGGCGCCGCCCGCGAGGAAGAGGGTGCCGGGGATGTCCTTGAGGGTGGGGGCGTTGGTGAGGCGCTTGGCGAGCTCGGAGGTGGGGGCGTTCCAGGAGACGGCGGTGTACGCCTTCTTCACGGCGGACTCGTAGGACTGGGGTCCGGCGCCGTCGCCGCGGAGGGTGACGATCGTGTTGCCGTTGCGGTCGACGACGGCGACGGAGACGCGCTGGTTCTCCTTCTCTGCGGCGTCCAGGGTCGCCTGCGCGGCCTTCGTCGCGGCCTCGATCGTCAGGTGCGTCGACTCCGTCGTGTTCTTGTTCTTCGCGTCGGCCGTGACCGCGGCGGGGGCGGCGGCCGGGGTGGCGGCGTTGGCGGAGACCGCGCCGAAGGTACCGGCGGCCAGCGCGGCGGCGGCGACCGTACCGGTCAGGACACGGGTGCGCAGGGACAGCTTCTTCACGATCATCAGCTCCTTGGGACGGCGCCCCCTGAGGGGCCTCGGGAAGCTCTGCGTTCCCGCTCTGCACTCCATCCTGGTGCCGCCCAGGGCCCCGGACGGTCGGCCTACGGGCTGCCTCCGGCGGCCCCTGCGGAGGACCCGGGGGTCAGCCGATCGGTTGATGCGGAATGGATCTCTCCGGATAGCCTGGCCCTGGGGGAAGCGGCCGGCGGCAAGGAGCGAAGCAGTGCGGACACACGAACGGCCACCCCTCGACACGGAGGCGGCCGACCCCGACGCCCGCTGGCTCGCCACCGTGATGCACGTGGCGTTCTTCGTCCTCCTGTGCTCGTCGCTGACCCGGTACCTGATCGTCCACCCCGGCGCCCCCTCCACGCCCTGGGTGATCGCCCTCGCCGTCGTCCTGGCCCTCCTGTACGTCCTGGGCCCGGTCCTGGGCCCCCGGCGGCCCGCGGCGTCCGGCGCGCCCACCACCGCCCCCGCGCTCTGGCTGACGGCCGTGATCGGCACCTGGCTCACCCTGGTGGTGCTGGCGCCGAGCTTCGGCTGGTGCGCGGTCCCGCTCTTCTACACAGGCCTGCGTTCCCTGCGCACCCGGCCCGCGGTCGTCCTCGTCGCGCTCCTGACCGCCGCCGTCGTGGCCGCCCAGGTCAAACTGCGGCTGCGCTTCGGCTTCGACCCCAACCTGCTGTTCTCCCCACCGGCCGTCGCCGCCGTCGCCACGGCGGTGTTCATCCACTCCCAGCGGCAGGCCGACCGGCTCCGGACCGTCATCACCGACCTCGTCCGCACCCGCAGGGAACTGGCCGCGACCGAGCGCCGCGAGGGCACCCTCGCCGAGCGCCAGCGGCTCTCCATGGAGATCCACGACACCCTCGCCCAAGGCCTGTCCAGCCAGCAGATGCTCCTCCAGGCCGCGGACCGGCTCTGGGACAGCGACCCGGCGACCGCCCGCCGCCACATCCGTACCGCCGCCTCCATCGCCGAACACAACCTGGCCGAGGCCCGCCGCTTCGTCCACGACCTCGCCCCCGCCGACCTCGCCGACGGCACAAGCCTCGACGACGCGCTGCGCACCCTCGCGGACCGGGAGACCTCCGACACCCTCCACGTCCGCTTCCACCAGGACGGCACCCCCACCACGCCCCTCCCCGAACGCGTGCAGTCCGCGCTGCTGCGCATCGCGCAGGGCGCCCTCGCCAACATCCGCGAGCACGCCGACGCCACCGCCGCCGCCCTCACCCTGACCTACCTCGACGACCAGGTGGTCCTCGACATCGCCGACGACGGCCGCGGCTTCACTCCCACCGACAGGCCCGGCGGCGTACGCGGCCACGGCCTGCCCGCCATGCGCGCCCGCCTCCAGCAGCTCGGCGGCACCCTCGCCGTCGAGTCGGCCCCCGGCGAAGGCACCGTGCTCTCCGCCGCCGTCCCCCTCCCGTCCTGAGGGGCCGGCACCGTGGCCGGCCGCCGAAAATCCCGTGCCGTGCCGTCGGCGGCAGTACAGACTCGCCGCATGGTGCAGATGGAAGCGTTCCGGGTAGCGGTCGGCGACTGGGCGAGCGGCGGCCCCGGCGAGCCGGCGAGCGAGCTGGCCGAGCGTCTTGACGTACGGACGGCGGTGCTGCTGGAAGGCCTGAGCGACCTCGCGGCCGTCGAGGCCCTGGCCGCGCGGCGCGGCCGGGACCTGGCCGCCGAGGGCGTGTGCGTGCTGTCGATGGGCGGGGCGATGAACATCGCCCGCTACGCCGGCCTCCTCGGCCCGCCCGGCCTCGGCCTGCGCCTGGCAGGCCTGTGCGACGAGCGCGAGCAGCCCTTCTACGACCGGGGCCTGACGCGGGCAGGGGCATCGGGGCGCGACATCTACGTGTGCGCGGCGGACCTGGAGGACGAGTTCATCCGCGCCCTGGGCACGGCGAGGGTCGAGGAGATCATCCAGGCGGAGGGCGACCTCCGCCCCTGGCAGACCTTCCTGCACCAGCCCGCGCAGAACGGCCGCCCCCGGCACCAGCAGTTGCGGCGCTTCCTCGGGACGAAGAAGGGCCGCAAGATCCGCTACGGAACCCTCCTCGCCGAGGCCCTCGACTCAGGGCAGGTACCGGCCCCGCTCGACGACCTCCTCGCGAGCGTGTGACCGCGAGCCGAAAACCGGTTGATCGGCAGGGGCTCTTCGGGCAGTCTCCGGCGGATGACGTCCCACCTCCACGCGCTGAGCTTCGACGCGAACGACCCCGCCCTCCTGGCACGTTTCTGGGCCGGTCTCCTGGGCTGGGAGGTGAGCGCCGCCTCCGACGACGGCATCGTGCTCCTCCCGAACGACGACACCGGCTTCCGGCTCCGCTTCCTCCCCACCCAGGAGAAGAAGGCGGTGCAGAACCAGCTGCACTTCGACATGACGAGTACGTCCCTCGACGACCAGCAGCAGGTCGTGGCGAGGACGCTCGAACTCGGCGGCCGGCACCTCGACATCGGCCAGACCGGGGAGGAGGGGCACGTCGTGCTCGCCGACCCCGAGGGCAACGAGTTCTGCGTCATCGAGCCGGGCAACACGTTCCTCGCCGACTGCGGATTCATCGGAGCGCTCAGCTGCGACGGCACGCAGGAGGTCGGGTACTTCTGGAGCAAGGCGCTGGACTGGCCGCTGGTCTGGGACCAGGACCAGGAGACCGCGATCCGCTCGCCGCACGGGGGACCGAAGGTCACCTGGGGCGGCCCGCCGCTGAACCCGAGGCACGGCAGGACCCGGCTGCGCTTCGACCTCGCTCCGCCGGCCCACGGTGACCTGCGGGCGGAGGTCGACCGGCTGGTCTCCCTCGGCGCGACCCGCATCGACACGGACGGGAACGACACCGGCGGGGTGGCACTGGCCGACCCCGACGGCAACGAGTTCCGCGTACTGACGCCCCGCTGAGAAGGCGTCCCCGGGCGGCGCGTCCTCAGGACGCGTCGCCGAACTCCGCTTCCGGCTCGCCCGGTTCGTCCTGGACCCGCAGGCCCGCCACCCACAGCGGCATCATCCAGTGCGCGGCGAGCACCCCGACGAGGACCGGGGTCACTGCGGCCCGGAGCGGCGCGTCCGCCAGGACGCCGTAGGCGCCCGTACCGAACGCGGCGGCCACGAGCAGCCAGAGCGTGAGCCGGTGGGCCACGGCCCGCACCCGGTCCCGCTCGACGAGCTGCCGCTCGTCCAGCATCCGGCCGCGCAGTTCGAGGAGTCCTCGCGTGGAGCCGTTGAGCGCCCCGGTGAGCACGACCCACGGGAGCAGCGTCGCGGCGACCGCGACGGCCAGGATCCACCCGGAACCGAAGACCGTACCGATCCACGCGGCCACCCCGACGCCGGTGAGGACGACATGGGCCCCCACCAGCAGCCGGCGCCGCCCCGCCGTGGCGTACACCGCCGCTGCCCGGCGGTCGTTCATCACGGCGTACATCCGCCGGTCGTAGCGCGTCGCGGTCATCACTGCTTCCTCCCGTAGACCTCGTCGGTGAGCGGCTGGAACGGCTCCAGGGAGAACAGCGCCTCCACCGGCAGCCGGAAGAACCGGGCCACTTTCAGGGCCAGGTCGAGGCTGGGGTTGTACTGGCCGCGCTCGATGTAGCCGATGGTCTGGTAGTGGACGCCCACTGCCTCGGCCAGTGCCTGTCGCGACACCTTCCGCTCGGCCCGTACAACCGCCAGCCTGTTGTGCACCTGCTCGCTCATGTATAAGAAGTACTACATTCGGGAGCAGGGCTGCAACATGCAAACGGTGGGGCAGGAGCGAATGCCCCTGCCCCACCGATCACGTGCCGTGTGGCGTCCCGACGCCGCCGACGCTTCCCGTCAGGCGGTCAGCCCCGCCAGCCTCCGCCGGTCGAGCGGCGACGCACGCCGGTCGAGGCGCTGTTCGAGGAGGTGGCGGGCGGTGTCGCTGTGCCCCGCCTCCACCAGGGCGTACAGCAGGGTCTCCTCGACGACCTCGCGCTGGGCCGCGCTGCCTCCCACCCGGCGCAGCGAGGGCAGCAGTCCGCGCAGTTCGCGCACCGCCGTCGCCCACTCCTCCTCCAGTACGGCTTCCAGCGCGCCGCACAGGGGGACGATGACCTCCCGCTGCACCGGGTCCGCGCCGGCCGCGTGGGTGCTCAGCCGGCGGAGCGCCGGGAGATCGCCCGCGGCGGTGAGCGCGACGGCGCTGTGCAGGGCCGTGAACGCGGTCGAGGGACGCTCGACGAGCTCCCGGGCGACCGCGTCGAGCACCCCGTCGACGGGAACGCGGCCGGTCCAGTTCCGCGACATCCTGGCCCGCCACAGCAGCGATCCGGAGTCGACCAGGGCCCGCACCCCGTTCACCTGACCCGGGGCCAGCTGGGCGAACCACCGGCGGCGCACGGCCGCGGAGTCGTCGAGGGCCAGCTCGTGGAGCGCCACGTGCCAGGAGAAGTGCGCCCGGTGCACGGCCCCCCGCCCTTGGCCGCCGATCCAGCCGTCGAGCCAGTCCCGGCCGACGCCGTGCTCACCGGACTCGTAGTGGACATGGGCGAGCGCGTGCACGGCGTGGCCGGAAGCGGGTTCCGCGGCGAGCGCCGCCCGGGCGAGCTCACCGGCCTCCCCGATCCGCCCCTGCTCCTGCCGGACGAAGGAGAGGAGCGAGGTGTGGAACCAGTGCCCCGCGTAGGCGGGCGCCGTCCGTTCCACCAGCCCCAGGGCCAGCGACCCGTCGAGGTCCGCGACACCGGAGAAGGCGATGGTCGGCACCGCGATGCCGAGCGCGAACGCGTCGTCGGGATAACGGCCGAGGTGCTCGACGAGCGCCGTGTCGCCGTCCCCCGGCATCCCGCCCGCCGCGTGGGTCTCGTGTTCCGCGATCCGCCGGGTGACGACGTCGACGAACGACCGCTCCCGCTCGTCCCCGCGCTCCCGCACACTGCGCTGGGCGTCCGCGAGCTCCCGGGCGACGTCGACGTCCGCCCCGCACTCGTGCCCGAGCAGGGCGAGCGCGGCGTGCCCGAGGGCGAACCCGGGGTCCAGCTCGGTGGCGCGCGCGAAGGCCTCGGCCGCCTTCGCCCGTACGGTGATCACCCGGCCGAGCCCGCAGCGGAAGGACGCCGCGGCGGCGGCATGCGTGGAGAGCGGCAGCCCGAACTGGTCGGTGGGCCGGCGGCGTGCCGACCGGGGAGCGCGGGCCAGCGGGGCGAGCACGGCCTCGGCGACCTCCTTGGCCTGGGCGCGGATCTCGGGGATCGCGGTCGTCTCCCACAACTCGCCACGCCGGGGCGCCCCCAGGGTGAACAGCGGCCGCCCGGCCTGGCCTTCGGCGTCGAGCAGCCGACCGCCGTCGGTGGACACACCGATGCCGAGCGGCCCGGGTACGGCGAGGCCGTCGGCCAGCAGACCGCCCCACAACGGATCGCCGTCGGCCCGCAGCCCCGGCCCCGTACAGTCCACCACCCAGGCCGCCCTGATCTCCCGTCCGTCGTCGAGCGAGACGACGAGGCCGCCGTCCCGCCCCGGCGCCACGGAGGCGACCCGGCCCGCGTGGACGCGGAGCCTCCGCGCGGCACGCGCCCGCGCGACCGTCTCCGCCGTGGACGGAGCCATGCGGTGCCGGTGCACGTTCCACGGGGTGGCGTCGCGGCCGAGGAACTCCGTCCGCTCGTCGTCGGAAAGCCCCTGCCAGAGCCGTACGATCTCGGGCCGCAGCCCGTCGAGCGCGGGCCGCCAGTCGCCGTGGACCCGCCGCGTGGCGGCGAAGTGCCGTGTCACCTCCCGGCGGAGGCGGTGGAAGGGCATACCGGCGAGGCCCGGCGGCGGCGGTACGGCGGGCAGCGGGGCGACCGCGTGCGGCTGGGGGAGCAGCCCGCCGCGGGACACGGCGTGCACCGTACGGCCGGGACGGTCGAGGACGAGCGCGAGGTCGACGGCGGTGAGCCCGGTCCCGACGAGGAGGACGTCGTCGGCCGCGCCGACCGCGTCGAGCGCGCCGGGGGACCAGGGGCGCGCGACGAACCGGTCGGAGGCGACGAGCTCGGCCGGCGCCCAGCCCGCCCGGCCCGCCGCGGGCCCGGTGGCGAGGACCACGCTGTCCGCCGCCACCGTGCCGCCGTCGGCCAGCCGGAGCTCCAGCCGCCCCCCGGCCGCGTCGGCGCACCCCGTCGCGCGGGTGCGCAGCCGCCGTACGGTGACCGTGCCGTGCGCGGCGATGACGGCGCGCCCGAGCGTGTCGGCGAGGTACGAGCCGTAGCGGTACCGGGAGGCGAAGTCCGCCGCGGTGACGGTGGATTCGCCGTGACGACACAGCCAGCGCCGGAAGTGGCCCGGGTCGTCCGGATAGCAGCTCATGCCGCCGACGGGCACGTTGAGCCGGTGCTCGGGGACCGCGGTGGCGTACGCGACGCCCCGGCCCGCCTCCGGCGCGGGGTCGACGAGGACGAGGTCGAGCGCGGTACGGCGCCGGGCCGCCGCCTCGCACAGCTGGACGGCGACGAGCGCACCGGCCGCGCCGGCGCCGACGACGGCCACGGTGGGCCGCGAGGACCGCCCGGACTCAGGTACCACGGACACCACGGACACCACGGAGACCTCCGAACCAGGGGGTGGGCACTGCACGACGAATGTTCACTATGTCGATGAACAAAGTGCAGTGGCAACGCCGCTTCCGGACAACAACACCGCCCGGCCACGCCCGTTGACGATCCCGACACAAGCCGCCCAGGTCAGAAGCCCGCCACTCGTGAGACATTGAGTCCGTGAGGATCTCAGCACGAACGGACTACGCCATCCGGGCCATGGCGGAGCTGGCCGGCTCCCCGGACCGCCCCCTGAAGGCCGAGGACATCGCCGGTCGCCAGGACATCCCCGTCCGCTTTCTCTTCGTCGTCCTCGGCGATCTGCGACAGGCGAGACTGGCCCGAAGCGCGCGCGGTCCCGACGGCGGTTACGCCCTCACCAGGCCGCCCGCCGAGATCACCCTCGCCGACGTCATCCGCGCCATGGACGGACCGCTCGTCAGCGTGCGCGACCTGAAACTGACGGGCCTGGAGTACCAGGGCGCGGCCGCACCCATGCCGGACGTGTGGCGCGCCGTACGGACGAGCCTGCGCCAGGTCCTGGAGAGCACGACCCTCGCGGACCTGGCGGCGGACAGCCTGCCCGAGCTCGTACGGGAGAGGGCCCGCGACTACCACGACGACGTCCGCACGTACCCGTAGCGTCGATGGCCCTCGGCCGACCGGACCCCCTACGCTCGGAGACGTGCCACCCTCCACCGACACCCCACCCGAGCGCGGCGGATCCGCAACCGCCCGAGCGCGCCGACTGGTCGTCCTGCGACACGCCAAGAGCGCTTGGCCGGAAGGCGTCCCCGACCGGGACCGGCCCCTCGGCCCACGCGGTCTGCGCGACGCCCCGGCGGCCGGCCGCTTCCTCGCGGAGACCGGGGAACAACCCGACCTCGTCCTGTGCTCCCCGGCCCGGCGCACCCGCGACACCTGGGAACTGGCCGCAGCGGAACTGGACGGTCCGCCGCCGCCCCGCCACGACCCGCGCCTGTACGGGGCTGACGCGGAAGAGCTCCTCGACGTCCTCCACGCCGTACCCGACGAGGCCGGAACCGTCCTGCTGGTCGGACACAACCCGGGCCTCGAAGACCTGGTCCTGCTGCTCGCCGCCCACGGAGCCGGGGACGCGCTGGACCGCGTACGGACCAAGTTCCCGACCTCGGCGACGGCCGTCCTGACCTGGCACGGCACCTGGCAGGACCTCCGCCCGGGCTCAGCGCTCCTGACACACCTGGAGATCCCTCGCGGTCGACGCTCCCCGTGAGCCGCGCACGAAGGCGCGCCGCCGATCAGCCACCGGCGAGGAGCGTGTGCCCGAGAGGCGTGAGGGAGTGGAGGACGGCGACGCCGGTCCTGGTGGTGGCGACGAGGCCGGCCTCGCGCAGGACGCGCGTGTGCTGACTGGCCGCCGGAAGGGAGACGGCGGCGCGTTCGGCCAGGGCGGTGGTCGTGGCGGGCGTGCGGAGGAGCGCGAGCACCTGCGCGCGGGTCCGGCCGAGGAGCGCGGCGAGCGCCTCCGGCCGCCCGTCGGCTCCGTCCGGGGCCGCCTCGGCCGTGCCGTCGTCGTGCAGGGGATAGACCAGGACGGTCGCCGCCCCGGGGCGGTACATCACCAGCGGGCCGGTCGCGAACCAGGAGGGAACGAGGAGGAGCCCGCGACCGCACAGCGGGATGTCGTACGCCGAGGCGGACGGAAGGTGGAGCGTCGGGGGCTGCCATCTCCAGGTCGTCGCGAGCGTGGTGAGCAGGGCGTCGACGCCTCCGCGCAGGAGCATCTCGGCACGGAGCGCGCGGTCGGTCAGGGCGTCGCGGCTGATCCGGGGCCAGAGCGGTTGGACGGAGGTGTGGAAGTAGCGGCGGGTGTCGGCGACCAGGGCGCGCGTCGCGTTCGGCGATCCGTGGGCGAGGTCACGGGCCCACGGCCCGGGGCGGGTCAGGCGCCCCTTCCCGCCTGCGGCCGGGAGGATCCCGAGGTCGAGGGCGAGCTGTTCGGCCGGTGTCGAGGCGGCCGCCTCCAGCGCGTCGGTGAAGTCGTTCAGGGTCGGCTGGAGCAGGAAGTCGGGGAGGAATCCCTCGTCGGTGACGAGTTCGGCCAGGACTCCGGCCCGGGCGCCCGCGGTCCCGCGGAGGGACCGGTGCCACTGCCGGGCGGCGGGACGCGGCCGCTCCAACCGCCCGTGTCGACGGCTCCCCGAACCCGATCCCGAACTCGGTCCCGAGGCCGGTCCCGAGGCCGGTCCCGATCCCGGTCCCGGGCCCTGGCGCAGACTGAACCGCAGACTCAGGGCGGTCTCGGACAGGGCGTTGACCGCCGGGGCGAGCGTGATCCGGCGGAGATCGTCGGCCGTGAAATGAAGGCGGATCATACGAGTTGATTATCGGCGCGACGGACCCTTTTACCCAGGGGTGAAAGGCGATGCGTCACCGCCGATGTGGCCGCACGCTCCCGGTGTCCACGTCGTCGACTCCTCGCAGGAGGCCGTACCGATGCGCCGCACCCCCGCACGCCGAACACCCCGCAGAGCCACCCGAACCCCCTTCCGTCCCCCGTCCCGTTCCGCTCTCTGCCTCACCGCCGCCGCGACGCTCCTGGCGGCCCTGGCGGGTACGCCGGGCCCGGCCGCCGCCCGGGACCTCCCCGCCTCCTACGTCGTCTCCCGCGCCCCCGGCGTCCTCCCGGAGGGCATCGCCATCACCCCGGACGGGACCATGTACGTGTCCTCGGACGGCACGGGCGCCCTCTACCGGGGGCGCGTGGACCGCGCCGACCTGAAGCCCTTCCCGGCACGCGGACTGGAGGGCCGCTCCAGCACCCTGGGCGTGCACACCGACCGGCGCGGCCATGTCCTGTCGGTGGGCGGCGCGACGCTGACCGTCCACGACCGTCACGGGCGACTGCTGGCCACGCGAACGGCCCCCGACGGACCGCTCGGCGCACCCGACCTCAACGACCTGGCCGTGACGAGGGACGCGGTGTACGTGACCGACTGGGCCAACCCGGTCGTTCTCCGGGCGGAGTTCCGGGGCGGCGTCCTCGGCCCGCTCGAACCCTGGCTCGACATCCGCTCCGCGTTCCCGCAGTTCCCGGCGCGGTACTGGCTGCTGAACGGCATCGTGGCGAACGCCTCGGGCACCACCCTGCTGGTCGCGTCCAACGGCACCGAGGCCGTCTGGCGGATCGGTACGGCCGACAGGAACGTCAGCCGGCTCGACCTGGGGGAGGAGTCCTTCGGCCCCGACGGCATGGTGCTGCGCGGCCGGACCCTGTACGCCGTGCTCAACTACGGCGCACCGCACGGCGTGTACATCGCCCGGCTGGACGAGGAGCTGCGGACGGGCACGGTGACGCACCGCCTCACGGACGGCCCCTTCGACGTGCCGACCACGCTCGCACGCCACGGCTGCCGCCTGTACGTGGTCAACAGCCAGCTCGACCATCCGCCGGGCCTGCCCCCGTACACGGTGAGCGCGCTCGCCGACCCGACCTGCGGCACCGTCTGACCCGGCGCGAGCCCGGATGCCGGCGCGGGTGAGGGGGTCCGTGCCGGCGCGGGGTCGCCCCACTGGCGGGCGGTCGGCGGCCCCGCGCGCGCTCCCTCGCCGGGGTGGTTCGAGAGGGCCAGTGGGCGCAGTACGGCGATGCCCGCGTCCCACGGGCGGGTTTCGGTCACGAAGCTGTGCGCCGCAGCTGTCCGCACCCTCTCGACGACGGAGGCCGTACACCCATGACCCCTACACATCCGAGACCCGCGCGGTGGCGCCGAAGGCCGTGGGGGAGGGCCGGGGCCTCGGCCGTCCTCACCGCGGCGCTCGTGCTCGCGCTGCCGGGTGCGGCGCTGGCCGCACCCGGGGACCTGGATCCGACGTTCGGTCCGGACGGCCGGGTGACCACGGCCTTCCCGGGATACGCGGAAGGCCGCGACATCGCGCGGCAGCCGGACGGAAAACTGGTCGTGGCGGGGCTGAGCGAGGGCGGGTTCGCGCTCGCCCGCTACCTGCCGGCCGGTGGCCTCGATCCGGCCTTCGGCACCGGCGGCCTGGTGACCAGCGACTTCGGCGGCGGCGCCCACGCGGCGAACGCGGTCGCCATCCAGCCCGCCGACGGGAAGATCGTCGTGGCGGGAACCACCGAGGTGATCGCGGAGGAGGGCGGAGGCTGCTGCTTCTTCTCCGTGGCCCGCTACCTGCCCGACGGCAGCCTGGACCCGGACTTCGGGGACGCCGGCCTCGTACGGGTCGAGGAGTTCGGCGGCTCCGCCGACGGCGCGGACGTGGCTGTCCAGAGCGACGGCCGGATCGTCGCCGCGGGCAAGGGCGGCGGTGGCGGGTTCGCCCTGGTCCGCCTCGACACGGAAGGGAACCTGGACCCGAGTCTGGGCGGTGACGGCGCGGTCGTCGCCGGCTTCACCCCTTCCTCCCCTCAGGACGCCGGCGGCATCGCCCGGAGCATGACCCTCCAGCCGGACGGCCGGATCGTGTCGGTCGGCTACGTGGGCAGCACCGCCTTCGACATCGGCGTGGTCCGCTACCTGCCCGACGGCACCCTCGACACCGGCTTCAGCGGCGACGGCATGGTCCGCGCGGACTTCGGCGGCACCGAGTTCGGCAACGCGGTCGCGGTGCAGCCCGACGGCAGGATCCTCGCCGCGGGGTCCGGCGGTGCCGGCTTCGCGCTCCTGCGCTACCTCGCCGACGGCAGCCCCGACGCGGGCTTCGGCACCGGCGGCCGCACCTCGGTGGCCTTCCCCGGGGACGGCGGGATCGCGTACGCGATGGCCCTGCAGCAGAACGGCAAGATCGTCCTCGCCGGCCGCGCCGACGACCCCGACAGCGCCGAGGCCAACGACTTCGGCCTGGCCCGCTTCCACCCCAACGGCACCGTGGACACCGGCTTCGGCGGCGACGGCTTCGTCGTCACCGGGTTCGGGGACTTCGACGAAGCCCGCGCGGTACTCGTCCAGCCCGACGGCAAGATCGTCGCGGCCGGATACGGGGCGGGCTTCGCCTTCGCACTCGCCCGCTACCAGGGAGGCGACACCACCCCGCCCCCGCCGCCGCACGCGGACCTGTCGGTGACGACGAGCGCCACGCCCTCCCTGAGCATCGGCGACCGCGTCTCGTACACGGTGACGGTCGCCAACCGGGCGACGTCCACCGCCACCGCGACCGGCGTCACCCTGACGGACACCCTCGCCGGCGCCGGCGTGACCCTCACCTCCGCGACCCCCGCACAGGGCACCTGCACGTCGACCACGACCAGGGCGACCTGCGCCCTCGGCTCGCTCGCCCCGGGCGCGAGCACGACCTTCACGATCACGGCGGAGCCCCGCTCCACCGGCACCCTCACGCAGACGGCGACCGTCACGGCCACCCCGACGGACCCCGTCGGCTCCGACAACACGGCGACCACCAACACGTCGGTGAACAACGCGCGCGGCTGCACGATCATCGGCACCACCGGCGCGGACACCCTGAACGGCGGCTACGCCAACGACGTGATCTGCGGCCTCGGCGGCAACGACACGGTCCGCGCGAGCTACGGCAACGACACCGTCCACGGCGGCTACGGCAACGACAACCTCGACGGCGCCTTCGGCGACGACACGATGAACGGCGGCCCCGGCAACGACACCCTGACGGGCTCGTACGGCAACGACCGCCTCACGACCACCGACGGCGTCCTCGCCAACGACACCGCCAACGGCGGCTACGGCACCGACACCTGCACCACCGACCCGGGCGACGCCCGCGTCAGCTGCCCCTGACCGACCCGTGCAAGGCCACTGAGGAGCCGCTGTCACCCCCGTGGCGGCGGCTCTTGACCTGCCCTGAGCCCGCCCCTGATCCCGGCCCGGGCGTCCGGGCCGGCCAAGGCCCGCAGTTGACGCCGGCGGTGTGCGGCGGCGACGGTGGCGGGCATGGGGAGAGAACGTCGCTGGTTCGCCGTGCTGGTCTGCCTGGTCGTGGGGGGTGCCCTGACCGTGGCCCTCCTCGGTGCGTCCGACGACGGGGCGCCGCACGGGAGCGCCTCCGCCACGGCGGCGCCGGGGGACTTCGTCGACATCCGCGATGTACCGCCCGCCCGGGGCGAGCCGTCGCTTCCGGGGCCGGACGCCTCGACCGGCACGGCCGTGATCGACTGCGGCCGCAACGAGGAGGAGCACTACAACCAGGACAACCTGGTGATCTCGCCGGGCCTGCGAGGCGGCGCCCACCACACCCACGCCTACGTGGGCAACCTGTCCACCGACGCCCGCTCCACCGACGCGAGCCTTGCAGCCGCGCCCACCACCTGCCGCGGCGGCGATCGCTCCACGTACTACTGGCCGGTGCTGCGCCGTATGGACCGGCCGGCCCGGCACGCGTACGAGAAGGCGGCCGGGCACGGCAACGCGGGTGAGATCCTCCAACCGGCCGAGGTACGCCTGGAGTTCGGCGGCAACCCGGTCGGCAAGGTCGTCCCGATGCCGCGCTTCCTGCGCGCGGTCACGGGCGACGCCGTGGCGCTGACCGCCAGCAGCGACGCGAACGTGCGGGCGCGCTGGGGCTGCGCGAGCCACCCCGACCGGTTCACGACCCGCTATCCGCGCTGCCCGGCGGGTGACCGGCTGACCCGTACCCTGACCTTCCCCAGCTGCTGGAACGGCCTGGACACCGCAGGACCCGAACGCACCCACCTGGTCTTCCGGGCGGCGAACGGGGTGTGCCCGCAGGACACCTTCACGGTCCCCGAGCTGACGATCCGGCTGGCCTACGACGCACCCGGTCCGGGTGTGCCGATCGCCCTGGACTCCTTCCCCGAACAGCGGCACAGCCCGAAGACCGACCACGCGATGTTCGTCAACGTGATGACGGACGACCGGATGGAGGCGGTCACCGACTGCCTCAACGCGGGCCGCCACTGCCGTCTTTAGGTGTGACGCAGGTCACGTGAACCGGGGGTCCGGAGTCTGCGTGTTGGGCACGACGCAGGCAACGGAGAGACGGAGTGGGTGTGATGGCCGGACCACTGTGGCCGCGGGGCGGGCGCGGCTCGGGCGACGAGGTGTTGATCAGATCGGTGTACGAGGAACACGGGGGCGCGTTGCTCGCCTACGCGACGCGGCTGACGGGCGACCGGGCCACCGCCGAGGACGTGGTGCAGGAAACCCTCATCCGCGCGTGGCGGCATGCTGATGCCCTGGTCAACGGCAAGGGCTCGGTACGCGGCTGGCTGCTGACCGTGGCCCGCAACATCATCACCGACCGCTACCGGGCGAAGGCCGCGCGGCCCGCCGAGGTCGCGGAGTCGCCCGCGACGCCCCCGGTGGAGGAGGACCACGCCGATTCCGTCGTCGACGCGATGACCGTGCTCGGCGCACTGGACCGGCTGACGCCCGAGCACCGGGACGTGCTGACCGAGCTGTACTACCGCGAGCGGAGCGTCGCGGAGGCGGCCGACACCCTGGGCATTCCCGCGGGCACGGTGAAATCCCGTTCGCACTACGCGCTCAAGGCCTTGCGCGAGACGTTCAGAGAAGGAAGCCGGACGAGCGTGCCGCAGCAGCCCGCCGGACTCAAGGAGGTGGTCGCATGAACCGGCAGCGCCATGAGGAGGAGGTCCTGCTCGGCCCGTACGTGCTCGGCGTCCTCGACGACGCCGACGCCCGGCGCGTGGAGGCTCACGCGGCGGAGTGCGAGGCCTGCCGTGAGGAGGTGGACGCGCTCCGCGAGATGGAGACGGCGCTGGGCGAGGTGCCACCGGAGGCCTTCGTGGACGGGCCCCCTGAAGGGGGCGATCTGCTGCTCCAGCGGACACTGCGGCAGATGCGCACCGAGCGCGCGGGCGTACGGCGCCGCCGCCAGGCCTTGACGGGTCTGGCGGCGGCGGCCGTGCTCGCCGGCGTGTTCTGGGCCGGCACGGCGCTGCCCGGCACCGGCGCACCCGTCGCGCTGCCCCCGTCGCCCCCGCCGACGGTCACGGCACCACCCGCGACACCGCCGCCGGGCACCCGGGTCGCGTCGGCGGCGGACGCCGCGACCGGCGCCCGGATGACGGTACGGGTGACACCGGCGGCCGGCTGGGTCCGGGTGCACGCGGCGGTCACCGGTCTGCCGAAGGGGGAGCGCTGCACGCTGATCGTGGTGGGCCGCGACGGCAGCCGGACGGCGGCCGGCAGCTGGGTCGTGGGCGCCGGAGCCCGCGAAGGGGAGGGCAAGGGCGCCGCGCTCGACGGCTCGGCGGCGGTCGCCCCCGCCGACGTCGCCGCCGTCGTGGTCGAGAACGAGGCGGGCAAGAGGTTCGTCTCCGTACCCGTGTAGAACACCGGCCGCACCACCTGAGAGCGCCGGCCGGGCCCTGGGCCCGGCCGGCGTTCGCATGCCCGGAGAACTTTTTCGAATCCGTTGAACCGGGCCCGGACGGGCCACGTGTTTCCGGTGCCGACACAGCACAACGAAGTACGAGATAAGAGGAGTTGTCATGATGAACATGCGTAAGCTCACCGTCGCCACGGCCGGGGCCGCGCTGCTGTTCGGGGTGACGGCCTGCGGAACGCAGGAGACGGGCGCGGGAGCCGGCGCCGCCACGGTCGCCCCGCCGGCCGCGACCGCCGGTGGAGGTGACTCGTACGGCAACGGTGCTCCCGAGGGTTCCGGCCCGACGGCGTCGGGGCCGCTGGCGGTCCGCGACGATGCCGAGCTCGGCTCCGTGGTCGTCGACGCGAAGGGCTTCACCCTCTACCGGTTCGACAACGACACCGCCAGTCCTTCCACCTCCGCCTGCGCCGGCGACTGCGCCACGACCTGGCCCCCGGTCCCCGCAGGCAGCACGCGGCCCGGTGGTGTGGACGCGTCACGCGTCGCCTCGCTCAAGCGGGCCGACGGCGTGGAGCAGCTGACGATCGCGGGCTGGCCGGTCTACCGCTTCGCGAAGGACATCGCCCCGGGCCAGACCAACGGCCAGGGCGTGGGCGGTACCTGGTTCGCGGTCACCCCGGACGGCAAGAAGGCGGGCGCGGGGGAGCCCGGCACGGCTGCCCCGGGTACGGCTGCCCCGGGCGAAACGGCGCTTCCCGCCCTCTCACTGACGGAGAACGACAAGCTCGGCAAGATCATCAGGGACGGGAAGGGCCGGACCCTGTACCGCTTCACCAAGGACACCGCCTGGCCCATGAAGTCGAACTGCGCAGGCGCGTGCCTGGAGAAGTGGCGGCCGGCCAAGCTGGTCGACGTCGCCAAGGTCGAGGGCATCGACCCGAAGAAGCTGATCCCCTACACCCGCGCGGACGGCACGAAGCAGCTGACGATCGACTGCTGGCCGCTGTACTGGTTCACCGGTGACAAGACGCCCGGCGACACCAACGGTCAGGGCGTGGGCGGCACGTGGTTCGCCGTGACGGCCGACGGCAAGCTCGCCAAGTAACCGCCCTCGCCGCGCCGACGGGCCGGCGTCAGGACGAGCGGCGTCGACGGGCTCGCTTGACCTCGTCGTTGACGGCCCAGGCGTCGGCGACGGGCCCGAGGTGGGCGAGCTTGTCGGGGTTGGCCACGGCCCGGATGGCCTGCACCTGCCCGTCGAGGACGTCGAGGACCATGGTGTGGAGGACCTTCCCCTCGCGGTCGCGGAAGACGGCACCGGGCTGGCCGTTGACCTCGTGGGGCGTGAGCGTGACGCCGATGCGCAGCAGCAGGGGGAAGACGGAGGCCAGGAGCCGGGCCACGTTCTGCGTGCCGGCGACGGCCTTGGCGAGCTGCGGGGTCTTGCCGCCGCTGTCGCCGAGGAGCTGCACGTCGGCGGCGAGCAGTCGCTGCAGTCCGTCGACGTCGCCGTCCTTCAGCGCGTCGAAGAACCGGGTGGCCAGCTCCTGCCGTTCGTGACGGTCCGCGGCGAACCGGGGTCGCCCGGCGTCCATGTGCCGCCGTGCCCGTACGAGCAGTTGCCGGCACGCAGCCTCGGAGCGATCCACGGCCGCGGCGATGTCCTCGAAGGCGAAGCCGAAGACCTCGCGCAGGAGGAACACGGCCCGCTCCCGCGGGCCGAGCCGTTCGAGCAGGAGCAGGGCCGCCATCGACACCGAGTCGGCGAGCTCCGCCGCCCGCGCCGGGTCCTCGTACGGGTCGTTCAGCAGCGGCTCGGGAAACCACGGCCCGACGTACGCCTCCCGCCGCACGCGCGCCGAGCGCAGCACGTCGATGGAGATCCGCGTCACCGTGGCGGACAGGAAGGCCTTCGTCGACGTGGGCCGGGTGGCCGAGCCGTCGAATCGCAGCCACGACTCCTGGACCGCGTCCTCGGCCTCGCTCACACTGCCGAGAATCCGGTAGGCGATCGAGAACAGCAGTGGCCGCAGCTCCTCGAACTCCTCGACCTTGCTCACGCCGTTTCCTCTCCCCGTAACGTCCTTCGACCCGGCCGTACTTCGTCGACGCGGGCCTCTTCCCATGATCATCCGGATCGCCGGCAGGTCAGGGTAACCCCCCGCTGCCGGCGGTCGGTTCAGTGGAACTGGCCGGGCTCGTAGTCGCCGGCGGGCTGGCGGGTGATGACGTTCAGCCGGTTCGCCAGGTTCATGAAGGCGATCAGCAGCACCAGGGCGTTGAGCTGCTCCTCGTCGAAGTGCCGGGCGGCCCGCGCCCACACCTCGTCGTCCACTCCGCCGGCCGCGTCCGCGGTACGGGTTCCCTGCTCCGCCAGCTCCAGCGCCGCGCGCTCGGCCTCGCTGAAGACGGTGGCCTCCCGCCACGCCGCCACCAGGTTCAGCCGCACCGGGGTCTCACCGGCGAGGGTGGCTTCCTTGGTGTGCATGTCGATGCAGACGGCGCAGCTGTTGATCTGGCTCACGCGCAGCGACACGAGTTCCTGCGTGGCGACCGGGAGCGGCGAGTCCTTGACGACCCTGCCCGCCGCCATGAGGTGCTTGAAGGCCTTGCCGGTGACCGAGCTGGCGAAGAGGTTCAGTCGCGCGTCCATGGTGTGCTCCGGTTGGTGTGGTGGAACGTGCTGTCACCCCCTGAGACGAGGCGGCCCGGCGCCCTGTGACAGGACCGGATGTGACCTGGGTCTCTCACCCCCCACCGGACGTACCGCCCTGGCGTCCCACGGAGAGCGGGAGAGCCGCCGCAATACCGCCTCTCCTCAGCCGCGCGCAAGCGGTTCGACAAAGGAAATCCGTTCCGGCGCACTAGACTGACGGGCTGTTTGGCGCTGGACCGGAACAACCTGGGCAGACCCGGGCTCCACCGGCGACCCGGACGTTCCGGGATCGAGACGCGAGGGCCGATGTCAGCCACACCTGAGCGCGGTGAACTCACTCTGCTCGACGACGGGGTGATGGACGGGGCGATGGGCGAGGTGACGGACGGGGCCACGGGCGAAGAGCCCGGCAAGGCGGCCCGGTTCTCCGCCGGTCCCGCCGCCCCGCCCCGTACGCTCGTCGACATTCTCGAAGCGACCGTCCGGGCGTACCCCGACGAACCTGCCCTCGACGACGGCACCACCCGGCTGACCTACCGTGCGCTCGCGGCAGAGGTCGAGCGCCGGCGCCGCGACCTCGCCGCGGCCGGGGTCGGGCTCGGCGACCGGGTCGGCGTACGCGTGCCCTCCGGGACCAACGAGCTGTACGTGGCCATCCTCGCCGTGCTCGCCGCAGGAGCCGCCTACGTGCCGGTCGACGCCGAGGACCCCGACGAGCGGGCCGAACTGGTCTTCGGCGAGGCCGGCGTGCGCGCGGTGCTCGGCGCCGGACAGTCCGTCGAGGCCACCCGCGCCCCGGAACCCGGGCACGCCCCCGCCGCCCGCCCCGGACCCGAGCACGACGCGTGGATCATCTTCACCTCCGGCTCCACCGGCAAGCCCAAGGGCGTCGCCGTCACCCACCGCAGCGCCGCCGCCTTCGTCGACGCCGAAGCCGCGCTCTTCCTCGCGGAGGAACCGCTCGGACCCGGCGACCGGGTCATGGCCGGCCTGTCGGTCGCGTTCGACGCCTCCTGTGAGGAGATGTGGCTGGCCTGGCGCTACGGCGCCTGCCTCGTGCCCGTCCCGCGCTCCCAGGTCCGCAGCGGCGCCGACCTCGGCCCCTGGCTGGTGGAACAGGAGATCACCGTGGTCTCCACCGTGCCGACCCTGGCCGCGCTCTGGGAGCCCGAGGACCTCGGCGAAGTACGGCTGCTGATCTTCGGCGGCGAGGCCTGCCCGCCCGAACTGACCCAGCGACTGGTCACCGAGGGCCGCGAGGTGTGGAACACGTACGGCCCCACCGAGGCCACCGTCGTCGCCTGCGCCTCGCTCCTGACCGGTGAGGAACCGATTCGCATCGGTCTCCCGCTGAACGGCTGGGAACTGGCCGTCGTCGACGAGTCGGGCGAACCGGTGCCCATGGGCGGCAGCGGCCAGCTCGTGATCGGCGGCGTCGGCCTGGCCCGCTACCTCGACCCCGGGAAGGACGCCGAGAAGTACGCCCCGCTCGCCTCCCTCGGCTGGCAGCGCGCCTACCGCAGCGGCGACCTCGTCCGCGCGGAACCGGAGGGGCTCGTCTTCCTCGGCCGCGGCGACGAGCAGATCAAGCTCGGCGGCCGGCGCATCGAACTCGGCGAGGTGGACGCCGCGCTCCAGGCCCTGCCCGGCGTCGCCGGCGCGGCCGCCGCCGTCCGCACCGCGCGCAGCGGCAACCAGCTCCTCGTCGGTTACCTCGTCACCCAGGAGGGCTGGGACCACACGGCCGCGGTCGAGCGGCTGCGCGCCGAACTGCCTGCCGCCCTCGTGCCGCTCCTCGCGCCGGTCGACGACCTGCCGACCCGTACCTCCGGCAAGGTGGACCGCGACGCACTGCCCTGGCCGCTGCCCGAAACGGAACCCACCGGCTCCGTCGAGCAGCTCTACGGCACCGAGGCCTGGCTCGCCGAGCAGTGGAGCGAGACCCTCGGAGTGGCCGTCACCGGCGCCGCCGACGACTTCTTCGCGATCGGCGGCAACAGCCTCGCCGCCGCCCAGCTCACCACCCGGCTGCGCACCCGCTACCCGAGCGCGGCCGTGGTCGACATCTACCAGCAGCCCATCCTGCGCAAGCTCGCCCGGCGCCTGGAGAAGTCCGTCCAGGACGACGGCGCGGCCCGGACCGTCGCCCCCGTCCCGCTCAGGTCCCAGGTGACGCAGTCGCTGCTCCTGCTCCCGCTGTTCACCCTGGTCGGCCTGCGCTGGACGGTGGCGCTCCTCGCCCTGGGCAACGTCCTGCACCGGTTCGGCCCCTTCCCGTGGGCGCCCACCGCCTCGTGGTGGCTCGTGGCCGCCGGCGCGGTCCTGCTCTACAGCCCGCCGGGCCGACTGGCGCTCGCGGCCGGCGGTGCTCGCCTCCTGCTGCGCGGGGTCAAGCCGGGGCGCTACCCGCGCGGCGGAAGCGTCCATCTGCGGCTGTGGACGGCCGAGCGGCTGGCCGACCACGTCGGAGCGACCTCCCTCACCGGTTCCTGGCTGGAACGCTACGCACGAGCCCTCGGAGCCAAGATCGGCCCCGAGGTCGACCTGCACTCGCTGCCTCCCGTGACCGGCATGCTCAAGCTCGGCCGCGGCTGCGCCGTGGAGTCCGAGGTGGACCTCTCCGGGCACTGGCTGGACGGCGACCGGCTCGTGATCGGCCCCATCAAGGTCGGCGCGGGCGCGGTCGTCGGCACCCGCAGCCTCCTCTTCCCGGGCGCACGGGTCGGCAAGCGGGCCGAGGTGGCCCCCGGCTCCGCCGTCACCGGCCAGGTCCCGACCGGCCAGCGCTGGGCCGGAGCACCCGCCGTGAAGCTCGGCAAGGCCAAGCGCAACTGGCCCGAGGACCGCCCGCCGCGCGCCGCCCACTGGCGCGCCCTGTACGGAGCGGCCGGCCTCTGCCTGACGGCTCTGCCCGTGCTCGCCGCGCTGCCGGCGCTGCTCGTCGTCGGCCTGTTCGTCCCCGCCGACGCCGGACTCCCCGAGGCCCTGCGCGGCGCACTGACGGCCGTGGTGCCGGCAGCGCTCGCCTTCGGCTTCGCGTACGCGCTGCTGCTGCTCGTCTCCGTACGACTGCTCAGCCTGGGGCTGCGCACCGGGACCCACCCGACGCACAGCCGCGTCGGCTGGCAGGCATGGACCGTCACGCAGCTGATGGACCTCTCCCGGGAGACCCTGTTCCCGCTGTACGCCGGGTTGATCACCCCCGTATGGCTCCGGCTGCTCGGCATGAGGATCGGCCGCGGCGCCGAGGTGTCCACGGTGCTCGCACTCCCGAGCCTGACGACCGTGGGCGAAGGCGCGTTCCTCGCCGACGACACCCTGACCGCCCCGTACGAACTGGGCGGCGGCTGGGTCCGCATCGGACACTCCGAGATCGGCCGCCGGGCGTTCCTCGGCAACTCCGGAATGACCGCGCCGGGCCGCAGCGTCCCCGACGACGGGCTGGTCGGCGTGCTGTCCGCCACCCCGAAGAAGGCCAAGAAGGGCAGCTCGTACCTGGGCCTGCCGCCGGTCAAGCTGCCGCGGTCCGCCGCCGACGCGGACCAGAGCCGCACCTACGACCCGCCCGCCCGCCTGCTGTGGGCCCGGGGCCTGGTGGAGCTGTGCCGGCTGGTCCCCGTCTTCTGCTCGGCCGCGCTCGCCGTCCTGACCGTGGCCGCGCTGTGCGCCCTGGCCACGACGGACGGGCTCGGTACCGTGGGGACGGCCCTGCTGTCCGGAGCGGTCCTCCTCGCCGCCGGGGCGACCGCCGCCGTGGTCTCCGTCACCGCGAAGTGGCTCCTCGTGGGCCGGCACCGGACGGGGGAGCACCCGCTGTGGAGCGGCTTCGTGTGGCGCAACGAGCTGGCCGACACGTTCGTCGAGGTCCTGGCCGTGCCCTGGCTGGCCGGATCGGTGCCCGGCACCCCGCTCCTCGCCCTGTGGCTGCGCGGCCTCGGAGCCCGGATCGGCCGGGGCGTGTGGTGCGAGAGCTACTGGCTGCCCGAGACGGACCTGGTGACCCTCGGCGACGCCGTCACCGTGAACCGCGGCTGTGTGTTGCAGACGCACCTCTTCCACGACCGGATCTTGAGGACGGATACTGTGGTCCTCCGCGAGGGCGCCACCCTGGGCCCGGGCGGAATCGTCCTGCCCGGGAGCACGGTGGGGGCCCGGAGCACACTGGGACCCGCCTCTCTCGTGATGGCCGGGGAATCCGTCCCCGCCGACTCCCGCTGGCTGGGCAATCCGATCGAGGCGTGGCGGTCCTGAGGGGCCCGTGGCGCACGAGCACAGCGCAGGGAGCGGAAGCGGCAGTGAGCGGCCAGAGGACAACGGTGTCGGACCCGTACTTTCCGGCCAACGGAGACGCCCGATACCGCGTGCACCGGTACGAGCTGACACTGGACTACCGGCCCGGCCCCAACCGGCTGGCCGGGACGGCCCGGCTCAGCGCGATCGTCGGCCGGGCACCGCTCACCGAGTTCGCCCTCAACCTCGCCGAGTTCAAGGTCGGCCGGGTCCAGGTGAACGGCCGGGCGCCGCACTACACCCACCGGGGCGGCAAGCTGCGCATCCGGCCGGCCAAGCCCCTCCCCGCCGGCGCCGCCTTCACCGTGGAGGTGCACTGGTCGGGCAACCCCAAGCCGGTACGCAGCCCCTGGGGCGGCCTCGGCTGGGAGGAACTGACGGACGGCGCGCTGGTGGCCAGCCAGCCGGTCGGCGCGCCCTCCTGGTACCCCTGCAACGACCGGCCGGCCGACAAGGCCTCGTACCACATCTCGGTCAACACACCGTCCGCCTACACCGTGGTGGCCGGCGGCCGGCTGCTCACCCGGACGACGAAGGCCTCCACGACGACCTGGGTATACGAGCAGACCGCCCCGACCTCCAGCTATCTGGTCGGCCTCTCCATCGGCATGTACCAGACCGTGCTGCTCGGCGATCCCGGCCTCGGCGGGGTGCCGCAGAGCGCCCACGTACCGGCGCACCTGCTGCCGAAGTTCTCCCGGGACTTCGCCCGGCAGCCCGCGATGATGCGGCTCTTCGAGGAGCTGTTCGGCCCCTACCCCCTGGGCGAGTACGCGGTCGTCGTCGCCGACGAGGAGCTGGACGTACCGGTGGAGGCCCAG
The DNA here is from genome assembly GCF_055581845.1 of Streptomyces sp. NPDC042346. Classification (NCBI taxonomy): domain Bacteria; kingdom Bacillati; phylum Actinomycetota; class Actinomycetes; order Kitasatosporales; family Streptomycetaceae; genus Streptomyces; species Streptomyces sp. NPDC042346. The sequence goes on along the minus strand of NZ_JBVJEH010000002.1, from coordinate 94,493 downwards.
GGCCTGTCGCTCTTCGGCGCGAACCACGTGGACGGCGTACGGGGCTCGGAACGCCTCATCGCCCACGAGCTCGCGCACCAGTGGTTCGGCAACAGCGTGACCATCGGCGACTGGCGGCACATCTGGCTGAACGAGGGCTTCGCGAAGTACGCCGAATGGCTCTGGTCGGAACGCTCCGGCGGCCGCACCGCCCATGAACTGGCCCGCACCGCACACCGGTTGCTGGCCTCACAGCCCCAGGACCTGATCCTCGCCGACCCCGGCCGCAAGCTGATGTTCGACGACCGCCTGTACCAGCGCGGGGGACTCGCGGTCCACGCGATCCGCTGCGCGCTGGGCGACGGCGCCTTCTTCCGCATGCTGCGCGACTGGGCCGGCGTACACCGCCAGGGCGTGGTGACCACCGCGACCTTCACCGCCCACGTGGCCCGGTACGCGACCGAACCGGTGGACACCCTGCTCGCGTCCTGGCTCCACAACCCCGCCCTCCCCCCGCTCCCCACCCCACCGCAGGCAACCCCCTCGATCCCGACCCGCCCCACGTACCCGCCCACGACCGGCGGTCCCCAGCAGGTCTGACCTCGCCGGCCCTCCTGGTCGTCACCCGGACCCACTCGCGGCCCGCCGACGGGCTACCGCAGCCCTCGCGTACGACCTCGCCCTACGGATCACGTCCGACGAGAGCTGAGGCCCCGGGTACATCGCGCCCGCCGCGGCATTGCCGTTGCGGGTGGGGCTCACGATCCGTCGGCCACCGTGTCACCGGAGGACGGGACGGCCCTTCTCCTCCGGTACACCACCACACCGCACACCGCGAGCACGAGGACGGCCACGGCGGACACCCCGAGGGCCGTCTGCTCGGCGAAGAGCCTTCCCAGCACTTCGAGCACGCCGAGCCCCGCGGTCGCGTAGATCAGCGCCCAGGCCGCTCCGCCCACGAACAGGGCGGGAAGGTAGCGCGGCAACGGCATGCGCATGCTGCCCGCGAGGAAGTTGGCGGCGGTCTGGAAACCGACGGTCAGGAAGGAGACGGCCACCACCGGCGCGCCCCACCGTTGGATCGCCTGCTCGGCGCGCTGGAACTTCGCCGAAGAGATCCGCCCGGCGAACCTGCTGCGCCGGGCACCGGCGGCGGCGAGCCACCCGACGGCGAACGTACCTCCGGCGCGTAGCAGGATGATGACGTACAGGGCTCCGGCCGTGAGCGCGATCTTATCCACGACGCCTCGTCCCGGACGCCCGGCCGAAACCCGCGTCCCCCGTCACGCGCATGGGCGTTCCCGCCCCACCGGGCGCACGACGCGCACGAGCCTGATCACCGTCTCTCACCTGCGCCCTGCCTCTGCCTTCTCCGTCTGCCGGGTCCCACCTGCGGCACCGGAACCCGATCCCGCACGCCCGGTGTGTGCCGGGCAAGGTAAGCCTAACCGAACGCGCAAAGGGCGGGTACAGGGCGCCGGGTTACTCGGGCAACGCCAGGCGCGGTCAGTGAAGCCGGTCGGCTCACCAGCGACGGCCCCGGAAGGGAAGCTGACACGGAGCGGCTAGGGCCTGTTGCGAAAGTACTGGTCACAGCCACTCATTGAGGACTGCGACCAACACGGTCGCCTCATAGCGGACGGCCAGCTTTTCGTATCTCGTAGCCACAGCCCGGTGGCGCTAGAGGCGATTGATCCCGCACTCGACCGCATGGCGCTCGCGGTAGTCGGTCGTGTCGAACTTCGGCGGGCGGCCACCGCGGGAGCCGAGCTTCTCGCGGTTGCGGAGCCGATCCGCAGGGACCGGGATCGTCGCCTTGATGCTGTGCCTGCGTAGGAAGGCTCGGTTCTTACGGGAGTCGTAGGCTTTGTCGGCACGGACCCGGTCCGGTCGTTTGCGTGGCCGACGCGGTCCGAGCCGGGGCACCCGGATCGCCTCCAGGACCGGCTCGAACTGCGGGGAGTCACCCCGCTGACCAGCCGTGATCACAAAGGACAGCGGCCTTTGCCCCTGTTCAACCGCGAGGTGGATCTTGGTGGTCAGCCCGCCCCTGGAGCATCCGAGCCCATGGTCGGCCGGCTCGACGGCGATCCCTCCGGGCGGCGCCTTCTGGAGATCCCCCATTGTCGCCGCCCCAGCCGCGTGCTGGTGGGCCCGGCAGACGGTGGACTCGACGTTCACCTCCCAGGTGATCAGGCCCTTCGCGTCCGCCTGTGCCTGGAGCTGGGTGACGATCCGGGCCCAGGTGCCGTCCCGCTGTCAGCGCCGGAACAGGTCATCACCCCGGTCCCACGGGCCGTACCGCTCGAGCACATCGCGCCACGGTGCACCAGTCCGGGTCCGCCACCGTATGCCGTCTATCAGCTGCCGCCGGGTCCACACCGGCGGACGGCCCGGCTTGATGCCGTGCGGCAGTAACGGCTCCAGCCGGGCCCACTGGCTGTTCGTCAGGTCACCACGATCCACAGCACGTGATCACTCACAACCAAGATCCACTTTCGCAATAGATCGCCCCTACGGGGTAATGTCCCGCAAGTGGAGATCGTGGAAATGACCTCGCTGGAACGTCGCCTCTGTCAGGCATTCCCTCGCGGCGAACCGATCGACCTGCGCCAGTCCCAGGACGAGAACCCCGAACAACCCAGCGCCTGGGGTCCCGAACGGACCGTCCGCGCCGAGGTCATCCGCACCCTCCTCCTCGGTGGTCCGTCCGAACCCGGCGAGGTGCCCGCCCTCTACCTCACCGGTGCGCGGATCACCGGCCTCCTGAACCTTCAGCACGCAGAGATACCGCACCCCATCCGCCTGAACGTTTGCCACTTCGAGCAACCGCCAGACTTCCGCGGAGCGCAGACCCGCCAGCTTGACCTCAGTGCGTCCTGCCTCCCCACCCTCATGGCCACCGCCATACGCGTCGACGACGACCTCCGGCTCACTGGCTGCCGTATCCCCGGAAGCGTGCAGCTGGGCAGCGCACAAGTCTCCGGCGGAATCTTCCTCGACCGCGCCCGCCTCGGCGCCGACGGCGGGTGCGTCCTCCAGCTCAGCCATGCCTCCATCGGCAACGACATCTGGGCACCCCAACTGGTGGCCCACGGCGAGATCCGCATCGGAGCCGCCCGCATAGAAGGCGCCCTTGATCTCGAAGACGCCCACATCAAGAACTCGCCAGGTGATGCCCTCAACGCCGCCCACCTGACGGTCGGGACCAGACTCAACGCGGGCGGCCTCGTGGCCGAAGGCCGCGTCAGACTCACCGCCACCAAGGTCACCGGCTGGCTCACCTTCATCGAGGCCCGGCTCAGCAACCCGGGCGGTGTCGCACTGGGCATCAGTAGCTGTGAGGCAGCAGGGTTCTCACTCTGGGACGCGGCTCCAGTCTCAGGCCACGTCAAAATGCACTACGCCAACTTCAAGGTCATCCATGCCAAGCCCGAAGTCTGGCCCGTCACGGTACGTCTGGAGGGCCTGACGTACGAGACCCTCGCCCCGCGGCTGCCGGCCGCACAACGACTCGCCCTGCTCGAGCGAGACGAAGACGGCTTCGTCCAGCACGCCTACGAGCAACTCGCGGCCTCGTACCGCCGCGTCGGTGACGACGCCGAAGCCCGTGCAGTCCAACTCGCCAAGCAACGCCGGCACCGGACCACGCTGCCCTGGTACGGAAAACTCTGGGGCTACGTCCAGGACGCCACTGTCGGCTACGGTTTCCGCCCCATTCGTGCTGTGGCCTGGCTCCTGGCTCTTCTGCTCCTCGGCTCAGTCGCCTACGGACTGAACCATCCACCCGCGGCCGAGCGGGGCAAAGGCCCGGAATTCAACCCCGTCATCTATGCCCTCGACCTCCTCCTGCCCATCATCGACTTCGGCCAGGAAAAGGCATTCGCTCCGACCGGCCCTTACCAGTGGCTGTCCTATCTCCTGATCGCAACAGGTTGGATCCTCGCCACAACCATCGCCGCCGGAGTGACCCGCAACCTCAACCGCCAATAGCCCGTCCTGCCTGCAAGTGAGGCGACCGTGTTGGTCGCAGTCCACAGTGAGGGGCTGTGACCAGCACTTTCGCAACAGGCCCTAGGAACCCTTGGGCGAGGGGAACCTCCCCGCCCAGTGGGCCCAGGCCACCAGCGCCATCAGGGCGGCTGCCAATCCACCCAGCACCATGACCGTCGAGGGTGAGGAGCGGTCGAGGACGGCCCCTCCGGCCAGGGCCCCGATGGAGATGGTGGCCTGGAAGGAGGCGGTGAAGAGGACGGAGGACGCCTCGGGGGAGTCGGGCGAAGCCTTGGCGAACCAGGTCTGCGAGCAGACCGGCACGGCTCCGTACGCGACGCCCCAGACGATGAGCAGTGCTACCGCTCCCACGTCCGACCGGCCGAGGACCGGGAGGAGCAGGGTCGCACCGGCGATCAACGCGGCGGCCACGCCGAAAGTGGCCCGCGGATAGCGCCCCACAGCTGATCCACCGAGGAAGTTGCCGGCTACTCCGGCTGCTCCGTAGACGAGCAGATAGACCGTGATGAGACCCGAACTCACCTGGGTCACCTGCTCCAGGAAGGGGGTGACGTACGTGTACGTGCCGAAGTGAGCGAGCACGACGAGGAAGGTCATCACCAGGGCGAAGCGGGTGTTGACGCTCCGGAGCATGCCGCCGAGGACGTCGAGGCGCGTCGCCCGGTCGGAGGGGAGCGGCGGGACGAACAGGAGCAGCAGGGCGAGGACGACCAGCGTGAAGCCGCCCATGACGAGGAACGCCGTCCGCCAGCCCGCGATGTCACCGATGAAAGTGCCCAGCGGTACCCCGAGTACGGAGCCGAGCGGTACCGCGGAGAAGATCACCGAGGTAGCGCGGGCCACGGACTTGGCAGGCACCAGCTGGCCGGCGAGCCCGGCTCCGATGGACCAGAAGCCGCCGATGGTGACCCCCACCATGACGCGGGAGACCAGGACCAGCCAGTAGTTCGACGCGATGGCGGCCAGGAAATTGGCCAGCGCCAGTAAGAGGATGAACACACCCAACATGACCCGCCGGTCGATGCGCCCGGTGGCCACCGTGACCAAGGGTGCTGACACCGCGGCCAGGAATCCTGGCATGGTCATCATGAGACCAGCCATTCCGTCCGAGATGGTGAAACTCGATCCGATCGAGGTCAGCAGCCCGATCGGCAGAATTTCCGTGGTGACGATCGAAAAGATCCCCAGCATCACCGAAATCACAGCCAGCCAGGAAACCAAGGCCGAGCGATCCGGTGGTGCAGGAGAGGGGACAGAAGTGGTGGTTGCTGTGGACATGAATCCCGTCCTGAGTTGGGCATCACATGCAGAGTGTGACCACTAGTCCAGCAGGAACGGGCACCATCCTCTGGCAGATTCCCGACGCCAACGACCAGCCCCCGACCAGCGCGGGACGGCAGCAGTTTGCGCAGTCACACCGTCACGAGTGCAGGAGCATCGTGTGCTGGTTGCCCCGTCGTCGATCGACAGCCGATGCTTGTCGCAGCAGACGGTGAACGGGGGGCTTGTGGCACGTCGACGGCTGCATGGATGTCTCGGGGCGGCGGTGGCGATGGTTCTCGCGGTGTCCAGTTCCATGCTTCTCGGCAGGTCGTGGAACGCCTGTGACGTGGGAGTGAACAACGCGGCCAACAGCGGCTTCCTGCTGTGGCTGTTCATCCCGGGCCTCTGGACGGTCCTACTGCTGGTCTGGGTCGCGGTGGGCGCCCTTCTCGGAAACCGTCCCCCTTCATGCCGCTGCCCTCACGGTGACGCTCCTGGGTGTTTCCTGGTTCGCCGTCTCGATCTTCTGGGAGGGCACCGTCACCCCGCCGTGCCCTGGCGGCGCGCCCCCGTGGTGGCCGAGTTTCATTCCTGTTCCGGGTTTGCCGTGACCACTGCCGGAGGCAACCGAAACGACGTCACCAACTGATCCCTGGCCTCACACCCGGGATCTCAGCACGTCGACCTCACAGCCTGGTGCGAACGGGTCGAAGCCGTGCTCGATCAGCCAGCGAACTGCCAGCAGCCGTTCCTCACGTGCAACTCGCACTCGTCGTCGAGTTCCGCCGCCAGCGCGACGACGGTCCGGCCGGCCCGGCCCGGCCAGGGCGGCAACGGCGCGTCGTGCAGCTTCCGGATGGCGGCGCCCGCCGCGGCCCACGCCGCCGACGACCCGGTCGACGGCCCGCCGAGGCGCCCAAGCGTCGTCCCTGGGACCGCAGCGATCGCGAGCACGGACGGCTTGCGCCACAGGACCTTCGGGGTCGGGACCGGCGCGTGGGACATCGCCTCGACCTCGACGTCGATGCGCGCCTGATCGGCATCCACCTTCAGGAACACGTCGCCGACGCGCAGGGTCGCGCGCTCGGAATGGGCGACGACGACCTTGACCTCATCCATGGGCGACCAGTATCCCGGACGTCGAACAGCCGCCGACCGAATCGGAAGAGGACCGGCCAGAGGCCTTCCGTGACCAGGTCACGTCATGACTGCCGGTTCGTACGAGGGCTGTAACAGTCGCGGGATGCTGGTGAACCGGCTTCCCCGAGCGGCAACAATAGCGATGTCGCTTGCATACGGGCCGGCTTCGGGCCGGTCACGGGGGAAGAGAGAACGGCATGAACTCGAAGACGGTCAGAGACGGTTCACCGCGTCGGGGCCTGCGCGGCGCTGTCCTGGGCGCGGCCGTGGTCGCGGCTCTGCTGACGACCACCGCCTGCCAGGGCGACGACCAGGCTGCCGCGCCGCCGACCACCGCTGCCCCCTCGACCGTAGCCCCGTCGACCGCGGCCCCCTCGGGTTCCGCGTCGGCAGGCGGGAGTGCCCCGGAGACCACCGCGCCCACGGGAGACTCCGGTACCGGCACCGGTACCAGTAGCCCGACGGCCACGGAGACCGGGGACAGCGGCGAGACCGGCGGCGGCAACGGCACGAAGTACGCGGACTGCAAGGCGGACGGGCTCACCACCGCGGTCGAGCTCCAGGACGAGCGCGGGGAGACCCCCCGTCACTTCCTGCTGACCGTCACCAACAACGCGAAGACGCCGTGCGTCCTCAACGAGGCCCCGCAGGTCCGGCTCAAGGCCGGCAACGACGCCCCGATCGTCGAAACGCTCGGGGAGCCGGACACCGAGCCCGTCGTCGTCGAGGGGGGCGGCAAGGCATACGCCGGCCTGTACGTCTTCGGGAACGACGAGGGTGGTGAGGCGGAGTACGACCAGTCCGACCGCTTCACCGCGACCCTGGTCGCCGGCGAGGGCACCGAGCTGCGCGGCACGCTCATCTTCGACCTGCCCGACGGCCTCGACAGGGTCTCCGTCGACGACGCGGCGCGGGTGAACGGCTGGGCCGGCACCGAGGGGCTCGCGATGCGCCCGATCACCCAGCTCTGAGGAGTGGCTCGACCACGAGGCACTGAGTGATCAGGGGCGCGGCAACCGTCGCGCCCCCATCGCTGGAGGCGGGCCAACGCCGGTCCCGTACGAGGCGGGGGCACAGCTCTCTTGCCGCCCGCTCCGGCTGCTGCGGTGAGCCCGCGTTGCCTTGACCCGAAAGGGTACGATCTCGGCTTGGGAGATCGGGAAGTCCTGGTGGTTCGCGTACGCCTCGTGGTCGAAGAGCCATCGCGCCTCACTCCGGGGTGGGGCATGGCCACAGTCGGATGTCGTATCGCTCAGGGCTGTCGGGGCACCGCCATACCCTCACCTGATGGTCGTCCGCCTCAGGCAGTACCAAGACAGGTCCGGGCTCCCGTCCCTCCACGTTGACGAGTGAGACCTCTCTGTCAGGCGCTTCAATACGGGACGTGCCCAGCAGGACACCTTTCCCGTCTGGCGCAGGGTCCTCCCAGACGGAGAGTGCAACGGCGACCCATGTACCAGGACTGAGCGTGGGCACACCGACTGCCTGCCCATTGCCCTTTACTGAGTCACCTTCAGGAATCGCGCTCACGACGTCAGCGCGAGGTCCGGCTCCGGCGACCAGCCAGAATTCGCTGTGCGACACCCACAACGCGTCAAACACCACATCCCAGGGCTCGCCGGCGGGGAACGGGTCGTCACCGAATGCCATCTGAGGATCCATGGTCGTGAGCGTAGGGCTCCCCACCTCAGCCCGACCGCGCGCTTGCGGATCCGAAGCGGTGGCAGGGCGTCTGTGGTGTCGATGTCCCGGTCGGCAGCCGTCCGTCCTTTGCGGTGCCGAGTCGGAGAGCGCGCGTCCCCGCCTGACCAGCCGTCAGGCGCCCGGGTGGTTGCGGCGGGACGAGGCGCGGATTCGGAAGCGGGAGGTGGTGAGGACCGGGCCTGCGCCGGGTTCGTCCGCGATGCGGGCCTGGAGGAGGTCGAGGAGCGCCAATGTCGTTTCCGTGGCGTGGAGTTCGACCGCCGAGATGGCGGGGCGACTGTGCCGGGTGTGCTCGGAGTCGGAAGCCGCGGCGAGCATCGTCCGGTCGGGCACGGAGACGCCGCGAGCTGTGAGGCCCACCAGCACGCCGGCCGCCTGGCGGCCCGTGTGGCAGAGGATCGCGTCGGGGACCCCTTCGTCGACGATCGCGTGCGCGACGTCCTCGCCACCGCGTTCGCCGGCGCGTTCGGCCGACATGTGGACGCGCGGGGTGATCCCGACGCCCTCGCACCATGCGCGGTACGTCGCCTCGCTGTCCATGTTCCAGGCATTGGGGTCGGTTCCGCGCAACAGCACGATCGACCGGGCGCCGTTCGCGGCGAAGTGCTCGTAGATCCGCCGGAAGCTCGCGGACTCGTCCTCGTTGGCCCAGTCGGTGAACTCCGGGCGGCTGGGGTCGCGTCCCAGCGTCACGTACGGGATGCCGCGCCGTTCGAGGAGCTCCACCACCGGGTCGTCCACGTGCGGCATCGTCACGATGTACCCGTCGAGCGACAGTGCCAGCGGGGGTGTCGGCCGCTTGGTCGGGTCGGGTACGAGCATCACGCTGAGTCCGCGGTTCATCGCCTGCGCCGAGACGGCGCCGATGTAGCGGGCGAACACGTCGACGCCCCGCGGCGCGTACTCGCCCAGCGAGTCCAGTGATCGCATGACGAGGCCGATCGCCCCGACCGACGAACGTCGCAGGCCGCGCGCGAGGGCGTCGGCCTGGTAGTCCATCTCCTCGGCGACGGCCCGGACGCGCAGCCGCGTGGCGGCGCTCAGCGTCCCGGTGCCGTTGAGCGCCATGGAGACCGCCGCGACGGAGACACCCGCCCGCTGGGCGACGTCGCGAATGGTGACGCCCTTCGACCGAGCCATGGCGACCTCCAGGGGAACAGGGGAACAGGGGAACAGGGGAGCGGAAAGTGACGCGAGGAAGACCGTTGTATTAAACGTTTTACCTACCTAGCGTGTCGCCCGTCCCTCTCTGTGATGGGCCTCACAAGGCAAAGGTTTCAGAGCAACATGAAGCTGCACACACTGCGTACGACCACCACCGACCCCCACGACCGCGGCCGCGAGATCGGCACGCGTTACGCGGACCAGGTGCGTGACGTCAGCGCCCGCTACCTGGCGCATTTCAAGGTTCTGGGCGTTCCGGAAACGACGGTTCGCGACATCTCCGCCCACAGCTACGACGCCCTGCGCGACTGGTCCCCGGGCCTGGCCGAGGAGGCCGACGGAATCGCCGAGGCGTCGGGAATCGAGCCGTGGCAGGTGGCCGCGGTCGGCGCACGGACGGAAGTACTCGCCGCCGCGCCCGCGTCCGGGAAGGGCGAGTGCACGACCGCCGTGTACGTACCGCCCGTCGGCGGCCCACCCGAGACGATCCAGACGTGGGACTGGCACGACTCGCTCACGCCTGACGGTCTCCTGCTGTCGCTGGTGACCGGGACGGGGCGCCGGGTGAAGCTCTTCACCGAGTTCGGCACGGCCGCGAAGATCGGGGTGAACGACGCCGGCCTCGGCCTGCATTTCAACATCCTGCGGCACCGCTCCGACGACGCGACCGGCGGCGTGCCCGTCCATGCCGTCGCGCGTCGCGTCCTCGAGGAGGCGACGACGGTTGCGGAGGCCCGCGACATCATCGCCTCCGCGCCCCTGAGCGCGTCCACCGTGCTGACCGTCGTCACCTACCGGGACGGCCGCGCCGCCGCGGCCTCCATCGAGATGTCGCCCTCCGGACTCGCCGTGGTGCAGCCCGACACCGATGGCTGGGTCATCCACACGAACCACTTCCTCGACCCCGGCCTCGCCGACGGTGACTCCGGCACCCCGGAATCGATGTCGGTCGAGCGGTACGAGCACGCACGCGCCGTACGCGGCAGCATGACCGGTCACTCCGGGCCGGAGCGCGCGGCCGCCTTCTGCGGCAGCGACGGCGCCGCGGCAGTGGTGTGCGTCCACGCCGACGCATCCCGGCCGGGCCACGAACAGTGGGGCACGTTGCTCACGGCATCTCTCGACGTTCCCGGCTTCGCCCTCGACTACCGGACCGGCAACCCCGACACCGCGGCCCGCGAGGGCCTCGACCAGTTCTGAGGAACCCGATGGACAACGACGTGACCATCCCCGCTCCCCTCCCCGCGCATCTCTACCGCAACGCCCGTGTCTTCACGTGCGACCGACGCACCTGGGCCGAGGCCCTCGTCGTGGTGGGCGACCGTCTCGCCTACGTCGGTGACGAGGCCACCGCCGCCCGCGTGGCCGGACCGGACGCCCTGATCCACGACCTCGACGGCGCGACCGTACTCCCCGGATTCGTCGACGGCCACGCCCATGTGGTCGGCACCGGCGAGGCGGCGGGCCAGGTGAACCTCTGGGGCGCCAACACGGTGGAGGAGATCCAGCGGCGCATCCGGACATGGGCGCAGGAGAACCCCGACGCACCTCGTATCCTCGCCACCGGGTGGAAGCACGGTGACATCCCGGGCGGCGTACCTGATCGGGGCATGCTCGACACCGTCGTCGCCGACCGGCCCGTCTACGCGCAGGCGTACGACTTCCACTCGATCTGGCTCAACTCGGCAGCCCTCGCCGAAGCCGGCATCGACGAGACCACGGCGTCCCCGCCGGGCGGCACGGTCCACCGGGACGAGCGGGGCGCGGCCACCGGCCTGGTCGACGAGACCGCGATGCACCAACTCGTGTGGCCGGTACTCGACGCCTTCGCCGGAGACTCCGACCGTGACGAGGCCCTCGCGGTCGCCCTCGCCGCGTACGCCGAGTCCGGGATCACCGGCTCGACCGACATGGCGCTGGGCGAAGCCGACCACGAGGCGATGCGTCGTGCCGACGCGAGGGGCGCCCTGACCACCCGGATCGCCGCGTTCTGGAGCGTCCAGCCCACCGGCGACGAAGGCCGAAACCTCGCCCAGGTCGAGCGCGCCGTCGAACTCGCCACCCGACGGTCGACCCCGTACCTGCGCGTGACCGGCATCAAGGTCATGGTCGACGGAACCGTCGACGGGTGCACCGCATCGCTCGGAAAGCCCTACGCGAACGGGACGAACGCCGACCCGATCTGGACCCTCGCCGAACTCGCGCCGGTGGTGGCCGCCGCGGACGCGGCCGGCCTGCAGGTCGCCATGCACGCCATCGGCGACGAGGCGACCCGGGTCGCGATCAGCGCCGTCGAGCACGCCGTCGCCCTCAACGGCCCCAAGGAGCGGCGCCACCGCATCGAGCACCTCGAAGTCGTCGACCCCGCGGACATCGACCGCCTGGCAGCACTCGGCATCACGGCGAGCATGCAGCCCGTGCACGCCGATCCCGCCATCCAGGAGAACTGGCGACGCGTCCTCGGCGACGAGCGGGTCGACCGCGGCTTCCCGTGGCCCGAGATGACCGACGCCGGAGCCACACTCGTCCTCGGCACCGACTCGCCCACCTCGCCGCACGCACCGCTGCCCAACATGTTCATCGCGGCGACACGGCGTTCGGCACTGGATCCCTCGCTGCCCGCGAACATCGCGCACTACGCCCTGCCGCTGGCGGACGCGATCGTGCACGCGACACGCGACGCCGCCTGGGCAAGCCGCTCCGACCACCTTCACGGCCGTCTCGCCGAGGGGCTGTACGCCGACTTCATCGTTCTCGACCGGGACATCTTCACCCGCCCCCTGGACGAACTGCTCGACACGCGAGTGCTGCGGACGGTCGTGGGCGGCCGAGTGGTCCACGCGCAGCCGGAGGTGAACCGATGAGCCACGCGAGCATGACGGCCCCCGTGCGATCAGGGCAGGCGAAGGCGAAGCGGCGACCCGCCGGAGAGATCCCGCGGTTCATCGCGACGCGCGTCGCGGGACTGGCCGTGACCTTGTTCATCGCGAGCCTGGTCGTCTTCGGAGCGCTCTACGCCGCACCGGGAAGTCCGCTCACGTATCTCACGCACGGGCGCACCATGAGCCCCGAGGCACTCGCCTTGATCACGGCCGAGTACCACCTCGACGACCCCGTCTGGCAGCAGTACCTGTCGTGGCTGGGCGGAGTGGCGCAGGGCGACTTCGGCACGTCGATCATCTACCACCAGCCCGTCGCGTCGCTGGTGGGAAGCCGGGCCTCCACGACCACGCTGCTCGTCCTCATGGCCGCCGCGATCGTCCTGGTGGTCGGGTTGGCCATCGGCACGCTCACCGGTCTCAAGCCCGGCCGGCTGTCCCGGTCCGCCATGGCCGGCGCGACCGCCGCCATGGCGGTGCCGACCTCTGTCGGAGCCGTCGTGCTGATCATCGTCTTCGCCGTCGACCTGGAGTGGTTTCCGGTCTTCGGAGCCGGCCAGGCGGGCCTCGACGCGGTCTACCACCTGGTTCTTCCGTCGGTCGCGCTCGCACTCGCGTCCGTCGCGTTCGTCGCGCGACTCGCCCAGACCGCGATCCGACAGGAGCTGTCTGCCGACCACGTGCAGACGGCGATCAGCCGCGGACTGCCCCGCGGGGTCGTCGTCCGCAGACACGTGATGCGCAACGCCGCGATCCCGGTCCTCACCGTCGCGGGTCTCACCGCCGCGGGCCTGATCGCGGGAAGCGTCATCGTGGAACAGGTCTTCCAGCTCGGCGGACTCGGCCAGTTCCTCGTGACCTCGGTGCACCAGAAGGACTTCCCCGTCGTCCAGGCCATCTGCCTCGTGTACGTCGCCGCCTTCATCGTGCTGAACACCCTCATCGACATCGCCTACACACTGCTCGACCCGCGCGTGTCGATCGGGAAGAAGGACTCATGAGCACCACAGCAGCGGTGCGACGCCTCAAGGACGGAAAGGCCGGCCGGCTGACGACGCGTCGTACGACAGGCATCGGCCTGACCGGCCGAGGGGCGATCGCCGTCCTCGGACTCGTCGTCTCCTTCGCCGTCCTCGCACCTCTCCTCGCGCCGCACGATCCGAACGCCGTCGACCTCTCCGGTGCCTACCAGGGTTCGAGCGGGGAGCACCTGCTGGGAACCGACGCGAACGGACGAGACCTCCTCTCGCGCCTCGTCCACGGCTCCCGTACGGCGTTGATCGGGCCCTTCCTCGTCGTGCTGATCTCGACGTTCCTCGGGTCGCTCCTCGGGCTCGCGGCCGTGTGGTTCGGCGGCTGGCTCGACCAGATGGTGGTACGCGTCGTCGACGCCGTGTTCGCCTTCCCCGGCCTGCTGCTCGCGATCCTGGCGACCGCCCTCTTCGGGTCCGGCCTGGAGGCCGCCGTAGCGGCACTGTCCCTCGCCTACATCCCGTACATCGCACGGATCGTGCGCAGCGCCGCACTGCGAGAGCGCTCACTGCCGTACATCGCGGCACTGCGGGTCCAGGGCGTGCACGGGCTGCGGATCACCTTGCGACACATCCTGCCCAACGTGGGCGGGCTGATCGTCGCCAACGCCACGCTTGCCTTCGGATTCGCCCTGATGGACCTCGCCGGTCTCTCCTTCATCGGCCTCGGCATGCAGCCCCCGACGTCGGACTGGGGCGCGATGGTCGGCACCGGCATGACCGGTGTGCTGCGGCAGCACCCGCAGGAGGCTCTGCTCGCCGGCGCGCTCATCGTCGCCACCGTCGGTGCCGTGAACATCCTCGGCGACCGACTCACAGAACGCTGGGAGGCACGCTCGTGAACGCACTTCTCGAAGTCGACGACCTGACCGTCCAGTTGCCCGTGGCAGGAGAGCCGCGGACCGTGCTGCGCGACGTCTCGTTCTCGCTCGACAGCGGACAGACCCTCGGCCTCGTCGGCGAGTCCGGTTCCGGCAAGTCGATGACGGTGCGCACCATCGCGCGCCTGCTCCCCGACGGCGCCGACGTCCGCGGCGGTGTCCGCTTCGCCGGCGCCGAGGTGTTCGACCTCCGCACCGACGCCCTGCGGGCCTATCGCGCGAAGGACGTCGCGATGATCTTCCAGGACGCACGGGCCCACACCAACCCCGTACGCACGATCGGCGACTTCCTCACCGAGGCGATGCGCACCAACGACCGGATGCCGAAGACCGCGGCCCGCAAGCGCGCACAGGAGCTGCTCGCCGAGGTCGGGATCTCGGACCCGGAGCGCCGGCTGGGGCAGTACCCCCACGAGCTCTCCGGCGGCCTGCTGCAACGGGTGATGATCGCCGCCGCGGTCGCCGCGCGCCCCCGGCTCGTCCTCGCCGACGAGCCGACCACCGCGCTCGACGTCACCACCCAGGCGGAAGTGATGGCGATCCTCGGACGCATGCAGCGCGAGTACGGCATGGCGATGCTCTTCATCACCCACGACCTGGAGCTCGCCGGCGCCGTATGCGACGAGACGATCGTGCTGTACGCCGGACAGGTCATGGAGCGCCAAGCGTCGGTGCGGCTGCACACGGACCCACTTCACCCCTACACCGCCGCACTGGTGCAGGCACGCCCCGAGATCGACCGACGTGTCGACCGGCTGCCCGTGATCACCGGTCACCCGACGACCGCCTACGAGGCGCCGGACGGCTGTGCGTTCGCGCCGCGCTGCCGCTTCGCGGAAGAGGCGTGCGGGTCGGGCGTACCGCCTCTGCTGCAGATCGGTCCGTCGGACACGCGATGCGTCCGGATGCCCGCGCTTCGCGGCCGGATGGCAGGCGAGCGCATCGACTCCGAGGTCGGCTCAGAGGTCGGCTCAGAGGTCGGCTCCGAGCACGTCGGCTCCGAGCACATCGGCTCTGAGCGCACCGGTTCCGAGTACGTCGGCTCCAAGCACATCGGCACCCAGCACGTCGGCTCCCCTTCGGACGAGGAGGTCCAGCGATGACCGAACCCCTGCTCGTGGTCGAGCACCTGACCAAGACGTTCGGCCACGGGCGTGCCGAGGCCACCGCGGTCGCCGGCGTCGGCTTCGCCCTGGCGCCGGGCGGTGCCCTCGGCATCGTCGGCGAATCCGGCTCAGGCAAGACGACCACGGCGCGGATGATCATCGGCCTGGAGCGCCCCTCCGGCGGCCGCATCACCTTCCGGGGCGAGGACCGCACCCAGCCGGCGCGTTCCGCACGAAGCCGCCGCGAGCGAGGCCGGGACATTCAGATCGTCTTCCAGGACCCGTACACCTCGCTCGACCGCCGTCAGCGCATCGGCGACTGCCTCGCGGAAGTCGTCGGTGTCCATTTCCGCCTCGGCCGCGACGAGACCAGGCAGCGCGTGAGCGAACTCGCCGAGCTCGTCGGACTCGACGACCGACAACTCGCGGCCCTGCCAAGGGCCCTCTCCGGAGGGCAGCGCCAACGCGTCGCCATCGCCCGCGCGCTCGCCGCCGACCCGGCCGTCCTCATCCTCGACGAGGCCGTGTCCGCCCTGGACGTCTCGATCCAGGCGCAGATCCTCAACCTGCTCACGGACATCCGCCACCAACGCGGCGTGAGCTACCTCTTCATCAGCCACGACCTCGGCGTCATCCGCCAGGTGACCGACGACACGATCGTCATGCGCCACGGCGCCGTCGTCGAGCAAGGACCCACCGCCGACGTGCTCGACAACCCTCAGAACCCCTACACCCGCTTGTTGCGCGACAGCGTCCCCCGCAGCGGGTGGGACCCCGAAACCCTCACAGCAAGACAGTGAACAGGAGTTCCGCGATGCACTCTCCCCGCCCCTGCGGACGGACGGCGGCACTCGCCGTCACCGCCGCGGCCGCCCTCGCGCTGGCCGGCTGCTCCTCAGGCCCCTCCAGCACCGGAACGGCCGGGTCCTCCGACGCGCTGACGACCCTCACGCCGGCGGGCTCGGGCTCGGTCGACAAGATCACCTGGAACGTCTTCCAGGGCGAGCCGCAGACCGTCGACCCCTTCCAGTCGGCCGACTACACGCCGAACATGATCAACTCGAACATGTGCGAGACCCTCCCTCGTCCAGACGCCGGACTTCCGGATCAAACCCAACCTGGCGACGTCGTACACGAACCCCGATCCGACGACCTGGGTCTACAAGCTCCGCAGCGGCGTCACCTTCTGGGACGGATCGCCGATGACCGCCGACGACGTCGTGTGGAGCATGCAGCACAACATGACGGACAAGTCGAGCTTCTACGGCTACCTGTACGCGAACGTCGCCTCGATAGCGAAGACGGGCGCCGACGAGGTGACCGTCAAGCTCAAGACGCCCGACTACCTCTTCAACGACGAACTGGCGAGCTACGCCGGTGTCGTCGTCCAGAAGAAGTTCTACGAGCAGCTCGGCAAGAAGGTCGGTACGCCGGGTGTCGGCGTCATGTGCACGGGCCCCTACAAGTACGGCAAGTGGACGCAAGGCCAGTCGATCAGTGTGAGCCGCCACGACGGTTACTGGAACAAGGCGCTGCCGCTGAAGGTGAAGAACATCGACTTCACCTTCCTGACCGACGACTCCGCGATCACCTCCGGCCTGCTCTCCGGCCAGATCGACGGAACGTACCAGCCGCCGACGGCCGCGCTGACACAGCTGAAGGCATCCCCGGCGGGCAAGCTCTACTCGGGCCCCGCGCCGCTGGCCGTCACCCTCGTGGTCGCGAACCAGAAGGGCGCGATGGGCAACGCCGACGTACGCAAGGCGCTCCAGACGGCCATCGACTGGAAGGGCATCGGCGGCCAGGTGTACGCGGGGGAGGGCACCCCCGTCTCCCTGCAGACCGTGCCGGCCGTGTACGGCTTCGCGAAGGACGACCTGACCACGTACGCCGACTCGGTCAAGACCGACGGCACCGCGAAGATCGAGGAGGCGAAGAAGCTGCTCGCCGGAGTTCCGGGCGACGTGAAGTCGAAGCAGATCAGCCTCGTGGTTCCGCAGCAGCCGGAGACGCAGCAACTGGGCGTCGCCATCAAGGACGCGGCCGACAGGATCGGCCTGAACTTCAAGCTCGACGTCGTTCCCGCGACCGGCTACTCGAACTACCTGTACGACCCGGCGACGCGCGGCAGCACCGACCTGCTGTACACGCAGTTCTGGCCGAACATCCCCAACCCGCTCGACTGGCTGGGCCTCACCGCGGTGACCGGCGGCACCTTCAACCAGTCCGGCTACAACGGCATCGACGCGCTCTACGCCAAGGCCGTCGGCACGAAGGACGACAGCGCCCGCTCCCAGCTGGTCGTGCAGATGGAGCGGAAACTGCACGACGAGACGAACCCGATGTTCTCCGGCATCCAGCTGACGAACGACGTCTGGCTCGGGAGCAGGATCACCGGGGCGCCGGCGGCGTTCTCCTTCGTCTACTACCCGTGGGCGGCACAGCTCGGGGGGACCGGCAAGTAGTCTGACCTGACCGCCACTCAAGGGTGTGCATCGTGAAGGTGCAGGTCAGGGCTCTGACGCGAGGGCCGGGGCCGTTCCCGGGTTCCGTCCTGCGGTGCGGATCCGGTGCTTCCCGTGGCCGACGGTGAACGGCGGGTCTGGTGCGTCCTCTCGATCTTCGGGGAGGGCGCCGCCATCCCTCCGTGCCCAGGCGGAGTGCCCCCGTGGTGGCCGAGCTTCGTCCCTGCCGGTTGGGCATTGCGGGCTGAGAGATACGCCGGTCAGGCGACGGCCTTGTGGCGCTGGGGTGTCTTGCGCGTCTTCACCCCGCCGACGACAAGCGCCAGCCCCACGGCGACGAAGCCGAGGTACGCGCTGGACGGAAGGTCGACGATCTTGTGCAGCCAGCCCCACTCCGTGCCGAAGAAGGTCTGCGAGGCGAAGCTGACGAGCCCCTGGGCTCCTACGACGTAGCCGATGCTTTCGACGGTGTATCCGATGGTTGTTCGCACGGATCAACCCTCTCGCGGCGGTTCGGCGGGATCGTCCTCCGCAGGGCCGAGAACGCAGTAGTCCCAACGATGCAGTCGCGTGCGGCGAGCACGGGCAGAGCATCCCGCCGCGGCGGACGAGCGGTCGACACGGGCAGGCTCGAAGATCACGCCCTCGTACGCCAAGTGCAGCTGGAGGTGCTGGCTGCCGCGGCGGCTTTCATATCACCGGGATCCCACTCACGCATACGGCCGATCTTCCCAGCCGTCCCACCTGTTGCGACGGCTGGTTTTGCGCCCTTGTGGCCGGACCTGGCGGCCCGTCACCTTCGGTAGCGACACCCGTGTCGACCGCAAGGGGGACCTGTTGGCCAATCCGACCGCACCCGAACCCCGACCCCTCACCCAATGGACCGGCCGTGCGCTCCTGCACTGGGCGCGCTTTCTCCAACGGACGGTCGCGTCGCGTGAGCGCCGCCGGGCCCTCGTCGCCCGCCGGAACGCCGTCATGCGTGCCGCGCATGCGCGAGGCGTCGACAGGGAGACGATCGCCCGCGCGATCGGGCTGAGCCCGGCCCATGTCGGTCAAGCGCTCCGAGGGGAGCCCACTCCGGAGTAGCCTGCGGGCCGCCACCGGGGGAGTGGCGAAGGGCGGAGGGTCGTGGTCTCGGCTCCGAAAGCGGAGACCACGCCCCCTGCTCCTCAGCTCCGCTCCTGGCCTCGGGGCCGGCGCCTCGCAGGATCCGGGGACCGACCGAACGACATCCCGGGACGCAGCCGCCTCCACCACGGGCCACGTGGTCCTCTGAGCGTCCGAACCCGGCCGATCCGGCCCGTCCGGGTCCTGACGTACTACCGCTTGACAGGTGCGTCTGGGCGCGCGGCTGAGGGGTCGCTGGTCCACAAGACACGCTCTAGCCTGGTGGTATGGCTGTGGTGCGGGTCGGTGGCGTCGACGTCGCCTATACGCGGGAGGGGCGGGGGCCGGTCGTGGTTCTCGTTCACGGGGCCGGGCTCGACGGGCGGATGTGGGAGCCGCAAGTCGGGGCGCTGGCGGACGAGTTCACGGTGGTGGCCTGGGACGAGCCGGGGTCCGGGCGGTCCGGCGGGCTGCCGGCGGGCTTCGGGCTGGCGGACTTCGCGGGCGCTCTCGCCGCAGTGATCGAGGACGTGGGGCTCGGTCCCGCCCATGTCGCGGGGCTGTCCTGGGGCGGGACGGTGGTCCTGGAGCTGTACCGGTGGCGGCCGGAACTGGTGCGGTCGTTGCTGATGGTGGACACGTACGCCGGCTGGAAGGGCTCCCTGCCACCAGGGGAGGTCGCGGCGCGGGTCGCGGGGGCGCGGCGGATGCTCGCGGAGCCCCGGGAGGACATCGACCCGACACTGCCGGGGCTCTACGCCGACGGCCCGCCGGAGCGCTTCGCGACGCTGCTGGACGCCATGAACCGGGACGTACGGCCGGAGACCATGGCCGCGCAGCTCTCCCTGATGGCCGAGGCCGACGAGACGGACCTGCTGCCCCGGATCACCGTGCCGACCCTGCTGCTCTGGGGCGAGCGGGACGCCCGCTCCCCCCTGGACGTCGCCCACGCCTTCCGGGACGCGATCCCGCACGCCGAGCTGGTGGTGATTCCCGGGGTGGGCCACATGAGCAACGTGGAGGCGCCGGAGGCCTTCACGACAGCGGTTCGCACCTTCTGCCGCGCGAACTGACGCCTTCCGGCCTGCCACGGGCACGCGATGGACGCGGAGCTGCCGCTGGAGGGCGGATGACGGCAGAGGACGCCTTCGTCTCGACCGTCGACGGCGCTGTCTCTGCCTCTGTCTCTGCCGGATTGATCGATAGGGTCTCGGAGACGAGAGAAGAGATCCTCCGATGGACTCCCGCATACCCCGTATACGCGCCAAGCTGGCGAAGATGCCGTACCAGGTGCAGCGCAGCCACTCCGTGCGTGGAGAGGGCCACCGTTTCCGCCTCGCTCCACGTATCAGCTCTGCGCGAGCCGACGCCTTCGAGACGGAGCACCGCATTCTCTTGCCGGCGGCCTACCGAGCGTTCCTCGTCGAACTCGGAGGTAGCGGTGCCGGCCCCTTCTACGGTCTTCTTCCCCTGGATGAGTGCAGGCTTTTCACCATGAACCGGAAGCCGGCGGATGGCAGCCCACGGGGTTTTACTCATGTGGACCACCCGGACGCGCTGCAAGGTGATCTGTTCCTCCACATCATCGAGATGGGATGCAGCGATCTGTGTCTCATCGGAGTGACCGGTCCCCTTGCCGGCCGTGTGGTCACCGGCAACGCGGACGGCTTCTGGCCTCCGAACGTCTCCTCGGCACAGGACTTCCTCAGCTGGTACGAGCGCTGGCTCAACCACATGCAGGACGGCAAGCACAACGCCGCGCTGGGGCTGTCCTCCCCAGCGATCGAAGCGAGCGCCCCGTGGGGGCACCGCGCCACAGCCCGGTCCTCGCCGCGTCCCTCGGCCGCAGCCACGGACGAACGCACTCGACGGTAGGAGCACGCATGAGGCCCGGATCCACAGGATCCGGGCCTCATGTCACTTCAGTAGCGGGGACAGGATTTGAACCTGCGACCTCTGGGTTATGAGCCCAGCGAGCTACCGAGCTGCTCCACCCCGCGTCGGTAGGCCCAACACTACGCCACTCACGGCGCCCCCAAGACCAGTCCGCTCGACGGCCGTGGCATCCCGGTCCGGACGCACCGCGTCCGGCTCGAAAACCGCCCAAGCTCGTCGTGGACATCCGGGGGCGATGCCGCGGGCGGGCAGCCGCGACCGAGGACACCCCGGCTGCGTGTCCGCCGGCACGGTGCGTCAGACCACGGCGAGCCGGTCCACCAGCAGCTCCGTCCTCCGCTCGGCCTCCTCCGGCGGCAGCCGTCCCGCCCGGGTCAGGGTGGCCAGCCCGTGCAGGGCCGCCCAGAACAACTCGGTGAACAGTCCCGGGTGGACGCCGTCCCCGGCGACGTCCCCGAGGGTCTCCAGCAGGGCGGCGAACGCGTCCTTCAGAGGTTCCGGGGTGTCCTCCTGTGCGAACGCCAGGCCGCCGTCGAGCTGGAACATGGCGTCGTAGACCGCCGGGTTGCCGTCGGCGAAGTCGAGGTAGGCGCGGGCGAGGGAGACGACCCGGGCGCGCAGGCCGTCAGCGGTACGGGTCGCGGCCCGTAGCGACGCGGCCATCTCGGCGGCGCCTTCCAGAGCCACGGCGCCGATGATCTCGCGCTTGCCGCGGAAGTGGCTGTAGAGGACGGGTTGGCTGTACTCGATGCGCTCGGCCAGCCGGCGGGTGGTGACCGCGTCCCAGCCCTGCTGCTCGGCGAGTTCGCGAGCCGTCGCCACGATGAGGCGTTCGCGGTCCGCCCGTTCGCGTTCCTTGCGTTCCTGTACCGACATGATTCGATCCTAGCACCGCTAGACAATCGAGCGGCAGTAGTACTAGCGTTGCCTCATCAGCTAGCAACGCTAGATCCCGGAGGGGTCATCATGCTCAACGCGCTCGAGGTCTTCACCACCGTGGTCGTCGGCGTGATGGTGGGGGTGGAGTTCTCCGTCGCCTTCGTCATGAACCCGATCTTCAACGCCCTCCCCGAGGACAGCGGCCAACTAGGCCGCGCCCACGGGGGCCGGATGCTCGGCGCCGTGATGCCGGTCTGGTACATCAGCTCGCTCGTCCTCGTCGCGGTCTGGGCCATCGCCGGATGGGGACAAGACGGCGTCGGCCTCGTCGTCACCGCCGGTGCGCTGCTGATCGTCAGCGTGATCATGTCGGTCCTGCTGCTCGTCCCGATCAACAACCGGGGCAAGACGTGGACCCCTGACAACCGGCCCGCCGACTGGAAGGAGCAGATGCAGCGCTGGGACCGCTTCCACTACGTCCGCGTCGCCGTGATCATCGCCGCCTTCGCCCTGCTGGTCGCCGCCCTCGTCTGAGCCCGCGGGCCGACACCGCGCAGGCGGCGCGGCGCACGACCCCCACTCCCCAGGCGTGTGAGACCCGACTCCGCAGGACACGCACGTGTATGCACGGATGCCCACGAGTCGAGCTCGTGGGCATCCGCGTATCCGTGCATCCGCGTATACGGCGTGCCGCGAGCCCTAGCCCGGCCGACCCGTGAGGCCGCGCCGGGTGAGATCGGCCTCGATGCCGTCGAGGACTCCGGAAAGGCCGGCGAGGAACAGCGCGTCGAGATCCCAGGGGTCGCCGCCCGCGCGCATCGCCGGGCCGAGTCGTGGATAGGCGCCAGGGGCGATGAGCGGAGCTCGTACGGCTTCCGGGGAAGTGACCCCCCGGCGGGTGGCGTTGGCCGACAGCCGCTCGGCCTCCACGTCGCTGACGTAGGTCAGTGCCACGCCCTGGACGTAGGAGGCGAACATGAACATGTAGCGGAAAGCGTCTGCGGGTTCCAGGCCGAGCCCGTCGAACGAGGAGAAGGCGCTCTCGCTGTCCGCCGCGAGTGCGGGGCTGAAGTGCGCGCGGGGCGTCGCCAGGACCTTCGCCAGGATCCACGGGTGGCGGTGGTAGAGCTCCCAGTCGCGGCGGGCGGCGCGCTCGAGACCGTGCCGCCAGTTCTGTGGCGGTGTGTCGGGCAGGGGGGTGTCGGACAGCGCGGTCTCCACCATGATGGCGACGAGATCTCGCCTCCGCCCTGGCCGCTTGGGCGTCCAGTCCGGACATGCTGATCGCCACCCGCGCGCTCATGGGCATCGCGGGCGCCACGCTCGCGCCCTCGACCCTCGCGCTGATCCGCAACCTCTTCCACGACGACCGGCAGCGGGCCACCGCCGTCGGCATCTGGACGGCCGGATTCGCGGGCGGCGCCGTCGTCGGCCCGATCGTGGGAGGCCTGCTGCTCGAACACTTCTGGTGGGGTTCGGTCTTCCTGATCAACATTCCCGTGATGGCCCTGCTCCTGTGCCTCGGGCCGCTGCTGCCGGAGTTCCGTGACCCGAAGCCGGGCAGCCGCTTCGACCTGCTCGGCGCCCTGTTGTCCCTGGTGGCGGTCCTCGCCGTGATCTACGGCATCAAAACGACCGCCGAGCACGGAATCGAGTGGGCAGGGGCCGGCTCCCTCCTTGCGGGCATGACGGCGGGAGCCCTGTTCCTGCACCGCCAGCACACCACTCGGAACCCGATGATCAACATCGCACTGTTCCGCACCCGCTGGTTCAACGTGCCCCTCCTCATCGACGCCCTGGCCACCTTCGCCATGATCGGATTCTCGCTGTTCAACTGGCAGTTCATGCAGCTCGTCCTGGGCATGAGTCCGCTTGAGTCGGCCCTGTGGTCGCTGCCCACCTTCCTCGTCATGCCCGTGGGCATTGCCCTGGCCGCGGGCATGGCACAACGCATCGGCAAGCCCCGGGTCATGACCGCCGGCCTGCTGGTGGCGGCCGCCGGCTACGTCGGGCTGACCCTCATCAGGTCCGATTCCGGCATCCTCCACCTCGTGTGCGGCCTGACCGTGGTGTCCTTCGGCATCGCCGGCGTGGCCGCCGTCGTCACCGACGTCATGCTCTCCGCCGCGCCACCGGAGCGGGCCGGGGCCGCCTCCTCCCTGGCAGAGACCTCCGCGGAGTTCGGCGGCGCACTGGGCATCGCGATTCTGGGCAGCATCGGCACCGCCGTGTACCGAGCACAGATGGAATCCCGGGCTCCGGCGAACCTCACCGCCGAACAACTGGCCTCCGCGGAGGGCACTCCGGGCGGTGCCGTCGACACCGCCCGGAACCTGCCCGCCGGCACTGCCGAGGCCCTACGGAACGCGGCCTTCGACGCCTTCACCCACGAGCTCCGGATCGCCGCCCTGCTCAGCGCGGTCCTGACCGCCGGTGGAGCAGTCCTCGTCGCCCGCCTGCTCCGCCCCTCACCCACCCGACCGGCCGACCTCGCCCCCGCTCCGGACCTGGGGCGGGCCCCGCGTGACGCCGCCGCAAAAGGGCGGATGAACTCGCGGTGTGGCGTGGCCCGATGGGGGAGGAACCAGCTAGGCCGGTTCGTTTGGATCACTTCCGCTGGCCGAGGTTGTCGTTGATGATGTCCGTGTGACTCACCGCATCAGCGCTCTGATCTCGGCCTTCGGCGCCCTTACCAGCGTGATGCTGCTCGCTCTTGCCGTTCGTGAGTACCGCTCCGGGGCGTCGGTCCTCTGGCTCGTGGCTGGAGTTGTGATCTTCCTCAGCGCTTCGTGCACGCTCGTGCGGGACGTGCGACGGCTCCGCGCCGGGCCGACCGCCTGACAGCAGCGCCGTTCCAACCAGCCCCGCCGTCCGTGTTCGTGTGTGCCGTTGACTGACGCGCAGTGGGCGCGGATCGAGCCGTCACTCCCATATCGGATACCAAGGCGGGGTGGCCGGTGGTGGGACCACCGAGAGGTGATCGACGCGATCGCCTTCAAGTTCCAGTCGGGATCACAGTGGGTCCACCTCCCCGAGAAGTTCGGCAACTGGCGAGGCGTCTACAACCGGCTGCGGATGTGGGCCGTCGACGGCACCTGGGAGCGGGTGTTCATCGCGCTGGTCGCGCGGGCGGATGCCAACGAAGTCCTCAACTGGGCTGTCTCGGTGGGCTCCACCATCGTGCGCGCACACCAGCACGCGGCTGGAGCCCGCAAAGAAGGGCCCGAGCAGGCGAACCGGCAGACCACGCCATCGGCCGTTCCCGCGGCGGACCACAAAGGCGTTCGACGGTGTTGCGCTGCTTGTACGCCTCCGCTTGAAGCAGTGGAGAGGCATCGCCACCCGCTACGAGAAGACCGCGACCATCTACCTGGCCGGACTCCACATCGCCGGGATCTTTCTTTGGTCTGCCAGGCCAACGACTCAGGAACAGGAGCGAACCGCATCGTCCCAGGTACCAGGGCTGCGGTAGTGGTTCTTATGCCCGGCGGCGAGTACGTGGCGCAGTTCGGCAAGGTGCTGGGTGTTCGTGGGGAGATCCAGCCGGTCGAGGAGGGCCAGTGCGGCAGCTGGCTCCAGGTCGCCGTAGACGTCGTGGAAGCTCGCCAGGAGGCCGCGGAAGACGGCCGAGTGCAGGTCAGGGAGCCGCATGGCGGTGCTGTACGTCAGCTCCTTCACCGTCCAGCGCACCGGTCCCGAACACTCCAGAACCCGACGGGCTCGGCGGAGCAGGGCTTCCGATCGCTCGGCCGCCACCCGGTCGATGTCGTTACCGAGAACCTCGGCGAAGGCCGTCGCGGAAGTGGCGTGGTCCTCGAACCAGTCCACCCACAGCGAGTAGGTGACGGCCTCGGCCTCCCGGTCCGCCTCCAGCCGCTGACGGTAGCCGTCCCACAGCACGTCGGCCGGCAGGGGACCCTCCGCACCCTCGTTCGCGAACCGGATCTCGCACGTGACCCAGTACTCGTCGAGGAGGTCCAGCAGCCCGAAAGCCAACCGCACCTGGTCGGCTGCATGCAGGTCTTCGGCGAACACATCACTGGCCCAGGAGTGCGCCACCTGGTTGGCGGTGAGCAACGCGTCCGGCTTCTCGCCGCTCACCCACCCGTCGCGCACCTGGCTGACGCCCTGATCAGCCAGCCAACGCCGCGCTGCCTCCTCGGCTTGCATCTCCACTCGGGAAGTATGGCAAGCCTCGCAAGATCCGAACGAAACGGCCTGGTGGACGAGGCAGGTGCGCGCTGCCTTCGCGGTGAGGCCGAGGCCTGGGCGAGTTCGGGGGAGGGGAGAAGGCGGCTGCCACGCCGGGGCGCGCCGTCCCGCTTCAGGCACCGAGGTGGACGAAGGCCGCCCACGCGCCGGGCCGGTACGGCGACGCGGTCCGTAATTGGCGTACCGCCTGGTGGAGGGCCGTCGCGGCGTGCGTGGCGTCGGGGCGGCCGTCCACGAGAAGCCCCGTGTACATCCGCTCCGTCAGGTCACTCGCGGCAGCGTCGTCGACCGCCCAGAGCGTGCCGACGACATGCCGGAACCCGGCGTGGTGGAAGGCTGCGGCAGGGGTGAGGACCTCGTCCGGAACGGTGGCTCCCCCCGAAGCCGATTTGCACGCGGCGAGGAAGGCGAGATTGTTGGCCGGGTGCCGCGCCCGTACGAGGTCCTCCACGGTGAGGCGGCCGTCCTGGAGGATCAGTCCCCCCGATGAGGGGTCAGTGATGCTCTGGTCGCCGTGGCAGCTGAAGTGGACCCATGTGTGGTGCGCCAGCGCTTCGGTGACGGCACGAACGGTCGCCTCCGCGCCGTGGAGCCTCGTCAGGCGGGTGCGGGGCGCGAACGTGGACAGGAGCTGCGCATCGCGCACGGCGCCCGGGAGCGTGCGGTGCCCCGAAGGCTCCGGTGCGACCAAGAGCACGCTCGGTTCCGTCACCGGCCCGGACACCGCGGCGAGTGCCGTGGAGAGAGCGCGGAGTGTCGGAGCGTACGAGGAGACGACGCGGTCCATGACGCTGTCGTGACCGGCCCCGTCCACATCGTGCTCACCCGCCGCGTGGAGCGGAAGATGAGTCAGCATGTTGGTGGGACACCACCAGACGCGTGGCCAGGGCTGATCCGGTCCCGGTGGTCCGACGTGGCCGAGAGCGTCGAGCACGGGCTCGGCGATGCCCCTCCAGAGCCGGCCGAGCGTCTCGCCGATGGAGTGCTCGCGTACGAGGGCCGCGGCCGGGGCCTCCGCCCCGGACGGGTTCCGGTGCTCGTACGGGAACTGCGCGCGGAGGTGACCGACCGCCATCTCGGCGATCTCCGGGGCCGTGGTCCGCAGCGGCACCGCGCGCACGTCGCGACCGGTGATCAGAAGGGCGTCGCACCGGTACCGGCTGACGTTGACGACGACCGCGGCGCTGCCCCGTGGCAGTTCGAGGACCGGCGCCGGGGGATCGCGCAGGAAGGCGGAGAATCCGGGGAGCTCCCGGGCCTCGGCCACGGCCTCGTCCCACCGGCGTCCGAGCGCCATCACGGCGTCCGGGTGTGGTCCTGCGCCGCCCGCGAGGGGCAGGGCTCCGTTCGGTGCCGCGTCCAGGGCCCGGGCCTCAGGCTGCCTGCCGAGCTGCGCGCGAAGGGCGGTGAGCCGGTCGGCCAGGTCCGGGTCCACGGCCCTGAGGGCCGTCACCTCGGCCGACCACTGCCATTCGCCGGTGAAGACGACGGCGCGGGCCTGTTCGAGTATCGCGATCGCCCGCTCGGGTGGATGGCCGGCGGACAGGGCGCACGCCGCGGCATCGGAGGCGAGACCGGTGGCCTTCGACAGGAGCCGCTGCCGGTCGGTCTGCCCGATGCCGATCCAGGCCAGTTCAGGCAGGAGCCCGATGGCGAGGGCGTAGGCCTCCAGTGCCTGCTCCCAGTCGTCGCGGGACGCCGCCTCGGCGCCCCAGTCCAAGGTGACCCGCAGTCGCATGGCCGGGGTCGCCGTGAGCGAGGCGGCCCGACGCCAGAGCGCCGTCGCCTCGCGCGCATCCGTGGAACGTCCGTCACGCCGGACGAGGAGGGTGGCGAGGGTGTGGAGCAACCGTGGCAGGTCGGAGTGGTGCTCCGGAACGCCGACCGCCGAGCGCGCATGGTCGACGGCCTCGTCGAGGTCGTCGGCGGAGGGGCGTACGGAGTGGCGCTCGGCGAGGGCGCCGGCCAGATGGGAGAGGTACGTGGCCCGGTCGGGAGCGAGCGGACCCGCAAGGGCCAGCGCCTGCCGGGCCGTGGTGACCGCCTCGTCGAGATCCGCGAGGTCGGGGTGCGCACGGCTGCGGGCGAGCAGCGCTGCGACGTGGTTCGAGTGGTACGCGGCATTGCGCGCCGCCGGGACACGGGGGTCCCCGATGAGTTCCCGGCCTACCTCGATGGCCTCCGAGAGGTCTTCCGCATGGCCGGTCTCGGCGTGGCGCAATGTCAGGTGGAGCGCGAGATTCCCCCGCACGGCGTGCCAGTAAGGGCTGTCGCGCACCTCGTCGGTGATCTCACTGAGGGCGTCGGTGATGCGACCGAGAGAGATGCCCTCGTCCAGGTCGGCCAGATTTCCGTGGAGCCTGAAGCGTTGGCCGAGGGCCCGGGCGAGGTTGGCGACCATGTCGAGGCCCGGCCCGGCCGCGAGGGCGAACGCTTCGCGCCCATGCGCCACGGCCGCATGCACGTCATCGGCCGAGCCCGTCGCATATGCCCTTTCGGCCAGCAGGTTGCAGAGGTTGGAGGCCAGGGTCGCGCGGTCGGGCCCGTCGTACGGGAAGGCGTCCAGGGCCGACTCGGCGCGTGCGACGGCGCGGTCCAGTCGGGTCCGGTCGCCGGTGAGCTGGTACAGCTCCCATTCGTAGATGCCGAGGCCGGTGGCGAGCACGGAAAGATCCTCGCCCCGGACGTCGTCCGAGGAGATCAGCCGCTCGACCTCGGCGATGGTCTCCTCCCAGCGGGCGGGAGTCCCGGTCAGGTGCGCCCGGGCGCCGAGCAGCTTCGCCAGCACGATCCGGCCGTCGGCTGCCGAGGCGTCTCCGGCGTCGTCGCGCACTCTCTCCCGCTGCAGGAGGAGCGCCGCATCCAGGCTGTCCGGGGTGCCCCGCATCAGCGCGAGCCGTACGAACTCCTCCTCCACCAGGGGGCGTTCGGGATGATCGGGCGGAAGCAGTGCGAGGGCCGTGAGCATGGCCGCCTCGGCCGCCGCGGCATCGGCGTCGTCGCCGGTTGCTTCGTACCGGTCCTGGTACACCGCTCCGAGGTTGGCGTGGAGCACGTACCGGGCGGGATGGTGGGGGGCCAGCCTGTCCCCACCGCACCCGAGCCGCTCGATCGCCTCGTTGAGGTAGTTCACCCTGCCGCTTCTGCGCCAGCAGGTGCGGAGCGACCGGGTCAGGTACGCCAGTTGATCGGGGAGGAGGTCGGGTCGGGCGGCGACCAGATCGACGCTCAGCCGGGCGACGGCGGCCAGCGCCTCCGTGTCGGCGTCGTCGTCCGCCAGCGAGAACCGGGACAGCAGGGCGGCCTCCACCTCGCGCAGGGCCGCCAGGTGATCGGGGCCGCCCGTCGGGCAGGCGCCGGCGGCCCGGCGCAGGAGGCCCAGGGCGTGGTCGAGGACCGTGAGATCCTCGGTCGCGCGCGCATGCCGGAGGGCTTCCTGGGCGGTCCAGGACCAGTGCCAGCCAGGGGGGCGCGGCTCGGTGACGGCGTTCCAGTCCGTCGGTGTCATCCGCTCCCGCACGGTGGCCAGGACCGGGTCGTCCGCGCCCGCCCAGTGCAGCCGGAGAGCGGCGGCATGGACCAGTTCGTCGGCCGGTCCCGCCCGGTGGGCGTCGCAGAGATGGAGGAGTGCCTCCCCGAGGTCCGCCGGGCCGCCCCGCAGGCAGAAGCGCAGGCGCAGGGCCCGGCCGAGGTTGGTCGAGCACACGGCGCGCGTGTTCTCGTCCTCCACCTGGAAATCGTCGAGGGGAGAGCGCAGGTGGACGATGGCGTCGTCCAGGTCGGCCGGCTGGCCCGAGATCCGGAAGCGGGCCATGAGCGCGGCCCCGGCGCGTGCGGTGACGATCGTCGCCATCGCGTGTCCCTGTCCCAGCATGAGCACCGAGTTCTGGAAGAACCGGACCGCTTCGTCGAGGTCCGGGAGGCTCCCGGCGCTCCCGTCGGCCGTCTGGAACAGCTCCATAGCCTGGTCGTTCCAGAAATGGGCGATCGAGTTGCGCGCGGGGCGGGGCAGTGCGTCCGCCCTCTCCGGAATGTGGCGGAAGATCTCGATGACCAGGATGAGGTCGGCCATGTTCTGAGGACGGCTCGTCTCGCCCCTGTGACAGAGGAAGACCCCAAGCGTGCACGCCGCGTCGGACGTCGCTCCGCCCGGGGCCGCCACCGCCTGCAGAGCAGCGTCCACATCCTCCTGCGCGTCCGGCGCGTGCAGGAGGGAGGCATCGCCTGCCGTCTCGTAGCGCGCGATGCGTTGTTCCAGTCGTCGGACGGCCTCGTCGTGCATGAGCCTCCTCGTCAGGGGATGTTCGCCGGACCGCCCGGGTCCGACATCCCGGGAGCGGGAGCGGGAGCGGGAGCGGGAGCGGGAGCGGGAGCGGGAGCGGGAGCGGGAGCGGGAGCCGGAGCCGGAGGGGAAATGGGAAGGGGAGCGGGAGCCGGAGCGGGAATGGGAAGGGACGTGGCATCGGCATCGGCATCGGCATCGGC
The DNA here is from genome assembly GCF_055581845.1 of Streptomyces sp. NPDC042346. Classification (NCBI taxonomy): domain Bacteria; kingdom Bacillati; phylum Actinomycetota; class Actinomycetes; order Kitasatosporales; family Streptomycetaceae; genus Streptomyces; species Streptomyces sp. NPDC042346. Next base: position 64,285 of record NZ_JBVJEH010000002.1, on the reverse strand, counting down.
TGCGGCTGTGGCTGTGGTTCCGGGGTGGGTGTAATCCTGCCCGAGGTCGCGTCCCTGCCTCCAGAAGTCGCAGAGCGCGGTGTTCACTTGGCGCTCTTCGTCCCGGGTGGCGGGTACGTCGATCCTCAGTGCGCCGTACAGATCGAACCGGTGCAGATCGAAGGCCACCCTGAGCGCCTCGCCGTACGAGAGGGCGGCGGCGACAGCAGCTCCGTACGCGAGGCGGGCGAGGAGCAGGGGCACGGCCGACAGCAGGACCCACCGGCCGGTCGGAGCGAGCAGCACGACCGAGCCGATGCCACAGACCATTCCGGTCACCGACAGCCGGACCATCGCGTCGAGCATGTCGCGGCGGTTGTCCACCACGACGCGCACCGGATCTCCCAGCAGCGGGTACAGCCGTGGCCAGGCGACCGGGGCGTCCCAGCCGTACGGGCGGCCCGCCCGGTCCTCCGCGGCGGCCAGGGCGTTCCCCAGGCGAGTCGGCCGCGTGAGGTCGCCCTCGGAGGGAAAGCTCTGGCGCAGGACGACCAGGGCCAGTCCGGCACGACGGACCTCACTCGGTGTCGGAGGGATCCCTGGCGCGAGAGCGGTGCCGGCGGACAGCCGCGCCCGGCGCTGGTTCTGCCGCCGGACACCGTACGTCGTGAGGGCCGACACGCGGGCGGGCCAGTAGCCCTCGAGGAGCTTGACGACGGACAGTTGAAGCGGGTGAAACAGTACGGCCACCACCAGCAGCAGCAGGAAGAGCATGAGGATCTCCCCGGCGCCGAGCGTGGTGGCTGCCTTCCAGGCGCTACGAAAGGCCGGTGGGCGGTTCGGTGCCCCCGCCCATACGAGGCTGAGGAGGAAGAAGGATCCGGCGCACGTGGGCAGATACCCGACCAGAAGGAACCGACCGGAAACCAGTGAGGTGGCCGACCCCGCGACGGCGCCGAGGTTCATGCCGCGTCCGCCATGGGGCCGTGTCCTTCCGGGCAGTCGGGTGGTGGCTCGTCACCCGAGACCCGGAAGGCGACCTGAGTGCACCCGCTGCACGTGAGCCTCATGAGGGTGAAGGTGGTAGGGGCTCCGGGAAGGGTGGCGCCGTCTCCCGCGCCGATCTCGATGCCGCGGTCGACGGAGTCCGACGCACCGGTGATCGCCTCGAAACGGGCCCTTCCCACAACGCCCGCACGTGTGCCATCGACGCACAGCACGATGTCTCCGGTTTCTGCGTCCGCCCGGAAGATCGCCATGAGGAAGGCCGTGATCAGGGACAGATCGGCCGCCGCCCCTACGTACAGGCTGGTGACGGCACGCGATGCATCGATCCTGCGGTCGAACAACGCGTTGAGATGTGACCCGGCATACCTGTCCGACATCGTTGCCCCCCCCTGCACGATTCAGAGGAGCCTACTCAATCGACCAGGACTTGTCCGGGCGATCACGTACGGAGCAATGGTGAGCGCTGTGGCGGTTGCGGTGCCGAGCTGGACGTACCGGCGCTTGGCGTAGCCGGTGGGAGAAGAGGGCCATGGAATGGTCTTGGTCTAGCTCGGGCTGATCGCGGATGCCTCGTTCGTGGTGGTGACCGCATCCGGATCGGTGGAACGTCGCGGCGCCGCGGAGCCTTCGGCGGGCTTGGCCCTCTCCAGCCACAGGCCGGTGAACACGGCGGTGGCCAACGTGATGGCGCCGGCCGCGAGGAAGGCGCTGGTGATGCCGGTCTCGAAGGAGGCGCCGCCGGATTGCCGGGTGCGGACGATGGCTCCGAGTACCGCCACGCCGAGCACCGCGCCGATCTGCCGGGTGGTGCTGCTGATGCCTGACGCGAGGCCGCCTTCCTGCGGGCTGACCGCTTGGATGGCGGCGCCCGTCAGCGGGGACATGGTCAGGGCGAAGCCGGTACCGGCGAGTCCCAGCCGCCACCACACGTTCCCGTAGCCGGTGTCGGCGTGCACCATGCCGAGCGCCAGCAGTCCCAGGCCGGCCAGGGCCAGGCCGGTGGTGACCACGACGCGGAAGCCGTGCCGGGCGGCGAGCCGGCCCGCGTACGGGCTGACGATCACCATGGCGAGGGACAGCGGCAGGGTCTGCAGGCCGGCGCGCAGGATCGAGCTGCCCTGGACGTACACGAAGAACTGGGAGAAGAAGAACGACGAACCCATGAGCGCGAACCCCACCACGACCATGGCGGTGTTGGACACGGTGAACAGGCGCTGCCGGAACAGCCGCAACGGCAGCATCGGTGCGGAGCGACGCGCTTCGACGGCGACGAAGGCGGCGAGGAGGATCGCCGAGGCGGTGAAGCTGCCCAGGATGACCGGCGAGATCCAGCCGCGGGCGCCGCCCTCGATCAGCCCGTAGGTCAGTGCCCCCACCGCCAGAACGGACAGCACCGTCCCCGGGATGTCGATCGCGGGGGCGCTCGGATTGCGGGACTCGTCGAGGTGGCGCAGGCCGACCAGCAGCAGGATCACGCCGATGGGCAGATTGACCAGGAAGATGGCGGGCCAGCCGAAGGCCTCTGTCAGCACTCCGCCTGCCACGGGGCCTGCGGCCAGACCGATTCCGCTGAATCCGGCCCACAGCCCGATCGCCTTGATCCGTTCTTGCGGCACGGGATGGGCGGCGGCGAGCAGGGCGAGCGAGGCAGGGCTCAGCGCCGCGGCCCCGATGCCCTGCAGCACCCGGCCGGCGACCAGCCAGCCGGCCGAGGGCGCGAGGCTGCACAGCAGCGACGCGGCGGTGAACACCGCGACGCCGGTCAGGTACACCCGCTTGCGGCCGAACCGGTCGGCGAAGACGCCGCCGGACAGCAACAGCATGGCGACCAGGAGCACGTACGCGTCGACGATCCACTGCAGACCGGTCAGCTGGGTGTGCAGCCGGTGCTGCATGTCCGGCAGCGCCGCTCCGACGATCGTGTTGTCGAGCAGGACCATGAACTGGCCCAGACAGATCACCGTGAGCAGCACGGCCCGGTTTGGTCGACTGCCTGCGGTCGGTTGCGATGCGGCCATGGAGATCCCCCTCGATCGGTAGTCGCGCCCGGCCGCGGTCGACACGGGTGGCGATACGCCTGAGCGCTCTAAAGCAGTCGGCGACTGCGTTAGGAGACCATACGGACGCCCGCCTCGCAAACGCAAGTGCTGACTGCGTTAAGGTGGGGGCATGAACGAGCGACAGGGAGCCCGGCGGCCCGGCGGGCGCAGCGCCCGCGTCGGCGCGCAGGTGCACCAGGCCGTCACCGACCTGATCAGCGAGCGTGGCTACGGCAACTTCACCGTCGGCGAGGTCGCGGCCCGCGCGGGCGTGGCCGACAGCAGCATCTACCGCCGGTGGGGCAGCCTGGAAACCCTGCTCACCGACGTGGCGCTCACCCGCCTCAACACGCGGTCGCCGATGCCCGACACCGGGAGCCTGGCCGGTGACCTGCGCACATACGCGGCCAACGTGGCCCGCGAGATCACCGGACCCGACGGCCCGGCGGTGCTGCACCTGGCCGTCGCCCTGTCGAGTAACGGTCAGCAGGGCCTGCAGGCCGGTGACGACCTCCGCGCCGAACGCATGCGGCAACTGCAGTCCATGCTCGATCACGCCCGCGACCGTGGCGAGCACGCACCCGACGCGTTCGACGTGCTGGACCACATCCTGGCCCCGATGTACATCCGCGTCCTGTTCGGCATGGGCCCGCTCACACCGGACTACATCGACGGGCTGGTCGACCGGTTGCTGTGACCTCGACCCGGTCCCCGGGATCAGCCCTCGAACGCGGTGCCACGGCAGAGTGAGGTGCACGCCGACACCGGCCCGCCCCGCTCGGCCCCCGGCGCTTGGCCCTTGGCCGACGTACGCGGCCTGGCTGAATCCGTCGGTCGGCGGACCGCCGCCGCGACTCGGGGTGAAGTCGACGTCCAGGTACGGGTCGTAGGCGTCGGGTTCGTCGACGAGCTCGCGGGTAAGGCCGGCGCTCTTCCGCAGGGAGCGGAGATGCTCACCGCGCTCGCCCCGCTCCGTGACGGTGTAGCCGACGGCGACTTCGGGGCGTGCCACGACGCCCCCTCAGGCGGTGGGGCCGGCGGCCGCGTTCAGGATCCGGCGGAGGCTGCCGCGGCTGAAGAACATCGGCAGCATCCGCCCGTACCGCCCGGACCCCACCCCGCCCGGCTGGCCATCGCTCGCGCCTCGCTGACGCGGCCGATCCACTGGGAGCCAATCAAGCAGCAGCACGCCCAGACGGCCGAGTACGCAACCGCGCTCCGGCTAGGCCGCCAAAAGGCCGAGCAGGTGTTGCGCCGCTTCACCTGCGGCGGACCCAGCAGCGTCGCGGTGCCACCCCCCTCAACCAGCCGGGCCGGCCGCCTCGCGCGCTGAGTGTGCTGATCGGTCGGATCAGCGCACCCGGTCGTAGACCATGGCGATCTCACCCAGATCGCCGGTCTCCTGATGGGCGAGCGTCCACTTCGTGCTCGGCAGGCCGTCGTCGAACAGCCGCTGCCCGCCCCCGACGATCTCGGGGAAGATCATCAGATACAGCCGGTCCAACAAGTCTGCCGAGAGAAGTGCCTTGATGACGCTGGCGCTGCTGTTGACGAGGATGTCCCCCTCACCGGTGGCCTTGAGGTCGGCGACGATGTCCGCAGCGGGAGCGTTCACCACGCGGGTGTGTGCCCACGGCGCCTCGGCCAGGGTGGTCGAGAACACCACCTTTTCCGTGTCGACCAGCCACTTCGCATATCCACGATCACGCGGATCGGCACCCTCGTCCGCGGCGACCGATGGCCAGTACCCCAGGAATCCCTCGGCGTTGACCCTGCCGAGCAGCGCCGTCGTCGCGCCCTCCCAGATACGGGTGAGATGGTTTCGCGCGACCTCGGTTGTCACGTACGGGGCGAATGCGCTGAAATCGTTCGCCCCACCGGGACCGTTGTAACGCCCGTCGAGGCTGAGAGCCAGGTTCGCGGTCACCCTGCGGCCGGTCGAGTCGGTCATTTCGCGCTCCTTCTATCGGCACTGTCGGTGTCGTTCGGGTCTGCGGCGAGGGCCGCCAGGAGTTTGTCGAGGCTCTGGCCGAAGCCGATCTCGATGCCTGCGATGAAGTCGGCGGAGTCGACCGTGCTGTCAGTGATCCGCCAGTGGGCGTCGAGGTCCGTGCCGGTACCGCTGGGCTTCAGGCCGAGGTCGACGTGGGCAGTGAACGCGATGCGCCCATCGGGCAGCACCGGAGAGAGTCGGTAGCTGAGGCTCTCGCCGGGGCGCACGTCTTCGACGACTCCCTCCGCGCGACCGGCGACCAGGTCAGAGCCGTCGGAGTCCTCGGCATCGCGGTACTCCTGGACGACCCGCCCACCCGGTCGCGCCTCGAAGACGAGCTCGGAGACGCGAAGGTCGTCCGGCGTCCACCAGTGGGCGAGCAGGGATGCCTCGGTGAGATGGCGCCAGACCAGCTCGGGTTGCCCAGGCAGCGACCGGTGGAACCTGAACGAGCGACCATCGGCCCACCCGGACTCCTCTGCGGCGAGCCGCTCCGCGCGGAGGCTGAGCCCGTAGCTGTCGTAGGTCGTACGCGAGCCACCGACCTGGTCCGCAGTGTCGGCGAGCCGGTTCAACGCAGCTGCCAGATCCCGCAGGGGAGCGGGCTGAAGCGCGTAGATACGGCGCTGGCCGGTGCGCTGCGAGGTGACGATGCCGGCACGTTCAAGGGTCTGCAGGTGCTTGGTCGTCTGCGGCTGGCGCGCCTCGGCGAGCTGGGCAAGCACGCCGACCGGGCGAGGCCGCTCGGCCAGCAGTCTCACGAGCCGCCAGCGGGCCGGGTCGGCCAGTGCGGTGAGGAGTGCATCCATGAACACAATCATTCTCTACAGAGAATATTCGTGTCAAGGAATATTAAGCCCCCAGGCGCCCCGAGCTGGAGGCCGCCGCGAAGCTCGCCGGGCAGATCCGCTCCTCCGGAGCCGCCGTGACCCTCGTCGCCACGAACACAAGCGGCTCAACCGAGGCATCGAACTCGCCGCGCTCACGGAAGGGCTGAAGGCCGGCGACGTAGGCCCGGACTTCCTCGCCGAAGAACCGAAGGCCTCGCACGCCCCTTCCGGGGTCGTGTTCACCGTGCGCGCGACCATGTCCGGCCTTGGAGCGCGAGCACATCCGCAACCGCACCCTCGAAGCCCATGAGCCCGCCCGCAAGCGCGGCAAGACCACCGGCAGCGCGAGCGTCACCGGCCCCCCACGTGCGCGATCAGAAAAGGGGGCGCCGGGCCGGTCCGAGCCCGAGGATCAGGCGCTCGGACGCTCACGTGGTGGCTTGAGTACGAAGGTCCACCTGGCCAGTGACAGCCGGGCACGACCTCTGTCCAACCATGTCACCGCGGGCCAGGCCGGTGACGCGTCGGCCTTCGAAGCGGTCATGTCCGGAATCCGGATTCCACGAAGCGGGGTCGGCAGACCAAGAACCCGGCCCGCGGTTGTCCTCGCTGATCGCGCCTATTCTTCCCGCGCGATCCGTGGGCATCTCAGTCGCCGAGGTATCCGGGCCGTCATTCCGCAGCCCGCGGACCAGGTCGGCCACCGCGTACGGCGAGGCCGCGCCGGAGGCCGCCCGCCTGGCTTCGACGCCGAGACATACAAGGAGCGCAACACCTCCTATGTGGGCTCGTCGCTGACCAGGCATGGCGACGCGCCACGGAGCGGAGAAACGTGGTGGTCCCGGCCTGAAGGCCCCCATAACATCCGCCTATGACGGAAAGCATCAGGATTGCAGGCGACGAGCAGGACTCAGGGGCTGAAAGAGAGCTTTCCTGGCGGGCCAAGTCCGTCGGCCTCGTAGCACTCGACATAGACGACGCCGAGTTCATACACAACTGGCGATCCGACCCCGTAGCCGCCCACCAAATAGGCATCTGGCCGCGCTCACTCACCGCCATGCGCGAGCGCATCGAGCGCGACATCGAGGACGACGATCGCGACGACTTCCTTATCTACCCTTCCAGCGGCACTCCTGTCGGCTACGTTGCACTGACCAGCCAGAACATCGTCAACGGCACAGCCCAGGTCGAGCTGCTGCTCGCTGCTCAGCATCGCGGGCACGGCCACGGCACAGCTGCCCTGGACGCTGTGGTGGACCTAGCCTTCGGCGAACTCCCGATGTATCGGCTCACGGCGGAAACGCACACCGACAACACCCCCGCGCTCGCCGTCCTTGCCAAGTCCGGCTTCACCCAGGAAGGAATCAGCCGCGCCGCCTGCCTGCACCGTGGCCGCCGCCACGACCTCGCCGTGTTCTCGCTACTCCGCCCCGAGTGGGAAGAGCTGAACCGTCCTCGTGCCTGGGACGCCTGACCGGCGGAGGGCTTGTCCACCACCCAGCCCAGCCAGGCGCGACACTCCTCAGAGCATCAAAGAGAAAGGCTCTAGGGGTGTCTGGCAAATGATCAGCTGGCTGGTTCGTGGAGCCAGAGGATCAGCGAGGGGTGATCGAACGCGCGATGGCACAGCACAGGCATGCCGACGGGTGACCGTCCGTCCGGCATGCAGGGGCCAATCTCACCCGTTCGATGACGAGTCAGCGCACGTCAAGCGGTCTGGACACCCTCCGCGACCGCTCCCCAAGATCTGTGCCAGAACCGAGATGTGGAATCGCTTGCCGGGCGCGTTGGCCTCAGAAGGCGTATTCATACCGATCACCGAGCTTGGGGATCGAACAAGGATCCTGATCGGATGATCTCGGAGAGGTTCGTGCATGAAGAACAGGGCCTCGTGGCGATTCGGAAGGTGTTGAAGTCTCACCGAACGCCAGGAGGCCCTGCTTGTCGCAGTTGTACGCGGTTGTCGTCCCGGAGTTCGACTCGTCCGTCGTGTCGTGCGATTGTCTCGCGCACAGGTTCGGGAACGCGGCGGATCAGCCGGAGAGGGCACGTCGCTATCCGTCGGACATGACGGACGCGGAGTGGGCCGGGGTCCGGCCCCTGCTGCCGGTACCGGCCTGGCTGGAGGGCCGGGGCGGCCGTCCGGAGGGTTACTGCCACCGGCAGATGCTCGACGCGGTGCGATACGTCGTCGACAACGGCATCAAGTGGCGCTCGGTTCCCGCCGACTTCCCCGCATGGGACCGGGTTTACGCGTTCTTCCGGCGCTGGCGCCGCCAGGGCCTGGACGTGGAGTTCCACGACCGGCTGCGGGGCGAAGTCCGCGTCAGTGGGGGGCGGGCAGCCGAGCCGACCGCCGGCATCATCGACTCGCAGTCAGTGCGGGCCGCCAGCTCGGTTCCGACCGTCTCCCGCGGTTACGACGGCGGGAAGAAGGTACCGGGCCGCAAGCGGCACGTGATCACGGACTGTCTCGGCCTGCTGCTGGTAGTCGCGGTCACCGCCGCCAACGTGGGCGACCGCGAGGCCGCGGTGCCCCTCCTGCAACGGGTAGGGGCCGCACACCGCTCGCTCCGTCTGATCTGGGCGGACGGCGGCTACACCGGCATGCTCACCGACTGGGCACGGGAGAAACTCCACCTCGTCCTGGAGATCGTCAAGCGGAGTGACGAGCCGCGTTTCGTAGTGCTGCCGAGGCGGTGGGTGGTCGAGAGGTCGCTGAGCTGGCTGATGCGTTCGCGTCGGCTGGTCCGCGACTACGAGACGCTGCCCGCCACCAGCGAGTCCATGATCTTGTGGTCGATGACCATGCTTATGTGCCGCCGCCTCGCCCGCCGCACCCACACGACCACGACGATGTCCCTGGCAGCCTGAACCGCGCCGTCACGCCCTCACTGTTCTCTGTCACCGGACTTGGACCACTTGCCATCGAAGCAGGATCACGTGCCGTGGGCGGCTACAGGCCAGAAGCCGGTACGGCGCGTTCCCACTGCTCCTCGAACGCTTCCCGGGTGATCTCCTGGCCTGCCAACTCCGGGTCGAAGAAGTCGACGACCGGCGGGTTCAAGGGCCAGTCGTCAGGTCCGCTCCTGATGCGGCCGCTCCCGTCCTCAGCCAGCTCCACTTCGCGGGTCCGGCGCCCGTCCGATTCAACCTCCATGAGGTAGACCGGGCCGCCGTCGTCCTCGCCGTCCCAGTGACGCCGCACGTACACGATGCTCCTGTCCGCGAGTGCCCCGAAGCCAGGAAGCCCGCGCTGTGCGTCGCGTTCGGCCCGCAGGCCGTCCAGACCTGGAGGCATGAGTGGCGCATCGATGTCGACTTCTTCGAGGTTGTCGCCCTCGGCCCAGGTCACCGACTCCTGCCTGGTGACAACCTCGGTCCACGCGAACGTTTCCAGGATCTCTCGGGCCGACCGCGCGTGGACCCACCACCATGAACCGCCCATCCCATAGTCGTGCAGGACGAGGAACCTCGTTTTGGCTGCGGGATTTGAAGAAGTCATAGGACGGGACCCTAACAACGGAGCCATCAGACCTGTTCAGCTGGTCGGTCCACCTTGGATGGCAAACGACCCGGGTTCAGTGACAGCGGACAGTCACGCCGTCAGGATGCTGAACTCCCCGGACTGGTGCCGGGTGATCCACCCGTGTTCTGCCAGGCGATTCGCCCGCGAACGTACTCCCTCGATCTTCGCGGGCACCGCGTCCAGTCCCAGGGCCGTCGTGAGGTCCTTGGCTCGCGCCTTTTCCCGGCCCGCCGCCGCCTCGGTCTCCAGCACCGAGATGATCCGCTGGTAGCCCGGCGCGAGGACAGCCCTGGTCAGCTGCCCGTTCTGGCAGGGCACCGGTGAACCCGTCATCGCGGCGGCCACCGCGTTGTCCTCCACCACCTCCACGGTTTGGCCAGCCGGCTCGGCCAGCACCTCCACCACCGCCTCACGGGCGATGACCAGCCGTTCGAGCACTCGCTCGGCCTCTTCGAGCACGGCCACGATCCTGGCGACTTCCTCCCGCGCCCGCTCGACCGCTTCCCGCGCGGTCGAGGCCTTCGCCTCCAGCAACCCCAGCACCGACGCCACCAGCCACCCCCACCAATCAAGAAGCAACCCGACGCCCCAACGCTCCCGCACCGACGCGGAATTCACCCCTGACCAGCGGAAACTCAACGGTCACGACCAGAAAGACAACGACCTCTCAGTGGATGGCCGACGGCGATTGCCTGCCCGTGATCGCTACGTGGGCGTCGTCTCTCGGCGTCGGGCCGCCGCCAACGGGGTGGCGGCGCCGTTCAGGCAGCGGTCGAAGAGTGCGTGCATGCGGGGGACGGGGAGGGACGGGTTGGCCGCGGCGCCCTCTGCGGTGCGGAGGTCGGTGAGGAGGGTTTCCAGGGTCTCCGGTGTCAGGGTCGGGTTGGCGGCGGCTGCCCGGCGTACTGCATCGTCGGGGTCTTCCAGCGGAGGTTCGGGCAGGGTGGGGTCGGCCGCGGCCAGGGCGCGTACCTCGGGGTCCGGGTGGCCGATGAGGTGGGTCCGGCCGGTGCGGGGGAACGCGGGCAGGGTCAGCAGGTGCGGCCGGTGGGCCGGGCGGGTCACGAAGACGTCCAGGAGAAGGTGCGGCGGAGCCAGTGGGTGGTGGCAGGCCAGCTGGATCCGTACCTCCTCGTCATCGTCCAGCGCCAGTGTCCCGACGAGCTCGGCGGGCAGGCCGGGCCAGCTCGCCGCAACCCGGCGGAGCACCGGTTCCTGGGACGTCGCGCAGGTGGCGTACCAGTCGGGCGAGGGCTCGGTGGCCGGCTCCGTGATCGGGCAGGTGCAGTCGGGACCGTGATCGACCACACTCTGGACCGCCTCGAATTCGGCCCAGGTACGGATGGAGGGCTGGAGGCGGGCACGCATCCGCACGTCCTCGTCCGGATCCTGCCTCAGCTCCGTCGACGCCGGTCCCAGGTCGGGCCGGGTGGCGACCAGCCTGCGGATCTCTGCATCGGGGTGGCGGGCGAGCCGGGCGAGGGCGTCGGCCGGGGTATGGCGGTTCCCGGCCAGTGGGCGCACCTCGTCGTCCGCGAAGCACTGCTCGACGACCGCGGGTGACAGGGCACAGGTGCCGAGCACGAACCACGTGTCGCGTGGTTCGAGGGACGGCAGTTTGGCCTCCACTGCCTCCGGGTCCAGCACCCATCTGCGTTCCCGCGCCGCCTTCCGCACCGCGGGGTCGGGGTCGTCGAGCAGATCATTGCGCTGCGCAGCGGTGAGCGACTGCCACTGGAAGACGGCGCACAGACGGAGTGCGGGGTGGTCGTGACCGGCCATGTCCCGCGGGAAGGACCGAGGGACGTGCCGGGAGGACCAGAGCTCCCCGACGATGTCCTTTTCGGAGACCCTGCCGTCCTCGCCTCCTTCCTCGGCGGTCAGGAAGGTGACGAGGATGTCGTCCGGCAGGGGCCGGACCCATCGGGGCTGGACCCGGGTGCCGCGGGCGAGATGTGCACGGACGAGTCCCGAAGGGTCCGATGCCAAGGGAGCGAGTCGTGCGGGGTCGACGTACAGGTTGCGGGCGAGGGCGCGGCGGATCGGCTCGACCGGGTGGCGGAGGGCCGCGTCGATGACGGCGTCGGGCAGGTCGCGGCCCTCGCACATCAGCAGGCCGGCCTCACCGGCCGCTTCGTCCAGGAGGCGTATCAGCACGTCGGCGGGCGCCGCCGCGTTGAAGGCGATGCCGCGCAGCCACAGTTCACGGAGAGAGTCGGACACCATGTCATCCTGCCACCTCGCCTCCTGAACCGGGCCGCCCGATGGCTCCCTCGTTGGCGCTGACCTGCGGCTCCGTCCGCAGGGCTTCGACCATGACTGGTGAGGCGGCCGTCATCGAGATCGATTCTGACTTTCGCTCCGAGCGCGTTCGTGCGACGACGCAGCCGTCAGGCGCAGGTGGGCTTCATCGCTACCGCGTCCCGCCCATCCGGGGCGGCGGACGAGTCGCTGCCCCGGACCTACCGGAGGAGTACGGGTCAGGCGCCGGCTGCCACGCTCGTCAGCCAGGCGTTCCAGTCGCTCTCGTAGTCCAGTGAAGTGAGGAAGGAACGCGCGGCGGTCCAGTCTCCGGTGCGGTAATGGCCGAGCACGGTGGCGACGTCGGCCGGGTGCTTCTCGACCATGTAGCGGGCGGCGAGGTAGCCCCAGTTGTAGGTGCGGTTGACGTCGCTGTTGGCGTAGGTGGTGTCGAACAGCGTGCGCAGGGAGTACGTGTGCTTGCCGGCCTCGGCTACCGCGTTGGCGTAGGTGACGCCGCGGTAGGAGTAGGAGATGTACTCCGCGATGCCCTCGCCCCACCACACGGTGGGGGTGGTCTGACTGGCGCCGAAGTCGCCGTAGAGATTGAAGCGGCCGTCGAGATAGTGGGTGTACTCGTGGTTGAGGTTCCAGATTTGCCAGCCGGGGCTGACGTCGGTGCGCTCGTAACATATGAACCGGGGCTGGTTGCCCGTCGCGGAGGGGTCTCCCTCCAGGTACATGCCGCCGTTGTTGGTGTCGATGCCGTAGATCTTCCTCGCGTAGGCCTTGTAGTCGGCGCTCGAGTTGAAGACATCGACCTCGAGGGTGGTGTTGTGGTCGTTCGTGACAGGCCCCGAGTCCTTGGCGACGCTGTGGAAGTAGGCGTCCTGGTTGGCCAGGCTCGCGCAGGTCGCCGTCAGCTGGGCGGCGGTCATCTCCTGGGCCCGGATCCGCAGCGACGGGCTGCAGTCGTGGACGATCGGCAGGATGCGCGATTCCAGCCCGCCGCCGGCGGTTGCGCCGGGGGCGCCGTTGACCTTGCCGTGGGCCGGGCGCTGGCCCGGGTCCGTGAAGACGTGGTCCGGCTTGGGCTCGGCCTGGGCGGGAGCGGCCGCGAAGGCCGATATGAGCAGGGCGGTGGCGATGGCCATGGCGCGCAAGATGCACTCCTGGGGAGGGGAGTTGGTGGGCCCGTCCGCGACGGATGCTGAGTAAAATTGCACATGTCACATGGCTTTTCAATACTGTTCACAGGACGTACTGCGCTCGTTCGTCGCTCCATGGCTGCACCTGCCTGTGCGTCACCAGTCGTGGCGGCGAGAGTGAAGGCCGCGACTCTTCGCGCGGCGTCGGAGTGCCGTGATCGACGGAGGGAGCGCTCCGAACCCGCCGCACACGCCGGTACCTGCAGCAGGCGGCCGACGCCCTGGTCGAGGCCGAGTCGGCCCAGGTGGAGGCCTGTCGGCCGGCCGACGGACACCTGGCGGCCGCCGTCCCGCTCGCCTCGGGGCAGGCCGCGTCGGCGCTGGCGCGGTACGAGCGGTACGAATGGCGCACCGCCACCAGCCGCCGCCCCCCGATCGGCCCAGCTTCCCGTACGGGAGAGGCGCCGGCCGTCCTCGAAGTCGAAGTCCTTCCCGTTCAGCCTCTCGAGAAGCGTCGTTCCGTCCTTTTGAAGCACTGCGCGGGTCCCCTCGACGACCAGCGACTTCGGCCTTCGTGGCGTCGTGGAGCCCTGTTCCCTCGTAGTGCTGAAAGGGCCGGCACGCGCCGTCGGAACAGTCGCAACCACCGTCAAGCCACTGAGGGTCGCCCCCCCGGCTCGTGTATCCAGCGCTGCCCGCAGCCGCTGATGAGTCATGCGGGCAGCGTTTACGATGCACGTCCTAGGCCAGGTGAGGGTAGCCCCACCCTCAAGTCGGAGGTTGGCCTTACAGACCAGCCGCCCGTCATCGCGTTGGCTTTCGTCACCGGGGCCCCGGCCCCCGGCCTCCATCCGCACGGAAGGTCCACTTCTCCTTCAGCAAGGGCATTGATGAACAGCTTCGACTCCCTGCCCCGGCTCACCGGCACACCGCGACGGCAGATCGGCGTCCTGACCGGAGTGACCACGGTGCTCCTGGCCGCCTTCTTCGTCGTACCCGACTCCCTGGCCCATCAGGGCATCGACACCGGCAACCTCAGCGCGTCATTCCGTAGCGGCATGGTCGGATACTGGGAGTCCGGCAGCCAGGACTTCCCCCGCCAGTTGGAGGACGCGGTCGCCTTCTGGTTCCGCTTCCACCTCGTCAAGGCCGGCCTGTCGGCCCTCCTCTTCGCGGCGACCGTGACCCTCGGCGTCGTCCTGTGGCGACAGTGGCGCCGGGCGGCTGTCGACCGTCCCGGCGGCTTCCTCCTCGCGCCTCCGGCGCTCCTCGTCACGTTGCTCGGGCCCTTCGCTCTCGTCGGGCTGGTGGCCAACGTCCAAGGTGCGACAGCACCGTTCGCGTCGCTGCTTCCCCTGCTCACCAACGGTGGTGCCGACGGTGAACTCGCCACCACGCTCGCCCAGATCCGGCAGCAGCTCGCCGACTACCCCGCCGGCCCGCACGCGCCCGCCCTCACCGCCATGGTGAGCGACCTCGCCCTCTACCACGCGGTCCTGGCCGCGATGGCTGCCCTTGTCACCGTCGGCCTGGGGGTCATCACTGTCGTGCAGTGGCGGCAGCACAGGGTCACCTCCGACGCCCGGTCCCGGCGCGCCATGAAACTCGGGATCACGGTGTCGGTCCTCCTATCGGGCGTTGTGCTCGTTGTCGCCTTTGCCAACACCAGCACCGCCACACACTCGGCCGAGGCACTCGCCGGGCTCTTCAACGGAGGCTGGTAAGCAGCCCTCAGCACAGTCGTCAACGCGAGCCGGCTCGCGCCGCCACGCACAGCAGACTCGTCAGATCCTCCGGCAGCGTCACCGTCCTGGCGCCCACCTCGTCGATGTGGGCCGTCCAGTCCCGGTACGGGCCGGAGGTGTCGTAGGCGTCAGGGACGTCGTCCTCCCGGACCGTCTTCAGGCGATGACGGAGGTGTTCTCTCCGTGTCGGCCGCACGTGCACCGGCCCCACGTCGACGTCGCCGTCGGCCGGCGCATCGTTCCGTCGTAGCGCCACCAGTCGTGATGCCGATCTCGAGTGCTCCCCAGCGCTGCTCTTCGCCCCAGTTGGTTCGCGAGTGGACCAACTGGGGAATGCGGGGGAGTGGAATGCCGAAGGGTGGGTGTGGTTTCTCTGAAGGGAGTCCCGTTCAGGCGGTGAGGGGGCCTATTCCTGTTGCTCGTCCGATCTCGGCGCCCCCTCGCGCGCACCTGCGCAGAGGAGTGTCGTGCAACCGCCTGACCGCCACCCCGGCGAACCCGTGCGGTCGCGGAGCACTAAGACCGCGTCCTATGTGATGAGGCGTCGTTGGCCTTGATATGGGCCGGGGTACGTGGAGTTGGATTGTTCCGGACGGGCTGTGGGAGATCGCGAAGCCGCTGATCCCGCCGTCCACGGTGCGGCCACAGGGCGGCGCGACGCAGGACACGCCTGATGAGACGCTGTTCGCCGCGATCCTCTACGTGCTCGTCAGTGGTTGCGCCTGGCGGGCTCTTCCGCCCTGCTTCGGGATATCGAAGTCGACCGCGCACCGCCGGTTCCTGATCTGGTCCCGGGCCGGAGTGTGGGGCCGGCTGCATGAGGAGATCCTGCACCGCCTCCATGACGCCGGCCTGCTCGACCTGTCCCGCGCCGTCCTCGACTCTGCCCACGTGAGGGCGAAAGGGGGGGGCGACCTCACCGGCCCGAGCCCCGTGGACCGAGGCGAGGCGGGTTCCAAGATGCACGTCCCGTCGGACGCGAACGGACTGCCCCTCGTTGTCGGCCTCTCGGCGCCAACACCCACGACGGCCAGGCCCTGAAGCCCGTGATCACGGGTCTCCAAACGAGACACGACCCCCACCGCGGCCGCCACTTCAAGCCTCAATGCCTGCACGCCGACAAGGCCTACGGCATCCCCCACCTGCGGAAATGGCTCCGCGGCAAACGCATCGGAGTCCGTATCGCCCGCAAAGGCATCGAGTCATCAGAACGGCTCGGACGCCGCAGATGGGGCATCGAGCGGACCATGTCCTGGCTGACCGGATACCGCCGGCTCAACCACCGCTACGAGCGCCATCCACGCAACCACCTGGCCTTTCTCGGCCTCGCCGCAGGCCTGTGCTGCTACAACCGACTCGTCCGCCTCACCTCATAGGGCACGGTCTAAGCGAACGCGCTGCGAGGACAACGCCACTAGGCTGCTGAGGAGTTGTCCAAAAGAGGAGATCACTGTGCGAGTGACGCACCGGCACGTCATGCATCTGGCTCTCGTGGCTGTGCTGACCGGTTTGGCGGGCTGTTCCGACGGCGCGTCCGGGACGGACGCGGACGCCAGGGCCCCGGGTGCGGCCTCCGGCGCCAAGTCTCCCGCCGCGGCGAAGCCGAAGGCGTTCGATCCTCCGGCGAAGTTCGGCAAGGAGATCGCACTGCCCGTGGACGAGGACGTCAAGGACTGGGGGTTCGCCCTGCACGGGCCCAGGCTGTACCACCGGACCTCCGAGGCCCTCGACGCCTACGACACCCACTCCGGGCAGAAGCTCTGGTCGTCCCCCCTCGGCCGCAAGGACTGGTACACCGGCAAGGAGGGCATGCCGAGCGACGACCAGACCATCCCCCCGGTCCTCGCCCAGCAGGACGGACACACGGGCGTCCTCTTCGCGTACGCCGACTACACGAAGGGCTCCGGCACCAAGCGTGACCGGACCGACGTCTACCTGCGTTCCGTCGACGCGGACAGCGGCAAGGTGTCCTGGACGGTCCGGCTGCCCGCGCCGAAGGGGGCGACCGTCAGTGACCTGGAGCCGGCGGTGATCGGCGCCGAGGGCGGAACCGCGGCCGTCAGGGTCCTCACCAGCCCGGACGATGCGGGCAGTGACGGCGGCCAGAGCGCCACCACCTACGCGGTCGACCTGAAGAGCCATCAGGTGACCTGGCAGAAGGACGGCTTCGCGGGCGCCGCGCTGGACGGCGGCGTCGTCATCGGCGCCCAGCTCAGTAAGGAGGCGACCTTCCAGTCGATCGACGGCTGGCACTCCCCGCAGGAGGACCTCGCCCTCGCGGGCCTGGCGCTCACGGACGGCTCCCCGCGCTGGAAGCAGGAGGGCCGCGCCGGCGTGGAGGTCGAGCAGGTGGGAGGCGGCTTCTTCGTCGCGGGAACGCTGCGCGACAGCCGTACGGGCGAGCGCGTCCCCAGCGCACCGAACGGCAGCTTCATCCACTGCTTCCACGACCAGCGGTCCGTGGTCGTCTGCGACACCAAGGAGATCGCACAGGGCATCGACGCCCAGAGCCGCAAGGTGCTCTGGACCATCTCCGAGGACGACCCCTCACGGAAGAAGCCCGAGGTGCTGAACGCCTTCCACGGTGCCGTCTACGCCACCGCCGACGCCGAAGGCGTCATCCTCGACGCCCGCACGGGCAAGGACCGCGGCCTCTACGACAGCGAGAGCCCGTACATGATCAACGAGTACGCCGCGGTGGGCATCGACATGAACGTGTACCCCGCGACCGGGTGAGCTGGGGCTACGGTCGATCTGCGGTCGGTGCGCCGATGCGGCCGGCCGCAACCCGGGACCGCCACGACTACCTGGCCTTCCTTGGGCTCGTCGCCGCTCTCTGTTGCTGCAAGCGCCTCGCCCGCCTCACCACGTAGGACACGGCCTAAGCACCTCCGATGCGGCTCCGCGCCGCTGGAACCACTCTGCCGATCGTCGTGGCGAGTGTGGCTCCGAGGGCGCTGACGCCGACCAGGGTGAGCCAGGTCGCGGTTGCCCCACTGGAAAGCAACCCGGAGAGGGCGGCCGGGGCCACCGCTCCTGCGACGGTCACGGCGAGTTGGTTGAGGGCCAGGTATCGGCCGCGGAGAGCGTCTGGGGCGCTCTCCGCGGCGACAGTCGAGGTGATGGGGCCGCAGAGGACTTCGCCGAAGGTGTAGCTGCATGCGCCGAGCAATACGATGCCGACCGCGAGGGCGAGCGCAGCCACGTGGTCGGCGGCAAGGAACAGGAGGTAGCCGGCCGCGAAGCAGGCGTGTCCGGCGACGAGGACGCGGCTGCGGATTCGCCCGCTGAGCCACCCGATGACGAGGCCCTGGCCGAAGCCGACCATCAGGGTGTTGAGCGTGAAGATCGCGCCGGCGGTCCAGCCAGGCAGTCCCAGCACGTCCACGGCGTAGACGGGTATCGCGATGTTGAGGGCGAACAAGGAGATCGCGAAGCACAGTTGATGCGCGACCAGCGACAGGTACCGCCGGTCCCTGAGCACGTGCCCCCAGCCTCCGGCAGCGTCCTGGCCCGCCTTGGCGGCACGGATGTTCGGCACCGCCCGCATCAGAACGAAGGCGGTGACATAGGACAAGGCATTGACGATCACGATCGCGGCCCAGACGCCGTTGGTGCCGAAGCTGACCGCGACGGCGGAGAGCAGCCCGCCGACTGCGTAGCCGAGGTTGCGTACTGAACCCAGAAGACCGAACCATCGCTCGCGTTGGCCGGGCGCGGCCAGCGCCGTGACGGTCACGCCGTAGCAGCTGAAGAACACCGCCCGCCCGGCACTGTTCAACCAGGCGCAGATGACGATCTGCCATGTCTGCCCCACGACGAGATACCCGGCGAAGCCGAGCGCCTGGGCCAGGTTTGCCGCCTGCAGTACCGGCTTGGCGCCGTACCGGTCGACCAGTCCTCCGACGAGAGGGCCCGCAGGGAGCGCCAGCAGCCCGGCCGTCGTCAGTGCCGCGCCCACCTGCACCAGTGTCAGCGACGTCGTGGCCAGGAAGTACAGCATCGATACGGGGACGAAGACACCGGTGCCGATCGAGTCGATGACGATTGCTGCGACGAAACGGCTGTGCCGAGCTATCGAGGGACGGATCGTGCATTCGGGAATGGTCACAACCCGGACGGTATAGAATCTATATCGGTATCTACAACGCTACCGGGAGTCGTGCATGGGTAACGCCTACAACGTCATGGCCGCGACCTGCCCCAGTCGCACCGTTCTGCACCGGATCGGGGCGCGCTGGACGGTGTTCATCGTCAACGCGCTGGACAACAGGCCGATGCGATTCACCGAACTCAAGGCGCACATCCGGGGTATCACACCGAAGGCGCTCACCGAGACCCTTCGCGCGATGGAGTACGACGGTCTGATCTCTCGCACGGAGATTCCCGCGAGCCCTCCGCATGTCGAGTACGCCCTCACCGACCTCGGGCGGTCACTGCTGACACCCCTGCGCGCGGTCCGGCAATGGGCCGAGAGCCACGTCCCCGACATCGAACGCGCCCGCGCCCAAGCAGACGCGCAGCGGTAACCCTCGTTTCGCCGATAACTGCGGTTCCTCGGAACGAGCAGGTTCGGCCTCAACGAGAGCGCCACCTAGGGAAGTTCAAGGCTGCGGCCCGCGCTTCGTCAGTGCCCGACCTGAGCGTGGAACCCCCGTGCGTCCCATGTCGAGCACGGTCTCGGCTCCCGCGGGCGCGCCGTGGTGGTCGGCCAGCGCCCTGCGTCCAGCTGTCCTCACCGACACGGCACGCCACAGCACCACCCCCGCCGTGGTCCCGGCGCGAGGGCAGACCACGCAATGGGCACGCGACATGCTTCTGCTCATCCACGCCGCCGAAGGCGTCGACACCCGTGCCCTCGCCCGGGGGACACGGATGCCGATGAACACCGCGGTCCGGCTGCTGGACTGGCTGCGCGACGAGCAGCTCATCGACACCGTCGATGGCGCCCACTTCCCCGGAGCTCTGCTGGCCATGGCCGCCACGCAGGCCGACCCGGACAACTCGCTCCTCAAAGGCCGACAACGCCACAGGCTGCTGTCGAGCCTTCCGCGCCGGGTCTTGCCCTCCTCGGCGACACCGACCACCCAGCGGCCTGGTCGCGGTCGGTTGCTCAGGCGACCACCTGATCAACCCGCAGACGAACTGAACGAGCATCCGCTCGCCGGCCTCCCCACATGACCAGTCCGTCTGGTACGCCCAGACCGCCAGCCCCCCCCGCACTGTTCCCGGCCGCCGAGCAGGACTCTGCGGCCGGGGCCGGCGAGTGCAGACCCAGGCCACCGCGCCATCACCGGCATCCCCTCCCTGATCCCCGCCGACGCCCGCGCCGCGTTCGCCCAGGAACGCGAAACCGCCTCCGCCGTCCAGGCCGCCGCGATCCGCCGCGCCCGCAACGAAAGTGCCGCCAGGCCCGGTCCAGGTGACGCAACCGCCCCGTGGAAGTGGCCGGCCTCAACTCGCCCTCGGACGAGTGAACCGGTCGGAGGCGGCGTTTTACCTGCCAAAACCAGGCCCGCACCGATGGGTGCGGGCCCCTCGTGTGCTCGGGGTGCCCTCGTCGGGTCGTCTCCGACCCGACGAGGGCACCATCCAGGCCATGAAACGGAAGCGGTACGCCGAACACCGCGCGCTGCTCTACGCCACGCCCATCGCCGGCGCGGCGGTTGGACCGGCTAACTCGCGAAGCGCCTGCGCGGCTGCAGCCATGCGGCCCAGCCGGTTTCCGCGGCTGCAGGACGGGCACAGAATGACCAGTTCCCACGGGTTGGTCGCGTGAGCCACGGCAGCCAGGGAGCAGTGGTGCCCACGAATAGCCCTGGTCGGTCCCTCTCGAACTTGAAGGCGTCTTCCCATAGGTGCGCAGTGCGCGATGTGGGAGGCGAGTATGAGCGGGTGGGGGAAGCGAGCTGGGCGGCTGGGAGCAAGCCGGTCAGGGAGTCCGGTGATCAGGGGTGCGGGCGGGTGGGGGGCACGTGTCCTGGTCGGTCAGGTGGCTGTTCATGGTGGTGTTCAGTTCGGCCATGAACGCTTCGAACTGTTCCAGGAGTCGGGGCGGGTGGTGCGACATCGCGGCGTCGAGGCGGTGGGCGAGCGGGCCGAAGAACTCGTCCGCACGTTCCTGGATGTGTGCTCCGCTGCGCAGAGTGACGATGCGTCGGTCGGAGTGCTCGCGGGCGCGGGTGATGTGCCCCGCCGATTCGAGGCGGTTCAGGAGTGCGGTGGTGGCGCCGGTGGAGAGGGAGATCCGTTCACTCAGCCGTGCCGGGGACAGGGGAGTGCCGCGCTCCTCGGCGGCGGCGATCTCCAGGACCGCGGTCGCGTCGGTGGAGTGCAGGCCCAGCCAGGCGGCGAAGCGCCGGCTGAGCTCGGCGTAGTGGCCGCCGTAGATCCTCAGTGATTCCATCAGCCGCTCACGCTGCTCCGCGACGCCGTCGCGCACGGCTTCCTCCATGCCGACTCTCCACCCTTCTCTCCTGCCACGCGGTCCGCACGGTTCGCACGGACCGCACGGTCACTTCGCTTTGACAACCTACCGCCATCACTTTACCTTCACGGTGGAATTACTTCACCATGGAGGTATCTGGCGTGCGTGCCCCGTCCCCCACCCCTGACAAGACGAACGAGCCCTACCGATGGCGATGGCTGATCCTGGCGGTGATGATCGTCGCGGAGATCATGGATCTCCTGGACGCCTCGATCGTCAACGTCGCCGGACCGGACCTGGAGAGATCGCTCGGTGCCGGTTCCGTCGGACTGCAATGGGTGATCGGCGGCTACGCCCTCACCCTGGGCGCCGGGCTCGTGCTCGGCGGCCGACTCGGCGACCGCTACGGCCGGCGCAGAATGTTCCTGATCGGCCTGGCGGCCTTCACCGCGACCTCCCTGCTGTGCGCGATCGCGCCGAACATCGAGTCGCTGATCGCCTTCCGCCTGCTGCAGGGCACCGCTGGAGCGATGCTGCTGCCCCAGGGCCTGGGCCTGCTGCGGGAGAACTTCTCCGGCCCCGAGCTCACCAAGGTCTTCGCGATCTTCGGACCCGTTCTCGGCCTGGGCGGCATCATCGGCCCGGTCCTTGGCGGCTTCCTCATCGAGGGCGACTTCTTCGACCTGGGCTGGCGGTCGGTGTTCCTGATCAACCTGCCCATCGGAATCGCGGCATTGATCGTCGCCGCGAAGTTCGTGCCCAAGAAGGCGGGCGACCGCACGGTACGGGTCGACATGACCGGCGCCGCCCTGGTCGCGGCTTCCTGCGCCCTGCTGGTGCTGCCGCTCAACCAGGGGCAGGAGGAGGGCTGGCCGCTGTGGACGTGGCTGTCCATGGCCGCTTCCGTGATCGGGTTCGCTCTCTTCGCCCTCCAGCAGCGCCGTACAGCCGCCGCGGGCCGCGAGCCGCTGGTGACCCCGGGCCTGCTCCGCAAGCCGGCCTTCACCGTCGGCCTCGGCGGCATCGCCCTGTTCTTCGGCGGACTGATCGGCACCCAGCTCGTCCTGACCCTGTTCCTCCAGATCGGCCGGCACTTCACCGCCGGTGACGCGGGACTGGGCAACCTGCCCCTCGCAGTGGGAACCGCGATCGGCGGCGCGGTCAGTGGCGCGTTCCTCGCCGACAAGATCGGCCGCAAGGTGCTCCAGATCGGACCGCTGGTCCAACTGGCCGGTGCGGCAGTGCTGTGGTTCGAGCTCGACGGCCTCGACACCGCCTCGTTCTCGATCTGGGACATCGTTCCCGGCGTGACAGTGGCGGGCATCGGCGCCGGCATGGTGATCGCCGCCCTGTTCAGCTTCATCCTGGCCGCGGTCGACGACGACGAGATCGGTTCCGCCTCCGGTGTCCTGTCGGCGGTCCAGGCGCTCGGCGGCTCCATCGGCGTCGCGGTCTTCGGCTCGGTGTTCTTCGCCCAGGCCAAGACCGGTGACTTCACCGGTGGCTTCCACCGCGCGCTGATCGTCCAGGCATGCCTGCTGGTGGTCTTCCTCGCGATCACCTTCCTGCTGCCCAAGAAGGGCCGCCCCGAAGGAGAGCAACACGGCACCCCCGTGGCGACTGCCGACGGCCCCAGCCTCAGCGCTGCCCTTGTTGAAGCCCAGGCAGACGTGAGCCGGTGATGCGGTTTCCCGACGGACCGGCAGGGTTTCATGGGCGTGGCCTGCTTGACCGGCCGGGACACCGCACAGCAGAGTCGGGATGCGTAACGTAGCAACGCCGCCTCCTTCTGCCGGCCGGTCCCTCGTCCACGAGTGGCAGGCGGCCCTGACATCCAGGAGCGACTGGTCCGATGGTCCTCGACCTGGTGGTGATCGGTACGGCCATCACCTTGGGGCCTCTGCACAACAGCGCTTTCATCCTCCTCCTCTCCTCGCGGCGCGGCGTTCGTCAGGGCCTGGCGTTCCTGTTGTCGTGGCTGGCCAACCTGGTTGCGGTGATCGCTGTCGTGGTGGTGCTGACCGGCGGGCAACCCCCGGCCCGTCACAGCGTGCCTTCGACCGCCGCGATCGCCGTGAAACTCGCCATCGGTCTGGCGCTCGTGGTGTACGGGGTGTATCGGCACCGCCGGCCGCCCCGCCCGCACGGCCCGCCACGCTGGACGGCCCGGATCGACAACGCCTCTCCGTTCGCGGCAGCCGGTCTGGCGTGGGTGCTGCAGCCCTGGGGACTGGTCGGCGCCGGCGCCGCGACCGCGGTCGACGCGAACCTCTCCACCGCAGCCGACTGGTTCGCACTGGCCGGCTACTGCCTCCTGGCCACACTCAGCCTCATCGTCATGGCGACGTACACGCTCTGGGC
The DNA here is from genome assembly GCF_055581845.1 of Streptomyces sp. NPDC042346. Taxonomy (NCBI): domain Bacteria; kingdom Bacillati; phylum Actinomycetota; class Actinomycetes; order Kitasatosporales; family Streptomycetaceae; genus Streptomyces; species Streptomyces sp. NPDC042346. The sequence goes on along the minus strand of NZ_JBVJEH010000002.1, from coordinate 40,985 downwards.
ACCCAAGGCCGCGAACGCGCGGTTGAATGCCCTACGGACCTGGCTGGGAGACCACCAGGAGCAGCTGATCGTCGCCCTTGCTCTGCTCGCCGGCCTCTGGCTGACGGCCCGGAGTATCTACGAACTGGTCGCCTGACGCAGGCGGCGCCAGTGGCGATCATCAGCAAATCCGAGTCCAACGCCTGCACCCCCTGCCCAGGCGCACCCCCAGGCTGATCCGCCGGCGTCCCGCCCGCCCCCCGCAGACGCGTAACGGAATCCCAGGACCGCGCCCGTCGGCGGGCGCCGCGGGCCAGGGGTGCGTCTCCTTCGCGGACGTCAACGCCGCGCAGGCATGCTTCGAAGGAGTAGCCGGCGGAGGTGTTGGAGTTGCCGCCGGCGTGCTTGTCGTAGGTGATGTGGTGGTAGTTCGCCGCCGGGTGCGGTGGTGACCCTCGGATGCGGTGTGAGGCGGCTCACAGGGAACCTTTGGGTGCTTCGGCTCCTCCTTGAGGTGTCGGCGCTCGACGCCGGGCTCGTTTCGGAGGGGGACCCATGGCGGTCATTGAAATTCAGCGGCCTCGCACGGCCACCGGCGCGCGCGCCGTTTCGGCGCTGCTCGCCGTCCTCGCTGTGGTGCACGTCTATTGGGCCACCGGCCTGACGTGGCCGGCCCACGACGAGCGGGGGCTCTCGCTCGCGGTCCTCGGCAGTGCCGTCTCGTTCGGACCGTCCGTCGTGCTGCCGCTTGCCGCGCTGGAGGGCCTCGCCGCCCTGGCCGTGTTCGCCCGGGTGCGTGATCGCGGCGGCAGGACGACACGTCTGGTCACGGCCGCAGTCGCCGCCGGGATGCTGCTGCGCGCGACGGTCGGACTGGTGTGGATCGTGACCGGCCGCGACGGGTCCGGTGCGGCGTTCCCGTGGCTGAACGCGTTGCTGTACACACCCCTGTGCCTGGTCTTCGGGTGGGCGGCGCTGCGTGCAGCCCGCTGACCACGCCGACACGGGTGTCGACCGGGGCGTCGCGCTCGCCCGGGCCGCCCGGCGGGGCGACACGCTGGCCCTGCACGACCTGCTCGATCACCTCACCCCGTACATCGCCCGGATCTGCCGCTCGATCGCGCTGGACGACGGCCCGGACGCCACACAGGAAGCACTGGTCGCCGTGTTCACGTCGCTGCGGTCGCTGCGGGACCCGGAGGCGCTGTACGGGTGGGTGCGGGGCATCTCCGTACGCGAGGCGGTCCGCGTCGCCAAGCGGGCGGCCCGGGCGCGGCCGGCCGAGCTGGCCGACGTACCGCAGCGGGGCGATCCGCAGCTGGCCGCCGACATCGACGACGTGCTCTCGCGACTGTCTCCGCAACATCGCGCCGTCCTCGTACTGCGCGATGTCGAAGGCATGGACGAGGAGTCCGCGGCTGCCGTACTCGGTGTTCCGGCCGGCACCGCGAAGTCGCGGCTGCACCGGGCCCGGCAGAGTTTCCGAAAGGCGTGGAACGGATGACACAGAGCAATGTGGGGCGGCTGCGCGTCATGGGGGCAGCGATCCGGGGGGCGCACGTCGTCGAGCAGGTGCTGCCCGCGGCGTTCGACGAGGTGTGGGGCGTGATGGGCGATCTCGAAGGGGGCTTCGGGGAGTTCCAGCCCGACATGCGGTCCGTGCGGGTCCTCGGCGTCGACGGCGACCGCGTCGAGGCGCTGGCCCGCAGCCGGTACGGTCTGCGCGCCCACTTCCACGGCGTCCTGCGCCCCGGCTGGGGCTGGCTGCAGAGCCGGTTCCTGGTGGTCGGGATGGCGGCCGACGCGATGGGCGACGGGCGGACGAGGGTCGCCCTCACGGGAGGCGTACGCGTCCCTGGGCGCCCTGCCCTCGTCCCGATCGGGACGCGCGGGGAGCTGGAACGAGCCATGGTGCGGCTCGGGGAGCACGTGACTTAGAACTCCTAACGAAGTGCCTTCACTGTGACTGGCCTGCCGCGGAGCCCAATGGCCTCCGCGGTCTCCCTGAGCGCCGGTCACATCATCACCCTGTCCTCCTCCGCCGGCATCATCGGACAGGAGTTCTGCGTCGCCTACGCCGCCTCCAAGTTCGGCGTCGAGGGCTGGATGGAATCCCTGCGCTACGACGTCGAGCCTTACAAATTCCACACCACGATCGTGGAACCCGGCTTCTTCCGCACCGAGCTGCTTGTGGACGCCTCCACCACCTGGCCCGAGCCGACCATCGACGACTACGCCGAGCGCACCACCGCGACCATCGAAGCCTGGAAGAGCATGAACGGACAGCTGACCGGCGACCCCGTCAAACTCGCCCGCGCCCTGCTGACCATCGCCGGCCAGGCAAAGCCGCTGCAGCGCTTCGTCGCCGGCGCCGACGCCATCGACGGCGTGAAGGCCAAGGCCCAGGAACTGCTGGCCCAAGCCGAAGCCTCCCTCGAACTGGGCGGCAACCTGGCCTACAACGACACCGATGCCTGAGCAACACACCCCTGCACCCAAGCCGAGACGAAGGCCGCCACCGGCATGTGTACGGCGGCTGACTGCAACCTGAAGCCGGACAAGGGGCTACTCAGCAGGGGACGGTCTGCAGGGCTAATCCGCGACCGCACCCTGGAGGGCCACGAGTCCGCCCGCAAGCGTGGCAAGACGATCGGTGGCGCGGGCGTCACCGACGAGTCGATGCCGTCCATGGTCCTCCACCTGCGCGAGCAGGCGCGGTGCCGGTTTTCACCGGTTTGCCGCCGGACTCGGGTCGTGGTCCGGGCCGCGTCTGCTCATCGGGCGGTCGGTTCGGCGATCTTGGCGGCGGAGGGAGTGTTCGCCGCCGGAGCGATACGAGGCTCCTGGCGGCCTTTCAGGCCGAGCCGCCCGATGACCGCGACGAGGGCGAAGGCCGCCGCGCCGAGCCAGAAGGTGAGGGTGAAGCCGGACTCGGCGGGCAGAGCGGGGACGCCGGCGGGCAGGTGCTCGATGGTCTTGGAGGCGAGGATCGTGGTGACGACGGCGCTCCCGATCGCACTGCCGGTGGAACGGGAGATGGAGTTGATGCCGTTGGCGATGCCGCTCTGGTGGTGCGGGACGCTCGCCATGATGACGGCGGGCATGGCCGCGTAACCGAAGCTGACGGCCGCACCGACGACCACACCGGCACCGATCACCGAGGCGGTGTGGCCGTGGTCCAGGGCGAGCCAGCCGAAGCCCGCGGCGCCGAGTCCGGCGGCGAGGATGAGCACTGTGCGCGGGCCGCGGTGGCGGACGAGCTGACCGCCGATGGGGGAGGCGAGCAGGGAGACGATCGCGCCGGGCAGGAGGAACTGTACGGAGGCGCGCAGGATGGAGGCGTCGAAGCCGTAGCCGGTGAGGGCCTCGGGCATCTGGACGAGGTACGAGACGCCGAGGAAGTTCGCGAACATGCCGAAGCCGACGAGGATGCCGGCCAGGTTGGCCATGAGCACCGGCCGGTGGATGAACATGCGCATGTCGACGAGTGGCTCGCGGACCTTGAGCTCGGTGACGACCCAGACGGCGGTCATGACGGCGGCGCCGGCGAGGGTGCCCAGCGTGCGGGCGGAGGTCCAGCCCCACTCGTGGCCCTGCGAGATGGGGAGCAGGAGCAGCAGCAGGGTGATGCCGAGGGTCAGCGCGCCGAGGAAGTCGGTGCGTCCGCCGGTCTTGTGGCGGGTGGCGGGGACCAGGAGGACGACAGCGAGCAGGGCGAGCGCGGCGAAGCCGGTCGCCATCCAGAAGGCGCTGCGGTAGTCGGCACCGGACCCGGAGGTCAGCAGGCCGGTGGCGACGAGTGCGAGTCCGCTGCCGAAGGCGAGGGTCCCGCTCACGAGCGACATCGCGCCGGGCAGCTTCTGCGGGCGGACCTCCTCGCGCAGGACGGACAGGGCGAGCGGGAAGATCGCCGTGGCGGCGCCCTGGAGGACGCGGCCCAGGATCAGCAGCGGGAGCGAGGTCGCCAGGGCGGCGACGACGGAGCCGACGACCATGACACCGAGGACGGCCACCAGCGTGGGCTTCTTGCCGTGCTGGTCGCCGAAGCGGCCCAGCAGCGGGGTGAAGACGGCGGCGGACAGCAGGGTCGCGGTGGTGACCCAGCTCACGTTGGCGGTCGAGGTGCCGAGGTCGGCGCGGATGAGGCCGAGGATCGGGACCGGCAGGGTCTGCATCATCGACACGACCATGGCGGCGAGGCTCAGCGCGAAGATGACGAGCGTCTCGCGCCGGGGGTCGGCGGTGGACGGAGGAGTCACGGGGCTCATGAGTGGGGGCCTTCTCAGTGCTTCAGGATGTAGATGTTTGATGTCATCAAGTAATGCGTCGAAGTTAGACCTCGATAGTTGAGGAGGTCAAGTAAACAATTGATAATGTCAAGGACCTTGAGTACGCTCGAACCATGAGCGCGACGACCCCCGAGACGCCCACCAAGCTCAAGCTGCTTGAGCTCCTCGCCGCCATCGGCACGGCTCAGTGGCGCGACTTCGCGGCCGCCGCGGCCCACCACGGGCTGACGTCCACGCAGGCCAAGCTTCTCGCCCAGCTCGATGGACCGCTGCCGATGCGCGCGCTCGCCACCCTGCTGGTGTGCGATGCCTCGAACGTCACCGGGATCGTCGACCGCCTCGAGGCTCGTGGCCTGGTGCGCCGCGCGCCCGCCCCGGCCGACCGCCGGGTCAAGAACGTCGTGGCGACGGACGAGGGCCGGGAGGTCATCCGGCGCGTGCGTGAGGAGATGCAGGCGACGCATGGCGCGCTCGACACGCTCGGCGCGGACGAGAGCGCGACCCTGTATGCCCTGCTGGAGCGCCTGCGCCCGGGCATGGAGAAGACCGGCTGAGCGGAGAGCCTGGCTGTCGCCGGTCGCCGGTCGCCGGTTCGCCGGAGCTGGAAACCCGGGTTTGAATCCCGGAGACGTTGCATCACCCGTCGGTCTCGGCGTTCCACCCCGCAACACGAGGGTGACGGGGACGTTCAGGGCAGTGTGAGGGAGATCTGGTGCAGGTCGTCATGGAGGGGATCGCGGCCAATCCGGCCCTCCCGGAGAACCTGTTCGAGACGCTCGCGAAGACGGGCGACGAAGACGTCCGTCACGTACTGACCTATCGCGATGACCTGTCCGAGGTCCAGGCACGCATCCTCCTGGCCTACGAAGACGTCGACGTCCCCTCGCTGATCGCGCGTGGCATGGTTCCCTGGGCCGAGGTGCCACGCCATGACTCCTCCTTCCTGCCGGCCGCTGCCCAGGCCGGGATCGCGCCGGAAGTAGTGGTGCGAGAACTCGCCGAGCACCACGCCCCAGAAGTCCGTGGCGAGCTGGCCTCCTACGTCACCGGCCTGCCACCCGACGTCCTTGCCACCCTTGCCAGCGACCCCGACCCGGCCGTGGCCGAGCGGGCGGCCGAATCCTCCGACCTGCCGGCCGACCTCGCAGAGGAACTCGCCCGCCACCCCCACGTCGTGGTGTGAGTGAGCCTCGCGCACAACGACCGCATCCCGCCCATGCTGCTTGCCGCGCTCCTCGCCGACGGCAACACGCTGTGCGCGGGTACGGTCGCCGGCCAGGCCATGACGGACGCGTCGTGTTCGCGATCCTGGGTGACCTGGCGGTCCTCGTCGGCAGTGCCCGAGGCCAGGCCCGGATCGCTCCGGAGGCGGTGGAGCGGTCCACTGCGTACGACTTGGCCAGAGCGGCGTGCGGGATCCCAAGTCGCTAGTGGACCAGCGTGACCAGGAGCCGGTCGACGAAGACCAGGCGCTGCTCGGGCCCGGCGCCGGCCGCCCGCCTCCGCCACACCGCTCGTGGAGCGCCGACTCCCGCACGGCCTGCCACCGGGCGCGAGTTCTTTGAGTAACTCGCCGAAGTGTGCGCGCGGGACCCGGACAGGGCAGGATCGGAACAGGCCGCACGGGCCACGTGCACCTCACAACTCACTCAACCCATAAGGCCGTTCTCATGCCACGGGCCAGTGCCACAGCACTCTTGATCGTTTACTAAGCGGAGCCTAAGCTCCTGTGCCCATGGAGATGGGGGAACCGGACCGTGGGCGGCGGGCACGGCGCGACGGGCTGGGCAGGCGTCGCGCAGCTGTGGCTCTGCTGGCCGGGGCGGCGGGGCTGGTCGTTCTGGGCGCAGTGTTCGTCCTACTGCCAGGTGTAGTGGTGAACCACGATCTCGCCGGGTCGAGCGTCGCGGCACAGGATCGACTGAAGGCGGTGAACGATGTCCGTACGGCGCTTTTGCAGGTGGTCGGCGGCGTGGTCGTGCTCTTCGGGGCGTTTGCCACCTGGCGGCAACTGCGGGTGAGTCAGGACGGTTTGCGCGCCACCCAGGAGGGCTACGTCACCGACCGGTTCAGCCGGGCCGTCGACCAGCTCGGGAGCGACAAGCTGGATGTGCGGATCGGTGGGTTGCACGCGCTGTGGCGAATCGCGGAGCAGTCCGCCCGCGACCGGGAGGCCATCATCTCCATCCAGGCCGCGTATCTGCGTACGCACCTGCCCTGGCCACCCGCCGGGCCGGAATCACCGGCGGCAGGCGTGCCCATCAACGACATCGCACCCCTGGAGACTCGCGCCGCCGACGCTCAGGTGGCGCTGACCGCACTCGGCGTGCTGTGCCAACACCGGGAGCAGTCCTGGGTCAATCTCAGCATCACCGACTTGCGCCGGGCCGACTGCGACGGACTCTGGTTCCCCGAGGTCAACTTCGACCGTGCTTGCCTGGAGGCCGCGGGCCTGTACCACGCCAATCTCACCCAGGCGTCCCTGGTCTCGGTCAACCTGCGGCACGCCGACCTCACGACTGCGATTCTCCGCCGGGCTCGCTGCATTCTGGCCGACCTACGGGGCGCGAAGCTGGTCGAGACCGACTTGCGCGACGCCGACTTCACTGAGACCGACCTGCGCGAGGCGAACCTGCGCAAGGCCGTCGCCCACGGCGCGGTCTTCCGACGCGCCGATCTCCGCATGGCCGACTTGCGCGGCACCGACTTGAGCACCGCCAACCTTGTCGAAGCACGCCTGACCGGCGCCGTGGCCAGCGAGCACACCCGCTGGCCCGCCGACTTCGACCACGCGGCCGCCGGAGTCGTCACCACCGATGACCCCGGCCCCGAGCCCTCGCCCCTACTCCAGCCCCCGGGGATGACGTGGCAGGCGCCGCAGCTGCGGTCCGCTCCCTGACCAACGCGCCGGTCAAGACAGCGGCGACCGCGATCCGCCTGACGGCACCACTCCTCCTCAGCGGCGACCTGATCGCCCAGGGGCAGGGACCGCCAGGCAGATCCGGAGCTGGCATGTCTCCCAAGCTTGTACGCGCTGGCTTTGTTCACGAGAACGGGCGCTGGTTCAAGTTCTGTGGTGCGTCTCGTCTACTCGCCCGAGGCGATCCGCTGGTCGCTGTTCCTGGTTGTGGAGCGTTCCTCGCCGCCGTCCGAGAGTCTGGCCGGTACCGATTGGAGAAGCTGTTGTTCCCCGGCTCGCAGCAAGACCTCGAGCCGGCGCCCGGCGACATCACACACGATCGTCGTCAGCTCAGCGATGATCTCGAGGTTGGTGCCTGGGGCTCCGAGCTGGAGTTTCGACATGGTGCCGTCGACGGTCGAGACAAAGGCGTGCTCTGCGGTCACGGCCAGGTGGGCTTTCTGCCGCCCGCGCCGCCAGAGTGAATTGCCTGCGTGCCGGGTGGATCTTGGCGTAACGGCCCAGGAAGTCGCTGATTGCGGCATCAGGGCCGCCATAGGCCACGGCGGCTGCGGTGAAGTGGGTGTCGCTCACGAGGCCGACGGCGATAGCGCTTGCCTCGACAACGGGTTCAGGTCCCTGCAGTTCTACAGCGGCCTGCGCCGACAAGATCTCCTCGATGGAGACCTCCCCGGCAAGCTTCAGCGTCCGCGTGTGGAGGTCCGTCGGCGTCCACGACGTCGCAGCGCCCCTGAGTTCGGCTTCGGCCCGCTCCTCATCGACCCGGGTCGATGCCGCGTTCGTATGCGTGCAGGGCAGCTAAGAATGACGCGTAGGCATCGCGTTGATGCTCCTGACGCACTGCATCCACTGGCCCTCGCCGGGATCCCCTGCCTTGCGCGATTCCGGCGGCGAAGGCGGCACCGGACGCGATCGCAGCTACAGGAGCAGCAATAAGTGCGGCCGTCACAGCAGGATCCATGCTGTTGATCCTTTCCTGCACGACGCACCTCTGGCAGCTCTTTTGCTGCCTTCCAGCCGACACCGCGTGTTGAAGAGCAAGGTCACGGAGTCCTGACCGTGACCTTGAGGCTGCTGCCTGAGCCAGGACTCCGGGGCCGTCCCGTCCTGCCCGCGTTCACATGAGCCGGTAGGCGGGCGCGGCCCGGCCCCGCGGGGTGACACGGGGCTGGGCCGACGGCCGCGCACGGCAGGAGCGGGGCTGCGGGGGTCACTGATGGGGCTCCCCGAATCTGGCTCTGGCCGGAGTTCCGTGAATTGCCTGGTCACCGGCATGGAGGGCGCGTGGATCCAGAACCACTCCGGAGGCCGCTACCCAGCAGCCACAACCTGGCCGGCCGTGACTTGGGGAGGTTCAGGTAGCAGCGACGAGAGGTTGTCCCGTACGAAGTCAGCGGCCCTCTTGACCGACTCTTCGGCTCCGGCTTGGTCTTCAAAGACGCTGGTGGAGAGCATCACTCCATCTGCCGCGTCAACCCAGTAGTAGGCCACGAATCCAGGCACTTGGCGTAGGAGAGGTACGAACCCCTCTTTCACTCGGCGCCCCGCCTCAGCAGGATCAGTCACCCGTTCATACCGTCGAACTACTGCGTACATGGCTGATCTCCTCATGGATCCCAAGGTCACCTCGTGCGAAAAGACCTACCCCCACCGTGCGTCGCTGGCTCGCGGGAGATCCGGAAGGCACTCGGATAGGCGCATCGATGATCCAAGACGGCATCCACTGTAGCCAAGGCGGGGCGGGCGAGCTGGCTTTACGAAACTGCGGCCAGAGCCGATTCAAAATCAATGCCGGGAAGATAGGGCCGTGAGCAGGCTGTCAAGGGTGGGGCAGGGGGCGACAGTGGTCGTTGTTGTTGCTCTCTGTAACGCCTTATGGTTCCTGGTCTCGTTGCAGGCGAACTTGGACTGGCTGCGTTTCACGCGGCGGGGAAGGATCCGTGGGCGCCGCTGTTTGGGGCCCACGGCTCGGGGGTTGAGGGTGGCAGCGGTGATGCGTGGTGTCGCGCCGACCTCTGCGTGAGACGCCAGGTCGGCGTTGATGACGGTGTGGCGAGCGGTACGGAGTGTGACGGTCAGTGAAATCCGGTCCGGGCCGAGGCCGACCGCCGTGGCCGTCTGCGCCGCAGTGCGCCGAGCGGCCTGGAACACGATGAACAGTCCGAGCCCGCCGAGGACAAGGCGCCGACCCCCGTCGACGCCCGTGCCGCCGCCCGCGCCGCTGCCGCTACCGGCGACAAGCCGGTGCCCCGGCCCGGAGTGGACCCCAAGTCCGTCGTACCGCTCGGGATCAACGCGTACGGCTGGATCCGGAACTACAACTCCGGCCTCTGTCTCGCCGTGCCCGGCGGCAGCCAGAACCCCGCCACGCAGCTCAACCAGTACGGGTGCGGAAGCTGGGCCGACCACTACTGGGAGGTCCGGTACGAGGGCGACGGGCGCGGCGAGCGCTGGTACTCCGTCCGGAACAAGAACAGCGGCATGTGCCTGTCCGTCGACGCCGCCGGCACCGGCGACTTCGTCCCGGCCACGCAGTACCCCTGCGGCCTGTACGTGGACCAGTACTGGGCGCTCCGCTACGACAGCGCCAAGCAGGCCAACCAGTTCGTGAACTGGAACAGCGGCAAGTGCCTCGCGGTCCTGAACGGCAGCACCAACTCCACGGCGCCCGTCATCCAGTACACCTGCGGCACCTACCGCGACCACTACTGGAAGTAGACACCCGGCGGAGGAAACGCCCGTGCCCTCGGATGAGGACCCGGGCACGGGTTTCGCCCTGGAACCACCGGTGAGGTCGGGATGACGGAACGGTGCGCGTCCGCACTCCCTGCCGAGACTGTCAGTCCACCTCGTCGGAAGACTCGGACGAATCGTTCTGGAAGTACCTGCTACGGGCCAACTGCTCGGCTATCTCATCCACGTCACCGGTCATCGGAACCGCAGCGCGCATCGCGCCCCCTGCGCCGGGAAGCACACGCGGCCCGATTCCGACTGTCGCCCCCGAAGAAGGCGCCTGGTTCTCAGAGTCTCCAAGGAGCGTCAGATTCTTCGCCACCCTCTTCTCGTGGCGAGCCGCCTGGTGACCTTCCAAGCCTTGACCAAATGCGCGAGGGTTCGCGACAACCGTGCTGATCGCGCCGTGCGCAGAGAACCACTCGGTGGGGATGGCCTTGCCGGTCATGGCCTTCCACACGTCACCCGCAAAGGTCGAGCAGTTGTGAAGGGCGAAGCTGTAGTCGGCCTGAGCCCTGGCGTGGACGAGGTGGTATCCCGCGACGACGTCCTTCAAGGGGACCGTCTTGCTCTCCCTATGAGTCGCCGGACGAGCGTACGACTCAGGGCAAACGACGCCGCCCTTCACACTGCCGAACAATGTTCGGTAACGGTTATCCATCGGGTAGAACCCGAACGAGGTGGATCTCCCCCCTGTCCCCTTGATCTCGATCCAGGCGTGCCCGCCGGCCCGCTGGAGTTCGGCACTGCCCTGGTCCACCTTGAACGTCACCTCCAGTTTTTTGTTGGGACCGCCCCCGCTCAGCTCGTTCGTGAGCAGGTCGTGCAGCTCATTCAGGCTTTGGTGCCTCGGCAGGTAGGGAAGCTGCTCATGAGCTGAGCCTGCCGCGGCCATTCCCGGAGATTCGGATTCGGATTCGGACGACGAGTATGCGACGTCATTCGATGGGGGTGGCGCTGGGATCCGGCGGAACGGCCGCGCGCCGCGAGCCAGTCGGTCGGCCCGTCCCACAATGTCGTCCAGGTCCGCCCGGTCCCCGCCCTCCATGCGCTGCACGGCTCCGTCCGCCATCGGCGCATGCCCGTGCCCGGCCGCGGAGACGGCATCCGGCGTGGGCGTGCGCTGGGCGGTGATGGACGGAGCGGTAGCGCCACCGGCGCCGAAGGAGACGCCATCCCGATGCGCAGTGCGCTCAGAACCCTGGTTGGGGTCGGTGATCGTCACTCCGGCAGCGTTGCGAATACCGGTCTCAAGCGTCCCCTTGAGGTTTTCGTTCACATGGCTCAGCTCGTGACCCATGACCGTCTTGTCGGCGACGGCCCTCGGGGGAGCGAAGATGTGGGTGCCGACCGTCATGGCCTGGGCTCCCAGAGCCGCAGTGGCCCGCTGAGCCACCGGGTTGTCGTGGAGCTGCACGGTGGGGAGATGGGGGTTCTGGAAGAACGGCACCGCCTCCGCGAGCAGGGAGTCGGGAAGCGAACGGCTCGGCGACGCCATGGCAGCGTCGAGCAAGGCACTCTGTCCGACCGGGCTGCTGTCCGCCAGGGCCTCATGGCCTTCCGCGGGCTCCCCGCCCCGGGGACTCCGTTGGACAGCTTCGACCTGCGCGGACCGCTGGACCTCGGATCCGTGTCCCTGATGCCCGCATGCGGGACCATGCTGATGCTGGCCCGGAGTCCATGGATGCCCAGCCTGGCGGAGCAGCTGCACTACGGCGGTGTTCCCCGCGCTGCTCTGCAGTGCGAGGAGTCTTTGAACCGCAGAGCCGCCAGAAGTCGCCGACCGTTGCTTGACTGAGGAATCAGGTCCGGCCTTCTTCTTCTCTTCCTTGGCGAAATCCATGATCACTCCCCTGGAGTAGACGACGAGAACTTCCTACTCACCCTCGCCACCAGATGCCAGGTGCGAAAGGGCAGACCTCGCGACCATGGAGGCACAGAAGATCGACGCCAGGGGTGTCGCAAAGTCCGGTGATCTTGTGAGTGCGCTGGTCAGGCGATGCCCAGGAGGTCGAGTGGGCGGGTGAAGGGCTCGTAGGACACGTGGAGGAGGCCGGCGGCGATGTTGCGGTGCCCTGCGGTGCGGAGGGCGTTGATCGCCAGGTTCCGCAGGGTTGCCATGTTCTCCGGGACGTGGCCTGTGCGGATCTTGGAGGCGTCCTCGGCGAAGGTGGTGTCTCGGACGACGTGGAGCCGGTTCTCGATGGTCCACTGCAACCTGGCGAGTCGGCCCAGCCGCTCGGGCGAGGCTTCCTGCGAGGTCAGGTCGGTGATCGCGTAGACGGTCTGGCGACTGACGGTGCCGGTCTTGAGATCGGTGCGGTGTCGCAGGATGCGTGCGGCCTGGATGGCGTGGGGATAGTCCAGGCCGAGGCTGGTGACGGTGAGTGCCCTGGTCACGCAGGTCTCCCTGCGGCCGTGGCCGATCTCGCGGTCGTAACGGCGCGCGTGACGTCCTTCCATGGCAACGCTCGCAGCCGGCGATGTAGTTCGGGCTGGTTGGCCTTGACCACCAGCAGGTAGTGGGCCTTCTTCTCCTCGACCGGAAACCGCACGTGATTGCGCTGGGTATGCAGGGCGTCGGCCGTGACGGTGACCCCGGCCAGGTCGTGGCGCTCCAGCAGGGCGGCGAAGCAGGTGATCTCGTTGGTCTTGCCGGGGACGCGGAGTTGGGTGACGGTCCGCCCCTCGCCGGTCATCGCGGCCAGGAGGTGGGCGGCGGGTGAGGTGCCGTGCCGAGAGCCGCGGGCGGTCTTGCCGTCCAGGGCGATCGAGTCCGACCCTGCGGGATCAGCACCGGTCAGATCGGCCAGGCCGCCGGGGCAGACCAGGCCGATGACCCGTCGGATCGTGGCGGCACTCGGCGCGACCCGCACGCCCGGTACGCCCACGATCCGGGTGCCGAGGCGGGCCAGGGCGTGCTGCGGGGCGTTCGCCGACCACTGGCCGATGGCCGCGTACGAACGGGCGCCGCCGGCCACCGCCGAGGCAGCGACCAGCAGCACCGCCACGAACGGGTGACGCACCCCACGGCGTCGCCGCGGGTCGGGTAGCAGTTGCAGCCGCTCCACCAGCGGCAATCCCGCCACGCCGTCCAGCGCGGGCGACTTGATCAGGCAGTCGGTGGCAGACTGACGGCACATCGAAGCTCCGGTGGTACGAGGCGACTTGGGAAGGTCACCCCGTTCAACCGGAGCTTCGTTGCGTTCGTGACGGGCCGACCCGAACCCTCACACCGCCGTGAACAGCGGACTCATGCGCCGACCGGGACTTTGAAACCAATGCCGGGAAGATAGGGCGGTGAGCGGGCTGTCAAGACCTTGGGGGAAGTTGATGTAGGGCGGCGGGTCTTGGCGTAGGACGGGAGCTGACCAAGATGCCGTACCTGCGGGAGCTGTGTTGCCCACCCAATCTGGCGTGCCGATCCGCGCTGATTCCGGCCGAGGCGCGTTCGCGGCCGGGCATCTCGGCGAGCTGACGCAGATCATCACGCCGGCCGTGGTCGACGAGGTGTTGAGGGCGACGTTTCGGGTGGAGAGGCGGGTCCGCAAGCTACCGTCGCGGGTGGTGGTGTACTTCGTGCTGGCCATGGCGCTCTTTCCTCGCGAGGGATACCGCGGTGTGTGGGCCTCGCTGGTCGCGGGGCTGGCAGGGGAGGTCTGCGATCGCTCCGCCGCCGCGTTGCGCCAGGCCCGCCGCCGGATAGGGCCTGAGCCGCTCGCCCTGCTGTTCGACCAACTCAAGGGCTGCACGGCCTCAGCGGAAACCCTCGGCGCGTGGTGGCGCGGGCTGCGAACGGTGGCCTGGGACGGGACCACCCTCGAGGTGGCCGACAGCCCGGCCAATGCCGCGTTCTTCGGCTACTACCGGGCACGTCGTGCCTCGACGTATCCGCTGGTCCGGCTTACCGCCCTGGTCGAATGCGGAACCCGGGCGCTGGTGGATGTGGTGACAGGGCCTGTCTCCGACAGTGAGAAGAGCCAGGCCCAGCAACTCTGCGGGGCACTACGACCGGGCATGCTGCACTTGGCTGATCGTGGTTCCGACGGCCTGGAGCTGATGCGGCAGGCAGCCGGCACGGGGGCGCATCTGTTGTGGCGGATCAACACCGGCCGCATCCTGCCCGCCGTCCACGTGCTCGAGGACGGAAGCTGGATCTCCATGGTCTCCACGCCCACCGGGCGCAACCAGCTGGTGCGCTGGGTTGACCGCGACCGACGTCGCGGGGTGGCTCCCCAGGTCCATGGTGTTGCCGTGCGGGTCATCGAAGCCGACATCACCGTGACCGACCAGGCCACGGGAACCTCGCGCACCGGCCGTTTGCGTCTGGTGACCACACTTCTGGACCACTGCCGTTACCCGGCAAGCGAGTTGGCCGCTTTGTATCACGAGCGGCGGGAGGTCGAGACCGCCTTTTACGGGCTGAAGGTCACCGCGCTCGGCTCGGGAACTGTCCTGCGCTCCCATCACCCGCGCGACGTCTTCCAAGAGCTGCTCGGACTGTTCATCGTGTTCCAGGCCGCTCGGCGCACTGCGGCGCAGACGGCCACGGCGGTCGGCCTCGACCCGGACCGGATTTCACTGACCGTCACACTCCGTACCGCTCGCCACACCGTCATCAACGCCGACCTGGCGTCCTTCCACACGCTCGCCGACTTCGCCCGGTCCCTGGACACCTCACGAACCACCGGCTAAGAAGTCATCTCAATTGGCGCAGTGGGCTGTAGGTCGTGGCGGGCAACGTTGAGCGTCTGGCGCACGACGGCCCGTGGGAGCTGCTCCATCGAATCGCCTCAGCTTTGCCCCGCTGCCGGACTGGATCCCGCCCGATTGCCGAGAAGAGACCAAAACGCGGCAAACCGGTTCCTTCGCCCGCGCCGCGTGCTCCTCCCTGGGCAGCTTGCTTGGCCAGATCGCCTCACCGTTCGCAACCCGTCAGGTCCAATCAGCGAAACAGTGCGACGACTTCGTAGGAGACTCGGGCTATGCCCTCACCTGGCCCCGTCGGCGGCACGCCGGTCAAGAAGCGGATCGAGCACTTCATAACTGGTGGCTGCCTGGTCTCCTTAGTTCTGCTGATCACGGTTGGCGTAAGTCTCGTGGCCGTGGTCGGGTACGTCCTGTGGAACACCAGCAGCACCACTGAGAAGAACCGGACGGCGGCCGAAGCCGAACTCCGCGACCTCATCGACCGCACGGCCAGGGAGTCAGCTGAGGCGCTCCGCACGAGCGCCACCACTGACCCCGCCGCGCTCACCACCCTCATCTGGAAGCACACCGAGGCACCTGTCATCACCTACGATGCGGCTCGCAAGGGGTTCACCGCGGTAGTCGAGAAGGCGACCGTCTACGAGAGAGCCAGCATTCTGGGCAGCAGCCCCGACCGGATCACCTCGTGTGGCATCTTCACGTACACCCTCGGCCCGGATCGTGCCTGGCACGTCAACATCGCCACGCGGGAGACCGCCGCCTGCCTGCCCACCCGGGAGATCGACGCCTTGGCCCGCGAGGCAGGGCGGATCCTGGAACACTCGGACGACGACCCCACGACCGTTACGCAGGCCCAGGACGTCCTCGACCGGACAAGGCCCCTGGGCCGGCTCACCGTCAGGAAGGTGGCACACGACAAACGCGCCACCACCGTCTCCGCTCTCCTGACCAATACCGCCCAAACGGTCGGGCAGTGCTTTCTCTTCACCCTGTCCCGTCCCGGAAGCCAGGTGCCGAGCCGTGTCACCCTCACTCCTGCAAGCTCATGCTGAAACGGCCATCCTGCGGCAGGACTTCAACGCGGTGACGGCGGGCCCCACCGTGCCCCACAGCTCAGGCATCGTCGAAGGCCACGTTGACCGAAGGAAACTCCGAGGCGCAGCATGTGCGGCTGTGCGCCCTTTTTCTTCCTTCGCGGCCTGTATCCTCAATTCGCCCTAGAGGTACTTCATCAGCGTCTCGAAGCCCACCGCAGCGCAGTACTCCGACACTCGCTTCTCCGCGTCCTGATCGTTGTGCGAGACCGCCTGGGCCGTGTCGTACAGGATGTGACTGCCCGCGTGATCGAGATGCTCGCGGTCGATGACCTTTGCCGCGGAGATCACCGCCGCGGCGGTGAGTACGGGCTCATTACCGTAGCCCTTCTCGGGCGGGTCGTGGGTGATCCGCTGCCAGGCCGATAGGTCCGAGCAGTAGTCCTCCCGCCAGGACGCAACCCGTTCCGCATCGGGCTCCTGCTCGCCGCAGGCCGAGAGGGCCCCCGTCAGGACCACGGCCAATAAGGCCGACACCTTCCGCTTGTTCGTTTTCCGCATCTGCAGCACTCCCGTCGTCAGGCA
The DNA here is from genome assembly GCF_055581845.1 of Streptomyces sp. NPDC042346. Lineage (NCBI taxonomy): Bacteria > Bacillati > Actinomycetota > Actinomycetes > Kitasatosporales > Streptomycetaceae > Streptomyces > Streptomyces sp. NPDC042346. The sequence continues at coordinate 24,735 of NZ_JBVJEH010000002.1, read as the reverse complement.
CAGGTCAAAGCGCACTCGGTCAAGGATCAGCAAGGCACTCCCCCTCGGCGATTCAGCCCCGTCGGCCAGCCACGAAGGCAATCGTTGCCCACCCACACATGCCGGCAAAGACCACGACCGCCGCCAGCCCGGTCCAGCGATACACGTCCTCACCGATGTGGGCGAGCCCGGCGGCAATCGCCTCACCCGGCGTGTTGTAGTCCGCAGCGTTGTTCCGGCCCTTGCACTGGTGGTTGGAGGAGAAGAGCCAACCAACGCCGCGAAGGATCGCGAGGATGATGAGAAGGACCATCCCGGTAATGATCGGCGGTAACAGGGTCCGGCCTGGCGCATGTAAGTAAGCGTCCACACAGCCACGGTTCCACTCCCAGCGCTTCGTGCACCTGAGTACGCGTACTCACAAGTCATCTCATCCTGCGAGCCTGCGATAGCAGATGAGGGTGCAGGCGATGCTGGCAAAGGCGAGGAAGTGGTCGGCTTTGCGTTCGTAGCGTCGGTGCAGGCGTCGGCAGCCAGCGAGCCAGGCCATGGTGCGTTCAACGGTCCAGCGATGACGACCCAGCCGCTGTGAGGACTCGACGCCCTTGCGGGCGATGCGATGGGTGATACCGCGCTGGCGTAACCATCGCCGCAGGTGGGAGTAGTCGTAGCCCTTGTCGCCGTGGAGCTTGCCAGGCTTGCGCCGCCTGCGTCCACGGCGGGACCGGATCGGCGGTATGCCCTTCACCAGTGGGATCAGGGCCTGACTGTCGTGCAGGTTCGCCGCCGAGATTCCGACAGAGATGGGCAGACCGGACCGCTCGGTGATCAAATGGATCTTCGAGCCGTACTTGCCCCGGTCGACAGGATTCGGACCTGTCAGGTCCCCCTTTTCAAAGCCCGCATGTTCACCGAGTCGATCGCACAGCGGGACCAGTCCAGCTCGCCGCGAGACCCGAGCTCGTCGAGGACCAGGCGGTAGAGCTTGGCCCACACCCTGGCCTTCGTCCACTCGGCGAAACGCCGGTGGGCCGTCGCTCCGGACGGCCCGAACGACGCGGAGGGCAGCTGCTGCCACGTGCAGCCCGACGTGGCCACGAACACGATCGCGGCCAGCACCTCCCTGTCACCATGCCGACGCCGGCCACCACCCTGAGGACGCGATGGAGCCTCCGGCACCACCCGCTGGAACAGCTCCCACAACTTGTCCGGCACCAGCCGTTCAACGATCCCCACCACGGCCCGCAGCCTACCGACCGACCAAATGAGATGACCTCTAAGCACCTCGCCAGCTCTTCAGGCTCCTCCGCACCCGGAGCCAAGATCGCCCGAAGTGTCTCAAGATGTGCTGTCTATCCGGCTGTTCGCGGCGGAAGAAGGAACCCGCCCACCCCTTCCGGCGCGTCTTTCGCGTCTTCATATGGTCAACGTCCCGTCACAGAACGATCATTGAGTGCCCCGGAACGCCCTCGACATACTTCAGGAATCCGGGGCGTACGCATGTCTGAATACGCCCCCGTTCGGGCCAGGCCCCCGCCCGCCCGATTCGCTCCTGAGCAGGGGGAGTTTTGCGCACACCAGTAAACAAGGCGTACGCGGTCACGGTCGCCGCCGCTGCCGCCGTGGCTCTGACAGCGGGTATGACCAGCCCGGTGTCGGCACAGGACGGCGGCCTCACCACAGCGTCACAGGCCGGCGGCAAGAACGCCGGGCCGGGCAAGAACGTGCACACCGTCGTCCTGATCACCGGCGACCGGGTCCTCGTGGACGCCAAGGGCCGGGTCGCGGGCATCGAGCGGGCCAAGGGCCGGGAGGACATCCCCTTCTTCACCCAGGTCCACGAAGGCCGCACCTACGTGATGCCGCGCGACGCCCGGCAGCTTGTCGCCGACGGCACGCTCGACCAGCGGCTGTTCGACGTCACCGGACTCGCCGAGCCGGAGAGCCGCAAGGCCTACCGGGGCGGGCTCAAGGTGATCGTCGGCTACCGGGGAGCGGCGGCCCAGTCCGCCCGCAGCGAGGTGCGGGCTTCCGAGGGCACCACCGTCAACCGGACCTTGCCCTCTCTCGGCGCCGATGCCGTCACCAGCGCCACCGACAGCACCGAGGCGCTATGGGAGGCCCTGACCCGCCCCCAGGCCGACGGCTCGGCGGCGAGGACCTCCGGCATCGCGAAGGTCTGGCTGGACGGCGTGCGGAAGGCTTCGCTCGACCGCTCCACCGGTCAGATAGGAGCCCCCGCGGCCTGGAGCCGCTCGCTCGACGGCACCGGCGTGAAGATCGCGGTCCTGGACACCGGTATCGACGACACCCACCCGGACCTGGCCGGACGGGTCGCGGCGGCACGCAACTTCAGCCGCTCCGCGGACACCGTGGACCGCGTCGGGCACGGCACGCACGTCGCCTCCACCGCGGCCGGTACGGGAGCGAAGGACAGCCGCTTCAAGGGCGTGGCTCCCGGGGCGCGGCTGCTCAGCGCCAAGGTCCTCGACGACCACGGCTACGGCAGCGACTCCGAGTCCATCGCCGGGATCGACTGGGCCGTGGCCCAGGGCGCCGACATCATCAACATGAGCCTCGGCAGCGCCGACCGGCCCGGGATCGACCCACTGGAAGCCCACATCAACAAGGTCTCCGCGGAGAAGGGCGTCCTGTTCGCCGTCGCCGCGGGCAACCTCTGGGATCCCCGCCCCGGCACGGTCAACTCGCCGGGCACCGCCGAAGCGGCCCTGACCGTCGGTGCCGTCGACGACGACGACCGGCTCGCCCCCTTCTCCGCGCACGGTCCCCGCAAGGAAGACCACGCGGTCAAGCCCGACATCAGCGCTCCCGGCGTGGGGATCACGGCCGCCGCCGCGACCGGCACCCCGGACCAGAACCCCCCGGGCTACGTCGGCCTGGACGGTACGTCGATGGCGACCCCGCACGTCGCGGGCGCCGCGGCGATCCTCAAGCAGAAGAACCCCACCTGGACGGGGGCGCAGCTCAAGGCGGCCCTGACCGGCTCGGCCAAGGGTGGCGCGCAATCGGTCTTCGAGCAGGGCGCGGGCCGCCTCTCCGTCGACCGGGCGATCGACCAGACGGTCCTCTCCGAAGGCGGACCGCTCCACCTGGGCCGCCCGCAGTGGCCCCACGACGACGACACACCGGTCACCAAACAGGTCACCTACCGCAACGGCGGCACCGCCGATGTGACGCTCGACCTGTCGCTCGAGGCGCCCACCGGCGGCGACGGGCAGCCTGCGCCCGCCGGGTTCTTCACCCTCGGGGCACAGCGGATCACGGTCCCGGCGGGCGGCGCCGCCTCGGTGGACCTGACGGCCGACACCCGTATCGGCGGTGCGATCGACGGCTCGTACGCGGCCACGGTCGTCGCGTCCGGGGCGGGCCAGAGCGTGCGCACCCCGGCCACGGTGGACCGTGAGGTCGAGTCCTACGACGTCACCTTCGAGACGGTGGGACGGCCCGACGCGCCCGGCGCCGTCTGGGGCGCAGACCTGTACGGCTACCAGGGCCTCGCCTCGGAACAGCAGTTCCTCCCGGACCTGTCCGCGGGTTCCGCGACGGTCCGCCTGCCCCGCGGCACCTACAACCTCCAGGCCGACATGCAGGTCGACCCCGCCGACCCGCGCAAGGGCCTCGACCTGATCCACAACCCCCGGCTCACGGTGACCGGACCCAGCACCGTCACCCTCGACGCCCGGACCACCAGGCCGGTGACGGTCAAGGTGCCGGACGAGGCCGCCCGGCAGACGCGCGTGGGGATGTTCTACACAGTCTCGACGGCCGAGGCCGGGTACTCCCAGGGCTTCGACGCGCGGAGCTTCGACAACGTCCGCATGTCACGGCAGGGCTCGGTGGGAGCGGACGTCACCCTCACTCAGCAGTGGTCGGCCCGCTGGGAGCGGGGCACGAGCGTCTACCAGACCCTCGCGGGCGGCGCGGTCAAGGAACTGCCCAACGGATACGAGAAGGTCTACTCGGCCAAGGATCTCGCCCTGATCAAGGTAGGTTTCGGGGCGTCCGCACCCGGCGTCGCCGGAGCTCTCTCGGCAGAGGGCTCACTGCCGGACGCGGGCGGCTTCGTCGACTTCTACCCCGCCCACCCGGCACCGGGCACCCAGAAGCTGTACCTCAGCACAGACGACGGGATCGGCTGGAGCGTCACCGCGCTCGTTCTGGGCGAGGCGGACGCCGACGGCGGCCGGCCCATCGACGTGGCGTACTCCCTCGGCACCGAGCCCCAACTGAAGCCGGGGAACACGTACACCAGGAACGTCAACGTCGGTGTGGTCGGACCCCGGATGGAGCCCGGCGAGGGGATCGTCCGCTCCGACGACGACATCTACGGCGCGTTCACGATGGTCAGCGACGGAGCGGGCCACTACGGGAACGCCCGCTACACCAGCGCGACCACCACAGTCCACCGCAACGGTGTGCTGTATGCGCAGAAGGACGGCGCCGTCGACCGGGAGAGCTTCACGCTGCCGGCGGAGTCCGCGACGTACACGGTGGCGACCACGGTCAACCGCGACCCGAAGTACAACCACACCGGCACGCGCATCGACGCCTCGTGGACGTTCACCTCAGCCCGCAGCGCTGGCGCCCCGGCGGAACTGCCCGTCTCCACGGTCCGCTTCCAGCCGAAGCTCGCGCTGGACTCCACCGCTCCAGCGGGCGTCCTCCAGACCTTCCCCGTCGTCGTACAGGGCGCGGCAGCCGGAGCCAACCTCAAGACCCTGAGGGTCCAGGTCTCGCACGACGGCCAGAACTGGCGGTCCGTCCCGGTCGTCGCGGGCAAGGTCACCGTGCGCGCGCCTGAGAAGGGCAAGGCGCTCTCCCTGAAGGCCGTAGTCACCGACAAGCAGGACAACCGGTCGACGGTCACCGTCCACAACGCCTTCCTCGGCAAGTGAACCTCGGCACATAAGCAACACCACCGAGCCGGCCCGGCGTCACCCATTCCCCTGGTGGCGCCGGGCCTTCGCGCGTCCCGCGCCCGCGCCGTGCGCGAGGAGCTGTTCGGCGAGGTCGAGTTCGTCGTCGGCCTGGTGGGGGTCGAGGAAGGCGACGGCGAGGGTGCGCAGGGCTTGGTTGTGGGCGGTTTCGCCGGATTTTGCGTGCTGTTCGGCTTCGAGGCGCCCGGCCAGGTAGGCGTCGGCCGCGCGTGCCGGCTCTCCCTGGAGCCACCACACGTCTCCGAGGGCCCGCTGGTGACGCCCTTCCCAGCCCAGGGTCCGCGCGGCGGCGAGGGTGGTGGGGAAGTCCCCGGCCAGGCGTGCGGCCTGGGCCAGCCGACCGTCGCCGTCGGCGACCTGCTGGTAGCCCCGGCGTGAGTCCGCGCTCTGTCCGATGGTCAGGACGATGATCCGAGAGAAACGGCCCAGCTGTATTGACCCGCACCGCGACCCTGAAAGCGGTCAAGGACCTCTACGGCACCACCAGCGCCGAGTACGCCACGGTCGCCACCGCCTGGACCGCCGTCAGGTTCGCCTGAGCCGCCGGCCCCCGCCCGACGGCCGCCCACGCCTACCCCGGCCCGACCAGCCCGCACTCGTACGCGAAGATCACCGCCTGCACCCGGTCCCGCAGCCCCAGCTTGGCCATGACCCGGCCGAGATGCTTCTTCACCGTGGGCTCCGCGAGACCGAGGGCGGCGGCGAGTTCCGTGTTGGTCAGGCCGCGGGCGGCCCCCAGCAGGACCTCCCGCTCGCGCGCGGTCAGCACGCGCAGCCGCTCCGCGTCGCCCCCGCCGCTGTCGTCCCCGGCGGCGGGGAGCCGGTGCGCGAAGCGGTCCAGCAGCCGCCGGGTCACCCGGGGGGAGACCACGGCGTCCCCCCGAGCCACGTCGCGGATCGCCCCCAGCAGCTCCTCCGGCCGGCTGTTCTTCAGCAGGAAGCCGGAGGCCCCGGCACGCAGCGCCTCGAAGGCGTACGTGTCCAGGTCGAAGGTCGTGAGCACCAGCACCCGCGTCCCGGGCACCTCGCGCAGCAGCCGCCGGGTCGCCTCGATGCCGTCGGTGCCCGGCATCCGCACGTCCATCAGCACCACGTCCGGCCGCAGCCGCCGCGCCAGCTCCACCGCCGCCGCCCCGTCGGCCACCTCCCCGACCGGCTCCATGTCCGGCTCGGCGCGCAGGATCATGCCGAACGCCAGCCGCAGCAGCTCCTCGTCGTCCACCAGCAGCACCCGGACGCTCACGGCGAGCTCCCGGGATCCAGCCGTACGAAGACCCGCCAGCCGCCGTCCGGCCGAGGGCCCGCCTCCAGCACCCCGCCGAAGGCCGCGGCGCGCTCCCTCATCCCCGCGAGACCCCGCCCCGACCCGGCGGTTCCCGGCCGCCCGGTCCCTCCGGCCCGCCCGTCGTCGGTCACCTCGACCGTGACCGCCCCTGGCGCGCAGGACACCCGCACCTCGGCGCGCGACCCCTCCGGCGCGTGGCGCAGCGCGTTGGTCAGCGACTCCTGGACGAGCCGGTGCACCGTCAGCTGCGCCGCGGCCGGCACGCCGGTGGCCTCGCCGTCCACCCGCAGCCGGGTCACGAGGCCCGCCGCCTCCATCCGCTCGCACAGCGCCCCGAGCTGCCCGATCCCCGGCGGCGACCGCCGGTCGTCCCCGGGCCTCGCGTCGGGACCGGTGACGGGACCGGCGTCCTGGAGCAGGCCCAGCGCCCGCCGCATGTCGGTCAGCGCCTGCCGCCCGGTCTCCGCGATCCGGGCCGTCACGGCGGAGGCGTCGGCTGGCCGGGCGTGCCCGAGAGCGTCCGCCAGTGCCACCACCACCGACAGGCCGTGCGTCACGCTGTCGTGCAACTCCCGCGCGATCCAGGCGCGTTCATCCTCCACCGCCCGACGCTCCAGCTCGTCGCGGTCCCGTTCCAGCCGCGCCAGCCGCTCCGCCCGCGCGGCCCGCCGGATCCGGGCGTTCGCCCCGAGCAGCGCGCTCGCGGCGACCGCCGCCGTCATCGCGGCGGCCGAGGCGAGGAACCGGCCCTCGGGCGCCCAGCGCGCCGCCGCCAGCACCGCCCCGGCCACCGCCACCAGTGCCGCCGCCCACACCGACCGGTACGGCGCCCGCGCGGTCACCGTCCCAAGGGCGACCAGCAACGCCGCGTCGGCCGGCAGCTGGACACCCAGCAGCCACTGCGCGAACGCCGCGGCGGCGATCACCGCGAACGCGGCCCGGGGCGCCCGCCGCCGCCACACCAAGGGCAGCACCAGAGCGGTCTGCAGCGCGAAGCCCGTACCGTCCGCCACCCGCCCCGGCCCGAGCGTCACCAGGAACAGGGCCGCCGCGAGCGCCGCGTCCGCCACCAAGGGCGGCACCTGCCCCGGCAGCCAGGCGAGGGCGCCCGGCGGGCCCGTCCGTACAGCGCCGGTCTCGGCCATCGTGTCCGTCCTCGCGTCCGCGTCGTCCGGCGTCCTCGCCGGAGCCCCACGGTAGGGCCCCGCGCCCGCTGAGGCGTCCGCCCACCGGCGGACACCGGGGGAGACCCCGGGACACCGGGGGCTCCTCCGCGCGGAGGAGCCGACGCTCCCTGGGGCGACCCGCGCCCACCCGCGGGATCGTCCCCCGGCAGGGCGCTCCGCACCCCCCGGCGGCGGAACCCTGGTAACGACCCCGCAGCCGTACCGCCCGAGGAGCCCGCCCATGCCCCCGACCCGCCGCGCCCTGCTCGGCACGCTCGGCGCCGCCGCGCTCGCCACCGTGGCCGCCGCCCCCGCCCCCGGACACCGCACGGCGGCCCCCGCCCCGGGAAGCCGCCCCGCCGCCCCGGCCGGGGGACACGGCCCCACGCCCGCCCCCGGCACCCCCGTCCCGCTGCACCTGCCCGCGCCCACCGGGCCCTGGCCCGTCGGCACCGTCGCGCTGCACCTGGTCGACCACAGCCGCCCCGACCCCCTCCTCCCCGCCAAGCCCTACCGGGAGCTCATGGCCGGCCTCTGGTACCCGGCGGAACCCGGCGCCGGGCACCCGACGGCCCCCTGGCTGCCCCAGGCCGCGGCGGCCGACTGGGACGCGCAATCCGCACCAGCCCTCGGCGTCCCCGCCGGCGTCGCCGACTGGCGGGGGATCAGGACCCACGCCCGCACCTGCGCGCCCGTCGCCCGCCGCGCCGGCCGGCTGCCCGTGGTGCTGTTCTCCTCCGGCGACGGCGGCTCGCGCGCCCTCGGCACCACCCTCGTTGAGGAGCTGGCAAGCCGCGGCAACCTCGTCGTCGCCCTCGACTCCACATACGAGGCCGAACAGGTCGAGTTCCCCGGCGGCCGGGTCGAACGCGCCCTCCCGCTCCCCGACGACCTCACCCCGGAGGTCATCGCCGCCCTCCTCGCCGGGCACTCCCGGGCTCGCCTCGCCGACGCCCGCTTCGTCCTCGGCGCACTCGACCGGCTCGCCCGCGGGCACCGCCCCGACACCGGCACCGACCCGCTCCCGGACGGGCTCGCCGAAGCCGCCGACCCCGCCAGGACCGGCGTGCTCGGGCAGTCCCTCGGCGGCTCCGTCGCCGCCCAGCTCGCCCACGACGAGCCCCGCGTCCGCGCGGCGGCCAACCTCGACGGCGCCCTCCTCGGACCCGTCGCCGACAGCGGCCTCGCCAAGCCCTTCCTGCTGATGGCCTCCGGTACGAAGACCCTGCGCACCGAACCGAGCTGGGCCTCCTGCTGGGCGGCGTCCACCGGCCCCCGGCACGCCCTGCGGCTGCGGAACGCCGCCCACGGCTCGTACACCGACCTCCAGGTCCTCCTGCCCCAGCTCGTCCGCCGCATCCCGGTCCCCGACGCGGCCGGACTCATCGGCACCGTCGACCCCCGGCGCTCCCTGGCCGCCCAGCGCACCGCCGTCGCCGCCTTCTTCGGGCGGTACCTGACGGGGCGGCCCACCGGCTTCCTCGACCGGCCCGGCGACGACTGGCCGGAGCTGGAGGTGCTGCGCTGAACCGGACCGCCCGGCGGCCCGCGCCGTGCTCGGCCTGCTGACACAGACGGAAATCCGTACACGGCCACGAACCTGAGTGCCCACGAGAGTCTGCTGCGGTCCAGGTCGATGGCGTGGACCGGATGGTGAACGTCGGCGCGCACTGCTCCGCGAGCTCGATCACCAGCTCCAGCTGGAACCTCAACAGGAGCCCTGTACCCGTAGTGATGAGACCGAGCACAGTGACGCCCACACCGACGTGGTGGTCCAGGACCCACCTGCTGAACCGGGGCCCAGGGCCGGGCGATGATCGAGGGTCAGTTGCCCGGGGTCGGCATACGGGTACCTGTCGAGCGGGCCGCCTCCTCGGCAGCCCGCTCGACAGCCGTACGGCCACGGACGGCACGCACCGCCTGATCGTCGTCAAAGGCGACAGGTCCGTGCCGGCGGCGCATGGTGCTCACCGCCGAGTATCACGCGCTTGCGTCTCGGGCTCGCCGCACGCTGTCGCCGGTGTCCTGCATGTGCCTGCTCAGGACGCCGGCGGATAGGACGACGCCAGCGCGAGGTTCTTCCCGTCGGTCACATCTCTATGTAGTCGGCTTTGTCGTTCCAGGTCCCGCCGGTCCAGTAGTGACGACTGAAGCCGGCGCCCGGTGTAGTCGGAGTTCTCCCACAGGCACACCCACCCGTAGCTGCAGTCGCCGGACGCGGTGGGACCGAGCTGTCCGCTCTCCTTCGCCGACGCTCCAGCGCTTCTGTCGCCCTTCGCGACGGTCGGGGCGATGCCGGCGAGTGCCCGGTCCGCCTGCTCGGCCGTGTCGTAGCAGAAGACCTCACCGCTAGGTGTCTCGGAACAGGCCTGGGCCCCCTGCCAGCCGTTGGCCAGGTCGATCTTCTTTCCCTTGTAGGTGGCGATAACCGGTTTGTCTTGGCCAACTGCTCCTGCAGCTGGGTCTCCTTGGCCTGCGTGGCAAATCCGACCTCGGGCGAGGTGGAGGGCTCCGGTGCCGCGGTTGCGGTTGCCGCGCTTGGCATCAAGGCGCAGAAGGCGGTGGCACCCGGGACGAGGATGCGTCCAAGGCGCATGCTGTGTCTCCTGTGGTGGGTTGTGCGACTGATTCACAGGAATCCCACAGCAAACTCTGGGTAAAGGAGGTGACCGTGATCGGGGATGGCGAGTTCTCGATCGCGATCGTCCTAATGTTCGATCTTGTCCGGTCTCTGCCAACCCTGTATCCCTACGCGAAGGTCCTTACGGAACCTGTCCGACCTCGGTGACGATGCCGCTGCTGACGAGGGCGACGGAGGTGACGACGGTGCCGGTCTTGCCCCAGGCGCTGTCCTTGACGAGGACCGTGCGCTCGCCGAGAAGACGGGCCGTGCTCGTGTCGAAGATCCACTCAGTGCGTTCGCCATCGTGCACTCGGGCGACGGCAACCCCGCTGCGCCCGGCGGCGTCCACGGCCGCGGGGGCGACATCGACTCCGGGGATGAGGGCGGCAGCGCGGTAGAGCGCAGCAGCGGTTGCGGGGGGAGTCACCCCGTTGCGCAGCAGATCGCCGATCGTGACGAAGGCCTCCTGGTCCGGGCCGGTCGTGGAGTCCGAACCGGCTCCATGGTTTCTCTCGGCGTCGTCACGGATGAGCTTCAACAGGGCGTGGGGATCGGTCGGCAGGGCAGCCAGGAAGTTGTACGTCGGCGAGTTCAGGTTGGCAGGAGCATCTGGCAGCAGGCTGTCCTTGCCGGCCTTGCGCTGCAGAGTGGGCTCGCTGCCGTCCACCGACGTCCACTGCTCCATGCCCTCGTCCTGGCGCAGGAGTTCCATCTGCCCGGCCTTGGTCTCGGACAGTACCGACGTGTGGCCGACCGTCTTGACGTACACATACTGCCCGTCGAGCACCTTCGTCTGCGACGTCGCATGGGCAGCCAGGGCGGCCCTCTCCAGCACCTGGACCGATGCTGCCGAGGCCGGCGGCGCGTTGTGCGGAGTGGTTCCGGAGCCGAGGCTGAGAACGACGACGGTCGCGCCGGCGGCCATCGCCGCGCTCAACACCAGAACCATGCGTCGCCTCGGCCGCCGAGAGGAACGGGCTCGCGTCTGTCGGTCGATCTCGCTCATGAGATGCCGACGGCGGGCTTCCGTCCGTCCAGGCGCCGGGTCCGAGTAGGCAGCCGGCGGCAGCACATGGCTCGCCTGCTCGCGCTCTGCCTGTTCGCGCTGCTCCGAATTCATCGTGTACCCCTCCTGTGGGAAGCGCGGCCTTCTGCCACCTCGCTATCCGGTATGTGTCCGCTGCCGGTCTGCGGTTCCACAACACGCGGATCTCCGCCAACTCCTCGTCAACAAGCCGGCGCAGCTTCTCTCTCGCGCGTGAGAGGCGGGAGCGCACGGTGCCCACCGGAATTCCCAGCGCCTCAGCGGCCGCCGCGTATCCCAGATCGGACCAGACGACCAAGGCGAAGACCTCGCGCTCGGTCCGCTTCAGCCGTTGCAGCGCACGGGCTGCGGCGGCCAACCGCTGAGCGTCGGCCATCTGCCTGACCACCTCGTCCGAGAAGTCGGGCGACGTCTCCGAGAGAGACAGACGGGACATCGCTTCACGATGCCGGCGGGCCGATCGGGCGGTGTTGCGCATGACGTTGGTCGCGATGCCCAACAGCCATGCCCGGACGCTTCTGACGTCCTCGCGCAGCTTGTCGCGTAACCGCCAGGCCTCCAAGAAAGTGAGTGACATGACGTCTTCGGCGAGGGCCCAGTCGCCCGTCGTCCGGACGGCATGGGCATAGACGACGCGCGCATGCTTGTCAAAGATCTCTGCGAACGCCGCCCGATCACCGGACCGGACACGTTCATTCAAGGGGAGCTCCACAGCAAGAAGTGTCCGCACATCTCCGTCGGTTCCACTTCTCCTCCGCCAGAGACAAGGAAGGCATGGGCGGAACGGTAGCCGGACGGGTGATCACGTCGGATATCCGCAGAGGGCTATCCGACGTCAGGTGATCACGAGCGGTGCGTCAGCTGTAGCTCGACGCCGATGGGTTGTTGGTCGGGGCCGCAGAGTTGCTCCGGCTGGTGCGGTGGCCGCGGAGCCTACGCTACCTGGGTCCCCGCCGCCGACGTACGCCGCCTGGGCGCGTACAAGGTGTTCGCCGCCTACGACAACAACCAGGCCGGCGAGTTCGCCGAGTTCCGCGACGGCGCCGCCGCACGCGAGCGCCGCGCCGCTCAGATGCCTCCAGCGAGCAGCGGCTGACCCTCACCATCACCGGGCCCGCGGCAGTCAGGTCCCCGATCGCAGTCGGTCCAGCTCACTGCAGATCGCTTCCCGCAGTACGCCGTGCCGCGGACCGAGCCTGAACTGCTCGTCACTCCACCGTTCACGCGGATAGAGCCACACAGGCTTCCCCACCACCTCGGCCGGCTCCCACTCGAACCGCGGCCAGACATGCGCATGCAAGAACGGGTCCGTGTTCCCCAGGATCTCCAGGTTGACCCGGCGGAATGCCGGGTCCAGCCGCCGGCAGGCACGCTCGACCGCTTCACCAAGCTGGTCCATGTCAGACAGGAACGACAGCCGCTTCGCCCTCGGCAGGCCCGACAGCCGCTGCACATCCGGTTCGTCCACGAGTAGAACCGAGTAGCCCGGCAGGAACTGAACATCCCCGATCACCGCGAACCCCGACGTCAACCGTCGCAACACGGTTGGGTTCTCGCCTCTCAGCGCAGCCCCGATCCGATCCATCCGCCAGTCATTAGGCATGGCCAAAACCTACATTCTGGTGATCAAGGACCGCTCCTCACTCCCCATCCCCCTCACACAGTTCAAAGACCAAGCATGGGGCGAGGAGCGGCCCAGGCTGTCTTCAAGTGTGGCGGATACCTCGTGACGCCACTGTGCGTCTGGTGGAGTTCAGCGAGCCTGACTGACCCACCAGGCCTCAAGGAAGCACAGGTACTGCCACAGGTCGCTGGGGATGGTGCGGCCGTCGCCTTGGGAACCGAGGCCGCGATGAAGGACCACCGGGTCCGCTACATCCTCGCCACGAAGCTCGTCAACGAGCTGGTCGAGGCCGCCGACGAGAAGCAGCTCAACAAGACCATCGCCCGCTACGGCCGCGTTGATCTTCTCCACATCGATGAGCTCGGCTACATGGAACTCGACCGCCGCGGCGCCGAACTCCTCTTCCAGGTTCTGACCGAACGCGAGGAGAAGAACAGCGGCGCCATCGCCTCCAACGAGTCCTTCGGCGGTCGGACCAAGACCTTCACCGACCCGCGACTCTGCGCGGCCATCGTCGACCGCCTCACCTTCAATACGAGCTTCCAGGAGCCGGCTCCTGGCCGGTGTGGTTGCAGACGGCCGTGGGGCCCGTAGCGGCCGGGCGGGAGGTGCCCCGATAGTCGCCTTCACGCAGGATTCCGTCGATCGCGGCGTTGACGGATTCGGCGCAGAAGGCGGCCGCGCGCAGGTTGCTCAGTGCGTTCAGCAGGGCCTTGGGGTCGCGTGCGTCCAGTGCTTGGGTGCAGCGGCGGCTTCCGGTGTCCGCCCAGGTGGCCATCTGATGCCAGTCGGCTCGTACGTGCGGTTCGGCGGGCACGCGGAACCAGAGTGTCTCGAACCAGGCGGCCGTCCCCCAGTCGCTACAGACCGACGGAAGTAGCTGGTACAACGTGCCCCACCGGTCCTCGTCGTCCTTCGCCGCACGGAGGGCGGCGGTGAGTTGCTGGTCGTACCAGATCGCTGCGTCGATGAGCTTGTCGCCGCGGAGGCGGTACCAGGCCCGGATCTGCCTGAGGCGGGTGGCTTCTGCCAGCGGCGGACCCGGGAGCCCCCAGTTCTGCACCAGGCTGCGTTGGTATGTGACGTCGTTGGTCCTGAGGCCGAGCTGGTACCTCCGGACAGCTCCGTCCGTCGCGGTGGCCGCGACTGCCGCGGCGCACAGCAGACTCACCGCGAGGAATTGAGTGCGCGTTCCTCGGGTCCGCGCATCCACATGACTGGTGACGCGCGCGTTCGGTGGCCGTCGAGGGCGGAGAAGGCCGGCGGCCAGACCCGTGATGACGGCGGTGAGTGCGCAGAGGACCAGAGCGTTGTTCAGAATGAACGTAAACGGGAACAACGGCCGCCACCAGGCCGGCCGCCAGGCGCAGCTGTCCGACAGGACGTTGAGGGGGGTGACGCAGCCGTCAATGGACACGAGCAGGGCCATGGCGGTGAGCCCCATCAGAGCTGCTACCTGACCGGCTATCAGGCCACCTAGCAGGCGGTAGCGTCGGTCTGCGGTGCTCGCCACGGCGGCGGCCATGGTTGCCGGCAGGCATAGTGCCAGCAGCAGGAGTGCTGTGTACCGCAGGGCGTAGAGGCCGCCCCGCGCCTCCGGTACTGGTTGTCCGGTGTGGACGTACGTCTGGATGGCCACGACGGCCAGGCACGCCAGTGCCCCACCCGTCAACCCGGGTCGTAGGACTTTACGCAAAGAGGCCACAGGATCTTCCCTCAGAGCTGCCCGGGTCGGCTCCCAACCGGGACTGTCCGCTACTGGTCCCTTCGCCCAGGCGAGCAGTGGCAGGACCCACAGGAAGGTGATGACGAGGGCGCACATCGGTGTTTCCGCAATGCTGCTCAACTGAGGGAACACCACGGCGATGCCGGGAACTCTGCTCAGGTCCCCGGTCGGATCTGCGGAGGGAAGCCATTGCAAGATGTCGCGGGCAACCATACGGGCGTTCGGACTGTCTCTGTTCAGGCTTGTGACCCCGACGAGCATCCACCACGTGAGCCACGCCATCATGGCGAGGGAGGAGACAGCCGCACACAGGCCGAGCGCGGGGCGCAGAGTCCGGCCGCGCGAGGTTCCGATCCACAGACGTGCGCACTCCGTGACCCACCAACCGAAGGCTGCTCCCGCCGCCACAGGTACGAGCAGGACCAGCGGTCGCTCCGGCAGCCAGGACCAGCCCGCGCCCCAGCCGCTCAGGATCAGGCCGACCGACATCCCGGCCCCCAGCCACCCCCCGGCCCACCCCCCGGAAGGCACTCGGGAACCGGTCAGCAGGGCATACGCAACCGCCCGCCACAGGGCGACCACGATCACACCGGCTACCAGCGCACCAGGAATGACGACCAGGATCACCATCAGGTTGTTGGTGAAATTGACGTGATACAGCGCGATCTGCCGGATCACCTGGGGTACGGCCATGACTGGCACGGTGCCGAGGAGGAAGAGAGGCAGGACGGCGATACGGAACAGCGGCGCGGGGTCAGCGAGTGCTCCCTGACGCAGGCCCCAACGCGGGTGTGTGCGCCACAGTTCGAGGAACGAGTCGAGAGTGCCGCGCGCCGCACTCCGGTGCGGCGTGGCGGTGACGGACCAGCCGTGCGGGTCCGCGCCCCAGCGCGCTGCGGTCAGGTCGGCGTAGATCTCCCGGCTGCGCAGGGTGTCGGAGCGGGTGAGATACAGCAGCACGACCATGACGACGGCCAACGCCGCCGACCGGTCCAGTCGCGGCATGTCGCCGTTCGCAACGACCCCATACATCACATAGCCTAAGCAGAGCACATACGGCAGCAGTACCAGCGCGAGGAAGACCCGCCACAGGGCTACCGTGAGGTAGGTCAAGGTGATGTCACGGTTGGCGATGTGGGCGAGCTCGTGCAGCAGCACAGCCTGGAACCGTTTTGGATCGCTGCGGCGGACGGCGAGCAGGCCGCCGTGAAGACAGACGACGGGACGGCGGGTGCGGCCGAACACCACTGCGCTGACGGAGGTGGCCGTGGGGTCGATCACCACCCGGGGCGGTGAAGCCACATCCGTCGCGGCGCACAGCTCGCGGAGTTGGGCGAGGAGTGCACCGCCTGGGTCGACTGAATCCAGCGGGACGACACGGCTGCGGCGGGCCTTCCACCGCGGCAGCACGGCGAAAAGCAGCCAGGCCATGACCATCAACAGCAGGGGCCAGCAGGCCAGCTGCCACCACGGCGGCGCGGGTGCCCAGGTGGACATGCAGGACCGAAACGCTATGCCCTGACCAGTGATGCTGAGTGACGTGTTCCAGAAACTGCCGTCAGCGGGGTCCACACCTGCAGCGAGGGTGCATCCGGTCACGTCCCCGTCGGCCAGGACTCTGAATACTTCCAGGATCATGGCCCCGCTGGCGGTCAGCATCAGAAGCAACAGAGCGACGAACCGGGGGCCCGTTCCCGCGCCCAGGACCTTCTCGTTGATCCGAAGCCGCTCTTCGGGTCCAAGCCCGGCAGACACCTAGTCCTGCCCGGTGGCCGAGCCCGGATCGGCCGGAGGCTCTGGCGCCGGCGGAGCGGGCGCATCCGACTCGTCGGACAGGGCCAGCCGAGCCACCACCGCATCGGCGATCTCGTCCGCCCGCTCAGCCGGGAGCCCACGCTGTTGGGCCGCGGCCAGGATGAGTGCCCGAACCTGGACCAGCTGATCCCGCGTCAGTGCCGAGACCGCTGCTACCGAGGCCGGGCGTCGCAACAGCCGCCGCATCACACCCGTCACCCGTTGGGAGGTATGGGTCACCGTCGTGGCCACCATGTGCTGCGCCACTCCGTCGAGCACCAGCCATACGACGGGTGTTACCAGCGCGGCGACCTCTCCGATTCCGAACCCCAGCGGCTCGCGACGCCCGCCCTTGCGGCCTAGTCGCCGTGTCACCGTGGCGTCGTCGAAGCGGCGAAGCCCCTCCACAAGCGGCAGTTCCTCCGGCGCGACGGACGCCACTACCGAGCGCACCAGATCCCGCACCAGGTACAACTGACCGTCGCCGGGCCTGTCGGTTCCAGATTCCACTCGTCCCCCAGACATCCAGCGCCTCCCGGCCCGCACGGGACCGGTCTCACACGATTCACTGTGGCACGGGAAGTGACGGCGCCACAGAACTTTCAGGAACGAGAAGCGTTGCAATCAGGACGCCGCGCCTGGGGCTTGGACAGGGCCGGTGCCGGGACCCCTGGGACCTCAGCCAGGCCAGAAGGGAGTGTCCCCGAGGCCGTTCGTGGTGTTGTGGTCGACATGGGGCTGGTGGACCGGGCGGGCTCGGTGTCGAGAAGCAGGCGGATCAACTGGCGGAGGCGGCGTGCGAGCTCGCGGACGCTGCAGCCGGTTCCGGCTGAAGCATGGCGGCCGTCGATGACGCCCTGGTCGCCATCGACACCTTGGCCGCCGCGCTCGCCCAGGTCGACCCGGAGGTCGCCGAGGTGCTGGCCGCGGTGACGGCCGCGACGTCCACGGCCCGCCGCCGCTTCGGCCTGCCCGTCGAACCCGATCCGGCGCCGGCCGGGACAGAGCGGGGGTCGGAGCCGCGCCCTGCGCGCCGTCCTCGGTCCAGGCGGCGTGGTCTCGGACCCGGATTTCAGGGCATCCGCTGAACCGCACGGTGGCCTAGATGCCACAAAACGATCTTGGGCACCCTCGTTCTCGTCCCCGCAGGCACCCCTTGGACCACACCACCTGGAGGAACCAGTGTCATACCCGCATCTGCTCACCCCCGAGGAGAAGCTCGCCGACGCGAAGAAGCTGTTGAGCCTCCCGCGTATCGTCGTGATCTGCGGCTCCACCCGCTTCATGACCGAGATGAACGAGGCCGATCTGCGGGAGACCAAAGCTGGAAAGATTGTCGTCAAACCGGGCTGTGACATGAAGTCGCCGCACGACTTTTGGTCCGATCCTGCCGAGGCCGAGGCCGAGGCTCTGAAGGTTCGACTCGACGATCTGCACCGGGCGAAGATCCGGCTCGCTGATGAGGTGCTCGTAGTCGGCGACTACATCGGAGACAGCACCCGAGCCGAAATCGCCTACGCCCGGTCGCTGGGCAAGCCCGTGCGGTTCACGCACCCCGAAATCGACCCTGACGCCTGACCGCCCGCTGCCACCTCGACAACCACGGCCGGCAGTCCGCCGCCTGACCGTCTCACGGTGGCTTCGGCCGCCGCCCACCCCACACCCTCCGCTGATGACGTTCCAGGGCATATACGCGCCCTGTGCGGGAGTGACGATGAGGCGCGGGAGCAGGCGTTCATCAGCCTGTTCGGCAGCATCTTTCATCAGGGCTCGCGGTATTCGGCCTCTCCGGTCGCCGTGCCGTTTCTCGCGAGGATCGCCGTTGCGGGGCCTGCGGCCCCCCGCCAGGACACGATGCTGCTGCTCACCCGCCTGGCTGTCGACTGGCACGACGAGTACGACGTGACCACCGGTATCAACGTGGCCGGATGGCGTGCGGCCGCAGCGGAGTGCGGGCCGGCGGAACTTTTGCCGTGGTACGAGGACCAGCTGGCCGTCGAGACGGATGCCGACAAGCGCGCGCAACTGCAGGAGGTGCGGGACTGGGTGGCGGCCGGCAACTCGCCCGACTCCCGGTGGTCGGCGCTTCAGTCATACGACGCGGTCCTCGCCGAACTCCCCGGCCTTCTTGTCCTGCTCGACGACGATGACGCCCGTCTGCGGACCCAGATCGCCTACCTCCTGGCCTGGTTTCCCGAAGTCTCCGCCACCTCCCTGCCCCGCCTCATGGCCCTTGCCGCACACGAGAAGGACCCGGTCACCGCAGCCACCGCGCTGCTCGCCGCCGGCCTCGTCGGCCCCCCTTCCACGGTCGAGGACATCACCTCGTACCTGGATGCCGCAGACCCGCTGATGCGGTGGGCCGCGGCCACCGCCCTCGTCCGCCTCGCCGGCCTCGACGAAGCGCCCGTCGGCCCCGACCTGCTCGGCAGGGCCGTCACGGAACTCACCGCCGCAGCCCACAACACGTTCGAGCACGTGACCGACTACTTCGAAGGCGACCTTCACGGCCACATCGAGCGCACCCTCCACGCGCTCCCGCCCACCTCAGAGCCGGCCGCCGCGCGCGAGGCGCTCGACGCATGCCTGCCCCGCATCGCCCGGGACCGCTCCGGATCCCGCACCCGCAAAGCCATCGAGCAACTCTTCCCCGCTCCGCACCCCGCACCCCGCTACACCGACCTGACAGTGGCGCAGCAGCAACTGCTGGACGATCTCGCCGGCCATCAGCATGCCTGGGTCATCCGCTCGTCCGCCGACCGGTTGCGTGAACTCGGCCTTCCGTGCTCGCAGGAAGCCCTGAAGTCCTTCGTCGGCGTGCACCGCACAGCCTGAAGCCCCGCAGCACTGCGCCGCGAGCGGAGTGGTACTCAGGAACGTGAAAGGCGGCCAGGGCTGTTCGGCGCGATACGCACGCTCGACAAACGGGCGGCCCTGCTCCCCACCTGTGAAGCGCTGGCTCCAATTCCTCACTCAGTTGAAAGACAGAGCACGTGAGGCGACGAGCAGCCCTGGCCGATTTCAAGGCTGTGGCGGATATTTCGTGATGCCCGCTGTCGCTGCCGATCAGCGGGGCGGGAAGGACGCGAGAGCAAGATCCCATTGGTCGGCCGCGTGGAGCAGGGCGTCCGTGTCCACCCGTACCTCCACGGCGTACTGGTAAATGCCCGTGCTCTCGTCACCCCGCTGCCATGGGGGTTCAGCCTCCAAAGACAGGTGGACGCGAATCACAGCCCCGCCCTCGCTTCGATCGGCGAGACTGAAGGCCAGCACCGGCTCGACGAACCAGGTGTCCGGGGACAGTTCACCTTCGGCATCCCGGCCGGCCACGGCTACTGTCCCCGCCGCCACCGCGCGCAGCCAGGTGGTCACTTCACGGGCTTCATCGGTCAGCAGACATGAGTCATCAAACGACCAACTGCCCTCGGGGGTCGTCACCTTTCCGCCGACGACCAGCCAGTTGTCGTCGTATGGATTTCCGGGGGCGGCGGGGAATTGGTAGCGCAACGGACAGAGCTCGACGCTGCTCATTCGATCACTCAGAAGCACTACAGCAGGATGTCATATCCAGCCCGGTAACCCCCAGGTCACGGCACTGTCCCGCGTCATGGCGGCGGCTGGGCGAGGACGCGGGTTCGCAGGAGCGCGAAGGACGCTCGGCCGACCGGCGTTTGATCAACTTGATGCGTGTGACCTGACCTTCGACGGCGCCGGAGCTCCAGTTCAGTGTGAGGCCGTTGACGACGGCGTCCTAGTCGTTCTGGAGAAGGGTGGCGAAGCCCTGGACCGGTTGCGGACCTGGCCGAGGGCGCGGGTCATCCATGCAGTGAGGTCGTGGCCTCGGCGTTCTCGGGCGGCACCCGACCACGGTCGCGCGCATCCTCGACCGGAAGGAGCGCGCTCTGCGCGCCGAGGCGGAGGTCCTGGACAAGGAGTCCGCCGAGATCAGTCGGCGCCAGGATGCGTGGAGGCGAACCTGCAGCGCGTCGCTGACGCTCGTGCGATCTTGCAACAGCTCTTCGCGGAGGATCCCGCCCCCTGCCCAGAGCCGGAGGAAGAGCCTGTCGATCCCGGGGCTGATGGGGCGGGGCTGGACAGCGGCGCCGCCGGAGTCGAAGAAGAGGATGTCGAAGCCGTCGTCACGGGCTGGGACCGCAGCACGCCGGGGCCCGTTGACATGGAGGAGGCCCGGCGCAGGGCAGTCACCCTGCTGGCGACGTCCGGCAGGAAGATGCGTGCCCGGGCCATCGCCGAGGTGATCGGGGAGGACGTGTCGACGGCTCCCGGGTGGAGACCACCCGGGGCCGCTTGAAGACGCTGGTGACGTAAGGGGTGCTCATGGAGGATCCGGCGGGCGTGTTCGTCATCGTCACCTCCGGTCACCCCGCCGAGGGCGCCCCCGAGCCGGGGGATGCCTCTTGAGGGAGGAGTGAGGAAGTCTCCCGTGCCGGCCGGAGAGGCCGGTGCGGGGGTGGGTCGGCACCTGCCGCAGCCGTGGAAGGAAGCGGCGGTGCCGGCACGCGAGCTGCCATGAGGTGGCTCCGCGCACTTGCGAGCGTAGGCGAGATGCCCCTGTCAGGTGACCGGAGCCACGAAATCGTCACGGCCGAACGCATTGTGCGTTCGACCGGGTGCGGATCGAGGCTGTTTGCCGAGGACTGGAGTCATGGTCCATGTGACTGGCTTCCAACGAGGCTCTCGGAAAATCGCCGAGACCTACAGCTTCATCATCCTAGAGATGCGTACTCCGACGGATAAGGACGTCGAAGGTCGGCTGATGAATCGCTCCCATGAGTGAGCCGCTCACGCCGTTGCATCGCGTAACACGCCAGTTCGATCCGCCTGCCGTCTTGCTGGTCAGTGGTCAACCGGCGGCAAGGGTGTGCACTATCTCTGCAACGGTCGGGGAAGAGCTCGCCGACTCGTTCGATCTCTCCGTCGGCGGCCGAGAGCGGCTCGCCTGGATGATGAAAGACGTGTTGGGCGGGGAGCGTGCCTGGTTCACCGCCGACGGGAACTTGCACCTCGCGGAGTCGTAGGTCCGACGTCCGTGCAGGCTTCATCCCGTTTGATCACCGTGGTGGCGCCTGGCACGTCGTTGAGCCCTAGCCATGTCCGGAACCGTCGATCGGCCGGGTTCTCGTTGTCCCAGGTGCCGGTGACACGGGGGCCGCCGGGGGCGCATTGGGGGGCGACGACGTACGGCACGAGTAGGGCTCCTGGTCAGCAGGGGCGTCGCGACTGTGCACGTCGTCATCGGCAACGCCGTCTAGACGCGCTCCAGGGGGCGGTGAGGGGGCGGCGGGAGCTCGACCCGTACAGGATCGTGCGGGCGGACCGGCCCGCCGCGGCGGACCACCGCCATGACGCCGGACTTGAAGGTGAACTCGCCCGTGTCCGGGTCGAGGGAGAAGACCTGGCCGAGCAGTCCCGCGCGGAAGTCGTTGATCTTCGCGCAGGGGTTGCGCAGCCCCGTCACCTCGATCACCGCCTGCTCCCCGAGATGGAGCAGCGCCCCAGTGGGGAGGCCCAGCAGGTCCACGCCACGGGTGGTGATG
Source organism: Streptomyces sp. NPDC042346 (assembly GCF_055581845.1). Taxonomy (NCBI): domain Bacteria; kingdom Bacillati; phylum Actinomycetota; class Actinomycetes; order Kitasatosporales; family Streptomycetaceae; genus Streptomyces; species Streptomyces sp. NPDC042346. The sequence goes on along the minus strand of NZ_JBVJEH010000002.1, from coordinate 2,977 downwards.
TTCTCGCCGAGCTGGCCCGCGGAGACGTCGAAGCCCTTGAGAGCCAGCTCGTCGAAGAGCTCCTCGTGCATCAGATGGACCTGACGCAGGTTGGGAAGGTCCGGCTCGTACGTCATGCGGAACTGGTGGCGGATCGTCTCGCCCGCGTGGACGTCCCCCTCGACCCCGAGCCCGGCGAGCAGCGTGATCGACTCCCGATTGGGCTTGCTGAACGCGTACGTCTCGTTGCGGCTCACCGCCGTGACCCGGCCGGCCATCGCTCACCCCACGTGCTCTCGCTCCACCTGCTCCAGGTCTGCAGCCAGGCCGATCCTAGTGCGTACCCTCCGGGCGGACCGCGCTGCTCTCGTTCGGGTCGATGCGGCCCTACACCTCGTCGCGGTGCAGGCCCCGGGTATGGTCCTGGCGCTCCTCACCGGGCCGGAGCACCCACTGCAGCCTGAGGAACGCGGCCGTCTCGTCCTTGAACTCGGCGTGCACCCCGTACTTGAGCGCCGGAGGGTGCTTGCGGGTGCTGTAGCGCGTGGCGGTGACGGCGCCGGCCGTCATGGCGGCGTGGGCGAGGAGCAGCTCGATGTCGCCGACGCGGACTGGGCCGGAGGCCGGCAGGGCGGGGGACGGTACGAGATCAGGGGCGATGGGTCGGGACTCGGGGGTGGTTCGAACCGAGATCTGCCACCAGGTCTCCCCGCCGCTGCAGGTACGGGTGACGAGGCCTTAAGGGCGTTTCGTCCTGCGAGGGCTGCTTGGCAAGGCGGTGGTTCAAGCGGATCGCGGTCGCTCTTGAGTGCGGTCCGTGAGGTTCAATGCGGGTATGGGGAATGCGCTGTGGGACCGGCTCTCGGTTGAGGAGCAGGCGGAGGTGGACAGCCTCGTTTCGGCTGGGCGGAATGTGCAGGCGATTGCCGTGATGCGTGAGCGTGCCGGTCTACCGGCTCCGGCTCTGCATGAGTGTGTAGACCTGGTGGATCAGCGATTCGTGGTGTTGCGGCAGGTGTTGGCGAGCTCGCGATGATGCCGTGCCCAGTGGTCATGCGTCGCGCCAGTTCGGGGTCGATTCGTGAGTGAGCCGGCGGCTTATGAGGTCGACCATCGCCACCTTGATCATGGCTTCGGAGCGGCGAGGGTGGGTCTCGTAGTCGCAGGCGAGGCGGCGGTGGTGCATGAGCCAACCGAAGGTCCGCAGCACATGGATGCCGCCGGCGTTGTCGGAAACGCTGGCGGCGGTGACCAACACGGCCAGGAGGAGGCCGACTGTGTCGACGCCGATGTGACGTTTGCGGCCTGCGACCTTCATGCCTGCGTCGATGCCCTGGCCAGCCGCGGGCACGTTGGCTGAGGTCTTGACGCTCTGCGCGTCGAGGGCGCAAGCGCTCGGCTCGGCGTCGCGGCCTTCGGCATCCCGGACCAGGCGCCGCAGGAGACCGTCGATCGAGTCGACGCTCATCGTGTCCAGCAACGCGAGCGCACCGTCCACCTCGTCGTCGGTGAGGGCGGTCTCGGGCGGGGCGAGCTCGGCGGGGCCCGGCGGGGTCGATGTCGAAGGGGAACGGGGTACCGAGCCGGTGGTCGCTCCGGCGAGCGCGGTGGTCATCTCGACGTACCGGCCGTTGTCGAGCTCGCTGATGATGAGCCGGGGCGCGGGGGCGAACTCAAGACGCCAGAAGTACGGGATGGCGGCCTCGGCGTAGAGCATCGGCTTGAACTTCCGGTTGAGGGTCCTCACGGAGGCCGCGGCCGTCGGGCTGCGCGCGGGGGAGTGGATGCGGGCGCTGCCTCTCCCGGACGGGGCCTGGATCTGCGGTCCGCTGGCCGATGCCGTGGAGGAGGCCCTGGCCGGCCTGGACCCGGAGGACCGCGACGATCCCGACCGATACGGGCACGGCGGTGTCTCGGAGTCGGCGCGCACGCGGCTGGACGGCCTCGTCTACGACGTGGCCGAGACCTCTACCCTCAGGGCGGAGCAGCGGGTAGCACTGTTCGCCGTGGTCCACCGTGTCCGGGGCATCCCGCAGACCCTCGCCAACGACCCATGGACAGTCGTCCAGCGCGGGGACCTCTCAGCCCTGTGCGCGATCATCGACAGCGCCATCGCCCGCCCGGTGTGAGCGCCCCGACGGGCAACTTCGCCGCTCCTCAGGAACGCCGCGGACGCGACCCTGCGTCGCCGCATCACCGCGGAGAACGCTCACCGCCGAGGTCGCCGGCTCCGGTGGACCCAGCGAGAAGGTGACCGGAGTCGAGCGGACGCGGTGCGACGAGGTAGCGGATCTTGCCGGCGTCGTGGCCGAGGACCTGGGCGATCGTGTCGATGCTCTGGTGGAGCAGGCGGTGCAGTACGAGGGCGTCGTACTGAAGCCTTGTGGTGACGTGGATCTCGTCTCTGGGCCGTGTGCGGCTTTCGGTACAGGCGACGAGCTGGCCCCAGGCGAGTAGGGCGGGGTTGGGTTGGCCAAGGACGTAGTGCCAGTGGGCGTACACCGACAGGTCCGGCGCCTTCCACCACTTGCCCACCTGCCGGTGCGGGTGCCCGAGCGACGTTGCCGCCTCCCGCTTGGAGACGGAGTGGAACCACACCGGCAGGCCCTCGCTGCGCACAATGTGCGGGAAGTGCACCCGCGGCCGCCAGAACCAGACGTCCACCACGCCCTGGCGGACGTAGTCGAGGTGGCGCTGCCGCCAGCCGTCGTCGGTCATCAGCTTGCGCTGTGCCTCCAGCGGGATGTTCGTACCGTTCTCCAGCAGCACCTCGACGTCGGCCCGGCGGTTGCGGTCCTCGGTCCATTGTTCCTGCCGCACTCGGGCGATCCCGGGTCTCGTCCGTGCCCAGGCCGCCAGTGTGGTCGTGATGTGTCAGACGGTCTCCGGGCCGTGGCCGCCACTAAGTCGTCCTGCACCGCGCTCTCCCGTTCATAGCGGTGCTGCCCCGCCGACTGCGGCCGGGGTGGGTCTTGGTCGTCGAACCCGCGCGAGCGTA